>CAWHQC010000033.1:0-142769 GCA_963831425.1 uncultured Gemmatimonadales bacterium | reverse complement strand
CCGCCTTCTCCAGGCTGCGAGCGCGCGGTCGGCCACGCCCAGCGCGCCGAGCGCGTTGCCCTGCCTCCCCTCGAGCGCGTCCACGATCCGCTGCGCCTGCTCGCCCAGCGCGCCGGCCTGGCTCAGCCGGCGGGCCTCGATCTGCAGCGCCTCGTCCTCGCCCGGCTTGAGCCTGGCCTGCTCGATCTCGCGCACCACGTGGCGGAGGTAGTCGGCCCGGCGGCGCACCTCGTCCCGCCGCGCGCGCGAGCGACGCCTCCTCCGCCCGGAGCGCGGCCAGCGCCGCGTGCGCCTCGGCCACCGCCGCCGCGCTCGGCCTCCGCGTGGGCGAAGGCGTCGAGGATGTCGCGCTGCGCGTCGGCGTGCAGCAGCGACTGGGTCTCATGCTGCCCGTGGAGGTCCACCAGCAGCGCGCCCAGCTGCCCGAGGACGGCCGCGGTCGTGGGGCTGCCGTTCACCCATGCGCGCGACCGCCCTTCGGCCGAGACCTCGCGCCGCACGACGACCCGCCCGTCCTCCACGTCGAGGCCGAGCGCCTCGATCCGCGCGCCGGGTGGTCGCGTCGATGCCCTCGAACGCGCCCTCGACGATCGCCTTGCGCGGCGCCGGGCCGCACGCTGCCGCTCGCCGCCCGCTCGCCGAGCAGCAGCGCCAGCGCGTCCACCAGCATCGACTTCCCCGCGCCGGTCTCGCCGGTGAGCACGTTGAGGCCGGGGCCGAGATGGAGGGTCACGTCGGCGATGGTGGCGAGGTCGCGGACGCGGAGCTCGGTGAGCATCGCCGCACCGCCTCGCGCTCGCGAGAGGTCGCCCCAGTGCAGCTTCTGCCGCATCCGGCTGAAGAACCCGTCGCCGCCGAGGCGGATGAGACAGACGCGGTGGTCGGCGCGGCGAACGTCCACGCTCTCGCCCGGCGCGAGCGTGCTGCCGGTCTGGCCGTCGAACGACACCAGCAGATCGTCGGCCCAGCCCGCCATCGGCTCGATCACGATGCGGTAGCGTGGCGGGCACCACCAGCGGACGCACGGCGAGCGTGTGGGCCGCGATCGGGGTGACGACGATCGCCTCGACGCCGGGCACCACGATCGGCCCGCCGGCGCTCAGGCTGTACGCGGTCGAGCCGGTCGGCGTCGCCACGATGATGCCGTCGGCGCTGTAGGGGCCGACGTTCTCGCCCTGGATGAAGACGTTGACCCGCACCACGCGGGCGACGCCGCCCTTGTGCACGGCGACGTCGTTGACCGCGATCTGGCTGACGCGCTGGTTGCCCGTCGCCGTCACTTGATCGCGGCCTGCAGCGCCTGCCGCCGCTCGATGACGTAGCGGCCGGCCACCAGCGCGTCGAGCGCCGGCTCGAGCGTCTCGCGCGTGGCGGTGGTGAGGAAGCCGACGCGGCCGAGGTTGACGCCGAGGATCGGGATCTCCCGGCCGCCGCAGAGCCGCGCGCCGCGGAGCAGCGTGCCGTCGCCGCCGAAGGTGAGCAGCGCGTCGAGCTCGACGCCCTCGAACGACGGGCACCTCGCGGTTCCAGAACGCGCCGAGCCGCGTCCTCGGTGTAGAGCGTGATCCCGCGGGCGGGCGCCTGCGCGGCCACGTGCTCGAGCACCGCCTTGAGGTCCGGGTACCGCGGATTGCCGACGACGCCGACCTTCATCGCGCCTCGAGGCTCTCCTCGTGCTGCAGCGCGGTGATCCGCCGGGCGATGCCCGCGCGCGGTGAGGCCGAACAGCTCGAGCTGCTCGGCGCGGGGCGCCTGCTCGATCAGCCGGTCGGGCACGCCGAGGGCCACGACCCGCACCTCGGGATGGGTGGTCTGCAGCGTCTCGGCGAGATAGGCGCCGAAGCCGTTCACGATGGTGCCCTCCTCGACCGTGACCAGGATGCGGTGCTCCTGCGAGCAGCGACTCCAGCATGGCGTGGTCGAGCGGCTTGAGGAAGCGGCAGTTCACCACCGCGCAGTCGATGCCGTCGGCCGCGAGCAGCTCGGCGGCCTGCCAGCGCGGGCTGCACCATCGTGCCGACCGCCAGGATCGCGACGTCCTTGCCCGGCGCGGAGCTGCTCCCAGGTCCCGTACGGCACCGCCGGGATCTCCGCGGCGGGCCGCGGCTCGGCCGGCGCCTTGTCGCGCGGGTAGCGGGTGCAGAACGGGCCGTCGGTGTGCGCCAGCGCCGTCCGCAGCAGCCCGATCAGCTCGTCGCCGTCCTTGGGCGCGGTCACGGTCATGCCCGGCACCGCCAGCATGTAGGCGATGTCGTACAGGCCCATGTGGGTCTGGCCGTCCTCGCCCACCAGCCCCGCGCGGTCCATGCAGAAGATCACCGGCAGGTGCTGCACCGCGACGTCGTGGATGACGTTGTCGTAGGCGCGCTGGAGGAAGGTGCTGTAGATCGCGACCACCGGCCGGATGCCCTGGGTCGCGAGCCCGCCGGCGAAGGTGACGGCGTGCCCTTCGGCGATGCCGACGTCGAAGAACCGCCCCGGATACTTCTTCTGGAAGATGTTGGTGCCGGTGCCCGCTCGGCATGGCGGCGGTGATCGCCACCAGCTCGGGATGCTCGGCGGCCAGCGCGGTGAGCCCGTCGCCGAAGACCTGGGTCCAGGTCGGCGGGCCGCTGGCCTTCTTCCGCGCCTCGCCGGTGACCGGATCGTAGGCCGCGAGCCCGTGCCACTTCTCCTGGTTGTCCTCGGCGAAGGCGAAGCCCTTCCCCTTCTGGGTCATCACGTGGATGACCCGCGGGCCCGTCATGCCGCGCACGAACCGCAGCGTGTCGCAGAGCTTGGGCAGGTCGTGGCCGTCGATCGGTCCGAAGTAGCGGAAGCCCAGCTCCTCGAAGAGCATGCCCGGCGAGAACAGGTTCTTGACGCTCTCCTCGACGTTCTTGGCGAACTCCACGACGCCCTCGCCGAAGACGCCGCCGAGCGCGAACGTCATCCCCTTGATCTTCTCGCGGAACCGGTTGGTGCGCGGGTCGGCCACGATGCGGCCGAGCGTCGTGCTGATGGCGCCGACGTTGGGCGAGATCGACATCCCGTTGTCGTTCACGATCAGGATGATGTCGCGGTCGGAGTGGCCGGCGTTGTTCATCCCCTCGTACGAGAGCCCGCAGGTCAGCGCCCCGTCGCCCACGACGGCGACCACCTTGTGGCCTTGCCCCGGAGGTCGCGCGCGGTGGCCATGCCGAGCGCGGCCGACATCGCGGTGCCGGCGTGGCCGGCGCCGAACTGGTCGTGCTCGCTCTCGCTCCGCTTGAGGAAGCCGGAGATGCCGTCCCGCTGCCGCAGCGTGGGAAACGGGTCGTTGCGGCCGGTGAGCAGCTTCCAGGCGTAGGCCTGGTGGCCCACGTCCCAGACCACCTTGTCCGTCGGCGAGTCGAACTCGTACAGCAGCGCGATGCTGAGCTCGACCACGCCGAGGCTCGCGCCGATGTGGCCGCCGGTGAGCGAGACGCACTCGATCAGGCGCTCGCGGATCTCCTGCGCCAGCTGCGGGCAGCTGGTCCCGGCGCAGGCGCTTGAGGTCGGCGGGGCCGTGGATGGCGGAGAGGAGGGTCATGGGCGGTCGGGTCGTAGAGTCGTGGCGTGGTGGGCCGTCATCCCGAGCAGCAGCGAGTCGCGGGCCGTGAGTCGGGCCGAACAGCTCGCGGCTCACGAGCCGCATGACTCACGATTGTCCTGTCACAATATACCCCGCCAGTGCCCCCAGTGCCGCGGAGGGCACCCCCGCCCGGTCGAGGTGCTCCACCGCCGCGCGCGGCCAGCCGCTCGGCCTCGCTGCGCGCGCCCGTCGACGCCCAGCAGGCCCACATAGGTCGACTTGGCGAGCTCGAGCGTCCCGGCCGGCCGTCTTGCCGAGCTCCTCGCTGGTGCCGGTGCAGTCGAGTACGTCGTCGGCGATCTGGAAGGCGAGCCCGACGTCCTCGCCGAACGCGGTCAGCGCCGCCACGCTGCGCCGGGTCCGCCTCGCGCCGCGATCGCGCCGAGGGTGCACGAGGCGCGGATGAGCGCGCCGGTCTTGCCGCGGTGCACCTGCGATGAGCTGCGGCGAGGGTGAGCGTCCGCCCCTCGGCCTCGAGATCGAGCCACTGGCCGCCCACCATGCCCTCGATTCCGCCGGCCTGGAACAGCTCCGCCGCCATCCGCCCGAGCGTCGTCGGGCGGCAGCCCGAGCTCCCGCGGCCGCCGCCGCCAGCACGCGGGCCGCCACCGGCACCAGCAGGAAGCCGACGCGGGTGGCCGTGGGACGTCGAACCGCCGGTGGGTGGTGGGGCGGCCGCGGCGGAGGTCGTCGTCGTCCATGCAGGGCAGGTCGTCGTGCACCAGGGAATAGGCGTGCACGGTCTCGACCGCCGCCGCGACGCCGGCGATGGCGGGCGACGACCCGCCGACCGAGCGGTACGCCGCCAGCACGAGCGCGGCGCGCACCCGCTTGCCCGGGCGTCCGGAGCGCGTAGCGCGAGCGCCTCGCCCTGACGGCCGCCGATCTCGCGCCGGAGCCGCTCGGCCCAGGCGCCGAGCAGCGCGTCGGTCGCGGCTCGCGGGCCTCGGCGCGAGCAGCTGCGATCGGCCGACGCTCGGAGCGCCGGCCTCAGGCCATCGCAGGTCGCTGCAGCCGGAGGTCGCCCCGTCGGCCTCCTCGAGCACCGTCTGCACCTTGAGGTCCGCCGCGGCCAGCCGCTCGCGCGCGGCGCGGAGCCGGGCCACGCCCTCCTCGAACAGGGCCGAGCGCGGCATCGAGCTCGACGTCGTCGGCCTCGAGCCGGCGGACGATCTCCTCGAGCCGGGCGAGGTCCTCGGCGATGCGTGGTCATCGCGGGCTCCACGCGGGCGGCGACGCCGCCGTCGGCCACCCGCAGGGTGAAGGGCGCGCCGGGGGCGAAATCCGCCCGGCGCTTGAGGACGTCGGCCGTCCGCGCCGATCGGCACGGCGTACCCGCGGTCGAGCACGCGGAGCGGGCTCAGCGCGTCGAGCTGCGCCGCGAGGCGGGCGAGCGGCTGGCGCCGGCGCTCGAGCACGGCGGCCATGGCGGCCTGCAGCCGGTCGCCGGCGCGCTCGAGCCGCTCGGTGGCGAGCCGGGTCCGGCCGCCGAGCGCCGCCGGCCAGGCGCGCGGCGAGCTCGTCGAGCTGCCGGCGCACCTCGCGACGGTCGGCGAGCGCCGAGCTCGGCCGCGGCGGACGGCGTGGCGGCGCGCACAGTCGGCGACGAGGTCGGTGAGCGAGATGTCGGTCTCGTGGCCGACGGCCGAGATGGTCGGCACCCGCACGGCGGCGAGCGCGCGGCAGACCGCCTCGGCGTTGAAGGCGGCCAGGTCCTCGCGGCCGCCGCCGCCGCGGCCGATGATGCAGAGTCCACGCCGGGCAGCCGGTTGACCAGCCGAGCGCGCGGACCAGCGCCTCCACGGCGCCGTCGCCCTGCACCCGGGCGTCGATCACGAGCAGCCGGGCGCACGGCCAGCGGCGCCGGGCTACGGTGATGATGTCGTGCAGCGCGGCGCCGGCCGTGCTGGTGACCACGGCGAGGGTGGCCGCGAAGCGCGGGCAGCGGCGCGCTTCCGGTCCAGATCGAACAGCCCGTCCCGGTGGAGCAGCGCCTTGACCCGCTCGAGCTCCTGCTGCGCCGCGCCGATGGCCGCGGTCGGCGAGATGCGGCTGACGTTGAGCTGGAACTCGCCCTTGGCCTCGTAGATGCCGGGCCGCCCGAGCACGAACACCTCGGTGCCGTCGGCGGGCGGCGTGCCGGCCCGCTGGCGTGTCCCGCTTCCACATGCAGCAGCGCACCTGGCTGGCGGCGTCGCGCAGGTTGAAGTACCAGTGGCCGCTCGGCCATGCCTTGCAGCCGCACGACCTCGCCGCGCACCCAGAGCGGCATGACTCGCCCTCGACCACGCCGCTTGGCGGCCGCGTGAGCCGTGACGGACCAGACGTCGTCGGTGGGGGGGATGGCGAGAGACGCGTCAGTGCATCAAGGGAGCAGCGGTATCACCAAAGGCACAGAGACGGAGGGCACGGAGGGTTTCCAGACCGGGAGAGCTCTTGGCCGGACACCACAGACAACGTGGCGGCCGCTCGAGCTCGAGCGGCCCGCTGCCCCTGTGCTCGCGGGATCTACGTCCGGCCTGCTCGAATGCCTGGAGGGTATTCCGCAGCAGCATCGCGATCGTCATCCGGCCGACCCCGCCCGGCACCGGCGTGATGGCCCCGGCCACTTCGCTCACGGGCGCGTACGCCACGTCGCCGACGATCCGGTAGCCCTTGGGCTGCGACGCGTCGTCCACACGGTTGATCCCGACATCGATGACCGTGGCGCCCGGCCGGACCATGTCGGCGGTGACGAACTCCGGCCGGCCGATCGCCACGATCAGGATGTCGGCCGTACGGCAGATGCCCGGCAGGTCGCGCGACTTGGAATGACAGATGGTGACGGTCGCGTCGCCGCCCGTCCCCTGCTGAATGAGCAGGCTCGCCATCGGCTTGCCGACGATGTTCGAGCGGCCCAGGATCACCGCGTTGGCGCCCCGGGTCTCGATGCCCGAGCGAATCAGCATCTGCTGCACGCCGAACGGCGTGGCCGGCTTGAGCGCGGTCGGGTCGCCGATGCTGAGCTTGCCCACGTTGACCGGGTGGAATCCGTCCACGTCCTTGGCCGGGTCGACCGCGTTGAGCACGCGCTCGCCGTTGATGTGCTTCGGCAGCGGGAGCTGCACCAGGAAGCCGTCGATGCACGGATCCCGGTTGAGCCGTTCGACGGTGGCCAGCAGCTCCGCTTCGGTGACCGCCTCGGGCAGCCGCACCGTCTCCGAATGCATGCCGGCCTCCTCGCATGCCTTTCCCTTGGCCCGGACGTATACCTGGCTGGCGGGGTTCTCGCCGACGATCACCACCGCGAGCCCCGGCGCGCGGCCGCCTGCCCGATGCCGCTTCACCTCCGCCCCCACCTCCGCGCGGATGGCGTCCGCGAGGGGCACTCCGTCCAGAATCCGTGCGCTCATCGTGCGTAATCCACGGCTCGGGTCTCCCGGATGACGACCACCTTGATCTGTCCCGGGTACTGCAGCTCGTTCTCGATCTTGCGGGCGATGCTCTCCGAGAGCTGCGCGGCCGCGCCATCGTCGATCCGCTCGGGCGTCACCACCACGCGCACCTCGCGCCCGGCCTGGATCACGTTGCTCTTCTCCACGCCCGGGAACGCGTTGGCGATCTCCTCCAGGCGGGTGAGCCGCTTCACGTAGGTTTCGAAGGCCTCGCGCCGGGCACCCGGCCGGGCGCCGCTGATGGCGTCGGCGGCCTGCACCAGCACCGACTCCGCGCTCTCGTGAGGCACATCGTCGTGGTGAGCCTGGATGCAGTTGATCACGGGGCCGCTCTCGCCGTAGCGGCGCGCCACCTCGACGCCCAGCTCGACGTGCGTCCCCTCGTTGTCGTGCGTCAGCACCTTGCCCACATCGTGCAGCAGTCCGCCCCGCTTGGCGAGCGCCACGTCCAGGTGCAGCTCCGCCGCCATCATCCCGGCCAGCCAGGACACTTCCTTGGAGTGATCGTAGATGTTCTGGCCGTAGGACGTACGATACCGCATCCGCCCGATCAGCTTGACCAGCTCGGGGTGGATCCCGTGGATGCCGGTGTCGTAGGCCGCCTGCTCACCCAGTTCGACGAGCTGGGTCTCGAGCTCCTTCTGCACCTTGAGCACGATCTCCTCGATCCGGCCCGGATGGATCCGCCCGTCCTGGATCAGCGCCTCGAGCGAGCGCCGCGCCACCTCCCGGCGGATGGGATCGAAGCAGCTCACGCTCACCGTGTCGGGCGTGTCGTCGATGATCACGTCGACGCCGGTGGCCGTCTCGAACGCCCGGATGTTCCGCCCCTCGCGGCCGATGATGCGGCCCTTCATCTCCTCGCTCGGGAGCGCCACCGCGGCCACGGTGCTCTCCGCCGTGTGCTCGGCGGCAATCCGCTGGATCGCCATGGAGATGATCCGCCGCGCGTCGCGGTCCGCGCCCCGCTTGGCCTGCTCCCGGATGTCGCGCGCGAGCGCCTGCGCCTGGGTGCGGGCCTCGTCTTCCACGCGCTGGAGGATCTCGCGCCGCGCGTCCTCCGCGCTCAGGCCCGCGATCCGCTCCAGCTTGACCCGCTGCGCCTCCGCCAGCCGGTCGGCCTCGCCCTCGCGGCCCCGGAGCGCCTGCTCGTGCTGAGCGAGCGTCTCCTCGCGCTTGGCCAGTCCCCGGTCGCGGGCCTCGAGCTCTTCGAGCTTCCGCTCCTGCAGCCGGGCGCGCTCGTCGGCCCGGCGCTCGAGCCGGTCCCACTCCTCGCGCCGCCGCTGCACCTCCCGGTCGAGATCCTCGCGCTGCTTGAGCGCCTCCATCCGGGCCGCCACCAGCACCTCCGCCCGGGCCGCCTCCCCCTCCCGCACGGCCTCCGCCAGGAGGCGCTGGGCCTCCGCGCGCGCGCCGCCGAGGATTCCCGTGGCGGCCTGGCGCTGCCGGCGGGCGCTGACGGCCACAGCGATGAGCGCCACCACGAGGCCGGCCGCCACGCCCACCAGCGCGGGCAGGAGGAGGGACTGGGACATCGGCGATCTCCGCTACGAGGCGGCGGCCCGACCGCCGCGCTTGGAGGGAGGCAGCATGCGGGCGAGCTCGTCGGCCAGGCGGGTGAGCCGGATGGCCGTCTGGCGATCGCCCCGGCGCGCCTGGAACAGCTCGTCGGTGATGGCGAGCGCCGCCAGGATGGCCGCCTTGTGGGTCTCCACCATCGGGAGCGAATCACGCACCCGCTTCAGCTCCTTGTCGAGATACGCGGCCACCTCGCGCGTGTACTCGGCCGGCAGCTCGGAGCGAACGGTGTACTCCTCGCCGCCGATGGTCACCTTCACGGCGCTCTTCGACTGGTTCATGCGGCGGTGCCTCCCCCGTGCTGCTCCAGGAACGAGAGCCGGGCCGCCAGCACCCGGAGGCGTTCCTTCGCGGCGTCGATGCGCTGGCGCAGCGACTGGTTCTCGGTTTCCAGCTCGATCACCCGCTGGCGCGACTCCTTCAGCTCGGCCCCCGCGACCACGCCGCCACTCGCCTGGGCCTCCTTCAATTCCGCCTCCGCCTTGAGCGTCCGGCGCCGCCAGGCCGCCAGCTCCTCCGCCATGCTTTCCAGCACCCGCTCCAGATCGGCCAGCGCCGCCAGATCGGGACGCTCGTAGGTCTGTGCCACGATCACCCTCCATCGCGGGACGCCGCGTCCCGCCGCTGGATCCCGAGCTCCTCTGCCACCGTGGCCAGGAGCCGCGACTCCGCCTCGTCTACTTCGCTGTCGCGCAGTGTCCGGTCCGGCGCACGAAAGGTGAGCCGGAAGGCCACGCTCCGCGTGCCGGCCGGCAGCTCCGCGCCGCGGTAATCGCTTTCCACGTCCACCCGCTCGAGCAGCGCGCCGCCCGCCCGGCGGAGCACGGTCTCCACCTGCCGCGCGCGCACCCCCTCGGGGAGGAGGAGCGCGAGCACGCGCTCGGACGACGGTGTCGTGGGCAGCGGCGTGAAGGGAGCGGGACGGCGGGGCGCCGGATCGACGAGCAGCTCGAAGCCGAAGAGCGGCGCCGCCCAGGGCGGCGCGTCGGCGGACAGCGGGCCGCCCTGGCCGACGACTCGCCCCTCGCTGTCCCGGACGACCAGCGCCTGCCCTTCAACCTGCACTTCGGCCTCGGGAATCGCCAGAGCAACAGCGGCTTCGAGTCGGCCCTTGAGGTCCCAGATGTCGAATCGCGCCTCGCCGGTGCCGGACCAGTGCGCCGGCTCCCGCCGGCCCGTGAGCACGGCGGCCACCCGGCGCTCCTCCGCGGGCCTGCGGCCGGGGCCGGCATCGGCGAAGGCGGTGCCGATCTCGAACAGCCGCACGTCGGCTACGTGATTGGCCCAGTTGGCCTCGACCAGGCGCACCAGCCCGGGGAGGAGCCGGCGGCGGAGCCAGGCCTCGTCCGTGGCGAGCGGGTTGAGCAACCGGACGCTGTCGGCCGCGTGATCGGCGCCGAGGGGGAGGCTCACCACCTCGTAGAAGCCCTCGGCTGCCAGCCGCCGGCGGAGACTCGCGGCGATCGCTTCTTCCGGCGCGTCGGCCAGGGTGCCGAGCCGGAACGGGCGGAGTTCGGCGGGGAAGCTGTCGTACCCGTGCAGGCGAGCGACCTCCTCGATGAGATCGATCTCGCGTCGCAGGTCGGGCCGCCAGCCGGGGACATCCACGGCGATGCGCCCGTCCTCCGGCTTGCTCACGACCGTGGCCCCGACGGCCACGAGGTGGCGCTCCAGCTCCTGCCACGGCAGCTCCACGCCGAGAAGCTGGGCCACGCGCGCCGGCTGGAGGAAGATCCGTGGCGGGTGGGTCGGCGCCGGCCAGAGATCGAGCGGCGCCTCGGCCAGCTCGCCGCCCGCCGTGGCGAGTACCAGCTCGATGCAGCGGCGCATCGCGGCATCGCCGCCCCAGAGGTCGATCCCGCGCTCGAAGCGGTGACTCGCCTCGGTGCTCAGATTGAGCGCGCGGCGGGCTCGCCGGGTACGGCCGGGGTCCCACCAGGCGGCTTCGAGCAGGATGTCCCGGGTCGCGTCGCTCACCTCGGTGCCGGCGCCGCCCATCACGCCCGCGAGCCCGATCACACCCTCGGCGTCGGCGATCGCCACCATGTCGGGCGTGAGCGGGCGCTCGACGCCATCCAGGGTGATGAGCCGCTCGCCGGCGCGCGCGCGGCGCACGACCAGGCTTTCGCCGCGGAGCAGCGCGAGGTCGTACGCGTGCATCGGCTGGTTGAGCTCGAACATGACGTAGTTGGTGGCATCCACCACGTTGTTGATCGAGCGCACGCCCACCGACTCGAGCCGCCGCCGGAGCCAATCCGGGGAGGGGCCCACCCTGGCGCCGCGGATGACGGCGGCATGAAACCGGGGGCAGGACTCGGCGTCCTCGATGGCGACGCGGAGGCGTGACACGGTTCCGTCGGTCCCCGCCCGGCGCGCGGGGGGCACGTCGATGCCCGCGGCGCCCGGGATCTGCGGCAGGCGGAACGGCGTGCCGTAGGACGCGGAGAGCTCGCGCGCCACACCCTTGTGGCCGAGGAGGTCGGGACGGTTGGGCGTCACGTCCAGCACGAGCCGATAGTCGGCCAGCGGGAGTGCCGCGGGAAGCGGTGTGCCCGGGGCGGCGTCGGTGTCGAGCTCGAGGATGCCGTCGTGCTCCTGGCCCAGCCCCAGCTCGCGCGCGGAGCACAGCATGCCCTCGGACACCTCACCCCGGAGCCGGGCCTTCTCGAGCTTCATGGGCGCGCCGCCCTTGCCGTGCGGCACGGTCGCGCCCACGCGGGCGAATGGGTACTTCTTCCCCGCCGCCACGTTGGGCGCGCCGCACACCACGGCCAGGCGGCGCTCGGAGCCGTCGTTGACGCTAGTGACGCGGAGCCGGTCGGCGTTCGGGTGCGGACGCACGTCCTCCACCAGGCCGACGACGATCTCCGACAGGTCCTGGTGCAGCGGCTCCACGGCGTCCACCGGCGCGCCGAGCATGGCGAGGCGCTCGGTCACGTCTGCCGGGTCGAGCTCGCGGCGGAGAAAATCCTCCAGCCAGCGGAGGGAGACGTTCATCGGGCGCTGCCGCCAGAGTGCGCCTCACGCATCGGCATCTCCCGCGTCCGTCGCCCCGGGGCGCCCAACCTGCTCCAGAAACCGCATGTCCCCCCCGAGCAGCAGCCGGATGTCCGGCACACCATAGCGCAGCAGCGCGATCCGGTGCGGTCCCATCCCGAACGCCCAGCCGGTGTACCGTTCCGAGTCGAGCTTGCAGTTCTCGAGCACGGCCGGATGCACCATCCCGCAGCCGAGGATCTCCATCCAACCGGTGCCCTTGCATGCCGGGCAGCCGCGGCCGTGGCAGAGCTGGCACTCTACGTCCATCTCCGCCGAGGGCTCGGTGAACGGGAAAAATGATGGCCGGAACCGGGTCCGCGTGGCGGGCGAGAAGAACCGGCGGGCAAAATGGGTGAGCGTGGCCTTGAGGTCCACGAACGAGATCCCCTCGTCCACCGCGAGGCCTTCGATCTGGGAGAACGCGGGAAGGTGCGAGGCGTCGATCGCGTCGTTGCGGTAGACCATGCCGGGGATCACGACACGCACCGGCGGAGGGGCCGCGAGCAGGGTGCGGATCTGCACCGGGGAGGTGTGAGTGCGGAGCAGCAGCCGCCCCCCGGGCTCCCCGTCGGCGGGGGGCGCATCGAGGTACAGCGTGTCGTGCATGTCCATCGCCGGGTGATCGGCGGGAAAGTTGAGCGCGAGGAAGTTGTACCACTCGGTCTCCACTTCGGGCCCGGTGGCCACGGCGAAGCCGAGCTCGTGGAAGATGTCGACGATCTCGTCCACCACCCGCGTCACCGGGTGCTCCGCGCCCACCCACCGCCGGCGCCCGGGCATCGTGAGGTCCAGCCCGGCCGCGTCGCGCCGGCGCCGCTCCGCCTCGAGCGCCTCGGCGCGGGCCGCGAACGCCGCCTCGAACCGACCCTTGAGCTGGTTCACCGCGGCGCCGAAGCGCTTGCGCTCGTCCACCGGCAGCGACGACACCGATCTGAGCGCCGCCGTCAACAGTCCGCTCTTCCGTCCCAGCACGGCCACCTGCTCGAGCCTCGAGCGCCGCGGCCTCGAGTGCCGGAACGGCCGCGAGCCGAGGGAGGAGGGCATCGAGTTCCGGAAAGCCGGTCGACGCCATGCTCAGGGAACCGGCAGGATCGGAGGAGTCATTGGTCGCGGTCGTTGAAGGGCCGGCGCTGCTGGTCATTCGAGCGCTCCGGCGAGGGCCCAAGCGGCCGATGCGCGAACGGGGCCGCCCGCCGAGCGCGAACGGCCCCATTCGGGCGACGATGGGCGCGCGGCATGCCGCGCCGGCTCGGCCCTCTGGCTACTGGTTGTTCCTGGCCACCTCGGCCAGGCGGCCGAATGCATCGGCATCGCGCACGGCGAGGTCGGCGAGCACCTTGCGGTTGATCTCGACGCCGCCCTTCTTGAGCCCCGCCACCAGGCGGCTGTAGCTCAGGCCGTGGATCCGGGCGGCCGCGTTGATCCGGGTGATCCAGAGCGCGCGAAATTCGGACTTCTTCTTTCGCCGGTCGCGGTAGGCATACCGCATGGCGCGCTCGGCCGTTTCCTTGGCCGACTTGTACAGCTTGCTCCGGCCGCCGCGGGCGCCCTTGGCCGCCTCCATGATCTTCTTTTTCCGGGCGTGGTGGGCGACACCGTTCTTGACGCGAGGCATGGTCGCTCCTTAGGCCTGGAGAAGACGGCTGACGCGCGGGAAGTCGGCCGAGCTCACGAGGTCGCCCTTCTTGAGCCGGTTCTTCCGCTTCCGCGTCTTCTTGGTCAGGATGTGGCTGTGGTTGGCATGCCAGCGCTTCAGCTTGCCGGTCCCCGTCTTCTTGAAGCGCTTCATCGCGGCGCGCTTCGTCTTCTGCTTAGGCATGGTGCTCCCGTTGGTCGTGCCTACCTGGGCGCGAGGACCATCGTCATGTTGCGTCCCTCGAGCTTCGCGTCCATCTCCACCTTGCCCACATCCGCCAGACTGGTGGCGACGCGGTCCAGCACCGCCCGGCCCAGATCCAGATGAGCGATCTGCCGGCCGCGGAACATCATCGTCACCTTCACCTTGTTCCCGTCGCCAAGGAACTCCCGGGCATGGCGGGTCTTGAAATCGAAATCGTGATCGTCGATGCCGGGCCGGTACTTCACTTCCTTGAGCTGGATGACGTGCTGCTTCTTCTTGGCCGCCCGGGCCGCCTTGGCTTCCTCGAACTTGAACTTCCCGTAGTCCATGATCTTGACGACGGGCGGGCGCGCGGTGGGCGCCACTTCCACGAGGTCCAGCCCGCGATCCTGCGCCGCCGCGAGCGCCTCTTCGATGGGCAGCACGCCCAACTGCTCGCCTGTATCCGTGATTACCCGCACCGGACTGATGCGGATCATGCGATTGACGCGAACTCGCTTTTCGCGGTCGTTCGAGGACAGTGGGCGCGCCTCCATGCCTACAAGATGAAACGGGCACCCTCGCGAACTTCCGGGTGCCCGTGATGCCGAATGCCATGCCGGCCAGACGGCCAGCCAACGGCGGCGATGCCGGGACCCGGATGCGCTGCGGCATGGAGCCGGCAGGCGGAGGGTGGGGGAGATCTCCTCCCCGCTTCTAGGAAGGGCGGAAGGTAGCGGGGGGAGGAGGGGGTGTCAACTGAGTCGCGGGTCGCGAGTCGCGGGTCTCGGGGGGGCCGCCGCGGCGCTCGCGACACGCGACTCGGGACTCGCGACCGACTCCACCACCTCCCGCAACGCCACCCCCTTCCCCTCCGCCACCGGCACGCCCGAGGCGACCGCCGGGTCGTGCTCGAAGATCAGGCGCCAACCCCCGTCCACGGCTTCGCGGAGCAGCGCCCGTTTGCTTTCGAGCGTGCGGAGCGGCTCCAGGTCGTATCCCATGATCCAGGGGAGCGGCAGGTGGGCGGTCGTGGGAATCAGATCGGCGATGAACGCGGCCGTCTCGCCGCGATCGCGCAGGAGCACCGCCTGATGGAAGGGGACGTGCCCGGGGGTCAGCCGGACCGAGATTCCGGGCAGCACCTCGCCCTCGCCCTCGAGCAGCCGCCAGCGATCGGCCGCGGCGATCGGCTCGAAGTTGTGCGGGAGGTAGCTCGCGCGGGTCCGCTCGTTGGTCCGGCGGGCAAACTCGAGCTCGCCCCGCTGGACGAGGTAGGTGGCGTTGGGAAAGGTGGGCCGGACGTGGCGGCGCGGGTCGTTCTCGAGCTCGGGGTCGAGCGTGGTGTTCCCGCCCGCATGATCGAAGTGCAGGTGGGTGTTGATGACCCAGCGAACGTCACGGGGCAGGAACCCCGCGGAGGCCAGTGCGTCCTCGAGCTGGGTGGCCCCCTCGAGGCCGGCATTCTCGACGCCGTAGATGTCGAGAAATCTGGCGTCTTCCTTGTTGCCGAGCCCGGTGTCGATCAGCACCAGGCCGTCCGGATGCTCCACCAGAAGGCAGCGCATGGCGAGCACGATGCGATTCCGCTCGTCCGGCGGAACGCGCCGGGCCCACATCGTCCGCGGGACGACGCCGAACATCGCTCCGCCGTCCAGCCGCTGCAGGCCGCCCTCGAGCGTGTGGCAGCGGAGGCCGCCGAGGTGAAACGGGCGGGAGAGGGTCACACCGGCCCCTCGGGCGCGCTGTCGGCGCGCGGCTCGGTCGGGGCGGCCCGCCGCTTTCGCCGGCCGCCGCCGGTGCGCCGGGCGGCGATGGCCGCGAGGTCCTGGAGGGTCGCCGCCCCTTCGGCGCGGGCCAGCCGGAGGAGGTGCTGGAGCAGGTCGGCCGTCACCAGCGCGTCTCCCGCCGCGCGATGCCGCGCGGGGTTGGCGAAGCCGAAGTGCTGCGTCAGGTTGTCGAGTCCGCACGAGCGCACGCCTTTCACCAGCCGGCGGGCCAGCCGCACGGTGCACAGTTGCGGGCCGTCGAGCGCGACATCCCTGGCCCGCCGAAGCTCGGCGCTGACGAACCCCCAGTCGAATCGCGCGTTGTGGGCGACGAATACGCGGCCCGCCAGCGCGGCGAGCACGTGGTCGGCCACGTCGGCGAAGTCCGGCGCATCGCGGACCATGTCGTTGGTGATCCGGGTAATGGCGCAGATGGCCGGAGGAATCGGTCGGCCGGGATTGATCAGCGAATCGAACACCACCTCCCGCCGGCTGCCGTGCACGACGACCACCGCGATCTCGGTGATGCGGTCCGTGGCTCCCGCGCGCATCCCCGTGGTCTCCACGTCCACGACGGCAAAGGCACACTCCTCGAGCAGCGGCGAACCCTGGGCTTCCGGCACCAGGCCCCAGCTCCCGTCGGCGGACCGCCGCACCCGGGGATCCGCGCCAAGCAGCGCCACCGCGATCCGCTCGCACACCGCCTCCGGCGCACCCGGGAGGCCGAGGACCCGGTGGCAGAGCGTGGCCGCCGGCCGCGGCCCCTCACGCAGCGTCTCCAGCACGCGATCGAGGAGCGTGCTCTCGGGATGGGCCGTCAGTCCGATCACAGCGGTGCCCGGCGGAGCGGCAGCGACATGCAGCGGGGGCCACCGCCGCCCCGGGCGAGCTCGGCCCCGTCAATGGTGATGACGGTTCGGTGCTTCGCATCCGTCCAGTCGTCGAACGCGAGGAAGTTTACGGCCGGCACCACCCGGAAGCCGGCCGCCTGCAGCTCGCAGAGCGTCTGGTCGTTCCGGCGGTAGCTGATGATGGTGCCCGGCCGCGTCGCGAGGAAGTTGCAGGCGGAGCTCCACTGCTCCCGCTCCTGGCTGGTCCGGTGCTGCCCGCCGGCGAACACGGGCTCGAGCGGCAGCCCGACGTCCCGGAGCGCCTCGAAAAAATTTGGCATCTCGCGGACGCCCTCCTCGCCCTTCCGGCGGTGGAGCACGGCCAGCCGCTCGGGGCCCACGAAGAACGGGGGGTAGATCACGCAGAGCTCGCGGTCGACATGGGTGAAGATCATGTCCAGGTGGATGGCCGTCGGCGCCTTCGGCATCACGACGACGATCACGTCGGTCACCGTGCCGTGCGCGAAGACCGTGTCGCACAGCTCGTCCAGCGCGGCGGGGGAGCTCCGCTCGCTGAACCCGACGACGAGGAGATCGGGCCGCAGGTAGTGGACGTCGCCGCCCTCGAGCGTATAGTTGCTCCGCCGCTCTTCGGAACCGTCGTACAGCAGCCCGTCGTTGGCCAGGGCCGGATGGAACGTGAAGAGCGCCTTGATGAGCAGCTCCTCGGTCCAGCGGACGTCGTAGCGCATGGCGCCCACGACCGCCCGACGACCGATGACCATGCCGATGTCGCGCGGGAAGAACAGGTTCGGCAGCGGCGGGAATGCGAACCCCTCCTCGTTGAGCGCCCGGGCGATGGGTCCGGTCTCCTCCCGGGTCCCCTCGATGAGCATGTCCACGATCTGCGCCGGCGGCAGGATGCCGAGGCGCTGGCTCAGCGCATCGGAGGAGAGCACGTCCATCGTCTTCGTAATCAGGAACTCCCGCGCCTCCGGCTGCGACAGGATCTCCGCGAGAAGCTCGCGGACCTGGTACACCGTCGCAAAGCGCCGCAGCACCGAGACGAATTGCCGGTGCTCCCGCTGCGCGATCTCGAGGTCGATGATGTCGTCGTAGAGGTAGTCTTCACGGTTGCCGGGCGTCACCGCGCCCAGCTCGGCACCGGGCGTGTGCACCAACACCGTCTGGAGCTGGCCGATCTCGGAGGTGACTTCGACGGACATAGGAGAAAGTATGTCGTGTGGCTCGCAGGGGGCTAGGGGGCGGGCGGGCGGGCGGACGGGCAGGCAGGCGGGCAGGCGGGCAGGCGGGCAGGCGGGCGGGCAGGCGGGCAGGCGGGCGCTTGTCGCATTGAGCTGCGCTGTCATCCCGAGCGGAGCGAGGGATCTAGTCCGTCTGCTTCGAACTCGGCCCGGCTAGATCCCTCGCTCCGCTCGGGATGACAGCGCGGTGCCATTCGACTACCCCTGCCCACCTGCCCACCTGACCGCTCGCCCGCCTGACCGCCCGCCCGCCTGACCGTCCGCCCGCCCGCCTCACTCCCTCCGATACCCCGGCCCCCGGATCACCTGCCCCGGCAGCGCTCCCGTGGCCTGGCCGTCGGCGATGACCGGGATGCCGTTCACCAGCACCCAGCGCATGCCCACGGACAGTTGATTGGGTGTGGCGAACGTCGCGCGGTCCCGGACGCTGTCGGGGTTGAAGACCACGACGTCGGCCCACATGCCGACTTTGAGCACGCCCCGGTCGCCCAGGCGCATGCGCTGGGCGGGCAGCGAGCTGAACTTGCGGACGGCATCCTCCAGCGTGAGCCGGGGCCGCTCGCGCACGTATTTCCGGAGGATCCGGGGAAAGGTGCCGTACGCCCGCGGGTGCGGATGCTCCTTCCCGAGGAGCCCGTCGGGTGAGGTGCCCTGCGAGTCGTTGTCGATCGACACCCAGGGTTGCTCGAGCGCGAGGGCCACGTCCGGCTCCGACATCCCGAAGACGGCCACCGAGGTGTAGCCCTCGTCCTCCACCAGGAGGTCCAGCAGCGTCTCGATCGCGTCGGTGTGACGGAGGGCCGCCACCTGCGCCAGCGTCTTCCCCATGTACTGCTCGAGCGCCGGATTCTGGACGACCCCGATGATGACCGCCGAGGGACCAGGGATCTCCTGCCATTCGTTGTCCCACGTCCCGGAGGGCGTGAGCATCTCTCGCCGGATACGGCGGCGCATCGCCGGATCCCTGAGCCGCTCGAGCAGCTTCGCGGTGCCCCCATCGTGGGCCCACGGCGGCACGAAGGCCGACATCGAATTGAACCACGCGGGATAGGCATACGTGTCGGCGGCGACATCGATCCCGGCCCGCCGCGCCGAGTCGATTCGGGCGACGACCCGTGTCATCCGCCCCCAGTTCCGCTTGCCCGCCACCTTGAGGTGCCAGATCTCGACCGGGATGCCGGCCGCTCGGCCGATGCGGAAGGTCTCGTCCAGGGCGGCATCGATCCGGTCGCCCTCGGAGCGCATGTGCGTGGCGTAGACGCCGCCGAGCCGGGCGGCTTCGGCGGCGAGCGCCACCAGCTCGTCGGTGCCGGCGTAGGGCGCGGGCGGATACTGCAGCGACGTCGATACCCCGACCGCGCCCTCCCGCATCGCATCCCGCACCAGCGCCTTCATCCGGTCGAGCTCCTCCGCAGTCGGCGTGCGATCGCCGTCGCCCAGCACCATCCGCCGGACCTGGGTGGCCCCGACGTAGCTGGCGAGATTGATGCCGATCCCCTGCTTTTCCAGCCGGGCGAAGTAGCCGCCGAGCGTCCGCCAGTCAGGCGTGATCCCGTAGTGGGCGTAGCCGTCGCGGTCGGCCGCGACGATCGAGTCATTCAGCGGGCCGGCGGAGCTGCCTTCGCCGGTGATCTCGGTCGTGATCCCCTGAAAGATCTTGGACGGCAGCCGCGGATCCACCAGGATGCTCATCTCGGACTGGCCCAGCATGTCGATGAAGCCCGGCGCCACGACCATCCCCGCCGCATCCACCGTCTGCCGCGCCGCACCGCCAAGTGTGCCGATCGCCGCGATCCGTCCACTCCGGATGCCCACGTCACCAGCGTACCAGGGCGAACCGGTCCCGTCGATGATGCGCCCGTTCCGAATCAGGATGTCGTAGACGTCTTCCTGAGCGGCGAGCGACACCGGGACCGAGGCGAGCAGCAGGGAGGTGATGAGTCGGCGGAGGAGGCGCATGGAGGCTCCGGACGGAGAGCGGGGATGGCGATCGGCTGACTGCGGGGCGGACGCGACGACGTGGTGCTGCCGGGACCGCCCGCCCGATCAGCGATTGGCGAGCGCGTAGCTGAGGGTCTCGAGCTCGAGGGCCAGATTGACCGTCTTGACGACCACGTCATCCGGCACCACGAGCTGCACCGGCGCGAAATTGAGGATCGCCTTGACGCCGAGCTTGACCAGCCGGTCCGTCACCCCCTGTGCCGGCTCCGCGGGCGTCACCAGCACCGCCATGTCGAGCGGGTGCCGGACGAGCTCGGCCTCGAGCAGCGCGATGTCCTGGATGGTGAGGCCGTTCCACTGGCGGCCGATCTTGGCGGGATCGTTGTCGAAGATGGCCACGATGTCGAAGCCGCGCTGCCGGAACCCGCGGTACTGCACCAGCGCGCTGCCGATCTTCCCCGCCCCGATCATCCCCACGCGATAGCGCTGCCGGAGACCCAGGATCTCGCGCAGCCGGTCGGCCAGCTCCATCACCGGATACCCCAGCCCCCGCTTGCCGAACGACCCGAAGAACGAGAGGTCCTTCCGCACCTGCGCCGAGGTGGTGCTCCCTCGGGACGCGAGGGCGCCGGAGCTGACCGTGGCCACCCCCTGTCCCTCGAACTCCTCGAGAAAGCGCAGATAGAGCGACAGGCGTCGAACGGTGGAGTCCGCAACCTTGCGCATCATCGGCCATTTTTGTGAAACATTTCACAAAGCTATCGCGCCGGCCAGCCCGCGTCAACGAGCACGGGCAGCAGGTCGGCGAAGTCGGCGGCCGCCAGCACCTCGGGCCGCACGTCCGGTGGAATTCCGGTTCGCTCGAGCACGGCCGCCACCGCCGGCGCATCCCACCCGGTCAGCTCGCGCAGACCGCGCGCGAGCTGCTTCCGGCGGAACCCGAAGAGCCCGACGACCAGGCGGCGGTAGCGCGGTTGGTCCACGGGCGACACCAGCGGCGCCTCGAGTGGCGTGAGCCGCAGCACGGCCGAGTCCACCTTGGGTCGCGGGTGAAATGCGCCTGCCGGGACGGTGAAGAGCCGCTCCGCCCGGGCTACTGACTGCACGCCCGCGCTCAGGGCACCATAGGCTGGCTCGCCGGCCCGTGCCGTCACCCGATCGGCCACTTCCTTCTGTACCAGGAACACGATCCGCGCGGGCACCGGCGGCTCCAGGGCCTTGTCGATGAGCGGCGACGTAATGTTGTAAGGGATGTTGCCGGCGAGCAGAAAGCGACCGCCGACGAGGGCGTGCCAGTCCGTCTCGAGCGCGTCGGCCTCGACGATGGTGACGCCGGGGAAGCGCTCCCGCAGCCCGGGCACCAGCTCGCGGTCCTTCTCGATGGCCACGAGCCGGCCGGCGCGCTCCGCCAGCGCGGCGGTGAGGCCGCCCGGGCCCGGCCCGATCTCGAGCACGGTATCCCCCGCCCCGGCGCCGAGCGCGTCGGCGATCCGTCCGAGGAGTCGGCGATCGGTAAGAAAATGCTGGCCGAGCCGGCGCTTGGCCCGCGGCACGGCTAGAGCCGGAGGACGAGCAGGGTGCGGTCGTCCACGGGCTGGGAGCCGAACGCCGCCGCCTGGTCGAGCACGGCCCGCACGATCGCATCGGCGGGCTCGGTGCGGTGCGCGCAGACTTCATCGAGGAGGCGTTGCTCGCCGAACGGCTCGCCCGCCTCGTTCCGCGCATCGACGAGGCCGTCGGTCCAGAGCACCAGCAGGTCGTGGCGGACCGTCCATGGAACCTGCCGCCGCTGAATCTCTCCCGCCGCCGCGAGGCCCAGCGGCGGGGCCGTGGCCCCGAGCCGCTCGGGCGCGCCGAAGCGGGGCACGCGAAACGCGTACGGGTGCCCGGCGTTGGCATACGACAGCCGTCCGGCGAGCGGATCGAGCACCCCATAGAACACGCTGAAGTACATCTCGGTGGTGCCGAGCTCGGTCGACAGGCTATCGAGCAGCGCGCCCAGGGTTTCATCGGGGGTGACGGCCGCGGCCGCGTGGATGCCGGCGGCCGACATGACGAGCGCCATCACCAGCGCGGCGGAGAAGCCGTGCGAGGCGACGTCGCCGAGCATGACGCCGACGCGGCCGCGGCCGAGTCGGCTGAAGGTGTAGAAATCGCCGCCCACCGATTCGGCCGGGAAGCACCGCGCCGCCACCTCGGCGTCACCCTGGAGCACGCCGGGAGACGGGAGCAGCTTGAGCTGGAGATCGTGCGCCAGCTCGAGCTCGTGGCGGAGCCGCTGCTGACGCCGGTCCTGCTCCACCAGCCGCGCGTTTTCCACCGCGGCGCCGATCTGGTTGGCCACGGCGGTCACCAGCTTCCGGTCGCCCGGGGTGAAGCGGTCGCCACCGAGCCGATCGGTGAGGTTGATGACGCCGACGCAGCGGAGCGGCGAGCCGGCGGCGCCGTAGCAGATGGGCACGCTCAGGAACGCCTGCCCGTGATAGCCGCGGGGCTCGCCGCAGTCGGTGGCCACCACGTCGGGCGCCGATGGATCGTACGCCACCACCCGGCGCTCGCGGTACACTCGCGCGGCCACGGAGCACTCGTCGTCCACCCGGACGGGTGTGAGCCCGTCCATGCCGAACCCGCGCGCCGCCACGGTGCGGAGCACGCCGGCCGCCTCGTCGAAAACCATGATGGACGCGCGCCGGGCGCCGACCACGGTGCTCACCTCGCGGGCGATGATCCGGGTGGCCTCTTCGAGCTGCACCGTCTGGCCCAGGATCTCGCTGATCGCGTAGAGCAGGTCGATCTCCTCGTACCGGCTCGTGAGCTCGTCCGCCAGGAACGCGCGCTGCCGCTCCGCGTCGAGCAGCGCCCCGACCAGCGGCAGCGTGCGCGCCGCCGCGGCCTCGAGCGCCGTCTCGGGCAGGCCGCCGACCTCCAGCCAGAACCCGTCGACCTCGCCCAGTGGCTCGAGCCAGGCGGTGCCCCAGGGCATGGGGGTGAGTCCCACGCTCCGCGGCACGGCGGGCACCTCGCCGGGATCGGGCCCCGCGGCCAGACGGAGCCCGCGGCCGTCGAAGCGCCACAGGCGCACCCGTCCGCCGACGAGCGCGCCGAGGCCGTCGAGCACGGGCTCGAGCCGGCCTATGGGCGGCGCAGTGTCATGCAGATGGAGTTTCCCTGCTGGTTGAACTGCACGGCGTCCACGAGCTTGCGGATGAGATAGAGTCCCCGGCCGTTGGCTTCATCGAGCTGCTCCGGGCGGGTCGGCTCGGGCACGGCCGTGGGATCGAACCCCGGGCCCTCGTCGGTCACGACCAGCCGGATGGCGTCGGCCCGCAGCTCGGCTCGGACGTGGACCGACTTGCGGTCGTCCTCGCCGTTCCCCCGGACGATGGCGTTGCTGAGCGCTTCGGAGAGCACTACCTGGAGCCGGAAGCGCGTCCGCCGGCAGCTCTCGTGGCCCGCGAGGCAGTGGCGGGTGACGAGCTCCACCGCCTCCTCGATGCACGCGACCTCGCTCGGGAGCCGGAGCGTCACGAGCGTAGCGGCGCCGCCGGCGCCGCCCGCGGCCGGGGCCGGCGAGCGGCGGACGCAGAGGCGGAGCGGCGACGGCACGAGGGGATCGGGCTAGAAGCTCGCGAGGGCCTGCTGGGGCGTCTCGGCGATCGCGAACAACGTGTCGAGCTTGGTCAGCTCGAAGAGCGAGCGGAGATCCTCGTTGAGCCCCGAGAGCCGGAGCTCTCCGCCCGCCTCGCGGATCCGCTTGGAGATGGAGACCAGGGCGCCGAGCCCCGAGGAGTCGATGTAGCCGGTGCGGGAGAAGTCGATGAGGATCCGGCGCTCACCGGCGGCGACCGCGGCCTGGACGAGGTCCTTGAGCTCCTGGCGGTTGCCGACGATCAACTGTCCCTCCACCTGCACGACCGCCACGCCGCTCGTGTCCTTGGTCTGGCTGAACCCCATCGGCTGTCTCCGTCGGATTTCTAGTCGCACTGCAGCGCCAGCATGGCGGCCACCTCGACAATATCATCGGCCGTGGCCCCGCGCGACAGGTCGGCCATGGGCCGGGCCAGCCCCTGGAGCATCGGGCCGATGGCGACCGCGCCCGCGAGCCGCTGCACCAGCTTGTACGCGATGTTGCCCGCATCGAGATCGGGAAAGACCAGCACGTTGGCCCGGCCTGCCAGCGGCGAACCGGGAGCCTTCCGCTCGCTCACCTCCGGCACGAGCGCGGCATCGCCCTGCAGCTCGCCGTCGCTGATGACGTCGGGCAGGAGGGTCCGGAACCGCGCCGCGGCCTCGCGGACGCGGGCGACGCGCGGACCTTCAGCACTCCCCTTGGTGCTGTACGAGACGAACGCCACCCGCGGCGAGTCGCCGGCCAGGCGCGGCCGATCGCGCGCGGCGGCGAGGGCGATGTGCGCCAGTTGCTCCGGCGTCGGCTCGGGCACCACCGCGCAGTCGGTGAACGTCAATACCGTATCGTCCGGGAGCACCATGTAGAAGGCGGAGCTCACCAGCTCCACGCCGGGCGCGGTGCCGATGGCCCAGAGCGCGGCGCGGATCGTGTCCCGGGTAGGGCACACGGCGCCGGCCAGCGCGGCGTCGGCCTCACCTATGGCGACGAGCGCCGCGCCGAAGTTGGCGGGGACGGCCGCGAGGTCGAGCGCATGCACGCCGTCCACCACCCGGTCGGGGCGCCGGTCGCGCAGGTAGCGCGCGATGGCGGGGAGCCGCGGGTCGGCGGCCGGATCGAGGCCGTCTCCGCCCACCACGATCGGCTCGGCGATCCGCTCGCGCCGGAGCCGCTCGGCGGCCGCCCGGACGCGCGGGTCCTCCCCCTCGCACAGCACGATCCGCTTCCGGTGCGCGGCGGCGCGCTCGAGCAGCGACTGGCGGAAGGTCATCGGCCGTACCGCCGGGCCAGCGCCTCGGCCACGCCGGGCTGGACCAGCGCGCTCACGTCGCCGCCGAACCGCGCCACCTCGCGCACGAGGCTCGAGCTCAGGTACGTGAGCTCGAGCGCCGGCACCAGGAAGACCGTCTCGAGCGAGGGATGGAGCTGGCGGTTCATGAGCGCCATCTGGAACTCGTACTCGAAGTCGCTCACCGCGCGGAGGCCGCGCACCACGATGGTCGCGCCCACCCGTCGGGCGAACTCGACCAGGAGCCCGTCGAACGACTGGTAGCTCACCCGCGGCTCGTCCCCGATCGCCGCCTGCAGCATAGCGAGCCGCTCGGCCACCGTGAAGAGCGGCTGCTTGAGCGGGTTCACCGCCACCGCCACGATCACCCGGTCGGCGAGCGCCAGGCTCCGGCGGATCAGGTCCTCGTGACCCCTGGTCGGCGGGTCGAACGAGCCCGGATAGATCGCGATGCGGGTCATGGCGCGTGGCAGAAGGTGAGGGCAGTGTCGCCGTAGATCCGGGTGTCGTCGCCGTCCAGCCGCTCGCCGGCGCGATGCTCGACCGAAAGAATGCGCGCGAACGGGGTCCGGCGGAAGAGCGCCACCAGCCGGGCGGCGTCGTCCCGGGCGTAGGGCGGATCGGCCAGCACGACGTCGAATGCCGCGGCCGGCAGCCGCGCCGCGAAGCGTAACGCGTCGCCCCGGCGAACCGAGGCCCGCTCGCCCACGCCGAGCGCCGCGATGTTGGCCTCGAGCGCCCGGAGCGACGCCGGGTTGAGCTCGACGAACGTGCCCGACTCGGCGCCCCGCGAGAGCGCCTCCAGCCCGAGCGCGCCGCTCCCGGCGTAGAGGTCGAGCACGCGGGCGCCGGACAGGGCGCCGGCCAGAATGCTCATCCAGGCCTCGCGGACCCGGTCAGCGGTGGGGCGGACGCGGGCGTCCCTGGGCACGGCGAGACGGCGGCCGCGGAATTCACCGGAGACGATTCTCACGGGGGAGTCGTGAGTCGTGAGTCGTGAGTCTCGAATCTGCGGTCGTATGCCTCACGAGTCACGACTCACGACCTCATGACCCGCCACATGCGGCGACACCGCGCAGAGGCGGGCCTGCAGCGTGGAGTGGCCGTTCCATTCATTCAGCTCGAGCCGGAACGCCGCGTCCACCAGCGCCTCGCCCAGCCACGGCACCCGGTCGGCCCACTGGAACCCGATGGCGGCGAGGCGGGTGGTGCCATCCTCGAGCGTGCCCTTGAGATGCCCGTTGCCCACCCGGGACGCGCCGGTCAATCGGACGCCGCGCACGCCGAAGACAGGGCTCGCATTCCCCGACCCGCAGGGCTCGAGGTGGCGGCACATGCGCTCCAGCTCGTGGGTGGCCTCGCCCAGCGTAAGCTCCAGATCCACCCGCTGCTCGGGGCCGAGATCGTCCGGACCGAGCGTCTCGCGCGCGAGCTCGGCGAACCGCGCGCGGAATTCGGCGAGCCGGTCTCGGCGGATGGTGAGCCCCGCGGCCATCTGGTGCCCACCGTAGCGCTCGAGCAGATCGCCGCAGGCGAGGAGCGCCGCGTGCAGATCGAACCGCGAGATGCTCCGCCCCGAGCCCTTGCCGATCTCGCCGTCGAAGGCGATGAGGAAGGTCGGCCGGCCATAGCGCTCCACCACCCGCGAAGCGACGATGCCGACGACGCCGGGATGCCAGTCGTCCCCGGCGAGCACCAGCCCCGCATCCCGCTCCGGATGTCCCACCTGTTCGACCTGTGCGAGCGCCTCCTCGAGCATCCGGTGGTCGAGCGCCTGCCGCTCGACGTTGAGCCCCTCGAGCCGGCGGGCCAGCTCCGCGGCTTCCGCGGGATCATCGGTGAGCAGGAGACGGAGCCCATCGGCCGCGTCACCGACGCGTCCGGCCGCGTTGAGCCGGGGGCCGAGGATGTAGCCCATGTGCGCGGCGCGGAGCTCGCGGGCGCCGAGCCCGCTGGCCTGGACGAGCGCGCGGAGCCCGGGCCAGCGGCTGGCGGCGAGCAGGCGGAGGCCGTGGCGCACCAGAATCCGGTTCTCGCCCGCGAGCGGCACGACATCGGCCACCGTGGCCAGGGCCACGTAATCGAGCAGGTGGTACGGCAGGTTGGGCGGAAGGCCGAGCGCCGGCACCAGCGCCTGCACCAGCTTGAACGCGATGCCGGTGCCGCAGAGGCCGCGCGCGCCGGACGTATCGTCCGCGCGCTGCGGGTCCACGACGGCCAGGGCGGCCGGGAGCTCCGGACCGGGCAGATGGTGATCGGTGATCACGACGCCGAGTCCGGCGGCGCGTGCGGCGCGGACCGTGTCCACGGCGGTGATGCCGCAATCACAGGTGACCACGAGCGACGCGCCGACCCGCCGGGCCTCGAGCAGGCCCGCGGGGCCGAAATCGTACCCGTCGCGCAGCCGGTGGGGCACGAACCCGGCGACGTGCGCACCCGCGGCGCGGAGCGCGCGGGTGAGGAGCGCGGTGGCGCACTGACCATCCACGTCGTAATCGCCGTGCACCAGGATGGTGCCGCCGGCCCGGACGGTGGCCACGATGACGTCTACCGCTTCCGCCATGCCCGCCAGGGCCATGGGATCGGACAGATCGGAAACGGCCGGCCGAAGAAACCGCCGGGCAGCCGCTTCGGCGCCCTGCCCGCGCTGGACCAGCAGTGCCGCGAGCGCGGGCGGAATGCCGAGCTGGGCGGCGAGCAGCCCCGCGACGGCGGGATCGGGCCGCGGGGACACCACCCAGCGCAGGGTCGGGGCTGGGAAGACGCTCACCAGGGGAACGTACGGCCGGCGCGTCCGCTCACGACGACCCTGCCGTCTCCGCGGGGTACAGGATCGCGCCGCAACCTTCGCAGCCGTCCACGATGGCCCCGCTCCGGATCTGGCTGCGGCGGTTGAGCGGCACCGACGTGTGACACGCGCTGCAGTGCCCGCCGACGAGCGGCACGACCACCTCGCGCGCACGCGATTGCCGCAACCGGTTGTAGCGGGTGCGGAGCGGCTTGTCGATCTGCTCCGCGCTCGCCTCGCGCTCGCGGGCGGCGGCCTCGCGTTCGTCCTCGAGCGCGCGGCGGCGCTCCGCCAGCCGGGCCCGTTCGGGCGCCTGCTCCAGATCGGCGGCCGCCACCCGCGCCTCCTCCTCGCTGACCCTGGCCTCGAGCCCGGTCACCGCTTCCGCGCTCCGCACCCAGTCGTTCTCCTCCTTGGCCATCACCGACCGGGCCAGCTCGAGCTCGGCCATGAGCGTCGAGGCCTCCTTGGGGTTGCGCACCGTCTCCAGTCGCTGCACCCGGCGATCCTGCAGGACGCGATAGCTCTCCACCTTCGCTTCCAGCTCGTCGCGCCGGCGCACCCCGTCGGCCGCGGCCCGGCGCGCGGAGTCGAGCGCATCGCGGGCCCGCTGGATGGCGCGGTCGAGCACACCCACCTCGGCGTCCAGCTCCTTCAGGCGCCGCTCGATGTCCGCGACCGCGGTATCCTTGGTTTGCAACGCGAGAAGCTTTACCAGATCAGCGTGCATCGACGTCGCCTCTTCGAATGGAGCGTTTCAGGAGTTCCTCCGGCAGCCGAGTGGCGATCTCCCGGGTGAGCCGCGCGCGCTCCAGCACGAGCGCGTCGAAATCCTCCGGCGTCATCACCCGGTCCTGTTCCTTGATCCGGCGATTGAGCGCCGCGAGCTGGCGGCGCAGCGGGCGGACTTCGAGTGTCCGGCAGGCGTCCACGTAGGTGCGGTCGGGGTCGGGCGCGCCGTATTTCGCCTCGATGCTGTCGAGCCACGCGTACGCGCGCCGCGCGCCGGGAGACAGTTGTTCCAAGAATAGGGTAGAGCCGGTGTTTTCGGGACTGCGCCGCAGCGCCTCGTACACCTCGCGCAGCTCGGCCGTCTCGAACCATTCCACCGGCACCTCCCCCGCCGCGCGCTCCAGCCACCCGCGCTCCCGGATCAGCACGCGCAGGAGATCGCGCTCCGCGGCGTCGACCCGGCGAGCGGGCCGAGGCCGGGGTCGAGGGGTGCCGCCGCCGGCGGGCTGCCCCTGCGCCTCGCTTGGGGTGGGAGCGGCGGCCGGTTCCTGCCGGTCAGCCAGTTGCTGCACCAGCGTCTCCCGGCTCACGCCGGTGCGCTGCGCGACCTCCTTCAGGTACAGGTCGCGGGTGAGCGGATCGGCGGCGGCCCGAATGGTGGGCAGCAGCCGGTCGAGCGCCTCTCGCTGGTGGTCCACGCCCTCGAACCAGCCCTTCTGCTCGAGCAGTTGAAGCTTCCGCTCGAGCAGGTCGATCGCATCACGGAGAATCGGCTCCAGCGCCGCGCCGCCGCCGCCGCGGACGAGCGTGTCGGGATCTTCGCCGGCGGGCATCGTGGCCACACGGACGCGGACGGCGTGCCGCAGCAGCTCGTCGCCGGCGCGAAAGGTGGCGCGGAGGCCGGCCTGGTCACTGTCGTACAGCAGCGTGGCGGCGGGGGCAAAGCGGCGGAGCAGGGTCGCCTGGTCGGAGGTGAGCGCGGTGCCGAGCGGTGCCACGACGTGCTCGACACCGGCCAGCACCAGCCGGAGCACGTCGAAGTAGCCTTCCACCAGGATTACCGTCTCCTCGCGCCGGATGGCGCCCTTGGCCTGGTGCAGGTTGTAGAGTTGGCGCCCCTTGTGAAAGATCGGGCTCTCCGGGGAATTGAGATATTTCGGCTCGCCCGGACCGAGGAGCCGGCCGCCGAAGCCCACCACCCGGCTGCGGAGATCGTGGATGGGAAAGAGCAGCCGGCTCCGGAACCGGGGCACGACGTTCCCGTCGTCGCGCACGGCCGCGAGCCCGGCCTCGACCAGCACCGGCTGCTCCAGCCCGAGCTGGGCCATCGCCCCGAGGAACGCCTTGCTGGGCGGCGCGTAGCCCAGGCCATGGAGCGCGGCGGTGTCGAGCGCGATGTCCCGGCCCTGGAGATACTCGCGCGCGCCCGCCGCGTCCGCGGATTCGACGAGCTGCCGGGTGAACCAGTCCTGCGCCACCGCGGCCGCGCCGAAGAGCGGCTCCAGCGGGTCCGGACCCGCGCGCTCGGCCCGTTCGGGAATCACGATCCCCACCCGGCGCGCCACTTCCCGCACGGCCGTCGGGTAGTCCATCCCGACGCGCTTCATGAACCACGAGAAGACATCCCCGCTCTCGTGGCACACGAAGCAGTAGTAGCGACCCTTCTTCGGGATGACGGCGAAGTTCCGGTGGGTGCCGCCGTGGAACGGACACGGCCCGCGATAGTCCGACCCGGTGCGCTTCAGCTCGACCGTCTCCCCGATGATCCCGACCAGGTCCGCGCCGTCCCGCACCTGGTCGACGAGCTCGTCGGGGATCATGCTCACGCCGAGAACTCCACGACCGTGACCCCGGTGCCGCCCTGGTTCCGCGGCGCGAAGCCGAACCGCGCGATGCGCCGGTCGCCCGCCACGACCCGACGGACCCGCTCCCGCACCACACCGGTTCCCATCCCGTGAATGATGCGCAGGTACGGCTGCTCCGCCAGCACCGCCGCGTCCACCGCGGCGAGCGTGGCCACCTCGGCCTCGTCGCCGGTGAAGCCGCGGAGGTCGATCTCGAGCGAGGAGGGCGATGAGGGTGCCGGCGGGGCGCTGGCCGTGGGGGTGGGCGACCTGATGCTCGCGGTGCGCGTGGCTTGCTCCGCATCCACCACGATCTTCATGGCCCCCAGCGCGACCACGAGTTTCCCGTCGGGCCGGATCTCCAGCACCTGCCCCGCCCCGCCGGCGACCAGCCGCACGCGGTCTCCCACCGCGATGCCGCCACCCTGCTCCGCCCGCTCCGCCGGTTCGGTCTCATACGCCCGCTCCAGCTCCTCCCCCTGCTGCCGTATGCCTTCTTCGACGAGACGACGTGCCTCGCGGGCGGCCGCATCATCGGCGGCGCTCTTCGCGGCGCCGAGGGCCTGCTCGACGCGCTGCCTGGCCTCGAGCAGATAGGTCCGTGCCTGCTGCCGGCCAGTCCGCTCGGCGTCCTTTTCGCGGCGCCTGAGCTCGGCCTCGCGCGCGGCCTGCGCTTCCTGCTGCGCCACGAGCCGGGCCTGGAGCGCGTCGAGCTCGACTGTCCGCTCCGCGATCTCCGCCTGCGCCGCCCCCAGCTCGTGCTGCCGTTCCTCGACCGCCGCGAGCAGCGCGTCCAGACTCCGCTCGGCATCCGGAACGCGGGCCTCGGCGTCGGCCAGGATCGCTGGCGCCACACCGAGCCGGCGGGCGATCGCCAGACCGTAGGAGCGGCCGGGCACGCCCTTGAGGAACCGGTAGCTCGGCGTGAGCGTCGCCGCGTCGAACTGCAGGGAGGCGTTCACCACGCCGGGCGTGTGGCTGGCCACCTCCTTGAGCGAGCCGAGGTGCGTGGTCGCGAGTGTGAGCGTGCCCCGCGCGGTCAGGGAGACCAGCGTCGCCGCGGCGAGCGCCGCGCCCTCCGCCGGATCGGTCCCACTGCCGATTTCGTCGAGCAGCACGAGCGTGGCGGCGTCGGCGCCGTCGAGAATCCGCCGCAGCATGCTGACGTGGGCGCTGAAGGTCGAGAGACTCGCCGCGATGCTCTGGCGATCGCCGATGTCGGCATAGAATCGGCGGAACACCGGCAGCCGGCTTCCGGCGCCCACGGCCGGCACAATGCCGCACTGGGCGAGCGCCGCGGCGAGGCCGACCGCCTTGAGCAGCACCGTCTTCCCGCCGGTGTTCGGCCCGCTGATGAGCAGCGTGCGCTCGGCCGCCGAAAGCTCGAGATCGAACGGCACCACCGGCTCGGTCCCGGCGAGCAGAAGCGGGTGGCGCCCATTGAGGATGAGGAGGTCCGCGGGTGCCGCTGCCACCTCGGGGACTTCGCCCTCGACCAGGATGGCGTAGCGCGCGCGTGCCACGAGATCGTCCACCGCCACGCACATCTCGACCAGCTCCCGGAGATTGCCCAGCTCGGGACGGAGCAGGTCGGTCAGCTCGCGAAGCACGCGGAGCGCCTCGCGCTCCTCCTCCACTTCCGCCTCACGGAGCGCGTTGCCGAGCTCGATGGCTTCCGCGGGCTCGATGAAGAGCGTGCCCGCGCTGCCGCTCTCGTCGTGCACGATCCCGCCGGGCCGGCTCCGCGAATCTCGCCGTACGGGAATGACGTAGCGGCCGCCCCGCACGGTCACCGACGCGTCACCGGGCGCGGTGTTGGCATCGAGCCCGCGCAGGAGCGACTCCAGCTTCCGGATCAGCCGCTGCCGCGCGGCATGCACGTCCCGCCTGGCGGCGGCCAGCGCCGGGCTGGCCGTGTCGAGCAGAGTGCCCTCGGGATCGAGCGATTGCTCGAGCCGGCGCTCCAGGCGCTTGTCGGGCAGCGGCCGCGCGAGCTGGCTCGCGAGCGGCGCACTCTCCGCGACGCGGCGGAGGTCGGCCTGGATCAGCCGGGCGGACACCAGCACACGCTGCAGCGATGCCAGCTCCGCCCCCTCGAGCACGCTGCCGTCGATCCGGAGCCGGCCGAGCGCGCGGTGCACATCCGGAATCGGTTGGACGAGCAGCGCGTCGCCGCGGCGGAAGAGCGCGGCCACCTCGCCCACCCGCGCCAGCTCGCCCGTGATCCACCCGAGGTCGTCGCCGGGCCGGCGGCCCCGGACCCGCGCGGCGCCGAGGGGGCCGACCGCATGCACGGCGACCAGCTCGAGTACCTCGGCGAACTCGATGGTTTCCAGGGCGTCCGCGCTCTGCGCCTCCGGCAATGGCGACGGGGTGCCGCCCTGCACGTGGGCCGGCACCCCGGAATCAGACACGGACAGCGACTGCGCCATCACCCCCGCTGCAGCTCCTCACGCACGATCTGGTTGATCACCTTGCCATCGGCCCGGCCGCGGAACTTCGGCAGGACCTGACCCATGACCTTGCCGATCTCGGTGGCGCCGCCGGCGATGACGGTTCGCACCGCGCCCCGGATCTCTTCGGGGTCGACGGCCGGCGGGAGGAACTCTTCCAGCACCCTGATCTGCGATCGCTCGACATCCGCGAGCTCCGGGCGGTTGGCCGCCGCGTACTGCTCGGCCGACTCCCGGCGGGTCTTGATGCCCTTCCGCAGCACCTCGAGGACCTCCTCGTCGGTACCCGGGCGCCGGAGCTCGATCTCGCGATTCTTCAAGTTGGCGAGGATGGTCCCGAGCACCAGGGTCCGCTCCTTGTCCTGGGCCTTGCGGGAAGCATTCATGGCCGCCCGCAAGGCCTCGCTCACACTAGACCCGGGCGACACGGGGTCCCCGGCGGGTCTTGCGGGCGGCGGCGTTCGTTTTCCGCTTTCGCTTCTCACTCGGCTTCTCGAAGTGGCGGTGCTTCCGCAGGTCCGAGAGGATGCCGGCCTTCTCGCATTTCTTCTTGAAGCGCTTGAGCGCGCGCTCGAAGCTCTCGTCATCGTGGATGATGACTTCTGGCATTCGCTGTCTCACCCCTCTCGAGCCCGGTAAGGGCAGGAATCGGAAGAAGTTGGGGGAATTTAGGCGGAAGGAGGGAAGGACGGAAGGACGGAAGGAGGGAAGGACGGAAGGACGGAAGGAGGGAAGGACGGAAGGGCGGAAGGACGGAAGGGCGGAATCCACTTCAGGGTGGGCTTCCGATCTCGGGGCGCACGCGGCGGTAGAGGCCCCAGAGGAGCTTGCCGGTCTCGCATCGCACGGGCTCGATGGCCTGCCCGTCGCGCTCGCTCAAAAGCCCGAGATCGCGGCTCAAGAGGAGGAGATACGTCAGCTCGGAAAAAGGAGCCGAGGGCCATGTCCAGATAACGGCCGAACTCCCTCCGGCCTCGCTTGGCGGAGCCCTCGGCGATATTCGACCCGATGGACACGGCCGCACGCCGGGCCTGTGCCGTGAGTCCGTACAGTTCCCGGTGCGGCCAGGCGTCGGTGGCCCGGTAGACCTCCAGCGCGAGCAGGTGCGAAGACTGCCACGCCTCCAATCTTTCGAACGGCATCATGGTCCGACGATAAGCAGGAAGCTCCGAGTCACCTAACCTGTTACCCGCGCCTGCCTACATTCCGCCGCGGTCAATCCTGCCTGCGCCCGCTGGCTTGGTCTTCCCGTTTCCAGCCTTCCCAGCTTCCGTCCTTCCAACCTCCCGTCCTTCCGTCCTTCCGTCTTTCCGACCGCCCGTCCTTCCGCTCACCCCGGCGGCCACCCCAGCCTCCGTCCGCCCAGCACGTGCAGGTGCAGGTGGTCTACGCTCTGTCCCGCGTCGGGACCCGTATTGGTGACGATGCGGTAGCCGCGCTCGTCCAGGCCGAGCTCGGTGGCCACGTCAGCCGAAAAGGCGAGCAGCCGCCCCAGCAGCGCCTCGCCTTCGGGGCCGGTGGCATTCCGCACGGCAGGCACGTGCCGCGTGGGAATCACGAGCACATGGACCGGCGCCTTCGGGTCGATGTCGTAAAAGGCCACCGCGTCCGCGGTGCGCCTGGCGATCCTGGCCGGGATCTCTCCCGCTACGACCTTGCAGAACAGACAGTCAACCATGTGTCCCCCGGAGTCTCGCGGCGGTCACCGCGGCGGCAGCCGCGAGCGCCGCGGTGTCGAAGCGGAGCGTGTGCGGGCCCAGCGCCGTGGGCCGATAGCCGGTGGCGAGGAGCGTGGCTCGTTCGGCGGCGCTCAAGCCCCCTTCGGGGCCGATCACGACGGTGACCGCTTCCTCGTTCAGCACCGGCGGCGGCGGCAGGCCACCGGCATCGGCCAACCAGATGTGGCCCGGATACACCCGGGTGGCGAACTGGGCCAGGCTCGCCGGCGTTTCCACCTCGACCGCCCAGGCGGCGCCGCACTGTTTGGTGGCCTCGAGCGCCTGGCGTCGCAAGCGGGTCAGATGAGTATCGCGCACCCGATTGGCGACGCCACCGGTGCGCTCGGTCTCGAGCGGCGACACGGCCGTCGCGCCGAGCTCGGCGGCCTTCTCCACCACCCAGGCGAACCGCTCGCGGTCTCCCGCGCCAACGGCCAGCCGGAGCTCCGCCGGCCGCGCGTGCCGTTCCGCCGTGTCCACGTCCACCAGCCACTCTCGTCCCGACACGGCCAGCCGGCCGGTTCCCACGAGGCCCGCGCCGTCCCGGAGCGCCACGATATCGCCCACCCGCGCGCGGCGGACCCGGAGATGGTGCCCCTCGCCCTCGTCCACCTGCTCTCGCCGGCCGGCCATGACACCGCGCGGAACGAGCACCGTGATCACGCCCGCGCGGCCGCCACCGCCCACCAGCCCGCGTCCACGACCTCGTCGCGCGGCTCGAGACCGGCTGCCCCGAGCGCGCGCCTGAAATCGTCCGCCTCGGGCTCTTCCATGCCGGAAAAGATCGCGAGGCCGCCGGAGCGGAGTGCCGCGCGAATGGCCGGCAGCAGCGCCGTGTTGACGGTCCGCAGAATGTTCGAGAGGAGGAGGTCGACGGGACCGAGCAGCGGCGCGAGATCGCCGGCCTCGCCGTCGACGAACTCCACCGCGCCGGCGACGCCGTTCCGCTCCGCGTTGCGGCGGGCGACAGGGGTGGCATCGGCGTCGTTCTCGATCCCCACCGCGCGTCCGGCGCCGAGCGTGACGGCGGCGATCGCCAGGATCCCGCTCCCGCTGCCGAGGTCCAGCACCGAATCGCCGGGGCGCAGGTGGCGCTCGAGCAACGTGAGCGCGGCACGGGTGGAGCCGTGCTCGCCGCTGCCGAACGCCGATTCCGGATCGAGGACCACCGTGGGACCGGCCGGTTGCCCGGCCCGCTCCACCCACGACGGCACCACGGTGAGGCGCCCGATGTGCCGGGCGCCCAGGCCGGTGCGCCAGCGCGTGGCCCAGTCCACCGGCTCGATCCGGCGGCGCGACGTCTCGACCGTCGATCCGTCGGCTGCGGCAAGCGCGGCCACGAGCTCGTCCGCCGCGCGCTCATCTTCGGCGAACGTGACGAGCGTGCCGTCCGCGCGCTCCTCCACGGCGTGCCCGGTCCGCGCCACGAGCCAGGCGCCGACCCACTCGCGCCGCGCCGCCGCCGCGCGCACGTCGACGGCCCACCAGCTCATGCGCCGAGCGCTTCCTTCAGCTTGGACCAGAAGCCCGGCGAGCGTTTGGGCGCTTCACCCTCGAGCGCGGCGAGCTCCCGGAAGAGCCGCTCCTGTTCCGCCGTCAACCGCTCGGGCGTCCAGACGTGGACCCGCACGATCAGGTCACCCTTGCTGTTCTGGCCGAGCACGGGAAGACCACGCCCGCGCAGGCGGATGATGGTTTCGGGCTGGGTCCCGGCCTGCACCCGGATCTCCTCATCGCCGTACGGGGTGGGCACGGTGAAATCTCCGCCGAGCGCGGCCTGCGAGAAGGACAGGGCGAGATCGAAGATGAGATCGTTTCCCTGACGCTCGAATCGCTCGTCATCCCGGATGTCGAGCATGACCAGCAGGTCGCCCGCGGGGCCGTTGCGCGGGCCGGCGGCGCCCTGACCCCTGAGCGTCAGGTAGTTGTTGCCCGACACGCCCGCCGGGATGTCCACGGTGACGGTCCGGTCGGTCCGCACCCGGCCTTCGCCGCGGCACACTTCGCAGGGATCGAGCACCACGACGCCTTCGCCGGCGCAGGTGGGGCATGGGGACACCGACACGAACTGGCCGAACATGCTGCGCGCGGCGCGCCGCACCTCGCCGGTGCCGCCGCACGTGGAGCAGGGCGACGGCTTGCTCCCCGGCCTGGCTCCCGTGCCCTCGCACGCCGTGCAGCGGCCCGCGCCCTTGAAGCGCACCGTCTTCTTCACGCCGGTGGCCACTTCGGCCAGGGTGAGCTTGACGGTGACCCGCACGTCCTGCCCCCGCCGCACATCCGCGCGCGAACGCCCGCCCCCGAACAGCGACTCGAAGCCGCCCATGCCGCCGAAGTCGCGCATGAAGATGTTGAGGGCTTCGCTCAGGTCCACGTGGTGAAACCCGCCGCCGGCGCCGGCACCCACGCCCGCCTTCCCGTAGCGGTCGTACGCCGAGCGCTTCTGCGGGTCGCGGAGCACCTCGTAGGCCTCGGTGATCTCCTTGAACCGGGCCTCCGCCTCGGGCGCGGGGTTCCGGTCCGGGTGGAAGTCCATCGCCAGCTTGCGATAGGCCTTCTTGATGTCGGTCTCGGTCGCGTCACGCGACACGCCGAGCAGGGCGTAGTATTCGCTCACTCCAGAAGATCCTCCACCAGGCGGCTGGTGTGCTCCACCAGTCCGATGATCTTGTCGTACGGCATGCGGGTGGGGCCCATGACCCCGATGACCCCCTTGAGGTCACCCGCCTCGTACGAGGCGGTCACCAGCGTGAACTCGGTGAGCCGAGCATCGGGATTCTCGGCGCCGATCGTGATCGAGAGCCCGGTCTGCCTGCGCGAAGCGAGCGCCTGCTTGAGCAGGTCCCGGCCCTCGGTGAGCCGCAGCAGATCGCGCATTCGCGCGTTGGACGCGAACTCCGGCTGGTCCGCCAGCATCTGCGCGCTCCCCAGCACCACCGTGTCCTGCTCGCCCGAGAAGATCTCCTCCCCTTCGGCGAGAAAGATGTTGAGCAGCTCGCGCCCGCCGTCCGCGGCGGCATCGCGCAGGCGCTCCGGAAGCGTGGCGCGAATCTGCTGCAGGGTGTGCCCCGAGAGCCGTTCGTTCAGCACCCGCGAGACGTCCTGCACGGTGCCCGGGCGGACTCGCGCCGGCACCTCCACGAAGATGGTGCGCACCAGGCCGCTCCGCAGATTGAACACCAGCAGCAGCCGCTCGGAGCTGACCGACACCAGCTCGAGCCGCTCGAGGACCATCTCGTCGAGCGCCGGCGCCACGGCCACCCCGAGCTCCTGGGTCAGGACGCCCAGGACCTGGGCGGCCCGGCGGAGCACCTCGTCCACCGCGCTGCGCGCGCCGAGGAGGTGCTCGTGCAGCGCGTGCCGCGCCTCGTCGCTCGGCGGCGCCAGGCGCATGATCTCGTTGACGTAGACCCGGTACGCCCGGTCCGTTGGAATCCGGCCCGCGGAGGTATGCGGGTGAAACAGGTATCCCTTGTCCTCCAGCTCGCTCATCGTGTTGCGAATGGTGGCGGGCGACACGCCCAGACCGAACCTCCGGGCAATGGTCTGGCTCCCGGCGGGTTCGGCGGTCTCGATATAGGTCTGCACGACCGCCTGGAGCACCCGAAGCTCGCGCTCGCTCAACTGATCCATCATCGGCATAGCTAAGAAATCTATTGACTTACGGGGCCTGGAGGTAGCATCGCGCCGGGTTCGGTTGACCGGGCGAAGGTCGCGGCCTACCCTGGAGATGCGCTGAAACGAGCCCGAGAACCTGTGAGCGACTGGAGAGCACATGCCACACACGACGACCGAGCGTACCCACGCGATGGAGCGGTGCATCGAAAACTGTACCAATTGTCACCGCACCTGCCTGGAGACCGCCGCCCGGCACTTCCGGGGGGAGAGCACCCCCAAGCTCGAGGAGTCCCACGTCCGGCTGCTGATCGACTGCGCGCAGATCTGCGCGACCAGCGCCGACTTCATGATGCGCGGATCCGACATGCACGGCCACACCTGTGGTGCCTGTGCCGCCATCTGCGAGCACTGCGCGGACGAGTGTGACCGGATGGGCGAGAACCCCTACATGGCTGCGTGCGCCGAGATCTGCCGCCGCTGCGCCCAGTCGTGCCGGGAAATGTCGGTCGCTATGGCTACGCGGTAGCGGCGGCAACCAGCGCGTCGAGCCGGAGCCAGCCCTCCGCCGTCAGCCGGACCCGGCACGTCGGGGTGAGCCGCGCCCATCCAGCCTCCGTCCACGCCGCGATCGTGTCTTCCGGCAGCCGAACGGCGGGCAGCCCCTCGGCCGTGCGCAACCCCAGGTAGAGCTCCTCCAGCGCGATCGCCTCCTCCCGCAGCTCCTCGGCCCCAGCCTGGACGCTTGCGCCCGCCGTGCTCGCCCGCTCGTAGGCGGCCCAGTCGCGCAGGTTCCACCGGCGCGTCCGCCCGAACCCGCTGTGCGCGGACGGGCCGAGCCCGAGGAACGGGGCGCGGCGCCAGTAGGCGCTGTTGTGACGCGCGCGCCGGCCGGGAAGCGCGGCATTGGAGACCTCGTAATGCTCGAAGCCCTGGGCCGCGAGCGCCCCATGCGCCTGTAGAAACTCCCCGGCATAGCGTTCTTCGTCCACCGGGGTGACCTCCCCACGCTCGGTCCACCGCCCGAGCGGCGTGTGCGGCTCGACCGTCAGGCCGTAGAATGAGAGATGCGTCGGGGCCAGGGCAAAGGCGAGCGACAGGTCGCGCTTCCAGTTTCTACCCAGCGCGGCAGGCAGGCCGAAGATGAGGTCGAGTGAGATGTCGTCGATCCCGGCCTGGCGGATGGCGGTCACCGCCGGCGCGACCTGCTCCGCGGTGTGGGTGCGGTGCATCCACTGGAGCACCGCCGGATCGAACGACTGCACGCCGAGTGATACCCGGTTCACTCCCGCCGCCCGCCAGGCCAGGGCGCGCGCCGCCGTCACATCGTCGGGGTTGGCCTCGAGGGTGATCTCGGCGTCGGCGGACAGCGGACGCGCCTCCCGGACGGCATCCAGCAGCTCGGCGATGCCGCCCGGATCCAGCCGCGACGGCGTCCCACCGCCGAAGTAGACGGTCCGCACCTGGCCTGCCTCCGCCCAGACCGGGTGATCCTGCCAGCCCAGCCACTCCCGCCGCACCGCCTCCACGAACGGCTTCGTCGGTACGTTCCGCCTGACCGCGATGGCGAAGTCGCAGTAGCTGCATCGGCGGGCGCAGAAGGGGACGTGGATGTAGACGTGCATGCCGAAATATGCACCCGGCGAGATGAGACGCTGGACGTCAGATCCGCCGGAACCGTCGCCCCGGGAGCTGCTCGGCGACACCGGAGAGCTCGAGCCCGCACAGCAGCGCCAGCAGCTCCCCGGCTGGACGAGCGCAGCGCTCGATGAGCGCGTCGAGGTGCATCGCGTCCGCGGAGAGCCGCTCGGCGACGTCCCGCTCGCCGGCGGTGAGCGACCCGGGGAGCGCTCGCAGGCCGGGCTCCGGCGGCGGCTCGTTGGCGCACGGCGCCGCCTCGGGGTAGTGCTGCAGGAGATCCTCCGGCTCGAGGTAGGGCGTCGCGCCGTCCCGGATAAGGCGATTGCAGCCGGCGGAGACCGGGCTCGTGATCGGGCCCGGAACGGCGATCACCTCGCGGCCCTGCTCGAGGGCCGTACCCGCCGTGATCAGCGCACCCGAGCCGACGGCGGCCTCGACCACGACCGTGACGCGCGCGAGTCCGCTGATCAATCGATTGCGGCGCGGAAAGCTGCCGGCATGCGGGCGCTCGCCCGGCGGGAATTCGCTCAGCAGCAGGCCGCGCGCCGCCACCCGCTCATAGAGCGCGCGATTGGCGGCCGGATAGATGACACCGAGCCCGTTGCCCAGCACGCCGAGCGTGGTGCCGCCGGCCTCGAGCGCGGCGGCGTGGGCCACGGCATCCAGTCCGCGGGCCATCCCGCTCACCACCACTATTCCCGCCCGCGCCGCGAGTCCGGCGACGGCGCGCGCCACCGCATGGCCGTACGCGCTGTGGTCGCGGCTCCCGACGATCGCGACCGCCGGCCGCTGGAGCAGGGCGAGATCGCCCTGGGCAAACAGGACCGGCGGTGCATCGGGAATCAGCCGGAGCGTCCCCGGAAACTCGGCGTCATCCGGGATCAGGATCCGCGCGCCCAGTCCCTCGGCCAGCTCCGCCAGCCGCCGCCCGGCCTCGAGCGGCGTGCGCTTGATCTCCGTGGCAACCGGGCGCGAAATCCCCGGCACGGTGCACAAAAACGCGAACGGCGCCGAATGGGCGCCGAGCGGGGTGTGGCAGGCTGCGAGCAGTGCCTGGAGGCGGGCCGGCCCCATGCCGGCAACCTGCACCAGCGTGAGGTAGGCGAGTCGTTGATCATCCATTCATTCGTCGTCCATGAACTCCCAGTAACCCGGCACGTCCACCGCCGGAGGGGTGGTGTCGGCCTCGGCTGCGGCCGACCTGGTCCGTTCGAGAAACGTCCAGAGAAACTCCTTCAACTCGTCCAGGCCCGTGCCGGCGGCGCTCGAGATGGCCAGCGTCCCGGCCGCGTCGGGGGCATGCACTATCGGCAGCGGGTTGTCGGGCGGCAGGAGATCGCGCTTGGTAAGCAGCAGCACGTGCGGCGTGCCCGCCAGCACCTCACTGTAGAGGCGCACTTCCTCCCGGAGTCGATGGTAGGTCTCCTGTGGATCGGGCGAGTCCAGCGGCACCAGGAACGCGAGCACCCGCGTGCGCTCGACGTGCTGCAGAAAGCGGAGGCCAAGCCCCTTCCCGGCGTGCGCGCCCTCGATGATCCCCGGAATATCCGCCATCACGAAGGTGCGGTGGCCCGGGAGCGCCACTACGCCCAGGTTGGGCTCGAGCGTGGTGAACGGGTAATCGGCGATCTTGGGCCGCGCCGCGGAGAGCACCGAGAGCAGCGTGCTCTTGCCGGCGTTGGGCTCGCCGACGAGCCCCACATCGGCGATGAGCTTGAGCACCAGCTCGATCTGCCGCTCTTCTCCTTCCTCGCCCGGCTCCCACTCGCGGGGCGCCTGGTGCGTGGAGGTGGCGAACCGCGCGTTGCCGCGCCCGCCCCGTCCACCGCGGGCAACGAGGAGCGTATCGCCTTCGCGGAGCACCTCGCCCAGGAGGACGCCCGACTCCGCGTCCCGCACCACCGTGCCCGGGGGCACCGGCAGGTAGACGTCCCCCGTGGATGCGCCCGTCTGCGTTTTTCCCCGGCCGTGCTCCCCCCGCCCCGCCTTCCACAGATTGCGGTAGCGGTAGTCGAGCAGCGTGGCGAGGTTGGCGTCGGCACGGACGTAGATGCTGCCGCCGTGGCCGCCATCGCCGCCATCGGGGCCGCCCTTGGGGTTGTACTTGAAGCGGGCAAAGGAGCTGGCGCCGGAGCCGCCCGTGCCCGCCACCACCCGGACCACCGCGCGATCGATGAACATCAGTTCCCCGGCGACCACCCTTCGCGCACGCTGCGCCAGAGCTCCTTGACCTTCTTCCACTGGTCGAAGGAGAGGAGCGGGTTGACGATGGAGAGCACCCCATCGATCTGCCCGAAGGAGGCCCCCGCGTTGAGCGCGCCGCGCAGGTGTGAGTGAAGCTGCTTGGGCGCTTCGAGCACCGCCGTCTGCGCCACCGTGCAGAGCTCGCGCCTGAGGAGGTCCAGGCCGGCGCGCCCCAGCGTGCGGCCGTATCCCTCGGTGATCATCCAGGCGTCGATGGCAGGATGCAGGGTGCGTACGCTCTCCCGGAGCTTGCTGTAGTTCTCACCGTAGACGGTGGCGCAGACCGATTCTCCCCGCCGAGTCCACTCCGGCACCTGGCCGTAGTCCTGCCCCTCGTCCGACTGCGGCGCCGGCAGGCCGCTGAACCTGCGCCACACCGCGAAGGCGATGAGCGCCCGAGGGTACCCCACCATGAGCACCGACTGGAGGAGCAGCTCCTCGACCCACTGCGCGGGCACCTGCGACGAGCGGAGCGGGCCCACGCGCTCGCGCAACTCGGGCTCGTACCCCTGCGCGATGGCGGCGGCGAAGCGGACCAGATCGCGCGTCTGCGGGTCGAGACTATCCTGTTTCGCCATCCATCCTACCTCGGTCGAGGGGAGGGTGTGCACCGGATCCGCGCCGGGCTCAGTCATGAAAACGCAGCGCACCGGCCGCGCGCAGCGCGCCGACCGTGGTGCCCCGGGTGTTGACGATCGGCCACTCGGCGTGGGGCTCGACAGGCGTGAAATCGTAGCTCGACACGACGCCCGCGTGCGCCAGCAGCGCGCGCACCACCGCCAGAAGAGCGGGCGCCGCGGCCGCCGAGTCGCCGTCGGCCACCTTGAGGGCGATCCCGAGCCGGAGCGCGGGCAGGGCCGCGCAGTAAACGCCCGCGGCACCGACCTTGGCCAGCACCCGGCCTGGCCACGCGGCCATCAGTTCGGTGCACAGCCGGCCCGTCCCGGCAACGAGGTCCGGGTGCGCCGTCATTGCCGTCCGCAGCCGGGTCGGCCCCGTCTCCGCCGCCGCGCCGAACCGGGCCCAGGCTCCGGCCATCGCCGTGAGCGGCAGGCCGAAGGTGACGGCCGCGCAGCCGTCCGTCGCCTGCCGGATCGCTGGCGCCGGCAGCTCCGTCCAGCGCGACACCGCATCCAGGATCCGGCGCTGCACCGGATGATCGGGCCGAGTGTAGCCGGCCGCCGGCCAGCCGTGATGGCGCGCGAGCGCGAGCATCCCGGCGTGCTTGCCCGAGCAGTTGCTCCAGAGCGGCGTGAGCGTGATTCCCTCGCGCGCCACCCGCTCCGCCACCGCCGCTGACAGCGGCTGGTGGGGCCCGCACGCCAGATCGTCCACCGTCGCGCCGATCCGCCGGAGGAAACCCTGGGCCACGGCCAGATGCTTCGGCTCGCTCGAGTGCGAGGCGCAGGCCAGCGCGAGCTCGGCCGTCGTGAGGCCCAGCGCGTCGGCGGCACCGTCCTCGAGCAGCGGCAGCGCCTGAAACGGTTTGGCGGCGGAGCGCCAGAAGCTGACCCGCGTGGGCTCGCCCGCGTGGGCGACGAGCCGCCCGGCGGGATCGACCACCGCGACCGACACCACGTGCACCGACTCGACGATGTCGCCGCGCGTGGCCTCGATCCGGAGGTCGCCCATGGGCGGAAGATAGCGGCGTGCCGTGGGCGGCGTATACCTTACGGGCCCGATGCCACCATCCCTTCGCGTCTTCGCCGGCGCCGTCATGCTTGCCGGCGCGCTGGCCCCGTGCCGTGCCGGCGCGCAGGCGTCACCGTATCTCCCGCTCGACGATCCGCGCCTTCCGCTGATCGAGCACCTGATCGCCCGGGGCGACATCGCCGATCCAACGCCGATGGTCCGGCCCTTCCGCCGGGCCGACGCGCTCCGCGCGCTCGCCGAGGCCGACAGCGCGGCCGACGGCGCCGCCGATCGCGCGGGGCACGGCTCGCCGCTGGTGCACGCACTCCGCGAGTCGCTCGAGGAGCCCCCCGGCGACCAGACCTGGCGCGTCGCGGCGCGCGCCGGCGGGCAGGCGTTCAGCCACGTCCGCCGCGACGTGCTTCACCCGCTCGGCCCGGACGGCGTGCGCCCCTACGCCGACTTCACCGGCGAGGCGGTGATCGGCCCGTTCGCGCTGGTGACGCGCCCCGCCGCGGAGCCGCGCATCGTGGACGACCCCGAGTGGCCCGGCCGGAAAGACCTCACACTCGCGTGGCGCATGGTCGAGGCGTACGCCAGCGCGCAATTCAGTTTCGGGAACGTGTTCTACGGGCAGATGGACCGGAACTGGGGGCCGGTGGGCGTCCCCGGCATCCCGCTCAGCAATTATGGCTATCCCCAGGTCGAGGCCGGGTTCCTCGTGGGCACCCGCGCGCGCACGCTCGAGCTGGAGGCACTCGCCCGCTCGCTGACCGATGCGCGCGATACGTCGGGCGCCGTCGTCCACCGCTACTTCTTTGCCCACCGGGCGAGCGCGCGGCTGAGCGACCGCGTCCGGCTCGGGCTCTGGGAGACCACGGTGCTCTCCGGCGTGGATCGGGAGTTCGATGGCCGCTACCGCAACCCGCTCAGCCTGCTCCTCCTGGCCAACCAGTACGGCCTCGGCGAGGACGGCAACGTGCTCTTCGGCGCCGACCTGCACTGGCGCGTGCGCGGCCACACCACGCTCCAGGCCCAGCTCGCCATCGACGACTTCCAGTACCAGGGCGCCGGCGCCGCGGGCCGCTATCCCAACCGCTGGGCGCTCACCGTGGCCGCCTTCGGCCCGCTCGGCCGCGCGCTGTCCTGGCGCGGGCTCTATACCCAGGCATCGAGCCTCGCCTTCCGTACCCTCGACCCGTTCGAGAACTTCACCGACGCGGGCGTCGGGATCGGCCGGAACTTCGACGACATGGACCAGCTCACGCTCACCGTCGGCGTGCCCGGCGGCACCCGCTGGCTGTTCACGCCGGAGCTGACGCTGCTGCGCCAGGGCGAGGGAGAGATCGACGCGCCGTTCCCCGCGAGCGCCGGCGCGGCCGCGGCCATCCCGCAGCTCTTCATCGGCGTCGTCGAGCGGACCTGGCGCGCCGCGCTGGACGTGAGCGGCCGCCAGGGACCGCTGGACATCCACCTCAACGCCGGGCTCCATCACGTCGTGAACGCGGGCCACGTCGCCGGCACGACGGTCAACCGTTTCGAGGGCCGGTTGCAGGCCACGCTGGGCCTGGGCCGCCGAGGAGTGCTGCGATGAGACCACCGCCGGCGCCACTCACGCGCGATCGCGTGCTGCATTTGATCAACCGGATGCAGACCAGCCGGGTGGTGGTGGTGGGCGACATCATGCTCGACCGCTACCTCGTGGGCGATACCGAGCGGCTGAGCCCGGAGGCGCCGGTACCGGTGGTCACCGTGCGGGAGCGCCACGCGGCGCTGGGCGGCGCCGCCAACGTGGCCGCCAACGTGGCCGCCCTCGGCGCGCGCTGTCTACTCGTCGGCACCGTGGGCGACGATGTCGAGGGCGCTACCATCCGCCAGGAACTCGCCGTCGCGCGCCTGGAGGACCGCTTCGTCCTGACCGTCGCCGGCCGGCCGACCACGTCCAAGACGCGCATCATCGCGCGCGCGCAGCAGATCGTCCGGATCGACGACGAGGTGGACGCGCTGCTGGACGGAACCGATCTCGAGCGGCTGGTGGGCGCGGCACGGGTGGCCCTGGCCGACGCGGATGCGCTCCTGCTCGAGGACTACAACAAGGGAGCGCTCCCGCCCGCGCTCATCGCGGCCGGCATGGAGGTCGCGCGCCGGCGGGGGATCCCCGTCGTGGTGGATCCCAAATACCGGCAGTTCTTCGAATACGCCGGCGCCACGGTGTTCAAGCCCAACCGCCGCGAGCTCGAGTCCGCGCTCGGCGCGGCCGTCGACCTCCAGACCGGCAACGCGCTCTCGGGAGTGCTCTCGCGCCTCCGGGTGGACAACCTGCTGGTGACGCTTGGCGCGGAGGGGATGGTGCTGGTGATGAAGGACGGCAGCACGACGCACATTCCGAGCATCGCGCGCGAGATCTACGACGTCTCGGGGGCGGGTGACACGGTGACGGCGTGGATGGGCACCGCGCTCGCGGCGGGCGCCTCGGTGCGCGAGGCGGCGCAGCTCGCCAACTACGCGGCGGGGGTGGAGGTGAGCAAGGCCGGGGTGGCGACCGTGTCGCCCCAGGAGGTGCTCGCGGCCCACGAGGAGCGCTTCGATCAGATTGGCCGGCTGCGCCGCGGGGGGCTGATCTAGGCGACGCCGGTCCCGAACGCCAGCCAGATGCGCCACGGTACGCGCACGCCCTCGATGTGGCGGCGCAGGAGCTCCGCACCCTCGGCATGCTCGGCGGCAAGCTCCACCACCCCCGCCTCCGCCATCCGCGCGTGCAGCAGCTCGGCGCACTCCGTCTTGGCCACGGCGGCCAGCCGCTCCTTGCCCCACGAGTTGCGGGCGCCGACGCCGGCCTGCGCCAGGAAGCCCAGCAGGTCGCGCCGGGTCCAGGTGCCCAGCCAGCCGTCGAGATCCGTCGCGGGCACCACGATCCCGGTGGCCAGGACCAGCCGCGACGACTCGGCCACGTCGAGCCCGCGCTTCCGCGTCTCGTAGCGGCTCAGGCTCGCCAGGGTCCGAGGCACGTGGGGGTGCGCGGCCAGGTGCCGCAGCGCGTCCACCGCGTGCGCGCGCGGGCCGAGCGGCAGCGGCTTCAGCGCCGCGAGCAGACGCTGGACGGCCGGATCGTCGGGCGCCGCCAGCGGGGCGAGCTCGCCGGGCGCGAGCAGCGGCCAGGCGGCCCAGTAGCTCATCTCCTGGCCCATTTCCTGGACGAAGCGGTTGCGCGCTTCGACCAGGCTGGCGGCATCACGCAGCGCGAGCGGGTAGGGCGCCATGACGGAGGCGGCGAAATCCGCGGCTTCCCCGGTCATGACGAATCCGGAGAACCCTTCGTGGACCGCGAGCAGGATCAGCGTCACCTTCAGATCGAGGCAGGCTTCGTCGTCCAGACCGCCAAGGTGCCGATCGAGCGGCGCGCCGAGCAGGCTCCCGGCCAGGCGGCAGTAGTGCCCGCGGAGGGTCTCCGGGCTTTCGCCGAGGCCCGGGTTGGCCTCGCGGACCCGGAACAGGTACTCGCTGACCGCGTCCACGTCACCCCGCCGGACCCATTCGCGCAGCCAGGGGGAGAAATCGACGCACGGCACGCAGCTCGACGGCGCGTGGGTGCGCGAGAGACACGGGTAATCGGGGTGCCCCTGGCCGGCGGCAAACGCCAGCAGGTCGGCAATGAGCGTCGTTGAGAGCGTAGTCGTCATCCTGCGACACCGCTACGGTCGGGGAACCGCTCCCGGCGGGACGGGGGCGGGCAACAATGTTCCGCCGAATCCTGATCTCGGCAAGGGCCCGAGCCGGGCTGGCGGAAGGGAGGGGACCGGCAGGGGGTGGTCCGCGGAATGGGCGATGAGGGGCTCGAACCCCCGACCTCGCGCATGTGAGGCGCGCGCTCTAACCGGCTGAGCTAATCGCCCGGGCCATCGGGAGGGGGAGTCTACACCCTCCCCACCGGGCAGGCAAGCGGAACGACCAAGGCTGACTCACGGGCCCGGCGCGGATTGAACGTCAATGGGACCGGACGTGGCGCTGGCGTAACCTTCCGCGGCGAACAGCAGCGTGCGCGGGCCCGGATCGCCGCTGATCGCGAGGTCGCCGAACTGCACCCGGCCGTCGCCGTCGGTGGGCCTGGTCATGGTTCCGGACAGCGTTCCGCCGCCCGAGGCGATGGTCACGGTTACGGGCACATCCGCCAGGTGCAGCTCCGCGCCATCGCCGGTCCGGAGCTGGACCGCGGGGGCCGGGTCGAGCACGGCGCCGAGCGTCGCCTGAGGAGGGGGCTGCGTGGCGATGGCCAGCACGGGCGCCGGCGCAGCCTCGACCGTGTGCGGCGCGGTGGCGCTGCTGGCGGCAAAGCCGTCCGCCCCCGCGTAGTCGGCCGTGAGCGTGCGGCTGCCGGCGGTGCGGAGCGCGAGCGTGCAGCTCCCCTGCCCGGCTGAGAGGGTGCCGGTGCAGGCATCGTCGCCATCGTGTACCCGCACGGTGCCGGTCGGCGTACCGGCCGCGGACGCCACGGTGAATGCCACCGTCACCTCGTCTCCTGCCCGCGAGGGATCCGGCGTGTGCGAGACGATCGTGGTGATCGTCGCCGCCGCGGCGACGCTGACCGGTTCACTCGTGATCGCGGCGAACCCGTCCGCCTGGAACCGGAGCGTGCGATCGCCCGGCACGCCGGAGATGACGAGATCGGCGAATGCTGCCTGGCCATTGCCGTCGGTGAGACGGCTGGTCGTGCCACCGAGCGTGCCGCCGCCCGTCGCAATCGTGACCCGCACCTCGACCCCACCCTGCCGGACCGGGGTCCCCGCCTGGTCGAGCAACTGGATGACAGGCTGCTGGCCGAGCGGGACGCCGCTCGTCGCCGTTGTCGCCGGCGGGGTTGCCAGCGCGAGCCGCGCGGGCGCGCCACCGGTCGCGCTGGCGCTGAACTCGGCCACGCCGATGCCCGAGACGACGGCGCTCAGGGTGTTCGGGCCCGGCGCCGCGCCCAGCGTCCAGGTGGCGCTCGCCTGGCCGCTCGCGTCCGTGTTCGATGTACCGGGCGTGACGCTGCCGCCACCGGCACCGATCACCCAGGCCACGGCCACGCCGGGCACCGGATTGTTCGCGGCGTCGCGCACCTGGACGACGATCGCACCGGGGAGCTCGGTCGCCACCGGACCGGTCTGGCCATTGCCCGAGACGATCGAGACGCCGGCGGCACTGCCTGCCGTCGCCGTGTGCACGAACGTGACGGGCGAGCCCGCCAGGCCGTCCACCGTCGCCAGCGTCGACTGGAGACCGGCTGCCGGACCGAGCGTCCGCTGCACCGAGGCGCGGCCATCGGCGCCGGTCGTGGTGGTCGGGGCGTTCACGCTGCCGCCGCCCTCCGCGGTCCAGATGACCGCCACGTCGGGGATCGGGTTGCCGAACGCGTCCGCCACCTCCACGACGAGTGGCTGGGGCAGTGCGCTCCCGACCGGCGCGCTCTGACCATCGCCCGCGACCGCGATGATCCCGTCGGCGGATTCAGAGAGTGCGGTCAGCGTGAATGCGGTCGTGGCGGTCGGCGTGCCGGCGTCACCGATGGCGTGCACCTCGCCGGTCTGGGCTCCTGGACGGGTGCCGAGAATGACCTGCACCGCGGCGGTGCCGCCCGCGTCGGTGGTCGTCGTGTCGGGCGCGAGCGACGCACCGGGCGCGGCGTCGGTCAGCACGAATACCACGGTGGCTCCCTGCACCGGGCGCCCCGACGCGTCAGACACGGAGACCACGAGCGGCTGCGGCAGCGGCTCGCCCACGCGGCCGTTCTGCCCGTTTCCCTGCAGCACGGTTACCGACGCCGGCTCGCCTGCGCCGGGCAGCAGCAGATCGCCGCCGCCACCGCACGCGGCGAGCAGGCCGACGAGCGTGATCATCCCCCGCGTTCCCGCCACTTGCATGAACTCTCCCCCGTGTGATTCGCGCGGCTTGCGCCCGGTCCCGCAACCCACAATCATCAACGCACATTCAGCCCGACCCTGGCCGGTCGCGGTGATGCGCCGCACACGGCCCGCCGATCCCCCCCGTAGGGACACCCCGCATGCCGCCCATCCGCTCCGCCGCCCTGCTCGGTGCGTTGCTGCTGCTCCCCGCCCACGCGCCGCCCGATACCGCGCCGATGCGCGGCTTCACGCCGGCCTCCGCCCGGGTCGAGCGCGGCTGGGAAGCAAAGTTCCAGGCGATCCCCTCCCCTGACTCGCTGCGCGAGTTCATGCGGATCCTGTCGGCACGCCCGCACCATCTCGGCTCGGCGCGGGACAGCGTAAACGCCGCATGGATCCTCGCGCGCTTCCGCGCCTGGGGGCTGGACGCGCGCATCGAGGTATTCGAGGTCCTCTTTCCCACGCCGCGCGAACGCCGGGTCGAGCTGCTGGGCCCGACACGGTTCGTGGCGCGGCTCCGGGAGCCCGCGGTGAAGCAGGACCCCACGAGTGCGCAGCAGTCGGAGCAGCTCCCGACCTACAACGCCTACTCGCCCGACGGCGATGTGACCGCGCCGCTCGTCTTCGTCAACTATGGCCTGCAGTCCGACTACGCCCAGCTCGAGCGGCTCGGCGTCTCGGTGAAGGGCGCGATCGTGATCGCGAAGTACGGACGCTCGTGGCGTGGCATCAAGCCGAAGCTCGCGGCGGAGCACGGCGCCGTCGGCTGTCTCATCTACTCGGACCCGGCGGACGACGGCTATAACGTCGGAGACCCCTACCCCGCCGGGCCGTTCCGGCCGCGCGAGGGCGTACAGCGCGGCAGCGTGCTGGACATGCCGCTGTATGCCGGCGACCCGCTCACCCCGGGCATCGGCGCCACCGCCGACGCGAAGCGGCTCGCGCGCTCGGACGCGCGGACGCTGCCGACGATTCCGGTGCAGCCGCTCTCCTCCGCCGACGCCCAGCCGCTGCTCGCGGCCATCGGCGGCCGCCCGGCACCACCGGGGTGGCCCGGCGCGCTCCCGATCACGTACCACGTGGGTCCGGGCCCCGCGCGCGTCCATCTCGCGCTGCGGTTCGACTGGCGGCTGGTGCCCGCGTACGACGTGATCGCCCGCATCCCGGGCGCCGAGCTGCCCGACGAGTGGGTGGTCCGCGGCAATCATCACGACGCCTGGGTCAACGGGGCGAGCGATCCGGTGTCGGGAACGAGCGCGCTGCTGGAGGAGGCGCGGGCCTACGGCAGTCTGCTGCGCCAGGGCTGGCACCCTCGCCGCACCATTGTCCTGGCCGCGTGGGATGGCGAGGAGCCGATGCTGCTCGGTTCGACCGAATGGGCCGAAACCCACGGCGACGAGCTCGCGCGGAAGGCGATCGCGTATCTGAATACCGACGGCAACGGCCGCGGCCGACTCGGCGCCGACGGCGCACCCTCGCTGGGCCGGCTCCTGTCCGAGGTGGCGCGCGACGTGACGGACCCGGAAACCGGGATGACCGTGTGGACGCGCTCGCACCTGGGCGGGATCGCGGCCGCACGCGGCAGCGACCGCCGCGACGCCCGGCAGCGGACGGATCTCGCCGTGGATCCGATGGGCTCGGGCTCGGACTACACCGCCTTCTATCACCACTTCGGCATCCCCTCGCTCAACCTCGGCTTCAGCGGCGAGGACGACGGCGGAGTCTACCATTCGATCTACGACAGCTACCATTGGTTCACCACGTTCGGCGACACGTCCTTCGCCTATGGCCGCGCGCTGGCGCAGACGGTGGGGCTCACGACCATGCGGCTGGCCGACGCGGAGGTGCTGCCCTACGAGTTCAGCCGGGTGGCGGAGCGCGTGAAGGCCAACCTGAAGGATGTGCAGGAGCTGCTCACGACCACCCGCGACTCGCTCGAGGAGCAGAACCGGCAACTGGACGAGAGCACCTTCGTGGCCATGAACGATCCGCGCCGGCCGCTGGAGCCGCCCGCGCGGGAGACGCCGCCGCCGTTCCTCAACCTGGCGCCGCTCCAGAACGGCGCCGGCCGGCTCGAGTCGGCCGCGGCCCGGTTCGAGCGCGCCTATGCGCCGGTGGTGAAGGGCGACACCGCGCTCGACTCCGCCGGCACCGCCGCGCTCAACGCGCTGCTGTTCCAGGCCGAGCGCGCGCTTGCCGCCGGCGACGGTCTCCCGCGCCGGCCATGGTATCGCCAGCTCCTGGCCGCGCCGGGCTGGTACACCGGCTACTCGCCCAAGACCATTCCCGGCGTACGCGAGGCGGTCGAGGCGCGCCGCTGGGCGGAGGCGGAGGCTCAGGCCGGGGCGCTTGGCCGGGCTCTCCAGGCCGAGGCAGCGCTCCTGGACCGCGCGTCGGAGCTGCTCGAGCACCGGGCGGCCGGACTGGACGCGCCTCCCGGACCATCCTAGGTCCGGACCGCGGCCCCCGTCGAGGCTCGCGCCGGCAAGATCGGTCACCGCCACCGGTAGCGGAGCTGCGTCGGCTGCTCGCCGGCTGACGCGACCTGCCTGCGCGACGCCGCAGTGGGCCGAAATTGCCCTTGCCGGCCTCGCTCCCGTCTCCTACGCTCTGCGCCCCCCACGCCAACGACGCACGTCCCGCGTGCGCGCCGGCGTCATCGTTCGCTTCCGTTCACGTCGAGGAAATCCCATGTCTCGGTCACGTCTTTCCGGACGGGCAAGCCTGGCGTTGGGAGGGCTCGCCCTCACGGCCGGCGCCCTGCTCAGCGCATGCGGCGACAGCACCTCGCCCAACCCCGCGGTCACCACGTCGGGTACCCACGCCACCCAGCTCCCGACGTACGATGACTTCAAGGCCGCGCTCACCGCGGTGCAGCAGGAAGCCAACGGCGGGCTTGGCTTCAACATGTGGGGCACGATCGTGGACCGGCGCGGCGTGGTGATCGCCGTCGCCTTCACCGGCCAATCCCCGACCGACGAGTGGCCCGGCAGCCGCGTCATCTCGGCCCAGAAGGCCAACACGGCAAACGCCTTCAGCCTGACCAGCTTTGCGTTGAGCACCGCCAACCTGTACGCGGCCACCCAGCCGGGCGGGAGCCTGTTCGGCCTGCAGGAGAGCAATCCGGTCAACGACGAGCTGGCCTACGAGGGCGAGGTCGCAGACTTCGGGACCCCGAGGGATCCGTTGCTGGGGAAGAAGCTCGGAGGGGTGAACGTCTTCGGCGGCGGCCTTGCGCTCTACGGCGCGGACGGCGTGCTGCTCGGCGCCGTGGGCGTGAGTGGGGATCTTTCCTGCGCCGATCACATCATCGCCTGGAAGGTGCGCGATCGGCTCGGCCTCGACTTCGTGCCGGCGGGCGTCAACACCAAGAACGAGGCCAGCCCCTCGGGCGACGACAACATCATTTACGACCTGGACAAGAAGGACAAGAGCGCCGGCGGGTTCGGCCACCCGGTGTGCAATGACGCCACGAAGAGTATCGGCGAGAACCTGCCGACGACGAACCCGCTGGGGGACGCGCCGGGGACATGAGAGGGTGAGACGGAAAACGCATGCGCCCGGGCGGGACGCCCGGGCGCATGGGCCCTCCAGGATTCGAACCTGGGACCGACGGATTATGAGTCCGCTGCTCTAACCACCTGAGCTAAGGGCCCGCAATAACTCGCCTGGCCGCGAAGGTAACCGAGTGGCGGGCGGGCGGGTACCCCGAGCCCGAGTACCAGGCATCGCTGAGGGGCCTCGATCTCGAGCACGGCCACCTGCGCATCCTGCTCACCAGCTCCGGGCGCTCGAGGAGCCCATGCACGATTCGAAGACCGGACGATCTTGCGCCCACAGCGCTGCCCCCGCAGGCTCGAGCTCCCAACCTATCTCGCCGTCCCGGCCACCAGCAGCCCGACTCCTCCGGCCGCCAAGATGAGCACTGGTTCAGGAATCTTCCACCCACGCCAGAGCACGCCGAGCGTGGCGAGCGCGATGACTACCGTCGGCAGGTCCACCAACGCCTGCCGGGCGAGCACGATGACGGCTCCGACGAGCGCCCCGACCGCAGCCGCCGTGACGCCATCCACCACCGCTTTGAGGGTCCGGTTTCCGGCCACGCGGTGAAACCAGGGGGCCACCGCGACGACGATCCCGTACGTCGGCAGGAACATCCCGAGCGCGGCGAGGCCCGCGCCGAGCGGTCCGGCGACAAGATAGCCGATGAACCCCACCGTGATCACCACGGGTCCGGGCGTGATCATGGCGACGGCAACGGCATCGAGAAACTGGCGTTCGGTCAGCCAGCCGTACTGCTCCACCACCCCGCCGTGCAGGAACGGGACAACTGCCAGCCCGCTGCCGAAGACCACCAGCGCCGCCTTCGCGAAGAACAGAAACAGCCCGAGGTGTTGGGTGACGTTGTCCACCCCGTTCATCCAAAGTCCGGGCACCAGGGGAATCAGCGCCGGTAGCGACGTGGCCGCCGGACGGGGCGTACCGGCGCGCGCCTGCCACGAGCGGATGGCGAGGACGAGGAGCCCGCTCCCGGCGATGACGCTCATCAGCTCGCGCGCGGTGATGGCCGTGACGGCCGCATTCCCGAGCAGCACCGCCCAGAGCAGCGAATCGCGCCCGGCGGTCGAGCGGACCAGCTTTGCCGCGCTCCGGCTGATGATCGCGATGACCGCGGCCCCGATCCCGTAGAATGTCGCCTGCATCCAGGGGAGTCCGCCCGCGCGGACATACAGCGCGGCGAGCACCACCACGATCACGAACGATGGCGCGACGAAGGCAACGGCGACGGCCGTGGCCCCCAGGAACCCGCGCCGCGCCCATCCCAGGTACACGGCGAGCTGCGCCGCGAGCGGGCCGGGGGCGAGCTGCGCCAGGGCGATGCCCTCGCGGTACTCCTCCGGCGAGATCCAGCCCCGCGTTTCGACCAGATCGCGGTGCATCGCGCCGACCAGCGCGACGGGGCCGCCGAAACCGAACGTGCCGAGGCGGAGGAAATAGCCGACGAGGGCAGCCATCGACGGCGTCTGTGCGCGGGCTGGGGATGCCATGGAGCTCAGGGGATCATCCGGTGGACCACCTTCACCACGAGCCCGCCGTTCAGCGGCTCGGCGAAGCCCCGGACCGCCGGAAACCGGTGGGGCGCCGAAGGGTCGGTGCTATAGCCCGAGTTCCACACGAGGTAGACGTCGTCGCCGATCGCGGGGATCCAGTGGAAGCGGAGGTTCGCATCGACGCGGCGATCCTCGTTGTTGTACTGGACGAAGGCGAGGAAATCGGCCCGCGTGTTCAGGGCGTACTCCACCCGCCCCGACACCTGCACCGCGCCGAACCGCCCGGCCTGCAGCCGGACGGCGCTCCGGTCGATGCTTGCCCCCGCGATCAGTCGGCCGCCGGGGCGCCACGTGGTCTCCAGTTGCACCTCGGTGCTCGTCCCATCGTAGAAGTCGCCGAAGCCCACCAGCGACGAGATGCTGAGAGAACGGCCGGGCGAGGTCTCGTACTGCAACTCGCCGCGCGTCCACCAGTAGCGGCCTGCCGGCACGGTGATGTCACGAAAGACCTCGAATGGCACTCCCGGGGCGTCGAGGAAGCGCTGGACATTGAGCTCGAAGGCGTCGCCGTTCTGGAAGCTGCCGCCGAGCGGGCGCCACTCGAGCTCCGCCGTCTGCCAGTCGCGCGTGCGGAACAGCGAGCCGGAGACATTGGCTATGATGTCCCAGCTTGGGATAGGAAATACGATGTCGAGCTGCCGGATGCCGAGCACCCGCGGGCGTGGCATGAAGTCGATGTGGCCGGTCGTCTCCCAGATGCCGGTGCGGCGCACGAAGCCGAGCGTGGGGCTGAAGGCCGGCGCGATCCGGTAGAGCGAGACGAAGTTGTCGAACAGGTCGTTCGGGTAGTCGGTCCCGAAGCGCCAGGCGGTGGGCGTCCCCGCGATGCCCGGCGTGCGCGTGCCCGCGAGCCAGAACGAGGGTTCGATGTTGCGTCCACCCCAGACGAGCGGGAGGTCGATATCCACACCCGCCGCCCGTTCCGCGCCCGCCGGGGCGCCGGAACCGGAGCGCTGCAGGTACATGGCACCGATGTAGCTGCGCGCGAACAGGTCGTGCCTGACGCGAAGGACCAGGTCGCCCGCCTGCTCGCCACGACCGGTGCGCGTGCCCAGTGCCCCCACGGCCCACGGGCCGAGCTTGCCGTAGACTCGGCCGCCGGCGAGGATCGGAACCGGCAAGCCCTCGACGAGGCCGATGCGCCGGGTGTAGAAGAGCTGGGCGCGCTCGGGCGTGCCGAACTGGAAGAGGCCGGCGGACTCGAGGAAGAACTCCCGCTTCTCGGGGAAGAAAAGCGGGAAGCGCGTGAGATTGATCACCTGCTGGTCGGCCTCGACCTGGGCGAAGTCGGTGTTGACGGTGAAGTCGGCGGTGAGCGTCGGGCTCACCGCGAGCTTCGCGTCGAGGCCGGCCTTCGCGGACAGCTCGGCCGGCGTGATGACGGTACCGTCCACGCCGCGATCTGCCAGCGAGGCTCGGCCGCTCACGTAGGGGAGGAGCTCGAGGTTACTTCCGCGCCGCAGCGGGTCGAGCCCGACGAGCGTGCCCTCCTGCAGCAGTTGAACGAGCCCCTGCGTGCGGCCCCAGGAGCGCCAGAGGGTCTCTTCGTTCTTCCGCCGAATGAAGCGCTGGACGTTAAAGCCGAACGCGGTCTCGCCGGGGTGAAAGCGCAGCGTGCGGAACGGGATCCGGAACTCGGCCGTCCAGCCGGCCGAGTCGCGTACCGCCGCGATATCCCAGATGCCGTTCCAGTTCTCGTCCGGGTCCTCGAAGCCGACGAGCTGCGCATCCCACCGGGCACCGTTGGGATTGGTGCGGAACAGGAACGCACCGCGGCGGTCGCGGAAGCTGTCGACGAGCACCGTCACGTAGTCGTCCACCGTGAGGTCGGCGTCGCGGCGAAGCTGGGTGGCACGGACTTCGGAGCATATCGCGTCGTACGCGCGCACACCGACGTAGAGGGCGTCGGGCCCGGCGAGCACGCGCACGACGGTGCGCTCGGTGGCTGGGGCCCCGTTCGAAGGCTCCCGCTGACGGAAGTCGGTGAGCGAGTCGGCCGCGGACCAGGCGGGCTCGTCCAGACGGCCGTCGAGCTGGATGCCGCTGGATGGCGTGCGGGCGGCGCGCAGGGTCGCCATGCCGGTCGGAGCGGCGACCTGGGCGGCGGCGCGAGATCCGAGCGCCGCGGCTCCGAGCAGCCGCAGGACGACGGCGCACGACCCGCGAACCGCGGGTCCGCCGATCACGAAGCGGGGGCCTTGACCTTCATTCGACCAAGCGCGGCGTGCAGCCCCTGGGCCAGGCGCGCGGCATCATCCACGGCCCAGAAGTGCACGAAGAAGAGCCGGGGCTCGTCGATCAGCATGTGATTGTGCAGCGCGGTCACCGTAATGCCATGCTCGCCGAGCGTCTTGATGACCGGGTTCACCTCGTCCGCCGCGAGCACAAAGTCGCCGGTGACCGCCGCCTTGTCGCCGCCGGTCGGCTGGAAGTTGAGAGCGGTCGCCGTCCCCATCGGGGGCGGCACCTCCATGCCGTGGGACCGCACCGGGTCGCGGCGCGGCACGCTCACCTGATACACGCCGCCATTCACCTTTCCGCTGTAGCCCAGCGTGCGCACCAGCGCGACGGTGTCGAGGCCGAACGGCGCGGACGGAGCCGCCGGAGTGGGGGCCCGCGCCGGCGTCCTCGTGAGCGCCAGCGCGCCGCGCACCGCACCCGCGATCGCCACTGGATCGCCCTGCGCCATCACATGCATGTACACGATTCGCGGCGTCTCGCCGAGCACGTGGTTGTGCAGCGCGGTCTGCTGGATGCCCTCGGCCTGGAGCTTCTGCATTACGGGGCCAACCTCGCTCTCGAGCAGCACCAGGTCGCCCATGGCCGTCGCCCCGCCGGCCGCTTCCCGCTCGAAGGCGAGCCAGGAGCCCAGGGCCAGCGCCGGCTTGAGCGTCACCGCGCCGATGCGCACGGTCAGGTCGCCTCGGGGCATGCCGAACTTGTAGACCCCGCCGGCCTGCATCGTCCCCGATCGGCCGAGCGCCCGCTCGACCGCGGCCCAGCTCGTGTCGCTCGCTTCCTTCGACTGGGCGAGCAGCCGATTCGGACCAGCCACGGCCGCCAGCGCGACACACAGGCCCACAACAGGGACGCACCGGGGCGATCCCGGACGCGCGCGATGTCGATTCTGCATAGTGCCTCCTGATGAGGACTTCCGAGGGCTTCCCAGCCACTCAGCCCACGGTGCGACGAACCCAGGCGTAGAGGCCGTCGTACACTCGATCCGTGAGCGCCAGGAGCTCGTGGTCGTCTGGGATCGTCATGCCGAGGCCGCGGACAATGGCGTCCAGCCCCGGGCCCTCGGGAGTCCGGAATTTGTCGTCGTCGAGATCGGCATCGTGAACCATGGCGGCGATCTCGTGGAGCGCGGGATCGGTGAGGGCGTACCTCTCGAGGATGGTCTCGAAGGAACACCTCCCCGCGTGATGGCCAAGTTCGACACCACGCATGTCGAACGGGGTGCCGCCGAGCGCGGCAGCCGCTTCGGGATCCGGGGCGAACGCGAACCCGGCGGCGGGGTCCACGAACCGTCGGATGAGCCAGGCGCAGGCGGTACGATCGATGTGCGGGTGCGGTCTAGTCACCCACAGCACGGGAGACTCCTCTCCAGTCCGATGCCGAGGGGGCGCCGAGGCGGGCAGCGAGGGCTGCCGTCGCCGCGCCGAGCGCCTCCTCCGCGGCGCCCCGGCCGGGGGCGCGGAAATAATCCCGCCGGCGCTCGAGCCGAAGCGCGCGCTCGAGGCCGGCGAGCTGGCGGGATGCCTGCTGGAGCACGGATGCGGGTACCGCTCGGCGGCGCACCGCCAGCCGGCCGATCCCGCGGGCCGACTCGGCCAGACCCGCATACCGCTCGTCGGCTTCGGCCCGGAAGGCGGCGACGAGGTTCCGGTCCTGCTCGGCACCGAAGCTCCGCGCCTCGAACGCGAGCGAAGTTCCGCCGAGCTCCTCGACCTCCTCGGCCAGCCACTCGAACGCTTCGCGTGTCTTGGCGTCCGCCGGGAGCAGCCAGAGGGCATCGTGCCGCACGAGGGCCCCCAGCCGCTTGAGCCGCCGCCACACGGCCAGGCGGAGGCGGCTAGGCTCTCGTGGAAGTCGGTAGGAGAGGATAACCCACGCGAGATCGAGCATTCAGCCAATGTAACCATTGTTACATCCCTCGCAACCCGACGATTTCGTCTCGCCTCGGCGCAGGCCGGTGCGACTGGGCGGCCGGATCGTGCCCCGCGGACTACCTTTGGCGGAGATCCTGTGGGGAGCGCAGATGCGGTCGGACCGGATGGAATCGAAGGGAGTCGGCCTGGCGCTCGGCGCGGCGTTGCTGTTCGGCGCGAGCGCGCCGGTCGCGAAGGGGCTGCTGGAGGGGGTGGGCCCGCAGCTCCTGGCCGGGCTTCTCTACCTCGGCTCGGGCGCGGGGCTGCTCGCCGTCTGGCTGGGGCGCCGCCGTGCGGGCCCGCGCCGGGGTAAGGTCGCCGAGGCGCCGCTCGGCCGGACGGATCTCCCATGGCTCGCCGGGGCGATCCTCGCCGGCGGGATCGTGGCGCCGGTGCTCCTCATGCTGGGACTCACCCTGACTGCGGCCTCCACGGCGTCGCTGCTCCTCAACCTCGAGGGCGTCTTCACCGCCGGACTCGCCTGGCTGCTCTTCCGCGAGCACGTGCACCGACGGATCGTGATCGGCATGCTCGCGATCGTGGCGGCCGGAGGGCTGCTCTCCTGGCAGGGGCACCTCGCCTCCGGCGCTCTGGCCGGCCCGCTCGCCGTCGCCGCGGCCTGCCTCGCCTGGGCGGTGGACAACAATCTCACGCAGAAGGTGTCGGCCAGCGACCCCATGCAGACCACGATGTTAAAGGGCCTCGTGGCCGGCGCCACCAACACGCTTCTCTCCCTCCGCCTGGGCTCGGGCTGGCCGAGCGGGGGCGTTTTCCTTGCCGCCCTGGTCGTGGGCTTTCTCAGCTACGGCGTGAGCCTCGTGCTCTACGTGCGCGCCCTTCGCGAGCTCGGCACCGCGCGCACCGGCGCCTATTTCGCCCTCGCCCCCTTCATCGGCGCGGCGCTGGGCATCATGCTCTGGCGGGAGCCGGTCACGCCGCTCTTCGCTGCCGCCGCGGCGCTCATGGGCCTCGGCCTCTGGCTCCACCTCACGGAACGGCACGAGCACCGGCACACTCACGAGGCAGTGGAGCACAGCCATCCGCACGTGCACGACACGCATCACCGGCACGCGCACGCGCCCGACGATCCGCCGGGTGAGCCGCACACTCACCGGCACCCGCACGAGCCGCTGACGCACGTGCATCCCCACTACCCGGACATCCATCACCGGCATTCCCACTAACAGCGCTATCGGCCCGTGGTCAGGTGGGGCGGACCGGCGCGAGAACCGCGTGTCCCGCGCACGGGGACTAAAGGCACTTCAAAGCACAGAGCGCCCCGCCGATTCAGCAGGGCGTATGAGTCCGCTGCTCTAACCACCCGAGTCAAGCGCCCCTACAGCATCCCCGCGCGCATTGATCTCTCCCTTCCCGGGAGCGTCGAGCTGTCCCGGAACTCCCTTGGACAACCAACCTCCCCTTCCTCACCCTAGCCCGCCCGCCCATACTACCATTCCGTCGTTCCGTGTTCCGTCGTTCCGTCCTTCTCTCTTTCCGTCCTTCCGCCCTGTCGCACCCGGAGCCCCATGCACTTCGATCCCCTGCTCTCCCTCGCTGCCTTCGGCATCGGCATCGTCGTCGGCCTCACCGGCATGGGCGGCGGGGCGCTGATGACCCCGGTGCTCGTGCTGTTCTTCAACGTGCCGCCGCTCACCGCCGTGTCCTCCGACCTCGTGGCGAGCGCCGTGATGAAGCCGGTGGGCTCCGTGGTGCACCTGCGCCGGGGCACGGTCCATCTGGGCCTGGTCAAGTGGCTCTGCCTCGGCTCGATCCCCGGGGCGTTCAGCGGGGTGCTCGTTGCCCGCGCGCTGGGACGCGGGCAGGCGGTGCAGGACTTCATCCGCATCGCGCTCGGCGTCGCCCTGCTCCTCGCCGCCTGCGGGCTGATCGTCCGGGCCTACCTCCGGCTGCTCGAGCACGCGCGCCGGCGCGACGGCCGTGCGGCACCGCTGCCCCACGGCCCCCCGACGCTCACGCTGCGCGTCGCGCCCACGGTGGTGCTCGGCCTCCTCGGCGGTCTCGTTGTCGGCCTGACATCCGTGGGATCGGGATCGCTCATCATCATCGCGCTGATGGCGCTCTACCCGCGGCTCACGGCCAACGAGCTGGTGGGCACCGACCTGGTGCAGGCCGTCCCGCTGGTGGCCTCCGCCGCCCTCGGACACATTCTCTTCGGCGACTTCCACCTCGACCTGACCACGTCGCTGCTGGTGGGCTGTATCCCGGGCGTGTGGGTGGGCGCGCATCTCTCCGCGCGGGCGCCGGGAGGACTGGTGCGTCGGGCGCTGGCGTTCGTCCTGCTCGCGTCGGCCCTCAAGCTGCTCGACGTGTCCACCCGGGGCACCGGGATCGCTCTGCTCCTCGTGCTGGCGGTGGCGCCGGTGCTCTGGATGCTGGTGCGCCGCCACCACGGATTCCCCGCTCTGGCCTCGAGCCGCCGCTGGAAGGCGCAAGGCGCCACATCCGGCGACGGCGACACGGTTCCCGTCCGGAAGCAGCCGGCCCCGGAGTAGCACTCGCGGGCCGAACGCGTCAGCCGCGCGCGGCCCGGATGCGCTGGTACAGCTCGATGTGCCGCTCGGCCATCGCGGTCTGGGTGAAATGCTCCGCGACCCGGCGGCGCCCGGCATCGCCCAGCGCGCGGCGGCGCGCGGGGTCCTGACACAGCGTCTCCAGCGCCTGGGCCAGCGCCTGCACGTCGCGGAGCGGCACCTCCAGGCCGGTCACATCGGGAACGTTCACCTCGCGCACCGCGCTGGGGAGCGCCGTGGTGATGACCGGCCGCCCCGCCGCCATCGCCTCGAGCACCACCAGACCGAACATCTCCTCCACCGTGACCGACGGGAGCACCAGGAAGTCCGCGTCCGCCATCCGGCGCGGCAGGTCCTCGTCCGGGTACTCGCCGTACCAGCGCACCCGGTCGCTGATGGCGAGCGCCTGCGCCAGCGTCCGGAGCCGAGGCCCCTCCGGCCCCGAGCCCACTACGTCGAGCCGGAGCTCCGGCACCCGCTCGAGCGCGCGGAGCAGGATGTCGAGCCCCTTGTACGCCACCAGCCGCCCGATGAAGATCGCCCGCGGCGCCGCGCCCGGCGGCGGCGGCGGGACGCTCTCCCACCGTGACTCGTCGATCCCGAACGGGATCACCTCGACCTTGCTCTCCCAACCCACCAGCTCGGTCGAGAGCGCCAGGTGCGCACGGCTCGGCACCACCACCGCCGCGGCGCGCCGGAGCACGAGCCCGGTGACCGGCCGGTAGATCGAGCGGCGCGAGTCCGCGTGCTGGGTGACGACGACCGGCGTCCGGCCCGCGCGGAGCAGGCACGCCAGGTCGGCAAGCGGATGCGGGTGATGGACGTGGATGATGTCGGCCCGTTTCCAGGCCGCGGCGATGTAGCCGGGCGCGATCTCCTGCGAGCCCAGCGCCGCGAACGAGAACGCGCGGGTGACCGAGGAGCGCTGGCGGCCTGCACTCGGCCTCCGACCCCGGCCTTCGATGGCGACGACCTCCACCTGATGGCCCAGCGCCGTCGCGCCCTCCGCGAGGCCCTGGACCACCCGTTCCATGCCGCCGGAGCGCGGCCAGTAGTACTTCGCGAGGTGGAGGATGCGCATGGGTAGTTCCGCCAAGTTCGCCACGGGCCGCGACCGAAGTCAACCGCGCGGCCGCCCCTTGGTCCCGGTCGCGCGCGGGGTGAGATTGCGGGCGTGCGCGCCCTCATCGCTTCTCGTGTCTACGCCGATCCCTCGGCGCGGGGCAAGCTCCGCGCACTTGCCGGCCTGGAGGTGGCCGTGGCGGCCGCCGTGCCCGACCGCTGGGTGCCCGCGGGACTCGACCGGGAACAGCAGACCAACTGGGGCCAGGATGGCGGCGTCCGCACGGTGCCCATTCCCATCCGGGGCCACGCGTCGGCCGACGCGGATCCCTACTGGCACGCGCGCACGATGCGCGGGCTGCTGACCGACTACCGGCCCGATCTGCTGCAGATCGAGGAGGAGCCCGGCTCCAACGGCGCCGCGGCCATCGCCCGCGCGGCGCGGCGGCTCAAGATCCCGTACGTCCTGCTTACTCGCGAAAGCCTGCCGGTGAGCCGGGGCACGCTCGCGGCGCTCCGCCGGAACCGGGCGCTCGCCGGCGCCGCCGGGCTCGTGTCGGTCAATCAGCACGCCGGACGGCTCTCGTTGCGCGGGCATCCCTCGCTCCCGCATCGCACCATCCCCCAGCTCGGCGTGCCGCTCCCGCTCTCGGTCGAGCGCCGGCCGCACACGGGCCTGGCCATCGGCTTCGTGGGCCGTCTCATTCCGGAGAAGGGTCTCGACCTGCTGTTCCGCGCCGCGGTCAAGCTGGTCGGCCGCTGGACGATCACGGTGGTCGGCACCGGCCCCGCCCAGGAGGAACTCGAGGGCCTCGCCGAGCGGCTTGGCATCGCCGGCCGGGTCACCTGGCTCGGCGCCCTCCCGCGGAGCGGGGTGGACCAGGTCTGGCCCTCGCTCGACGTCGTCGTCGCGCCCTCCCGCACCACCGCGCGGTGGATCGAGACCATGCCGCGAGCCGCGCTCGACGCCATGGCGCACGGCATCGCCGTGGTGGGCAGCGCCGCCGGCGCGATCCCCGAGATCCTGGGCGACGGCGGGATCGTGGTCCCCGAGGAGGACGTCGCCGCGCTCGCCGAGGCGCTGCAGCGGCTGCACGACCAGCCCGAGGAGCACGCCCGGCTCGGCGCGGCCGGGCGCCGGCGGGTGATGGACGCGTACACCGACGCGGCCGTCGCCCGGCGCACGCTTGAGTTCTGGCACGAGATCATTCGCGCAACCGCTTGACTTCGCCTTACTTACGAACGATCTTCGGCCTCCATGCCCAACTCGGCTCCGCGTAGGATCCTGCCCGCCAGGGTGTGGCTTGCCCTGGCGGTTCTGCTGGTCGTCGCTGCTCGCCCGCTCGCGCCCAGGCGCAGGTCCCGAGCGGGCAGCAGCTCCCCTCGCCCGCAGCAGGCGCAGGAGATGCTCCGCACCCAGCCCCAGCTCGTGCAGCAGCTGCGGCAGCGACTGATGCAGTCCGGGCTCACGCCCGACCAGGTCCGCTCGCGGCTCCGGGCCGCCGGCTACCCCGAGGACATGCTCGACGAGTACCTCCAGGGCGCGGACACCACGCAGGCCGGCGCCGTTCGGCCCGCCGTACCCTCGACGCGGTGCGCGCGCTCGGCGTCCTCAGCGACCGAGGAAGCCGACTCGCTGCAGATCGTCGACTCGACCGGCGTGGTCGTCGGACTCGCTGCGCGCCGTGCTCGACTCGATCAAGCTCGCTGCGCGCCGACTCGCTCCGGGCCGACTCGCTGGCCGACTCCCTCGCCGTGCTCCGGGGCGCCGGGCTCAAGCTGTTCGGCATCGAGACCTTCCGCCGCACGACCACCCGTTCCAGCCCGCGCAGGCGGGCCCGGTGGACGAGAACTACCGGCTCGGCCCGGGCGACGTGCTGGTCCTCATCCTGACCGGCGACGTCGAGCGGGCGCTACACGCTCGAGGTCACCCGCGAAGGGTTCGTGGTCATCCCGCAGGTCGGCCAGCTCTACGTCGCCAACCTCACGCTGGGCCAGCTCGAGGACCAGCTCTACACGCCGGCTCGGCCGGGTCTACTCCGGCGTGCGCCGCGGGCCCAACGCGACCACCCGGTTCCAGCTCTCGCTCGCGCGGCTCCGCAATATCCAGGTCTTCGTGGCCGGCGACGTGGTGCGCCCGGGCGCCTATCAGATGTCGAGCGCCGGCACGGTGCTCACCGCGCTCTACGCCGCCGGCGGCCCGACCAGCAACGGCAGCTTCCGGCGGGTCGAGATCCGCCGCGGGCAGCGCGCTGGTGGACAGCCTCGACCTCTACGACTACCTGCTCCACGGGCAGCAACCCGACCGACATCCGGCTGCAGACCGGCGACGTGGTCTTCGTCCCGGTGCACGGCGGATTCGCGTCGGTGGCCGGCAAGGTGATCCGGCCCGCGATCTACGAGCTGCGCCCGGACGAGACCCTGCGCGACGCGATCGCCTTCGCCGGCGGCTTCGACCCCAGCGCGGTGCAGGCCCGGGTAACGATCCATCGCATCCTGCCGCCGGATTCGCGCGGCCCGGGCGGCCGGGCGCGCGTGGTCGTCGCCGTGGGCGCCGACCAGTTCACCGGCGGCGTCGCGCCCGCCGTGCCGATGGCGCCGGGCGACTCGGTGACCGTCTACGCCGTCGCCGACCGGCAGCGGGGCTACGTCACGGTGCGCGGCAACGTCTGGGTCGAGGGCGAGGTCGGCTTCACGCCGGGGATGAAGCTGAGCGACGCGATCCGGCTGGCCGGCGGCCCCGGCCCGACGTCTATCTGCCGCCGCATCCTGGTGACGCGCATGCGCGACGACTCGAGCTTCGTCCAGCTCCGCTCCGCCTTCGCCGACTCGACCGGCCGCGTCCGCGACGACCTGGCGCTCGAGGACGAGGACGAGGTCCGCATCTTCTCCCGCACCACGTTCCGGCCCGAGCGCTACGTGGCCGATCGTGGGCGCGGTGCGCCGGCCGGGCCGGGTGCCGTACCGCGAGGGGATGACGATGCGGGACGTCATCCTCCTGGCCGACGGGCTCACCGAGGACGCGCAGCTGCGAGGCCGAGATCGCCCGGCTCCCGGCCGAGCGGCCGCCGGGGGCGCTGGCCCAGACGGTGCGCGTGCCGCTCGACTCGACGTTCCTCTTCGGCCGGCGCGGCACCGGGGGCCGACGGCGCGACCGGCGCCGGGCCGCGCCGGCGACGCGCCGCTCCAGCCCTACGACAACGTCCTGGTGCTGCGGCAGGGCGGCTGGGTCGCTCCAGCGCACCGTGGCCATCAGCGGGCAGGTGAAGTCGCCGGGCCGCTACTCCCTCCGCTCCAAGACCGAGCGCCTGGCCGACCTGCTCGAGCGCGCGGGCGGGCTCACCGCGGAGGCCTATGCGGGCGGCATCCAGTTCTACCGGCCCTACGCGGGCAACCGGCCGACCGGCACCGACCGGCTCCAGCCGGTCTCGCCTCGCGACGGCACGCGGCGGGACTCGACGCTCGCGCCGGCGCGCCCGAGCGGGTCGGCATCGACCTGCCCCGCGTGCTCAAGGATACGACATTCCGCGACAACCTCATCCTGGCAGGCGGCGACTCGATCCACATCCCCGAGTTCAACCCGATCGTGCTGGTGCAGGGCGCGGTGAACTCGCCGGGCGCGGTGGCGTACACGCCGGGCAAGAACCTGGACTGGTACGTGGACGCGGCGGGCGGCTATACCCAGACGGCGGACGATAACCATCCCTACGTCACCCAGCCGAACGGAGAGCGCGAAGGGGTCAAGCGGAAGGCGGTGTTCGCGGATCGAGTGCCGAGCCCGAAGCCCGGAGCGGTGGTCTTCGTGCCGACGCGGACCGCGCAGGAGCCGGGGAGCAACGTCGTGGGCCTGCTCTCGGCACGGCAGCGCAACTGCTCGGCACCCTGGTCACCATCATCGTGGTGCGCGACGCCGCTGATCCGCGCCGGGCCGCCAGCCGCGCTTCCCTTGCCGCCGGCGGCGTCCGGCTGGAAGTCGGGCACCAGGCGGAGCAGCAGCTCGCGGATCTCGTCGTCCGGCCGGCCGCTCCGGGCGCTCTCCACCAGCACGTCCACCACCGTGCCGAGTCCCGAGCGGCAGCGCGCCGTTCTTGGCGCGGAGCACCTTCGGGTGGTCGGTCGCGATGGCGCTCTCGGAGTCGAAGAAGAGCTCCTCGTAGAGCTTCTCGCCCGGCCGCGTGCCGGTGAAGCGGATCTCGATGTCGGTGCCCACCTCGAGCCCCGACAGGCGGATCAGGTCGGTCGCGAGGTCGAGCACCTTGACCGGCTCGCCCATGTCGAGCACGAACACCTCACCGCCCCGGCCGATCGCGCCGGCCTGCAGGACGAGCTGCACCGCCTCCGGAATGGTCATGAAGTAGCGCCGCATCTCCGGATGCGTCACGGTGACCGGTCCGCCGGCGCGGATCTGCCGCAGAAATGTCGGGACCACGCTCCCCCGGCTGCCCAGCACGTTGCCGAACCGCACCGCCACGAACTTCCGCCCATGCGCCTCGGCGACTTCCTGCACGATCTGCTCGGCGATCCGCTTCGTGGCGCCCATGATGTTGGTGGGCCGGACCGCCTTGTCGGTCGAGATCAGCACCAGGTGCTCCACCCCGAATTCCGCCGACAGCTCGACCACGTTCCTGGTGCCGAGGACGTTATTGGTCACCGCCTCCGCGATGTTGCCCTCCATCAGTGGCACGTGCTTGTGCGCCGCGGCGTGGAACACCGAGTATGGGCGGTACTGCTGAAACACCTGCCGCAGGCGCTCGCGGTCCCGGACATCGGCGATGATGGGAACCGCCGTTACGCTGGGGAACCGCTCCGTCAGCTCGGCGAGCACGTCGAAGATCGAGTTCTCCCCATGCCCCACGAGAAGGATCTGCGCCGGCTCGAGCCCCGCCACCTGCCGGCAGAGCTCGCTGCCGATCGACCCCCCGGCGCCCGTCACCATGACGGTCTCGCCGGTCGCTAGGGAGCGGACCAGCTCCAGGTCGGTCTGAATCGGCTCGCGCCTGAGGAGGTCCTGGATCTCGACCTGGCGGAGCGACGCCACCTTGACCCGGCCGGAGATGATGTCGAACATCGCCGGCACCGTCCGGGTCTTGGCGCCGGCCTCGAGCGCCGCACGCACCACCGTCCGGACCGTCGCCCCCGGCGCTCGGGGCATCGCGATCACTACTTCGTCCACCTCGTGGGCGAGTACCACCTCCCTGATCGCGGAGAGGGGGCCGAGTACCGGGAGATCGCACATGCGATGGCCGTGCTTCGTCCGGTCGTCGTCCACGAACGCGATCGGGTTGAGGCCGATCTGCGGATTGCCCAGCAGCTCCTTCACGATCATCTCGCCCGCGGCCCCGGCCCCGACGATCAGCGCGCGCCGGCCGTCTGCCAGCAGCCGGCGATGACCCCGCCGTCCCAACGCCCGGACCATGAGCCGAGGCATCGCGGCGAACGCCGCCGTGAGGAGCCCGTCCATGAACAGGATCGAGAGCGGCACACGGCTCGGCGTCCACCCGAGGCCCGGGAGCACCGCCACCCCGATCAGAAGGCAGACGAGCCCCGAGAGTGCCGACGCGGAGATCAGCCGCTCGACTTCGACCATCCCCATGTACCGCCAGAGGCGGCGATAGAGGCCGGTCGCCCAGAACAGGTACAGCTTGACGGGGAGCGTGCAGGCGATGTAGATGGCGGCGGCGAGGTTCTGGTCCGATCCCCACTCGAAGCCTTCGAACCGAAGGGCGAAGGCGAGGATCGGGGCCGCCGCGAACAGGAGGAGATCGGACGCGAAGATGTAGCGGTTGCGAACGTGGGTAGGACGAAGCGGGAGCGGCTCGTTAACCATGACGGAACAGTATCCTCAGGGGACAACTCGGAGTCAAGATTTTGTCCGCGTGGGAGTTACGTTCTGACGACCCGGGTTCACTCCCACCAGTTCCGAAGTCCCACAGAAAAAGCCCTCCCGGTTGCAAGGACCGGACCGCACGCGGGCTCCGGCGAAGCCCCGCTCCGGAGCGGAATTCGGTGTCGGAGCGACACGCCGCCGCTACCGCCCGGCGCGGCCGCCCTCCCCGGGGCCAGCCTTGTAAGATGGGCGACCGCGGGCGAGTTCTCCAGTTGAGCGGTTCGGCCCCGGCTCCCCCGGTCCTTCAGCCGGCGGCATCGGTCGCCGGCGCTCCAGCGCCAGGTAGAGCGCGCCGAGCACGCCGCCCGCCGCCGCGAGCACGGGCACCTGGAGGGCGGGACGGCCGATGGCGATGGCCACCGCCAGGCCGAGGGCGCCGCTGAGCGCCGCCACGACCGAAGTAACCCGGCGGTGCGACCAGCCCGACTGCACCCCGCGTTGATAGGCATGGGTGCGGTGGGCGGCGTGCCAGCGGTCTCCCCGGACCATCCGCCGGAGGAGCGTTACGGTCGCGTCGATGAAGAAGGGGCCGAGCAGGACGAGCCAGAGGAGCGCCGGCAGCGCGCGCGCATTCTCGGTGGCCACCGCGAGCCCGCCGAACATGAACCCGAGAAAGCCCGATCCCACGTCGCCCATGAAGAGCCGGGCGGGTGGCCAGTTCCACACGAGGAACCCGGCCGCGGCGGCCGCCACGAGCAGGGCGACGAGCGCCAGGGACGTCGCGCGGGACGCCAGCAGCAGCCACCCCATGCCGCCGACGACCACCGCTTCCGCCGCGGCCAGGCCGTCGATCCCGTCCATGAAGTTGTAGAGATTGGTGGCCCAGACCACTCCGAGCACCGCCAGGAGCGCTCCGGCCAGGCCCAGGTGCAGCGTGGCCGCGCCCAGGGCGAGGTCGGGCATTCCCCGGAGCCAGGTCACCGCCCACGCCGCGGCCGTGACGTGTACTGCCAGGCGGACCCCGGCGGAGAGCCCGTAATGGTCGTCCACCCAGCCGACCCCGGCGACCAGCGCGCCGCCCCCGCCGAGCGCGATGGCCGGTCCCGCTCCGACCGGCCCCAGCACCGCGAGCAGTACGAGGCCCGTCAGGACGACGATCGCGATCGCGATGCCGCCCCCTTTGGGCGTCGGCACCGAGTGGGAGCTGCGCTCGTTCGGAACGTCGATCAGCGCGCGCGCGAGCGCGTAGCGCCGCGCCAGCTTCGACAGGCCGAGGCTCGCCAGGAATGCCGTCAGGCCGAGGATCAGGGTCACACCGGCCCGCTCCGACATCACCCGCGGCCTCCCACGGCGTCCAGGTACCACTCGGCCGTCAGCCGGAGCCCTTCCTCGACGGAGTATGGCGGCCGGAACCCCACGGCCCGGGTGAGGGCGGAGGAGTCCACCACCAGCGAACCGAGCAGGCGATCCACGGCGGCGGACGTGAGCGGCACCGGATAGAGGCGGGAGATCAGGTCGCCGGCCGTGCCGGCGAGCCTGAACAGCGGAGCGGGGACCGGCATCAAACGGACTTTCCGCCCCAGCGCACCGCCGATCAGGCGCAGCAGCTCCGGGGTGGAGAGGTCACGACCGTCCGACACGAAAAAGGTACGCGCGGGCGCCGTGGATGACTGCAGCACGGCGAGCATGGCGGCCACCGCGTTGCCGACGAACGCCAGGCTTCGCCGGTTGCGCACCAGTCCGAGCGGCAGCGGCACTCCCCGCACCACGAGGCGGAAGAGGCTCAGCATGTTGCCCTTCATGCCGGGGCCGTAGAGCAGCGGCAGCCGGAGAATCGTGGCGGCGATCGCGCCGCGCTCGGCGACGGAACGTACCACGGCCTCCGCCTCCAGCTTGCTCACGCCATACGGGTCGGCGGGTCGGGGTACGGCGTCCTCGGTCAACGGCACACTGCTCGCCTCCCGTACCGCCTTGACGGTGCTCGCGAAGACGACCCGGCGCACGCCGGCACGTACCGCCTCCTCCAGAAGCACCCTGCTTCCCTCGACGTTGATCCGCCGGAACTCCTCGAGCGGCTCCGCGGCCGCCTCGCGCATCACGTGCACCCGGGCCGCCAGATGCACCAGGGTATCGGCGCCCGCAAGCGCCGGCCGGAGCGCGGCCGCGTCCAGCAGGTCCGCTCGATGATAGCTCATCTGCGGCCCAAGGGGGCCGGGATCCCCGCGTCCGATTCCGCGCACCTGGATGCCGCCGTCGTGGAGCGCCGAACAGAGCCAGGACCCGACGAAGCCGTTGGAGCCGGTCACCACGGCCACACGGGGTGTGTCGTCAGGAAGCGACACGAGCGGCCGCCGGGCCCTGCTCCAGGACGTCGCACAGGCGGCCGCACAGCTCGGTCTTGCTGAGGCCCTGCTGGACGGCGCTCCGTGCACGCCGGCCCATGTCGGCGAGACTCTCCCCGTCGCGCTCGACCAGCTCCCGCAGCAGCGCCACCAGTCCATCCACGTCCCCGTGCGCCACCCGCCAGCCGATCTCCTCCCGTGCCAGGAGATCGCCTACGTGCGACTGCGCGGGACCGACGAAGAGCACCGGGCGCGCGGCGGCCATCGCGCCGTACACCTTGCAGGGGTGGACGATGCCGACCACGTCATCGCCCATCGTGACCAGGTGAACGTCCGCGGCGGAGAGCGAGTAGCGCAGCCGGTCGAGCGGCTGGTAGGGGAGTGACAGGATCGTGGGCCCGGCGACGGCGTCCACCTCCGGTTTGCCGATGCCGCCGCCGATGAAGACGAACGCCAGGCGCGGGTCGTCGCGCAGCCGGAGCGCCGCCTGCAGGACGGTCGTGAGCGGGTTGGAGGGACCGTGATTCCCGCTGTACATCACGACGAATTTCCCGTCCAGCCCGTGCTCCCGGCGGAACGGATTGTCGCCCCTCGGCGTGGGGCCGACGTGATCCTCGTGGGGCCAGGGCGGGAGCACGGCGAGCTTGTCACGCACGTCGCGCTTGGCGAGCACCCGTTCGGCCATGAATCGGTCGAGCACGATCACCGCCCGGGCATGGGCGAGCACCCGCCGGTTGAGCCGGTCGAACAGCCGGACCGCCGGATGCGCCGGGCTGAGCAGCTTGAGCGCAACCATCTGGTCTGGGTTCAGGTCCATCACCCAGAGCGTGAGCGGCGCGCGCCGGAGCCGGCTCACCAGCAGGGCGGCGAGCTGCGCCAGCGGAGGGGAGGTGCTCACCAGCACGCCGTCGAGGTGTCCGAGCCGGATGCCGGCCCAGGCGGCCTGCAGCGCGAACGAGAGGCCGCCGAGGAGACGGATGAGGATGGAACGCTTGCCGAAACTGGAGAATGGCAGGCGGCGAACCTCCACGCCGCCCACCCGTTCGCGGCGGGGAAACCGCCGGGCGGGATCGTCGTAACCACGGTCGGCGGTGAGCACGACCGTCCGGTGGCCACGCGCCGCCATCGTGGAAGCGACGTCGGCCATGTGCTGGCCCACGCTCGCGGGATCGGGGGGATAGACCTGACTGATGACCAGCAACGACTGGCCGCCGGGACCGGGCGGCACGGACGCTCAGTCCCCGTACGTGCGGAGGTACTCGTCCTGGATCCAGCGGTAGGTGCGCTCCATTCCGTCGCGGAGCTTGATCGAGGGCTCCCAGCCGAGCACGCCGCGGATCATGGTGTTGTCCGAGTTCCGGCCGTTCACGCCTTTCGGGGCCTCCAGATTATACCGGCGCTCGAGCTTGACGCCGGCGATCTCCTCGGCGATGTCCACGAGCTGATTGATGGTCACCAGCTCGCTGGAGCCCAGATTGATGGGGTCGAGGATGTCGCTGCGGGCGATCGCGAGGGTGCCGCGCACGCAGTCATCGATGTACATGAAGGACCGGGTCTGGTGCCCGTCGCCCCAGATCTCGATGGCGTGGTCGCCGGTCTGCTTGGCGCGGATCACCTTGCGGCAGATGGCGGCCGGCGCCTTCTCCCGCCCGCCGTCCCAGGTGCCGTGCGGCCCGTAGACGTTGTGGTAGCGGGCCACCCGGGTCTCGAGCCCGAAATCCTCCCGGAAGTGGCGGCACATCCGCTCGGAGAACAGCTTTTCCCACCCGTATCCGTCTTCGGCCATGGCCGGATAGGCGTCCGACTCCTTGAGCGGCACCACTTCGGGCGAGCGCTGGCGGTCGAGGTTGTAGACGCAGGCGGAGGAAGAGTAGAAAAACCGGCGGGCGCCCTGGTCGCGCGCGGCGAGCAGCATGTGGGTGTTGGTGAGCACCGAGAGCATGCAGAGCGCCTTGTGGTTCTCGATGAACCCCATGCCGCCCATGTCGGCCGCGAGCTGGAAGACGTCGGTTGCGCCCTCACAGGCGCGCTGGCATTGGTCCACCAGCTTCAGGTCGGCCACGCGGTTCTCGACGCCATCGATCACCTGGTGCCACTCGTCCAGGGGCTTGATGTCCACCGCCCGCACGCGGGCTCCCTGCTGCCGCAGGGCGGCCACCAGATGCCCCCCGATGAAGCCGCCCGCCCCCCCGACAACCGTAAGCTCGCCCGCCATGAATGACTCCGGAGTTTACTGAAAGACGGCGTCTGGAACGAATCACGGGCGACGGACACGCCGCCACTCGGCGGCGGAAAGGTCTCCCCCCGCCCGCGGGGTGTCAAGGAAAGTCGGGCCGACTCTCCAGGGCCATCACTCTCGCCCGGCCACCCGGCCGTAGACGGCACGCGTCTCCCGCGCGGAACGCTCCCAACTGAAGGAGGCGGACCGCGCGCGTCCCCGGGCGGCTAAATCTTCGCGCAGCGCCCTGTCGTGCGCCACCAGGGCCAGCTTTGACGCCATGTCTTCGACCGCGCGAGGATCGAAGTAGACGGCGGCATCGCCGGCCACCTCCGGGATCGCCGTGACGCGGGAGCAGAGCACCGGCACGCCGGCCGCCATGGCCTCGAGGACCGGCAAGCCGAACCCCTCGTAGAGCGAGGGAAAGACCAGCGCGTCCGCCTTCGCGAGCACACGAGCAAGCCGGGCTTCGTCCAGGTAGCCCGTGGCCACCACGCCCGCCGAGTCGCCGATCCGCAGGGACGGCGGCAGATGTCCCACCACGACCAGATTCTGCCGGACGCCGTGGCGCTGCCTGGCCAGGGCGAACGCCCGGAGCAGGCGCTCGAGATTCTTGTTGGGCGTGACTCCGCCGAACGCCAGCAGATACGGACCGCCGTTCACGGGCGCGGGCCCGCCGCCATCCAGTTGCGGGACGCCGCCGTTCAATGCCGGGTTCGGCGCCAGCGGCACGACGTCGATCTCCCGCGCCGGCACGTCATACGCGGCGGCGATCGCGTCGCGCATGAACCGCGAATCGGCGATCACCGCCGCCGCCCCGCGAACCGAACGGCGAACGATCCGCCCCAGGAGCAGGCGCCGGTGCCAGTCCCGCCGTCGGCCGTGCGCGAGGTGATGGACGTCGTGGACGGTGACCACGCTCGGGCACTGGAGCCGGAGCGGCGCGACGTAGCCGAGCGAGTGCAGGACATCCACGCCGTGCGCACGCGTCTCGGCCGGCAGCCGGAACTGCTCGTAGCGATACCGCGCCGTCCGCGAGACGGCCCGGACCGGGCACACCACCCGGTGAAAGCGGGGATCGTCCGGGAGCGGCCAATCGGCGCTCTCCAGGTTAAGGAACACTACGAACTCGTCCGCCGCCTCGGTCCGGGACAGACCGTGAAGCAGTCCCGCGGCGTAAGTCTCGGTCCCGCCCACGACCCCCGGCAGCAGGTACAGCAGGTTGAGCCCGATAATCACGCCGTGTCCCCGAGGAGAATTGTCTACGACTCGTCGGACTCGGCCGTCGTCCGCGCCAGCGGCCGGCGGGCGACGCCATCCGCTCCGCCCGGAACGCCCGTCCCGCCGCGGCCGCCGGGGCGCGCCGCGCTGAAGAAACCGCCGAACGCCTCGCGCACGGCGGCGGCGAACGCGCCGAGCGCCAGTCCGAGCAGGCCCGCGAGCATGCCTTTCAGCAGTGCCAGTCGCGCGTTGGGCTTGGCTGGAAGATCGGGCGGCTCCATGATCGTGATCACGGGAGTATTCCGCACCTCATCGATGCGCGCAGCCTCGTAGGACTGCGCGAGCGACGTGTACACCTGCTGCTGCATGCCGACCTCGCGCTGGAGGCGGTCGTGCTCGAACTGCAGTTGCGGTGCGTTCCGGTAATCCCGGTTGCGCTGCAGAAAGTTCTCCAAACGGGCCTCCGCCGCGTGGAGACTGTCCTGCGCCTCACCGACGCGGCCCTCGACGAAGCGCCGCTCCGCTCCGGCCTTGGTCTGGCGTCGGTGGAGGTTGAAGTCGCTGACCAACTCGATCATCCGGGCGCCGACCTGCCGGGAGAGCTCCGCCCACGGCGTGGTGACCTCCAGGTCGACGGTGCCGGTCTCGCGGCCGACCTTGACGTCGATGCTCTTGAGCAGCTTCCTGGCCGCATCGTCGCGACGGGCGGCCGGGGTGCTGCCCCGCCCGTGGAGGAGCTTCACCAGGGTTCCGCGCAGGGAATCACCCGGTGCCGCGAAGGCGTACTGCGTCTCGACGGTGCGGCGCAGGATGTCGCGTGACTGGAGCAGGTCGGCGTAGAACGCCGGGGACGAGCCGGGGTCGCTCAACGGAACGGACACGCCGAATGTCGCGGCCAGGCCGGAGAGCCGCGAGAGCGCGCCTTCCGAGGCCTGGGGCATGAACCTGGCCGTCGAGGTGTAGGTCCGGCTAGCGAGAAATGCGACGATGCCGACCAGCAGGAAGGCGACGAGTCCCGTGCCCAGGATCAGTCGCCGGTGCCGCACGAGAAAGCTAAGCAGACCCACCAGCGTAAGGTCCCCATCGGCTGGTGACAGGTCGCGCGCCCCGAGCGTTGCGTCCGATCCGTGAGCCTGGCTCATATCGTCAGCTCCCCATGAACGACGCAGGATGTCGCGGGACGGCGCGCCTCGCCCGGCGAGCCGAAGATAACCGCATCGCGGTCAGCCGTGCGACGGCGGGTCGCCATACGGTGAGACCAGGTCCGCCCACTGCAGGAGCAGGCAGGCGAAGATGCTCATGCTGACGAAGTTGAGAACCATCGGATTGGTCATCTCCGCGATGAGCAGCGCAACGCAGGCGCCGAGGAACGACGCCGCCCCGGACGGAGCCCGCCGGCGGGCCTCCCACGCAGTAAGGCCCCAGGCGGACACGAAGATGCCGCTGACCAGCACACCAAGGAGACCCAACTTCGCCAGCAGGGCGTACGGCATGTGCTCATAGCTGTACGGCGCTTCCTCGGATCGTAGATGCCCCGCCGAGTAGGCACCGTAGCCGCTCCCCACCACCGGATGCTCGTACCAGAGCTGTAGCAGGTAGGGCGCTTGCTCGATCCGCGCGCTGATGCTGGTGTCTTCGCGCGAGGTGGTGGACCTGAATCGGGTAACTCCACGCTCCAGCGTGCCGGTGGCAGTCAGCACCCCGACGAGCGCGCCGGCGCCCACGAGGCCCATCACGGCCGAGCGGGCCAGCGTCCGCCCGAGCCGGTGCCCGGTCAGCGTCGCCCCGAATGCGACGAGCATACCGGCCAGCAGACCGAGCCAGATCCCGCGCGAGTACGCCACGAACACGTCCATCACCAGCAAACCCTGGCACAACCAGCGGAGCCGGGTGGCCGGCAGCGCGATGGGGGTCCAGAAAAAACCGAGCACGCACCAGAGAGTGGATATCCAGAACACCCGGAAGAAGCCGTCGGCGATCGGGCCGACGAAGAGCTGGTCGGTCGCCCCGGGGAATATGACGCCCAGGACGAGCGGTACGGCCCAGTTCACCTCCGCGAACAGGGTGCCAACCGCCCACAGGCCTACCTGGAACGCGGCCAGGACCAGAGAGGTCAGCACCACGATCTGCTGAAGCCGAGCCACCGTCCGGGCAAGCTGCTCCCGCCGGAGCAGGCCAAGCACGAGCACCACCGGGACGAGCACGATAAAGGAGTGTGCCTCGCGCAATGTCCAGTGCATGTCCGTCCCGGTCAGCACTGGCACGATGGCCACCCAGATGCCGTTCAGGACGAGAAATCCGCCAATGCTGAGCATGGGCAGGAGATGCGCGCGCTCCAGGCGCCCCCGGATGAGCAACGCAAAGAGGAGCACCCCGCAGGAGAGTCCGAGCAGGAGGAGCGGTACGGAAACGCCGCCGTACACGCCGGACGGCCCGCCGAGGATGACCTGGACGACGAAACACCCGGGCAGGAAGAGCACGGCCGTAGGCAGACGGTTCGTCAGGCGGCCCACGCTCATGAGTGCGCTCTACTCACTGCGGCAGCGGATCCGGGAAGGTGGGGCCGGTCGCCCCGCGGAGGTAGCCATCGACCAGCGCCCGGGCGATCAGGCGCGCCTCGGCCCCCCGCCCGGCGAGGACTGCCTGGGCGATCCGCACCAGCCGGGTCCCGATGACATACGAGTGCGCGGCCAGCCGCCGCCCCGGCCCGCGCACGTTGCGCGAGACGAATCGGGCACGATTCCGGGTCCAGTAATACAGCGCGGCCGGCGAGGAGCCGCCGCGGCCACCGCCGGTGCTGCCCTGCACGTCGTGCAGCACCCGGGCACCCGGACGAAACGCCACCCGGGCGCCGGTTCGCGCGGCGCGCGCCGCCAGCTCCGAGTCCTCGAAGTACATGAAGTACCCGTCGTCGAGGAGTCCGAGATCCTGGAAAATCCGCCCGTGTACCAGCAGACAGCACGCGTTGGCGAATTCCATCAGCTCGGGCGCGTCGTACTGTCCCCGATCGTGCTCATCCCAGCCGCGATCGAGCGAGAGCCCGCGCCACCAGTCGAAACGCCCCCCCGCCGACCAGATGACGTCCGGATTGTCCCGATAGAGGATCTTGGGCGCAGCGGCCCAGGCCGCCGGTCCTTCCAGCTCCAGAGCGGTGAGCAGCTCGCCGAGCGCGCCAGGCAGGAGCTGCGCGTCGTTGTTCAGCAGCAGCACGTAGTCCGCTCCGGCCGCGAGCGCCGCCGGATGCCCCAGGTTGTTGCCACCGGCAAATCCCAGGTTCGAGCTCGCCTGCAACGCCGTCACCTGGGGCCACCGTTGCCGAAGATGCGCCAGCGAACCGTCGGACGAGCCGTTGTCCACGACAATTACCCGGTCCGGGGCGGGCCGCTGTTCGAGCGCCGAAGCGAGGCAGGCATCGAGCAGGTGCCGGCCGTTCCAGTTCACGATGACGATCGCGACGGATCCGTCACGCGGCATGGGCAGGCGCGGTCTAGGTCCGAGCCGGGCGGGACCGGCCCTGAAGCGCCGCCGCGCCTCGGCCGCCCTCCGGAACGGGCCGATGGTCCGACTCGTCGGGCAGCCCGGCCAGCATGCGTAGATAGAAGAAGAATGGCAGCGTGAGACTGGGAGGCCGGATACCGAGTCGGCGGACCTCGCGGCAGCGGCGGACCGGACTGAATGAGCCACTCAGCGCCAGGGAGGCATGCTCGACCAGCGCGAGCACCTCGGGCGCGACCTCGACTTCTCCGGGCAGCGCGCGGAGTCGGGCCGCGAGCTCGGAGATCTGCGCGCTCGACTCCGCCAGGTTCCGGCCGCCGAGAGCCCACCACCGCAGGGGTGCCCGCAATGCGTCCAGATAGAGCTGCGTCGCCCCCCGGCTTCCGAGGGTATTCGCCCCGTGCTGCCGGTAGAGGACGGTCGGCTCCGGGAGAAAGAGGATGGTGCCGAGTGCGGCGGCACACTGCGCCAGCCACCAGTCGTGCATGACCACGGGAGGCACCGGTGTCGCCACTCTGAGAAGGGCGTGGTTGAGCACGACCGTGCAGCCGGTGACGAAGTTCTGCAGCAGCAGGCGGCGAAGCGGGTCATCAGCCACGTGCTGCAGTCGCTGAAAGCGGAGATAGGACGGATGAATCGGCCGAAGGTCGCGATCCACCACGGCGAGATCCGAATGAACGAGCGTGGGATGACTGACGCCGGCGGATGCTTCATGCGCCCGGAGTAGCGCCAGCTCGCGCTCGAGCTTGTCCGCCCGCCACACGTCGTCCTGATCGGAGAGGGCGACGTAGGCCGCCTGACGCTCGAGCGCGTACTCCAGGAGCACGCCGAAGCTTCCGAGGGGGCCCAGGTTACCGCGCCCGTCGGTGAGCAGGCTGATCCGTGCATCCTCGCGGGCGAACCCGCGCACGATCTCGGGCGTGGCATCCAAGGAGCCATCGTCGCGCACGAGCAGGGTCCAGTCGCGGAACGTCTGGCCGCGGATGCTTTCGACCTGCTCACCGATGTAGCGGGCGCCCTGATAACAACTGAGGACGATGACGACCGTGGCCATCAGAAGGGACTGTGCTGGCTGGTCGAGACCCGCACTTCGGCGCGGCGGACCCTGGCCGGCCCGGCGTCTGCCCAGGGCACCAGGCACCTGGGCTGGGCGGCCAGGCTGCCGTCCTCCCGTTCGTCGAGGCTGAGATTCGCGTTGTAGTTCGGGTCCCGCTCCAGCAGGCTGCCCCAGCGGAACTTCATGTACTGCTCCTCGTCGGCGGACGCCCGCCCCGCCGCTTCCGCCGCAGGTGCGCCGGGCCCGTCGGCCCCCAGCCAGGTCAGCTCCGCATACGGCGTCCACAGGGTCCGGTATCCCGCCGCGCGCAGGCGAAGGCAGAGATCCACGTCGAAATAGATCGAGGGCAGGTTGACCGCGTCGATGCCACCGATGCGCTCCAGCAACTCCCGCCGGACCACCAGGCACGCGCCGGCCACGGCCGAGTAGCCTTGGATCATCCAGAGCCGGTTGACCCGGCAGGCCTGGTTCTTGGGCACGCCGCGGTAGAGCCGTCCCGCCACGCCGCCGGCACCCAGCACGATGCCGGCATGCGCGATGGCGCCCGCCTCGTCGTAGAGCTTGGCTCCGACGGCGCCGATCTCCGGCCTGAGCGCGTGGCTTGCCATTTCCGCCAGCCAGTCGCCGGCGATCGGCTCCACGAACCCGAGGAGGCCCACGATGGCGCCCCGCGCGTGGGGCAGCGAGGCGGCGATCGTTCCCCGTCGCTCTCCGCCGAACCTCGAGCCTTCGCACGCGGGGATCGCGCTCCAGCTCGGGCGGCAGCGGCACCGCGTCGCCGAGCCGGGCGCCGGCCAGCAGGAGTTCGAAGGAGGCGTAGTCCGTGCGGCCAAGCAGCGCTGCCACGCTCCGATGGAGGAGGTCCGGCCGTCGGGTCACTGGGATGATGAGGCTCACCAGCGGGGCCGGGCTCGGCAGCGGGTAGACCACCCGGTGGCGACGCGTCCCGTACTCCGGCGCGCTCCGGACCTCGGCCCGGACGCCACGACGCGCGAGGTGCGCCCGGATGGCGCGCCGCGCCGCGTCGTGCGCGTACTCCTTCTCCCCCGATGCGAGCGCGACCGAGCCCGGGATGGCGCGCCAATGATACAGGATGTGCGGGATGTGCCGGATGGCGCTGGCCGGAATCCGCTCGATGACGCGGAGCGTCAGGTCGTAGTCTTGACTTCCCTCGACGCCCTCGCTGAAGCCGCCCACCGCGCGAGAACCGACCGGCGATACACGGCGAGGTGGGTCACCAGATTCATCGAATAGAAGAGATCGGGATTCCAGTCGGGCTTGAAGTGGGGATGATACCGCCGCCCGCGCCCGTCGATCTTGTCCTCGTCGCTGTACAGCAGGTCGGCGTCGGGGTGCCGGTTGAGCTCCTCCACGACCGTGTAGAGCGCGTGCTCCGCGAGCTCGTCGTCGTGGTCGAGCAGCGCCACGTACTCCCCGGTCGCCAGCGCGAGCGCGCTGTTCGATGCGGCAGAAATGTGGCCGTTGCTGGCCCGGAAAACGAGCTTGATGCGCGGGTCCCGGCGCGCGTACTCCTCGAGCACGGATCGCACGTGCGGGAGAGAGGAGTTATCGTCGGCCAGGCACAGCTCCCAGTGGGAGTAGTGCTGCCGGAGGACCGAGTTGATCGCCTGCCGGAGCCATGCTTCGCGCGTGTTGTACACCGGCATGATCACCGACATGAGCGGCTGATACGGCAGCTCGCGCAGCCGGGACCGAATCGCCCGCCGGTCCGTCCCGGTGAGCGTCGAGTGCCGCTCGGCCCAGAGGCGGTAGGAGGTATCCACCCGGTGCTGTTCCAGCCGGAGCCGCAGGCGCTCGGCCACCTGCCCCACCACCTCGTGCGGGGCCAACCGCAGGGCCCTGCCCGTCGCGGCAACCAACCGCTCGAGGCCGGGGCGGCCAGCCCCGCTCCCGGACGGCGCCATCAGGCCTCCACCCGCTGGCGGCCGGCGCGCTCGAGCACCGGCTCGCGCTGCGTGGTCCACGGCAGCACCGGACGCACCACGCCGGGCATGTGTCCGGCGAAGTCCCCGCGTGCGGAGTCCCCGTCCGTGGTGTCGACCACGCGGAAAACGACGACGTCGCGTTCGAGGAAGTGCACCGCCATTGGCGTATAGGTGCTGGCGGCCGCCGTGACGAACACGCTCCCCTCGGCGAGGAAATTGCCGGGCACCCAGAGCGTGCTGGTGTACCGGCCGGGGGGCCGGGGCGTGAATCGCCACTCGGGATCGAGGTCATGCGCGATGAACGCGCACACTCCGTCCTCGTTATACACGTGAAAGTTGGGCATCAGGACCGCGCCTGACTCCAGCACGTCGTACACCATTTCCAGTCCCACCGGCCGACGGATGTCTATCGCGTCGAGCGTCGCGCCCGCCTCGTCGCGAACGCGCACGCTGCGGAGGCGCGCCACGTCGTTCCCGGGGGCCAGGTCCGGCTCGTCCCACCGGCGCTCGGCCATGGTGCCTAGGCCCGAGCCGACGTAATAGCTGATCACCTCGGACACCGGCCCGTCCCTGGCGATGGCGCCGTCGGCGAGCAGGAGCACCCGCTGGCACAGGCGCGAGATGGCCGGCATGCTGTGCGAGACGAAGAGGACGGTCCGCCCGTGGCCCTGGACGTCCTGCATCTTGCTGAGACACTTCCGCTGGAATGCCAGGTCGCCCACGGCGAGCACTTCGTCCACGACCAGGATGTCGGGCTCCAGGTGGGCGGCGACCGAGAACGCGAGCCGCAGGTACATGCCGCTGGAGAAATGCTTGACCGGGGTGTCGATGAATTTCTCCACCTCGGCGAACGCGACGATCTCGTCGAACTTGCGCGCGATCTCGGCCCGTTCCATCCCGAGGATGGCGCCCGCCAGATAGGTGTTCTCGCGGCCCGTCAGCTCCGGGTGGAAGCCGGTGCCGACCTCGAGCAGGCTGCCGACGCGCCCGTACAGTTCGACGCGACCCCGGGTCGGCCGCGTGATGCGGGAGAGGACCTTGAGCAGCGTGGACTTGCCCGCGCCGTTCCGTCCGATGATGCCGACGACCTGCCCCGGAGGAATGTCGAAGCTCACGTCATTGAGCGCCCAGAGCGTCGGCACCCCGTCGTGGCCGTTCCGTCCCAGCCGGAGCGGCGCCCGCGCGGCCCTCACGAGGGCTTCGCGGAAGGTGCCATAGGGCGCCGCGCGCGCGCCCAGCCGGTACTGCTTGCTCACATGCTGTGCCCGGATGATCGCGTCCATAGGCTCTCAGATGACGTCCGCGAAGCCCTCTTCCATCCTGGCGAAGGCCAGAAGGGCGTAGAGCGCGATCGCGAGCGTGATTCCGGCGGCAAGGGCGAGCGCCGGCCAGTCGAGCTCGCGTCCCAGGAGCGCCGCACGGAAGCCCTCCACGATCCCCGTGATCGGGTTGAGCTGGAGCGCCCATTGCCACCGCCCGGGCACGAGCGTCCTCGGATAGACGACCGGCGAGGCGAACATCCAGAGCTGGACCACGAAGGGCAGTGCGTACCGGATATCCCGGAACTTGACGTTCAAGCCCGCCATCCAGGTCCCCACGCCGAAGGCGAGGAGCACGAGCAGGCCCAGCAGGAGCGGCACCAGGAACACGCTCCCCGTGAGCGGGATGCCGTAGTAGACCAGCAGCGCCAGCAGCACCACGAACGACACGGAGAAATCCACCAGCCCGGCGAGGACGGCCGCGGCAGGGATGATCACCCGCGGGAAATACACTTTCGTGATGAGGTTGCTGCTCGTGATGAGGCTGTTGCTGGCGCCGCTGACCGCGTTGGAGAAGAACATCCAGGGCACCAGCCCGAGGAAGGCGAACAGCGGGTACGGAACCCCGCTAGAGGTCACCCCGGCGACTCGGCCGAGGAACAGCGAGAACACCAACATCGCCGCGACCGGCTGGAGCACGGCCCAGGCCACCCCCAGGAAAGTCTGCCGGTAGCGGAGCTTGATGTCCCGCACGGTGAGGAAATACAGGAGCTCCCGGTACTCCCACGGCGCGCGCAGATCGAGCGCGGTCCAGGGGCGGCCGGGCTCGATGACGATCGGCGGTTGACCCGCGTCCCCGGGTGCCAGATTCACGGTCATGGGAGCAATCTACACGGCCCCGGGAGCTGGCCCGCCATACTGCCGCACCAGCCACTCCCGATAGCTGCCGTCCATCACCGCCCGCCACCACGGCTCATTCGCGAGATACCACGCCAGGGTCTTGCGGATGCCCGTCTCGAAGCTCTCCCGCGGGCAGAAGCCGAGCTCGCGTTCGATCTTGCTCGCATCGATGGCATAGCGGCGATCATGCCCGGGGCGGTCCCGCACGAACGCGATGAGTTCCGCGGTCGGCCGGCCGGCCGCCGCGGGCGCTTGGGGAAACCGGCGTCCCAGCGCAGGCTCCGCGGCGAACGCCTCGTCCACGAGGCGACAGATGAGGCGGACGAGGTCGACGTTCCGCCACTCGCTTCGCCCGCCCACGTTGTACGTCTGACCCACCGTGCCTCGGAGCAGCACCTGCTCCACCGCCCGGCAGTGGTCGTCCACGTACAGCCAGTCGCGCACGTTGAGCCCGTCGCCGTAGACCGGGAGCGGCTTCCCCTCGAGCGCGTGCAGCAGCATGAGCGGGATCAGCTTCTCGGGAAACTGGAATGGTCCGTAATTGTTGGAGCAGTTGCTGGTCGTGACCGGCAGCCCGTACGTATGATGATACGCCCGGACCAGATGATCCGATGCGGCTTTCGTGGCCGCGTAGGGCGAGTTGGGCGCGTAGGGGGTGTCTTCCCGAAACGGCGGATCGCCGGGGCCGAGCGAGCCGTACACTTCGTCGGTCGACACATGGTGAAAGCGGGTGCCGGCCGGAGCGGAGCCCTCGTGCAGCCAGACCTGCCGGGCCGCCTTGAGGAGCTCGTGGGTGCCCAGCACGTTCGTCTCGAGGAAGGCATCGGGACCGTGAATCGACCGGTCGACGTGCGACTCCGCGGCAAAGTGAACGATCGTCGTGACCGCGTGCTCCCGGAGCAGGCGCTCCGCCAGCCCCGGCGTGCGAACGTCACCCTGCAGGAAGGTGAGCTCGGGTCGGGCGCGGACCGCGTCGAGGCTGGCCAGGTTGCCCGCGTAGGTGAGGGCGTCGAGCACCACGATGGGCTCCCCGGGATGCTGGGCGAGCCAGTACTGAACGAAATTGGCGCCGATGAAGCCCGCCCCGCCGGTCACGAGCAGCCTACGCATCCGCGAGTCCTCGAAGCATGGTCCGCAAGTTGACCCGCCAGTGGATGGCCGGGAGCCCGAGCGCCGACCGGGTCGCGCTCGTGTCCAGTACGCTGTACGGCGGCCGCGGCGCCCGGGCGGGATACTCCCGGGTCCGGAGCGGCCGGACCGGCACGGCGCGCGCGAGCATGCCCAGCGCGAGCGCTTCCTCCTGGATGGCGACGGCGAAATCGTACCAGCTCGCCACCCCGGCATCGGTCCAGTGGTGGACCCCCCGGAGCCGGGGCAACTCCGCCGCGGCCCACAGTGCCCCGGCCAGCGACCGGGCCCAGGTGGGCGTGCCGACCTGATCACTCACCACGCCCACCGTGTCGCGCTCACGCATGAGGCGGAGCATCGTGCGCACGAAGTTGCGACCTTGGCCGGCATAGACCCAGGCGGTGCGCACGATGAGCGCCTCACCATGGGTCAGCCGGGCCGCCTCTCGCTCTCCCGCCAGCTTGGTGCGGCCGTACACCCCGAGCGGGTTCGGCTGATCCCCCGGTGCATATGGATGGCCCTGCGCCCCATCGAACACGAAATCGGTGGAGAGGTGGATCAGGCGGGCGCCCACCTTCCAAGCCGCGCTGGCCACATGGGCCGTTCCAACCGCGTTCACCGCCTCGGCCCGCTGCGCATCCTCCTCGGCGGCATCCACGGCCGTGTAGGCAGCGGCGTGAATCACGATCGCCGGGCGCTCGCGCTCGAGCACGACGCGAGCCGCCTCCGGGCGCGTCACGTCGAGGTCGTCGGACCCGCACGGCACGACGCGCCAGGCCGGGGGGGCCGTGGCCTGGAGCTCGAGGCCGAGTTGCCCCCACGCGCCGGTGATCAGCGCCGTGCGTCCGGCTCCGGCGGTCACGCGGAGCCCGCGTTGATCACGGGTAGGTCGGCGCCTCCCGCAACGCAAGTCCGGCCGCGTCCTTGGCCGAGAGGAGTGGCGCGCGCCCGGCGAGAAGAGGCCACGCGACCCCGACCTCGGGATCGTTCCAGCGGAGCGTGCGATCGTGCTCGCGCGCGTAGTAGTCGGTGCATTTGTAGATGACGTCCGCGGACTCGCTGGTCACGTAGAACCCGTGGGCAAATCCCGGCGGCACCCAGAGCTGGCGCCGGTGGTCGCCCGAAAGCACCGCGCCGACCCAGCGGCCGAACGTGGGCGACGAGCGGCGGAGGTCCACCGCGACATCGAAGATCTCGCCGGTGATCACCCGGACCAGTTTTCCCTGGGGCCGGTCGACCTGGTAGTGCAACCCCCGGAGCGTGCCGCGGACCGAACGGCTGTGGTTGTCCTGGACGAACGGGAGGTCGATGCCGGCGTCCGCGTACCGTGCGGCGTGCCAGGTCTCGAGGAAAAATCCTCGCTCGTCCCCGTGCACCTCGGGCTCGACCACGAGGACGTCGGGAATGTCGGTGGGCGTGACCTTCACCGGTGGTGTGCATCCTGGAGCAACTGCAGCAGGTACTGCCCGTAGGACGTCTTGCAGAGCGGATGCGCCAGCCGCTCCAGTTGCTCGGCACCGATGTAGCCCATGCGGTAGGCGATCTCCTCGGGACACGCCACCTTGAGCCCCTGCCGCTCCTCGATGGTCTGGATGAAGGTGCCCGCCTGAAGCAGGGATTCGTGAGTTCCCGTGTCCAGCCAGGCGGTGCCCCGCCGGAGGACTTCGACCTCGAGCGCGCCCATCGCCAGGTACCGCGCGTTCACGTCGGTGATCTCGAGCTCCCCGCGCGGCGAGGGCCGGATCTCACGGGCGATGTCCACCACCTGCGGATCGTAGAAGTAGAGGCCGGTCACGGCGTAGGGGGAGCGCGGCCGGGCCGGCTTCTCTTCGATCCCGATCGCCTTGCCCCCGGCATCGAATTCCACCACCCCGTACGCCGACGGGTTCTGCACGTGGTAGCCGAAGATGGTGGCGCCGACGTCCCGGGCGGCGGCCCGCTCGAGCGTCCGGCTGAGATCGTGGCCATAGAAGATGTTGTCACCCAGCACGAGGCAGCTCGCGCCGCCCCCGATGAACTCGCGCCCCAGGATGAAGGCCTGGGCCAGCCCGTCGGGCGATGGCTGCGCCGAGTACCGGAAGGAGAGCCCCCACTGGGCGCCATCTCCCAGCAACCGCTCGAACGCCGGCAGGTCCTGCGGGGTCGAGATGACCAGGATGTCCCGCATCCCGCCCAGCATGAGCGTGGAGAGCGGGTAGTACACCATGGGCTTGTCGTAGATGGGCAGGAGCTGCTTGCAGACCGCCCGCGTGACCGGGTGCAGGCGCGTCCCGGAGCCGCCGGCGAGAATGATCCCCTTGCGGCCCGGGACGCCGTTGCCGGAGTGCACCCTAGACCTCCAGAGGGAGCGCGACCCGCCGGCCGTCCCGCGCGGAGATGTAGGTCGCGATCAGCACCTCGAGCGACTGCAGCCCCTCCCGGCCGTCGGTGTCCGGCACCGCCTCGCCCCGGAGCGATTTGATCACGTTGTCATAGTAGAGCGGGTGGCCGTAGCCGTAGACGGACGTGGTCTCGTAGCTCGCCTGTTCCACCGTGGCGTCGTCGGGGTCGGCCTCCTCGAAGCACCAGTGCTCGATCTTGTTCACCGCCACGCCGCCCACCCGGACCGTTCCCTTCTCCCCGATGATGGTGATCGAGCCTTCGAAGTTCCTGGGATAGGTGAGCATCGTGACGTTCATGCTGCCGAGCGCACCGGTGCGCCACCGGATGCTCACCACGCCGGTGTCCTCCACCTGGATGTTCCGGGCCAGGGTGGCGGTGTAGGCCTGGACGCTCTCCACCGGCCCGATCAGCCAGTCGAGGAGATCCACGTAGTGGCTCGCCTGGTTCATGAAGGCGCCGCCGTCGAATTCCCAGGTCCCGCGCCAGGGCGCGCTCTCGTAGTAGGACTGCGGACGCGCCCAGAAGACGTTGATGTTCACCATGTAGATCCGGCCGAACCGCTTCTTCTCGACCGCCCGCTTGACGAGCTGCAGCGTGGCGTTCCGGCGGTTCTGCTTGACGACGAAGAGGTGGACGCCGGCCTCGTCGCAGGCGTGGACCATCCGCTTCCCATCCCGCCAGCGGGTCGCCATCGGCTTCTCGGTCATGACGTGGCGGCCGGCCCCGGCCACCCGGATCGCCTGGTCCGCGTGGAGCCCGCTGGGCGTGGACAGGATGACGATGTCGGCATCGGTCCCCGCCAGCAGCGCGTCCAGGCTCCGGAACCCCGGCGCGCCGGTCCGGGCCTCCGCCGCGGCCAGCGCCGCCGGGTCGATATCGCACACACCGACCAGCTCCGCGCGGTCGCGGTGCCGCTCGAGCGCATCGAAGTGATTGCCCGAGATGCGGCCGCACCCCACGAGCGCGAAGCGGATCTTTCGATCTCGGACGAACGGCTTGGTGATGAACATCGGTCTCGGCATGAGTGTGCTCGGGTAAAGCCGGCTAAATGTAAGCAGGACCCATGCCTGCGAGGAATTGCGCCACGTGGGACGAAGCCCCAGACTAGGGGTCTGGCGAAAGCGGGGCCCACTCGCCATATTGTGAATAGTTTCACAAACTACAAGGAGACCCAGCAATGGCGACTGCGACCCCCCCGGCGTCCCCCAAGGTATCCTATCCCGCCGAGGCGGTGAACCGGCTATTCGCGCCGCCCGAGAGCGAGGTCCCGGCCGACAAGCTGCGCCGCCTGCTCGTCGAGGCGCGAGATGCCAGGCTCCTACCTCCACACCGCCGGGGCGTACGATGCCTTCACCGCGGCAATCATGACCAGCCTCGGCTTCAAGACGCTCTACGGCAGCGGCTGGCAGCTCGCGGCCACGAAGAGCATGTACCCCGACATCGGGATCTACCAGTCGCACCAGATGGTCGAGCTGGTCCTCGAGCTGCGGAAGGGGATCGAAGGCGCGCGCAACACCCGCTGGTATGATTCCGAGGGCAAGGAGCTGATCGACGCCCCGCCGGCGTTCGTGGACATGGAGGCCGGGTTCGGCGGCCCCACGCAGACCTTCACCCTGGCCACCGAGCTCATCCGGGTCGGCGCCGGCGGGGTGCACCTCGAGAACCAGGACCCCTCCAACCGCACCTGCGGACACATCGTCAACGTCGGCAAGCAGAAGCGGAGCAAGGTGCTGGTGACGCGCCGGCAGTGGCTCGCCAAGCTCAAGGCGATCAAGGCCGCGGCGGAAGCGACGGGGGTCAACGTGGTCATCATCGCGCGCACCGACTCGATTGACGGCGCGCTTCCCGATCAGGACGCGGGCGGCGTCAAGATGGCCATCGAGGATGCGTGGGAGGCCGCGGAGCTCGGCGTGGACGTGATCTGGCCGGAGTTCAACAATACCGAGCTCGAGCAGCCACAGGAATTCTCGGAGGGCGTCCGCAAGTACTACCCGAACCAGATGCTCGGGTTCAACCTCTCGCCCTCACTCTATTTCGGAAGGGCCAAGAAGGCCGGGACGCTGATCACCAATCAGCAGCTCGCCGACCTAGGCTTCACCCTGCAGTTCTCGACCCTGTTCAATTTCCGCACGGCGGGGATGGCGCTGGAGAAGGGGCTGCGGAAGTTCCTCAAGAGCGGCATCGAGGCGCTCGCCGACCTGCAGATCGAGGAAGATTCGCAGGAGAACTCGCCCTCCACCAAGATGCACCAGAAGTTCGCCGGGATGAACCGCTGGTTGATCCTCGAGCAGGTGCTGAGCGGCGGCGACTGAGACGATCCCTGTCCCGTGACGGACGAGGGGGGAGCGCCGATGGCGCTCCCCCCTTTCCTCCCGCTACGCCCCCGAGGCTCGTCGGAGGCCGTGCCGCTCCCCCTCGGTGACCGCGACCCCCTCGCCTTTGAGCCGTTCCACCTGCCAGCGATCGAGCCGCACGGTGAGCTCCACTTCGTCCGCGCCGTCCTCGCGGCCCAGCACCTCGCCCTCCCGGTAGAGGGCCGCTACCCTGGCACCCGCCGCCACCGGCAGCCGCACCCGCACCGTCGGCCGGCCTTCCTGCTCGAGCTCCCGCAGCCGCGACTTGAGCGGAATGATGCCGTCCGTGCGCATCGTGGACGTGGTGATGGCGTCGGGATAGAGCTCTCGCACCCGCGCGGCAAAGGCGAGCGGTTCGGGCACCGCGTCCATCTTGTTGAAGATCGGCACCGTGGGCCGGTCGGCCAGGTCGAGCTCGGCCAGCACCCGCTCGACCACCCGCATCTGCCCCTCCCAATCCGGATGGCTCGCGTCCACCACGTGGAGCAGCGCGTCGGCGGCGCGCGCCTCCTCGAGGGTGGCGCGGAAGCTGGCCACCAGGTGGTGGGGCAGTTTCCGGATGAATCCCACCGTATCGGTGACCCGCGCCCGCTGCCCCTCGCCCAGGTCCACCTCGCGCGTGAGGGTGTCCAGGGTGGCGAAGAGCCGGTCCTCGACCACGATCTCGTGTTGTCCCGAGAGCGCCCGCAGGATGCTCGACTTCCCGGCGTTGGTGTACCCCACGAGGGAGACGCTCAACATCGCGTCGCGGCCGGCGCGGAGATTTTCGCGGTGGCGCTCGACCCCCTTCAGCTTGACCTTGAGGCCCTGGATCCGCTGGCGGATGATGCGCCGGTCGGTCTCGAGCTGCGTCTCACCCGGCCCACGGAGGCCGATGCCGCCGCGGATGCGCGAGAGGTGGGTCCACATGCGGGTGAGCCGGGGCAGCAGGTATTCGAGCTGCGCCAGCTCGACCTGCAGCCTGGCCTCGTGGCTCCGCGCCCGGGTGGAGAAGATGTCGAGGATGACTTCGGGCCGGTCCATGACGCGCGCGTTGAGCTCGCGCTCGAGGTTGGCCCCCTGCACCGGGCTCAGCTCTTCGTCGAAGATGACCAGCGTGGCGCCGGCCTCCGCCACGGCTGCGGCGACCTCCTCCACTTTGCCCTCGCCGATGAGCGTCGCCGGACTCGGCGAGGCGATCTGCTGCGACATCCTGCCGACCACCTCGGCGCCGGCCGTATCGACCAGTTGCGTGAGCTCCTGGAGGTGTTCCTCGACGTGGCGCGCGTCGGCCGACCCCTTGCGCGGCGCCGCGACGAGGACGGCGCGTTCGATCGGATCGCGAACCTGGATCAGTGTCTTGATGGCAGCTCCTCGGCGGCCCGGGACAGCGGCGCGCGGCCCTCACGCGTGAATGGCACCACGCGATCGCCGAGCGGCGTCGCGACCGTGAGCTGGCCCTTGAGCGTGTAGGGAATGTCGCCGGAGGCCAGCATGGTCTTCGCCGCGCCGGCGAGGCCGGACCAGTCGAAACGGAGGGGGAGAGTCAGTTGCGTGGTGTCGCCCTTCTGCACCTGAAAGTCGTCGTCATACTCGACGTCGCCGACGTGCGAATCCTGGACGTCGAACCCAACCTGCAGCCGCGTGCCCCGAAGGGCGAACTGGTTGGGATTGTATACGCCCAGCACCAGGTCCAACGCGCCCCCGGTGACCCCCAGGCCGCGCACGACGACGCGGTCGAGGTGGAGGGTGGGCGGGGTGAAGAGATCCGGCAGGCCGGCGCACCCGGCCAGCAGGGCGGCGGCCAGGGAGGCAGCAGTGAAGCCAAGCGCCGCGCGAGTCCGTTCGGTCACTTGCGCAATATAACCGGAGGTCCCGGGCGGCCTCCGGGCGTGCCGCCGCTAGGCGTCCTCCCCGCCCTCCGCCTCCGCACCACTCTCCCGCTGCTTCCTTTCCTCCCACCACGCCATCCGCTCCGCCACCCGCTTCTCGTGTCCGAACGCTCCCGGCCGGTACAGCGTGGTGCCACGGAGCTCGTCCGGCAGATATTCCTGGGGCAGATAGGCGTCCGGCGAATCATGGGCGTAGCGATACCCCTTGCCGTACCCCAGCTCCTTCATCAATCCGGTCGGCGCGTTCCGGATATGGAGCGGCACCGCCGCCGCGGGCGTCTCGCGTGCCGCCGCCAGCGCGGCGTCGAGCGCCACCTTCGCGCTGTTCGACTTGGGCGCCGTAGCCAGGTAGATCGTCATTTCTGCGAGCGGCAGGTACCCTTCCGGCGGACCCAGCATGTGAAACGCGTCCCGCGCCGCGACCGCGATCAGCAGCGCGTTCGGATCGGCCAGTCCGATGTCTTCCGCCGCCATGGCGATGGCCCGCCGGAACAGCGTCATCGGGTCTTCCCCGCCATCCAGCATCCGCGCCATCCAGTAGAGCGCGCCCTGCGGGTCGCTGCCGCGCAGGGACTTGTGGTAGGCGGAGAGCAGGTTGAAGTGCTCTTCCCCCGCCTTGTCGTAGCGCGCGAAGCGTTTCTGCATCGCCTCGCGCGCCGCCTCGACCGTCACGTGGCCACCCTCGCCCGCGTGGGCCGCGGCCGCCTCGAGCACCGTGAGCGCCCGCCGGGCGTCGCCATCCGCCTCGACGGCAATCGACCGCAGCGCCTCGTCGTCCAGCGCGAGCCGCGAGCCGCCGAGCCCGCGTTCCTCGTCCGCCAGCGCCCGCCGGAGAATGCCCTCGATGTCTTCGGGCGTCAGGGGCTGCAGCACGAACACGCGGGTGCGCGAGAGCAGCGCCCCGTTGATCTCGAAGCTCGGATTCTCGGTGGTGGCCCCGATCAGCGTAATCGTGCCGTCCTCGGACGGCGGAAGCAGGCTGTCCTGCTGCGCCTTGTTGAGCCGGTGGATCTCGTCGATGAAGAGAATGGTCCGCGCACCCCCGGACTCGAGCCGCCCGCGCGCCGCGGCCACGATTTCCCGGATCCGCGGCACGCCTTCAGTGACCGCGCTGAACGGCACGAACACCCGCTGGGACGCGCTCGCGATCAGGTGGGCGAGTGTCGTCTTCCCGCTCCCGGGCGGGCCCCAGAAGATCATCGAGCCGGGAATGCCGCGCTCGATGGCCTCACGCAGCGGCTTGCCCGACGCGAGCAACGCCTCCTGCCCCGCGAACTCGTCCAGCGATCGCGGCCGCATGCGCGCCGCGAGCGGCTGCGCCTCCCGCGCGCGCGACGCGAACAGCGATTCCTCCGCCGCTTCGGCGGCCCGCTTGCGCACCATCACCGAATCCATCCTTCCAGCAGCCGCTCCGCCACGAAGAAGGCCGCCGCGCCGCCGAAGAACGCCAGCGCCGTCACCCAGTCGCGCCGCGCCTGGAAGTGCGGTACCAGGTTCGACGCCGCCACGTACAGGGTCACGCCGGCGGAGAGCGCGAGCCCGTGGCGGGCGAGCGGACCTACCTGCTCGGTCAACACCACGCCGAGCACCGTGGCGATGCCGAGCACCGTGGCCGCGGCGAGCGCGCGGCCTCGACTCTGGCCGCCGGCCACCATCACGCTCGCGATGGTCACCCCCTCGGGGAGCTTGTGCAGCAGCACCGCCAGGAAGAGGAGCACCCCGAGCTCGCCCGAGACCAGAAAGCCGCTCGCGATGGCCACGCCGTCGAAGAACGTGTGCAGCGTGAGCCCGAGCATGGCCGAGATGCCGGCCGTGGCGCTCACCCGGTGGGTTTCCTCTCCGAAGTGAAAGTGGGGCGTGAGGACGTGCTGGGCCAGATGCACGGCCAGATAGCCCAGCAGCACGTACACGGCCGCGTCCCCCGAGTCCCGCAGCACCTCCGGCATCATGCCCAGCAGGGCGACGGCGAGCATGAAACCGGCCCCGAACGCCAGGCCGGCGTCGATCACCAGCAGGCTCCGCCGCTCGTGCCGCACCACGGCGAGTGCCCCCGCCACGTTGCCGAGCGCCGCGGCGACGGCAAAGCCGAGCGGGCTCACGTCAGCTCCCGGGCCAGCGCGAGGAGGCGGTCACGCTGGTTGAGCGCTGGATCCTCCAGCACCCGGTCGAGGAGCGTGGCCAGCAGCTCGCCGACGCGCGGGCCGGCGGCGCCCAGCGCCTGGAGGTCGGTACCGCTCACGGCCAGGTCGCCGCGGGCGAGCGGCTCGCCGCGCTCGCGGATGCCGCGGACGGCCGCGCCCCAGGGCGCTTCCCGCCCCTCCCGGAGCGCGTACAACTCGAGCAGATCGTCCGCCCCGCGGCCCACGGCCGAGAGCCAGCGACGGACATCGGCCGGGCTGCTGCCGGCGGGCTCGGCCGGCCCGCGCCCGAGCAGGGCCGCGCGCTCGATCTGGGCGTTGGAGGCGCGGAGCCGGCGGAGGACCGCCGCGGCGTGATCGGTCAGCAAGGCGGTCAGCAGCACCGGGTCGCGCGCCTCCAGCGGGACGGTGGCGGCGCGCGCCAGCACCTCCGCGGGGATCGCGAGCAGCTCCGGGATCCATCGCTCCGCGGCACCCACGCGGACCCAGAGCTCCACCAGCCGCGCGACCGACGCGGCCGTACGCAGTCCCTTGAACCATTCCTCGCGCACCCGTTCGGCGGACAGCCGCGCCAGGCCGGGCGCGGCGGCCACCGCCGCGGCCCAGGTGGCCGGCTCGATGGCGAAGCCGAACCGGGCGGCGAACCGCACCGCGCGAAGGATGCGGAGGTAGTCCTCGCGGAAGCGCTCCGCGGGCTCGCCGACCGCGCGGAGGAGCCCGCGACCGAGGTCCGACCGCCCCCCGATACGGGTCCCGCCACTCGTGGCGAAAGGGATGGTAGGCGATGGCGTTGATGGTGAAATCGCGCCGGGAGAGGTCCTCCTCGAGCGACACGCCGTAGGCCACGACCGCATGACGGCCGTCCGTGGCCACGTCCCGCCGGAACGTGGTCACCTCGTGCACCACGCGCCGGCGGTCGATCACCCCCACGGTGCCGTACTTCTCGCCCACCGGTGCGGTGCGGCGGAACAGCGCCTGCACCTGGGCGGGCGTGGCCGATGTCGCGAAGTCGAAATCCGTGTGGGGGTGGCCCAGGATGGCGTCGCGGAGCGCGCCGCCCACGCACCACGCCTCGTGGCCCGCCTCCTCGAGCGTGCGGGCGATCTCGAGCACTTCGTCCGGAATCGCAGGCGCGTCCGGAGCGTTCACTGCGTGCCGTAGGCGACGCCGGCGGACAGCGCGAGCATCAGCTCCATCCGCGCCTGGGACGGCGTGCGCGGGCCCGCCGGGATCGCGCCCAGCGCGACGGTGCGCGCGCCGCCGCCGTCGAACGCGTAGAGCGGCGTCACCTGGCCGTAGAGGCAGCGGGTGGCGAGCACCACCGGCTTGCCGTCATCGAGCCAGCGGCGGACCGCCGGCACCGCGCCAGGCGGCATGTTGCCGCTGCCGAACGCTTCGACCACGACGCCGTCGTGCTCGGGGCGGGCGAGGTCGAGCATCGTGCCGTCGTCGCCCACGACCAGCGGGACCAGCGCCACCCGAGCCGTGAGCCCCTCGCGCGGGCTGGACGGCCCGCGGCGGCTCCGGTGCCGGAGCGTCGTAGACCACACGCGTGCCGGCGACTCGCCCGAGGGGCAAGGCGTGAGGCGCCGAAAAGGCCGCGGGCTCGGTGGCGTGCGTCTTCACGGCCGTGTCGCCGGCGAGAATCATCCCGTGGAACACGACCATCGCGCCCCGGCCGGCAGAGGCCGGACCGGCAGCCACGCGAGCGGCGTCCAGCAGATTCCGCGGGCCGTCCCACCCCTCGTCGCTCGAGGTCAGCATCGCGCCGGTGATCGCCACCGGGACCGCGGGATCGGCAGCGTCCGGGCGAGCAGGTAGGCCGTCTCTTCGATCGTGTCGGTCCCGTGCGTCACCACGATCCCGCTGACCTCGCCGCTCGCGGCCAGCTCGCATACCCGGTTGCGCAGCGCCCACAGGCGGTCCGGGCCGAGATGGCAGGCGGGCAGCCGGGCCCAGTTCTCGATCCGGTACGGGGCGATGGCCTCGAGACCAGGGGCGAATTCCACCAGCGCCTCGCCGCCATGGGCCGGGACGTTGCCGCCGGCGGCCGGGTCGCGCTGCATCGCGATGGTGCCGCCGGTGAAGAGGAGGTGGATCACCGCCGGCTCACCCGCACAGGACGCTCCCTCCGTTCACGTTCGACCACCTCACCCGTCAGATGCCGCGCCAGGTCGCTGCACAGGAACACGATGGGGCCCGCGATGTCCTCCGGCGGCGGGATCCGGCGCAGCGGGATCGTCGGCCGGACGCGCTCGCGCCCCTCGCCCTCGAACGCGGGCACGCACATCTCGGTATCCACCCAGCCCGGCGCCACGCAGTTGACCAGGATGTCCGGCGCGCACTCGATGGCCAGCGACTTGGTGAGCGCGATGAGGGCGCCCTTGGTGGCGGCGTAGTCCGCGTGGAACGCCTCGCCCCGCTGGCCCGCGGTGCTCGAGACGATGACCACGCGGCCGCCCGGGCCCATGAGCCCGAGCGCCGCGCGGATGCTGAGGAAGACGGCATCGAGGTTTGCCGCCAGCGTGTCGCGCCACCGCTCCACGCTGAGCTCCGCGAGCGGCACGTCCTCCGGGGGCCAGGTTCCGGCGTTGGCCACGAAACAATCCAGGCGACCGAACGCCCGCCCGACGCCCTCGGCCATGGTCCGGGCAACCTGGGGATCGGAGAGGTCGCCGCCGCTCAGGTGCGCGCGCCGGCCCATCGCCCGGATGGCGCGCCGCCACCTCTTCCGCGTCCGCCGCTCGCGAGCGATAGGTGAACGCGACATCCGCCCCGGCCCGCGCCAGCAGCAGCGCGGTTGCGCGGCCGATGCCCCGGCTCCCCCGGTGACCAGCGCGGTGCGGCCCTCGAGATCGATCATGCGCGGCTCACGGCGCCTCGAGCAGCGCCGCCTCGACCAGCTCGACCACGAGGTGCTCGAGCGCCAGGTGGAGGAGCTGGACGTGGCCGGTCTCGTCGGACGGTACTGTCGACCGCGTCATCCACCTCGGCGGCCAGCGGGCCGCCCCGGCCGAGAAACGCCACCGTGGCCACACCCCGGGCCCGCGCCGCTCGCGCGGCCGCCGACAGGTTCGGGCTCCGGCCGCTGGTGCTGTGCAGCACGAGCAGGTCCCCCGGGCGGCACAGCGCCTCGACCTGCCGCGCGAAGATCTGCTCGAAGCCGAGGTCGTTGCCGGCGGCCGTGAGAATGGAGCTGTCGGTGGTGAGCGCGACCGCGGCGAGCGGCCGCCGGGCGGCGCGGTAGCGGACGACGTACTCCGCGGCGGCATGCTGCGCGTCCGCGGCACTGCCGCCGTTGCCGCAGAAGTAGAGGGTTCCACCGCCCCGCAGCACGCCGGCGTAGCGTTCGGCCACCCGGCGGAGCTGCGGGGCGAGCCCGGTACATTCGGTCGCCAGCGCGGCCAGCCGGCCGAGGGCCGCCGCGATGTGCACGTCGCTCACTGCTCGCCACCCAGGAGGTGCCGGATACGCTGGGTCCAGGTCCGCCGGATGAGGAGCGGCGGAACCTCCGCCAGCGGCTCGTCGCGGAGGATGGCAGCCGGGTTCCGCACCGTGAGGAGCTCGGCCTGCTCCGGGCCGTCCTGGGCGATCAGGAAATCGGCGCCCGCGGCGATGGTGCGGTCGTCGCCGTGATTGTCTCCCGCCAGGATGTCCGCCGAGCCCCCGCGACACCAGTTGCCGCGCCCGCTGGCCGCGCGCCTGGGTCGAGTGGAGGGTCGTGGCGTCCACCTGCATCGTCGCGCCGAGGCTCGCGCCAGTGGGTCACCGCCTCGACCGAGCAGCAACTGTAGCGCTCGGGGTGCGCCAGCACGGCCAGAAGGCCCACGTCCCGCACGCGGCCCAGCGCGTTGGTGACCGCGTCCAGCGAGACCAGCCGCGGAAACTCGACCAGAATGTAGCGCGTGCCGCCGAGACGGATCCGTTGCATGTGGTCGGCACCGGGCGGGCAGCGGCCGATCGAGCATGACCTCCGCCCCGCGGTGCAGCCGGGGCAGCTCCGGGGCCGCCGCCCGGAGCGCGTCGAAGGCATCGTCGTGCCGGGCGGGCGGACCGTCGGCGGCCTGGTTGGCCCGCAGGTGTGGGGTGAGACAGACATCGGTGATTCCCCGCCGCGCCATCTCCTGCAGGACCTTGACGGACTGCTCGACCGTTCGCGAGCCGTCGTCCACGCCGGGCAGGAGATGGGAGTGGAGGTCGATCACGCGGCGTGTCGGACGGCCTGGAGGATGGAGGTGGCGAACGCGCTCAGCTCGCCGGGGTCATGCTGCGCCTGGGCAAGGAGGGCCAGAGTGACGAGCGCATCGGCCGCCAGCAGGTCGAGCGCCACCGCGCGGCCGCCGGGGTGGGCCACGACTCGCGCGAGCGCCTCGCGGGCGGCGCTCGCGAGCGCCGCCGGCAGCGGCCCGGGCGACGGGACCGCGAGCGCATACTCCACGACCCGCGCTCGCAGCTCCGCCGGCGCCCGGACGGTATGGTGCTCCAGCCAGTCGGCGAGGGCGGTCACGCGCCGTTGCCCTGGCCCGAGCCAGAGCGCGACCAGCCCCGGCGTGGCCGCGCGCGCGGCGGGGAGCCTGGCGGGGTCGCCGGCGCCTGCCGACGCGAAGTGCGGCCGCCCGCCGCCCCGGCCCCCACTGAGCGCCGCGATGCGGTTGACGAGGTCGCCCGCCTTCCGGCCGGCCTGGACCAGATCATCGGTCAGGGTGACATGGATGGCGCCGTGTCCGGCACCGCTGAACAGCACCAGCACCGCGTTTCGATTTCCTTCGCGGAAGCGATCCGCGATCTGCCCCACCTCGGCGCGGTCTTCCGACGCGGTGTCCGCCATGGTCACGTGCACCCCGTCCACCTCCGCCTCGTCGCCGGCGATGGCGGCGCCTCCACCGGAGCGGAGCGCGTCCGCCAGCCGCGCCTCCAGCCGCTGGCGCTCCTCGAGCAGCTGCTCCACCCGGCGGACCAGGTGCTCGGGCTGCGCCTTCAGTGCCTCCGCCACTCCCGCCAGCCGCTGCTCCAGCTCGCGCACGGCGCGGAGCGCACCCGTGCCGGTCACCGCCTCGATCCGCCGCACGCCGGCCGCGACGCCGCTCTGCCCGGAGAACCGGAACGTGCCGATCTGCCCGGTCGTGCGGACATGGGTGCCGCCGCAGAGCTCGATCGACGGGCCCATCTGAACCACCCGGACCACGTCGCCGTACTTTTCGGAGAAGAATGCCATGGCCCCGAGCGCCAGCGCGTCGGGATAGGGCATCTCGCGGGTGGTGACCGGCTCGTTGGCGAGCAGCAGCTCGTTCACCTCCTGCTCGATCGCGTGGAGCGTGTCGGCGCCGATCGGGTCCGTGGTGCGAGAAGTCGAACCGCAGCCGGTCGGCCTCCACCAGCGAGCCCTGCTGCCGCACGTGCGGTGCCGAGGTGCTTCCGGAGCGCGTGGTGCACCAGGTGCGTGGCGCTGTGGTTCCGCTCGATGTCGTGCCGCCGGGGGGCGTCCACCGCCGCGCGCACGAGTTCGGGCTCGAACGTCCCGCCGAAGCGCCCGCTCACGACCGTGCCCTTGGCCTCCTTCCGGACCGCCTCCACGGGCAGCGACCAGTCCGTCCCGGCGACCTGGCCGACGTCGCTCACCTGGCCGCCCGACTCGGCGTAGAACGGATTCTCCTCGCAGCACGAGGTCGACCCGCGGGCCCTCCTGCCGGAACGCCAGCACGTCGGTCTCCGCCTCGGTGGTCCGGTAGCCGACGAACTTCTGCTTGCCGCGCCGCACACTGCGCCACTTGCCCGCCCTCGACGTGTGCACGGCGGGCGCGGGCACCGTGGCCTTGCCGCTGGTCCGCGCGCGGCGCGAGCGCTGCCGCTGCTCGTCGAGCGCGCGGTCGAAGCCGGCCACGTCCACCGCCACGCCGCGCTCCTCGGCGATGATGGCGGTCAGGTCGATCGGGAAGCCAAACGTGTCGTAGAGCCTGAACGCCTCCTCGCCGGGGATGAGCCGGGTGCCGGAGGCGAAGATCTCCTCCAGCCGGCGCAGCCCGCCCTCGATGGTCTCGAGGAAGCGGTGCTCCTCGGTTTCCGTGATCTCGCGAATGTAGGCGGCCTTGGCGGTGAGCTCGGGATAGACGCTCGCCCATCTGCGCCACCACCACTCGCGTAAGTGGCGCCAGCGTCGGCTCCCGCCGGCCCAGCAGCCAGGCGTGCCGGACGGCACGCCGGAGGATGCGGCGCAGCACGTACCCCCGCCCCTCGTTGGAGGGGTAGACTCCATCGGCGAGCAGAAAGCTCACGGCCCGGGCGTGATCGGCGAGGACCCGGTAGGAGACCCGCTCGTCCGCGGCGCGATCGTAGGGGCGGCCCACCAGCTCGCCCACCCGCTCGATCAGCGGCAGGAAGACGTCGGTGTGGAAGTTGTCGTCCTCGCCCTGCATCACCGCGGCGATCCGCTCCAGCCCGGCCCCCGTGTCCACCGACGGCTTCGGCAGCGGCGTGAGGGTTCCGTCCGCCGAGCGATCGAACTGCATGAACACGAGGTTCCAGATCTCGAGGAAGCGGCCGGCCTCGGCGAGGGCCTCGAACTCGGCCTGCGGAATCGGCTCGCCGTCCTCCGACGCCCGACCGCCTGACCGCCGACCACTCGAGGTCTACGTAGATCTCCGTGCACGGCCCGCACGGCCCCGTGTCGCCCATCTGCCAGAAGTTGTCCTTGTCGCCCAATCCGTAGATCCGGTGGTCGGGCAGTCCGGCGATCTCGCGCCAGTAGGCCGCGCGCCTCTTCGTCGGTGTGGTGGACCGTGACCCGGAGCCGGTCGGGCGGGATGCCGAGGTATTGCCGGGCTGGTGACGAACTCCCAGGCGAAGGCGATGGCGTCCCGCTTGAAGTAATCGCCGAAGGAGAAGTTGCCCAGCATCTCGAAGAAGGTGTGGTGCCGCTTGGTGTGGCCCACCTGCTCGAGGTCGTTGTGCTTGCCGCCCGCGCGCACACACTTCTGGCAGGAGGTGGCGCGCGCGTAGTCGCGCTGCTCCTGCCCCAGAAAGGTGCGCTTGAACTGCACCATGCCGGCATTGGTGAAGAGAAGCGTGGGATCGTCGGCAGGGACCAGCGACGAAGAAGGCACCTCTCGGTGCCCCTTGGCGACGAAAAAATCGAGGAACAGGCGGCGTATCTCGGCGGATTGCATGACGGGAAAATATAGAGGCGCCCAGACTGAGGGGCCATGGGCGCGGGCGCGCGGAAGGCTCAGCCGACGACCCGGGCCACCAGGTCCGTGATCTCGCGACCGGCAAAGCCGCGGCGGGCCAGATACGCCAGCACCCGCCGGCGCTTGACCGGCCGCGGCAACTCGCCGAGCTGGGCGGCGCGCTTGGTGGCGAGGGCGAGCGGCATGCCCGTGCGGTCGCTCCCCTCCGGCCATGTCGGCGGCCAGGGCCCGATCGATGTGGCCCCGCTCTACCCCCATAGCCAGGAGGTCGCGCGTGAGCCGCGCCGGGCCGCGGCCGCGCACCGCGCGGGTCTGACGTAATTGCGGGCGAAGGCGGCGTCATCCAGGAGTCCGAGCGCCAGCGCCCGCTCCAGCGCCGACTCGACCGCGGGACGCGGATGCCCCTTCCGGATCAGCCGCCGCCCCAGATCGGCACGGGCGAACGACCGGCGCTCGAGCGCGCGGAGCAGCGTCCGGAACGCCGCTTCCGCATCGGCCGCGGAGGTGAGCCGCTCCTGCAGCTCCGGATCCAGCGCGCGGCCGACCTCGAGGCCGGCCGCGCGCGCGAGCTCCTGCGGCACGGCGCCGAACCGGGTTCCGTCCACCTCCACCCGAAGCGTGCCGGGGCGGCGCGGGTCCGGCGCGAGCGCCGTGATGGCGGGCAGGGTCACTCCTCGTCGTCTCCCGCGCCGGCGGCGCCGACGGGGGCGTGCATACCCAGCAGTTCCTTGACCTTGACCTCGACCTCCGCCAGCAGCGGCGGGTTGTCGCGGAGGAATAGCTTGGCGTTTTCCCGGCCCTGGCCGATCCGCTGATCGCCGTAGGAGTACCAGGCGCCGGACTTCTGGATGATGTTGGCCTCGGAGGCGAGGTCCACCAGCAAAGACGTGTGGCTGATACCTTCATCGAACATGATGTCGAACTCGGCCTGGCGGAACGGTGGCGCCACCTTGTTCTTGACCACCTTCACGCGGACGTGGTTGCCGACGACCGACCTCCCGCTCCTTGACGGGGCCGATGCGGCGGATGTCGAGCCGGAGCGAGGCGTAGAACTTGAGCGCCTTGCCGCCGGTGGTGGTCTCGGGATTGCCGAACATCACCCCGATCTTCTCCCGGAGCTGGTTGATGAACACCACGGCGCAGTTGGAGCGGTTGATGGCGCCGGCGAGCTTCCGGAGCGCCTGGCTCATGAGCCGGGCCTGGAGGCCGACGTGGCTATCGCCCATCTCGCCCTCGATTTCGGCCTTGGGCACCAGCGCGGCGACCGAATCGATGACTACGATGTCCACCGCCCCGGAGCGCACCAGGATCTCGACGATCTCGAGCGCCTGCTCGCCCGTGTCCGGCTGCGAGACCAGGAGGTCCTCGACGTTGACGCCGAGCTTCTTGGCGTAATCGATGTCGAGCGCGTGCTCGGCGTCGACGTAGGCGGCGACGCCGCCCATCTTCTGCACGTTGGCCGCGAGGTGGAGCGTGAGCGTGGTCTTGCCGCTCGACTCGGGACCGTAGATCTCGGTGATCCGGCCGCGCGGGATGCCGCCCACGCCGGTGGCGGCGTCGAGGTTGATGGCACCGGTGGGAATGGCGGCCACCTTGACCCGGGGCGAGTCGCTGCCCATTCGCATGATGGATCCCTTGCCGAGCTGCTTCTCGATCTGGGAGATGGCGAGCCCGAGGGCCTTCCGGCGGTCGGCTTCGAGTCGGCTCTCTTCTGCGGCCATTGTTGTCCTCTGGGTATTATCGTGGCTGAAAATGCTACATTGATGTAGCCAGAACTAACCTAATACCGAAAACTCGCCGAAGCAACAGTACACGTGTGACCGATTTTGGGTCACTACGACTCACCTTCCATCCAGCCTCCACGCATCTTCCAGGTGTGCGACGTCGTACCGGGCCGAGCGGGCCACCCGGACCTCGATCACGTCGAAGCGGTAGGAGTCGTCCGGCCGACCGTATCGCTCCCGCCAGACTTCCGCCAAGCGCGCCACCCGCCGGCGCTTCCGCCAGCCCACGCTTTCCGCCGGCGTGCCCCAGCCGGCCGATCCGCGCGTTTTCACCTCCACGAACGCCACCAGGCCGCCGCGGCGGGCAATGACATCGAGATCGCAGTGCCGGAGGCGGAAGCGGTGCGCCTCGATGTGCCAGCCGCAACTCGTGAGGTACGCCATGGCGACCCGCTCGCCCCAGAGCCCCCGCCGCTGCCGCGCATCCGACCACTCGGTGCTCGGGACGAACCGATTCGTCGAACGCATGGGGCATGGTAGGGGTGAGCGATGTTGTGGGCGGCACCATTCCGGCGAGCGCGGGTGCCGCAAATCGCCGGAGGTGGGTATGCTCACAGCGCGTGCGCCTGGCAGCACCGCTGCTTGGATCTCCGCTCCGGCACGGGGCCCCTACCCAGCTCAGGAGGATGCATGTCCGTCTGGTCATCTCGCCCGATCCTCGTGGCCTCCGCCGCCGGCCTCCTGCTGACGTTCGGGGCGTGCGGCCCGTCGAACGATGCATCGGGCCACAACACGTACATGTCGCAGTCGGCTGGCGCCGCCAGGGCGGCAGCCATCGCCCGCGACACCGCGGCGGACACCGCGGCGCCGCGCGTACGACCGTAGACGCCGGGGGGCGACAACTTCGGCATGCGCGGCCGCATGATGGCGCTCCGACGCACGTACCGGCGGATGCGTGTGGAGCTTCGACCTGGTGCCCAGGGCGGGGTGCTGCCTCACAGAGCTGGCCCTCTGCCATCGAACTCGTCCCCCGCGGCCGAGCGCGGAACCCTGCTCTGGCGGGGCCGCACGGGCCAGCCAATCGGCGGCGGGGTCGTGTCCTATGCGGTCGGGGGTCGGCAGTACGTCGCGGTGGCCTCGGGACTGCACGCGCCCACGACGTGGCAGCTCGAGAGCTCGGCTGCCACCGTCGTGGCTTTCGCGCTGCCCTGACGGGCTACGAGCTCCGGGAGCTCACGCCCGCAGCCGGCACCCGCCCGTTCCCGAATTGATCCAGTTGCGCTGGATGAGGAAGTCCTTGCCGCCCAGATTCATGTTGGCGAGGCCGCCGTTGGCATTGGTATATGTCCGGCCGAAGGTCCAGGCGCACTTGTCGGCGTTCTCGAATCCCTGCGAGTCGTACCAGGCGTTCAACCGGGGATCGGTCGCCGTCTCCTCGGTCTCGTGCGCCAGCGTATTCACCTCGGCATCCGCCGCGGGGTTGTTGTTGGGCGACGCGGTCTGGGTGGTGCAGGCGGCTGGATACGCGTAATTGTACGGCTGGGCGGCGAACAGCACGACCTTGCCGTTGAAGGTGAAGTACGAGTGGTAGGCGCAGTACTCGGTGCCGAAGCCGCCGCCCAGATTGGTCCGGCCGTAGGTGAAAACGACGTAGAGCGTGGAGGCATTGTAGGTCAGCTTGCCGTTGTTGAACCCGCGCACGATTTCCTGCACGATGGCCGTGTTCGGCACCGACGTGCCGTCGCTGGGCGGTACGTTGGTGTTGTCGGCCCAGAACCGCGAGTAGGCGACGCTGTTTCCCACCCGGTGGCCGCCGTTCAGGCTGTCCGTGTATGTCGTGTTGATGTTGAAGTAGGGAGACCCGCCCAGGTTGCGCAGGAAGTGCCCGACGAGGGATCCGTCCTGCGCTCCGGTTCCGGTCGTGCCCGGGGCCGGCCCGCTGGTGTAGACCCGCCTCGAGGCCCAGTAGATGGCCACGACCTTGGTCGCCGAGATGATGGGTCCGCCGTGATAGAAGATGCCCGTGCCCACCGTGCCCACACCCGAGGCAGCCTGCCGCCCCCGCACCGGAAACACGTGGACCTTGCCATCGAACTGCACCGTGCCCTGCATGTCGGTGGTGATCTCGTCGGGGGTAACGGCGTCGGGAGTGGTGGGGGCGGAACCGTCATCGCAGGCGCCGGCGGCGACCAGCGCGCCAACTAGACCTAGGCGTGTGAGCCTCATGGGAGTACCCTGGGCTGGAGAAGATGCATCGGGAAGCCGACGCCACACTAGGGCACCGTCCCGCCGGCCGCAACCGGGCGCATCCTGCCCATGTCACCGACAGTATTCGTCGATCTGGTCGCTCCCGATCCGCACGTCGCGCGGTTTGCTGCCGTTGGCCGGGCCCAGGATCCCGGCCTCCTCGAGCTGGTCCATGATCCGGGCCGCCCGGCCGTAGCCGATGCCGAGCTTCCGCTGCAGCAGCGAAGTCGAGCCCCCCTGATTCTGCACGCACGCGATCGCGGCCTCCCTGAACTGGGGGTCGCGCTCCCCGGCGTCCGCTCCGTCGGCGCCGCCCTCACCCGCCTCGGCGTCCGGGACCTCGTCGAGGATGTTGCTCTCGGCCGATTCCACCATGCCCTGGTGGTCGCGCTCCTCCTTCCAGCGGCGGTAGCGCTCCATGATCTTCTCGCTCTCCTCGGTCGAGATGTACGCGCCCTGCAGCCGCATCGGCTCGCTCTTTCCCGGCTCGAGGAACAGCATGTCGCCCTTCCCCAGCAGCGCCTCCGACCCGTTCTGGTCCAGGATGGTGCGGCTGTCCACCTTGGACGCCACCCGGAATGCGATCCGGCTGGGGAAATTCGCCTTGATGAGGCCGGTGATCACGTTGACCGACGGCCGTTGGGTCGCAAGGATCAGGTGCAGCCCCACCGCGCGCGCCTTCTGCGCCAGGCGGGCAAGCGGCGTCTCCACCTCGGACTGCACCGTCATCATCAGGTCGGCCAGCTCGTCCACGACGACCACGATGAGCGGGAGCTTTCCCTCGGTATACGTCTCGACCACCGGCGCGGGCGGGGGGGTGTCAGGCGCCTCGGCGGCGATGTCGGTCAGCGTGACGCGCCGCGGCGCCGGATTCCGGAGCGGCTTTCCCTCGAGCACCTTGCGGTTGAAATCGCTCAGGTTGCGGGCGCCGTTGGCTTCGAGCAGCGCATAGCGCCGCTCCATCTCGCCCACGGCCCACTTGAGCACCCGCGCGGCCTCCTTGTTGTTGGTGACGACCGGGTGCCGGAGGTGGGGGAGGTCCTTGTACATGGACAGCTCCACCATCTTCGGGTCGATCATCAGGAGGCGGAGGTCCTCCTTGTGCTGGTAGTGGTAGATCAGCGAGGTAATGATCGCGTTGATACCGACCGACTTGCCCGTCCCGGTGGCCCCGGCGATCAGGAGGTGCGGCATGCGCGCCAGGTCGGCGATCACCGGCCGACCCTCCAGGTCCAGGCCGAGCGCGACGGGCAGCAGCCGCTCCTCCGCGGTCCACTGTTCGTCCTCCAGCAGCTCGCGCAACACCACGACGCGGGCCTTGGGGTTGGGCACCTCGACCCCGACCATGTCCCGGCCAGGGATCCGCGCGACCCGCACCGAGCGGGCGCTCATCTTGAGCGCGAGATCGTCAGCCAGATTGACCAGGCGGTTCATCTTGACGCCCGGCCGGAGCCGCACGCCGTACTGAGTTACGACCGGCCCGGTGGTGCGGCCGGCGACGTCGCCTTCGACCTTGAACTCCGCCAGAGTTTCTTCCAGCCGATCCTGCAGCGCGTCCAGCTCGCCTTCGCCGGCGTCCTGCGCCTTTGCCGGCGGGGCGGCCAGCTTGTCCAGTTCCCACACCCGCCCGAGCTCCCGCTCTCCCGCCGCGCGGCGCGGCTCGGATTTCCTGAGCGCCTTGACCCGGGCAGCGGGCTTGCCGTTCGCGTGGCCGCTGTCCTTGATGACCGTGGCTCCGCCATTCTCCGCGCTTCCGGGCGTGACGCTCGTCGCCGCGGCCACAGCTTCGGCGGGCTCCGCCTTGACCTGGGCGCCGGCTCGGCGCTTCGGCTCGCGCTTCGCTTCGACCACAGCGGCTGCCGGCTCGGCGGCCGGCGCGGGGTGCCGCTCCAGCCGCTGGAGCGGATGCCAGGCAAACGTGGCCAGCGTCAAGGCGCAGAGCGCCAGGAACCCGGCCAGCACCGCCCCGGCGACGCCGATCCCCTTCGGGATCTCCACGGCGAAGAACCCGGGAATGGCGCCCACCATCTGGCCGAACAGGCCCCGGCTGTTGATGTCGAAGACGGAGACCCGTCCCACGACGCCGGCCAGATACGGCAGCAGCAGACTGAGCCCGACGATGAGCACCGCCGAGCGCTTCATGTCGAGCGTGCCCAGCCGCTCGAAGCCCGCGAGCGCGAGTCCGATGCCGAGGAGCGGGATCCCGAGCGCACCGGCGCCGAAGGAATCCCAGAGCTTCTGGCCCAGCCAGTGACCCACCGGGCCGGTCACCGGAAACGGAAGGAGCGTCAGCCCGATGAAGAGACCGGCGACGAGCGCGGTGATCGCGCCCAGGCGTCGGCGGGTGTGGGCGCTCATACCGGCACGGATGCGAGCGTCACCCGACGTTCGTGGAAGTGCGCGAGCACCGGGTAGGCATCGAGCCGCGCGGCGTCGAGCACGTCGTCACGGTAGCCGAGCCGGATGAGCTCGCGTCCGGCGCGGCTATAGGTGAGCGGGCGCTCCCAGCGATGGCCGTAGCGCCGGACCAGGTCGAGACTCGCGATCGCCGCGTCGTTGATCCCTCGGCGGGGACGCCGCCCGCCGAGGGTGGCCTCCGCCAGCCGTCCGGCACAGTAGGCGTCGTCGAGCGAAAAAGCCCCGTCGCGGCCGGCGCAGACGATGACCAGGTGGCCGTCGCGCTCGAGCGCCTCGCGCGCGCGCTCGGCGGCCACCGTGAGGTTGGCGGCGCACGCCGCGAACACGGCGCCCGCCCCCTGGCACGCCAGCAGCGCTCTCGTCCCATTGGTGGTGGTGACGACCAGCGTCTTTCCCCGTACCGCGGCCTCGCTCATCTCGAGCGGGCTGTTGCCCAACTGGAACCCCGGAATCCGCTCGCAGTCCTTCTCGCCCGCGAGGAGCACGTCGTCGCTGCCGATCGTCTGCGCCAGGCGCAGCGCCTCCTCCGTGGAGCTCGCCGGGATGAGCGCCCGGGCCCCGTGAGCCAGGGCGGCGCACATGGCGGTCGTGGCGCGCAGGATGTCGATCACGAACACCGTGCGCCCCTGCAGCTCCGCGGCAGTCAGCCCGGCCGGACTGAAGTGCACGTCGAGCTTCATGCGTCGGGTCGGAAGAGCTGCGACTCGCGCTCGAGGAAGCGGGTGTCCACGTCTCCGGCGACGAAGTCCGGATGCCGGATGACCCGCGCGAGAAAGGGGATCGTCGTGGTCACGCCCTCGAGGATGAAGCTGTCGAGCGCCTGCCCCATGCGGCTCAGCGCCTCGGTCCGGTCATTGCCGTGGACGATCACCTTGGCCAGCAGCGAATCGTAGTAGGGCGGAACGGTGTACCCGGCGTAGACGTGGGTATCCACCCGCACGCCCGGGCCGCCGGGCGGGTGATACGCGGTGATCAGGCCAGGGCTCGGCTGAAAGTTCCGGTAGGGATCCTCCGCGTTGATGCGGCACTCGATCGCGTGCCCGCGGAGGCGCCGGCCATCGCCCTGGAAGCTGATCGGCTCGCCGGCGGCGACCCGGATCTGCTCCTTCACCAGATCGAAGCTGGTCACCATTTCGGTCACCGGGTGCTCCACCTGGATCCGGGTGTTCATCTCCATGAAGTAGAACCGGCCGTCGGTGTCCAGCAGGAATTCCAGCGTGCCGGCGCCGATGTAGCCGATGTTGGCGGCCAGGTCCACCGCGGCGCGGCCCATCCGGTCGCGGAGCGCGGCGCTGAGCGCCGGGCTCGGGCTCTCCTCGATGAGCTTCTGGTGGCGCCGCTGCACGGTGCAGTCGCGCTCGCCCATGTGGACGACCTTGCCGCAGAGATCGCCCATGACCTGGATTTCGACGTGGCGCGGGTGCTCGATGAACTTCTCGACGTACACCGCGCCGTTGTTGAACGCGGCCAGCGCCTCGTTCTGGGCCAGGCCGAAGAGCTGGGGGAACTGGTCGGCGTCGTGGACGATCCGCATTCCCTTCCCGCCCCCCCCGGCCGTGGCCTTGACGATCACCGGGAAGCCGATCGACTGGGCAAACTCGAGCGCCGCCTCGGGATCCTCGATCGTTCCCGGCGAGCCCGGGACGGTGGGCACCCCGGCCTCCGCGGCCAGCCGGCGCGCGGTGGCCTTGTCGCCCATCTGGCGGATCTGCTCGCCGGTAGGGCCGATGAAGGTGATGTTCGACGCCTTGCAGGTGTCGGCGAACTCGGCGTTCTCCGCCAGAAAGCCGTAGCCCGGGTGGATGGCGTCGGCGCCGGTGATCTCGGCGGCGGCGATGATGTTGGGGATCCTGAGATACGAGCTCCGGCTCGGCGCCGGCCCGATGCAGACATCGTCGTCCGCGAAGCGCACGTGGAGCGATTCGCGGTCGGCCTCGGAGTAGACCGCCACGGTCGCGATCCCCAGCTCGCGGCACGCGCGGATCACCCGCAAGGCGATCTCCCCGCGGTTGGCGATCAGGACCTTCTTGAACATCAGGGCGTCAGATCCAGCGCGCGGCCGCCGGCGTCACCCGTGATCCCGGTGAACGTACGGTCGGAGGCCGAGTCCACGCCGGAGACCCGGAGGGCGAACTCGCTCGGGTTGGTCGAGTAGAAGATCGCGCTCTCGTACGAGATCATTCCGTCCTTGAACCACTTCATGAGCGACTGGTCGAATGACTGCATGCCGTACGACACCGTGCCCTCGGCGATCAGGTCGGGGATGTTGAGCGCCTTCTCGATGTCGCGAATGTTCTCCGCCACGGCGGCCGTGTTGATCAGCACCTCCGCCGCCGGCACCCGGCCCCGCCCGTCCGCCCGGGGCACCAGGCGGAGCGAGACCACCGCCTGCAGCGCCGTGGCCAGCACCATCCGGATCTCCTGGTGCTGGTGCGGCGGGTAGAACGAGATGATTCGGTTGAGCGTCTGCGTGGCGTCGGTGGTGTGGAGGGTGCTGAAGACGAGGTGGCCGGTGTCGGCGGCCTTGATCGCCGTATCGAGCGTCTCCATGTCGCGGATCTCGCCCACCAGGATCACGTCCGGGTCCTGCCGCAGCACGTGCCGGAGCGCCGACCCGAACGACAGCGTGTCGCTCCCCACTTCGCGCTGCGAGATGTTGGCCATCACGTCGCGATGCAGGAACTCGATCGGGTCCTCGATCGTGATGACGTTGACCCGGCGGTTCTGGTTCACGTGGTTGATCATCGCGGCGAGCGCGGTGGACTTGCCCGACCCCGTGATCCCGGTGACCAGCACGAGCCCGCGGGGCCGGAGCGAGATCTCCTCCAGCACGGTGGGCAGGTGCAGCTCGACGATCGTCTTCACCTCGTACGGAATGGCCCGGAAGGCGAAGGCGAGCGTGCCCCGTTGCTGGTAGATGTTGGTCCGGAACCGCCCCACGCCCGGCACGCCGATGGCGAAGTCCGCCTCCTTCTTCTCGGCGAAGTCCTTCACCTGGCGGGGCGTCATCACCTGCTCGGCCAGGAGCTTGAGGTCTTCCGGCTTGACGGGAGGCATCTCGAGCATGTGAAGCTCGCCGTTGACGCGAACGGTGGGCGGTCGGCCCACCTTCAGCAGCAGGTCGGACGCGTTCCGCTGCACCATCTGCCCGATGGTGTGCTTGAAGTTGAAGACCGGCGCGGTGGCCTCAGCCATTGGGATCGACCCGGAAGAGGACCTGGCCGAACTCCACCGGCTGCGAGTCGTCCACCAGAATCTCGCGCACCACGCCGGCGATCTCAGCCTCGATCTCGTTCATGATTTTCATCGCTTCGATGATGCAGACGGTCTGCCCCGGCGTGATGCGCGCCCCGCTCTTCACGTACGGGTCGGCGCCGGGCTCGGGCGCCTTGTAGAAGGTGCCGACCATGGGCGACTTGATCTCCTTGAGCGCCGGCAGCACCCGCGGCGCCTCGCGTTCGCCGAGCGGCGACACCGCTGCGGCGGCCGGAGGGATTGCGAGGGGCGGCTGGACGGCCGGGGCCGCCGCGGTTCGCGTGATCACGAGCCCGGTGCCGAACCAGCCCTTCACCTCGATGGAGCCGATTTCGGGGGTCTCCCGCAGCAGTTGCGCCAGTCCCTGGACGTCCTGGAGCTCGATGGACTTGATGCCCGGCACGTTCTGCAGCAGCTCGGCGAGCTCCTTCATTTCCTTGGGCGTCATACGCGGGTGAGATACTTGTCGTCGCGGCGGTCGACCCGGATCACTTGCCCCTCCTCGATAAAGAGCGGGACCTGCACCGTGGCCCCCGTCTCGAGCGTGGCCGGCTTGGTGGCGCCGGACGCGGTGTCTCCGCGGACGCCGGGATCGGTCCGGGTGACGGCGAGCTCGACGAAGTAGGGCAGTTCCACCATGATGACCCGGTCGTTGTGGACCAGGCCCTCGCACTCCATGCCTTCCTTCAGGTACTTGAGCTGCTCGGCGCCGATCACGTCACCCGTCAGCATGATGTCGTCGAACGTCTGCTGGTCCATGAAATGATGGAAGTGTCCGTCGACGTAGGAGAACTGGATCGGCCGGTGCTCCAGCCGCGCCTCGACGACGCGCTCGCCGGCGTTGAACGTCCGCTCGAGTACGGCGCCGGTGCGGATGTTCTTGAGCTTGGTGCGCACGAACGCGCCGCCCTTCCCGGGCTTGACGTGCTGGAAGTAAACCATCTGGTACAGGTGCCCGTCGATCTCGAGCACCATGCCGTTCCTGAAATCGGCGGTCGTTGCCACGGGGACTCCGGTTAGACCAGCTCCAGCAGTTCCGTCCGCCCGTCCGAGAGCACCACCGCCCCGTCGGGCCCGAGATACACGTCGTCTTCCAGCCGTACCCCACCCCAGCCCGGAAGATAGATCCCCGGCTCGACCGTCACCACCGCGTGGAGCGGCAGCGGCGCCTCGGCCGTGGGGGCGAGCCGGGGCGCCTCATGGACCTCGAGGCCGAGGCCGTGGCCCAGCGAGTGGCCGAACGCCTCGCCGAAGCCGCGCGCCGCGATCACGTCGCGGGCCAGCGCGTCGCCCTCGCGCCCGGGCATCCCGGCGCGCAGGTGCTGCAGCGCGCGCCGCTGCGCCGTCTGCACCAGCTCGTAGACGGTCCGCTGCCGCTCGTCCGCCCGCGCCCCGACGACGACGGTGCGGGTGAGATCGGCGCAGTAGCCGTCCACCTGCGCCCCGAAGTCGAGCAACAGCCACTCGCCCGGCCCGATGGCCCGCGGGCTGGTGCGCGCGTGCGGCAGCGCCGAGCGGGGGCCGCTCGCGACGATGGTGGGAAAAGGGTGCCACTCGCTGCCGCGCCGGCGGAGCGCGGACTCCAGCGCGGCGGCGACCTCGATCTCCGTCCGGCCCACGCGCACTCCCGGCAGGACCTCGGCGAGCGCCGCCTGTCCCAGGGCGGCGGCCGCACGGACCGCGTCCACCTCCTCCGGAGACTTGACCGCGCGCAACCGCTCGACCAGCTCCGCCACGGGAACCACGCGCCCGCGGGTGAGCGCCGCCACCCGTTCGGCGTCCCGCACCGTGAGCGCCTGAGACTCGATGCCGAGCGTCCCGGCAGGCGCCGCGCCGAGGACGCGCGCGAGCCGCTCCCAGACGCTCGTCCGGTCCACCTCCACCACCGCGGCCTCACCCGCTTCGTCCGGGGCCTGGGCGGCGTAGCGGAAATCCGTGATGAGGGTGGCCGTGTCCGGCTGGACGAGGAGGAGCGCCGCCGAACCGGTGAACCCGGTCAGGTAGCGGATGTTCGCCAGGTTGGTGACGAGCAGCGCGTCCAGCCCCTCGCCGTGCAGCGCCGCCCGGAGTGCAGTCTGGCGCTCGCCGCGGCGGTCAGGCGGCACGCAGCCGGCCCACCAGCGCCTGCAGGGCCAGGAGATAGCTCTGCGGACCGAACCCGGTCACCACGCCCAGCGCCAGGTCGGCGATCCTGGAGGACCGCCGCTCCGGCTCACGGGCGAAGATGTTCGAGAGGTGAAGCTCGACGAAGGGCACCCGCACGGCCAGGAGGGCGTCCCGGAGCGCGAGGCTCGAATGGGTGAGCGCCGCCGCGTTGATGAGTGCGCCGTCGGCCGTCCCGCGAAGCCCCTGGACCGCATCCACCATCGCGCCCTCGTGATTGGTCTGGAACCAGGTGAGCTCGACGCCATCGTCCCGCGCCGCCTCACGCACCATCGCCTCGATCTCGGCCAGGGTCGTTCGCCCATACACCTCCGGCTCGCGTTGCCCCAGCAGGTTCAGATTGGGGCCGTTGAGCACGCTGATGCGCATCAGCGCTTCAGATTCTGGAGCCAGGCGTGGAACTGATCGAGATCGTCGCTCTTGGAGTCGGGAGCTCGCGCCGGCCGCGCCGCCGTGGGAGCCGCCGGCGGGCCGAAGAACTCATCGAACGAGACACCCCCCTGGGCCGAGGGGACGGCTCCCGCAGCCGGTACCGCGGGTGCGTTCGGCGTGGACTCCTCGCCGAACACCGAGCTCAGTGACAGACTGTCGTGCGCGGGGCGCGTGGGCGCGCCTTCCCGATCCGCGCCGGCGCTCCTTGCGGCCTCAGCATGCACGGCGGGCCCGGCGGGAACCGCGGGCGGCCGGGCCGCGAGGATCGCGCCGAGCAGCTCCTTCACGGACCGGCCGTGCGTGGCGGTCACCGACCAGGCGAGCCGCGCCGGCTCCGGTGCTACCGGCCCCGGTGCTGCCCTCTCCGGTGCTGCCGGCTCCGATGCCGTTGGGCCGGCCGAGGTGGCCGCGGGCTCGCGGGTTGCGGCCTCGAGCTCGTCGATCCGCCGCAGCAGCCGCGGATCGCCCGGGCTGCGACCCTCCAGATGGCGGTACATCGTGAGTGCTTCGCGCGCGTATCCCTGTTGCGACAGCAGCTCCGCCATGGATTCCGTGATGACCGGCTCGGGCTCCGGCTGACGCTCGGGCTCGAGGGTCGGCGGCGTCCACGCGGCCGCGGGCGGCTCGGCAGGCACGGTCGCCACCGGTTCCGGCTTGGGTTCCGGCTCCGGCTCGGGTTCCGGCTCGGCTCAGGCTCGGGTTCTGGCTCCGGTTCTGCGGGCACCGCTGCGAATCCGGCCGCGGGAACGACGAGCAACTCCTCGGCGGCATTGGCCACCTGGAACTCGCCGCCACCGCTGCTCTCGAGGACGATGTCCTCGGAGGTCTCGACCCGGAACTCGTCTCCCGAGCTCATCGGCGCGGGCTCCGGCGCGTCCTCCTCCCGGCCCACAAGGCCCGCGATCGGCTCGACCTCGTCATCCAGCATGACCGGCAGCTCGAGCTCGATCCCCCCCGGCGGCTCTTCGGCCCCAGCGGCGCCGGGCTCTGTCGTCCAGGCGAACACGGGCTCGCTGGTCACGCTGGCGGGCTCGTCGAATTCGGGGGCGAGGTCCTGCGGCGATGCGTCAGATGCCGCGACGGCTGCGGACTCCGACGGCGGCGGCTCGGCCACCGACGGCTCGACGGCAGCCTCGGCCGGCTCAGCCTCCAGCGCTGGTGAGGCGCCGCCGCCGGAGCCCGCTTCCACCTGCTGCCGCGCGGCGGCGACGCGAGCCGCCTGGTCACGCGCTTCGTCGTTACTCCGATCCACCGCCAGCAACGCCGTCAGCATGCGTTCGGCGTCGTCGAAGCGGAACATCCGTTCCGCGATGTCGGCCAGCGCCTTGAGGGCGATGACGTTCTCGACGTCCAGATCGAGGACGTGCTTGAACGCAGCCTCCGCCGCGGGCAACTCGCCCAGGTCGAGATGGCAGCGACCGAGCACGATGCTGGCCGGGATGTAGTCGGGATGCAGGGTCAGACCGGGGCGCAACAGCTCGAGGGCCCGCGCGGTGTCGCCGTTCTTCCGGTGGACTTCGGCGAGCGGCGCGAACGTGAGTCCCTGCGGGTTCTCGGCGTACCGGCGCTCGAGCTTCTCGGTTTCGCTAAGTGCCATCCGGGTCCCGGGGTTCCAGGTCTGAGGCGTGGGAATTGGAGAACGGTTCAATGCAATGCGGGGGGTCACGTGACAGTAGCGAGCAACCCCCCGGCCTGTCAACTGCCAACCCGTGCGCCGCCTTGAGCTTCGCTGGTGGGCGGCTTAAGCTTCATCTTCTCTATTTTCTCACGTCCGGAGTCTCGGCTTTTTCTATGATGCAAGCCTTCCGTAACGCGGCCAAACCGCTCATGGTGGTCGTGGCCATCACGTTCTTCCTCTGGCTGGTGGTCGATCTCAGCGGGATCACCGGCAACACCGGCCTGCTGACCCAGACGACGGTCGGGAAGATCAACGGCCAGAGCATCGACGCGCGCACCTACCAGACCGTCGTGCAGCAGAATATCGACGCCCGCCAGCGCCAGTCTCCGGGACCTCTTGGCCTCGAGGATACCCAGCAGGTCCGGGACGAGGTCTGGGAGCAGTTTGTCCAGAATACCGTCCTGAGCGCCGAGTACCGGCGCCGGGGCATCACGGTCACGGAAGACGAGATCGCGGAGGCCATCCGTAACTCGCCGCCGCCCGAGTTCCGGGAGGTTCCCGAGTTCCAGACCGACAGCCAGTTCGACATGGGAAAATACCAGCGGTGGCTGACGTCCAGCGTGGCCCAGCAGTATCTCCCCGCGCTCGAGGCCCAGTACCGCGAGCAGATCCAGCGCTCCAAGCTGCTCCGCGTCGTGACCGCCGACGTGTATCTCTCGGACGCCGCCCTGTGGGAGCGCTACCGGGACGAGCACGAAATGGTCAAGATCGGCCTCGCCGCCCTCGTCCCGCGCACCGTCGTCCCCGACTCGGCGGTCCAGGCCAGTGACGCGGAGATCCAGGCCTACTACAAGGCGCACCTGGACGAATTCGAGCGTCCCGCCACCGCGTACCTGAGCTTCGTGGCGCTGCCCCGGCTCACCAACGCCTCGGACACGGCCGCGGCCCGCGCCCGGGCCGACTCCGCCCGGGCGGAGATCGTGGGCGGCGCCCCGTTCGCCGACGTGGCCCGGCGCGAGTCGGCCGACAGCGCCAGCGCCGCCAAGGGCGGCGACCTCGGCGAGTGGACCAAGGGCGCGATGGACCCGGCGTTCGACTCGGCGGCCTTCGCGCTGCCGCTCAACACCGTCTCGCAGCCGGTGCTGTCGCAGTTCGGCTACCACATCATCGAGATCACCAGCCGGAAGGGCACGAAGGCCAGGGGCCGCCACATTCTGATCCCGATCGAGGTCGCGGGCGAACATCGCGACCAGCTCGATGCCGAAGCCGACAGCCTGGAGCGGTTGGGCGCGGAGAAGGCCGACCCCGCCGCGCTCGATACGGCCGCCCGCGTCCTGAAGCTGCCGATCGGGAAGGCGCTTCCGGCGCAGGAGGGCACCAAGGTCCAGGTCGGCACGCTCGTCGTGCCCGATGCCGGCGTGTGGGCATTCCAGGCCAAGCGCGGTGCCGACCAGCCAGGTGATCGATGCGCCGATCGCCTACTACGTCTTCCGGCTCGACAGCCTGCAGCCCGCCGGCGTGCCGCCGCTCGGGCAGATGCGCCAGGCCGTGGCCTATCAGGTCCGCATGGAAAAGAAGCGCGAGCGCGCCCGACAGATGGGGCAGGACTTCGAGAAGCGGGTCACGGCCGGCGGCTCGCTCGAGGCAGTGGCCGACTCGATGAAGCTGCCGTACAAGGAATTCGGCCCGTTCTCACGGGTCAATCCGCCGCTGACCGATCCGGTCGTGGTCGGCACGGCGTTCGGCCTCGACAAGGGTCAGCGAAGCGGAATGCTCGACACCAAGGACGGGCATCTACTTCATCCAGGTGCTCGAGCACACCAAGGCCGACTCCGCGGCGTTCGTGAAGGATCTGGACAAGTACCGGGCGCAGATGATCAACCTGGCACGGCAGGAGCGGGTGCGCAGTTACCTGCAGGCGCTGCGGGAGCAGGCCAAGGTCGTGGACAATCGGAAGAAGGTGCTGCAGCAGCAGACCGGGCCGCAGGGTCACCCAGGGCAGCGTAGCTACTGCGACAGTCGCTTGGGCTCGCCCGCGGGCGCATTCGACGCGGGCGGCGCCGTCGCGTCCATCTGGCGCGGCGGGATGTTCCGCTGCGTCTCGTCAGAGCCCATGATCGCCTCCTGCGTGTCGGTCAGGCTCCGCTTGAATTCGCGGATCCCCTTCCCGATCGAGGCCCCGACCTCCGGCAGCCGCTTGGCCCCGAAGAGCAGCAACACCACGACCATGATCAGCATGATTTCGGTGAAGCCGAGATTTCCCACGTGACCCCCTAGAAAATCGAGCGCGCGATCAGGTACGCCACCAGGACGCCGATCAGGCTCAGCAGGGAGACGTGCAGCCCGATCGGCCCCAGGGTGAAGTTTACCACCAGGAGGTCGGCCGAGACAGGGCCGAAGTTGGCCGTCCAGGTGCTGGTGAAGAACGTCCGGGCGGCGCTCTCGGGCAGGGTCTGGCGGAGCAGCGCGGTCAGCCCGCCGCCGGCGATGAACCCGGCGATGAGGATGCCGAGGTAGAACCCGGGCCGGTGTGGCCGCTCGCCATCAGCGCCGGCGGTCCACGACGTAGGTGATGCTGGCGCGGAGGGCATCCCGGGCCGGCGAGGGCGGCAGCACCTCGAGCTCGGCGTCCGCCTGCTGCGCCAGCCGCAGCGCCCGCTCCCGGGCGTAGTCCAGCCCACCGGCCTCCGCCACCGCCGCGATCACCTCCTCGATCTGCGCGTCGCTCGGCTCGGCGCTCGCCATCAGGGCGCCACCCGCCGGCGGCCGGCGGCATCCATCCGTGGCAGCGCGGCAATCAGCGGGAGCGTCACCTTGTGCTCCCGCAGGTCGGAGCCGGTCGGCTTGCCGGTGACGCTCGGGTCGCCCGTGTAATCGAGCAGGTCGTCCACGATCTGAAAGGCCATCCCGAGTGCCTCGCCGAACCGCCGGAGCGCCCGCCGCGCTCGGCGGTGCCGCGCGGAGCGCACCGACCTCGCAGGCGCCCGACAGCAGCGACGCAGTCTTGGCCCGGATCAGCAGATCGTACTGACTCCTCGCTAAACTCCAGCGGCTCGTGCGCCAGGAGCTGGCGCATCTCCCCGACGGTCATCTCGTTGGTCACCCGGCTCAGCACCCGGAGCGGCTCGAGATCGTCCAGGCCGACGAGCTCGATCACCGCCCGCGAGTACAGGTAGTCGCCCATGATGACCGACACCTGATGGCTGAACAGCGAGTTGATCGTCGGCATCCCCCGGCGGAGCACCGAGTGGTCCACCGAGTCGTCGTGCACCAGGGTGGCCAGATGGATCAGCTCGATGACGGCGGCGAGCGTGATCGAGCGCGGCATCGCGCGCGCCGGTCGCCTCGTCGGCGAGCAGCATCGAGCGTCGGCCGGAACAGCTTGCCCTGCATCTGGAACAGGTGCGCGTTCACTTCGGCGATCAGACCGAAATCGGCGGCCGACGATGCGGCGCAACTCCAGCGGCACCCGCTCCAGCCGCGCGCGCACCGGGCGCTGCAGGTCGGTGAGGGTGACCGGCGCGAGCTGGCGAGCTCATGCGCGGCGGCCCGCGGCCAGCCGGTGGACGCGCTCGCCCAGATCCATGAAGCGGATGTCCACCGCCAGGGCGCGCTCGTAGCTGGCGATCGCGTCCTGGTCCTTGCCCTGGGCCTCGGCGCCCGGCCGAGCCAGTAGAGCAGCCCGATCTTGGCCTCGTCGCCGCCCGTCGACGCCGTCCACCGCCCGGCGGAGCACCGTCTCGGACGATCGCGAACTGGCCCTTGTCGAAGAACGCGATGCCGAGCGCTTCGGAGGTGCGCAGCCGGCCGTCGGGCGCGCGGAGCGCCTTCTGGAACTCGGCGATCGCCTCGTCGAGCAGACCCATCTCCTTGAACGCGACGCCCAGATCGTAGTGCGCCTCGTAGTCGTCGGTGTCGAGGTTCTCCTCGATGCCGCGCTTGAACTGCTCCAGGATCTCCTGGAACTCGCGCTGCTCGTCGTCGCCCTGGGGCTCGCGCCGGTCGATGCGCATCCGGGTGTCGCGCGGGCCGGCCTCGTCCAGGATCATCGAGCCGAGATCGACGAAGTCCCCGCCCCGCGCCGGCGGCTCGGCCGGCAGGCGGCGCGGGCGGCCCGGGCACGGGGCGCGCGGGCGGGGCCGGCATGGCCGGCGGCGCGGGGGCGGCGCGCGGCGACTCGAGCGCGGCGATCGCCGCGGCCGCGTGGCGATTGCTCGGATCGTGCTCCTGCACGCGCCCGTACACCGCCAGGGCCTTGTCCACCGCGCCGGCGCGGCCCAGCGCGTCGCCGAGCGCCAGATAGGCCTCGAGCAGCGGCGCGCGCTCGCCGCTCCGGAAGGCGAGCTCGCACCCGCTTCTGGTGGTTGTGGATCGCGTCCGGCTCCAGCGCCACCAGCCGCTCGGCGATCGCCGAGGCGCTCGGCCAGTCCGCCGCACCCTCGTACGCCTGCAGCGCCAGCCGCAGCTCCTCCGCAGCGCGCCCATGCTCACCTTCGAGCAGCAGGCGGTCGGCGAGCTCGCGGTGAAGATCGGGGTTCCCCGGATCATCCGCGATCCGGTCTTCGAGCGCGGCCAGCTCGTCCGCCGGTGCGCCGGCCGGGGCGTCGTCGATCAGCGGGAGGCCCGCCGTCGGCGCGGCCGGCGCGTCGTCCTCGAGCATGTCGAGATCGAGGTCGTCAGGAACGTCGGTGCCCTGGACCCGCAGGTCGTCCAGGGGCAGATCGTCCAGCTCCATCTCCTCGGCGGACGGGTCCGCGCTCCAGTCCAGAGAGCGGCCCGACCGCTTCGAGCTCGAGGTCGGCCTCGCTCGTCTGCTCCAGGCCGTCCAGCGGCAGGAGCTCGGGCGGGGGTGCGGCATCGGCGCCGGCCGAGGCGGTGAGCGGGTCCAGGATGAGCTCGCCACCGGTCTCGAGCACGTCGTAGACCGCGCCGGTGGGCTCGAGGCCCTCCGGCGGCGGCGGCACCTCGGTGACGGCCGCCGGCTCACCGACGGTAACCGAAGCGGCGGGCACGGCCGGCACTTCGAATCCGGTGTCCAGGAAGACCAGGTCACCGCGACCCGGCGTCGAAGGAGCGCGCGGCCGTGGGGACGCCGGTGCGTGCACGCCGGGCGATGCGGCCTCGGGCGCTCGAGGCACCCCCATCACGCGCTTCGAGGTCGCCGGCGATCTTGGCCAACTGCTCCAGCGCCTCCTCCTCGCGAGATGCCGCGCGCAGGAGATCGACCAGCATCATCCGGATCTCCTGGCTGCCGGAGAACTGGTCGGCGAACTCCTTGATCGACTGGAAGGCCTGGTCGAGCTGGCCGAGCGCGTTCATGCGCTCCAGGAACTCGATCAGGTTCCGCTTGGCCTCGATGACGACGTTCTTGCGGGCATGGAGCTGGGCCAGCTTCAGATAGGTCTGCGTTCGGCCGGGATTGACCCGCAGGATCTTGCCGCAGAGCGCGATGGCATTGTTGAAGAATCCCTGGTCGGCGTACAAATCGACCGCCCGCTCATAGGAGCGTACGGCCGCCGCGGTGTCGTTGATTTTGAGGTAGAGGTCGCCGACCCGATTGTACAGGGACAGATCGGGGCTGGTCTCCGCGCCCGACTCGATCTGCTGGATGGCTTTGAGGTAGACTTCGATCGCCTTCCGCCAGTCCTCCTTCTGCTCGAACTTGCGCGCCGAGTCCTTCAGCTTTTCCAGATTCATGCGGCTCGGGCTGAGAGGGGAGCAGGAGATAAGGGGTGGAGCGATCGAAAGATACCGGGCTGCCAAACACCCGGCAAGCAGGATTGGCCGAGGCCTACACGGCGCCCGGATCGAGCTCGCCCGACGCCACCGCCCGGGCCAGCCGCTCGAGGTCGGGCGCGGGAGGGCGATCCCGCGCCAGCGGCGGGACGGGCGGCGTCAGCGCGCGGAGCCGGCGGTAGAGCTCCGCCACCCCGTGGCCGGGCGCCAGCGGCTTCAGGAACTCGAGCCCCTGCGCTCCGCACAACAGCTCGGCCGCCACGACCCGCTGCGCGTTGCCCAGGATCCGCTGCGCCTTCCACGCCGCCGCCATGCCCATCGGCACGAAGTCCTCCTGGTTGGCATCGGTCGGAATCGAGCCGATGCTCGCGGGCATGGCGATCGCGCGCGACTCCGCCACCAGCGAGGCGGCGGTGATCTGCACCATCATGTACCCGGACTGCAGAGCCCGGGATCGGTCGTGAGAAAGGCGGGCAGCCCCTGCGACAGGTCCGGGTTGACCAGCCGCTCGACCCGGCGCTCGGCGATGGCCTGGAGCGTCGTGAGCGTCATCGCAAGCAGGTCCAGCGCCTGCGCCACCGGCTGCCCGTGGAAGTTGCCGCCGGAGACGACGTCGCCGTTCTCGAACACGAGCGGGTTGTCGGTGGACGCGTTGAGCTCCACGGCAACGGTGTCCTCCGCGAACCGGATGGCATCGGCCACCGCGCCGAATACCTGCGGGGCACAGCGGAGGCTGTAGGCGTCCTGGACCCGTGGATCGCCCTCCCGGTGCGACTCACGGATCTCGCTCTCGGCCAGGAGGCGCGCATGAGATCGGCGGCTTCGATCTGGCCGCGATGCGGGCCGCGCCGCGTGGATCCGGGGATCCAGCGGCGCCGGCGTGCCGCGCAGCGCCTCCAGGCTCATCGCGGCGGCTCCGACGGCGGTGCGCCAGAGCACCCGCGCGTCGTGCACCAGAAGCGCGAGCATGGCAGTCTGCGCCTGGGTGCCGTTGATGAAGGCGAGACCTTCCTTCGGCGCGAAGGGGAACGGCGGTGAGCCCGGGCTTGGCGAGCGCCCCCGCCGCGGGCGCCTGGCAGCCGCGCCCTCGAGCACCCGCCCTTCGCCCATGAGCGCGAGGGCGATGTGGCTCAGCGGCGCGAGATCGCCGCTGGCACCGACGCTCCCCTGCTCCGGCACCAGCGGAATCACGCCGGCGTTGAGCAGCGCCACGAGCGCGTCCACCAGTTGGGGCCGGACCCCGCTGGTGGGGCGGAGCAGCACGTTGGCCCGGAGCAGCATGACGGCGCGGACCACCGACGGTGGCAACGGCGCGCCGACTCCCGCGGCGTGACTGCGAATGAGGTTGGTCTGGAGCTGGTCGAGCCGGTCGGGCGGCAATGCGGACGTTGGCCAGCTTGCCGAACCCGGTGTTGATCCCGTAGATCGTCTGCCCCGAGGCGATCGCCGCCTCCACCAGCCGGCGGCTGGCGAGCAGCGCGGCGCGGGCCAGCGGGTCCACCCGCACCTGGACGCCCGGATCACGCCCCACGCGCACCACGTCCGCCACCGAGAGCGATCGGCCGTCCAGCACGCACACTGTCTGGGACATGGCCCAAGTAACCCGGCCGCCGCGCCGGTTTCAACCCCCGGCGCGGCTACTGGAGAGCGACCCTACGGCTTCCCTGCCGAGGTCACGATCAGCTCCGGATTGCCCGGATCCGCCTGGAACGCCCAGTCGAGGATCAGGAAGGTCTGGCCGACGTGGGTGACCCGCACGGCGCCGTAGCGCTTGAACCCGTCGCCGCCGTCCATCTCGAAGACGTAGCCGTAGCCGGGAATCGCGAGGATGCCGGACGTACGGTAGGCCCGGTCGGCGGCGAAATCGATGGAGGTGAGATCCTCGACCGGGTTGTTCTCGTCGTAGTACTCCACCCCGGTCCCGGCGCGTACGGGCGTCAGGAAGAGATCGTTGTTGACGTCGCGGTCGACCGCGAAGTCGATGTCGGTTCCCGCCCCGGAGCGGACCAGGCCGAGCTCACCGTCCTGCACCCGGGCATCACCGTTGAGATCGTCCCAGAAGCGGAATCCGCTCCCGGCCGACTGCGTCTGGAAGGCGTACAGCACGATGTTCCGCGCATCCGGACGCGGGGTGTCGGCCCGCAGCGGCGACCGGCCGCTCTCGGCGCCGTCGACGCCGACCGCGGTCACGCTGAAGCAGCGCGGCACCCCGTTCGCGAGCGCGCCGACCAGGAACTCGGGGGCGACGGTCGTGCCTTCGAGCTGCCAGGTGGCGCCGCACTGGTCCTGATCGAGATTGTATGTGGTGCTGTAGACGCGGTAGTTCTGGAAGTTGCCGGGCTCGGCGGTGTACGCGTTGTCGGACCAGGTGAGGGCGATGGCAGCGTCGAGTGTCGTGCTGGTGAGGCTGGCGGGCACGTCGGGCGGCACGCCCGGTCCGCTCCGGTCATTGGACGAGCACGCGGCGGCGGCGAGCAGCAGCAGGGGGATCGGCCGGGCACGCATAGATGGTCTCCAATGGGGGTTGCGGGGCATGCAGCAGGTCGCGTGCCAGTCTTCTCGGCGCGGGACGGTCCGGCGGCCCGCGCGAGCTATCGCTCGATGGTGGTCTGATCGTAGTCGAACTTCAGGTCGGGCAGATCCGTCAGGTAGATGGAAAAATAGAATGCGAAATTCCCGTTCGGGTTCTGCACGAAGTTGAAGCCCGCACGCCACTCGTGCAGCTCGCGCTCGAGCCGCACCACCTGCGACTCGAACTTCCCGTCGGTGATATTGTATTGCGACGACCACGATAGTGACCAGAACGGCGTGGGTGAGAAGTTCGTGCTGAATCCGAGGCTCTGCCGGCTCTCGGGCGTGGGCAGGCCCGGCACCCCGCTCACCGGGCGGGTGCGCGTGAGCTGATAATTGAAGTTGGCGGTGAAGTTCCGGCCGGGCCGCTGCAGCGGCGCCTGGGTGCTGGTGAAGAACGAGCCCGGCCGCGTTCGGCGGCCCGACTCGGCGATGTAGGAACTGGGCACTTCCGGTCCGCCCCGGGTCTCGGTGCCGGACTTGCCGCCGATGCCGAAGATCGATCCGATCGAGCGGAAGAGCCCGCCCGAGATGGCAAAGCTCGCGCTCACGTTCTGCAGGAACGGGCTGAACTTGGCCGTGTCGGAGCCGACCGTGCCGCGCCAGAGATCGTGCGTGAGGCTGAGATTGAAGCCGGGGAGCAGGTCGCTCAGGATCGAGTTGGTGATCGTCGGCGTGACCCAGCCGGTGAACCCCGGCTTCTTGGCCTGCTCGAAGTCGTAGCTGAGGCTGCTGGTCGTGAGGCTGAGCAGCCGGATCTTCCGGGCCTCCGCCCCGGTCGTGTCCGGGCCGCGCGGCTGGAGCTTCCCCTCGAAGCTCTGGGCCAGCGAGACGGTCACGCGCTGGGTCGCGTCGCTCCGCAGCACGATCGGCTGTCCCGGCTGGGCGGCGGCCCGCGCATACTCCTCCGGCACGTTCGCTGCCGGCTGGTAGTTCCAGACGATGGTCGGTGAAAAGCTGTGCCGGATCCGGCTCAAGGGGCCGATGCCGGGAAAGAACGCGAACAGCGTCGGCGCCGCGGTGGCCCCGAAGCTCAGCCGCTTGCCCTGCCGGACGAAGCTCCCGTTCGTATTCCGGTTCCGGATGGCGAATGGTCCCGACGTGGTGTTCCCCACACCGACGACCGGCTGCAGCTTCCAGGAGCCGCGGAACAGCACGGGCAGATTGATGCCGGTGTCCCAGTCGATCGAGCTCTCGAAATCGCCGAGCGAGGTGCGGCGCACCTGTATGCTGTCGGTCGGATCCGGCGTCGCCGGGTTGTCGGCCAGGAAGGTGGTCTCCTGCGGGGCCTTCGAACGCTGGTCGTTGACCTGGACCGAGTTCTGCCAGTTGAAGCCGCCCAGCCGGAGCGGGGTGTCCAGGCTCAGCGCGGTCACGCGCGTGCTGCCGTCCAGCGCCAGCGTGTCCAGGAGGCCGCCGGGGAGCACCCGGAACAGGGTGTCGGCCGACGGGCTCGAGGTCGTGTTGTTGGTGTAGCTCAGTCCCGGTGACCAGGTAATGTTCGACCCCAGCGCGATCGGCACCGGCGAGAGCGTCACGGCGGGCAGGAGCTGCTGCACGCTGCCGTCAGTGAGGCTCTGCCGCCGGTTGCCGCCCAACGTCAGGGTGGCCCAGGAGAAGCGCTTGGAGTAGTTGAGCGAGCTGGTGATCTGCTGCGTGTTCTGCAGCGGATCGATGGCGTTCCCCTGGATGACCGCGGTGTTGCTGGCGTAGTTGACGTTGAAATTGAGGCTGGTGGACAGATTGAACTGCTGGCGGTGGTCCCAGCGGAACGTGAGCCCGGAGCCGCCGCCGACCTGGCGCTGCTCGTTCAGCCCCACGGCGCCATCCATGAACCGGTTGAGCCAGCGGTACTGCCCGCTCACGCCGTACTGCACGTACCGGTTGGCAAACCAGTCGAGCCGGCCGGTGAGGTCAACGTAGTCGTTCGGCGCCCAGTAGTAGCCGATGTTGGTGACCTGGCGGTTGTAGGTTCGCGTCGGCCGGACCAGGTCGTTGAGGCCGAACTGGGGCACCAGGATGCCCGAGCGCCGGCCCGGCCGGACATCCTGAAAGATGAACGGCAGCCAGAGGATCGGGACGTCGCGCACGTAGAGCACCACCGGGCGCGCCACCATCACGTTCTTGGAGACCCACTTCACCTGGCGGGCACTGAAGTGGTAGTGCGGCGTCGGAAGGTCGCAACTGGTGATCTCGCTCGAACCGGCGTAGATGCGGCTCGAGCTCGAGTCCTGCGCCACGCTGCCGCGGAGGAACCAGACCGTAGACCCCTCGGTGAAGTTGGTCAGCGCGTCGCTCACCACACCGCGGCGGCGGCAGGTGTCGTAGCGGATCCCTTCCCCGACGAGCACCTGGCCCCGATCGAAGAGGCGCGGGCTCCCGCTCGCGTCGAGCAGACAGCTTTCCTGCTGGTACCGGATGGTGTCGGCCTCGAGCAGCGCGCCCTGCCGCTCGGTCAGGGCCCCGCCCTCGAGCAGCACCCGCTGCCCCTGGATGAAGACCGTGGCCGAGTCGGCCCGATAGCGCGTGGACTGGTAGCCCGGCCGCTCCTTCAGCGCCTTGAGCACGGAGTCCTCGGGCCCGAAGCTCCGGCTGGGAGCGGTCGGGATCCCGAGCCGGCCGGCGGTGGCGCTGTCGAGCGCCTGGCCCGGCCGCGTGCGGGTGGTATCTCCCAGCGAGTCGCGGCGGACCGCCCGCACCGGCGGCCGCGGCTGCTGCACGGGAACCTGGGCTGCGCCGGGCGTCGCGCCGAACCCCAGCGCCAGCAGCACCAGCCCGGCGAGCGCGGCCGCCTTCCGGCGCCGGCGGCTGATGACGACGCTCCCCGCGTAGCCCACCTCGTACAGGAGGAGGAGCGGGATCGTCATCATGATCATCGACACGAGATCGGTGCCGGGGGAGAGCACCGCGCCCGCGATGAACGCGCCCACCACCGCGAAACGCCGGAAGCGCGCCAGCTCCGGCGGCCCGATCACGTCCAGCCATGCGAGCAGGATGATCACGAGCGGGAGCTCGAACGAGAGTCCCAGCGCCAGCACTACCTGCAGGACGAAGTCGAAGTAGGCGTCGTACGTGATGAAGGGCTGGATCGCCTCGGTCTGGAAACTGAACAGCACACGGAGCGCCTGGGGGACGACGAAGAGGTAGGCCAGGACAGCCCCCGTGAGGAACAGCACCAGGCCGACGAAGAGCGCCGGCACCAGCGCCCGCTTCTCGCGCGCGTACAGCGCGGGCGCCAGGAACGCCCAGAGCTGCCACAGGATGATGGGGGACGCGAGGACCAGCCCGACGCCGAAGCCGAGCTTGAAGACGATCATGACCGGATCGGTGGGGCTGGTCACGACCAGCTTCCCCCCGGCGCCCGTGAGATAGGGCGCGATCGGCTGCTTGAGCAGGTTGACGAGTTGGAAGTGCTGCACCAGCCACAGGCCCAGGCCGAAGCCCACCACGATGGCGCCGAGCGAGCGGAGAATGCGCCAGCGCAGCTCCTCGAGGTGATCGAGGAAGGGCATCTCCCCGGCAGGGCCGGTCATGGGGCGGCGGCGCCCGGGGCTTAGCGCCCGAGCGCCTTCAGTCGATCGCGAGCCAGCGCGGCCTCGTCGGATTGCGGGTACTGCTGCACCACGCGCTGGTAGGCCTCCCGCGCCTTGGCCGTGTCCTTCCGGCGCTCGGCGAGGAGTCCCAGGTTGTAGAGGGCCGAGCCGGCCCGGGGAGATGACGAGTACTTGTCCACCACCTGCGTGTAGTACGCCGCGGCCGAATCCGGATTCTCCGCCGCGAAGCTCTGTCCGATGAAATAGAGTGCGTCGGGCGCGCGCGGGCTGGTGGGGTAGGTGCGGAGCATCTCGCGCAGACCGAGTCGCGCGGTGGCGGTACTGCCGCGGCGAAGCTGCGCCAGCGACGCCTCGTACATCTGGTCGGCCGAAGCGGATCCGGCGGACTCGGGCTGCGCGCTGTCGCCCGGGGCGGGCGGAGCGCCGGTGGGCGATGCCTCGATCTGCGCGCCGCGGGCCTCGAGCTGGGTGTGGAGCTCGCTCAGCCGCTGCTGGCTCTGGCCGGTGAGCTCCTGCAGCTGCACCAGTTGCTGCTGGATGTTGTACAGATCGGAGGCAATGTCGCCCTTGAGCTGCCCCACGGTCCGGCGGCTCACGGCGAGCGAATCCATGATCCGCTGCTGCAGCTGGATCACCTCGCCCAGTTGCGCCGCCCGGGTGGAGTCACGCCGCAGCGTCTCGGCCCGGAGCAGGGCCACCTCGCCCTGCACCATCTGCACGTCGCTCTTGCTGACGCAGGCCCCCAGGCTCGCCGCGGCAACGAAGCCCGCGGCGAGCCGGACGGACAGGCGCCGCGGCCGGGAGCTCACTGCGGCGCGACGAGGTTATCGCCGCCCGCCGTCACCTGGAACTCGTCCCGGCGGTTCTGGGCGTAGGCGGCCTCGTCGTGGCCGGGGTTGAGCGGCCGCTCCTCGCCGTAGGACACGACGTCCAGGCGCGAGCCGTCGATCCCCTTGTTCTCGAGGTAGCGCTTGGCCGCGGCGGCGCGGCGATTGCCGAGCGCCAGGTTGTACTCGTCCGAGCCGCGCTCGTCGGCATGCCCGCTGATCTGGAGCTTGACGTTCGGGTTGGCGGCCAAGACGGCGGCCTTGCGGTCGAGCGTGGCCTGATCGGTCTGGCGCACCGTGGCCTGGTCGTAATCGAAGTTGATCATCATGGCCAGGTCCGCCGCCACCGCCTTGGCGCGCTCCTCCGCCTCGCGCGCCAGTCGCTCCCGGTCGAGCCGGTCGCGCTCGGCACTATCGTCGGCCGGGGCGGGCGCCGGGGTCGGGGCCGCCGCAGGAGTCGGCTGGGGCGCCGGCTCCTCCGGCGCGGGCTTTCCGCCGCACCCGGCGGCGAGCGCGGCGGTGGCCAGGAGCAGCATCAGGGAATTAGCGCGCATCATCACTCCGAGTTCGAGGTTAGGGGGCGACGGCGGTCCGACTCAGGCGGCGGGACCAAGCAGGCAGCCGCGCCGCGCCCGGCGTATCGAGCTGGCGCACGCGACCGGTTTCCAGATCGATGACCCAGAGCTGCCGACGGCCGCTCCGGTCGGACACGAAGGTGACGTGCCGGCCGTCGGGCGCCCAGGTCGGGTCCTCGTTGCGGCCGGACGACGTGAGCTGCCGGACCCGCCTTCCCGCCACGCTGACGACGAAGAGCTGCGGACTGCCGGACACTTCACGATGGAAAACGACATTGGCCCCATCGGGCGACCACTCGGGCGCGTTGGAACTGCCCGTCGCGCCGTAATCGAACGGCGCGAGCAGCTCCTGATCGGTCCCATCGGCGGCCATGACGTAGATCTGGGGCGGCCCCGCACGGGTGGAGACGAACGCGATGCGGCGGCCATCTGGTGAAAACGTAGGAGATAAGTTGTCCGCGAAGCGCCCCACGGTCAAGCGCTGCGCGCAGCAGCGATCGGCGATGTTCGCGAGATAGACGTCGGTGCCACTCTCGTCGGAGTGTGCGTAGGCCAGCAGGCGCCCATCCGGCGAGAAGGCGGGAGTGATGTTGAGTCCGGACGCCGTGCCGGGCGCCTGCTGGACGGCACCACCGGCGATGCCCTGCACCATGACACCCCCGCGCCCCGCTCCCAGCAGCGTGAAGGCGAAGCGCTGGCCGTCCGGCGACCAGGTGGGCGAGAGCGAGGTCTGCCCGGCCGGCGTGAGCGGCACGATGTCCTCGCCGTCGCTGTCCACCCGATAAACCCGCCCCCCCGCGACGAAGAGCAGCCGGCTCGCGGCAATGCCCTCCGTCCCCGTGGCCCAGCGCGCCACCTCGTCTCCTACCCGGTGCACCGCGAGCCGGAAGCCCGGGTCCGTGGCGGGCGGCAGGCTGAACGCCTGCTGGTTCCGCACCTGCGAGGCGCTGACGTCGTGGAGCCGCACCGTCACTCCGCCCGTCGCCTCCAGCAGCTCGACGCCGAACGACGCACCGAGCGCCCGATAGATGCCGTAGTTGACGGCGCTCGCGGGTGCGCCTGAGCTGCCGGTGCCCGGTGGCGCGTCCGCGACCGTGATCATCTCGAAGCGGTCGCTGAAGTCGAGGTCGCGGCGGATGATGGCGCGGACGGAATCGAGCCCCGCGCCCGGCAGCACCACCAGGCCGGGCCGCACACCAGGCTGGTATTCCACCCCCACCCGGACGCCTTCCTTGACCTGGCTGGTGTCCTGAGCGGCGGCCCGGGTGGAACGGGCCGGAGCGAGTGGCGCCAGCACGGCCAGCGCGGTCACGCAGGCGAGCAGTCTGGTCATCGCGAGATCGGCTTGAAGTAGAAGCTGACGGGCAGGACGTCGGCATCCCAGCCATCGGGGAGCGGCCCGAATGCGCGGGCATTTCCCGCGGCCTCGATGGCGCCCTGGGCGCCGAGGTCGAAGCTGAAGCTGCCCGAGCGGGTGACGAAGCGAATGTCGCGCACTGAACCGTCCCGGAGAATGAGGAAGCTGATCTCGGCGAAGCTGTTCTGCCCGGCCGCGTCGCGGTCCCAACTGCGGTACACCTGGGTCACAATGTTCCGCAGGTACTCCGGAAAGGGGAACTGCAGCCCCGGCGTCTTGATGGTGGCGACGTCGGTCCCCGTACTCGGCGTCTCCCCCGGGACCGGCGTGACCGGAGCCGCGGTCTTGGGCGGGGGCTCACGCTCGGTCTCGGTCGGCGGCGGCTTGGGCTCCGGGGCCGGCGGCGTCTTCGGCGGCTTGGGCTTGGGCAGCGGCTTGACCGGCGCCGGCTTCTCCTGCGGCGGCGGCGTCGGGACCGCCTCACGCGCGAGCCGCTGCTTGGGCGCCGGCGCCGGCGCGGCCACGAGCTCGACGGCGTACGACGGCGGGCCGGCCTTGACCGGGCTCGCCTGGGTGAACGCGAACGCCGCGGCCGCGGCGTGCACCAGAACGGTCCCGATCAGTCCTACCGTGGTGCCCGGCGGGCGGCCACGGTCGGCGCGAACGATCACCGCGTCTCTTCCTCCGCCGCCACGAGGCCGACATTCTGGATGCCGGCGCCACGGATGATCGCCAGGACCCGGACCACCTGCCCGTAGGGCACGCGCGTGTCCGCCTGGAGGTACACTCCGGTGGGCTTCCGTGTCGTTACGAGGGAGCGGAACGTCACGCGAAAATCATTGTAGGAGACCGGCGTCTGGTCGACGAAGATGCGGCCGTCGCGGTTGACGGTGACCACCATCCCCTCCTTCGGGGAGAGCGGCCGCGCTTCGGCGCGCGGCAGCTCGACGTCCACGCCGCCCTGCATCATCGGTGCCGTGATCATGAAGATGATCAGGAGCACGAGCATCACATCCACCAGCGAGGTGACGTTAACGTCGGCCATGAGCGGCAGCTCACCCCGCTGGCTGCCCAGGCCGCCGCCGAGGCCCGCAGACATCTAGAGCAGCCCCTCCCGGGCCATGGTACCGATCAACTCGTTCGCAAACCCCTCGAGCTCGCCGGCAAAGAGGCGGACCCGATTGACGTACAGGTTGTACGCGATCACCGCCGGGATGGCGGCCGCCAGGCCGCCGAACGTCGCCACCAGTGCCTCGGCCACCCCGGGCGCCACCGCCGCCAGGTTCCCCGAGCCCTTGGTCGCGATGCCGGTGAAGGCGTTGATGATGCCCAGTGTGGTGCCGAGAAGCCCGAGCAGCGGGCTCACGGAGCCGATCGTGGCGAGCCAGGGGATGTAATGGCCCAGCAGATCGCGCTCGGCGGCCACTTCCTTCCCGAGGACCATCTTGAGGGCCTCGAGCTGGGTTGTGGTCAGGGAGCTGCGGTCCGCGCCCCGCTCCTCCCGCAGCGCGCCCGGGCGCAGCTCGGAATAGAACGTGATCGCTTCGCGGAAGAGCCGGTTGTAGGGCGAGGGCGGCTGCTTCATGACGGCGTGGTAGGCGTCCTGCAGCCGCGTCGTGCGCTCCATCTCGGCGAAGAACCGGTCCGCCTGACGGTTCAGCTTCCGGAACTGCCACCACTTCAGCACGATGATGAACCAGGAGACCAGCGAGAACAGCGCGGTGATGCCCAAAACGATCTTCGTTTCGGTGCTCGCGGTCAGGACCAGCTCGACTGCCCCGCGCGGCACCGCCCCAGCGGTCTGCAGCGTCACCGGGCCTCCTTCCGGAACCAGTCGACCAGTTGGCGGAGCCCGTCGTCGAACGTCCACTCCGGCGCCCAGCCCAGCACCGCCTTGGCCTTGCTCGTGTCGAGCGCGCTCCGGAACAGCTCGCCCGGCCGCGGCGGGGCGAATTCGAGCTCCGGCTGCTGCCCCATGACCTGCCCCACCGATTCCGCGAGCTCCCGGACATTGCGCTCGATGGACGTGGCGATGTTGAAAGCCGGCGCGTTGAAGTCGGCCGAGGCGGGCAGGCGGGCGCTGGTGGCCAGCACGTTGGCCCGGGCGACGTCCTTCACGAAGACGTAGTCGCGCGTCTGCCGGCCGTCGCCGAACACGGTGAGTTTCCGCCCCTCCAGCAGCCGCGAGACGAAGATCGACACCACGCCAGCCTCCGACTTCGGATCCTGCCGCGGACCGAAGACGTTGGCATAGCGCATGGCCACGCCCTCGAACCCGCGGAGCGCGCCGATGGCACGAAGATAGTACTCGCCCGCGAGCTTGCTCACGCCGTAGGGGGAAACCGGCAGCTTGGGCGCGCTCTCGGGAGTCGGAATGACTTCGGGATCGCCGTACACCACGCCGCCGCTGCTCGCGAACACCACGCGCTTCACGCCGCCCTCGCCCGCGCCCTCGAGCAGGTTCACCAGGCCGACGACGTTGATCCCCGCGTCAACCGAGGGGGACTCGACCGAGAAGCGCACGTCGATCTGGGCGGCGTGATGGTTGAGCGCGTCGAATTTCCCGGTGGCGACAAGGCGGCGGGCTTCGGCCGAGCGGATATCGGCACAGACGAACCGCGCCCCCTGGGGAATGTTCTGCTCGTGGCCGCGCGACAGATCGTCGAGCACGACCACCTCCCATCCATCCTTCAGAAACGCCTCCGCCACGTGGGAGCCGATGAACCCGGCGCCGCCGGTCACCAATACCCGCCCGCTCATGCGCCGCGTCTCGCCATGGTCTCTCCACCGGGGGATGTCGAACGACAGGAACCGCCGACACAATATAGATACGTGCGGCGGGGAAGGAACCGGGAACGCGACACGGCGCCGGGGAGCCCCCCCGACGCCGTGCCACCACCCCGCTTCCGGAGGTCAGGACGGAAGCTTGGCGATCTGGCGCGCCTCGGTGCCCGGCGGAATGTCGGGCGAGAGGACATTGATCAGACGGGCGGTCGCGGTGCGGTCGCGCACGTGCACCACCTGCAGCGTGGCCATGACGTCGTTGATGAGCTGGCGGCCGTCGGGCAGCCGCTCGGGGCGGCGGCGGATCTCGAACAGATCGCCCGCGGACACCCCATCGCGGCGGCCCTTGTCGAGGAACACGACCATCTGGGGCGCCTTGAGGTCCTGCCGCCCGCTCCCGCCGAGGAAGGTGGCGTGCACCCCGTCGGTGACCGGCACCGCGTGGGCCTCGCCCGAGGGCGTGAACTTTTCGGCCGGGAGGACACGCTGGCCGTTCCGGATGGGCCCGTACATGGCCACGAGGTTGGCGACGTAGCGGCCCTGCACCGTGTCGATCACGCGGGCGAGTCCGGTCGGCACGACGACATCGCCGTAGGACGCGAGCTCCGGTCCGAGGTTGAGCAGCAGGAGCGTGTCGCCGATCTGGTACGCGGCGCCGCGGGGCGCTTCGATGGCGATGATCGACAGCGGCAGCGCCGTGGCGTTGACGCTGCTGGAGCTGATCTGCTCCGGGACCACGGGACCGAGCACCTTGCCGAACGGCAGGTCCTGCCGTTCGGTCAGGAATCCCGAGGAGTAGAACTCGCTGCGCCGGAGTGCCCGGTACGGCTGATGGGAGTACGCCTTGAGCGTCTCCTCCATCATGTGGGACCGAGGCGTGCCGAAGAGGCCGGGTTCATCCTGGCCCGGCTGGTTGGCCGAGACGGCGGTGAGCTGTGCGAGCGACTGCTGTGGGGCGCCCTGACCCGCATCGGCGGTCACGACGGAATCGGCGGCCACGACAGAGTCGGCGCTCCCGGCGTCCGCAACGGGCGGCGCGGGGGTGTCGGTCGTCGGGACCGATGGAACGCTGTCGGCGCCGGCCAGGTGAAGGACTTCGCCCGGATAGATCCAGTGCGGATCTTCGACGACGCTGGTGTTCATCCGGTAGATGTCGGGCCAGAGGAACGGATCGCCGCGGTATTGCCTGGCGAGATCCCACAGCGTATCGCCCTCGCGGACGGTGTGAGTCGGCGGCGTGACCGCCTGCGCCAATACCCGACCGGGTGCGAGGGTCACGGCGAGCAGGCCCACCCACTTCCAGTGGAGCGTACGGAGCATTGGGATCTCCCAACGACGTGGTGTCGAGGATGAGCTGGCACGGCGAACCGGGAGCGGTTCAGGAGCAGCAAAGGCAAGTTCAACGCCAGCGGAAACCGCGGCCGGGCGGCTTGGCTAACGCGCTGGACGCCTAAGGGTTAGCGGGCGGCAATGCGGCAGGCGATGGCCGGCCGGCTCTGGCGAAGCGCCGCCCCTCACGCAAGGAGCCGGTGGGATCCGCGGATCCCACCGGCTCCGGCACCTGGCCGCGGGGGATCAGAACGGCAGGTCGTCGTCCTCGGCGTCGAGCGCCTCGGGGAAATCCTCGAACGACTCCTTCCCCTTGGGGGCGGCGGAGGCGGCGCCCACCTTGCTCGGGGCGGACATCGGAGCGTCGGACCCCTCACTCCGGCCCGACAGCAGGATCAGCTCCCGCGCGGTGATCTCGGTGGTGTAGCGCGTCTGTCCCTCGCGGTCCTGCCACGAGCGGTACTCGATGCTGCCCTCGACATAGACCTTGTCGCCCTTCTTGCAGTACTTCTCGGCGATGTCCGCGAGCGTCGAGCCCTTGTTGTTCCAGAGCACCACGCGGTGCCACTCCGTCTTTTCCTGCTTCTCGCCGCTCTGGTTTTTCCACTGGCGACTGGTTGCGACCGAGAGGGTCGCCACGCGGGAGCCGTTCGAGGTGCTGCGGACCTCAGGATCCGCACCGAGGTTCCCGATCAGGATGGCTTTGTTCAGACTCCGGCTCACTTGCACCTCCAGGGTTCTGGCGTGGGGCCACGGATGTGGACCCGGGTAAAATGTAGGCCTCGCAAGTTCTTCCGTCAACCAAAGTTACGCTCAACGCAGCAGAATCACGCACGCTGTTTCAACTCGAGCCTCAGGACCAGCGCGTCCTCGCGGGGATTCCGGTAATATGCAGCGCGCTGGCCCACGGGACGGAAGCCGTGCCCCACGTAGAGGGCCTGCGCCGAGATGTTCGATTCGCGCACCTCGAGGAAGACCTCGTCCACGCTGCGCCGGCGAAGCGCGGCGACCCCCGCCTCGAGCAGGGCGCCGCCGATGCCGCGGCGGCGGAACTCGGGCGCGACCGCGAGGTTGAGCACTTCGCCCGAGCCGGCCAGCTCGCGGGCAATGAGGTATCCGGCCAGTCCCCGCCCCGTCTCGACGACCAGACCGAAGCTCCACGACGATGCGAGCGCCTCGCGGAAGCTCGCCTCGCTCCACGGGTCGCTGAAGGCGCGACGCTCGATGGCGACGAGTGCCGCGGCGTCAGCGGGAACTGCCGAGCGAATCCGGTAGCGGGCGTCCATGCGCCGTCTCCCAGCGTGCCTGCGCCTCGGCGGGCCGGCCGTAGCTCGGCTCCCAACCCTGCACCGCCTCGACCCGGAGGGCGCCGCCCGGCCGGTGCACCAGACCCAGCAGGACGCGCGCATGCGGTGCGCCTGCAGGCGGGCCGATGATCGGGCTGCCGGCCCACGCCTCGAGCATGGCCGCGGCCGAGTCGGGCACCTGACCAACGAGCACATCCGGGGCGCGGGGGCCGGCTACCAACCGCTCGGGATGGTAAACCGAGGGAGCCAGCAACTCCTGGATGCGGTCGACCTCGAAGCGGTACGCAGCCGCGTAGACTTCGCCGCGGAGAGCGTTCGTGACCGCGAGCACCATCTGGCCCTCCCGGGCGACCCCGGCGGCCCGCACCAGCAGTGACGGCGCGGTCCAGAGCGGGAGCCTGCGCGCCTGCACCAGCGCCTTGGCCACTGCCGCGCCGACGCGGAGGCCGGTGAAGCTCCCGGGTCCATCACTCAGCACGAGTCCGGTGAGCGCGTCGAGCGTGACGCCCGCCTCGCCGAGCAGCTCCTCGACCATCGGCAGGAGTCCCGCCGCGTGCCGCCGCGCGCCCGCCAGCTCTCGCTCCACCGTGCCGCCAGCGGGGGTCCCGAGCGCGACGGACGCGCGGTCCGTTGCCGTCTCGATGGCGAGATGCATCAGCGGGCCTCGAGTCCGCGTCGCTCGGGGTCGGCGACATGATGCAGCCGGAACCGCCGCGCGGGCAGCGGCAGCCAGGCGCCCGCCCGCTCGGGCCACTCCACCAGGATCGCATCGCCCTCGGTGAGCAGTCCCTCCCAATCCAGGTCGGCTGCCTCGTCGGGCGAGCGCAGGCGGTAGCAGTCGAGATGAAACACCGGGCCGCGCCGCCCGCGATAGCGATGGACCAGCGCATAGGTGGGACTGGTCGCGGGCCCGGCCACGCCGAGGCCACGGGCGATCGCCTGGATGAACGTCGTCTTGCCGGCGCCGAGCTCGCCGTCGAAGGCGAGCAGCGTACCGGGCGGCAGCGAGCGGCCGAGCGTCTCGCCCTCGGCCGTGAGCTCGGCCAGCGTCAGCTCGCGGATCACGCGTGGCGGCGAAGCCGCGGTGCGGGACCGCGCCGCACGTCGGGCGCCGCCATGGCCTTGAGCTCGTTGAGCTGGTCACGCAGCATGGCCGCGAGCTCGAACTCGAGGTTGGCCGCGGCCTCGCGCATCTGCCGCTCCAGCGCCTGGACGAGCGCCGCGCGCCGGGCGGGGTCGCGCAGGTCCACCTTCTCCTGCACCGCGAGCCTGGGCTCCGGCCGCTCGGTGCGCGCGTCGGCCACGTGGGTCGACAGCCGCACCTCCTCCATGGACTTCACGATCGAGCGCGGCGTGATCCCATGCTCGATGTTGTAGCGCTGCTGGATCTCACGGCGCCGGGTCATCTCGTCGAGCGCGCGCTGCATCGAGCCGGTGATCCGGTCGGCGTACATGATGGCGCGGCCGTTCACGTGCCGTGCCGCGCGGCCGATGGTCTGGACCAGCGACCGGTCGCTCCGCAGGAAGCCCTCCTGATCGGCGTCGAGGATGGCGACGAGCGAGACCTCGGGCAGATCGAGCCCCTCGCGCAGCAGGTTGATCCCGACGAGCACGTCGAAGTCACCCAGGCGGAGCCCGCGGAGGATCTCCATCCGCTCGATCGCGTCGATATCGGAATGGAGGTAGCGCACCCGCACGCCTGCCTGCTGCAGGTAGTCGGTGAGGTCTTCGGACATCCGCTTGGTGAGGGTGGTGACGAGCACTCGCTCGTGGCGCGCCTCGCGCAGCCGGATCTCGTTCAGCAGGTCGTCCACCTGGCCGCGCACGGGACGGATGTCCACCTCGGGATCGACCAGCCCGGTGGGCCGGATGATCTGTTCGACCACGACGCCCCCGGAGAGCTCCAGCTCGAACGCGCCCGGCGTGGCCGAAAGGCTGATCATCTGCGGCACGAGGGTCATGAACTCGTTGAACTCGAGCGGCCGGTTGTCGAGCGCGGACGGCAGGCGGAAGCCGTAGTCGACCAGGGTAAGCTTGCGCGCGCGATCGCCGTTGAACATGCCGCCGATCTGCGGCAGCGTCACGTGCGACTCGTCCACCACGACCAGGAAATCGGGCGGAAAGTAGTCGAACAGGCAGGCCGGCCGCTCGCCCGCCCGGCGGCCGCTCAGGTGGCGCGAATAGTTCTCGATGCCGGCGCAGGTGCCCACCTCGAGCAGCATCTCCACGTCGAAGCTGGTGCGCGACTCGAGCCGCTGCGCCTCGAGCAGCTTCCCCGCCCCCTTGAGCTCCGTCAGCCGCTCGGCCAGCTCCGCGCGGATGAGGGAGACGGCACGCTCGATCTTCGGGCGCTCGGTGACGAAGTGCTTGGCCGGATAGATGGCACACTGCTCGAGCTGCGCGATGGGATCGCCGGTGAGGGGATTGATCTTGCTGATCCGCTCGACCTCGTCGCCCCACAACTCGATCCGGATCGCCTGCTCCGCATAGGCCGGGAAGATCTCGATCGAGTCGCCCCGGACACGGAAGGTGCCCTGCTCGAAGGCCACGTCGTTGCGGGCGTACTGGATCCGGACCAGCTCGCTCAGAATCGCATCCCGCCCGCGATGCTCCCCCCGGCGCACGGTCACCATCAGCTTGCGGTACTCGACCGGGTCGCCCAAGCCATAGATGGCGCTCACGGTGGCCACGATGACCACGTCCTCGCGCTCCATCAGACTGGAGGTGGCCCGGAGGCGGAGGCTCTCGATGTCCTGGTTGATCGAGGCGTCCTTCTCGATGTAGACGTCGGTCGAGGGGACGTACGCCTCGGGCTGGTAGTAGTCGTAGTAGGAGACGAAGTACTCGACCGCGTTCTTCGGCAGAAACTGCCGGAGCTCCCCGTAAAGCTGCGCCGCCAGCGTCTTGTTGTGCGACAGGACCAGTGTGGGCTTGCCGTAATTCGCGATCGTGTGGGCCAGGGTCATGGTCTTCCCCGACCCGGTGACGCCGAGCAGGGTCTGGTACTTGTCCCCACGCTGGAGCCCGGCCGTGAGCTCGGCGATGGCCTTCGGCTGGTCGCCGGCAGGGGCGTACGGGGCAATGACCTCGAAGCGGTTCATCGGGGGAATATAGCGATGCCGGTGTTTGTTCGGGAGGCGGCGGGGGCACGGAAGGACGAAGGGGTGGAAGAACGGAAGGTGGGACGCTGGCTCAGCCCGCACTGTCATCCCGAGCGAAGCGAGGGATCTAGCCCGCACTGCTCGAACTCGGCCCGGCGAGATCCCTCGCTTCGCTCGGGATGACAGTGCCGCCCGGATGTGACATTCCGTCCTTCCGACGTTCCCACCTTCCGTCCTTCCCACCTTCCCACCTTCCCACCTTCCGTCCTTCCGTCAGCCACCAAGCGCCGCGCAGAACTCTTCGAAAACCTCCACATACCGATCCACGTCCGCTTCCGAGTGCTGCACCGAGATGGTCCACTGCTCCTCGTCGCCCGGGGTCATGAAGATGCCGCGGTTGAGGAGCCACGGGTACGAGGCGGCGAACAGCTCGGGCCTGGTGTCGAGGAAGTCACGGTAGTCCCGCATCGGGGCCGGACGGTAGGAGACGCAACCCTTGGCGCCGAGGTCCACGGTGTGCGCCGGAATGCCGAACCGATCAACGGCGGCCTGGCAGCCGCTCCTGAGCCGCGCACCCAGGCACGCGAGGTGCCGGTAGGCGTCGGCGGTGAGGACTTCGCGGAGCTGTACCAGCCCGACCCGCGAGACGAGCGGGTTGCCGTTGTAGGTGCCCATCTGCGAGACGCCGTGCTCGATCAGGCGCATGAGATCTTCTCGGCCGCCGAACGCGGCCGCCGGAAGGCCGCCCGCCATCGCCTTGGCCAGGCACACCAGGTCCGGCCGCACACCGAACCGCTCGGTGGCTCCACCCGGCGCGATGGTGAAGCCGGTCTTGACCTCATCGAAGATGAGGACGACGCCGAATCGGGTACAGAGCTCGCGCACGCTCTGCAGGTAGCCAGGCCGCGGGAGAATGATTCCGACGTTCATCATGGCCGGCTCGAGGATGAGACAGGCGATCTCGCCTCCCCGCTCCTGGAACACGCGCTCGAGGTGGCCCGCGGCGTTGAACGGCACGACCTCGATGTACTTCGCGGCGTCCTTCACCATTCCTCGCGACACCGGCGCGGTGCCGGGGCGGTCGCGGCCGCCCATGAGATCGGCGTTGGGCACGATCGAGAACATCACGCTGTCATGGTGCCCGTGGTACGAGCCTTCGATCTTGCAGACCACATCCCGCCCCGTGGCCGCGCGCGCCACGCGGATGGCGTCCATGGTGGCTTCGGTGCCCGAGTTGGTGAAGCGCAGCATGTCGAGGTTGAAGCGCCGGCAGATCTCCTCCGCGAACTCGACCGCGGCTTCAGTGGTCACGGCGAAGTGGGTGCCGCCGGCGGCAGCCTCCCGGATCGCCTCCATGATCCGGGGGTGCGCATGGCCCGCCACCATGGCGCCGAACCCGCAATGGAAATCCAGGTACTCGCCGCCATCCTGGTCCCAGATGTGGCTGCCGCGGCCGTGGCTCACGTAGATCGGGTACGGCTGCATCTTCTGGAACGACGACACGACGCCGAACGGAAGTGTCCGCGCGGCGCGCTCGAAGAGCCGGGCGGAGGCGGGCGAGCGCGCGAGCAGCCGCGCCATTTCCGTCTGCGCGATCTCGCGCGCCCGGCCGAGCAGCCGATCGCCCGCCGGCCGGCCGCCGGCGATGGTGTGGGTCATGGCAACGTGTCCCATCAGGAGGGGTGGGCCTCAGGTTGCGCCCGGCAGGCGTGGTTGTCAACTCCCCGGGCCGCATGCACATTCAGGCGGCATGCGCATCTCCTCGGCCCCTGCCGCCTCGGGTGACCTGGTCATCACGCTCGAGCACGTGGTCAAGCGCTTCGGCCGAGCCAGCGCGGTGGAGGACGCCCACTTTGCCGTGACGCGTGGCGAGTTTTTCTCGCTGCTGGGGCCGTCGGGATGCGGCAAGACCACCACGCTCCGCATGATCGCCGGATTCGAACAGCCGACGGCCGGCCGGATTCTGCTCGACGGCCAGGACGTCGCCGGAGTGCCGCCGTACCGCCGCCACGTGAACACCGTCTTCCAGCACTACGCGCTCTTCCCCCACCTGACCGTCCGCGACAACGTGGCCTTCGGACCGCGGAGCCGGAAGCTGGGCGCCGCCGAGACGGCCCGGCGGGTGGCCGAGCTCCTGGCGGTCGTCCGGCTCGAGTCGTTCGCGGACCGGAACCCGGCGCAGCTCTCCGGCGGCCAGCAGCAGCGCGTGGCGCTCGCGCGTGCGCTGGCGAACCACCCGAGCGCGCTGCTGCTGGACGAGCCGCTCGGCGCGCTCGATCTTGCGCTTCGCCAGGCGATGCAGCTCGAGCTCAAGCGCATCCAGCGGGAGGTGGGGATCACGTTCATCTACGTGACCCACGACCAGGAGGAGGCGCTCACCATGTCCGACCGCATCGCGGTGATGAGCGAGGGTCGGATCGAGCAGATCGGCTCGCCGCGGGAGATCTACGACGCGCCCGCCACCGGCTTCGTCGCCGGCTTCATCGGGGCCGCCAACCTGCTGCCGGCGGTGGTGCGGCAGGTGGCCGGCACCACGGTCACGCTCGAGCTTGCCGGGGGTCATCGCGTGACGGTGTCCGCCGGCGGCGGGGCGCCCGCGGCCGGCTCCGCGGTCAGCCTGATGCTCCGGCCCGAGCGCCTGCGCCTGGCCGAGTCGGCGCCGGCGGGCGGCGCGTCGCTGCCGGTTACGCTGGAGCAGTCGGTGTTCCGGGGGCCCGTGGTGCGCCACACGCTCCGGGCGGCCGATGGAACGGTGATCGTCGCGCACGCCGCCGCGGGACCCTGCCTCCCGGGTTTCCGACTGGGCCTCGCGCTCTGGGTGACGTGGGATGCCGAGGCCGCACGCGTGCTTCCGCCGGCCGGGCGCACCCTGGCCCCGGCCACCGTGCAGTGAGCGACGCGGAGCCCCGCGCCGGCGGCTCGATCAGCCGGCGGCTCTTTCTCACCCGCTCGGCGTTGGCCGCGGGCGGGATGGCGCTGGGGAGCGGCCTGTCCGCGGCCTGCGGCCACGACCCTGGTGGCCGCACGCTCCGGATCTCGAATTGGCCGCTGTACATCGACGACCGCACGGTCTCCGACTTCGAGCACGCCACGGGGATCCGGACCCAGTACACCGAGGACATCAACGACAACGCCGAGTTCTTCGCCCGGATCAGCGAGCCGCTGAGGCGCGGCCAGAGCATCGATCGCGACATCATCATCCTGACCGACTGGACGGCGGGGCGGCTCATCGCGCTGGGCTACGTGGCGCCGCTCATCCCGGGGAAGTTTCCCAACAAGGCGAACCTGCAGGACGATCTGCAGCACGTGGACTTCGATCCCGGGCGGAGGTACAGCGTGCCGTGGCTGTCCGGGATGACCGGCATCGGCTACAACCCGGAGAAGACCGGCCGCGAGCTCACGGGCGTGGAGGATCTCTTCGATCCCCGGCTCAAGGGGCAGGTCACGATGCTGACCGAGATGCGCGACACGCTCGGGCTCGTGATGCTGGGGATGGGGCGGGATCCTGCCCGGTGCACCCGAGCCGACGTGGAGGCTGCCGCCACCCGGGTCAAGCGGGCGCGCGAGAGCGGACAGATCCGCAAATTCACCGGAAACGATTACGCCGAGGACCTGGCCGCGGGCAACATCGCGGCGGCGCTCGCCTGGTCGGGCGACATCCAGGGACTGGCCGCGGACAACCCGGGCCTCCGCTGGCTCGCTCCCGCGGAGGGCGCGATCCTCTACTCCGACAACATGATGATGCCGAAGAGCTCCGACCGGCAGGACCTGGCGATGGCCTGGATGAATTACGTGTACGATCCCAAGCACTCGGCCCGGATCGTGGCGGGCGCGCCGTACCTCTCGCCGGTCAAGGGCGCGGCGGCGGAGCTGGCCAGGATCGCGCCCGAGCTGGCCAGGAGCCCGCTGGTGAATCCCCCGGCGGACCTCCGCGCGCGGCTGCACGTGTTCCGCGAGCTGAGCGACACCGAGGCCACGGACTACAACCGCATCTTCCAGGATGCGATCGGGGGGTAGCGACATGGCCGGGAGCGCCTCGCCCGCCCGGAGCGGGAGTCGCCTGGCGCCCTACCTCCTGGTCGCGCCGGGCATTCTCTGGCTGCTCGCCTTCTTCGTCGCGCCCCTCGTGATCCTGGCGAGCACCTCACTGGGACAGGGCGGCGCATGGTACGAGACGTACGCGCTCGCGCTGGGCCGCTACGGCCCGCACTTCCTCCGCTCCTTCCGCTATGCGCTCGCGGCCACGCTGCTGGCGCTGGCGCTGGGTTACCCGCTGGCCTACTTCATCGCCTTCCGGGCCGGCCGGCTCAAGCATCTGCTTCTCGGACTCGTGATCCTGCCGTTCTTCGTCACCTTCCTGGTCCGTACCTTCGCCTGGAAGACAATCCTGGCCGACGGTGGGCCCGCGGTCTGGCTGCTGCAGCGGCTGCACCTGCTGGGCGCGCACGGGCGGCTGCTCGATACCGCGATCGCCGTCGTGGGCGGGCTCACCTATACCTTCCTGCCGTTCATGGTCCTGCCGGTGTATGCGAGCCTGGAGAAGCTCGACCGGCGGCTGGTCGAGGCGGCGGAGGACCTCTACGCGACCCCCGGCGCCGCGTTCCGGCGGGTGGTGCTTCCGCTCTCGCTTCCCGGGGTGTTCGCGGGAAGCCTCCTCACCTTCATTCCCGCGGCCGGGGACTTCATCAATGCCCAGTTGCTGGGCAGCCCGAACCAGCAGATGATCGGCACGGTGATCCAGAATCAGTTTCTCGACGTGCGGGACTACCCGCTCGCCGCGGCACTCTCGTTCGTCCTGATGGCGCTCATCACAGTGGTGGTGCTTGCCTACGCGCGACTGCTCGGCACCGAGGAGCTCGCCTGATGGGCCGGCTCCGGCGCTGGCTGCTCGGCGGCTGGGCCTGGCTCGTGCTGGGGTACCTGTTCCTGCCGGTCGTCGTGATCGTGGCCTACAGCTTCAATCAGCCGGCGGGAAAGTTCAACTTCGTCTGGAAGGCGTTCTCGCTGGAGGCGTGGCGGCACCCGTTTGCGCATCCGGCGCTGGTTGACGCCATGAGGCTGAGCCTCCGGGTGGCGGCGCTCTCGACCGCCGTGGCCACGTTGTTCGGGACCTTCATCGCCCTCGCGCTCACTAAGTACCGCTTCCGGGGCAGCACCGCCGTCGCCCTGCTCCTCATCCTTCCGCTCACCACGCCCGAGGTTGTGCTCGGCTCATCCCTGCTCTCGCTCTTTCTCGATGTGGGCGTCCGGACCGGGTTTGCCACCATCGTAGTCGCCCACGTCATGTTCTCGATCAGCTACGTGGCATTGACGGTTCGGGCGCGGCTCCGGGGATTCGACTGGACGCTGGAGGAGGCGGCCATGGATCTGGGCGCCTCGCCCCTCCGGGTATTCCGCACCGTCACCCTCCCGCTCATCGCGCCGGGGGTCGTGGCGGCGGCGCTCCTCGCCTTTGTCCTTTCGCTCGACGACTTCATCATCACGCTGTTCAACGCCGGCAGCGAGGTAACGTACCCGCTCTATGTCTATGGCGCCCGCCGGGCCGCGTTTCCTCCGCAGATCAACGTCATGGCCACGGCCCTGCTGCTCGCCAGCCTGCTCGCGGTCGGCGCGACCGCGCTCTATTTCCGGACCGCGAAGGTCTTCGCCTCGACCGAGTCGCCGTTGAGGTAGAGTGTGACCAGGTAGGTGCCGGGCTTCCAGCCCGCGGGCTGAGCCAAATGGAACTCCTTGTGGCGGGTCGCGCCGGCGGTGAGCGGTTGCGCGGTCGAATCCAGCGTCTTGCCGTTCTGCGCCAGCCACCGGGCGGCGAGGGTCCCCTCTGCCGGCGCGCCCTGAACCTCCACCGACACATAGACCGTGTCTTCCGGCACGAACTGGAACGTGGGCTCGGCGATCCGGTTCTCCGCGCCGAGCCGTTTCCCGATCATGACGTTGGCGACGCGCTGGGCTCCCGTGCTCGCGGCCCGGGCAGCGGAGTCGGCGGCTCGGGCGGCCGTGTCGACGGCCGCGGTCTCCGTCCCGTTGCGCTTCCCGCCACCGCAGCCCGCGAGCACCGTGGCCCCGAGCGCCACCGGCAGGAATGTCCGTGCAGCTCCCATGAATTTCACTCCCTCAGTTGGTGTGGACCGGTTCGCGGTTCACCGGCGCTCCCCCGCCATGTGCAGCAATCGCTTCCATTGCGCCAGCGGCACCAGCACGACGCTCAGGCGCGACATGCGCACCAGGCCGAGATCGGCAAACGCGGGATCGGCCTTGATGGCGGCGAGGGTCACGGGTCGGGCGAGCCGCTTCCCCGCTTCGATGTCCACGACGGCGAGCTTCGGGTTGCCGCCCGGGTCCGGATACGGGTCCGACACGATCCGCGCCAGGCCGACGAGCGCCTTCTCGCCACCGGAGTGATAGATCAGCGCGTGGTCGCCCCTGCTCATCGCGCGGATGTGCTTGAGCGCCAGCGCGTTGGTGATGCCGTCCCACACGGCGCGGCGCTCGCGCGCGAGCCGGTCGAAATCGTACGTGTCGGCGTCGGTCTTGAGGATCCAGTAGCTCGGCATCGCGCACCGGGCTACTTCTTGACCTCGAACTCCTTGCTCCCCGCCGGGCTGCCGTCGACGCTGATCTCGACCTTGTACTTGCCGACGGGCCATCCGCTCGGCTTCGTGATGTGGAACTCCGTGTTCGCGGGCCCGGTGGGCGCGATCGTCTGGGAGTCGGCCTTCACCAGCTTGCCCGAGCCGAAGGTCCACCGGGCCACGATCGTTTTGCTCGGCGCCGCGCCCTCGGTGGCCACGGAGGCGTAGATCGTGTCCTTCGGAGCGAAGGAGGTGCTGGGGCTGGCGACCTTCTTGTCGGCGCCCAACCG
>CAWHQC010000032.1:0-39704 GCA_963831425.1 uncultured Gemmatimonadales bacterium | reverse complement strand
GGCGTTGACCGTCGCGCCGTTCAAGGCCTGAAGCGTCGGCTCGTTGAGCTCGCCGTCCTGACGCAGGCGGCCCGCCGGAGAGGCCTGCTGCCGGTTGAACCACCGCTGGAAGCTCGAGCGCGCGCTTCATGCGCGGGTCGCTCGGCGTGTCGTTCAAGTCCTGCGAGAAGCCATTCGGCGCGCTTCCGTAGTCACTCGGATCGGCATCGTTCGGGTGAAGCTTCGTCCAGAGGGCGAGCTCCACCTGCACGCGATGGATCGCGCCCAGATCCATCACGGCCCCTCGCGGAGCGACGGCATTCTGCACACCCTGCTGCGGGCTCTGAGGCTGAGGCCGGGGCCCAGGCTGGCCCTGTGCGGGCTGCCGTTGCGCGGGCTGCGCGGGCCGCTCGAGGCCCGGCGCCGCAGGCCAGTTGTCGGGAATGTTGATCGTCTCGCCGCCGACGAGGCGCGCCCAGTTGGCGCCATTCATCCGCTTGTGCGGGTTGGCCCGCTGGAGCTCACTCCACCATTGGAGCCCCGTGTACTGGCGCGCAGTTGCGCGATCTTCTGCGGCCAGTCGCCCGACTGCGTGGTGTAGGTGCGGCGCGTGAGGTTCTGGCGGAATCCATCCGCTCCGGCTCCGAGAGCCGGAGCGGGCTTCGGGGCCGCGCCGGGCTTCAGAGGAGGCGAGTCGCCGCCCGAGTGGTTGGGCTCCGAGGGAGCGATAGATTGATTGGGCCCCGGAGGCTCGACGGGGTCGTGTCGCATTCGGGTCCTCGTCCGGGAGGGGATCGGCGGAGCCGGCGGCAGCGGGCCCTCCTTCCTCGCACTCACCCCGGCGAGGCGATTGTCCTCGGCCTCTCCCAGGTCGCCGAGAAGGTGGTTGGCGTCGTCGCCGAGACCCAAATCCATCGGCGGGGCTGAGCCCATCTTCGTTCCCGACCCCGACCCCGACCCACCCCCGCTCGCGCCGCCGTCGTCGGCCACCACGTCCTCGTTGCCGAGCCCGCCGCTCGGCGGCACGACCACGTCCTCTCCCGCCGCGGCCGCGGGAACCACCCCGTCGTCCGTCAGGCTCCGGTCGGCAGGGTCGGCGAGCACCCCATTGAGGTAGGTGTCGATGAGCCCCTCGATCGCCTGGTCGTCGGAGAGCGCCGCGGGATCGCAGTCGTGGAAGAAGCACTGCATCTGCGCGGTGTGGACCAGCAGCGAAGCAGAGGCCGCGCGCCGCGAACTCGTGCGCGACCCCGGCCGAAACTCACAGAGTGGCCACGCCACGCGCGAGCACCTGCTCGACGAGGCGCCGCGCGCGGAGAATGACTTCATGGAAGTAGAACTGGGCCAGTTCGGGAAAATTGCCGAGCTCGCCCCTGGACGATGCGCGCAGAGCCGCGCATTCTGCTCCGCCGCGCATGCGGGGCGTACTCCGACGCGTCACGGCGATCAGCAGCGCCTCCGCCCGGCCTTCCATGGCTCACGGCCATACGCCTCGGCCTCCGCGAGCGCCGCGACCACCCGGCGCGCACCATCGCACGGAACAGCGATTCCTTGGAATCGAAATAGAGGTAGACGAGTGCCCTTGCTCACGCCCGCGAGGCGGGCGACGTCCTCGAGCTGGGCTCGCGCGAAGCCGCTTTGGCCGAACACCTGATGGCGGCGTCGAGGATTTCTTCGGGGCGGGCCTCGGGGCGGCGCTGCCAGCGGGGAGAAGGTGGTGTGGGCGGTGGGAGGTGCTCGGCGCGCGCTCGAGTTCAGTAACTAACTGACTGGTCAGTAATATAGTAGGGCGCTCCGCGCGTCAACCCCACGCTCGGTTCTCTTGCTCCCTCCGCGGAACTTCGTAATTTGCGGTAACCTGCCCGCCGGAGGCCCGCCGATGTCGGACGCATTCCTCAGCTCCGACGACTTCGACGAACAAGCCCATCACCTCTACAACGAAGGCCGCTACGATGAAGCCTGACCGATCCTCAAGGAAGGCATCACCCTCTACCCCCACGCCGTCGAACTGCATATCGGCAGGGCCTATGCGCACCTCGCCCGGGAGGAATTCGCCTGGGCCCGGCGGAGCTTCGAGCAGGCGCTCTCGCTCGACCCGGATCATGAGGATGGCCTGGCGGGCCTGGGCGAGACCCTGCTCAAGCTGGGCGACCGCGCGGGCGCCATGCGGGCCTTCGAGCGGATTCTCCAGCTCGGCTTTCAGGACGATCACGAGCTGATGCTGCAGATCGGCCGCGCGCTGTTCCGCGAGGGACTGATCGCCCCGGCCCACCGCTTCTTCGATCTCGCCGCCTCGGCCCATCCCGACTCGCCCGATGCGGCGGCCTGCCTGGCTACGCCTCACATCGGCTGGGCAACGACGCCGGGCTCGCTCTACTGGCTCCGGCGCGCGCTCGAGATCGACGCCGGCTACAGCGAAGCGCGGATCTATCTGGCCAACCTGCTGTACGATCGGGGGGAGACCGAAGCCGCGCTGCACCATCTGGAGCGGACCCAGCCGGAGGACCATTTCGACGAGCTGGGCATCTGGCGGCACATCGAGCTCAAGAAGACGATCTACCGGCTGCCCGACGAAGACCCCGAGCTCACCCCGTGGCTCACCCGGCTGGGTGAAGTCGCCGGCGAGCCGGACCCGATCGACATGCTGCTGGCCGAAGTGGAGGCCCAGCAGGCCGACGGCGGCGTGCGCGACCCCCACCAGCTCGAGCTGTTCGGGACGCTGCTGAGCGAGCTGCACGCCATGCAGAAGAAGCCGGGGCAGGGCGAATCCCACCTGGTCATGACGCTCGCCGGGCCAGACCATCCGGGGCAGCTGGGACGAGATCCTGCTCCAGATGAAGGCGGCCGACCGCGACTGGGCCCAGGGCTCGCTGCAGCGACTTCATGGCAAGCCTGGCCCGGCGGGGGCAGGCCGAAACCGGCGTCGTCATCCCCACCACGGATGCGGAGGCGTTCATTCGCGGCAGCGCCGAAGCGGGGGTGCTGACGGATCGTGCAGTAGTCGCCAGGTGACGGCCGCGGGTCGTACCGTCCCGCCTCCGCACGCCTCTGGACCGCACGGCGTCCGCCGTGAGGTCCTGCCCAACGGCCTCACGCTGCTGGTCCAGCAGGACCGCTCGGCGCCGGTGGTGGCGGTGGTGACCCACGTGAAAGCGGGGTTCTTCGACGAGCCCGACCGCTGGATCGGCATCTCGCACGTGCTGGAGCACATGTTCTTCAAGGGCACGGCGCGACGCGGCGTCGGTGCCATCGCCCGGGAGACCAAGAGCGCGGGCGGCTATCTCAACGCCAGCACCAGGTACGATCACACCAGCTACTTCACCGTCCTTCCGGCGTCCGGTCTGGCCGCAGGCGCTCGATATCCAGGCCGACGCGCTGCGCCATTCGGTGATCGACGCGGCCGAGCTCGCCCGCGAGCTGCAGGTCATCATCCAGGAGGCCAAGCGGAAGCTCGACACGCCCGTCGCCGTGGCCTACGAGACGCTGCACGAGGTCATGTTCGACCGGCACCGGATCCGGCGCTGGCGGATCGGGCGCGAGGAGCAGCTCGCGCGGCTCACCCGCGCCGACGTGCTGGGCTACTACGCGTCGCGCTACGTGCCCGAGCGCACGATCGTCTCGATCGTGGGCGACGTGGAGCCGGAGCGCGCGCTCGCGCTCGCGCGCGAGGCTTACGGTGACTGGCCGTCCGCGCCCGGCGCGGTGGACCGCTCGCCGGAGGAGCCCGCCAGGCGGGAGGTGCGCGCCCGCACACTCCGTGGCGACGTAGGCCAGGCCCAGCTCGTCCTCGGATGGCGTGCGGTGCCGCCGCTCGACCCGGCCGCTCCGGCGCTCGATCTGGCGGCGGCCGTGTTGGGCGCCGGCCGGGGGAGCTGGCTCTACCGCGCTCTCCGCGACCCGGGCCTGGTCACCTGGGTGAGCTCGCACTACTACGCGCCCACCGAGCTCGGCGTCTTCGGCGTGGCCGCGGAGCTCGCGCCCGAGCGCGTGACGGCCGCCCTCGACGCCACCGCCGAGGCCGTTGCGCGGCTCGCGCGCGCGGGGCCGCCGGCCGACGACCTCGAGCGCGCGCGCACGCTGCTCCGCGCGCGCTGGGCTCGCCGGCTCGAGTCGATGGAGGGCCGCGCGGCGGCCCTCGCGGCCGCCGAGGCGCTCGACGGCTACACCCTGCTGGACCGCGAGTACGAGGCGCTCACCTCCGTCCAGGCCGACGAGGTCCGCGCGGCGGCGGCGCGCTATCTCCAGCCGGACGCGGTATCCGCCGTGCTCTACCTGCCTGAGGACGAGGGGGAAGAGCTCACCGCGGCGGCGCTCGCCCGTGCGTTCTCGGTGCGCGAGCTCCGACCCGTGGCAGCCGGTCCTGTCGTGCCCGCCCTCGCACCGGCGCCGTCCTCCCGCAGGGCGCCGTCCGGGCACCGCGAAGCCGGGGTGCTGCACACCCGCCTGCCGGGTGCGGACGTGCTGGTCCGGCGCAAATCCGGCGTGCCGCTGGTGCACCTCGGAGTGTACGTCCCACGGGAGTTCGATCCCCCAGCGCAGGCGGGACTGGGCGCGCTCACGGTGCGAAGCAGCGTGCGCGGCGCCGGCGCCTACGACGCCGGCGCCCTGGCGTTCGCATTCGAGCGTCTCGGGGGCACGCTGGGGCCGGTCGCGGCATCCGATTGGCTCGGGCTCGCCACTTCGGTACTGGCCGAGCACCTCGGCGAGGCCGCGGCGCTGCTCCACCTGGCGCATGAGTCGCCGCGGCTGGAGGAGCCCGAAGTCGAGCGGGAGCGCGGCCTGATGCTGGCGGAGGCGCAGCAGGTGGCGGACGACATGTTCCGCTATCCGTTTCAGCTCGCGTTCGCGGCCGCCTTTGGCGAGGAGGGTTATGGGCTCCCGGTGGCCGGGCTGCCGCACACGCTGCCCGCGATCACCGCGGCCGACGTCCGCGCGTGGCACGCGAGCGCGGTGCTCGGGCGGCGGCCGGTCGTAATCGCCGTCGGTGATGTAGACCCGGAGCGGGCGACCGCGGCGCTCGCCGGCGTGTTCGGATCGCTCCCGCTGCGGGACGACGCGCGCGCCCCCGCGCCAGTCGCCTGGATGGCGGGTGCCGAGGGTGAGGCGCCGCTCCGCGTGGTCCAGCGTGACAAGGCGCAGGCGGCCATCGCGATGGCGTTCCCGGGCGTGGCCCGCCGCGACCCGGACCGTGCCGCGGCGCGGGTATGGGCCGCGGTCGCAAGCGGGCTGGGCGGACGGCTGTTCGAGGCGCTGCGGGACCGACGGTCACTGGCCTACACGGTTGTGGCGTCGGCCTGGGAGAAGGCGCGGGCGGGATCGCTAGTGGCCTATATCGCGACGTCGCCCGAGCGGGAGGAGGAGGCGCGGGAGGAGATGCTGCGCGAGCTCGAGCGCTTTACCCGGGAGCCCGTGAGCGAGGCCGAGCTGCAGCAGGCGGTCAACTATCTCTCCGGCCAGGCCGAGGTGAACCGACAGAGCGGCGGCGCCGTGGCGGCGGAGATTCTGGAGGCATGGATTGCCGGGGCCGGGCTCGGGGAACTGGTGGACCCGGGAGCGGCCTACCGCGCGGTCACGGCGGGTGACGTGCTGCGTGTCGCGCACGGCTCGCTCGACCCCGCACGCCGGGCCGAAGCGGTGATCCGCGGGACCGGCGCGGCACGGCTGCTTACGGCGTCCGGCGCCCACCTTCCCGCGCCAGCCCGCGGCTGATTACCTCGAGCCCGCGCCCGACATCCGCCGGCGCGCGGGCCACCACCGACACGAAGCACAGCCCCTCGGCCGGTACGGTGTGCAGCACGATGTGGCCCTCGCGGCAGAGCATGACCACCGCCACGCCGCCGGGGCTCTCGCGCACCACCGGCGGCCCCAGCGCGGGCATCCCCACCGCTCCTGCGGCGGCCACGACCATCGCCGACAGCCCGTCGCCATCGGCCAGTCGGGCGCCGCTCAGGGCGGACAGCTCGAGCAGGTGGTAGTTGAACGCGGAGTCCACGCGGGTGCATCCGCCGGTCAGGCCCGCGGGGGAAAGTCGGCCACGGCGGCGTGATAGCCCTCGGGCACCCCGACGTCGTAGAACCTGGCCCGGCTGACGACGCCGGCGAGCGCGCCGCCGCGCGCCAGGCGCTGCAGCACGGGGACGTCGTCGAGCTCGACGCCCGGCGGCAGCCCTCGCTCTACCACTTCGAACTCGTCCAGGATGCCGCCCGGAAACGCCATGCGGCCGATCGGCGTCACGGCCGCGGCCTCCCCCGCCGTGTCGAACCGTCCCGTTCCCTTGTCGGCCACCTCCGTCACCCTGATCGAGCCGTCCGCCTCGGCGCGGATCCGGGCGCGCCCGGTGGCGCCCTTCGCGCCGGCCTCCTCGCGCGCGATCTCGGCCAGCAGCACCGTGGCGTGCCCGGTCGCGCGGCAAGTGGAGAGCACGGCTGCCGTCGGGTTGGGCCCTGGAACAGATTGTCGGGGAGGAGTGCAAGGAAGGGGAGCCGGCCAGCGGGTCGCGCGCACGGAGCAGCGCGTCGCCCAGCCCGCGCGGGTGATCCTGTGGAATGAACTCGAGCTCGAGCGGGCCCTCGTAGCTGCGCGCCGCCGCCTCGAGCACCGGCTTGTGCGGATTGGTGATGATGATGGCGCGCAGCAGACCCGCGTCGGCGGCTTCGTCGAGCGCCCAGAACAGAATCGGGCGGAGACCCACGGGCAGGATCTCCTTCGGCAGCCAGCGGGTGATCGGATGGAGCCGGGTGCCGCGCCCGCCGCAGGGGATGACCGCGGTGTCCAGCATCATATGGGTATCTTGCACGCCATGCCGTCCGAACCTAGTCCGCGCCGAAGGGGCGAGCAAGGTCGTGCCCGGTGGACCACCGCGGATCTCCTGAGCGCGGTGCGCATCCCGCTCGCCATCGCGTTTCCGTTCGTCTCGAACGGGTCGCGCCTGGGGTTGCTGGGCGCCGCGGCGGCGAGCGACCTGCTGGACGGACAGATCGCGCGGCGCTTCGGGAGCTCGTCCATCGGGGTGCCGTCCTCGATCCCGTGGCCGACAAGCTGTTCATGCTCTCCGCGTTCGGCGTCGTGGCGGTCGAGCGGCCGGCTCGAGTGGTACGAGATCCTGGGCGTGCTGCTACGTGATCTGGTCGCGACGGTTGCGTTCGTCGTCACGTTCGTGTCCCGCCGGCCGAGGGCGATTCCGGCGCGAGCCGGCGGCAAGGCGGTGACGGTGGCGCAGGTGCTCACGCTGGTGGCATTTCTGACGACTCCCCCCGGCTCCGCCCGCTGGCGTGGGCCACCAGCGCCGTCGCGCTGTACGCGATCTGGGACTATTACCGCGTGGCGCCGAGGGCGGAGCGTCGCGTCGGACGGCAGGAGGCGCAATGACCGCCGAAACCAAGCGCGCATCGCTCACCTGGCAGGAGGGCTTCGTCTTCCGCGGCGGCGAGCCCGGGTGGGCCGGTCATGGTGATCGACGGTGACGGTGCGGTGGCCCCGGGCCCGATGCTCACGCTGCTCCTGGCCGCGGCCGCGTGCAGCGGGTCGGACGTGGTCAGCATTCTCGAGAAGATGCGGGTCGGACTCCACGAGCTCCGAATCGAGGTGAGCGGCGAGCGGCGGGAGGCAGAGCCCCGGCGTTACATCGCCATTCATCTCGAGTATCACGTGCGGGGCGACGGGCTGGACGAGGCCAAGGCGCGCCGGGCGGTGGAGCTCTCGATCGAGAAGTACTGCTCCGTGCTGCATTCGCTGGCGGCGGACCTCCGGATCACGCATGGGCTCACGCTGGGCTAGCGTGGCCGTGGTCTCGGCGGGAGCACTTCTGGCGGGGTCGCCCGCTTCGGCGCAATCGGCACCCGAGCTGGGCGTCGTGACCATGGCCACGGCGTCCGATCCGGCACTGCGTCGCCGCGGGTGCCTACGGCGGGCTCCGCACCTCGCTTCGCACCCGGGTCTCGGCCGCGTTCGCTGGCAGGGGTGAGCGGCGAGGAGGCCGCCTGGCGGGGCGAGCTCCTGGTCCACTTCCTCCTCAACCCGACCCGGCGGGCCGGGGCCGGCGTGTACGGCGCCGGAGGCGTCGCGGTGGTGGGCGGGCCGGTGGATCAGGGCTACGTCGTCCTTACGCTCGGGGTCGAGGCGCGCCCCGGGGCGTCATCGGGGTGGTTCGTCGAGGCGGGTGTGGGCGGGGGGGCACGACTGGCGCTGGGGTACCGCTGGCGGAGACTTCCGGCGGGCTGGCAGGGGTTCTGAGACAACGCAGCAGATCCCCAAACAAACGCCCCGGTGCGCGATGGCGCACCGGGGCTCCGGCTTCATGCACCGACCCGCTTACGCGGCGCCGGTCGTGACCGCCTCCACCTTCCGCTGGACCGGCTGGCAGAAGCGCTCGCCCAGTACACGCAACTGGGTCCGCTCCTCCTCGCTCAGGTCCTCGTACCGGTCGGCCAGGTAGAGCATGGTATCATCGAACCAGTCCTTCTGATGCTCCGGGAGCGCGTCGATCACGCCACACCGGAGGATGTGACTGAACAGCTCGTCACGGGCCTGGGCAAACGCTACCGCTTCGGGATCACGCTCGGGTTTCTTCTTGATCATGCACCTTCCTACTTGGGGTCGAAACTGCCTGTCGCGAAACTGCGTCTCATCGCGGCGTTTTCCGCGATGGAATATATCCGGTTGCACCTTTTGGTGCAAACCCGGGGGTCATTGGCCCGTCGGGCCGGGTGATTATGTTTATCGGCCACAGTGACACGAACTTGAGCGAGGGGCCGCGGACCCCTCGAGGTAACCATGGCAGAGCACGACGAAGTGTACGACAAGGCGCGGGCCGACCGGCTGGCGGAGATGCTGCGCGCCCTGGCGGAGCGGATCCGGGAGCTCGACCGGGGCGGGCACCTGCTCGGGGGCGTCCCGGAGCTGCTGCGGCTGATGGGCGACGCCCGGAGCGAGATGTTCCACTACGAGGTCCGCGTCACCTACGATACGCCCGAGGTGGCCGACAGCCGCCGGATCGTGGACGAGGCGCAGCGGCAGGAACCCTTTCACCCCGACGACCCGGAGGACGAGGAACCATGGCGGCACCGCCCGTCGGAATGAAGCGCTTCTATGTGGTTCTGGGGGTCGTCGCGGTCGTCGGGCTCGCCGCGCTGTGGTATCAGCTCTCCCGGCCGGCCACGGCCAGCATTCCGGCGAACGTGACCGTCCAGCCGTCGGATACGGCGGGGTTCCGCGGCTACGTCAAGGGCTCGCCGAGCGCACCGGTCGAGATCACCGAGTACGCCGATTATCAGTGCCCGTTCTGCCAGACGTTCGCGACCCTCCAGATGCCGACCATCGAGGAGCGGCTCATCAAGACGGGCCGGCTCCGCTGGCGCTACCGGGACTTCCCGCTGCAGCAGCACCAGTACTCCCGCCTGGCCGCGCATTCGGCCGCCTGCGCGGACGAGCAGGGGAAGTACTGGGATCAGCACCAGCGGATCTATGAGGGCCAGTCCGAGTGGGCCGGCTCCTCGGATGCCGCGAAACTGTTCCGCCGCTACGCCGGCGAGGCCGGGCTCGACCTCGACCGCTATGACGCGTGCATGCGCGCGGGGAAGTACGCGGGCCGGATCCAGGCCAGCTACGACGAGGGTGTGCGGGCCGGGGTGACCTCGACCCCCACGCTGTTGGTCGGCGGCCGGCTGTACCAGGGCCGGTTCGACTCCGACGCGATCACCCGGCTGGTCGATTCGCTCGCACCGCGCACCGCCAGCGCGCGATGATCTACCGGATGGGCGCGGCGCTTATCAGCCTGCTGGGGCTGTTTGTGTCCGCGTACCTCTACCTGTACAAAATCGGCCGCATCGGGACGCTGGCGTGTGGCACCGGGGGCTGCGAGACGGTGCAGACCAGCCCCTGGAGCCGGATCGCGGGCGTCGAGGTGGCCCTGATCGGGGTGATCGGGTACGCGCTCCTGTTCGTGGTGGCGCTGCTGGCGCTGCAGCCCGCGCTTGCCTCGCGCCGGTGGCCAGCCGACCTGCTCAGCGTGCTGGCCGCGGGCGGCGTGCTGTTCACGGCCTATCTCACCTGGCTCGAGCTCTTCGTCATTCACGCCATCTGCCGGTGGTGCGTCGGCTCCGCGGTGATCATCGTGACGGTGCTGGTCCTGGCGCTGCTCGCCCGGCGCCGAGCGCCGGAGCCGCGGGCTACCTAGCGTGTCCCAACCTGCCAAGGAGCCACCCCGAGGGCGCGCGCTTGCGACCCTCGCGCTTGGCGCGCTAGGCATCGTCTACGGGGACATCGGCACCAGCCCGCTCTACTCGCTGAAGGAGTGCTTCTGGGGGCCGCAGGGCTTCCCGGTCAACGAGCAGAACGTGCTCGGCATCCTCTCGCTGATCCTCTGGTCGCTCAATTTCGTCGTCACCTTCAAGTATCTGACCGTGGTCATGCGGGCGGACAACCGCGGCGAGGGCGGGATCCTCGCCCTGATGGCGCTCGCCCGGCCCAGCGGCTCGCGGTCGGGCCGCGGCCGCCCGCTGGTCATGGCCGGGCCTCTTCGGCGCCGCGCTCCTCTACGGCGACGGCATCATCACGCCCGGCCATTTCCGTGCTGGGCGCGGTGGAGGGGCTCAGCATCGCCACCCCGGCGCTCGAGCACCTCGTGGTGCCGATCGCCTTCCTGATCATCCTGGGGCTCTTCTTCTTCCAGCGCCGCGGCACGGCCGGCGTGGCGGCGGTGTTCGGGCCGGTGACGGCGGTCTGGTTCCTGTGCCTCGCCGCGCTGGGCGTCGCGCGGCATCCTGCGCCAGCCATCGGTGCTGCGAGCGATCAATCCGTGGTACGCTGTGGACTTCTTCCTGCGCCAGGGCCTGGCCGGGTTCACCATCCTCGCGGCCGTGATCCTGGTGGTGACGGGCGGCGAGGCGCTCTACGCCGACATGGGCCACTTCGGCAAGCGGCCGATCCGCCTGGCGTGGTTCGGGGTCGTGCTCCCCGCGCTGGTGCTCAACTACTTCGGCCAGGGGGCGCTGCTGCTGGTGGACGCCTCGGCGGCGCGGAACCCGTTCTACTCGCTCGTCCCGACGTGGGCCCTCTATCCGATGGTGGGGATCGCGACGGCGGCCGCGGTGGTGGCCTCGCAGGCGCTCATCTCGGGCGCCTTCTCGCTCACCCGCCAGGCCGTCCAGCTCGGCTACTGCCCGCGCGTCAACATCGTGCACACCTCGAAGACCGAGATCGGGCAGATCTACATTCCCGCCGTCAACAACCTCCTGATGGTGGCGTGCCTCGGCCTGGTGGTGACGTTCCGCTCGTCGGCCAACCTGGCCGCGACCTACGGCGTGGCGCTCTCGGGCACCATGACGATCACCAGCATCCTGTTCGCCGTGGTGGCCCGGCGGCGGTGGCACTGGAGCCGCTGGAAGGTCGGCGGCGCTCACGGCGCTGTTCCTGGTCGTGGACCTGGCCTTCGTGGGGGCCAACCTGCTCAAGATTCCCCACGGCGGCTGGTTCCCGCTCGTCGTGGCCGCGAGCGTGTACATCCTCATGTCCACCTGGAAGCGCGGCCGGGTGCGGCTCGCGGCCCTGGTGCGCGAGAACAGCCTGCCGATGGGCCTCTTCCTCGATGAGCTTGGCCGCCGGCAGCCCTACCGGGTGAAGGGCACCGCCGTGTTCCTCACCTCGGACGCGACCGGCGCGCCGCCGGTGCTGCTGCACCACCTCAAGCACAACCAGGTGCTGCACGAGAAGGTGCTGCTCCTGTCCATCGCCACCGAAGAGATTCCCCAGGTGGACGTGAGCGATCGGGTACACTGCCGCGAGCTCGGGCAGGGGTTCTACCAGGTCATCGCGCACTACGGCTTCATGGAGACCCCGAACGTGCCCGCGATCCTGCGCTCGCTGGGCCGGCCGAGCGGCGACGGGAAACCGGTCGAGGTGGCGCTCATGAACACGACCTTCTACCTGGGGCGGGAGACGCTCATCGCGAGCGACGGCCGTCGGCGTGACGCGGCCGCCATTCCCCGGACCGGGCGCATGGCGCGGTGGCGGAAGAAGCTGTTCATCGTGATGACGCGGAACGCCCAGACCGCCACCGCGTTCTTCAACCTTCCCCCGAACCGGGTCGTGGAGCTGGGTGCCCAGATCCAGTTCTAGGACATGACCACCTCGCACGAGCCGGCGGCGCCGCCACGCGTCCCTGGGCGCGGCGCTCGCCGCGCTGGGCGTCGTCTACGGGGACATCGGCACCAGCCCGCTGTACGCGCTCAAGGAGTGCTTCGCCCCGGAGTACGGGGTGGCGCCCACGGCCGCGAACGTCCTGGGCGTGCTGTCGCTGATCTTCTGGTCGCTCAATTTCGTGGTCTCGCTCAAGTACCTGACCTTCATCATGCAGGCGGACAACCGGGGCGAGGGCGGCATCATGGCGCTGCTGGCGCTGCTGCACCCGCGCCACCGGGACCGGGGCGCGCGGCGGCTGCTGGTGGGACTGGCGCTGTTCGGAGCGGCGCTCCTGTACGGCGACGGCGTCATCACCCCCGCGATCTCGGTCCTCGGCGCGGTCGAAGGGATCGAGGTCGCGTCGCCGAGTCTTCCGGGATGGGTGGTGCCGATCCTGGCGAGCGTCATCCTGGTGGCGCTGTTCGTGTTCCAGAACCGGGGCACGGCCCGCGTGGGAGCGGTGTTCGGCCGGGTGATGGTGGTCTGGTTCCTGTCCATCGCGCTGCTCGGGATCGGCGGCATCATGCGGCACCCGGAGGTGATCGCCGCGATCAACCCGTGGCACGCGATCACGTTCTTCCTGGGGGACTGGCCGCGCGGCTTCCTGATCCTGGGAGCGGTCGTGCTGGTGGTGACGGGCGGCGAGGCGCTCTACGCCGACATGGGCCACTTCGGCCGGCGGCCCATCCGCCTGGGCTGGTTTGCCGTGGTGCTCCCCGCGCTGGTGCTCAACTACTTCGGCCAGGGGGCGCTGCTGCTGGTGGACGCCTCGGCGGCGCGGAACCCGTTCTATTCGCTCGTGCCGCCGTGGGCACTCTATCCCATGGTGGGGATCGCGACGGCGGCCGCGGTGGTGGCCTCCCAGGCGCTCATCTCGGGCGCCTTCTCGCTCACCCGCCAGGCGCTGCAGCTCGGGTACAGCCCGCGCGTTACCATCCTGCACACCTCGCAGACCGCCATCGGGCAGATCTATCTGCCCGGGGTCAACCGGCTGCTCGCGGTGACCTGCGTGCTGCTGGTGCTGGTGTTCCAGTCCACCAACAATCTCGCTTCCGCCTACGGCATCGCGGTGACCGGCACGATGACCATCACGACCGTGCTGTTCTGCACGGTGGCCCGGGACCGGTGGCACTGGCCGCGCTGGCGCGTCGCGCTGGTGGGGGCGCTCTTCCTGTCGGTGGACCTGGCGTTTCTCGGCGCCAACCTGGCGAAGGTCGCGAGCGGCGGGTGGCTGCCGCTCCTGATCGCGGTGGTCATCTACGTCCTGATGACGACCTGGAAGCGCGGGCGGGAGAGCGTGGCCTCGGCGCTTCGGGAAAGCGCGCTGCCGCTGGACCTCTTCCTCGAGGACATCCGGCGGCGCCGGCCGGCCCGGGTCCCGGGCACGGCGGTCTTCATGACCTCGGACCCGGCCGGCGTTCCGGTCGTGCTGCTCCACCATCTCAAGCACAACAAGGTGCTGCACGAGACGGTCGTCATCATGTCGATCGAGGGCGAGGAAATCCCGCAGGTGCCGCGAGACGAGCGCCTCACGCTCAAGACGCTGGGCGACGGGTTCCACCGGGTGGTGGGCCGCTACGGGTTCATGGAGACGCCCGACGTGCCGGCGCTGCTCGCCTCGCTGCAGCGTGACGGCCTCAGGGCCAGCCCCGCCGAGACGAGCTTCTACCTGGGGCGCGAGACGCTGCTCCCCGATGGCACGTCGGGAATGGCGCGCTGGCGGAAGCTGCTGTTCATCGTCATGGCCCGGAACGCCCAATCCGCGACGGTCTTTTTCAACCTGCCGCCCAACCGGGTGCTGGAGCTGGGGGCGAGGATTCAGTTATAGAAGGTCGTGGACTCACGACCTACGACTCGCGAGTTGCTCCTCTTACGCCCAAGCCCCTTTTGCACTACAATCTCGCGGTCTGCGACGCAAGCGGTCGCACTCAGGCCTGGATAGGCATCCCTAAGGCAGTCTCCGACATCAGTTTGCCGTCACTGGCACCAGACTCGCCTTTTCCCGGGGCGCAGCCGCAACGTGACCTGCGGCGAGGCGTCGATCCGCCCGATAAGAGCACACCCGGAGTGATCCGGGGCCGCAAAACTAGAGGTCTCACCGCAGCGTGGTGAGATAGCTCGGTGCCGAAGGAGGATAGATGAGGACCCCGCAGGATCTGGAACGTGGCCTGGCCGCGCCTGAAGTGCTCGGCCTGGAGACTCGTGTAGAGATCCGCCAGGCGGCGGAGCGGCTGCTCGAGGAGATGCCCGAAGGCTCGGGCCGGCTGGTGATCGACCTGATGCACACGCGCGAAGTCGATTCCGCCGGCCTTGGCGCGCTGATGCTGATTCAGCGGCTGGCCGCCGAGCGGCGGCAGGCGGTGGTGCTCCGCAATCCCAGCGAGGAGATCCGGTTCCTCCTCACCATCACGAAGCTCTACGACCTGTTCATCGTCGAAGCGGAAGACGGCTGAGCGAGCGCCCGGTCGCGTCGCGCCGGCGCTCGCGGGATGGACGGCTCCGCCGCAACCGATTAGTGTACGCCGCGGGCTCCCCCTCTCACGTGGCGAGTGTCGCCCGGCACCGGGTCGCGGGGTACGTGGCATGACGCAGGCAAAGCGCCGCCGGCGCGTCCTGATCGTGGAGGACGAGCCCGCGCTGCGGCTCAGCTACCAGCGAGCGTTCGAGCCGAGATACGACCTGGTGTTTGCCTCCACGGGCGCCGAAGCGCTGGAGGAGCTCGAGCTGCAGCCTCCCGACGTCGCGGTGCTCGACATGCGCCTGCCCGACACCGACGGGATCGAGCTGCTGCGCCGGATCCGGGTGACCCAGCCCGACCTGCCGGTCATCATCACGACGGCGTACATGAGCATCGAGCCCCAGCTCAAGGTCCTGAATCTTCCCCACTCCGGCTACATCGTCAAACCCTTCCGCCTCGACGAACTCGGCGCGCGGATCGATGCCGTCCTGTGACGGCGCGCCGCTGCTCGTCGCCCGTGGTCTGCGCCGTTCGTTCGGGCGCCTCCGCGTTCTCCACGACCTCGACCTGACGCTGGCGCCGCGCGAGGCGCTCGCGGTCGCGGGCCCGAACGGCGCCGGCAAGAGCACGCTGCTCCGGATCCTGGCGGGTCTCATGCGTCCGGCCGCCGGCGAGGTGCGCGTGCTCGGCCACGCGCTGGGCGAGGCCGCGCCCCAGGCGCGCCGCGCGATCGGGCTGCTCTCGCACCAGTCGCTGCTGTACGATGACCTGACGCTGCTGGAGAACCTCGCCTTCACGGCCCGGCTCTACGGGCTCCCCGCGCCGGCCGCAGCCGCCCGCGACGCGCTCGCCGAGGCGGGACTGGCCGCACGGGCGCACGATTCCCCGCGGAAGCTGAGCCGTGGGCTGCTCCAGCGCGCGGCGATCGCGCGGGCGTGCTTGCACCGCCCGCGGGTGCTGCTCCTGGACGAGCCGTTCACCGCCCTCGACGCGGCGTCCGCCGACCGGCTCCGCGAGCTGCTCCGCGCCCGACTGGCGGAGGGGCTCGGGCTCGTGATCGTGACCCACAACCTGGCGGAGGTCTGGGAGGTGGCCACGCGGGTGGCGGTGCTGGTCGGCGGCAGGTGGGCGGGGCAGGAGGCCGTGGCCGGCCCGCTGACCGCCTTCCTGCCGCGCTACCGGGGGTGGACCGGTGGCTGAGTCGCTCCGGCTGGCGCTCGCGGTGGCCGGAAAGGACATCCGGGCGGAGCTCCGGAGCCGCACGGCGCTGCTGTCGGCGGTGGTGTTCGCGGCGCTGGTCCTGGTGGTGTTCAACTTCGCCCGCGATCCGACGGCGCTGGCCGCCACGGACCTGGCGCCGAGCGTACTATGGGTGACGTTTGCGCTGGCGGCGATGGTGGCGCTCAATCGGGCGTTCACCATCGAGCGCGAGCACGGAGCGCTCGACGGTCTGCTGCTCGCGCCGCTCCCGCGGGGCGCGCTGTTCGCGGGCAAGCTGCTCGCCAACCTCGCGTTCGTGGGCGTCGTCGAGGCGGTGACGCTGCCGCTCTTCGTGCTGTTCTTCAACGTGGACCTGTGGGGGGCAGTGCCGGGGCTCATCGGCGTGACCGCGCTCGCCACGATCGGCTTCGTATCGGTGGGCACCATCTTCAGTGCCATGGCGGTGCGCACCCGGTTCGCGGAGCTGATGCTGCCGGTGCTGCTGCTGCCGTTCATGGTGCCGCCGCTCATCGGCGCGGTCCAGGTGACCTCGCGACTCCTGGCCGGGCGTCCATTGAGCGAGATGCTGGGTTGGCTTAGACTCCTTGCCCTCTACGACGTGGTATTCGTGACCCTGTGTACGATGGCGTTCTCCGCGGTGGTGGACGAATGACGGGTACCGGCGCCACCGCCGCCGCAGTCGCCCAGAGCCTCGCGCGCCGCGGGCTCCGCATCAGCCTGGCGGCGCTGCTCGGCCTGGCGGGCGTGTACGTGCTGGCGCTGAGGTTCACGCCGGTGGAGCTGCGGCAGGGCCCGGCGCAGAAGATCTTCTACCTTCACGTGCCGGCGGCGTGGAGCGCGCTGATCGCATTCTCCCTCGTGGGGGTGACCAGCGCGCTCTACCTCTGGCTGCACGACCCGCGGCTGGACCGCTTCGCCGCGTCGTCGGCGGAGGTGGGGGTCGCCTTCAGCGCGGTCATGCTCACCACCGGTCCCATCTGGGCCAAGCCGATCTGGGGCACCTGGTGGACCTGGGACGCGCGGCTCACGCTCACGCTCTTCCTCTTCTTTCTGTTCATCGGCTACCTCGCCCTCAGAGCCTCGGTGCACGATCCCGAGGAGCGCGCGCGTTTCAGCGCGGTGGTGGGAATCCTGGGAATGCTGCTGGTCCCGTTCATCCATCTGAGCGTCTATCTCTTCCGCACACTCCACCCCCAGCCGATAGTGCTCAAGCCCAGCGCGCCTTCGCTCCCGCCGGAGATGCTCCGGACGCTGCTGGTTTCGACGGCGGTGTTCACGCTGCTCTACGTGGGGCTGGTGACGTTGCGCTACGCGCTTGCGCTGGCGGAAGAGGCCCGCGACGAGGCAGCGGAGGCCGCCGATGCCGGCTGAGACGCCGAACAACGTCGGTTACCTCGTCGCGGCATATGTGGTGGCGCCGGTGATTCTCGGGGGGTATCTGGCGGCGCTGTGGGGCAGGGTGCGGAAGGCGGACGGGCGCGGGGACGGGCGGGTGGACGGACTGGAGGGCCAGTAAGCTAGGGCACTGTCATCCCGAGCGCAGCGAGGGATCTCCTCCGCGTAGCTCGAACTCGGCCCGGCTGGATCCCTCGCTGCGCTCGGGATGACAGTTCAGCGGCGTTTCCGACCGACCGACCGACCGTCCGTCCGCCTGCCCGTCCGTCCGTCTCACCGCTCCCGTTTCGGCAGCAATACGTACTCCCAGATCAGCCCCGCCACGATCCCACCGAGCAGGGGCCCGATCCAGTAGACGCTGTGGGCCACCCACTGGCCGGACACCAGCGCCGGGCCGAACGCGCGGGCGGGGTTTGCCGCGGCGCCGGTCAGGGGGCCGCCGATCAGGATGTCGCACAGCAGCACGAGGCCGATCGCGAAGCCGCCGACCTTCGGCGCCTCGGAGTTGACGCAGGTCCCATACACCATGGAGACCAGGAAGAAGGTCAGGACCGCCTCGATGCCGATGGCCTGCGAGAGCTGGACGTTTCCGGCGAGGGAGGGCGTGCCGAGGGAGGTCGCCCGGACGAAACCGATGGGGAGCAGGTGCTTGACGCAGAGCGCCGCGAGCACTGCACCCACGAGCTGGGCCACGATGTACCCGGCGGCCGTCTGTCCATTGATGCGGCGGCCCACGAGCAGCCCGACCGTGACGGCGGGATTCAGGTGTCCGCCGGAGATCGCCATCGTCGCGGTGACCATGATGGACAGCGCGATGGCGTGACCCCAGGCAACGCCCAGCAGCCCGTAGCCCGCGCCCGGCGCCGCTTTCATCACGACAACCCCGCACCCGATGAAGACGAACGCGAAGGTTCCCACGGCTTCCGCGAGCGACCGGCGCAAGAGCGAAGTCATCGGCGCATCCTTGGTGTAATGTCAGGGGTAAGGACGGCCGCGAATCTAGGCGTCCGCCCGCCGAAACACCAGCGCGGCGTTGATGCCGCCGAAGCCGAACGAGTTGCTGAGCAGCACCTCGGGGCGGCCGTCGCGTCCGTCGCCCGTCACCTGCGGCAGGTCGCAGGCGGGATCGGGGGTCTCCAGGTTGACGGTGGGCGGGAGCCAGCCCCGCCGGGAGGCCAGGGCGCAGATGGCCGCCTCGATGGCGCCGCTCGCGCCGAGCGCGTGCCCGTAGTAGCCCTTGGTGCCGCTCAGCGGCACCCGGTAGGCCAGGTCGCCGAATACCTGCTTGATCGCCGAGGTCTCGGTCGGGTCGTTGAGCGGCGTCGAGGAGCCGTGCGCGTTGATGTAGCCCACGTCCCCGGGCGCCAGGTGGGCCTCGCGCCAGCGCGTTGCGCATAGCGCGCGCGGCCTGGCGGCCGTCCGGCCGGGGTGCCGTCATGTGGTGCGCGTCGTTGGTGAGCCCGAAGCCGCAGAGCTCGGCATACACTGGCGCGCCCCGCGCGAGCGCCCGGCCCCGCTCCTCCAGCACCAGCACGGCCGCGCCCTCGGCCATGACGAATCCGTCGCGGCCGGCATCGAACGGGCGGCTGGCGTGGGCCGGATCGTCGTTCCGGGTGGACATCGCGCGGATGATGGCGAACGCGCCGAAGCAGAGCGGCGCGAGCGGCGCCTCTGCCCCGCCGGCCAGCATCACGTCCGCGTCGCCCCGCACGATCGCGCGGAAGCCGTCGCCGATGGCGATGGCTCCTGAGGCGCAGCTCATTCCGTTGGTGGAGTTGGGGCCGGTGCAGCCGAACTCGATGGCGATGTTGCAGCTCGCCGCACCGGCGAAGACCGTGAGCGCCAGCGCCGGATCCACCGCGCGCGGGCCTTCCGTCAGGAAGGCGTGATAGTTCTTCTCGCCGTGGGCCACGCCGCCCAGCGCGGTGCCCATCATGGCGCCCACGCGGTCCGGGTCTTCGCGCGCGAGGTCGAGGTGGGCGTCGGCCAGAGCCATCCGGGTCGCCGCGACGGTGAACTGCGAGTACCGGTCGAGCCGCCGGGCCCGTCGCTCCTCGATGTGGTCCGTCGGCACGAAGTCGGCGACCTCGCCCGCGATACGCGATTTGAACGCCGTGGGGTCGAAGCGGGTAATGCAGCGGACCGCCGAGCGGCGCCGCCGGAGTCCCTCCCACAGCCCATCCACTCCCAGGCCGATCGGGGTGACCGCCCCGATGCCCGTGACCACCACCCGCCGTGCGTCGCTCATGGTCCTGCCTCCACCGCCCGCCGGATGCCCGCCAGGGTCCGCGACGCGATTCCGTGAATGAAGACGGGGCCGATCACCCACGCTGCCGCGGCGCCCCCCACGACGGGCCACGGCGGCCCGGCCCAGTCGTGCACGATCGTCACCTCGGTGTCGTCGCCCGCCGGCTCCAGCCGCCAGACCACGTCCATGCCCGCGGTGATCCCGCGGACGTGGCGGTAATGGATCGCCGGCGCCGCTCGGTCCACCCGCATCTCCGACACCCACCAGGTCGGATAGTTGAGCGGGCCGAACGGCCGCCACGCGGCCATCTCGACCAGCCCGCCGTCCGCCCGGCGCTCGAGCATCCGCACCCGGCGGTAGTGGGGCAGCAGCGCGGGCCAGCGCTCCACGTCCACGGCCGCCGCGAGCACCCGGGCCACCGGTGCGCGCATCCGGGTGCGGTCCACGGTGCGCATCACGCCGGCCGTGGCCACCACACGGCCACCAGGCGATAGCCCGGCCGGCGCTCGACCGTCCCGTCCACGCCTGCCGCCGCGAGCAGCGCGCGCAGCTCTCCGGCGGTGTAGCCTCGGCGGAGCGAGGTGACCCCGTCGGAGACGGTGTTGGCGTCGAAGCGGAGCACGCGCGCGCCGACTCGGAACACCAGCGGACCGAGCGGGCCGCGACGGAGGTCCGCCACGATCACGGCGCGCCGCGCCAGGCGGTCGCACGAGCGGAAGAGCCGCACGACCGACGCCGGCGCCAGGTGGTGCGCCACCTGGCTCACGAGCACCAGGTCCACCGACTTCTCGCCGAACGGCGGCGCGCCGGCGCACCCCACCGCGCTCGGCACGCCGCCGTCCCGGGCGAGGCGGGCGGCGACGCGGCTCCGCTCGAGGCCGACCGGCAGCAGCCGGAGCCCGCGCCGTGCGCCCCACCGCGCGGCGGCGCGCGGCAGGTCGCCGAGACCGGTGCCGAGGTCGGCGAGCGTCAGGGTGGTGCCGGCCGGCACCCCGGACAGGGCGCGGGCCAATCCGTGGCGGACGGCGGCCGCGCCGCCGAACCAGCGGTTGGCGCGGGCGATGTTGCGCAACGATTCGGTGACCGCGCCCGGATCGGCGGCAGGATCGTCGAGCAGCTCGGCGCCGACGGGGCTCAGGACCAGGGGCTCGCTCATGCGAGGCTGGTGTATCCGCCGCGGAAGTAGACGAGCGGGCGCCCGTCCCGCGTGTTGCCGCCGATCACGCGGCCGAGGATGATCGTGTGGTCCCCGCCGGGATACTGGGCGTGCCGCTCGCACTCGATGTGCGCCAGCGTCCCATCGAGGATGACCTGTCCCTCCGCGCCGATGTGGTATCCCACCCCGTCGAACCGGTCCTCGTGCGGGAGCGAGAATCGCCGTGCCAGCTCCTCCTGGCCGCTGTCGAGGACGTTCACCACGAACTCGGGAGCGGCCGCGATCAGGTCGTGCAGCTCCGCCGCGTGGTCCACACAGACCGAGACCAGCGGCGGCTCCAGCGACACCGAGGCCAGGCTGCTCGCGGTCATCCCCGCGGGCCGGCCCTGCGGCCCGCGTACGGTGAGGACGGTGACGCCCGTCGCGAAGCGTCCGAGCAACTGGCGGAAGCGGGACTCGTCGACGGCGGACCGGTTCAGAGGATCATCCTCGCGAGGAAGACGGGATTGAGCACCCGGCGAGCGGGGACGAAGTCTCCCGTGACGCCGATCAGCGTGTCGGCCATTCCGGCGCGGCGGCCGAGCCGGCCCACTGCACGGTCGAAGAGCGCCGGGCACAGCATCCCGTAGCCGATGAGCCGCTCCACCGCCCACTTGCCGGCGAACGCCGCGCGCCGGGCGCGGCGGTATCCGCCGAGGCGGCGCGCCGTCACCGGCCCGCCATCCGCGAGTGCCTCGGCGGCGGCATCGGCCAGCAGCATGGCGCCGCGGAGCGCGCTGTGGATGCCCTCGCCGGTGAACGGATCGAAGAAGTCGGCGGCGTCACCCACGAGAGCGGCACCGTCGACCACCACTCGGCCGGACCAGGCGGCAAACGGACCCGTGGCAAGCACCGGGCGCGTGAAGCTGCCGACCGACACGCGCTCGTGCACCCCGGGGAACCGGCCCAGGCGCTCGAGGAAGAAGGCCTCGACCCGGCCGCGCGCGTGGGCGGCGAGCTCCGTGCTGAGGACCAGGGCCACGTTGGTCCGCCCGCCGCCGATCGGATTGAGCCCCGCGTAGGCGCCGCGCCCGACGTGCAGCTCGGCGCTGTTTCCCATCCCGACTACGCCATCCATGTGGGCCACGAAGGCCAGCCGCCGCGGCCGGCCGTGCCGCCGCCGGCCGACCCGCCGGGCGACGAGCGAGCGGAGCCCATCCGCGCCGATGGTGAGTCGGGCGCGGAGCACCCGGCGCCCACCCGTGGCGTCCCGCACCACGGCGCCGGCCACCGCGCCACGATCGTACACCAGCTCCTCCACGGCGGTGCGCTCCAGCACCAGGGCTCCCGCATTGCGCGCCGCGAGGACGAGCGCGTGGTCCAGGACCCGGCGCGAGACGGCGAGCCCCGTGGGGCGGAACGGCGGCGCGCCCGCCAGCATGAAGCGCCCGTGGAGCCGACTGCCCCGCGCACCGGTCACCACCGTGCCGTCCGGTGCCGCGGCGCCGGACGCCTCGAGCGCCGGGACTACGCCCAGCCGGTCAAGCAGCCGCACCGTCTCGGGACTCATGTATTCCGAGCACGGCTTGTCACGGGGAAAGGCGGCGCGGTCCACCGCGGCCACCGCGTAGCCGGCGCGCGCCAGCAGCGCGGCGGCGGCACTTCCGGCCGGCCCCGCGCCGACGACCAGCACGTCGACGCCGGAGCGCCCCTCAGCGCCGGCGCTCAAACCCGGAGCCATCGAACAGGGGCGGTGCGGCCGGCGGGCGGCTCAGCGCTGCCACGTCAGCCAGAGCAGGCCGGCCAGCACGGCGGCGAGTGAGGTGGCGGCGAGGTTCACTCCATCGTTGTCCAGCCATGTCAGCCCTCCCTCCCGGACGGTACGCGCCCCGCAGCGATGCACCCGCCACTCGCTGGCCTGTTCGCAGACGGAGCAGCGGAAGCGGCCCTGCAATATCGACCCGAGCACGGAGTCGGCGAACATGCCGGCGAAACCTACCAGCGTTCCCATGGGAAGGAGCGCGGGCGCGCCCCCGGCCGCCGCGCCCGTGGCCGCCACGAGCACCGCGCCGACCAGCGCGCCGGCACAACCCAGCGGCGTCATTCCGCCGCTCGTTCCCGGAGCGACCCGCGGCCCGAGAAGCCTCAGTCGCGGCGCCGTGCGGCTCCAAGCGCCGACACTGGTGGCCCAGGTGTCGGCGGCCGCGGCGGCCAGGCTCCCGGTCACGATCCAGAGACCGAGCGCGGGATGCCACAGGCCGAGGAGCGCGGCCGCCGCGGCCGCCGCGGCGGGCCCGCCGTTGGCCGCCACCTGGCGCTCGTCCCGGCGCTCGCCCTTGGCGTCCAGCGCGGACCGAGGAGGCGTCAGCCGGCCGACGACGCTGCTGGAGACGAAAAAGGCGGCCAGCACCGCGCCGCCCGCCCACCCCGTCCCCACCAGCACCAGCGTCCCCACGAGCCAGCCCGCCGCGGCGCCACCGCCCGTTAGCGAGCGCGCCCGCCAGGCGAGCAGCGCCACCGCCCCCGCCGCGAGCGCCGCGACTGACGGGAGCACCGCCGCGGTCAGCCGCGCTCCATCTCGCTCTGGAGCAGGCGGGCGATACGCGCCCGGAGCGCGGCGGGACACTCGACGCGGCGGGCCCGGACCTCGAGCATGAGCACGAAGTTGGCCTCGAACCGCGCCTCGTCGAAGCAGGGGCGGCAGCGCTCGAGGTGCGCCTGCATCTCCGCCTCGAGCTCCGGGGTCAGCTCCTGCTTGAGGAAGTCCTGCAGCCGTTCCGCCGCCTCGCGGCAGTTGATCGGCTCACCCATCATGATTCTCCCGGGGCGGAATTATTCCCGTCTCCACCGCGTAGGCGTACAGCGAGGACTGCAGCAGCCGGCGCGCGCGGAACAGGCGCGACTTGACGGTCCCGACCGGGATCTCGAGCGCCTCCGCGATCTCGCCGTAGCTCATCCCTTCCATGTCACTCAGCACCAGCACCTCCCGGAAGTCGGGCGGCAGCGCGTCGATCGCCTCCAGCACCTTTTCGTCCACGATCTTGGCGAAGAATGCGCCCTCGGGGTCGACGTCCTCGATGGCGCGGTAGAGGGCGTGCGGCTCGACCAGCTCCAGATCGGTGGCGATCGGCTCCAGCTTCCGGCGCCGGTAGTCGTTGATGAACGTGTTCCGCAGGATGGTGAGCAGCCAGCCCTTGGCGTTGGTTCCCGGCTGGTACTGCCGCCACGCCCGGTAGGCCTTGAGCATGGTATCCTGAACCAGGTCTTCCGCCTGGGACGGATCCCCGGTGAGCCGGAGTGCGGTGCGGTAGAGCGCGTCGAGATGCGGCAGCGCCTCGGCGTTGAACTGACGTCCGGCGGTGGAGGGCTCGGCCATGGAAAGAATGTAATGGACCCGCTAGCTTCCGGGCACGATTCCCGTGCCTACTCCTGCCGCCGTCCCCGCGCTCGTTCCCCTCAGTCTGCTCGAGGCGATCCGCAACCTCGATACGCCGGTCGAGGACGGGCTCGACGAGCTCGCCGAAGAGATCGTCGTGCGCCGGCTGGGGCTGAGCCCCACCGTGGCCGCGCAGATCCAGCGCTATCGCACCGCCGCGGAGCGGGACGGGACGGTCGAGCTCGACGAGGTCGTCTCGGTGATCCGGCTGGTGGGCCGGCGGCCGGACGCGGCGCTGGTGTTCGCCGATGCCGGGCGGCGGGCCGCGCGCCACGCCGTCCGCTCGGGCGGGCGCTCCGCGCGGACGCTCGCGCGGGTCTCGCCCGGCGGATTGGGCCGCCGGGTCTCGCGCCGGGCCGCGGCGCGTCTCGCGGGCCAGGTGTTCGGCGGCGAGCTCCGGGTGCCCGCCACCGGCACCGAGGTGCGCATGGCCGATCCGCTCTCCATCCTGGCCGTCCCCGACGGCGCGGCCTGCGCGTTCTACGGCGCCGCCTACGGCGAGCTGCTCCGTTCCCTGAGCGGGTTCGAGGGCGCCATGCTCCACGAGGCCTGCCGCTCGCGCGGGGACGAGGCCTGCGTCTGGCGCTGCGCGGCGGCGGAGGTCTACGAATGATCCCCGACCGCGCGGCGCTCGCGGGATGCACTGGCCGAGGCGGGAGCCGACGCCTGGCTGCTCTACGCGTTTCACGGGCTCAATCCGGTGGCGACGCGGGTGCTGGGGCTCAGCGGACTCAACACCCGCCGGCTGTTCGTGCTGCTGCCGCGGGACGGCGAGCCGGTCGCGGTGGCGCACAAGATCGAGCTCGCGTCGGTGGAGGGCTTTCCCGGCCGGGTGCTGCCGTACGCGCGGTGGGAGGAGCTCCATGCGGCGCTCGGCTCGGTCGTCGCGGGCCGGCGACTCGCGATGGAGATCTCGCCCGACGACGCGGTGCCGTACCTCGACCGGGTGCCCTACGGCGTGGTCGAGCTGGTCCGGCGCCTCGGTGCCGCGGTGGTTCCTTCGGGGGCGCTGGTGAGCCGGTTCGCGGCCGGGTGGACCTCCGAGGAGGCGGCCGACCACCGATTCGCCGCGGAGGTGCTGGCGGAGGTGGCGCGCGCCGCGCTCGCGCGGGCGGTGCGGGAGGGCGGGACCGGTCTCACCGAGACCGCGCTGCAGGCGGGCGTCGTGGCGGCCGCGGAGGCGCGAGGGCTGGTGTTCGATACCTTCCCGATCGTGGCCTTCGGCGCCAACTCGGCCAACCCGCACTACGAGCCGCACGCCGGCCGGAACGCGACCCTTCGCTCCGGCGATGTGGTGCTGCTCGATCTCTGGGCCGGCCGGAGTCTCGAGACCGTGTTCGCCGATCAGACCTGGATGGGGTTTGCCGGGAGCCCGGTGCCGGAGCGGGTCGAGCTGGTGTGGGAGACGGTGCGTGCCGCCCGCGACGCGGCGGTGGCCGCGGTGAGGAGCGCGGCGGCCGCGGGGCGGCCCATCGCCGGGTACGAGGCCGACCGGGCGGCGCGCGGCGTGATCGAGGCGGCGGGATTCGGGGGCGCGTTCGTCCACCGGACGGGCCATTCGATCGACCGCGACCTGCACGGCTCCGGGCCGCACCTCGACGACTACGAGACCCACGACGACCGCCGGCTCGTGCCGGGCGTGGGGTTCTCGGTGGAACCGGGCGTGTATCTCCCCGGGGAATTCGGCGTGCGCAGCGAGATCAACATGCACTGGGACGCGGCGGGACTCGAGGTCACGCCCGGTGCGCCGCAGCGTGAGCTGATCGTTCCCGGGTAGCCGCCCTTCCCAAAGCTTCGGGGCGGCGTTACTATCGCGTCCGTCCGCGGTTCCGCTTCCAGAAAATCGATCGTCACCACCGTTGCCGCCGTGCTTCGAGGCGAGCGCTCGTTCGCGACGGCCGCGCACCGCACGTTGCGATGCCGCGTGACGGCCGCTCGTGTTTCAATAGGCAACTTCGCGGGCCAAACAGAGTTACAAGTTGGTGAGCGCCCGGCCTCGCGCCGTGGTGTTTGCTTGACACGCAATTTTGAGCGCTCCATATTAGGCGGCGTCGACCGGGCCGCGGTCGTCGCACACGCTGGCGCAATGCCGGCGTGATCGTACTCCTCTTCACGACGCAGGTGTAATTCCGCAGCTGTCGCATGCCACATGGGCCACCGTGCCCAGGGGGGCGTGCGCGCTCCCGCCCGAAGTGATCGACGCGGAAGTCGGTCGTACGCGCAGGTTCACGCCTTTGGAGGACGTATCCATGAAGCAAAGCCGTGTCAGCGCCTTCGCACGCGTCGCGCGATCGCTTTCGCGATCGGTCGCGCTCGCGGCAGTCGCGCTGGGCCTGGGAGCCGGCTCGCTCCTCGCCCAGGGCTCGACTGGTAAGATCGAAGGCAGGGTGCGCGATCAGGCGGGCGCGCCCATCGCCAACGCCCAGGTGTTCGTCGTGGGGACGGCGTTCAACGCCCTCACCAACCCGCAGGGCTACTATTTCATCAATAACGTCCCCGCCGGCACGGTGGCGGTCCGCGCCGCCTTCATCGGGTACAAGTCCACCCAGGTCGAAGGCGTGAAGGTCCTCGCCGGCCAGACGATCACGGTGGATGTCCAGCTCGAGCAGACGGCGGTCGAGATCCAGGAGATCACCGTCGTCACCCAGACCCAGCCGCTGGTGCCGCGCGACGAGGTCACCTCGAAGCAGCGGATCGACGGCGAGTTCACCGAGAAGCTGCCGGTGGACCGGCTGAACAGCGTGCTGATCCTCCAGCCGGGCGTGGTGGCCGCCAACTCGACCGGGAGCGCCATCTCTATCCGCGGCGGCCGGACCGAGGAGGCGGTGACCTACATCGACGGCGTGCCGGTCTCCCCGGGCTACCGGGGCGATTCGCGCCGCGGCTCGGCCGGGACGCAGATCGCCATCGGCAAGAACTCGCTGGAAGAGGCGTCGGTCACCACCGGCTCGTCCTCGGCGGAGTTCGGCAACGCCCAGTCGGGCGTCATCTCGTTGTCCACCCGGACCGGCGGCGACCGGTACAGCGGATCCCTCGAACTACGAGACCGACGAGCCGTTCGGCGTGGGCAACAGCATCGGCTTCAATCGGGTGCTGGCCAGCCTGGGCGGACCGATCGCGAAGAACTTCACGTTCTACGTCTCGGGGTCGCTCGAGGGGCAGCAGTCGGTCGAGAGCGGGTTCGACAGCCAGAAGTTCCCGATCTTCCTGCAGGCGGGGATCGACACCACGCTGCCGTGTGCCGAGCGCGGTGAACAGCCCGACGGCGGACACCACGGTCGTGCCGGTGTACAACTACGCCATCTCGCGGGGCGACTGCGACACCTTCGCCAACAGCACGGACCCGGGCATCGCCAGCAATTACGGCGTGGACTGCCAGGGCGTGCGGGTGCCCTGGTCGGCGCGCTCCACGTACCAGCTCACCGGCAAGCTCAACTACACGTTCGGCACCGGCTCGCGCGTCGCGCTTACCGCGCTGAGCAGCCAGTTCGAGGGGCGGACCTTCCGCGAAAACCTGGACGTCGCAGGCCGGTTCCTGACCTACGGCGCGCTCTCCACCCCCCAGAACCTGCCGGCCTTCCGGAACTGGAGCAACGTCCTCACCCTCAACTGGACCCAGAACCTGACCCGGAGCACCGAGCGGGCGCTGGCGCTGGACGTGTACCTCTCCTATCAGACCGACCGCACGATCAACGGGACGATGACGAGTGAGAGCGAGCTCAACACCCGTGATCCGTTCGGCGGGTTCATGATCAAGCCGATCGACTTCCTGTTCAATTTCGACAACTTCCCGCTGAACGACAGCCTGCTCAACAACTACCGGCAGAACATCGCCGGCAGCCGCCGGTCGCCCTACAATCTGGAGAACACGGCGCAGTACGCGCTCACCGACGAGTGGCGGAACAACGCCTATGGCCTGTACAATCTGGACGAGTTCGCCTCGGTGCTCTTCCCCGAGAGCGGCGGTCCGGCCGGGTCCTCGCGGTTTGCCCAGACGCTGGTGCTCTACCGCGAGAACCGCTACATCGGCAAGGCCAACCTGGACTGGCAGTTCGACCGCTACAACCGGCTCAAGCTGGGCGGCGAGTTCACCCGGTACCATCTCGACAGCTACTCGCACCAGCTCGACAGCCAGGCGTTCTCCGACTTCTACATGGAGAAGCCCATCCGCTGGAACGCGTTCCTCGAAGACCGGCTCGACCTCGGCGACGTGGTGGTGGTAGGCGGTCTCCGGTACGATCGGTACGACACCCGGGCGCGCCGGTGGAACGGCTTCCCCCGGATCTCGACGAATCCGGCGTTTAACCCGACCGATCCACAGGCGTTCTTCACCAACGACTCCCTGTTCCCGCGGGACAAGGCGCACGACTACCTGAGCCCGCACATCCAGGTGTCGTTCCCGGTGACGGACCGGACCAATTTCCGGTTCTCCTACGCCCACCAGGTCCAGGCGCCGGACTTCGGCGTGGTGCTGCAGGGCATCAATACCGACCTGGCCACGACGAACACCAACAACTTCTACGGCAGCGACCTGGACTTCGGCAAGACGATCACGTTCGAGTTCGGCATCCGGCACGCGTTCAGCGACGACATGGTCCTGGACATCGCGGCCTACAACAAGGACAATCTGGCCAACGCCGCCGGCCGTCTGGTGTCGCGCTTCGACCCGCTGCGCGGGATCGACAACAACCTCCGCATCATCACCAACGCGGACTTCGGCAACACCCGCGGCGTGGACGTCCGGCTCGACCGCCGGTTCGGCAACTTCTTCAACGGCACGCTCTCCTACACCTACCAGCAGTCGAAGAACACCGGCTCAGACCCGGATACGTACCTCGACTTCGGCTCGCGGGTGCTGAACCAGGTGTCGGGCGGCAACCAGCCGCCGCCGCAGGCCATCCTGCCGACCGACTTCAATCGGCCGCACAACCTGGCGCTGGCGGGAGCGATCAACTTCCCGAACGACTGGAAGCGCGGGTCCACGCTGGGCTCGGTCCTCCAGAACGTCGGCCTGTTCGCCACCTTCCGCTACACCAGCGGCACCCCGTACACGCCGTGCGCGCAGAACGCCGGCGACGAGGACATCGTGTCGGGCGATAGCTGCAATCGCACCTTCCCGGAGCCGCTCAACAGCTCGCGGCTGCCGGCGTACAAGAACCTGGACCTGCGGCTCACCAAGGGCTTCACGCTCCGGGGGATGGACATCACCGGCTACCTGGAGGCGCGGAACGTCCTCAACTTCAAGAACATCATCCAGGTCTTCACGACCACGAACGACGTGGCCAACGAGCGGGAGCGGACGCAGAACTTCGCCGCCGACAGCGCGGACTACGCGAACGAGGCGGACCGGGGCGGCTTCCTGCTCAACGACGGATCCATCGACCTGAGCTTCAACGGGGCGACGGATCCCCGCACCGGGTGCGACGCGTGGCTCAAGCAGGACGGGACCCCGGGCTCCCCCAACTGCGTCGCGCTCATCCGCACCGAGGAGCGGTACGGCAACGGCGATCACGTGTTCGACCTGAACGAGCAGCGCGCGGCATCCAACGCCCTCTATGACGAGGTGCGCGGGATCCACAACTTCACCAGTTCGCCGCGGCGGTTCCGGCTCGGGCTGGAGCTGAACTTCTAGGCTGAGCACGGCATTCCGGCCCCGGTCACACCGACCGGCGGCCGGGAGGCCGGGCCCCCTTCGTTCCAACTTGAAGAGAGGACTCGATGCACTCCTTTTTGCGTACGCGCACCGTGCTGCTGGCCGCGCTCTGCTCGCTCGGTCTGGCGGTCCTGACGCCCACGGCGTCCGCGGCCCTGGAGCCCGCCAAGCCCAAGCCGGGCGTGCCCGGGAAGCGCGGCTTCCGCCTGTTCGCCCGCACCCTCGGCGCGATCACGGTCAACCGCATCTACTGCGGCCTGAACTCGGACGGCGAAGTTTGCGTGGACTCGACCAACTCGTCCACCATCGGCGGCGGCTTCTGGCCCAAGGGGACGGCCGACCAGTACGTGTTCAACTCCGGCCTGCAGCTCGCCGGCATCATCGGCGGCGACGCCAACCCAGAGTGGGCGGGTGACACCACGGGCGCCTTCTTCTTCGACCCCAAGGGCACGACGCAGCACGGAGAAGAAGTCGAGCCGATTTACAATTCCAGCAACCCGGACGACCTCACCTTCATGTCGGACACCAGCGCGGGTGCCGACATCGTGTCCAAGGCGTCCAAGGTGCCCAACGGCGACACGCAGGCGGAGCTGTTCAACCCGCTCCTCCGCGGCCGTGCCGTGGCATCGCAGGGCGACGTGTGGTGGCTCTCGTGGGACGGCAATCCGGCGCTGGGCGCCGGCCGCCCGCACCCGCTGGGCATCATGGTCGAACAGCGGGGCATGGGCTGGAACTACCCCGTGGGCAACGAGGACATCCTCTACTACATCTACACGTTTTACAACGTGACCTCGTCGGATATCGGAGTGTACCAGGCCAACGGCGTGCGGCCCGGGATGGACGAGATCCTGGCGCGGCAGGGGCAGATCTTCCAGCAGAAGAACGAGCAGGCGTTCGGGATCCAGATCCCGGACGGCGGCTATACCGTCACCAACATGTTCGCCGCATTCTCGGCCGACATGGACGTCGCCGAGGCGACGTCAAACTTCTCGTCGGTGAACGTGCCGTTCGCCCTGGGGTATGTATACGCGAGCGACTTCTCGGGCGCCGACGGCTGGACCTTCGACCCGTCGATCTTCAGCCCGCCATTCTTCCCGGGCTCGGGGTTCGTAGGGGTGAAGTACCTGAAGAGCCCGGTCGTGAACGGGCAGGAGGTTGGCCTCACCCTCTTCAGCAACACCATTAACGGCGGCTCGTTCGACGACGCGCAGAACACGACGCAGCTCTACCGCTACATCTCCAACAACATCAGCCCGGCCGCGGGCGACGCCAACTGCAACACCGGCGACCCGCACGTCACCCACATCTGCTTCATCAACAACACCAATCCGGACGACATGCGGTTCTTCCAGTCGTCCGGCCCGCTGACGCTCGGCCCCGGCCAGTTCGGCTCGATCGTGGTGGCCTACATCTTTGCCGCCCCGGTCATCACCGGCTCCTGCACCGGCCCGGGCACCTGCGAGCTGGCACCGGACGATCCGACGAGGCTCAGCTCTCCAACGGCACTCAACGCCGGCGCTAACGCCGTGGACTCCGTCACCGGCTATCGCGGTTTCCGCGGGGCGGACGCCAACGGAGCAGTGGTCCAGGACTCGATCGAAGTGGTCCCCAACTCGCTGCTGGGCAAGGCGCTGGTGGCCCAGCAGGTATTCAACAACGGCTTCCTGCTGCCGTTCGCGCCTGACGCGCCCGAGTTCTTCCTGATCCCGGGCGACAACCAGGTGACCGTGCTGTGGCGCCAGACCGCGAGCGAGACGACTGGCGACCCGTTCTTCGCCATTGCCAGCCAGCCGCTCACCCCGGAAGGCGCGCCGAACCTGCTGTTCGACCCGAACTACCGTCAGTTCGACGTCGAGGGCTACCGGATCTACCGAGGCCGGGTGGACTCGCCTAACTCGCTGTCGCTCGTGGCCCAGTTCGACTACGTGGGCACGCTGATTAAGGACTTCACCGGCCAGGTCAACCCGTCGCCGCAGTGCGCGCCGGAGCTCGGGATCGCCATCGCGTGCCCGGTGCCGTTCGATACCACGTCCGGTGTGGTACCGACCATCGGCGTGGATATTCCCCTCGTCGGCCCGGTCATCCAGGTAAGGAAGGGCGACCGCACCGCGCTCGCCACGGGCGAGGCGCTCATCCTGCACGCCGATACCGCCACCACAGGCGGCGGCCAAGGGTACCCGGCGCTCCGGGACACCGGCATTCCCTTCACCTTCATCGACCATGGGGTGCGCAGCAACCTGCGCTACTTCTATTCGGTGACGGCGTTCGACATCAACTCCCTGCAGTCCGGGCCGGCGAGCATCGAGTCGCCGCGCAACACCAAGTCGGTCACGCCGGCGGCGCAGTCGCCGAACTTCCAGAACGACATCGCGAACGTGACCACCGCGTTCCTGGGCCGTGGGCAGGCACTCGACAGCGCCGCGCCCAACCCGACGATCGACCCCACGACCGGCACGTTCAGCGGTCCGTTCCCGCCGGCGAATGGCTGGAGCGTGGGCGTCGGCGCCATCGCCACCCAGGTGCTGACCGGCGAAACCGACGTCTCAGCCCGGCTGGACAGCATCACGCTCGGATCGCCCTATCAAGGAGTCCCGCACAAGTACTGGTTTACTGTAGCCTCCGGCAACTCATCGGGCATCGCGAGCGTTCCCATCCTCCAGCCCGAGGAGACCGGCGTCACGACGGCGTCGGCGGGGGCACCGGCGGTACCGATCGACCCGAGCCTGGCGAGCCGGTTCGGCGGCAATGCGAATTTCAAGCTTTCCGCATCGGCGACCGTGAGCCTCCCTGGGCCGGACTACCTCGCGCTCTATGGCCGCGGCTGCGTTAACAACCAGGAGGGCTTCGGTGACGCAGGCGAATGCGCCTACAATGGATCACGCTGGTTCGCCGGGCCATCGCCCCAGAACAACGAGACCCAGGCCGATCCGATCGGGTGCAATACCGGCAACTTCACCAATACCCCGATGCCCTGCTTCAACAACGCAGGCGCGCTTCCCGGCGTGACCACGATCTACCAGACGCAGTGCTACCAGTCGGCGGGTGGCGCCAGCTGCCGTCCGGTGGCCGGCATCCAGTCCGGGGCCAAGCGCGCGGCGGACTTCAACCTCTACTGGGGCACCGGCGGCGTCATCGACTCGGTCATCGACGCGACCCATAACGTGGTCGTGCCGTTCGACTCGATCGCGCAGGGAAGTTGGGGCGTGCTGAATCAGGCCGCCACCGCCGTCGGACCGGGCCTGGACGGGAGCGCGACGCTCACCAACGCCGACTTCGCCTGCGTCGAGCCGTTCCGGACGTACGCGGCGGGCGGGCTCATCTGCCCGAGCACCACGGCGCCCTACAGGCTGAGCAATACCGTCGTGCCCGGCACCGTAGGCTTCTTCAGCGGGGGCGGGTATCCACCGGCGGTGCCGATCGTCCCCGGCGCGAGCAACGGCTTCGCGCTCTACATCTCCGGCGACATGTTCACCTTCGAGCTGACCGGCGGCGCGCTGCCGGCGGCGGGCACGGTGTGGGCGCTGCGCCAATACGTCGGCGCGATCACAGGCGGCAACGGCACCGGTGCCGGCAGCCTCGGCCCCTACGCCTACAGCAACCCCGAAGGCATCCGACCGCTGACGGCCGTGGGCGTGGAGCTCAGCACCAAGATCACCGTGGTAAACAACGTGGTCGCGGCCACCGCCAACGACCTGACGAAGGTCCACACGGTGCCAGACCCGTACTACGTCACCAACCAGTTCGAGTCGACCACCGACGCCAAGGTGATCAAGTTCGTCAATCTGCCGACTGACGCGATCATCCGGATCTACTCGTCCAGCGGCGTGCTGGTGAATCTGCTGGAGCACCACTCGGACCAGTTCGGCGGCGCCGAGAACTGGAATGTGCGGAACCGGAACAACCAGGTCGTGGCGAGCGGCGTGTACTTCTACCACATCGAGGCTGGTGACGCCCGGAGAGTGGGCCGGTTCACCATCGTCAACTTCGCTCAGTAGTAGAGGCCCCCGGGGACAGGCCTTCGGGCCTGTCCTCCCCAGCATCCAGGAGACGGAACGCATATGAGTGATTTTCGGGCTCGACACCTGGCCGCACTGGTGGCCGCGCTGCTGAGTGGACTTCCCGCGATGGCGTCCGCCCAGAGCGACATCAATCAGGACAACACCTCGTACGGCACCACCTCGGCGGAGTTCCTGCTGTTCGGTGCCGGCGCGCGGGGCACCGCGCTCGGCGGCGCCTTCGCGGCAATCGCGACCGACGTGAGCGCCCTCTACTACAACCCCGGCGGCGCCGCACTCGTGACGCGGCCGGGGGCCATGATCAGCACCTACGACTACATCGCCGACACCCGGTATAGCTGGGGCGGCCTCGTCTTTCCGTTCTCCGGCGGCACCCGCGCGGTCGGCCTTCAGGTCGGTACTTACGGCTTCAAGGACCAGCCGGTCTACACCGCCACCCAGCCGGAGGGCACCGGGTCGGTGTACTCGGTTAACGAGACCTTCGTCGGCCTGACGCTGTCGCAGAACTTCTCCGACCGCTTCTCCGCCGGCATCACCGCCAAGGGGATCTTCGATCAACTGGGCGAGGCGAGCGGCAACGCGTTCGGGCTGGACTTCGGCACCAACTTCCATTCCCAGCTCAACGGCCACCCGATCCAGTTCTCGTTCGTGCTCTCCAACCTCGGCACCAACCTGTCGTACAGCGGCAACGCGCTCGACACGCAAACCCCGCGGGACCCGATCCCCGGCGAGCCCACGGTGCCCGAGAACCCCCAGCCGTCCGAGTTCCGGACCACGGGCTTCAACCTCCCCACGACATTCCGGGTGGGCTTGGCGTACGACCTCATGACCGGCGAGAACAACCGGCTCTCCCTGCTCGGCGACTTCAACCAGCCGAACAACAACAAGGCCGGCTTCTCGGGCGGCGCGGAGTGGGCCACCCAGCATCTCGGCGACTCGCCCTTCGGGTTCGCCGTCCGCGGCAGCTACAGCTACATGGCGGCCAATAACCTGAGCCCCACCGACCCGCGCAGCACCACCGCGCTGAGCGACGAGGAGAACCTGCAGGGTCTAGCCGTCGGCGGCGGCGTCAACTACGCCACCCCGGGCTTCGACCTCGGGTTCGACTACGCCTGGAAGTACCACGGCGTGCTGGGCGGCACGAATTTCTTCAGCGTAACGGTCGGTTGGTAGGCATGCATTCGGGGGCCTGGGCTCCCGTGGAATGGGTATGTTCATGTTGCGATTGATGACGGCCGGACTCGCCGCGGTGCTCGGCATCATGCCCGCGGCGGGCGGGGCCGGTCAGAACGATTCGGGGCTGACAGTCAGAGCGCTCCGGTTCTACCGGGCGGACTCGAAGCAGACCCGCGTGAAGGGCCTGGTCCAGATTCCGCTTTCCATCGTCACGCCGGCGGGCGCGGGAGGTGCCGGGGGCTACACGGTCTCGGCACGGGTGGCGGACTCCACCGGCCTGACGCTGTTCCACCAGGAGTGGGCCAACCACGTGCCGTCCGGCGCCGGCCAGGACGGGCAGTCCGCGGTCGAGATCGTGGACTTCGCCGTGGCGCCGGGGCACTACCGGTTCGAGGTGGACGTCCGGGACTCCGTGTCGGGCCGCCAGGTGAGCGCGGCCGTGCCCATCGACGCGCTGGCGGACACGGCCAAGGCGTCGGATCTTCTGATCTCACCGGAGATGCGGGTGCCGGCGGACAGCGAGGCAGGACCCCGGCCGGGCGAGTTCCGGACGGGCAACAATCTGGTCACCGCGGCGGCCGAGGTCACGATCACGCCGCTTCGGCCCAAGGTGTACTACCTGCTGGAGGCGTACTCCCCCGCGGTCGACAAGGGCACGCTCAGCGTCCTCGTCGCCGATTCCGCGGGAGCGAAGGTGTTGCAGACGGCGTCCATCCCGATCGTAGTGGCCCCGGGCGGAAGCATCCTCAAGGGGCAGCTGGACCTCACCGGGCTTCCCCCGGGCGAGTTCACGATGACGGCGGAGATGAAGCTCCAGGACGGCCTGGTGCGCCGCTCGGGGGAGTTCGTCATGGCGCCGCTGGGCGCGACACTGGCGCGGGACAGCGCCCGCCGCGCGGAGAACCGCGTCACCGACGCAGGGTACTTCGCGGAGATGACCGCCGAGCAACTCGACCAGGCCGAGGCTCCGCTGTCGTACATCGCGGAGTCGGGCGAGCTCGGGGCCTGGAACGACAAGCTCAGCGTCAACGCCAAGCGGCGGTTCCTGGCCAACTTCTGGGCAGCGCGGGACCCGACGCCCGGAACGCCCCGCAACGAGCGGCGCGAGCAGTTCTATCAGGCGGTCGAGTACGCCGACCATACCTACCGCGAGGGCGGACGTCAGGCGGTACCGGGGTGGCGGACGGACCGCGGGCGGATCTACGCCAAGAACGGCGCGCCCGAGGAAGTCTACCGCAGGCAGCAGGAGGGCCGGGCTCCGCCGTACGAAGTGTGGCGGTACGCCACGGGAAAAGGCGCGTTTTACATCTTCGCCGATCGGTCGGGATTCGGCGCGTACAAGCTGATCTACTCGAATGACCTGAAGGAGCCGGGGCTGCCAGGGTGGGGTGAACTGCTCGGGGCGCCCGCGGTCGAAGACGCCGGCCGATTCCTGGGCGTGGACCTGTTGTCGCAGGCCCGGCGGCAGTGACCCGGCCGTCTGCCGGACCGGCTGAACCGTTTCCATCGCTCTCTCAACACGAGGTGCCCGTATGACGCGTTCGAAGTGTGGCTTGCTTCTCCTCCTTGCTGCCAGCGCCGGGGCGTGTGGTGGAGATCCCACGGGGTCCTTTGAGGAGACCGGGAAGGAGATCTCCACCGATCCCTCCGTGGTGTTTGTCAATCAGGGCGCCAACGTCTTCGTCACGGCGCAGCTGCTGGATGAGCAGGGCAACCAGCTGCCCGTCAACTTCCAGCCGACGGACGTCGATTCGAAGATCTCCGTGGTGGAGGATACCGCATTTCTCGAGACGACGAACGGCACGAAGCTCAACACCCGCCAGCGGTTCATCGTATCGGGCCTGACGGTCGGGACCAGCGGGTTCACGGTGAATGGGGGCAACCTCACGCAGCCTGTGCCAGTCCGGGTGCTCCCCACGATACTCGCGGCCACCTTCTCGACCGCAACGCCGGCGGTCAACGAGGCGGCGACGATCACGCTGCCGGCCGGGTATACCTTCTCGCCCGATGCCACCGTCGAGTCGCCTCTCGGCTCCGGCCTGGTGCAGTCGGTGTCCCCCGACGGCACCTCGCTGTCGGTGGTGCTGATCCCCGGCAGCACCGGCCCACTGACGCTGAGCGGCGTCGGTTTCTCCGATCTGCCCGGCGTACCGCTCACGCTGCCGACGACGGAAGCCGTAGCTGCCAGCTCGACGCAGCTGCCCGGCAGCGATTCGCCGAATACCGGACCGATCATTCCCGTGCCGCCGCTGGGCGGGACGGTCAACTTCTTCGATACCGGTGCGCTCGCGAACCCGGACATTACCGGCGACGGTGGTGTGGGTGCGCAGTACTACCGCTTTACCGTAACAGAAGCGGGCGATTACCACTTTGTGACCAACTGGCCGAATGCGGCTGACTTGGATGCGATCGTCTGCTTCGACGCGGGGTGCAATGACGGGGCCTTGGCCGGCACCGGATCGACGCAGCCCGAGGACGGCACGCTCACGCTCGAACCCGGCACCTACTTCTATTCCGTCGTGCTGTTCGAGGGCGATGCGCCGCCGTATTTCCAGCTCACGCTGTCCCATGAAGTGCCCTCGACCGGCGACTGACCACTGGGAGGAGAGCCAGCACGAACGACACCGCCCCGCGGATCGATATCCGCGGGGCGGTGTGCTTCCCTCCCGTACGGTTACGCGCCGAAGGACGGGGATTCGAGTAGCGGTACCCCCGTCCCGTCCCTAAACTGCCGCTGATAGAGCCGCGCGTACAATCCGCCGAGCGCCAGCAGTTCCCCGTGCGTCCCCTCCTCCACCACCCGCCCGTGCTCCAGCACCACCAGCCGGTCCGCCCGCTGCACCGTGCTCAGCCGGTGGGCGATGATCAGTGTCGTCCGCCCCACGAGCAGTCGGGAGAGGGCGTCCTCGATCAGCCGCTCGCTCTCGGTGTCCAGGTTGCTCGTGGCCTCGTCCAGGATGAGCACCGCCGGGTCCTTGAGGATAGCCCGGGCGATGGCCACCCGCTGCCGCTGCCCGCCGCTCAGCTTGATCCCGCGCTCGCCTACCAGGGTCTCGTAGCCGAGCGCCAGCCGCTCCACGAACTCGTGCGCGTGCGCGGCCCGTGCCGCTGCCTCGACTTCCGCGTCCGTCGCGCTCGGGCGCGCGTACGCGATGTTCTCGCGGATCGTCCCGCTGAACAGCGCCGGCTCCTGCGGGACTATCCCGATCGCGCCGCGGAGCTCGGCCAGCCGGAGGGCGCGGATGTCCACGCCGTCCAGCGTGATTCGCCCGCGGTTCACGTCCCAGAACCGCGGAAGGAGCGAGACCAGCGTCGTCTTCCCCGCGCCCGAGGGCCCCACCAGCGCCACGATCTCGCCCGGCGCCACCGACAGGTTGATGCCGTCGAGCGTCCAGGGTGCGTCCGGCTCCGCCTGATAGCGGAAGCTCACGTCCTCGTACGCCACCCGGCCGCGCACCGGTGCGGGCAGCGGCGCCGGGTCGGCCGGGTCGGCGATCTCCGGTGACATCTCCAGGATCTCGAACACCCGCTCCGCCGCGCCCACCGCCTCCTGGTAGGTGGTAAAGGAGGTAGCCAGCGCGCCGATCGAGGCCGCGATCGTGATCGTATACAGGAGGAAGGAGACCAACGCGCCCGCCGTGAGCTTCCCGTCCAGCACCAGCAGGCCACCCTGCCAGAGCACGAAGACGATCCCGGCAAACGTCGAGAAGGTGAGCATCCCGAAGAACACGCCCCGCACGTTGGCCCGCTGCAGGGCGGTCCGGACGCTCGCGTCGATGCGATCGCCGTAGCGCTCGCGCTCGGCCGGCTCCTGCACGAAGCTCTGCACGGTGCGGATCTGGGAGAACGCCTCCTCCGCCACCGCGCTCGCCTCCGCGATCCGGTCCTGGACGCCCGTGGTCATCCGGCGGAGCCGCTTGCCGAAGATCAGCGCCGTACCCACGACCACCGGCGCCACCCCCAGCGCCGTGAGCGCGAGCGTCGGCTGCAGCCAGGTGAGCAGGACGACACCGCCCACCAGCGCCAGCACCTGTCGGGCGAACTCGGAGACCTGGTGGCTCAGCACGCTCTGCAGCAGGCCGATGTCCACCGTGAGCCGGCTGGTCAGCTCGCCCGTCCGCCGTTCGGCGAAGAACCCGGGCGGCATGTCGAGCAGCCGCGAGAACAGCTCGCGGCGGAGCCCGGCCACCGCCTGCTCACCCGCGGCGCTCAGCAGGTAGGTCTGGATGTAGTTGAGCACCGCCTGCACGCAGAAGAGCCCCACCAGTCCCAGGGCGATGCGGTCCAGCAGCGCCCGGTCGTGGTTCACGAACGCGGCGTCGAGCAGGTATTTCACTACCATCGGGAATGCGAGGCTCGCGAGGCTGCTCAACACCAGCGCGCCGGTAGCGCCCAGCAGCAGGCCACGGTACGGCCGGACCCTGGGCCAGAGCCGCACGAGCCGACCCGGCTTCGGCAGCCGGCGGCTGCGGGGTCGAGTTGGGTCGCCTGGTTCAGGTGCGGTCATAGGGCAGGGTGGCGGAGTTCACCACAGAGGCACAGAGGCACAGAGGCACAGGGGCACAGAGGTGCACGGAGGCAACAAACGATTGGTGTTTGCTCCGTGCACCTCTGTGCCCTCTGTGCCTCTGTGGTGAAACGGCCGCTCAGAGTGAACGATGCGCTCAAGGATGGACGTGCGCCCCGGCTGGCGTGGCGAGCTCCTCGCCCGGCTGGTCGAGGATGATGACGTCGTGCGCCTCCGCCCGGTGGCCGAACGGTAGCGCGCGATCGATCCCCATCGCCGCGAAGAGCAGGGCCAGGTAGAGCA
>CAWHQC010000031.1:0-605884 GCA_963831425.1 uncultured Gemmatimonadales bacterium | reverse complement strand
AAGCAATGAACCGGTTACCATCAATTAATAAAAGCTGCGGCTGAATGTGAAGTTGTTTTACCGCCAGGTGCATGCTTTTAAAACTTGCTTTCAAGATATTCAGCTTATCAATTTGTTTATTGCAAAGTTGCGCAACCGCAAAAGAAATGGCATGTTGCTGGATAAACGGACGGAGCTCATAACGCTGTTCTTCCGCTACCTGCTTTGAGTCGTTAAGTAAAGGATGATAAAAATCTTTCGGTAAGATGACAGCCGCTGCAAACACAGGCCCCGCAAGGCATCGTCCAGCTTCGTCGCACCCTGCTTCTATTAACCCGTCCTGGAAAAATTTTTTCAGCATTTGTTATTTGCAAACGAAAATAAGATTTGTGTAGTGAAGAAAAAGACAATGGGGCAAAGAATTTTGTTACGGTTTCCGAAAAATGCTGTTCACTAAACCAACCATGGTTGCATAAAAAATTTTAGTAATTTACAAAACAGTTTTCTACATGCGTGCACTTAAACCTCACCTTTTTCCTATCTGTCTTGGAATTCTTTTTTCCATAGCGATGATCACCAGTTTTTGGCCACGCACTCTTAAAGCAACACAAGTTCCATCTGTTTATAATGAGACTGAAGAGTGGCGTGCACCGGATGAAAGCACCATCCCATTTAACGAAGAAGGCGACAAAATAAGGTATGGCAAAGAATTAATTGTTCATACCGCTGTTTATTTAGGAAAGCAGGGAAGCATCGCTTCGTTAACTAATGGAATGAATTGCCAGAACTGCCACTTGTATGCAGGTACGCAAAGTTTCTCCAATCCATTTTCTGCGGTAGCGGCAATTTATCCAAAGTTCAGGGAGCGAAGCGGAAGAACGGAGACTGTTGAATTTAGAGTGAATGAATGTATGCAGCGAAGTCTTAATGGAAAGCCATTGGACAGTAATAGCAAAGAAATGCAGGCCATGGTTGCTTATATAAAATGGATTGGCAGCAACGTTACCAAAAACGTAAAACCGAATGGAGCCGGTACCGAAGAACTTCCCCCTTTAGACAGAGCGGCGGATACAGTTAAGGGTAAAATAGTTTATGAAACAAAATGCCAGCGCTGTCACAACGCTGGCGGAGAAGGCGTTTGGTCGGAGAAAGAAGCTGAATATACGTACCCGCCGCTTTGGGGAGAACATTAGTTTTAATTCAAGTGCAGGTATCTTCCGGTTGTCACGATTGGCTTCTTTTGTTAAAGACAACATGCCTTTTGGCGCCACGCAAAAAAGCCCGGATTAAATAATGAAGAAGCGTGGGATGTAGCGGCCTATATTGTTTCGCAACCACGTTCGCAAAAAAGGTTTGCTTACGACTGGCCGATGATCGCAAGCAAACCTTTTGATTATCCTTTCGGACCTTTTACTGATACTTTTTCTGAACTGCAACATAAGTACGGCCCATTTGAACCGATAAAAAAAGCGAAAGGCCAGAAATAAAAATAATTTTCGAACCGCTTTTATTTGTTCATCAACCGCCCTTCACTTTTCATCGTTTTATCCGGCAAAGCAATAACCGCATCCGTGTTCCTGCGCACGGCCCACAGCCCATACGCCGGAGGGAACGATCTGGATGTTAGGAAAACACCGGCTTTAAAATCGTTGTAAACATCTTCCGCCTTCAGGTTATTCATTTTCGCTATAACAGCGCTGTACACAGTCATCGCCATATTGCATACGCAAAACATAACGCCGCTATCCTGCAGTTCATTAATGCCAATGGCAACCGCCCCGATACCCGGCATTTGAAAATCTCCCGCATCGGGTTTATAAAACGCATTTCGAACGGCAGATGCTTTTGTTTTTTCGTCGTTGATCTTGAATACGTCTCCAAAATTGTATTTCGTCCACAGGGCGCTGTTCATTGCATAAGCCATCGCATTATGTCGCAGAACCACCACCACATTGCTATCTTTTTCAGGAGTGCCTGTGACTGTATGGTGAGTAAAAAAACCCGTGGCCAGGCAAAGGGAAAAACGCCTTTTGGTTCTGTAGCGTCAAACACAATGCGATGCTTGCCTTTGATCTTATTGAACAGGCATCGGGGTCTTCGTTATTTACCGTGGTATTTTTTGCCAGGGAGGTTAAAGGCGCAGCAATGCTGCCAACAGTCATAGCCACAGCGCCGGTAGCAATGGTGCCGATAAAAGACCGGCGGTCAGTGGTTAGGTTTTGATCATTACGTTCCATAAAATTGATTTTGGTGATGAAAAAGGAGAATAAAAGTTACGAAAAACTATTACCCGTCGACAATTTTATTTAATATGAACTACGTTGCCTCCCTTTTTTTCCCGGGTTTATTTCGTAAACTTTATTACCTAAATCAATAATGTATGAAACCGCTATTTGCTTTCATCGCCCTGTTATTTTCAGCCACTTTTTTGCAGGCACAAACAGTTCCTTACAATGCGGTGTTTGATCTTACCAGTAAGGATACTAACGACCATAAAATGGTCATTCGCTGGCTAAGCGAGATCTCCAAAGAAAGACCCGATGCAAAACTGGAAGTGGTGCTTTACGGGCAATCGCTCGATATGGTACAAAAAGGAAAATCTGCCGTTGCGCCGGCGTTGCAACAGTTAACTCAGAACAAAAACATTACTGTAAAAGTGTGTGCCGCTGCCATGCGGCGCTATAACATTGACTCCACACAACTCTTGCCCGGAATAAGCATTGTGCCAGATGGCATTTATGAGATCATCACCCGGCAGAAAGAAGGCTGGGGTTATATAAAAGCGACGCATTGAGTTTGGAGTTTGGGATTTGGAGTTTGGGGTTGCTTATCGCCAGTTATTGCTTGCGTCTGTGTGCAGGGCTGTCTACAAAAGAATGATGAATGAAGAAGGAAATTGTTGAACTAAAGAACCCAATTCCAAACCCCAAACCCGAAACCCATTTACCTTTGCGGGCCATGAAAGACAAGGACCGTTCGTCAAAGCCCATCGCTATCTGGCTGCTCATGGGTGTTTTTATGATCATTATCCAGATCGCCCTGGGCGGCATCACCCGCCTCACTGACTCAGGCTTGTCGATTACTGAATGGAAGCCTGTGCTGGGCAGCATCCCGCCGCTCAATGAAGCGCAATGGCAGGAAGCTTTTAATAAGTATAAAGAGATCGCTCAGTTCAAGCAGATGCACTCCTACTTTACGCTGTCTGATTTTAAGTCGATCTTTTTTTGGGAATGGCTTCACAGGTTATGGGGAAGGCTGATCGGGATTGTTTTTCTCATTCCCTTTATCGTGTTTCTGGTGCAGAAGGTTTCGCAAAGAAATGATCCGGCCGATGGTCATTCTTTTTTTATTGGGCGGACTGCAGGGTGCCATTGGTTGGATCGATGGTACAAAGCGGGCTGAATGATGAAGACCTCTATGTAAGTCATATCAGGCTGGCTGTGCATTTTATAGCGGCTTTGGGATTGCTGGTGTACACTTACTGGTTTGCATTGCAATTGCTGGTGAAGCCTGAACAGAAACGCTATCATCCGCCCCTCAAAAAATTTTCGGTCTTCCTGATTGGTGCTGCTGACCGTGCAATTGATCTATGGTGCGTTTATGGCCGGACTGAAAGCAGCAACAGCAGCACCCACCTGGCCGACGATCAATGGCTCCTGGCTGCCGACAAATTTTTCACGCTACGGCGGCAGGCAGTTCAATTTTTTCGACAGCCTAGTAAACAACCCGCTCACCATTCATTTTATTCACCGCAACCTGGCTTATCTCATTTTTATTTTTATCTTGCCCGTGAACCTTCAGGCTTGCTAAACAAAAGGGAAGCATTTTATTCAACAGGGCTAAATGGATACCCTTAATCCTTGCAGTAATACAGGTGATCCTGGGCATTACTTCAGTGTTATTCAGTCCGGAAAAAGAAGGAATCATTGGGGCTCTTTTGAATGGTAGTGCCCTCCTGCACCAGGCTGTGGCCATGTTCCTGCTCCTGTCGATCGTCCTCTGTATTTTTCCTTCTGCAAAAAAAGGAAAAGCTAATTCAGCCTTAAGACTTGAAGCACAGCCGATTTAGTAGTACATTAGATATACATGAAAACACCATCCTCCTTAGGAGTCTACCTGCGAGGAATATTTTATTCGTTACCCGTACAGCTTATTTTTCTTCATTTCCGGAAATACCAGGTACCTGTTATTTTTCTGGATCTTCATTTTCACGGTTGTGAACAGCAGCTTTATGAAAAGTTTTGGTGCTGATGCGCTTTTTCTGGCACCCGAATACCTGGGTAATGTGAATTCATTCAGTGCTGCTATCATGGGTATGTCTATTGGTATTTTTATCATGTGCTGGAATATCACCACATTCATTCTGTTCAGCCGGCATTTTACTTTTCTGGCAGCCACTCAATACCCTTTTTTAAAATATTGCATCAATAACAGTGTGATCCCTTTAGCTTTCTGATCTTTTATATTATTAAAGCATTCCAGTTTGCACATTATAAGGAGCTGATCAGCAATGTTGAGATCATTTTTATTAGGGCGGGTTTATCGCAGGGCTGCTGTTCATCCTGTCCATTTCGTTTTTTTATTTTTTCCGGGCAGATAAGACCATATTCAAAAACTGCAGCCTGCTTTTAACAGTGCGAAAAATGCGATTTCACATTTTCAGCCCGAACCACACCCGGCCGCATCAAGTCACTGATTTATTCCGAATGGTTCCTGGATTCTTTTTTCGTGTTCGCCGCTGCCGTGATGTATCCCACTATTCGCGCGAACTGATGGAAAAGATTTTCAAACGCCATCACTTTGCCGCCGTGGTGAGCCTGTTGATCGCTTACCTTTTTTTGATCGTGATTGGTTTTTTTCTTGATCATAAATTTTTTCAATTGCCTGCAGGTGCCAGCATTACATTGTTTTTTGCCATCCTTATTGGTGTGTGTGGCGCCATTGTATATTTTTTTCAAAGCTGGAGCGTTCCAGCTTTCATTCTTTTGTTGTGCTGCTTAATTTTTTGTACCGCATCAACTGGATCGATCCGCGCAATAAAGCCTATGGACTGAATTATACTAATAGAACGAACAACCGGAGTATTCGCAGCAATCGCTGGAAGCACTTAGTAATAAAGATTCTCGCGTGGTGACAAGCAGAACATGGCGAATATCCTGAATCGGTGGAAGCAAAAACAGGACGAAGAGAAACCACTATTGGTAGTTATGACCACAAGCGGAGGCGGAACACGCAGTGCCACATTTACCATGAATGTTTTGCAGCGACTGGACAGTATTACCGGTGGGACAGATCATGAAAAAAACATTTCTGATTACCGGCGCTTCGGGTGGAATGATCGGCGCTTCTTATTTCAGGGAACTGTACCGCGAGAAGCGAAATCATCCCGAAATCAATCTCCAGTCACAGAAATATGTGAATGATATTGCCGAGGATCTGCTAAATCCCACTTTTACTTCTTTTATTGCCCGGGATCTTGTTTGCGCCCGAGCAAAAATTTAAAGTTGGTCCCTATACATATCTGCGCGACAGGGGATATGCATTTGAATAAGCGCTGAATGAAAATACGGGTGGAGTTTTAAATAAACGATTGAATGATTATGTACCCGACGAATTAGCAGCCAATATTCCGCTGATGTTTTACCATACAGTTGTTACACGCGATGGGAAAATGATGATCATCAGTACGCAGCATATGCGGTTTATGATGCAGCCGCCCGCGGATTCCATGAGCAGATTAAATGCCGCCGATGCAGTGGACTATACCACTTTCTTTCAAAGCAGGACCCTTATAATCTCCGGATACTGACATCCTTCGGATGAATGCCACTTTCCCTGTTGTTTTGCCCAATGTATGGATGCCATCTAAACCTGTGATTGATGTGATGGATGGAGGATTGCGGGATAATTATGGAGTGGAGAATTCGCTTCGCTTTTTATCGCACATGCAAAACTGGATTGAAAAAAATACAAGCGGTGTGCTGATCCTGCAGATCAGGGACCGTATGGATGGCGGTGGGAAAACCCGTATGAGTATGATGACCTTACCGGAAATTCTATCAAGCCATTCTTTTTATTGCAGCATAACTGGTATAAGATGATGGACTATTTCCAGAGCGATATGGCAACTTATTTTGTGAACAACAACGTTATCCTTACATAACATCACCTTTCAATACATACCCAACAAGGAAGAAAATAAAGCAGCACTGAGTTTTCATTTATCCAAGCTGGAGAAGTTGGATATTGCTGGCTCATTGGGCTCGGAGCATAACAGGAAAGTTTTAGAAAAGTGCTGGAGTTGTTTGAGAAGAAGAAGTAATCTTTTTCAATGCGTATCCCATTGTTGATAAAAATCGAAAAAGTTTTATGCGGACGCATTGGAAAGGCAATAGCTGGATAATTTTTGATATTACGCAATAGATGAATGATAAAACATTAGAATTACCGCACTCATTGCGTTGATACCGGCAGCAGTAACAAAATCTCAAAGAATAATTTTTAAATGAATAAAGTTTTCACCTTACTACAAGCCCCTTGTAAAAGATTTCATATCCAAATGTTGACTTTTACTTTTATCCAATATATATTAGGCCATTGATAAAATAATATGAAGGCTAATTACGTGCAATTTGGCTGCGGCCATAGCGCTCCTGCTGAGTGGACAAACTTTGATGCTTCTCCAACGCTTAGAATACAAAGGCTACCGGTAGTAGGGACAATTTTTAAAAAAAGGTTGAATACCGTTTTTCCAGGTAACGTTTTGTATGGGGATATTGTAAAAGGGCTTTTGGTAGAAGAAGGTTCATGTAGCGGAATATACGCTTCTCATATTCTTGAACATCTGTCGTTGACAGATTTTAGAACAGCGTTGAAGAATACGCATCGCATTTTAAAGCCAGGTGGAATCTTCCGGTGCATTGTGCCTGATTTGGAGTTTTATGCCAGGAAATATTTGCAGAGAGTGGAGGCCGGAGATGATGAGGCAAGTTTAGACTTTTGTAGATTGTGACTTAATGTTAGGCGTAAAAGACAGGCCAAAAACGATAAAAGAAAAAGTATTTGCTATGTGGTCTAATCTGCATCATTTATGGATGTGGGATTGTAGACAATCCATGATAGGGACTCCACCTGTGTGGGTTCACCGATATACGTACTTGCCAGTACCATGATAGCGAAGATGAAATGTTCAAATTAGTTGAACAACAAGACCGGTTTAAAAACGCGGTTGCTATAGGTGTAGAAAATAGATCCTTCTGCTTTGCGCTTTTTCCGGCTTTATCCATCAGTCACTCATAAGATTTAAAGATATTGTAATGCAAAACTCTCTTACTGCATCAGCCTAAAACAATCATGCAACAACTTCACTTCAAGCTGCTGCACAGTTTCTACCGGGTCGCCATCAATATGCATAGGCGCACCGTAATTTGTAATGGATAAAGCCTCCGTTTGAAAATAGATCAGGCTTGCGTTTTCATCAATAATATCAACGCTTTTTACTTTATTAAAACCGCTGATCTGCTTTAGCGTTTGAAACAAAACACTCAGCTTATTTTGTTTCGTCATAATCACTACGTCAAGCAAGCCATCGGTTAGCGAGGCTTTCGGGGCAATAGTAAAGTTGTTGCCAAACTGGTTGCTATTTGCAATAGAAATAAAGAAGGCTTCGGTTTTAATTTCTTTATCCCCTGCGGTTAAAACAAAGGACCAGGCTTTAGCAGAAATAAAATTTTTGAGAGTCTTTTGTACGTAGGTTGACAAGCCTCTTTTTGGTGCATTCGCAAAATCATGTGCCACCTGCGCATCAAAACCAAGCCCGCATAACATGCAGGCAAATTGCTCATTAATAAAAAACCCATCTGTTAGTTTACTCACGCCGTTAAAAATAATTTTAAGTGCTTTCACAGGGTCTTTCGGTATGCCCGCACTAAATGCTAATCCATTACCGGAGCCGCAGGGAATAATTCCAAATTGAACATCTTGCTTGCGCAAGCTATTTACTACCTGGTTAATGGTTCCATCGCCACCGGCAATAACAACATCCGTTATCTTTTTTCTTTAATGACCGTATGGAGAAATGAATAGTCGCCATCAGCAACAGAAGGATAAATAAAAAAAGGAAAACCAATCTTTTTTGTTTCCGTTTTAATAATGTCTTCTAACGATATCTTGCTTTTTGTTCCTGATATGGGATTGATAATGTATAAAAGTTTTCGCTGCACTACTTAAAATTAATGGTGCACAAATATACTCTTCGCAGTCTCACATTGGCGCCTGCTTCACCAAAATGGGCCAGGTGTAAATTTTTATTTGCGGTGTTGTTTGTTTCCATTTTTTTAATGTAGCCGTTGGAATAGAAATATTGAAGGCTTCTTTGGAGTAAAACGCGTTTTGTCGGCAGCATCATACACTGCCAGCTTGCGTTTGCGCTCATTCTCTGCCTTTACCCGGATTGTCGGTGACGATGAGCGAACCTTTCTCCAGGTCATTTACTGTAGCAACATTGTTAACCGCATCTTCTTTATTGGCGGCTAATAATAGTTTGCTGTTTAATTCCACTGTCCAATGCTCTTGCGCCATACCGTGGAGCGCTAAAAAAAAAGGTGGCGATAAATAGAAAAATCGTTTTCATGTTTGAGGTTTTTATTTCACGAAGTTGTCTTTTTCTCCTGCGGCAATCGTTTCTTTAACTCTGCTTCGTCCGTCAGATCTAATCGTAATGGAGTTATCGAAACATAGTCATTCTCTACCGCCCATCTGTCCGTGCCTTCTTCTGCAGCACCAAGCGGAATAACCGTAAACCAATAATGCTTGCGGCCCATTGGGTCCACGCCGGGCACAATTTGATTATCGTATAATCGTACCGATTGCCTTGTCCACTTTATGCCTTTTGGTTTGGCCGGAAAATTCACATTATATAAAGCCAGCCTCTCATCGGCTAACAGCAACTTCAGGGTTTCTTCTACAAAAGGTTCCAGCGCAGCAAAGTCAGGATCTGTTTTGCCAACAGGCGTGCTTAGCGCAATGCCTTCCCCAGCAACACGGCTTGTTTAGCGGCGGCCAATGTACCCGAATGCCACATGGCATTTCCTAAATTAGGACCCATATTTATACCCGAAAGCACAACATCGGTTTTAGCCAGATGCGTGCCCAGCGCAGCACAATCTGCAGGTGTGCCGTTTACTTTAAATGTTTGAATAGCCGGCCCAAGATCAAGGGACGCTTTTTTATAAGAAATAGGCAGGTGAGAAGTAATAGCATGTGAGGCAAGAGACCCGCTCCCACATCTGGCGCCACTACCCGCACATCACCAAACCGGGTGGCGATTTTTGCCAGTGCCGCCAGGCCGGGACTATATATGCCATCATCATTTGTTATGAGGATATTCATAACAGAAGTTGCAACATTTTTATGCCACTCTGTTTTGTGGTATGTTTTTATAGCAGGGTAAAGGATAAGAATTTTTTGAATGAAGAAGATAAAATTGGTGCATAACCCCGGCGCTGGCGATGAAGAGCATACCAAAGAAGTGCTGATAAAACAAATACGGGCGGCAGGGTTTGAATGTAGATATAGCTCCACAAAGGAAGAAGGATGGAAGACCATAGAGGAAGACACAACTATTATTGCGGTTGCTGGTGGCGATGGCACTGTAAGAAAAGTTACCAAGCAACTACTAAAAAGAAAAATTTTGGAGAAGATCCTTCCTATTGGCTTGCTGCCGCTGGGCACCGCTAACAACATTGCTAAAACACTGGAGATAGAAAAAGATACAGAAGCTGTTATCAATAATTGGCCGACTGCCCTTATAAAAAAAATAGATATTGGCCTGGTAGAAAATGTTCCCGGTGTTGATTTTTTCCTGGAAGGTTTTGGCTTTGGAATTTCCCCTTACCTGATGAAGGAGATGCAAAAGGCAGCAATGAAATATCCATCGCCCGAAGCGGAATTAAAGGGCGCCTTAAAAAAAATGCACGAAATTATTTTATCCTACCAGCCCGTGCATTGCACGTTGGAAGTGGATGGTACTGACCACTCGGGAAATTTTTCAATGGTGGAAGTAATGAATATAAGATCGGTAGGGCCCAACATGGTTTTATCGCCTTACGCCGATCCTGGTGATGGCGAATTTGAAGTGGTGATGGTGCCGGAAGCACATAAAGAAAAGTTCGCTGAATTTATTTTAAACAAGCTTGCCGGTGGCGAAGAAACCTCCAGTTTCATACCTTAAAAGCAAAAACGGCAAGTATCACCTGGGGCGGAACACATGCTCATGCCGATGACGAATTACTGAAGCTGGAAAAAGAAACAACGGTAAAAATTCAAATAAAAGAAGGAGCGCTGGCGTTTTTGGTTGCACCGGAAAAAGAACTGGGATGAAATGGATGCATGGGATGTTTGGGATAACCTACGCCACTCATCCCATCAATCCTAAAAATCCCGGTTCGACATTGCTCATAGAATTACAGAACGTACAAGAGTGCGATGCAACAGGCGATGCTATGAAATGCTTCAGCTAAGTACAAAAAAAAATTTATTTAGGGAATAAGAAGAGGAATTCAGTTTTTATTTCTCATTCACCATTCATCTTCCTCCCTACCCACCACTAGTCTCTTCTTCTTGCGTGAAGCCGTTCTTCGGCCAATAACAATCTGCTCCACGAGTACTTTGACAGCGGCGCTACGCAAACCTATCAATTATGGCAGCGCCGGCCCGAGGCCCGCCCCGACGAAATTCTCGACGCCGCCTTCACCGGTCTTCGGCCAGACCGGCTTTGCGCGAGCCAAGATCGAGGATGTCGCCAGGCTCGCCGGCGTCAGCAAGGGCACCGCTCTACCTCTATTTCGATTCCAAGGAATCGCTCTTCCGCGAGATGGTGCGCGCGCGAGGTCGTCCCGGCGCTGGCGGAGGCCGAGGCGTATGTCCGGAGCCATGAAGGCTCGGCGGAGGCGCTGCTGATCGCCGTGACGCGTCGGATGTACGCCGCATGCGCGGCGAGCAGATGCTGCGGCTCGCGCGCATCGTCCAGGGCGAGCTCGGCAATTTTCCCGAACTGGCCCAGTTCTACTTCCATGAAGTCATTCTCCGCGCGCGGCGCCTCGTCGAGCAGGTGCTCGCGCGTGGCGTGGCCACCGGCGAGTTTCGGCTGGTCGCGCACGAGTTCGCGGCGCGCGGCCTCTGCTCGCTGCTGGTCCACACCGCGCAGATGCAGTGCTTCTTCCACGACTGCGATCCCGCGGCGCTCTCCGACGACGCAGGCGATCGAGGGGCTCATCGACACCTACCTCAATGGGGTGCTCGCCCACCCTGCCGACCGGAGCTGACGCCCGCATGCCCCGCTTGCCGTTCGTGCTCTCGCTCTTGCTGGCCATCCCGGCCGCGGCGCTCGCGCAGCAGCCGGCCGTGCAGCAGCCGGCCGTGCCGCGGGGCCCGCTCACGTTGCTCCAGGCGATCACCCTCGGCCGGAGCCAGGGCGTGAATGCCGCCATCGCCCAGCTCGGCGTGCGGGCGGCCGAGGCCCGGGTCGGCCAGCGGCGCGCCGACCTGCTGCCGACGATCGGCGGCAACGCGGCGATCACGCGCCAGACGCTCAACCTCGACGAGTTCGGGATTCCGATCGCCACCGGGGTGACCGACCCGTTCGATATCTACCGGCTCCAGCTTCGCGGCTCGCAGACGATCTTCGACGCCTCAGTCATCGGCCGCCTCCGGGCCGCGCGTGACACGGCCGTCGCCGCGGGCCTCGACGCGCGAGCGGCCGGCGAGATCGCCGGGGCCACCGCCGGGCTGGCCTACCTGCGCGCGCTGAGCGCCAGGGAAACGGTGCGCGCGCGCCAGGCCGACAGCACCATTGCGGCCGAGCTCCTGGGGCAGGCCCGCCAGCTCGTGGGCGCGGGTGTGAGCCCCGCCATCGACGCCACGCGCAGCGAGGTGAGTCTTGCCGCGGTGCAGACGCAGCTCGAGGTGGCCCGGAACGCGGCCGATCGCGCGAGGCTCGACCTCCTCCGATCGCTCGACCTCCCGGCCGGCACCCGGCTCGAGCTCGCGGATTCCCTCGGGACCGCTCCGCTGGACCTGCCGCTCGATCCCGACTCGGCGGCGGCATTCTCCCGCGAGCACCGGGCGGAGCTGGCCGCGGAACACGCCCGGACGAGTCGGCGGATCGCTCCCTCGGCGCGATCGGGCCGAGTACCTGCCGAGCCTGGGGCTGAGCGGCACGTATCAGCAGTCCGGGCCGCGAGGCCGGCGCCCGGCCGGGAGCTACACCGTGCAGCTCCGATTGTCGTGCCCATCCTCGACGGCTTCCGCCGCCAGAGCCGGGTCAAGGAGGAGAACCTGCGCGTGCAAGTCGCAGGAGATCCGCGAGCGCGACCTGGTCAACCGGGTCGAGACCGAGGCCCGCCAATCGGTGCTCGACCTCGCCTCGGCGCGACAGCAGGTGGCGATTGCGGCGGCACCGGCTCCGGCTGGCCGAACAGGAGCTGGCGCAGGCCCAGCAGCGGTTCCAGGCCGGGGTGGCGGGGAGCGTGGAGACCACCAACGCGCAGAGCTCGGTCATCGCCGCGCGCGACGCGCTGATCCAGGCGCGGGTGGACTACGGCACCGCCCGCGTCGGCGCGTATCGCGCACTTGGAGTTCTCTCCGAGATGCGGTAAGCCCGCGAGGCGGCCACTCCGCGCCACGGGCCCGGGACAACTGCACATGAGAACAACTCTCATGACGACCGAATTGCAGACGGTCCTGCCGCCGGCCGGCCGGCATCCGCTCGCCCCAAGAGCTGGCCGCGCCGCCGCATTCCGCTCATCATCGGGATCCTGCTGGTCATCACGCTCGCCGGCTGGGGCGTGCGCCGGTGGCTCTTCAGCCGGCACCACGTCGGCACCGACAACGCCCAGGTGGATGGCCACATCACGGCGATCGCACCCCGGGTCCCGGGCTTCATCGAGCGCGTGCCGGTCGAGGAGAACCAGCACGTCAAGGCGGGCGACACGCTGGTGGTGCTGGACCAGCGCGACTTCCGCGCGCGGCTGGCCCAGGCCGAGGCCGAGCTGCGGAACGCGCAGACCGCGGTCGGCACCGGACGACATGCCGGGCAGGCGGAGGCACAGCTCCAGGCCACGCGCGCCGAAGCCGCCTCGGCCAAGGCCTCGATCGCGGCCGCGGAGGCCGCCTATCACCAGGCCAACGCGGACTACGAGCGCTACCGCGGCCTCGCGGCCAGCAAGATCGTCTCCGCCCAGCAGCTCGACGCGGCCCAGGCCGCCCGCGACGCCGCGGCCGCCAACCTCGAAGCCGCCCGTCGCCAGGCCGCGGCGGCGGGCAGCCAGGTGTCGGCCTCGGGGGCGGCGCTCCGCGGCGCCGACGCGCGGCTTGCGGCCGCCGAGGCGGCGGTTGAGACCGCCCGGCTGCAGCTCAGCTACACCACGCTGCTGGCACCGAGTGACGGCATCGTGGCCAAGCGAAACGCGGAGCCCGGCGCGCTGGTGCAGGTCGGGCAGAACCTGATGACGCTCGTTCCCGAGAAGGACGTGTGGGTGACGGCCAACCTCAAGGAGACCCAGCTCGCCAACGTCCGGGTGGGTGATCCGGCCGAATTCACCGTGGATGCCTACCCGGACGAGACGTTTCACGGCCGGGTCGAGAGCCTGAGTCCCGCCACCGGCGCCCGCTTCGCGCTGCTCCCGCCGGACAACGCCACCGGCAACTTCACCAAGGTGGTGCAGCGGGTCCCGGTCCGGATCGCGGTCAACGGCGAGCCCGATCCCGCCCACCCGCTCCGACCGGGCATGTCGGTGGACGTGACGATCACGACGGGGAAGCGGTGAGAGGTGAGCGGTGAGCGGTAAGAGGTGAGCGGTGACAGTCCGCCCGCCCGCCCGTCCGCCTATCTTCAATCAGTGACATTCCAGCGCAAGCTCCTCTTCGGCTTCTCGCTCATGGCGCTTCCCGCGCTCCTCGTCGGTGCGGAAGCCATCCGCAGCAACGCCCTCGAGCGGCGCGCGTTGGGGGAGCTCGGCGAGAGCATGGCACGCACCCGGACCTACGCCGAGCTCGAGACCGCCATGTTCGACCAGACCGAGCTGGTGTGGCGCTACCTGAGCGGACTCGACGACACCGCCCGCGAGGAGTTCCGCCTCACCGGTGAGGTCGTGGGCTACTGGCAGAACCGCTGGCGGAGCGAGCTCCGGCCGGAGGAATCGGCGCTGGCGGACGGCGTGGCGGGAATCCAGCGCCAGATCGTCGTCGTGGCCGACAGCGTCTTCCGCCTGGCCGACGCGGGGCAGCGGGAGGCCGCGTACCGGCTCGCCCAGCGCGAGCTCAAGGGTCGGCTCCAGCCGATGCTCACCCAGACGAATCGCGAGATCTACCGACGGGCGCGGGAGTCCAGCGTCCGGGGCGCGTATGGCCGGCTGGAGGAGATCCTCCGCGCGGAAGGGCGCTCGCTAATGGCGATCATGGCCTTCGCCCTCCTCGCGGGGTTCAGCGCCTCGTGGCTCATCTCGCGGAGCCTGGCTCGCCCCGTGAGCGAGCTGACCCGCGCGATGGCGGCCGTCGGCGCGGGGGACCTCGACCACCCGATCCAGCCCACGTCGCGCGACGAGATCGGCGACCTCGCCCGGGCGCTCGCGAGCATGACGCGGCAGCTCCGCGACTCACGGGCGCAACTGGTGCAGGCGGAGAAGCTGGCGTCGATCGGCGAGATGTCGGCGGCGGTGGCCCACGGCCTCCGGAACCCGCTCGCGAGCCTCCGCGCCGCCGCGCAGCTCGTGCGCCGCCATCCGGCCTCACCCTCGGCCACCGAGCACCTCGATGCGATCATCGAGGAGGTGGACCGGCTGGACCGACGCATTACCCACCTGCTCAGCTTCAGCCGTCCGGTGCCGTTCCGCCCCGTCTCCGAGAGCCTGCCGCGGCTGATCGAGGACCTCCTGCCGGCCGTGGCGCAGCCGATGCGCGAGCGGCACGTCGAGCTCGCGATGAGCGTACCCGCCTCGCTGCCGCAGGTGCGGGTGGATCCGATGCAGCTCGAGCAGGCCCTGCTGGAGATCGTCTCCAACGCGCTCGACGCCATGCCCTCGGGCGGGCGGCTCGGGATCAGCGCTTTCGCGACCGATGGAGCCGCGCCGGGTGCCGTGGTGGTCGAGGTGAGCGATACCGGCGGCGGCATCCCCGAGCAGGTGCTCCCGTCCGTGTGCGAGCCGTTCTTCACGACTCGCCCGGAGGGGACGGGGCTGGGCCTCGCGATCGCCAAGCGCTATCTCGAGCAGAACGGCGGCGTCCTCGAGATTGCGAGTCGCCCGGGCGAGGGCACCACGGTGCGGCTCCGGCTGCCGGCGGAGCAGCTCGCGTGACCGCCCCCAGCGTGCTGGTCGTGGATGATGAGCGTACCCTCGCCCGCGCCATCCGGGCGTTCCTGTCCGAGTCCGGCTATGAGGCCGAGGTGGCCGGCGATGCCGAGCAGGCGCTGCGGCTGCTCGAAACGATGCGCCCGGACGTGATCTTCTGCGACGTCCGCCTGCCCGGCATGGACGGCATCTCCCTGCTTCGCCGGATCCGCGAGTTCGACCCCGCGATCCCGGTGATCATCATGACCGCCCACGGTACCATCGAGGGCGCGGTCGAGGCGGTGAAGCTCGGCGCGTTCGACTACCTCAAGAAGCCGGTGGACCTCGAGGAGCTGAAGCTCCTGGCGGACCGCGCCCGCGAGACGTCCCAGCTCAAGCAGGAGCTGTGCTACTACCGGCGCCGGGACGCGGTGCGGGCCGACTCGACCGCGGGCGTACTCGGCGAGTCCGCGGCCCTGCGCCAGGTCCTGGACCAGGCACGGCAGATCGCGGCACTCGACGAGACGCCCCCCGTGCTCATTACCGGGGAGACCGGTACCGGGAAAGGACTGGTCGCCCGAACCATCCACGCCGCCAGCTCACGCGGCGCGCAAGCCGTTCATCGAGGTCAACTGCACGGCGCTCCCGGCCACGCTCATGGAGGCGGAGCTGTTCGGACATGAGCGCGGGCGCGTTCACCGACGCCAAGGAATCGCGGATGGGCCTGTTCGAAGCGGCGGCAGGAGGCTTCCTCTTCCTGGACGAGGTCGGCGACCTCGAGCTGGCGCTCCAGGGCAAGCTGCTCAAGGCGGTCGAGGAGCGCACCGTGCGGCGGGTCGGCGGGATTCGCGACCGGCGGATCGACGTGCGCATCCTGGCCGCCACCAATCGTGACCTCGAGCGGGAGACACAGCGTGAGCAGTTCCGCCGAGACCTGTACTTCCGGCTGGCCGTGATCATCCTGGCCTGCCGCCGCTGAGGGACCGGGGCACCGACATGCTCATCCTGGCCGAGCACTACCTGAAGCGGTACAACGCCAAGTACGGAAAACACGTGAGGCAGGTCGACCAGCGCGCGCGCGAGCTGCTGCTGGCTACCCCTGGCCCGGAAACGTGCGGGAGCTGAGCCACGTCATCGAGCGGGCGGTGCTCTGGAGCCGCGGCCCGGAGCTCGACGTGGAGCACCTCTCGCTCGCCGCCGCACCCCCGAGCACCCCGCCCCCCGAGCTGCCGATGGCGGTTCCCGCGCCTGCAGCGGTGACGGCCGGGCCGGTCACTCACGAAAACCCCGCCCCGCTCTGCCTCCCGCCGGCGTGGACCTGGAGTCGTGGGAGCGGGCCTTGATCGAGCAGTCGCTCCGCGAATCCGGAGGCAACCAGACCCGCGCGGCCCAGCGGCTCGGGATCAGCCGGGACACGCTGCGCTACCGACTCAAGAAGTACGGGATCCAGGGCTGAGCCGTTGGGTGATGTCACCCAATTGGGTTCGCTCACCCACTCTGCGGAGACTCTGCGAGCGACCTCAACCACTCGGCGATCGGCACTCGATGCCGTTTGCCACTGGAAGGCTTTGCGGCGACCCGAGCGAGGCTCCAGCCGCTTTGGGCACGCGCCCTGCATAAGAGAGGGCGTCGTCGGGTCCTTCAGCGATCCGGCTGGGTGTTACCACCCAACGCATTCGGGCCGTTCGGCCCAGCTCATCACACCTCAGGAGGATCAACCATGAAGTGGACCAAGCCAGAGGCCGAAGTCGTTGCCGTCACGATGGAAGTCACCGCCTACGTCGCGACGCTTTAAGGCGAAGCACTGATCTCGAGGGGCTCGCGAAAGCGGGCCCCTCGATCTTTCCGGGTGCAAGTCATTCTCCTCGGTACCGCCGCCGGCGGGGGATTCCCCCAATGGAACTGCTGGTGCCCTCCGTGTCGCGTTGCGAGAACCGATCCCCGTCGGGCGCGTCCCGCGCAGCCAGTCGTCCGCTGCCGTGAGCGCGGACGGCGTGAGCTGGTTCCTGCTCAATGCGTCACCCGACGTCCGCGACCAGCTCACCCGGCTCCCGACCCCGCGCCATCAGGGATGCGCCACGTTCCGGTCGACGGAGTCGTGGTGACCGACGCCGAGCTGGACCATACCGCTCGGCATCATGCTCCTGCGCGAGGCGCGACGGCTCCAGGTCGACGGCCACCGACGCGGTGCGCCGGATGCTCGAGGACGATTCCCGCATCCTGGCCGTCACCCGCGCCTTCGCCGAGGTGCGCGTCCACGAGCTCCTGCCCGGCCGCCCGCTCGGACTCTGCCATGGCGACGGCACGCCCGAGCGGGCTCCGGGTCACCGGCTTTCCCGTGCCGGCCGGCCCGCCCCGGTTCGCGAGCGAGGAGCGGCCGGGCCACACGGTCGGCCTGCTCGTCCAGGACGAGCGCACCGGCGGCTCCTGTGCCTTCGTCCCCGGCTGCGGCGATCTCGATGACGAGCTGCTCGCCCGCGCTGCGGCGGCCGACCTGGTGCTGTTCGACGGGACCTTCTGGACCGACGACGAGCTCATCGGCCTCGGCATCGGCGAGCGAACCGCTCGGGAGATGGACCACCTGCCGATATCCGGACCGGGCGGCAGCCTGGAGCGGCTCCGCACCCTCGCGTCCGCCGCACCGGGTCTACACCCACATCAACAACACCAATCCCATGCTGCTCGAGGATTCGCCGGAGCGCGCGCGCGTCGAGCAGGCGGGCTTCCAGGTCGGCGCCGACGGCATGCGGTTCACCCTCTGATGCCAGCCATGACGATCACCTTCGCACCCTCTCAGCTCGCCACGCCGCCCGCGGCCCCCGGTCCCGGCGCTCGCCCGCCCGCTCAGCCCGCCGGAGCTCGAGGCGGCGCTCCGCTCGTTCCACGGCTCCTACTATGTCGAGCACCCGTTTCATCGACTCATGTACGACGGGCAAGCTGTCGCCAGCGGCAGTTCCAGGGCTGGGCGGCCAATCGCCTGGCTTACCAGCGGGTGGTACCGCGGAAGGATGCGGCCATCCTCTCCAACTGCCCCGACCCGGTCGTGCGTCGCGAATGGATCCAGCGGATCATCGACCACGACGGGACGGCGCCGGGCACGGGAGGCATCGAGCTCTGGATCCGCCTGGGCATAGCCCTGGGCGTCCCGCGCGAGGAGATGGAGGACGAGCGTCACGTGCTTCCCGCGGTGCGGCTGATCTGCGAGTCATATGTCACCTTCTGCCGCAATCATTCGTGGCAGGAGGCCTGCGCCTCGTCACTGACCGAGCTGTTCGCCCCAGGATCCACCAGGAGCGCATCGAGGCCTTCCCGGTGCACTATCCCTGGATTCCGCCCGAGGGGCTCGACTACTTCAAGAGCCGCCTGGTGCAGGCACCGCGCGACGTGAACCATGGGCTCCGGATCGTGCGGCAGTGGGCCACTACCCCCGAGCGCCAGCAGAAGGTGTTCGAGGCGCTCGCGTACAAGCTCGAGATGCTGTGGGCGATGATCGACAACATCCACAACGCCTACCGCGAGGAGTGACGGTGGCGATCTCCCTCGACGCCGTGCCGCGGCTCTGGCGCCTGGCGCGGATCGACTACGACCCGGCGCGCCAGCGCCCGGTGCTGCTCTATCCCGAGGGCGCGGTGCTCCTGAACGAGACCGGCCGCGAGATCCTCGAGCTGGTGGACGGGACGCGCAGCGTGGCCCGGATCGCGGCCGAGTTGAGCGAGCGCTACCGGACCGACGTGACCGGGGACGTGACCGAATATCTGTCGCGCCTGGCGGAAAGAGAGCTGATTCAATGACCAACGAGCGTCCAACGACCCTGCTGGCGGAGCTGACCCACCGCTGCCCGCTGCACTGCCCTTACTGCTCCAACCCGCTCGACCTGCTCCGCGCCGAGAGCGAAATCGGCACGGAGGACTGGAAGCGCGTCTTCACCCAGGCACGCGAGCTGGGCGTGCTGCAGCTCGGCCTCTCGGGCGGCGAGCCGATGATCCGGAAAGACCTCGAGGAGCTGGCGGCCCATGCCCGGGGGCTCGGACTCTACTCCACCCTCGTGACCTCCGGGCTCGGGTTCACCCGGAAGCGGGCGGAGGCGCTCCGGGATGCGGGGCTCGAGCATGTGCAGATCTCCATTCAGGACTCGGATCCCGCCTCCGCCGAGCGGATCGCGGGCACCAGCTCGGTCAAGCAGAAGCATGCCGCGATCGCCCTCGTCCGGGAGCTCGGGTTCGCGTTCTCCATCAACGTGGTGCTCCACCGCGCCAATCTCGACCGGGTCGGGGAGATCATCGACATGGCCGCCGACTACGGCGCCGACCGGCTGGAGCTGGCGAACACTCAGTACTATGGCTGGGGCCTGCGGAACCGGGCCGCCCTGATGCCGCGCCGGGAGCAGGTCGTGCGTGCCAAGGAGATCGCCGAAGAGCGGATCCAGCGTTACAAGGGCCGGATGCAGATGCTGTTCGTCCTCCCCGATTATTTCGAGGACACCCCGAAGGCGTGCTACGGCGGGTGGGGCCGGTTCTACATCGTCGTCTCCCCCGACGGCAAGGCGCTCCCGTGCCACGGCGCCTATGTCATCGACTCCCTCGAGATGCCGAGCGTTCGGGAGCACTCCATGGAGTGGATCTGGCACGAGTCTCCCGCCTTCAACGCATTCCGCGGAGACGCCTGGGTGAAGGAGCCCTGCCCGGGCGGCCCCGACAAGGCGGAGACGGCCGGCGGCTGCCGCTGCCAGGCCATGGCGCTCACCGGCGACGCCGCCAACGCCGACCCGGTGTGCTCGCGGAGCCCGTACCGGTACCTGATCGACGAGGCGATCCTGGAATCCCGGGGCGCCGATGAATATATGTACCGGCAGGTTCCCGTCGCGCCCGCCGCCGTTCCCGAGCCCGAGACGGTGTGATCCCGGGCGAGCCGGCGATCCGAACCGAGGGCCTGGGCCGCGACTATGGCGCCGTCCGGGCCCTCGACTCGTTGGACCTCGACGTGCCGCCCGGCGCGCTGGTCGGGCTGCTCGGGCCGAACGGCGCGGGCAAGACCACGGCGATGCTCCTCCTCGCTACACTCCTCTCCCCCGCCCGCGGCGGCGCCCGCATCTTCGGCCATGACATCGTCCGCGAGCGCCGCGCCATCCGGCGGCGGCTCGGACTCGTCTTTCAGGAGACCAGCGTGGACGGTCTCCTCACGGTGGAGGAGAACCTCCGTTTCGCCGGACGGCTGGCCGGCCTGGGCGGGCGCGAGCTCGGGGCCGCCGTGTCGGCGGCGATCGAGCGCGCCGGACTCGGCCCCCACGCGGCGCAGCCCGCCCGTCGGCTCTCCGGCGGCTGGCGCCGGCTGGCGGACATTGCTCGCGCGACGCTGCACCGACCCGCCCTCCTGATCCTGGACGAGCCCACCGTCGGCCTCGACCCCGAGCACCGCGAGCTCATCTGGCGGATTCTCGCGAACGAGCGGCGCGAGCGCGGCGCTACGATCCTTTTCTCGACCCATTATCTGAGTGAAGCCGAGCCCGCCGACCGTGTGGTGCTGCTCTCGCGCGGGCGCGCGGTCGCGAACGACACGCCGGCCGCGCTCCGGGCGGAGGTCGGCGCGGAGGTCGCCGAGATCGAGGGCCCGGGCGCCGAGCGGCTGGTGCGTGCCCTCCGGGGCCTCGGCGCCACGGCCGCCGTGCTTCGGACCGAGCGGGGGTATCGGGTGGGAATCGGCGGTCCGCGGGAGGCCGTCGTGGAGCTTGCCGGCGCGGCGCCTGGGATCGAGCGCCTGGCGCTCCGGCCGGCGACTCTCGAGGACGCCTATTTCGCCCACACCCGGGATGGTGCCGCGTGAGCGCCGGCAGCGCCATTTACGGCATCGTCGCGCGCGACCTGGCCCGCGCCACGCGGCAGACGAGCCGCTTCCTGGGCGGCCTGGTGCGCCCGTTCATGTGGCTGCTGCTGGTGGGCACGGGGTACAACGCCATCGCCCGGCTCGAAGGCGGGCTGCCGTACTACGCGTTCGTCTTCCCGGGAATCGTGGTGATGGCGTCGCTCTTCGGCGCCATGCTCACCGCCATCGGCACCGTCTATGACCGCGAGTTCGGCATGCTCCGGCTCATGCTCGCCAGCCCGGCCGGCGTGCCAGCCGTACTGACGGGTCGCGCAGCCGCCGCGGCGCTTGTAGGCATCGTCCAGGGTGGCGTGGTCCTGGCCTGTGCCGGCTTCATCCTGGACGTGACCGCTGGCGAGTGGGTCTCGGCGCTCGGCGTTCTCGTGCTGGCCTCGGCGGTCAGCGCCCTGCTCGGCCTCCTGGTGGCCGCACGACTCCGCTCGGTGGAGAATTTTGCGGGCGTCATCAATATCGTGCTCTTTCCGCTCCTCTTCGTGAGCGGCGCGCTCTACCCAACGGGGGGGATGCCCGCGCCGCTCCGGCTCCTCGCGCGGGTCAACCCGGTCACCTACCAGGTCGACCTTCTGCGCCGCGCCTTCGGCCAGCCGGCCGAGTTCACGGTCGCCACCGACCTGCTCGCATTGATCGCGGCGATGCTCCTCGCGTTCACCTTGACCGCGCTGCTCTTCGATCCGGAACAGCGGTTTGTGGGGAAGCGGGGAAGCGGTGAGCGGTGAGCAGTGAGCGGGGTCATGGGATCGTCCCGCGTATAGTCGGCATACATCGCTCACCGCTCACCGCTCACCGCTCACCGCTCACCGCTTCCCGCTCACCGCTCACCGCTGTTCGCATCCCCCCGCACCCGCACCAGCACGACGTCCTGCTCCAGCCGCGAGCGGAGCGGCTGCCGCAGTGGCCCGCCGGCGGGCACCGTGGTCTCCACCACGATGTGGCGGTCCCGGCGCACCAGCCCCTCGCCGGGAACCCAGTCCACCTGGCCCTCCTCGGTAGTTATCTGACGCGCCGGAAGCGTGATCGGTTCACCCCGGACGGTGGCCTGGCTCCGCTCGCTCCGCGCCTTGAGCGCCAGGCGTCGGATCACCCGCCGCCCCGCCGTGCTGTCGGGCAGCCGCTCGAGCTCGAGCCCGCTCGAGTCGGTCCACCGCTGACCGACCGCGAGCGCACGCGGCGGGAGCGGCGGCAGCAGGTCTTCCATCGCGCCACTCAGCTCGGCGACCTCCGCCACCTCGTCCGGGACGAAGGGCCGGGCCTCGGCCGTGTAGTGGCCGGTCACGGTCAGCTTGCCGCGGTAGCGCCCGCCGAGGAGACCGTCCGTGTCGGGCGTCAGCGTGCCTTCTGCGCTCTCCCGCGTCAGGGAAAGTGAATCGTACCATGCCTCGAGCTCGACGCTGCGTCCGGCCGGCTGCGCACGGAGGCGCCAGCAGCCCGTCACGGGTGAGTGTCTCGCGCCGCAAGCGGGTGCCGGTCTGGCCATCGAGGCGCGAACGGGAGTGCTCCGCGAGTGCGGTGCAGTCGAGCTGCGAGGCGGCGTATTGGAAGGCCGCCGCGGCCGGAGCCGTGCCCTGCGCGGCGGCCGCCAGGGGCGACCCGAGCAGGGCGCAGAGCGCAAGCGCTGAGTTGTGCGCCTCTTCACGCCTCCGCCATGAACGGGTAGCGGTACTCCTTCGGTGGCACGAGCGTCTCCTTGATGCTCCTGGGCGAAACCCACCGCACCAGATTGAGGAGCGATCCGGCCTTGTCGTTGGTCCCGCTCGCGCGCGCGCCGCCGAACGGCTGCTGCCCCACCACCGCGCCTGTCGGCTTGTCGTTGATGTAGAAGTTGCCTGCGGAGTGCCGGAGCGCCCGATCAGCCTGGGCCAGGGCGGCGCGGTCCCGCGCGAACACGGCGCCGGTCAGCGCATAGGGGCTCGTCCGGTCCACCAGCGTGAGCGTCTCGGACCACCTGGTGGCGGGATACACGTGCACCGTCAGGACCGGTCCGAAGATCTCTTCGCACATGAGCCGGTACCCGGGGTCTTGCGCCTCGAGCAGCGTCGGCTGCACGAAGTAGCCGACGCTGTCGTCCGTCCCGCCGCCCGCCAGCACCCGCACGCCGGGATCGCGCTTGGCCCGCTCCAGATGCTCCCGCAGCCGCGCGAACGCACGAGCGTCGATGACAGCGCCCATGAAATTCCGGAAGTCGGCCACGTCGCCCATCCGGATGTCCTCGATCATCCCCACGACCCGATCGCGCACCGCCGGCCAGAGCGTGTCGGGGATGTAGGCGCGGGACGCGGCGCTGCACTTCTGGCCCTGGTACTCGTACGCTCCGCGCACCATCCCCACCGCCAGCGCGTCGACGTCGGCGCTCGCGTGGGCGAGGATGAAGTCCTTGCCGCCGGTCTCGCCCACGATCCGCGGGTAGCTGCGGTAGTGCTCGAGATTCTCGCCGATCGTCCGCCACAGGCTCCGGAACACCCCGGTCGAGCCGGTGAAGTGAATGCCGGCGAATTCGGGGTGCCGAGCAGCCGGCGGCTCACCTCGACCGGATCGCCAGGCAGGAAGTTGATGACCCCCGGCGGGAGCCCCGCCTCCTCCAGCAGCCGGTAAAAATGCCAGTTGCTCAGCGCCGCCGAGTGGGCCGGCTTCCATACCACCGCGTTGCCCATCAAGGCCGGCGCGGTCGGCAGGTTGCCGCCGATGGCGGTGAAGTTGAACGGCGTGATGGCGTAGACGAACCCCTCCAGGGGGCGGTGGTCCAGCCGGTTCCAGGCCCCCGGCGCGGAGTCGGGCTGCTCCGCGTAGATCCGCTCGGCGTAGGACACGTTGAACCGCAGGAAGTCGATCAGCTCGCAGGCGCTGTCGATCTCCGCCTGGTACGCCGTTTTGCTCTGCCCGAGCATGGTGGCCGCGTTGAGCCGCTGCCGCCACTCTCCGGCCAGCATGTCGGCCGCCTTGAGGAACACCGCCGCTCGGTCCTCGAACCGCCAATGGCCCCACTCGCGCTGCGCCTCGACCGCGGAGGCCACGGCGGTGTCGATTGCCGCCGCATCGGCCTGGTGCAGCCTGGCCAGCACGCGCGCATGGCAGTGGGGAGAGACGACGTCCTGAGTGACGCCGCTCCGGATCTCGCGACCACCGACCACGGCCGGGATCTCGGGCCGCTCATTCCCCACCGCGGCGAGCGCGCCCTTGAGCGCCGCCCGCTCGGCCGTGCCGGGCGCATAGCTCAGGACTGGCTCGTTGTGGGGATGGGGGATATTGGCGACACCGCTCATGAGGACGTCCGGGCTCGGGGAGCGTGAAAAATAACGTGGGACACGGGGCTTGCGGGGGAGCCGCCGCGAACGCTTGATTGGGGAGCTTTCCGGACATCTGGGACCGCGGTCATGGAGGCGGTGTGCACAATCGCTGGCTGCTGTCCGCGGGGCTGGCGATTGGAGTGGCCACGTCGCTGCAGGCGCAGGGACTCCGGATCGATCCGGCCGCAGTGCGGAGCCGTGCCGCACTCCGGCTGGCCGACTCACCGGCAGCCGTGTCGCGGTCCGTCGAACTGCGCCTCCCCGGCGATACGCGCCCCCGAGCGCACCGCTCCCGACTCACGTCCGCGGGGCTCGGTTTTGTCGCCGGTGCCGCGGCCGGCCTGGTGGTCGCGTACTTCGTCGATCGGACGAGGAGCACGGGTGATGGAAGACTGGAGAATTACCTCGCGATTCCCCTGGCCCTCGGCACAGTCACCTTCATGACTGTTTTCGTCGCCCTGGGTGACTGACGTCCCCGCCGTGACCGGTGCCGGCGCTCAGAACGAGCCCGACCAGGCCAGCCCCGCGCCACCGGGCACCGCGATGACCGCCGGGGGCCTGATCCGGAAGATCCGCCACCGTCCCGATGCAAGCTTCGCGGAGGTGACCCCCAGCAGGGCCCCCGCCGTGACGTCGGTCAGCCAGTGCCGGTTGTCGTTGATCCTGGACCAGGCCACCGCCGTGGCCATCCCGTAGAGCCCGACGCTCGCCCAGGGACGGTGGATGTCGTCGGACAGCGAGGTCGCCAGCGCGAACGCCATGGCGGAGTGACCGGAGGGCATCGCCGCCTGACCGGAGAACGGGAGGTAGCCGTCCGCATCCAGACTCTGCTCCGGCCGGGGGCGGCCCAGAAACACCTTGCCGACTTCCACCGTCGCGCCGGCCAGCAGGATCGAGGCGCCCAGCCGCCCGCCGATCCGGGCGATTTCCGGGCGCTGGGTCAGCAGCCCGACTCCCACCAGCCCCAGCGTGAGGGTGCCGTACGCCTCAGGTTGGCCGAAATGCCGCACGACGCTGGCGACGTTGTCCGCCCCGGTCCCGCTGTTCTCCCGGGCATAGCGCTGCACCGGATGATCGAGCAGCATGAGCGCCGACAGCCCGCCGACGGCAATGGCGCCATGCCACCAACGGATGACCGGTTGCGGCCGGGTCGTCCCGGAGATGGCCGCCGTGTCGAGCGCCTGCGCGCCAGCAGTCCCCGGCCCTGCCGCCGTGAGCAGGGCGACGAACAGCAGCGTTGATCGCATCCAGCGTCCTCCCTGGTTACCTTCGGTCGAACGATTTCCGCGATTTCAGCCCGGGAGATCCAGATGAAGCGACGCTTCGGGATGTGGCTGGCGGTGCTGGCGCTCGCGTCCTGCCGCTCATACGACTACGAGTCCCCGCTCACCTCACAGGCCGGCCTCGTGCCGCCGGACCAGTTCGCCCGCTATGGCCGGGAGCAGGCCGAGGCCGTGGCAATTGGCCGCGAGCTCGCGCGGCAGGCTGACTCCGCGGTGGCGTACGCGCGGACCTTTCCGGACGTCGCCGATGTCCATGCCGATCCGCTCGGCCACCGGCTCACCGTACAATTCAAGAGCGGCTGGCGGGCCGGCGTGGCGCCGATCGCTGACGGAAAGCGTGGGCGGAAACGCCGGGCGTCGCGGCACCGGCAGCGGGCCGCTGAAGCAGCGCCCCGAGTTCGGACTGCTCGCCGTCGTCTCAGCAATATATCCGAGTAGCCCGGAGTTCCGCCGTGGCCGGCCCTCCCGCCTGTTGTCAGCTCACCACCACCCTGCCCGACCGTGCTGCCGCCGAGCGGCTGGGCGCGACCCTGGTCGAGGAGCGGTGGGCCGCCTGCGCGCAGGTCGTCGGCCCGCTGGAGAGCACGTATCACTGGCAGGGTGAGGTCGAGCGGGCAAGGGAGTGGTACTGCCATCTGAAGACCACGCTCGCGCGCGCACCCGGCGCCCGGGCCCGCATCCGCGAGCTGCATCCCTACGAGCTGCCGGAGATCGTCGCCGTGCCCTTCGTGGAGGGCGACCCGGACTACTTCCGTTGGATCGAGGCTTCCGTGGGTGACGGCACCGCCTGACCGTCGGGCCTGCCGAGCCGGGCCAGCAGCTCGGCGATCTCTGGCAGCGGCAGCACCCAGCCGGCCCCGCCCCGTTGTACCGCGGCCCGCGGCATCCCGTACACCACGCAGCTCGATTCGCTCTCCGCGATCGTCACCCCGCCCCCGGCGCGGATGGTCGTCATCCCGTCGGCGCCGTCCTCCCCCATCCCGGTCAGCAGGATCCCGAGCACCTTGCCGGGCCGCGAGCGCGCGGCGCTGCGCATCGTCACGTCCACGCTCGGAATGTGCTTGGCGTCGGTGGGCTCCACCGTCAGCACGACCGCCAGGTTGGGCGAGACGCGCAGATGCTGTCCCGCCGGCGCGATCAGCGCCATGCCGCGGACGAGCCGCGTGCCGTCCTCCGCCTCCGCCACGCGTACCCGGCTCAGCGAGGCGAGCCGCTGCGCGAACGGCCCCGTGAACCCCACCGGCATGTGCTGCACGATCACCAGTGGGATCGGGAACGTGGCCGGCAGCGCCTGCAGGATGCGCTGCACCGCTGCCGGACCGCCGGTGGACGCGCCGATGACGCAGAGCTCGCACCGCCCGAGCTCCGCCCATGTCGGGCCCGGCGGAACCACCGGCGGCACCTTCGCAGGCCGCCGGCCCGATTCGCGCTCCGGCGCGAGCGCCCTCAGCCGGTCCACCACCTCGCGCCGGAGATACTCCAGGTCCATCACGTTGAACGTGGTTTTGTCGATGAAGTCCACCGCTCCCGCGGCCAGCGCCGCCACCGTCGCGTCGGCGCCGTCGCGCGTGTGGGCGGAGAGCATCAGCACCTTGAGCGTGGGCTTCCAGCGCAGCAGGGCCGGCAGCACCTGTAGCCCGCCCATGCCGGGCATCTCGACATCGAGCGTCACCAGATCGGGATCGGCGGCCGGGATCCTGGCGAGCGCCTCGGCGCCACCGGCCGCCTCCCCGACCACCTGGAAGGCCGGTTCGAGCGCCAGCACCCGGGTCAGCGCCCGCCGCACGAACGCGGAGTCGTCTACGAGAAACACGCGGGTCACGCCGCCTCCAGCTTCCGGTAGACGACGGCGCCGCCCAGCATCGCGGGCGCGAAGGAGGTCTTGCGGTCGAGCAGCGATTCGGAGTGCCCCAGGAACAGGTAGCCGCCGGGCGCGAGGCTGCGCGCGAACAGGCCGATGGCGGCCGAGAACGCGTCCTCGCTGAAATAGATCAGCAGGTTGCGGCAGAGAATCGCATCGTAGATGGCCCAGCCGAGCGCGCCGTTGGGTGCCAGAAGGTTAGAGGGGAAGCAGCGCACCCCCTCCCGGTACTTCTGCTTCAGCCGGAACCCGCCCGCTTCCTGCGTGAAGTAGCGCCGCCGCGCCTCGGCGTCGCACGCGCGGAGGGAGCTCTCCGCGTAGAGCGCTTCGTGCGCCCGGGCAATCCGCTCCGGATTGAGATCGCACGCGTCGATCTCCCACGACATGCCTGCCAGCGGCAGCCCGGCGTTGTGCAGCGCGATCGAGAGCGAGTACGGCTCTTCACCCGAGGAGCAGCCCGCCGAGAGCAGGCGCAGCGGGCGGCCCCGGAGCAGGGCGCGCCGCTCGGGGATCACGTGATGGATCAGGAGGTCGAACTGGTGCGTCTCGCGGAAGAAATAGGTCTCGTTGTTCGTCACCATCGCCGGCAGGCGGGCGAACTCGCTTTCGCGGTCGGGATGGAAGCGGAGGTAGTGGTAATAGTCGCGGAGCGTGGTGAGGCGAAGCTCGCGCAGCCGGGGCCGGAGCCGCGACTCCAGGATCTCCATCCGGATGCCGTTGAACATGAGCCCGAACCGCTCCTGGATCAGGTCCGTCAGGAGCTTGAGCTCGGCCTGATCGAACGCGGTCACGCCGGGATCCGGATGGCCTCGGGCTGCAGCCGCTCGAGAGCGGCGCGGGCGGTGGCGGCCACGACCGGCTCCACGTCGCGAGCGAGCGCCAGGAGCACCTGCCTGGTGACGGGCCGGGCCAGACGGCCAAGCCCCCGGGCCACCTCGTTGCGGATGCCCCAGTCGGCGTCCTCGGCGAGCGGCAGGAGCAGCGGCAGCTCGTGCTCCTCGGCCAGGTCGGCGAGCCCCTGGGCGGCCATGCGTCGCATCTCGACCTCCGCGTCGCCGAGCCGCTCCCGGAGGAAGGTGCCGATCCACGGCGGCGCGATCCTGATCAGGGCCGCGACGATTTGCAGTTGCTCGTGGGGTGCGCACTGGGGAAGGAGATCGCGCAGCCGGGTGGCGCCCGCCTGAGCCCGACAGTGCCCCAGCGCCCGGATCACGTGGAAGCGGAGCGAGTCGCTCGTGCCCAGCATCGCGACGAGCACCGCCACCGACTTCTCGCCGCCGCGCGCCACCATCAGCTCCAGCGCGTCCACCTGGGTCGCCTGGTCGCGGTCGGCCAGCGCGCGGAGCAGCAGCACGTCGGCGCGGGCGCCCGCCACCCGCGCCGCGGCCCGGAGCCCGGCGCGGCGTACTGCCGGCCGGCGATCATCGGCGAGCTGCAGCACCCGGGGCTCGAAGGCAGGGACGGGTCGGGTAGCCAGCACCTCGAGCGCGAGCACCAGCACGGTCTCGTCCGCGTCGGCCCGGAGGCAGCTCTCGAGATCCGTCAGCGCGTCGGCGGAGAGCCGGCCGAGCGCCTGGGCGGCAGCCGCCTGCTCGGCCGGGTCACCGCGGCGGAGCCGCTCGACCAGAAGCGGCGCCGTCGAGTCGAGCTCGAGCCGGCCCATCGCGTAGCACGCGGCGGCGCGCACGTGCGCGTGCGTGTCCTCGAGCTGCTCGTACAGCTCCGGCAGTTCATGCTCTTCGAACCGCGCGGCGCGGAGCACCCCGCCGCGGACGGCGGGGTCCGGGTGCCCCAGCAGGCGGGGCCGGTGGGCGGCAAGCGCGGCGGGAAACCGACGGAAGACTCCTTCGAGCCAGATGGCGTCCGGATCGGCCGCGAGCCGGGCGAGCAGGCCCGGCTCGAGCGCCTCGATGCCTGCCGCCACGACCAACGTGGCGGCGGCGCGCTGCAGGCTGTCAGCCTCGCCGTCCACGTCCCCCGCCGTGGGCAGCGCGGCGAGCGCCTGGGCGAGATACGTGACGAACTCGGCCGACCCCGCCAGCCCCGGTCCGGCCCGCGCCAGGAGCGGCACCGGGTCGGGGTGGAAATCGATCACGACGGCCACGGCCAGCAGCAGCGGATCACGGAGCGCCCGCTCGCGGACGGCCGGCAGCACGCGCAGCAGCGGCTCGAGCGACTCGGGTGCCGCGATGGTGCGGAGCGCCTGCACCGCCGGCTCGGCCAGCACCGAGTCGGGCACCAGCGCCAGGAGCGGGGCTACCGCCTCCGCGGCGCCGATCGCACCGAGGGCATTGATCGCGGCGAGCTGCAGCCAGAGCTCGCCCTCGACCAGCTTGAGCAGCGCGGGCACCGCCTCACGGGTGCGGAGCTGGCCCACGGCCTCGATCGCGGACTGGGCCACGTTGGGATCGGGGTGGTGCAGCAGCGGCAGGATGGAGCGCCCCGCGGGCGCATACCCGATCCGGGCCAGGCTCTGGAGGGCGAACATCACCAGCTCGGGGTCGGACGCCCCCAGCATCACGGTCAGGTGCGGCACCGCGTACGGTCCCTGCCGCTCGAGCGCGCTCAGGCCGGCGTTCCGGCGCACCGCGTGCTCGCCATCGGCGACGAGGGCGCCGAGCACCACCGGCTCGACGTACCGGGCGGCCAGGCGGATGGCGCGATCGCGGACGGTGAGCGCTTCATCCTCGAGCGCCAGGAGAATGGCGCCCTCGCGTTCGGGCCCGCGTGCCGCCGCGTCGAGAGCGGCCAGTCGCTCGGCTGGAGTGCTCATCGGGACCTCAGACCTGGAAGACGGCGACACGCTGGCGGAGCGCGTCGGACTCGCCCGCGAGACTCTTGGCGGCGCCGGTCATCTGCTCCACCGCCACCAGGTTCTGCCGGGACACGACCGCGATCGCCTCGACCGCCTTGACCACCATCTCGCCGCCGCGGCGCTGTTCGGTCACGGCTTCCGACATCTGATGGGTGAGCTGGTTCATCTTCTGCGCGGCGGCGCTGATCTCCTGCGCGCCGGCCGCGTTCTCGTTGATGGAGCCCGCGATGTGGCGCGCGAGCGTGGCCATCTCGCCGACGGTGCCGAGCACGGCGCGGGCGTCGGCGGCCTGGGCGTCGGCGGCCCGGGCCGCGTCGGCCACGAGCGTCGAGGTCTTGCCGATGGACTCGACGATGCCCGTCAGCACGTGACCCATCAGGCCCACGGCGTGGTGGGTGTCCTTCTGCACGGTCTCGATGACCGTTCCGATCTCCTGGGTGGCCTGCACCGATCGCTCGGCCAGCCGGCGCACCTCGTCCGCCACCACGGCGAACCCCTTCCCGGCCTCGCCCGCGCGCGCGGCCTCGATGGCGGCGTTGAGCGCGAGCAGGTTGGTCTGGTCGGCGATGCCCTCGATGACCTTCACGATCTTCCCGATCTCGTCCGACCGCTCGCCGATGGAGCCGATCGCCTCCTGCAGTCGTTCACCGTTCCGGCGCGTGTCCTCGACCGACTGCTGGCTCACCTCGTCCACCTGGTGCACCCGCGCGGCGATGGCGCCGACGTTCTCGATCATGGTGGTGAGCGTACCGGTCGCGCGCTCGACCGCGCCGAGGAGCACCTCGCCGTTCTGCGCGGTGTGCGCCAGCGTCGCGCTCATTTCCTGGATCGAGGCGGACGTCTGGTCCACGTTGGCGGCCAGTGCCTCGGCACTCCGGGCCAGGTGCTGCATCTGGGAGGCGATCTCGACCATGGTCGAGGAGGTCTCCTCGGTCGAGCTGCTCTGCATTTCGGCGCCCTTGGCCATCTGGGTCGAACTCGCCGAGATCTCCTCCGCCGATGCCGCCACCGTCCGCGAGGACACCGCGATCTGGCCCGCGATGTCGCGCAGGTTCTTCACCATCTGCCGCATCGAGTGCTCGAGCCAGCCGATCTCGTCGCGTGACTGGCTCCGGATGTCGGCGGTCAGATTGCCCTTCGAGACCTGCTCGGCGAGCACGCCAAGACTGGTCAGCGGATCGGCGATGAGCCGCGCGAGCGCCAGCGCCAGCACCAGGCCCAGGCCGATGGTGATCCCCAGCAGGACCAGGATCGCCATCCGCGAGTCGCGGACGATCTGGTCGGCAGCCGCGAAATCATCCGCGCCGAGCTGGCCCATCCGGCCGATGGCGTCCATGGCGCGCCAGCCGAGGAGGGAGGTGAGGCCCAGCACCACCGCGAAGCCGGTGAGGATTTTCCGGCGGATCGTCCAGTCCTTGATGATCTGCGCAAAGCGGGTCATGTGGTCCACCCATCGTGAGAGCTACGCGGTCGGCAGCAGTGCCTTCTCGAGGTCGAGCAGGATGATCAGCCGGGACTGCGAGCGCGCCACGCCCCGCAGGTAATCGACGTCGGCCGAGATGACTTCCTCCGGGGCCGGGACCACGCTCGACTCGGGCACCTTCGTCACCTGCCGGACCGCGTCCACCAGGAGGCCGAGCACGCGGCCGCGGACCTCGACCACGACCACGCGCGAGCGAGGCGTCAGATCGGCCGGCGGGAGCCCCAGGCGCGAGCGCAGCTCGACCACGGCCAGGATGCGGCCCCGGAGGTTGGCGACCCCGCGGACGTGCGCGGGCGCCTGAGGCACCCGGGTGATCTCGGAGACGCGGATCACCTCCCGTACCTGCGTCACCGGGATGCCGAACTCCTCCCGCTCGAGCACGAACGTGAGCAGATGCAGCTCGGGACCGGGCGCCGCGGCCGTCTCCACGACGGCGCGCGCCTCCAGGACGTCGGCGAAGCCGAGCAGCGGCGCCCGGATCTGGCGTTCCTCAACCGGCACGGCGCCCTCCCTCGAGAATGCGGACGGAATCCAGAATGCAGGCCACCCGGCCGTCGCCCAGGATCGTCGTCCCCGAGACCACGTCGGGCCGGCCCAGCGCGGGGTCGAGCCCCTTGACCACGATGTCCTGGTGGCCCACCAGGCGGTCCACCAGGAGCGCCTGGCGCTTACCCCCGGCGGCCATCACCACGTAGAACCGGCGCGGGGCGCGGTCCCCGGCAGCGGTGCCGAGCACCGCCCCACCGTCTGCCACGTGAATGAGGTCGCCCCGCCACTGCGTTACGCCGCGATGATTGATTTCGCGGATCGCGTCCGGTTCCGCCCGCACCGTCTCGGCCACGTGCGCCATCGGCAACGCGAAGCGCTCGTGATCGATCTCCACGATGAGGGAGCGGATGATCGCGAGCGTGACCGGCAGGCTCAGCGTGAATGCCGTGCCCTTCCCCGGCTCGGTCTCGACGTCGATCGTGCCGCCGAGCGCGTGGATCGCGCCGGCCACCACGTCCAGGCCCACGCCCCGGCCCGCGAGCCGGGACACCTGCTCCGCGGTGGAGAGGCCGGGCAGGAAGATCAGGCTTCTGAGCGGTACGACCTCGTCCTCGCGCAGCTCCTGGCCCAGCGCCTCGGCCTTCTTCCGGATCGCCTTCTCGTCCAGGCCGCGGCCGTCGTCCGCCACCCTGATCACCACCCGGCCGGCGTGCGGTGCCGCATCGAGCCGGATGGTCCCCTCCTCCGGCTTCCCCGCGAGGCGCCGTGCCTCCGGCGGCTCCATCCCGTGCACGATCGCGTTGGTCACCAGGTGCAGCAGCGGCTCGCTCAGACGATCCAGCACCGCCTTGTCGAGCGGCGTCTCCCCACCCGATTGCAGCAGCCGCACGCGCTTGCCTTCGGCCTCCGCGGTGTCGCGCAGCATGCGGGGAAATCGGCCGAACACGGACGCGATCGGAAGCAGGCGGGTCTCCATCAGGGTCGACTCGAGCCGCTTGAGCGTCTTCTCGAGCGCGAGGATGGTCTGGTCCAGCCGGTCGAGCTCCTCGCACGCGCCGGTCCGCCGCGCCAGCCTGCGATAGGCCTCGCCCAGCGCCGAATGCTGGATCAGCCCCTCGCCCAGCACCTCGAGCAGCGCGTCGAGCCGCCGGAAGTCCACCCGGACCACGCTGTCGGCCTTGTCGGCACCGCCGCCGCCGCGCCGGTCCGTCCGGCGACGCTCGGCTTGCGTGTCCGCCGCCGGCGGGCCCTCGCTCTGCATCCACTGGCGCACGCGCTCGACGTATCGCGCCGCCGGCCCGGGATCGAGCTCGGGCGACGCCTGCCGCACCAGGTCGACCAGCAGGCCGCCGCCCGCGATCAGCAGCGCCGCCGCGGCATCGGTCCGCCGCTCCGCGCTCCGCCGGAGGAGGCCGCACGCGTCTTCCAGTGCGTGCGCGGTCTCCTGCGCCGGCGTGAGGCCCATCATGGCCGAGTTGCCCTTGACGGTATGCAGGCGGCCGGGCAGCGAGCCGAGCAGTTCGTCGGCTGGATCGCCCCCGCGCCAGCACCGCTCCAGCTCCACGAACGTGTCCGCCACCTGCTCGGCCAGCGGCAGACACTCGAGCACGTAGTCCTGGAGCAGCTCGCCGAACGGATTCTCGTCGCCGCCGCTCACGTCACGCGATCGGCTCGGCCTGCGCGAGCGCCCGCATCACCAGGCGCTCGACGTCGGCTGGCTGGAACGGCTTCCGGAGATACTCCCACGCGCCGGCGCTCCGGCCGCGGGCCTCGTCCTCGGCGCTCCCCTCGGTGGTGACCAGCACGACGGGGATATGCGGATGCAGCCCTTCGGCACGGCGGCGCTCCAGCACCTCCAGCCCGTTCATCTCCGGCATGTTGAGATCGAGCAGCACCAGCGCGAGCTCGGGGTGGGCCGCCAGCAGCCCGTACCCTTCGCGCCCGTTCGTGGCGTAGTGCACCGTGCTCCCCGCCAGCGCGCCGCGCGAGAATATGAGCCGGTACATCTGGTGGTGCAGCTTCGAGTCGTCGATCACGAGAAAGGAGTGTGGCATGCGTCACCCGATGGGAGGGTCCAGGAGGTGCTGCACCGTCGCCCGCAGCCGATGCGGTGTCCACGGCTTCCTCACGACGGCCGCGATGCCGAGCGTCGTCGCGTCACGCATCAGCTCGGAGTCGGGCGCTTCCGCCGTCGTCAGCACGATGGGAGTCGCGCCGTGCACCGGATGTCGCCGCAACGCGCGGATGAACTCGACCCCGTTCATGTCCGGCATCCGGAGGTCGAGCAGCACCACGTCGAACGGCGCGCCGATGCCGGCCAGCAGCTCCATTGCGTGCCGTCCGCTCTCTGCCTGCCGCAGTTCGTTGAACTGATGCGGGAACGCCAGCCCGAACATCTTCCGCAGCAGGGGTGAGTCCTCGACCACGAGGAGCCGCATCGGCCTCTATTCCACGCTGAGCGCGACGACGATGTCCGGAAGTGCACGCCCATGTGCAAGAGGCAGACCCGCCGGGGAGTCGGTGCCTAACTCCTGGCTGTTTAATGGGTTAGGGGAACTGCGGGGCGGGAGACGCGGGAGCGGTCATGCGCCTTGTTCCACCTTTTCGGAGATCTGCAAGGTCCGGACGGCGCGGCGCCGGCTCACTCCACGACTACCCGCGCGGGGTGAACGATGCGGCCATCGCGATCCCGCGCGGCGGCATCGAGCGAATCCTGGTCCCACACGACCACGGTCACCGCGAGGCGGGAGGCGGCGAAGGTCTGGAGGTCCTGGGGAGAGAGCCGTCGCTCCTTGATGGGGAGGTTGCGGAGGTCGGCATGATAGGGATGGGTGTGGAAGGTGCCCACGAGGTCGGGCACGGTGTCGCAGCTCCCGGCCACCGCGAGCTGCAACTGCTTCATGTCACTTGCCGGCACCCAGTGGTCGATCCGCAGGGCCCCACCGTCGGCGCGCCCCTGCAGGCAGCCGAGGTACTCCCGTTGCGTCGGGCGGACGGTGCCCAGCATTCGCTCCATGGTGTTGAGGTCGGCGAGCTCGTCCCAGTGCTCGTTCGAGCGCGCGAACACGGTGTTCATCGAGTCCCGCACCGCGCGCGACAGGATGATGGTGGGTGGCTCGATGGCGCCGGCATCGGACAGGCCGCCGCGCCAGGGAAGGAGCAGCGCGGTGGCGATCAACGCGCGCACGACGGCCATGGACGAGCTCCTCGGTGGGGCCGCGGCAGTCTAGCGCGGCCGGTCGGCGGCGAGCCGCGACCGGACCACGTCGCGCAGGCGGGAGGGAGCGGGACACGGGGCGGTGAGGCTTCGGACGATGAGTGCCAGGAAGGCGCCGTCGCACCGGCAGCGTGGGAGGCAGGTGGGACAGCCGGCGAGGTGCCGCCCAACCGCGGCGGCCTCTTTCGCCGCAAGCTCCCCGTCAAGATATTCCCAGAGTCGATCCACGACCTCTGGACAATCCATTCGCATCCTCCCGTGCCAGGACACGGCCGAAGCTGGCCGCCCGTACGCCCTGGTGAACAGCGCACCTTGTCCGGAGGTTCCTTCCCGCATGAACCCGCGTACCCGGCACATTACGATCCTGCTCGTCCTGGCATTCGTCGCGTTCCTCCTCTGGTCCACGCTGTCGAGCCAGCACGTGGAGTGCGCGGTAGCGGTCGAGTTCGAGGGCCGGCAGGGTACCGGCACCGCTTCGGGCGCCACGCAGGAAGCGGCGGAACGCGAGGCGCAGACCGCGGCGTGCGGGCCGCTCACCGGCTCGATGAACGACCGCATCGCCTGTGGCCGGGTTCCGCCGGTCAGCCGCCGGTGTCGAACGCTGTGAGCGCCCGCGCTCCGACGGACGCGCCGCGACTCCGCTTTCCACACCCGCTGACCCTCCTCGTTCTCTGCGTGGCTGCGGCCGCCGTCCTCACCTGGCTGCTGCCCGCCGGTCAATACGAGCGCCGCGACGATCCCGCCGCCGGGCGGCAGGTGGTCGTCGCCGGCACGTACCATACGGTGGCTCCGAGCCCGGTGGACGGGTTCGACGCGCTGGTCGCGATTCCCAAAGGGATGAGCGATGCGGCCTCCGTCATCTTCTACGTCTTTCTGGTGGGCGGGGCGTTTGCCGTGGTGGAGCGGACCGGCGCGCTGGGCGAGCTGGTGAGCTGGCTCGTCCGCCGGCTGGAGGGACGGGGGCTCTGGGTCATTCCCATCGTCGGCTTCGTGTTCGGCTGGGGCGGTATTCTGATTCAGATGCAGGAGGAGCTGATCGCCTTCGTTCCAGTGCTCCTGCTCCTCACCCGCCGGCTCGGCTTCAACGCGCTCACCGGTGTGGCCATGAGCCTGGGCGTCGCTGCGGTCGGCGCGTCGTTCAGCCCCATCAACCCGTTCCAGGTGGGAATCGCCCAGAAGGTGGCGGGCGTGACCCTTCTGAGCGGATGGGAGTTCCGCTCGGTGTTTCTCGCGCTCGCCTGGATCGTGTGGACGGCGGGCACGATGCGTTTCGCGCGGCGGACGCGTGTGGCGCCCGAGCCCCCCGAGCCTTCGGATGGCGATGGGCCGTCGGCCGGCTGGCGGCAGACGGTGGTGCTCGGGATCGTGGTCGTCACCTTCGTCGCCTTCGTGGTCGGGGTGACGGGCTATGGCTGGGATTTCGACCAGCTCTCGGCGCTCTTCTTTCTGATGGGCGTGGCGGCGGGGCTGGTCGGGGGACTCGGCGTCGGCGGCACCGCCGAGGGCTACGTGGAGGGCTTCCGCTCGATGGCGTTTGCCGGTCTACTGATCGGATTCGCTCGCGGGATCTACGTCGTCCTCGATGAGGGACACATCGTGGACACGATCGTCCACGGCCTCTTCACGCCGATCGCCGCGCTGCCGAGCACGCTCTCGGCGCTGGGGATGATGGTCGTCCACTCACTGGTGCACCTGCCGGTGCCCAGCACGAGCGGTCAGGCCGTGCTCACGATGCCGCTGCTGGTGCCGCTCTCCGACCTGATCGGCCTGTCCCGCCAGGTAACGGTGCTGGCATACCAGTACGGCGCCGGCCTCTGCGAACTCGTGACCCCAACCAACGGCGCCCTGATGGCCATGCTGGCCGCGAGCGGCGTCCGCTATGAGGAGTGGGTCCGATTTCTGGCGCCCGTTCTGGCCGCGCTGGCCGCGCTGGCCGCTGTTGCGATCGGCCTGGCGGTGGCAACGGGTCTGCGGTGAGCGGAGCTCAGGCTGCCGACACGCCGGTCAGGGTCTCCAGGGTCTTGAGATCGGCCACGCCGACGTGACGTCCTCGCTCCGTACCGCCCTGGAACACGATGAGCGTGGGGATGCCGCGAATGGCGAACCGGGAGGCCACCTTCGGGTTCACTTCCGTATCCAGCTTGAGCACCAGGACCGCGCCTGCGTGGCGCGCGGCGAACTCATCGAGCGTGGGGGCCATCATGTGGCAGGGGCCGCACCAGTCCGCGTAGAAGTCCACCAGCACGGGGACGCTGGTGCCCTGCAGTGACTGGTCGAAGTCGGCCTCGCTGGCCTTGATCGGCCGGTCGAGCAGAATGGGCCGCTGGCACTTCGCGCAGCGGGGGCCCTGCGACAGCTTCCCGAGATCGATGCGGTTCGGAGTCGAGCACACGGCACAGCGTACCACCGCGCGTCGTGGCGGTGCCGTCGGTCCGGTTGCGGGCTGGGACATCTTCCCTCCCTTGCTTTCGCGGGCGGCTGTCGCCCGTCCAGCTGGAACCTAGATGGGCGGTCGCGGAGGGCAAGCGCCGACGGGCGTGATCACGTTCACAGACGGGAACGGGCAGGGTGGCATTACTGTTGCAAAGTAGCGCGGGGCAATCAACCGGAAAGCAGGTGGCCACATGAGCGAGCTCACGATTCGAGAGATGGGACAGGACGAGGATTTTTCGGCCTGGTTCTCCGAGCTGCTCGAGCAGGAGGACGGGCCCACCGGCGCCGGCGGCCCTCTGGACGAACACTACCTCATACTCAGCAACGAGATCGGTGACTGGATCGGCGGGCTGCGCTACTGGCTGCGCGGCGGGGTGGCCCACCTGGTGGACGTGGTGGTCCTGCCGCAGGAGCGGCATCGGGGCCACGCCCATCGGCTGATGGCCGCCTTCGAGGAGCGCGCGGCGGAGGCCGGAGGGCACGTGGCCGAGTTCTGGACCGACGACCAGCGCTCGGAAGGACTGCTCGCCGCCCTCGGGTGGCGCCGTATCTTCCAGCGGGAAGATTACATAGGACACCGGCCCTGGGCACTCATGGAGAAGCGGATCGTCCCGAGCGGAGTGAGGTGCGGCGAAATTGGCGCAGGTGCGACCGGCCACTGTATGTTTCAGTGGCCGGTCGTTTTGTCGTGCGGGATTGCCGCAGCTCCACCACAAGGGGATTCAGGAATATCATGGGAATTGCCACCGAGCCGGAGCCCGAGCTCGCCCACAAGATCGAGGTGCTCAAGGACCTCGAGGAGCCCGTGCGGGAGCTCCGGGAGAACCACGAGCGCAAGCGCGAGCTCTGGTTCCCGTCGGACCTGCTGGCGCCCGAGCCGGAGGGCTGCCCCGAGGACTTCGTGCGGCGCCTCCGCGACCAGGCCGACGGCATACCCGACCCGATCCGGGCCGCGCTCGCGCTCAACATGCTGACGGAGGAGGGGTTGCCCCACTTCCACCGGCTGCTGGCGGTGTATCTGGGCGACGACAGCCACTGGCGGGCCTGGAACAATCTCTGGACCGCCGAAGAGGACCGCCACGGCCAGGTGCTGCACGACTACTGCCGCGACACCCGCCTGTTCGACCAGCGCAAGATCGAGGAGATGCAGTTCGAGTACCTCCGGCGCGGTTTCCATCCGGAGTGGGACAAGGACCCTTACCGGGTCTTCACGTACACGACCGTGCAGGAGCGGGCCACCCAGTTTTCCCATGCCGAAACCGGCCGCATTGTCGGCGAGTACGAGCCGCGCCTGGCGGAGGTGCTGAGCCATGTCGCGAAGGACGAAGCGCGCCACTATGCCTTCTACCGGCACGTGTTCGAGCTCATCCTCGATCGCGATCCCAACGGCGCGCTGCACTCCGCCGCGTTCATCCTGCCGGCCATCGACATGCCGGGGGTCACGATGCCCGGCTTCAAGGAGCTGGCCGACGTCATCCGCCGGGCCGGGATCTATGGGCCGAGGGACTACCTGCGAATCGTCCAGGAGCAGATCCGCTACTGGAAGATCGAGAGCATCCAGGGCCTGAACGAGATCGGCCGGATCGCCCAGGAGAAGATCATGGGGATCCCGGCGCGGCTGAAGCGCATCGCCGAGATCATGGAGACCAGGAGTCGCGCCAAGACGTTCAGCTTCGAGGTGGTGTTCAACCGCGAATTCGCGATGGAATGACGCGTCGGACACCGGCCGCGTCCCTGCTGGCGCTCGCGCTCCTGACGGCATGCGGCTCGAAGGACGCGGCGCGGGCTCAGGCAGCCGAGGTTCGGGCCGACCTGCCGCGCGACCAGGAGGAGGCCGAGACGCTCGGGCGTGAGATTTTCGACCTGGTCGATCGCGCCATCGATTACCGTGGGTCGCACCAGGGGCGTCCGGCAGCCACCTTTCGCCAGATGGGCATCGACAGCCTCACTCCCGGTACCGTGCGCCGGCTGGTCAACATCGCCCGGGAGCCCATGGTCACCGTGGCATTCCGCCGAACCGACGATCGCGAGATCGCCTCCTGCCGGGGCGACAGCCAGATCCTGGAAGAAGCGTCACTCAACGGGGGCCGCTTCACCCTGATGTGCACCACCGGCTCCGGCGCGCAGCGCCCCATCCGGGTCGGCGCGTCCGCCCGCTGACTCCGCTCCACGACATGGTCTTCGACACGCTCGACCTCATCGTCCGCGGTGCCATCGTCCTGGCGCTGGTGTACGCGTCGATCGTGGCGGTTACCCATTGGGCCGTGCGGAGCCGGCGGATCACGCCATTCGGGATCTGGCCGCGCTCCATGCGCCGCGCGAGCGACCCCGTGCTGCTGCCGCTCGAGCGGCGAATCCTGCGGGCCGGCGGGAATCCTCAGGACGCGCCACTCTGGCTGCTCGGGGTGGTGGTCGCGGGCGGCCTCCTGCTGCTCACGCTGGTGCACTGGCTGGCGGGCTTCACGGTCACGCTCCAGTACCTGACGGCCGCCGGTCCCCGGGCCTGGCTCCGGTTCGCGGTGGGCGGCCTCTTCTCCGTGCTCATGATCGCCCTGATCGTGCGGGTGATCGCGTCGTGGTTCGGGATCTCGCCCTACCGGGGCTGGATGCGGCTCGTCATGGCGCTCACCGATTGGATCGTCGACCCGATCCGGCGGATCCTGCCGCCGCTTGGCATGTTCGATTTCAGTCCGCTGGTGGCCTGGCTGGTGCTCAGCCTGGTGCGGGGGTTCGTCCTGTCCCTGCTATGATCGAGGCGACGGGGACCGGCATCCGATTGCGCGTGCACGTGCAGCCACGGGCTTCGAGCACGGGGCTCGCCGGCCGCCACGGCGGCGCGCTCAAGGTCCGGCTGGCCGCGCCGCCGGTGGATGGCGCCGCCAACGACGCGCTCATGCGCTTCCTGGCCGAACGGCTCGGGGTGCCGCGTTCAGCGGTGCGGCTCGAGCGGGGCGCGGCGGGACGCTCGAAGCTGGTCGCGGTGGACGGACTCACGCCGGACACCGCCCTCCGGCGGCTCGAGCGCTGACCGCGGACCCGTGAGTGGCCCGGTGCGAGGCACCGCATTAGGTTACGGAGGTTCGACAACTGAGTCGTGGCGATTTGCGCTGCTTGCGGCCACGTTAAAAACCGCTAAAACGCACCCCTGAGGCGTTTTGGCTTCAGGGGCTTTTTCGTCCCGGAGAGCCCTCGTGCAGATGACCCACCCGCTTCCGTCCGTTCCGCCCGCCCGTGTCGCCGCCGGCTTCACTCGCGACTCCCGCCTCGCCCGGCTCGAACCGCTCCTGGCCCAGCGCATCCTCGTGCTCGACGGAGCGATGGGCACGATGATTCAGACCTACGGCCTGGGCGAGCGGGATTACCGGGGCGAGCGCTTCGCCGACTGGCCGCGCGAGCTCCGCGGCCACGGCGACCTGCTGACGCTCACGCAGCCGGAGGTCATCCGCGCCATCCATTCCGCCTACCTCGAGGCCGGCGCCGACATCATCGAGACCAACTCGTTCACCTCGAACGCGATGTCCCTGGCCGACTACGGGATGGAGGACCTGGTCTACGAGCTCAACCACGCCGCCGCGCGGCTGGCCCGCGACGCCGCGGACGAGTGGGAGCGCCGGACTCCGGAGACGCCGCGGTTCGTCGCCGGCGTCCTCGGCCCCACCAACCGGAGTGCCTCGCTCTCGCCGGACGTGAACGACCCGGGCTTCCGGAACGTGACTTTCGACGCGCTGGTGGCCACGTACACCGACGGGGCGCGGGGCCTGATCGACGGCGGCGCGGATCTGCTGCTGGTGGAGACGATCTTCGATACCCTGAACGCCAAGGCGGCCATCTTCGCGCTCGAAGGGCTGTTCGACGAGCTGGGCTTCCGTCTCCCGGTCATGATCTCGGGGACCATCGTGGACGCGAGCGGGCGGACCCTCTCGGGACAGACCACCGAGGCGTTCTGGAATTCGGTGTCGCACGCCCGGCCGCTGAGCGTGGGCCTCAACTGCGCCCTCGGCGCGGACGCGCTGCGGCAGTACGTGCAGGAGCTGTCACGGGTGGCGCCGGTGTTCGTGAGCGCGCACCCGAACGCCGGTCTCCCCAACGAGTTCGGGCAGTACGACGAGAGTCCCGAGCACATGGCCCACGTGCTGGGGGAATTCGCCGCGAGCGGGCTGGTGAACTTCGTGGGCGGCTGCTGCGGCACCACGCCGGCGCACATCCGGGCCATCGCGGAGGCCGTGCACGGCCTCGCGCCCCGCGGGCGCCCGTCGCCGCCCCGCGCATGCCGCCTGAGCGGGCTCGAGCCGCTCACGATCGACGACGACAGCATCTTTCTGAACGTGGGCGAGCGCACCAACGTCACCGGCTCGCGAAAGTTCGCGCGGCTGGTCCTGGCCGGCGACTACGAGGCGGGGCTCGAGATCGCGCGCCAGCAGGTGGAGAGCGGCGCGCAGATGATCGACATCAACATGGACGAGGGAATGCTCGATTCCCAGGCGGCCATGGTGAAATTTCTCCAGCTCATCGCCTCCGAGCCGGGCATCAGCCGAGTGCCGGTGATGCTCGACTCTTCCAAGTGGTCGGTCATCGAAGCCGGACTCAAGTGCGTGCAGGGGAAGGGCGTGGTCAACTCCATCAGCCTCAAGGAGGGCGAAGAGGCATTCGTCCGCCAGGCCACGCTGGTGCGCCGCTATGGGGCCGCCGTCATCGTGATGGCGTTCGATGAGCAGGGCCAGGCCGACACGGCCGAGCGGAAGCTCGCCATCTGCCAGCGCTGCTACCGCATCCTGACCGAGCGGGTGGGCTTCCCGCCCGAGGACATCATCTTCGACCCGAACGTGTTCGCGATCGCCACCGGAATCGAGGAGCACAGCGGCTACGCGGTGGCCTACATCGAGGCCACCCGCCGCATCAAGGCGACACTCCCGCATGTACTGGTGAGCGGTGGCGTGAGCAACGTCTCGTTCTCGTTTCGCGGCAACGACCCGGTGCGCGAGGCCATCCACGCCGTGTTCCTGTACCACGCCATCGAGGCGGGGATGGACATGGGGATCGTGAACGCGGGCCAGCTCCCGATCTATTCCGACATCCCGCCCGATCTGCTGGAGCGGGTGGAAGACGTGGTGCTCAATCGGCGGCCGGACGCGACCGACCGGCTGCTGGCCGTGGCCGACCAGGTCCGCGGGCAGCTCACCGAGCAGGCGACCGACCTGAGGTGGCGCGAGCTGCCGGTCCACGAGCGGCTGGCCCACGCGCTGGTCGAGGGGATCGCGGATTATGTCGTGGAGGACACCGAAGCGGCCCGGCTTCTGGCCGACCGCCCGATCCAGGTGATCGAGGGCCCGCTCATGGCGGGGATGAACATCGTCGGCGACCTGTTCGGCGCCGGCAAGATGTTCCTCCCGCAGGTCGTGAAGAGCGCGCGCGTCATGAAGAAAGCGGTAGCGCACCTGATTCCCTACATCGAGGCGGAGAAGGACGCCTCGGCGGCGGCGCGGAGCAAGGGACGGGTGCTGCTCGCGACCGTGAAGGGCGACGTGCACGATATCGGCAAGAACATCGTGGGTGTCGTGCTGCAGTGCAACAACTACGACGTGATCGACCTCGGGGTCATGGTGCCGTGCGCGAAGATCCTCGAGACCGCGCGGCGCGAAGGCGTGGACGCTATCGGGCTGAGCGGGCTCATCACCCCGTCGCTCGAGGAGATGGCGTTCGTGGCGGGCGAGATGAAGCGCGCGGGTTTCACGATTCCGCTGCTCATCGGCGGGGCCACGACATCGCGGGCGCACACGGCCGTCAAGATCGAACCGCACTACGACGGACCGACGGTGCACGTGCCCGACGCCTCGCGCGCGGTGAGCGTGGCCAGCAGCCTCCTGAGCGACACCTTGCGCGACGATTTCGTCGCCCAAGTGAAGGACGAATATCGCGACGTGCGGGAGCAGCGGAGCCGCCGGGCCGCACCCGAGCACCGGCAGCCGGTGTCGGTCGCCCGGGCCAACCGGCTCGCGATCGACTGGACGGGCGTCACGCCTCCGGCTCCCTGCTCCACGGGGCTCACCATCCTCGACGACTATCCGCTCGAGGACCTGGTGCCCCGGATCGACTGGACCCCGTTCTTCCAGGCCTGGGAGCTGCGCGGGCACTACCCCGCCATCCTCGAGGACCTGGCGGTCGGGCCCGCGGCGACCGGGCTCTTCCGCGACGCGCGGGCGCTGCTCGACCGGATCGTGCGGGAGCGGCTGCTCCGCGCGTGCGGCGTGCTGGGCATCTTCCGCGCGAATGCCGTAGGCGACGACATCGAGCTCTACGCCGACGACGAGCGCCGCGGGCGGCTCGCGGTCATCCACACGCTCCGGCAGCAGATGCCCAAGCCACCGGGCCGGCCCAACCTCGCGCTCGCCGACTTCGTCGCGCCGCGGGAGACGGGCGTGCCCGACTTCGTGGGGGCCTTTGCCGTGACCGCGGGCCACGGGATCGATGAGCTGGTGGCCGGTTTCCGGGCCGCGAACGACGACTACAGCGCGATCCTGGCCAAGGCGCTCGCCGACCGGCTGGCGGAGGCCTTTGCCGAGCGGCTGCACGAGCGCGTACGGCGTGAGTACTGGGGCTACGCGCCCGATGAGGCGCTCGACAACGCGGCGCTGATCCACGAGCAGTACCAGGGGGTGCGGCCCGCGCCGGGCTACCCCGCCTGTCCCGACCACACCGAGAAGCGGACGCTCTTCGATCTGCTCCGGGCGGAGGCGAACACCGGAATCACCCTGACGGAGAGCTTCGCCATGGTGCCCACGGCGGCGGTGAGCGGGTACTACTTCTGGCACCCGCAATCGCAGTACTTCGGCCTCGGCAAGATCGGGCGCGACCAGGTCGAGGACTATGCCGCACGGAAGGGCATGGACGTGGCCGAGGTCGAGCGCTGGCTCGCTCCGAACCTCAACTACGACCGCTAGGTGCCCACTCTGCGGCAGCTCATCGACGATGGCCGCGTCCACGTGGTGGACGGGGCCATGGGCACCATGCTGTACGGGCGTGGGGTCTTTCTGAACGTCTGCTACGACGAGCTGAACCTCCGGCAGCCCGACCTCGTGCGCGACATCCATCGCGAGTACCTGCGCGCCGGCGCCGAGCTGCTGGAGACCAACACCTTCGGCGCCAACCCGCTCAAGCTGGCCACGTGCGGCCTGGCAGACGAGACCGAGCGGATCAACGCCGCCGCCGCCGTCCTCGCGCGGGAGGCGGCCGGCACACGCGCCGCGGTGGTCGGCGCCATCGGCCCGCTCGGCGTCAGGGTCGAGCCGTTCGGCGAGCTCTCGCTGGCCGAGGCGCGGGCCGCATACCAGCGGCAGGCGTGCGGGCTGCTCGAGGGCGGCGTAGACGGTTTCATCCTCGAGACCTTCAGTGACGTCGCCGAGCTGGGGGCGGCGGTGGCCGCGATTCGCGGCGTGTCCGAGCTGCCCATCATCGCCCAGATGACGGTCGGGACCGACGGGAAGACTCACTACGGCACCGATCCCGTGGCGTTCGGTCCCGAGCTTGCCGCGATGGGCGTGGACGTGGTGGGCGTCAACTGCTCGGTGGGGCCGCACGGGGTGCTCGAGGCGGTGGAGAAGCTCGCGCGAGTCGTGACCCTGCCGATCAGCGCGCAGCCGAATGCCGGCCTGCCGCGCGAGGTGGGCGACCGCAAGATCTATATGGCGTCGCCCGAGTACATGGCGAGCTACGCGCGGCGCATGGTGGAGGCGGGGGCCCGGTTCGTCGGCGGCTGCTGCGGCACGACGCCGGACCACATCCGGGCGATGGTGGGGTTCGTGCAGAGCGTCTCGCCCCGGCACGCCTTCGACATGGGGACGATTCCGCCACCAACGCCGGCCGTGGCGATCGACCCGGTGCCCCTCGCGGCCCGCTCCCGGCTCGGCACCAAGCTCGCGGAAGGCCGGTTCGTCACGACGGTCGAGATCGTGCCGCCCAAGGGCGTCGACCCGGGCCCCATGTTCGAGCAGGTCCGCCAACTCAAGGCTGCCGGCGTGGACGCGGTCAACGTGCCGGACGGCCCGCGCGCGCAGAGCCGCATGGGCGCCCTCCTGTCCGCTCTCATGATTCAGCGCGAAGTGGGCTTGGAGGCGGTAGTGCACTATGCCTGCCGCGACCGCAACCTGCTGGGGATGCTCTCGGACCTGCTTGGCGCCGCCGCGGCCGGCGTGCGGAACCTGCTGATCATCACCGGCGACCCGCCCAAGATGGGGCCGTATCCGGAAGCCACGGCGGTCTTCGACATCGACAGCATCGGGCTGACCAATCTCGTGAGCCGGCTCAACCACGGGCTCGATCCGGGCGGCAATCCGATCGGCGAGCCGACACGGTTCGTGATCGGCGTGGGCGTAAACCCGGCCGCGCCCGACCTGGACCGCGAGCTCAAGCGCTTCGCCTACAAGGTCGAGGCCGGCGCCGAGTACGCCATCACCCAGCCGGTGTTCGACCTGGACCAGCTCGACCACTTCCTCCGCCGCGTCGAGAGCTTCCGGATTCCGATCGTGGCGGGAATCTGGCCGCTCGTCTCCGTGCGCAACGCGGAGTTCCTCGCCAACGAGGTGCCCGGCGTCTCCGTGCCCGACGCGGTGCTCGAGCGGATGCGGGCCGCGAGCGCCGGCGGCAAGGAGGAGGCGCTGGCGGAGGGGGTGCGCATCTCGCGCGAGATGCTCGAAGCCGTGGCGGAGCGAGTGCAGGGCGTGCAGGTGTCTGCGCCGCTCGGGCGGGTCCCCGTGGCGCTCGACGTGCTCGCGGCCGCGCCGATTGAACCGGTCCCGGGGCGGGGGTATACTCCTCCCACCTGAGGATCGCCGCCGACCACTTCCGGAGTCCAGCCATGCAGGACCTCCGCACCGCCGCTCCCGCCCTCACCACCCTGTCCGACGAAGAGAGCATGTTCCGCGACGCGGTCCGTGAGTTCGCCGGCACCGAGGTGCGCCCGCACGTGCAGGCAATGGATGACGCGGCGCAGTTCCGCCCCGAGCTGATTCAGCGGATCTTCGAGCTGGGGCTCATGGGGATCGAGGTGCCCGAGCAGTACGGGGGCGCGGCCGGCAGCATCTTCCTGGCGGTGCTCGCGATCGAGGAGCTCGCGCGGGTGGACGCTTCCGCGGCGATCTACGTGGACGTGCACAACACCCTGGTCAACAATGCCCTGCTCCGGTGGGGCAGCGACGAGCAGCAGCGGCGCTACTTCCCCCGGCTCACCACCGGCCTGCTCGGCGCCTTCGCCCTGTCGGAGCCAGGGAGCGGGAGCGATGCCTTCGCGCTCGAAACCCGGGCGGAACGCACGGCCGAAGGATGGGAGCTCACCGGCCGGAAGTTCTGGATCACCAACGGCGCCGAGGCGGGCGTCTTCATCGTGTTCGCCAATGGCGATCCCGCGAAGGGCTACAAGGGCATCACGGCGTTCGTGGTGGAGCGCGAGTTTCCGGGCTTCGCGGTGGGGAAGAAGGAGAACAAGCTGGGCATCCGGGCCTCGAGCACGACCGAGCTGATCCTGGAGCGGTGCCGGGTGCCGGACGCCAACGTGCTCGGCCCCGTCGGGCAGGGCTACAAGATTGCCATCGAGACGCTGAACGAAGGCCGCATCGGGATCGGCGCACAGATGATCGGCGTCGGCGCCGGCGCGCTCGAGGCGGCGACGGCCTACGTGAAGGAGCGGCGGCAGTTCGGCAGGCCCGTGGCGGAGTTCCAGGGCGTGCAGTTCCAGCTCGCGCAGATGACCACCGACCTCGAGGCGGCGCGGCTGATGGTCTACAATGCGGCACGGCTCAAGGACGCCGGGCAGCCGTTCGCCACGCAGGCGGCGATGGCGAAGCTGTTCAGCTCGCAAGTGGCGGATCGCACCACGTCCAACTGCCTCGAGTTGTTCGGGGGCTACGGATACTCCAAGGAGTACCCGGCGGAGAAGTACTACCGCGACGCCAAGATCGGGACCATTTACGAGGGCACCAGCAACATGCAGCTGCAGACGATCGCGAAGACGCTGCTCAAGTAAATGCCGGCTCCCCTACCCGGGGCCCGGGACTTGCACCCCTGTCCCGGGTCCGCCCGGAAGCGCCGCCCGCCGACATCGCGGCCGGCCACCGCAGATAAATCGCTACTGACCATGTGTTTAGGCACTTGACAGCCAGAACCGCGGCGCGCAATACATTCGGCCGCCCGTGTTCGGACGTCACACCAATCCCGGGAAAGACCGTGCGTCATTCGTCGTTCCGCCGCCACACCATCGCCTGGGCAGTGCTGGCCTGCATCCAGGTCCCGACCGCCCCTCTTGCCGCGCAGACGGACGCGGGGTGGCTCACGGGACGGCTGGATTCCTGGTATCAGCGAACCAGCCGTTCGGCGCCGGGCGAGTGGGGCATTGCGGTGGCGGACGAGGCCGGCCGGGTGCTGTGGAGCGTGCATCCCGACGAGCCACTGATGCCGGCCTCGACGGTCAAGCTGTTCACCACCGGGTTCGCGCGCAGCGTTCTGGGCGGGACCGCCCGGCGCCCCACCCGGGTGGTCGGTGCCGGCGCGCTCGACCCGGCCACCGGCGAATGGATCGGAAGCTGGGCGCTCGAGCTGAACGGCGATCCGTCGCTCGAGCGCGCGGAGGGCTCCGGCCCCACGCTGTACGACCTCGCGCTCCAGCTCGCCAACACCGGCGTTCACAAGCTCACCGGCCCGCTGCAGCTTCAGAGCTCGAACGGACCCGCCAACGCGCTCTATCCCGCGGTCTGGTCGCCGAAGCACCAGGGACGCATCTTCGCGCCGCTCGTCGGGCCGCTGACGCTGCATGAGAACGTCATCTGGGTCACGGTGCGGCCCGGCACCGCCGCGGGGCGGCGTGCCAGGATCATCGAGACCGCCCCCGAGGGCATCGGCTCCCGGGTCAGCGTCACGGCCACCACCCGCTCCGGCCGGCGCTCCCGTCTCGTGCTCCGGGCCCGCGGCGACGGCGGATGGGTGGTGACCGGCACGATCGGCGTGCGGGCCGCCCCGCGGCGGCTCACCGTTGCCACGCGCGATCCTCGCGCGGTGCTGAGCGCCGTCTGGGCCAGCGCGCTCAAGCGTGCGGGCATCGCCTGGAATCCCTCGCCCTACATCGGGCCGCCGCCGTCCGGCGGCCCTCAGATCCTGGCGGAGGTATCGTCCCCGCCGCTCGACTCGCTGGCCAGCGAGATCAACCGCCGAAGCCTCAATCTCGGAGCCGAGCTGCTGCTGCAGTGGGCCGGCGGCCGAGACCACGCGCCCGCGCTGCTCACCCAGCACGTGCGGCAGGTGGTGGGCTCGGCTGACGGCGTATACCTGGTGGACGGCAGCGGGCTTTCCTACGAGGACCGGGTCTCGCCACACACGTTCGTCACCTACCTGGCCCGGTTCCCGGACACACCGGCGGGCCGCAACTTCCCCTTGCTGCTGCCGGCCAACGGCACCGGCACGCTCTATCGCCTCAACAGCGGATTCCCCGGTGAGGGCGTCGTCCGGGCCAAGACCGGGACGCTCGGACAGGTGTCAACCGTCGTCGGCTATCTCGGACGCCCCGAGGGCACGCTCCTGGTCGCGCTCATGTATAACGGGCCCCGGCCCTGGGCCGCGCGGCAGGCGCAGTGGAAGCTGTTCCGCGATCTCGGCGCCAATGGCGTGATCATCCCCAGCGATACCGTCGAGACGGCGCCGCCCGTGCAGCTCGGCGGCGAGGAGGAGCCGCCGACGCCCTCGTGGTGGCCGGCGGCAGCCGCCGCGTCCGACACCGCCGCGACGGAGGCGGATTCCTCCTCACGCTGAGCGGCCCCAGTCAGAACACCAGGTGCGCCAGCGTCACCCCCCTGGGCTCGCTCGACCGGTTCACGACCGGCTCCATCGTGAGCGCCGCACCCATGACTGGCGCCGCCACGCCCGGCATCGGCAGGGTCATGAAGGCGGGTCGCTGGGTGTCGGCGTTGACCTCGACTGAACGCACCATCCCCGTCTCGGTGATGAACCAGAACTGGTAGACGCTGCCGGCCGGGGCCGGCGGCAGGCCGTGCACGATGACGCACCAGCGGTGCGACACCGCGTCCTGGAAGATCAGCAGTCCACCCTCGTGGCCATCCATCGAAATGCGCGTCTGCAGCACTTGGTGGGCGCGGCGGAGCACCGACAGCGTATCCTGGAGCGCCGCCAGTTCGCCCTCGCGCTCGGCGAGCAGGGTCCGCAGCTCGCGGCGCTCGCTCCGCCCGGCCAATGCCGCGCCTCCCGCCGCCAGTGCCACCGCGGCCGCAGCCGCCAGCGGCAGCCACCGGCGCCACCGGCCGCGCCGGGCGAGAATCTCGCTGGCCATGCGGCGGGCACGCCCGGGCTCCGGCGGCACCGGGTCTACGGCCATCGCCAGCCAGGCGAGCTCCCGCTCCAGCCGGCCGGTGCCTCGCGCGCAGTCGTCGCAATGCACCAGGTGATCCCGGAAGGCGCGCTCCTCGCCAGCCTCGAGGCTTCGGGCCACGTATGCCTCGCGGTGTTCGACGTACCAGTCATGGGTGGTCACAGGACCCAGTCCTTGATCGGCGCGAGCGCCACTCTGAGCTTGCCGAAGGCGAGGCGGAGCCGGGTCTTGACCGTGCCGACCGGAATGGCGAGCTCGCGCGCGATCTCGGAATGGGTGAGCCCGCGAAAGTAGGCCAGCCGTACGACCGAGCGCTGCTCCTCGGGCAGCCCCGCAAGCGCCCCATGTACCGACTCGTGCACGTGCCAACCCGGCAGCGCGGCTTCGTCCACCTCGGCCGGGCCTGCCTGGGCGGGAGGTAGCTCCCCGTAGGCATCTGCCCGCGCCAGCTTCAGCCGGCGGCGGCGACGGCCGCGGAGCCGATCGATGGCCCGGTTTCGCGTGATTCGGAGCAGCCAGGGCAGGAGCATGTCATTCTCATCGCCCAGACTGCTGGCACGGTCCCACGCCGACGCGAACACCTCCAGCACGACCTCCTCCGCCTCATCGTGATCAGCCAAGATCGATCGGGTGACCCCGAGCAGCCAGGGACTGGCGACCTCGATCAGCTCCACGAGCGCCTGCTCGTCCCGCGCCATCAACCGCCGGCGCAGCGAGGCTTCGCCCGCCAGGGCAAACCTGCGGCTGCCGCCCGGCGCGGCATCCGGCGGGTCGGCACCTCCCTGACGGGGCGGCACGGAGCGGGGCATAGCTCCTACGAATGTGCTTTAATGTGCTTTGCGAGCGTAGCTCGACCGGCTGTCAACCCGAGCGCCGTCATACGGGCCGCTGTCATGCCGAGCGGAGCGAGCGAGGGATCCGGGTTGCCACGCTCGACCCGTCCCGGGCGAAGCTTCCTCGTGTCCGCTCGGGACGACGGTGGCTCAACAGAGCCGCCGCCAGGCATGGCTACCCGACATACGCAAAGCCCAGTAATGCCGCAAGTGGCTGACCGACGCGAGCCCCGGGGCGCGTCGCGTCGTTCAGTGAACGACGCCGGGGACCGTCTGGTTCTGTGCTGGGAGAGGCGGGGGAAACACTGGACGCTCGGGCAGGAGCGAGGACCGGTCGCGCGCCGCGGTGCGGGCGCGCGGGCCGGACCGTTTGTTCTCTCGGCCTACGCTCGTCGGGCGCCGACGGCGACGAGCACCACGCCGCCCACGATGGCCAACGCGCCGAGGACCGGGGGGATCGGCAGCGATTCCTTCTTGTCGGCGCTGGCCTGGATGGGTCCGAGATCGAGCACTTTCTCCTTGTGCGTGAAGGAGAGGCCGCCGAACGCGAAGCCAGCGATGCCGAGCACGATGAGGATGATACCCACAATGGTGGCGGGCTTCATCGTGCCCACCGGTAGTCGAGCAGCCGCGCGAGCGCAATAACGCTGGCCACGACGAGGAGGCTGGTCCAGAGCATGAGGGGTCTCCCGGCAGTTGGGGTCAGTCCTGCACGAGGCTGCGGATCATGCAGAGTACACCGTGCCGCGACCGCTCGCGGTGAGCGCAGTCACGCGGGCGATTCGGCACCGACGGCGACCGTGGCCGCGTGAGGACGGGGGCCGCCGGTGTGTTCGGCGCTGGACGCTCTCCTTCCGCGCCGGTAGCTTCCTGAGTCCGCAGCAGACGATTCGCCCTCGAGGAGTGGCATGGCGACCCAGACCCGACCGGTTCCCCCGGACAGCTCCGCCGAGCCCTCGGGGTTCGAGCCCTTTGTCCCGCCGTCCCAGTCGCCGGCGGAACTGACGCTCCGCGCCCTCGTCCTGGGCGCCATCTTGGGCATCGTCTTCGCCGCCTCGAGCGTCTACCTCGCGCTCAAGATCGGGCTCACGGTCTCCGCCTCGATCCCGATCGCGGTGCTCTCGGTGGCGTTCTTCCGGACCCTCGGCCGCTCGACGATTCTGGAGAACAACATCGTCCAGACCACCGGCTCCGCCGGCGAGTCGATCGCCGCGGGCGTCGTGTTTACGCTTCCCGCCATCCTGCTCATGGGCTACGACCTGAGCGTGGGCAAGGTGGCGGTGATCGCCGTAGTGGGCGGCCTGCTGGGCATCCTGATGATGATCCCGCTCCGCCGGGCGCTCATCGTGAAGGAGCACGGCCGGCTCACCTACCCCGAAGGCACCGCGTGCGCCGAGGTGCTCGTGGCGGGCGAGAAGGGCGGCCTCCAGGCGCGGCTCCTGTTCCAGGCGTTCGGGCTGGCGTTCGTCTACAAGTTCCTCATGTCCGGGCTCAAGGCCTGGAAGGAGTATCCCGGCTGGATCTCGACCTCGTACCGGGGCGCATCGATCTCCGCGGAAGTCTCGCCCGAGCTGCTGGGCGTGGGCTACATCATCGGGCCGCGGATCGCGGGGTATCTCTTCTCCGGCGGCTGTCTCGCCTACCTGGTGCTCATCCCCGCCATCAAGCTCTTCGGGAGCGGGCTCGACCAGGCCGATCTTCGCCGAGACCAAGCTCATCGCCGACATGAGCCCGAACGAGGTCCGGGCCAACTTCGTGTTCTACATCGGCGCCGGCGCGGTGGCCACGGCGGGAATTCTCTCGCTGATTCGGGCGCTGCCCACCATCCTTTCGGCGTTCCGCTCGGGCTTCCAGGATCTCCGCGGCAGTGTAGGCGAACGCGCGGCGCGGCTCCGCACCGACCGCGACCTGCCGGTATGGGTGACGGTGGCGGGCGCGGTCGCGCTCGCGCTCTTCCTGACGGTGCTGCCCCAGCTCGCCGTGAATCTGCTCGGCGCCGTGCTGATCATCCTGTTCGGCTTCTTCTTCGTCGTGGTCTCGTCGCGCATCACCGGCGAGATCGGATCGAGCGCGAACCCGATCTCGGGGATGACCATCGCCGCGCTGATCGGCACGGCGGCCATCTTCCTCCTCATCGGCTGGACCGGCGTGGATCACCGGGTGGGCGCCATCTCCATCGCGGCCGTCATCGCCGTGGCCGCGGGAAACGCCGGCGCCACCAGTCAGGACCTCAAGACCGGGTACCTCGTGGGCGCCACCCCCCGGCGCCAGCAGCTCGCCATCATGGTCGGCGCGGTGACGTCGGCGCTGGTGATCGGCTGGACGCTCACGCTGCTCAACCAGACCTACACCACGATCCTGCCCGAGCGGCATCCCGGCGTCGCGCTGCAGGCCTCGCCGCCCGACCAGGCGGGCCGGTCGGTCACCGCGCTCGGCGAGCGGATGCAGCACGGCGGTCGGGAGTGGGAGGTGGTCCGCGTGAACCTGCCGGTGGAGGGGGTGCAGCCCGGCAAGTACCTGATCGATCCCACGACGCGCGAGGTGGCGTACCTGGTGGACCCGGGCATCGGCGGCCGGGTGCGCGAGATCAATGGGCGGCCGATCACCAAGCTCGACTCGCCCAAGGCCACGATCATGGCACTCGTCACCGACGGGATTCTGACCCGGAAGCTGCCCTGGGGCCTGGTGCTGATCGGCGTCTTCCTCACGCTCGCCATCGAGCTGATGGGGCTTCAGTCGCTCCCCATCGCCGTGGGCGTATACCTCCCGATCTCGACGTCATCCGCGATGTTTGCCGGTGGCGCGGTGCGCTGGCTCATGGAGCGGAACGCCCGCGGAGCGGCGCGGTCGATCGCCGAAGTGGAGTCGGGGCCCGGCGTGCTGTTTGCCAGCGGGCTCATCGCCGGCGGGGCGCTGGCGGGGATCGCGGTCGCCGGGATCGCCGCCGCGCTGGTGCGGCAGGCCGACGCCGCGCAGGTGCCGGCGGCGGACTATCTGGCGCATGTGGCCGGCCTCGAGGACGCGCTCGGCAGCGTGGCGCAGCAGGACCTCGTAGCGCTCGCGGCGTTCGCCGCCATGGCCCTGGTGCTCTACCGGATCGCGCGGCGCTGACCATGGAGCCGGCGACCGCCGTCTCGGCGTCCATCCGCGCGCGGATCATCTATGGTGCGCTGGTCATGGGCATCGTCACCTTCGGCGCGCTGGCGTGGGCGCTCAGCGAGTACTCCCTGCCCGCCGGCGCGCTGCCCGACCGCCGGGTACTCTACGTTGCTCTGGCGCTGGTGAGCGCCACCGCATTCGGGGCGGCGGTGTTCAGCGTCGCCCGGCTGCCGTCACTCTCCGGCGGGACCACCGTCGATGACTGGTGGCAGCTCAATCTCGGCCGTGTGGTGATCGTCTGGGCCCTGGTCGAAGCGCCCACGCTGCTCGGGGTGCTGGCCTACGTCCTCACCCGTGACTTCCGCACCCTGCTCGCGCCGTTCATCGGCCTGCTCTTCTTCGCCAGCTACCGGCCCAGCCGCCTGAGCGAGCGCTGACGTTCCCCAACCCCCACCGACATGACTCCCGAATCGCTGACGTTCCTCAAGACCCTGCTCGACACGCCCGGCCCCTCCGCATTCGAGGCCGCCCCCGCGCGGGTGTGGCGCACGGAAGCCGAGCGGTTCGCCGGCAGCGTGCGCGCGGACGTGGCCGGCAACTCGTTCGCCACGCTCAACGGCGACGGCCGGCCCCGGGTGATGTTCGCCGGGCACATCGACGAGATCGGCATCATGGTGAGTCACATCGACGACGAGGGCTACGTCAGCTTCGACACGATCGGCGGCTGGGACCACCAGGTGTTCGTCGGCCAGCGCGTACGGATGCTCGGGCGCGAGGGACCGGTGGCCGGCGTCGTGGGCAAGAAGGCGATCCACCTGATGGAGAAGGAGGACCGGGAGAAGGTGTCCAAGGTGGAGGAGCTCTGGATCGACATCGGTGCCGCCAGCCGCGCCGAAGCGGAGCGCCGGCTCCGGATCGGCGACCCGGGCGTGCTGGCGGCGGGGGTGCTCGAGTTTCCCAACGGCCGGCTCGTGAGCCGGTGCATCGACAACCGCATCGGCGCCTTCGTGGTGCTCGAGGCGTTGCGGCAACTGGCGGACGGCCCGCCTCCCTCCGCGTCCGTCACCGCCGTCGCGACGACCCGGGAAGAGATCGCCGCGACGGGCGGAGGCGCCCGCTCCTCGGCGGCCACGCTCGAGCCCGACGTGGCGATCGTGGTGGACGTGACCCACGCGACCGACTACCCCGGCATCGACAAGCGGCGGCACGGGGACTACCGACTCGGCGGCGGGCCGGTGCTCTCCCGCGGCGCGTCGGTCAGCGAGATCGTGTTCGAGCGCCTGGCCGAGGCGGCGGACGCCGAGCGGATCCCGTACGCGATCGAGGCCGCGTCGCGCGACACCCACACCGACGCCGAGGCGATCTTCAACGCCCACCGCGGCGTCGCGACGGCGCTCGTCTCGGTGCCGAACCGGTACATGCACAGCCCCAACGAGATGATCGCTATCGAGGATTTGGACCGCACGGCCCGGCTGCTCGCGACGTTCGTGCGGCGGCTCGCGCCCGACACCGACTTCGTGCCGCGCTGAGTCCGCTAGTATTCTCCTACGTATGCCGGCACGCCTGTCCTCGGTCACGCTGCTCGTCCTGCTCGCCCTCGCCACGGCGGCGCCGCTGTATGCGCAGTTCGGGACCCCGCCCAGGGAGGTGCCTCGGCCGGTCATCCCCCGCATCCTGCCGATCGACGATATCCGCTTTCTGAGCGATGACCGGCTGGCGGGGCGCCTCACCGGGAGTCCCGGTGCCGACACGGCGGCCGCCTACCTGGCGCGGCGGTTCGGGTCGGTCGGCCTCCAGCCCGGAGCCGGCGGATGGTACCAGGTTTTTACCGTGCAGCGCGACGCACCGGTGGCCCAGCACGCGCACGCCGCGGGGCTCTCCGGCCGCAACGTGATCGGTGTCCTGCCCGGCCGGGACCCGATGCTTCGGAACGAGGCCGTGATCGTCGGGGCGCATTACGACCACCTCGGACTCGGCGACTTCGGGAGCCTCGACCCGGACAGCACGGGGAAGGTGCACAACGGCGCGGACGACAACGCCTCCGGCGCGGCGATGCTGATCGAGATCGCGGCGCGGCTGGAGGCCGCGCCGCCGGCGCGCACCGTGGTGTTCATTGCGTTCAGCGGCGAGGAGCTCGGCCTGCTTGGCTCTTCGTACTATGTGAACCATCCGATCTATCCGCTCTCGACCACGCTCGCGATGATCAACCTCGACATGGTCGGGCGTCTCAGGCAGAAGCGGCTGATCGTCTACGGCTCGCGGACGGCCCGGGAGTTCCCCGCGTTGCTCGACTCGCTCAACTGGCACGCGGGACTCGACCTCAGGGCGCAGGGGGACGGGTACGGGCCCAGCGACCAGTCGCCGTTCTATGCCGCGGGGCGACCGGTGCTGCACTTCTTCACCGACCTGCACGAGGACTACCACCGGACCACCGACGATTGGCAGAAGATCAACGTCGAGGGACTCGAGCAGGTGGCCGACTTCACGACCGGCCTGGTGACTGCGCTCGCCAACCGGTCGGGGCCGCTCACGCCGGTGACGGAGGCGCCGGCCTCTCCCGGAGCGGGCACCCCCACGACAGCGGGCTACGGTGCCTACCTGGGCACCGTGCCGGACATGTCCGGCAACCCGGCGGGCGAGCGCCTGTTGGGCGTGCGCCTGGCCGGCGTGCGCGCCGGGAGCCCGGCCGAGCGCGCAGGACTTCGGGGCGACGACATCATCACCCGGATCGGAGACATGAATGTGCCAGACCTGCAGGCCATGACCGACGCGCTCCGGAGCCATCAGCCGGGAGACACGGTGGCCATCGTGATCCGGCGCGGCAACGCCGTGACGACGCTGCGCGCCACCCTCGGCGCACGCGGGGGCTGAGCGTGGCCGTCCTCGACGCCGATCGCATCGTGGCGGCGCTCCGGGGCGCCTTTGCCCGGGAGGCCGGCCGGGCGGAGCTGCTCAGGACGGCCGCCGAGCGGATCCGCGCGGCCGGGGCGCCGTACACCTCCGTCTACCTTTACATGCTGCACGGTAACGAGCTGGTGCTCGAGGCGTTTGCCGGGCGCGAGACCGATCACACCCGCATTCCGGTCGGGACCGGCGTCTGCGGAACCGCGGTCGCCACGGGCCTCGACCAGAACGTTCCCGACGTGCGCTCGATCTCCAATTACCTCGCGTGCAACGCGTGGACGCGCTCCGAGCTGGTCGTGCTGATCCGGCGCGGACCGAAGATTCTGGGTCAGATCGACATCGACAGCGATGTCCCCAACCCCTTCGCCCCGGACGAGGAAGCGGCGGTGCGGAAGGTGGCGGACGCGCTGGCGGTGCTCCTCTAGGGCCGGCCGCGCGGATGCAGGTCCCGATCAGGGGCGTCGAGCTCTTCGTCCGCCGGATCGGGGAGGGGCCGCCCACGGTGGTTCTCCATGGCGGGCCCGGAGCGGACCACGAGTACCTCCGGCCGGGGTTCGATGCGCTGGCACACGGGCGCCAGCTCGTGTACTACGATCAGCGCGGCGGCGGGCGCTCGAGCGTGGCCCGGGATGTTCCGGTCGGCTGGCGGGAGCAGGTCGCCGACCTCGAAGCGCTCCGCCAGCACTGGGCGCTCGAACGGCTCACGCTGGCCGGCTACTCCTGGGGCGGGCTCCTCGCGCTGCTGTACGCGCTCGAGCACCCGGGCCGGGTTGGCCGCCTGGCGCTCGTCTCGCCCGCGCCCACCTGGCGAGCGGCGCGCGAGCGGTTCGAGGCCAGCTTCGCGCGGCGCAACCTGGCGCCGGCGCTTCAGGAGGAGCGTCGCCGGCTCCGCGAGAGCGGGCTCCGCGAGCGCGACCCCGCGGCGTTTCAGCGGCGGCTCTTCGAGCTTTCCGTGGCGCCCTATTTCTTCGATCCCGCCCGCGCGCGCGAGCTCACGCCCTTTCGGATCACCGGCCGAACCCAGCAGGAGGTCTGGCAGAGTCTCGGTGACTATGATCTCCGCCCCCGGCTGCCGGAGCTGCGCGGCGTCCCGGCGCTCGTCGTGCACGGTGAGGAGGACCCGATCCCTATCGAGGCCGCGCGGACCACGGCGGAGCTGATGGGCGCGCGGTTCGAGGCGTTTCCCCGGTGCGGGCACGTGCCGTATGTCGAGGCGTTCGAGCAGTTTCGGAACACGGTGGGCGAGTTTCTCTGAGAGGCGCCCGAGCCGGCCCTCCGACGGGCTATCTTCCGGCATGACCCACCCTACCCCCTTCGATCTCGTCTTCGCCCGCACGGCCGAGACGGTTTTCCCCACTATCCGGAGCGCCCTCGAGCGCGAAGGCCGCGCCGCCGCCGACCGTGACGCCTTCCTGCTCATCCCGGAGGTCGTCGAGCTGCTGCACGAGCTGCGGCCGGAGGAAGGAATGGGCGAGGGCATGGACCAGCTGGTCGCCCTGGTCCACCATGCCTACGTCCTCTGGGACGCGGGCACGCTCATCCTCCCGCTCACGCCGGAGCGGCTCTCGACGCTGCTCGAGTCACCGGCGTCGCCGGCGCCCGCGCCCGGGCAGGCAGCCCGTGCCTACTATGTGCAGCTCCTCGAGCGGCAGGTCTGGGCCCGGGTGATCGACGGGCAGGCAGCGGAGCCGATGGACGGGTGCTTCGTGCACGAGGCCGACGGCGAGCTGCGCGTGCTCGGGATTTTCGGCCTCCGGCGGGATCGGGACGGCTTCAGCGCCGTCGAGACGGCGGGCCCCCGCCCCTCGGAGCTGCGGCGCCCCGATGGGACGCCGCTCTTCTCGCCGGTGCTGGCCGGCGGCCAGGCCGCCGGCCTCTACTCCATCATCGGTGGCGAGGAGCTGCTCGAGCTCGGCTGGCGCACCCGAGCCCTCGCGGGCGAGCTCGCGGCCGCGGCCCGATGACCGACGCTGTCCGGAGCTTCATGGACCGGAAGGCGGTCGCCCAGGTGCTGGAGCAGATCGCCGCCTTCCTCGAGCTCAAGGCGGAGAACCCGTTCCGGATCCGCGCCTTCCGCACCGCCGCCCGGGCTGTCGGCAGCTTCCCGGGCGATCTCCGCGAAGGAATCGAGGACGGCAGCCTGGCAGCGACCAAGGGGGTCGGCCCGGCGACGCTCCAGATCGTCGCGGAGATCGTGGCCACCGGCCGCGCAAGCATGCTCGAGGAGTTGCGCGAGCAGATCCCGCCGGGGCTGGTCGAGATGCTCGCCATCTCGGGGCTCGGTGTCGCCAAGATCCGGCAGATGCACGAGGTGCTCGACATCGACTCGATCCCGGAGCTCGAGGCCGCGGCGCTCGACGGCCGCCTCGCCCGACTTCCCCGCTTCGGCCCCAAGACCTCCGAGAACATTCTCAAGGGAATCGCATTCCTGCGGCAGGCCAGCGCCTACCGGCTCTCGCACCACGCCGCCGACGAGGCGGAGGGGCTCCGGGCAGCGCTCGAGCGGCTGCCTGGTGTGCTCGAGGCCGTGGTCGCGGGGGAGGTTCGGCGCCGCACGGAGGTGGTGCGCGACATCGTCATCGTGCTCGTGGCGGAGGTGCCACCGGCCGAGCTGTTCAGGCGGCTGGGCCAGTTGCCGGGCATTCACGAGTTCGCCGGCCAGGACGACCGGCGGCTGACGCTCCGGTTTGCCGGCGGCGCGAGCGCCCAGATCGTGGTGACGACGCCGGTGAATGCCGGTGCGGTGCTGGTTCAGGCCACCGGGAGCGAGGGCCACCTGCGCGAGCTCGCGGCGCACGCGGCATCGCGTGACTTCAGTCTGACGGGCGCCGCTCTCTGGCGCGGGAGCGACTTCGTCCCCACGCCTGACGAGGCGCGCTTCTACGCCGCCCTGGGCCTCGACTTCATCCCGCCGGAGCTCCGCGAGGGGCAGGGAGAAGTCGAGGCCGCTGCGCACCATGCCCTGCCCGCCCTGCTCGAGCGGAGTGACCTGCGCGGCTTTCTCCACTGCCACACCAGGTACTCGGACGGCTCGAGCTCGGTCGAGGAGCTGGCGCTCGCCTGCCGGGATGCGGGGTTCGAGTACGTCGGCATCACTGACCACAGCCAGGCCGCGGCCTACGCCGGAGGGCTCAGGCCGGACGACCTCGCCCGGCAGTCGGACGAGATCGACGACGTGAACGCCCGGCTCGATGGGATCCGGGTGCTCAAGGGGGTCGAGGCCGACATCCTGCAGGACGGCCGCATCGACTTCGACGAGTCGGTGCTGGCGCGGCTCGATTTCGTGATCGCCTCGGTGCACAGCCGGTTCAACATGGGGGAGCGGGAGATGACTGCGCGCATGCTCGCGGCGATGGATAACCCCTACCTCACGATCATCGGGCATCCGACGGGCCGACTCCTGCTCTCGCGCGAGCCATATGGACTGGACATCGACGCCGTGATCGAGAAGGCCGCCGCCACGGGCGTGGCACTCGAGATCAACGCGGACCCGCACCGGCTCGATCTGGACTGGCGCGTGGTGCGCCGGGCCCGCGACCGCGGTGCGGCGATCTCGCTCGGCGCCGATGCGCACAACGTGGCCGGGATCGCGAACGTCGAGTTTGGCGTGGGGACCGCGCGGAAGGGCTGGCTCGGGCCGGAGGACATCCTGAACACGCTGCCCGTCGAGCAATTCCTGGCGCGCGCGGCACGCCGGTAGCCCGGGTGACTGTCAAGCATACCGCCGCCGAGCGGCGCCGGACCGGAGGATTCCCCGCCCGGCGCACGCGCGACGCACCGGAGCGCGCGCCCGAGATCCTCACCCGGCTGCTGGCCGCATACCCGGATGCCCACTGCGCGCTGGAACACCGCGATGCCTTCGAGCTGCTCTGCGCCACGATCCTCTCGGCCCAATGCACCGACGCGAGGGTCAACCTCGTCACGCCGGTGCTGTTCGAGCGCTATCCCACAGCCGAGGCGCTGGGGCGGGCGAAGCCGGCCGAGGTCGAGGCAATCATTCAGTCCACCGGCTTCTTCCGCAACAAGACGCGGAGCCTGATCGGGATGGCCCAGGCCCTCGTGGCCGACTACGGCGGCCAGGTTCCTCGGACGATGGAAGAGCTGCTCGGCCTCCCCGGTGTCGGCCGGAAGACCGCGAATGTCGTCCTCGGCAACGCGTTCGGCATCAACGCGGGAATCACCGTGGACACCCATGTCGCGCGGCTGAGTCGGCTGCTCGGTCTGACGGGTCATTCGGACCCGGTCAGGATCGAGCAGGACCTGATGCCGATCTTCCCCCGGGACCATTGGGCCCTGCTTTCCCACCTGCTGATCTTCCACGGGCGCCGGATCTGCATCGCGCGGCGGCCGCGATGCGAGGAATGCGTGCTGTCCGACCTCTGCCCCTCCTCCCGGGTGTGACGGGCAAGGAACTTGCTCGTTCCCGCACGCGATTCACCCGTGCGTCAGCTCTCCCGCCCTCTGCCGAAGGTCGAGCTGCCCAGCGCGGGAGCGGCCCCCGCGCCGGCTGCGCAAGCCGTTCAGAGGCCAACACCTAGCTAGTCCGGAGCGACGAGTGGCCCAGCACGACGAGGGGATGGTCCCCGTGGTAACGCTGGACGAGCCGCTCCCGCATTTCGAACTCCCCCACGACGGGGAGGAGGATTGCACGAACGGTGTCGCGGATGGCCATATCCGTCGCATTCTCGTGGTCGCCCCACAGCCGTTCTACGAGGATCGGGGCACACCAATCGCGGTGCGCCAGGTCCTCCAGGCGCTGGGCGAGTTGGGCCGGTCTGTAGATCTGCTCACGTTCCCGGTCGGGGAGGATATTGCCGTGCCCCGGCTCCGCATCTTCCGCTCGGCCAACCCGCTCGGATTCCAGAGCGTCCCGATCGGCTTTTCGGCGCGCAAGGTCGTGCTCGACGTCCCGCTGGCCATCGCGCTCCGACAGCGGCTGGCGCGCGAGCGGTACGATTGCATTCACGCCGTCGAAGAGGCGGCATTTCCGGCCGCGCTCCTTGCGCGGCGGCATGGCATCCCCTTGCTGTACGACATGCAGTCGAGCCTTGCGGAGCAGCTCGCCCGGCTTGGACCGTTTGGCTGGCCGCCCGTCCCCAGCGTATTGAACGCCATGGAGCGCTGGCTGCTCCGCCGCTCAAGCCTGGTGGTCACCAGCGCCGGGCTCGCGGCCCGGGTACAGGCAACCGTGCCCGACGTTCCCGTCCGCGAATGGCTGTTCCCGAGCGCGCCGGCGGAATCCACTCCGGCCGACGTGCAGGCCCTTCGCGAAGGGCTCGGGCTGTCAGGCCGCGAGTCCGTGGTACTCTACAGCGGTTCCTTCGAGGCCTACCAGGGACTGGCCGAGCTCATCGCCGCGATTCCCTCGGTGCGGGCACGGATGCCGGAGGCCACGTTCGTGCTGGTGGGCGCGGAGCGGGCCAACGGGCTGGTGGCGCACACGGGCGCCGAGTCGCTGGTCGCCTCGGGCGCGCTCAGGATCGTGGACCGCCAGCCACGTGACCGAATGCCGTCGTTTCTGGCGCTGGCCGACGTGCTCGTCTCGCCGCGCGCGTTCGGCGGCAACCTGCCGCTCAAGGTGTTCGACTATCTGGCGGCGGGCCGCCCGATCGTGGCGACCGACATCCCCACCCATCGCACGGTACTGGCGGAGGACCGGGCGGTGCTCGTCGCGCCGCACTCGGAGGCGCTCGCCCTGGGAATCCTCGCCGTGCTCGGCGAACCTGCCAGGGCCCGGCGGCTGGCCGCCGCGGCGCGCCGGTACGCCCGGATCCATTTCGGCTGGAGCGGCTTCGTGCGCTCCGTCGAGGCCCTCTATGCGGAGGTGGAGCGGCATGCCGGCGTCACGACGAGCTGATCGGACCGTCTCGGTCATCATCCCGGCGCGGAACGAGGCGGAGAGGGTCACCGCCCTGGTCCACGCCGTCCGGCGGCAGGCCCCCGGCGGGTGGTCCCTCGACGTGGTGGTGGTGGATGATGGCTCGACCGACGGCACCGCCGCCGCCGCCCGCACGGCGGGTGCGCGGGTCATCGAGCTCGGCCCGCGGTCCGGCGGCAATCCCGCGGCGGCGCGTAACCGTGGCGCGCTCGCCGCGGAGGGAGATCCCCTCGTCTTCCTCGATGCGGACTGCGTGCCGCTCGAGGGCTGGCTGCCCGGCCTGCTCGCGTGCCATGAGTCGGGGGCCGCCGTGGTGGGTGGCGCGCTCGACCTGCCGCCCGGACTCCCGGCGATGGCGCGCTGCGACTACTACTGTGGCTGGTATCATGTCCACTCGCGACGCCCGGCGGGAGAAGTGCCGAATCACCCGCCCGGCAATCTGAGCGTCCGCCGGGCCGACTTCGCCCGCACGCGAGGCTTCACCGAGCAGCAGCCGGTGGCGTACGCGCACGAGGAGCTCGCGTGGCAGGCGGAGATCCGCGGGCGCGGCGGCCGCATCGCGTTCGAGCCGGCCGCCGTGGTCCACCACTACAACCGCCCCGGCTTTCGCAATCTGCTCCGCCGGAACTACCGGTGGGGATTCAGCGCCATCGAGAGCAAGGCACCAACGGGAGCGGCCCGCGTGGCCTGGGTCTACGACCATCCGCTGCTGCTGGTCGCGGGGTGCGTGCCGCTTGCGGTGGCGACCACGATGTACATCGTGGGCTGCTGGGCGCGGGCGGGCGTGCTCGAGCCCCTGTTGATGCTTCCAGCCGTCCTCGCGGCACGACTGGCGTACTCGGCGGGCCTGGTCGCCGGCGGCGTGCGCTGGATGCGGCACGGCGCGGCGGCAGCGGAGGCACGGCCGCGATGGGAGTGAACATCAGTGTGGCCGTGTGCACCCACGCGCGCCCGGCGCAGCTCGCGCGCGCCCTGGCATCGCTCGAGGCGCAGCGCCCGGCGGCGGCGGAGATCCTCGTCGTGGACAACGCGCCGCGGGACGACGCGACGCGGGCGCTCGTGGCCGACCGGTTCCCGGGGATTCGCTACGTGCACGAGCCGGTGCAGGGGCTGGACTTCGCGCGGAACCGCGCGCTGACCAGCGCGCGCGGCGACGTGGTCGCCTTTCTCGATGACGACGCCGTGGCCGCCGAGGGATGGCTCGGCGCGCTGGCCGCGGCGTTCGACACCGACCCCGCGGTGGTAGTGTGTACCGGACGGGTCGAGGCGCTGGGCCGGGCTACGGAGGGCGAGCGGGTGTTCGAGGCGAACGGCGGCTTCTCCCGCGGCGCTGACCGCATTCGGCTCCCCGCCGATGCGGCCCGGCCACTTCACGGCCGGCCGGCCCCGCTCATCGCCTGGGCCGTGAGCGTCGGCAGCGGATGCAGCTACGCGGTGCGCCGCGCGACCGCCCTTGCCCTGGGCGGCTTCGACGAGGCGCTCGACCTGGGCGCCGCCCTGCCCGGCGGGGGCGATCACGATCTGCTCTGGCGGGCGCTGCAGGCCGGCCACACGGTGGTGTACGAGCCGGCGGCGCTGGCCCGACACGAGCACCGGCCCGAACTCGACGGCGTGTACGCGCAGGTGGTGGGCCATCAGCGCGCGCTGCTCGCGTTCCTGTACAAACACGTCATGGACGCGGACGGCCGGTCCCGCGGGCCGCTGGCCGGCTATCTGGCCTGGCGCCTGATGAAACCGGGCGTACGGCTGGCGCGGCGCGCGGTGGGACGCGATCCGCTGCCGGCGCCGGTGCTGGCCCGCATGTGGTGGAACTGCTGGGCAGGCCTGGCCGCGTACCCGCGCGCGCGACGCCTCGCGCGCGCCCGCCGGTCATCGTACGCATGGTGAGCGCCGCCGTCCCGCGGGCCGCTGCCGGGTTCCCCCGCCTCCGCCAGGTGTGGCGGTACCGCGAGCTGCTCCGCGGCCTCGTCGTCCGGAACCTGAAGGTGAAGTACCAGCGCTCGCTGCTGGGCTTCGTCTGGACGCTGGTGAATCCGCTCCTCACCGTGTCGATCCTGGTCGTGGTGTTCAGCCACGTGGTCCGGATCCAGGTGCCGCACTACTGGGCGTTCCTGCTGAGCGGCTACTTCGTCTGGAACTTCATGCTCCAGACGCTCACCACCGGAACGTGGATCTTCTCCGAGCATTCGCGCCTGACCCGGAGCGTGGCGTTTCCCAGCGAGATCCTGGTGTTCAGCGCGGCGGGCTCGCGGCTCATCGAGTTCCTGGCGGAGATCTCGCTGATCCTCGTCGCCCTGATCCTGCTGCACCACCATGGCGTCCCCGACAGCTACGCGCTGGTGCCCGTGCTGATCGGGCTGCAGCTCGTGCTCGCCGTGGGACTGGCGCTCCCGATCGCGACGCTGTCCGTCTTCTACTACGACATGTACCACGCGCTTCCGATCGCGCTCACCTCGCTGTTCTACCTTTCGCCCGTGTTCTACCCGGCGAGCATGGTGCCCGAGTCGCTGCGCACCCTCTATTTTCTGAATCCCATCGCGGGCCTGCTGACGCTCTATCACGAGGTACTCTATGCGGGCCGGTGGCCGGCGCCCGCGCTGCTCCTGGGGACCTGCGCCGGGACGGCGCTCGTCTGGGTGCTCGGGTATGCCGTTTTCCACCGCTATGCCGCCAGCTTCGCCGAAATTGTCTGACCCCGTGCCAAGGGTCGAGCTCCAGGGCGTCTCCAAGCGGTTCTACTTCTACGAGCACCGGACCAGCTCGCTTCGGGAGTGGTTCATCCGGCGCGTGCTGCGCCGCCCGATCCACGTTCGCCGGGCGGCGTTCTCGCTCCGCGGGGTCAACCTCCGCGTCGAGCCGGGCGAGGCCGTGGCGCTGCTCGGCCACAACGGCTCGGGCAAGAGCACCGTGCTCCGCCTGGTCGCGGGCATCTACCAGCCGACCGCCGGCACGATCAGGACCAGCGGCCGCATCACGGCCGTCATCGAGCTCGGTGCCGGCTTCCACCCCGAGCTCACCGGCGCCGAAAACATCCGCCTGTATGGCGCCGTCCTCGGCCTCACCCGGCGCGAGCTGGCGGAGCACTACGAGGACATCGTCGCGTTCGCCGGCATGGGCGACTCCCTCGACACCCCGCTCAAGTACTACTCCAGCGGCATGGAAGCCCGGCTCGCGTTCTCGGTCGCGGTCTGCCTGCAGCCGGCGATCCTCCTGCTGGACGAGGTGCTCGCCGTGGGCGACGCGGAGTTCCGTGCCCGCTGCCTGGCTCGCCTGTGCGACTTCCGCGAGCAGGGCGGCACCCTGCTGCTGGTCTCGCACGAGCTGGAGCAGGTGCGCGCGCTCTGCACCCGCGGCATCTGGCTGCGCGAGGGGCGCGTGATCATGGACGCCGACATCGACACCGTGCTGGCGGCCTATCGCGCCGCCGGCGTGCCCGAACCCGCCTGAGAGGAACGCCGTGACCCGGGAACCCCTGGTGTCCGTCGTCATGCCGTGCCTCAATGAGGAGGCGGCGATCGGCCCGTGCATCGAGAAGATCCAGCGCACCTTTGCCGCCTCGGGAATCGACGGCGAGATCGTGGTGTGCGATAACGGCTCGACCGATGCCTCGGTCGCGATCGCCGAGCGGCTGGGCGCCCGGGTGGTGCACCAGCCGCTCCGCGGCTACGGGAGCGCCTACCTCAAGGGCTTCGCGAGCGCGCGCGGGCGCTACCTCGTCATGGGCGACGCCGACGATACCTACGATTTCACCCTGATTCCCCGATTCCTGGAGGCACTCCAGGGCGAGGGGCACCAGTTCGTCACCGGCAGCCGCTATCTCGGCGGCGGCGAAGCGCACATCACCGCCCTGCACCGCTACTTCGGCAATCCGGCGCTGACCCGCATCCTCAACCTGCTGTTCGGTACCAGCTATACGGACGTCTACTGCGGCTTCCGGGCGTTCTCCCGGCAGGCGTACGACGCCATCCGGCCGGTGAGCCCGGGCATGGAGTTCAACCTCGAGCTCGCGATCAACGCCCGGCTCGCGGGGCTCAGCATCAAGGAGATTCCGATCGTCCTCGCCCCGCGGAAGGGCGAATCCAAGCTGCGCACGTTCCGCGACGGCTGGCGCAGCCTGCGCATGATGCTGCTCTACTCGCCCAACAAGCTCTTCCTGGCGCCGGGCGTGACGCTGCTCGCGATCGGGCTGCTGCTCCACCTGGCGGTGCTGCTTGGCCTGGTGCGGTTCGGCGGCCGACCGGCGTCCGGCGTGACGGCGGTGTTCGCCACCATCTTCAGCGTCGTCGGATTCGAGATCCTGAGCCTGGGGCTCCACACCAAGACGTATTCCTGGACCCGCCGCTTCGATCGGAACAATCAGGCGCTCGCCGGCTTCTACCGGCGCTTCACGCTCGAGACCGGGTTGCTCCTCGGCACCGGGCTCATTGCCGTGGGCGGAGGCATCCTGGTCGCGGTCGTGGCGGAGTGGATGCGTTCCGATCTCCTGCCCCTGCCGCACCCCGAATGGGTGTCGTTCGCGGCCACGCTGGTCATCATCGGGTTCAGCACGTTGTTCTCGTCGCTGTTCATCTCCGCCATGTCGATGAGCCGGCCGCAGGACCCCGCGTGACCGCCGCGTTCGCCTCGCCCTGGGGCCGCGCCGACCGGCGCTGCCTCGCGGCGCTCCTGGCCGTAGCGGTGGCGCTCTGGCTACCCCGGCTCCGTGGGCCGCTCGACCTCCGCTACGACGCGGGCGTCTATTACATCCTCGGCACCTCGCTGGCGGAGGGCCGCGGCTATCGGCTGCTCAACGAGCCCGGCGCGATTCAGGCGATCCAGTATCCGCCGCTGCTGCCGGCCGCCGGCGCGGTCGCAGAGCGCGCGCTCGGCACCGACGATCCGGCAGTCGTCGGGCACTGGCTCCGGCTGGGGAGCGTCCTGCTTTATGCCGGGTACGCAGCCGCGGCCTATGTCATGTGCCGGCGGTTCCTCACGCCCGGCTACGCGTGCCTCGCCGCACTGCTGGCGATCGTCCACAGCCACACGATCTTTCTCTCCGATTTCTTTGCCGCCGACGTGCCCTACGCGTTCGTCAGCACGCTTTTCTTCGCGGTCGGGGGCGGGGCGGCGGGCGGCCTGCTGGCGCTCGGGGCCTACGGCCTCCGCTCCGCGGGCATCGCGCTGCTGGGGGCATGGGTAGCGGAGAGTCTGATCCGAAGGCGGTTGCGCCAGGGGGCGGTGCGCGGACTGGTGGCGGCCGCCGCGGTGCTGGCCTGGCAGGGCTACACCGCGCACGTGAAGACGGCCGCGGCTTTTGCCAATCCCGCCTACGCCTACCAGCGCGCCGACTACCAGTTCTACAACGTGGGGTATGCCGAGAACATGTGGTACGTGGACCCGTTCCGCCCAGAGCTCGGCCGGGTGTCACTCCACGGGCTGCTCGCGCGGGTGGCGACCAACCTGCGCGGCATGCCGATGACGCTGGGCGAGGGCGTGAGCGTGCACCGGGGCTGGTGGCGTGGGGAGGTGGACAAGCTGAACGGACGGCTGTCCGGCGTGCGGGTCCCGACGTGGGTGGCGGATGCCGCGATGCTGGCGCTCTGCCTGCCCGTGGTGGCGGGGCTGGTGCTGCTGGCCAGGCGCGGCGCGGCGTTGCTGGTGCTGTACACCGCCGGCTCGCTGCTGCTCGTCGCGCTGACGCCGTGGCCCATCCAGTTCGTCCGTTATCTGGTGCCGCTCACGCCCTTTCTTACGCTGGCGGTGGTGATGGTGCTCGCCGCTTCCACGCGGCGGGCCCGCGCCACCGGAGCATCGGGCTGGCGCGCGCTCCAACTGGCGCTGATCGTCACAGTGGTCGTAATCGGCGCCCAGCAGATCCTGACGCTGTACCGATCGGTCAGCAAGTATCGCGACCCGGCGATATACACCGACCGCGCGGGAGTCCCCCACGAATACCGCCTCTTCTTCTACGACCGGCCGTGGCGCCTGCACGACGCGGGACTCGACTGGCTCGCGCGGCGGGCCCGGCCCGGAGAGATCATCGCCACCTCCACGCCACACTGGGCCTACCTCCGGACCGGCCTGCGCTCGGTGATGCCGCCCTACGAGGCGGACGCGGGGCGGGCCGCGGCGCTGCTGGACGCCGTGCCCGTCACCTATCTCGTGGTGGACCAGCTCAGCTTTCTCGACGTGGGGCGACGGTACACGATTCCGGCCATCCAGCGGGCGCCGGATCGCTGGCGGTTGATCTACGCGGAGAGCGACAGCGGGCCGAGGATCTATCGCCGGGTGGGCGGCAGCGCGAAATAGACGACGGAGGCGTGCGGGAGCCGTTGCTCGCGGACCACTGTCGCGTTGGCGCGGAGCCACTCCTCCTCGGGGGCGGGCTCCCCCACGTCGTGAATGCGCACCAGGGCGACGCGCTCCCGCCCGGCGACCAGCGACTCGACGTCTCCGGGCACGCGGCGCCGCCCGAGCTGCCCGACCCACGCCGCCATCGGGATGTCGCCGTCGAGATAGCGCGCGATGCCGAGCACGCCCGATGGAATGGAATGGACCAGGACGAGACCCCCGGGCCGGGCCCACGCGCCCGCAGCGGCCGCCACCTGGCGGTACGGCTCCCAGGCCCGCGCCCGGCCGGCAAACAGGTCACGCAGTCCCGGTGACCAGGTGCCGGCGAGCAGCACCATGGCGCCCACCGCGACGGCGGTCCGCAGTCTGCCGAGCGCGAAGCCGAGGAGGAGCATGCCGGCCGGCATGCCGGCGAGCGCGTAGCGGCCGATGAGCGAGGTGGAGGTACCCCGGAGGAGATCGAACACGACCGGCCCGGTACACGCGCCGATCGCCCAGAGCCAGATCAAGTCTCGTCCGCCGCCGATCACGGCCGCGCGCCCGCGCCGGAGCAGCGCGACCCCGAGCGCCAGCACGAGGACTGCGCCGATTCGGTCCACCCATTCGACGCCGCCCCAGGCGCCACGCCCCGAGAGGAGCCCCCAGGCGAGCGTGGGTGCCGCCATCAGCAACCTGGGCGTCGACGGGAGCCCATCGAGCCAGTGGCCGGTGACGCGCCAGCGCGCGAGGCTCGCCGGCAGCAGCCGATACCACGGCGCCACGAGCGCCAGGGTCACGATCGCGGCGATCGCGAGCGCGCGGCGCGGGCAGCGCCCGGGCCGGAGCACGAGCCAGAGCACGCAGGCCGCCCAGACGAAGACGTAGAAGTAGTGCGTGAGGAGACCGGCGGCGCCCGCGAGCGTCCAGAGCGCGACGTTCCCCGTACCGCCCCGGTCGTGCAGCCGCACTGTGAGCCAGGCCGTGAGCGCGGAGACGAACCACAGCATCGAGTACATCCGCGCTTCGACCGAGTAGTAGAGGCTCACCGGCGCGACGGCAAAGAGGATGCACGCGGCCAGCGCCTCGCGCGGGCCGCCGAGGCGCCGGGCGAGCAGCCAGAGGAGCGGCATCGTCGCCAGCGCCCAGAGGACCGAGCAGGCGTGGAGAGCGAAGTCGCTGGTGCCGGCGAGCCGGGTCCAGCCGGCCAACATCAGGTAATAGAGGGGCGGGCTCGTGTCGGAGAGGAGCACCGCGCGCATGACGCGCCGCGGTCCGGCCGGCGGCGCCTCGCGCTCGAGATAGCGGCGAAAGGCCACGGCCGGGACAGCGAGCGGGGGTTCGACGAAATCGCCCAGCGCCGGCACCGCGTCGGCGGCCGGATGCTCGAGGCTGTGGCCGGTGGCGACCGCGAGCGAGAAGAGTTCGTCGGCCCACAGATCCTGGCGCGCCGCGAGGCCGAGGCGCAGCAGTGCCGCCACTGCGACGACGAGCAGCAGTGCCTTCACGGAGGTGGTCTCCTGGTATGGATGCAGAGCGCGGTGCAAGATAACGTGATGGGAGGGCCCGAGCGCCGGCGGGACGTACTCTGCATCGGCGCCGTGCTGCTCCTGTGGGCGGCCGTGTGGATACCCCGGCTGCACGGCCCCATCGACCTGCGGTGGGACGCGAGCACCTATTTCGTGCTCGGCACCTCGCTCGCGGAGGGCAAGGGCTACCGCCTGCTCAACGAACCCGGCGCGATCGAGGCGGTGCAGTATCCGCCGCTCCTTCCGGCCCTGGTCGCGCTCCACGAGCGGGCGCTCGGCACGGCTGACTACGTGGTCGTCGGCTCCCGTCTCCGGCTCTGCTACTTCGTGCTCTCGGGCGCGTACCTGCTGGCCGCGTACTTCGTGCTGCGGTCGTTCCTCCGTGCCCCGTTGGCGCTCGTGGCCACCGCGGGCACGGGCCTCTCATTCTATGCGTTCCTGTATCCGTCCGACACGCTCTACGCCGAGATCCCGTTCGCGCTGGTCACGATGCTGTTCCTGCTCTGCCTGCGCCGCCGCGACCGGCCCGGGTACGGCGTCGCGGCCGGTGCGCTCGCCGCGACCGCGTATCTCCTGCGGACGGCGGGCATCTCGCTGCTCGCCGTCTGGGTGCTCGACGGCCTCGTCCGCCGGCGGTACCGGCAGGCGGCGGTACGCGCCGCCATGGCGGCGCTGCCGGTGCTCGCGTGGCAGTCGCACGTCGCACGGGTGTCCGGAAGCGCGGAATATCAGCGGCCGGCGTACCCCTACCAGCGCGCCGACTACTACTACTCGAACGTGGCCTATCAGCAGAACAGTTGGCTGGTCGACCCGTTCCGGCCCGAGCTGGGGCACACGTCGCCGCGGGAGCTGGGTGGACGGATCGCACGAAATCTCCTGGCCATCCCACGTTCGATCGGCGAGAGCGCCTGGATCGCGGTGGCCAGCGGGCCCTACCTCGTGGACAAGCTGTATCGCGGGCTCGGGCGGCGGGAGGCGGCACCACCCGGCGACCAGGTCCTCGCGGTGACCGGCGTCCTCGTCACGCTGCTCGGCGCCGGTGCGCTGCTCGGCGCGTGTCTGCTGATTCACCGAGGGGAATGGCTGCTACCCCTGTTCTACGGCGTCTCGATCGCGATGATCACGCTCACACCCTGGCCCAGTCAGTTCTGGCGGTATCTCGCCCCATTCGCGCCGCTGTCGTTCCTGTTCGCCATCGTGGCGCTCGAAGCGGCGGCAGAGCGGCTGGCGCGACAGCCAGGATGGGGTCGGGCCGCCGGGGCGGTCGTTACCATCGTGCCGCTCGCGCTGCTGCTGCTGGTGCAGGCAGGGGCCGCGGCTGGTTACCTTCGAGGCCTGCTTCCGATCAGCTACTTCGCGGCCGACGGGACGGAGCGGCAGGACCGGCTGCTCACGTACGAGCCGGCCTGGCACGCCCTCGATCCCGCGCTCGAGTACGTCAGGCGCCATGCGGCTGCCACCGACGTCATCGCGACGTCCGTCCCGCACCTGGCCTACCTGCGCACCGGCAAACAGGCCGTTCTGCCGCCGCTCGAGTCCAACCCGGAGACCGCAGCGAAGTATCTCGACGCGGTCCCGATCTCGTGGCTCGTGCTCGACAACCTGGGGCTGCCGGGGCTCTCGGAACGATACGCGGCGCCCGTCGTGCGCCGGCGTCCCGAGGACTGGCGCCTGGTCTACACCACCCCCGGAACCGGAGCGCGGGTCTATGAGCGGGTCCGCTGAATGAGCGCACCGGCAGGCGTCGCGCGGCCCCGCCTCGGCACGGCCGTGGGCACGGCCGTGGCCTGGGGTGCGTGGGTGACGATGCTCGCGGGCGCCCTCCTGCTCCTCGCGCGCTTCGCCAGCAACGTCCCTTCCTGGGACGACTGGGACATGGTCCCGGTGCTCACCCACAACCAGCCGGTCACCTGGGACTGGCTCTGGTCGCAGCACAACGAGCACAGGGTGCCCGTGCCGCGGCTGCTGTTCCTCGGCCTCGACCGACTCACCGTGACCGACATGCGGGTCACGATGTACTTCGACGTGCTGGTCATGGCCGCACTGGCCGCGGCGATGCTCCTCGCGGCGGCCCGGCTCCGCGGCCGGCCGAGCGCCGCAGACGCGTTCTTCCCTCTCGCGCTGCTCAACTGGGGGCAGGCGGCGAACATGCTGTGGGGCTGGCAACTTCAGTTCTTCGCGTCCGTCGCCCTGGCGTGCGTGGCGCTCCTGGCCATCGTGCGCGCGGGCGCGGCGCTGCCCCCGCGGCGGGCCGCGGCCATCGTGGGCCTCTGCGCCCTGCTGTTGCCGCTCTGCGGGGCGAATGGCCTCGGCATGGTTCCGGCGCTCGCCGCGTGGCCGCTGGCGATCGCGCTGCTTCCGGAATCCTGGACCGGTGCTCCGGGAACCCGCGGTGACAAGCTGCTCCTGGCGCTCGGCGGCGGCGCGCTCGTTCTCACCGCGGTGTACTTCGTCGGCTGGCAGCCCGTGCCCTACCACCCGAAGAGCCGGAGCGTCCACCAGACGCTCGAGACCGCGCTGCAGTTCCTCACCATCGGCCTCGGCCCGGCGACGCGGGCATCCTGGCCGGTGTCAGGGCTCGTCACGCTGGCCGTATTCGCCGCCTCGACGGCGCTCCCGATCCGCGTGTGGCGCGAGCGGCCCGGGGAACGCGCCCGGGCCGCCGGCCTGCTCTGCTTCCTCGCTGCCCTGGTCTCCCTGGCGCTCGGGCTCGGGCTCGGCCGCGACGGGTTCGAGACCCGCTACGTCACGCTCGCTCTGCCGGCGTGGTGCACTGTGTATTTCGTCTGGTCGCTCTACGGCGGCCGAATGAGCATGCCCGCTCGCGCCGCGTTCGCACTCGCGGCGCTCGCCGCGCTCTGGGGCAACACCGCATTCGGACTCGGCTACGCGCGAGAGCTGCGCGCCCAGCTCGGCGGGTTCGAGCGCGACATGGCCGCCGGCGTCCCGACGCACGAGCTGCTGCACCGCTACGGCACGTGGCTCCATCCGCACCAGGAGATCACCGCACGGTATCTGCCGATGCTGAGGCGCGCCGGGGTCGGCCACTTTGCGGCGCTGCGGCAGGACCCGCCCATGCGGACCATCCCGCTCGATCTCCGCCCGATCGAGACCACTCAGCTCACGTGGCAGGACAGCACGGCGCGCGTCGCCGGCCCTCGGCCCGCACTGCGCTTCCGCCTTCCCGCCGACCGTCTGGCCACGGGTGTCCGGCTCCGCTATCGCTACCTGAGCGACGACCGCACGCTGCCGTACATCAGTCTCCGCTGGAAACCCCGGAACGCGCCCGCGTTCGATCCGGACCATTTCTACAAGTATTCCCCTACTGGCGACCGGGCCAACTGGGAACGGGGAAGCTGGGACGCGGTACACGATTCAGCCACCACCCTCACGGTGTGGGTCTCGGACACCGTGGGAGAGATCAGCATCACCCCGGATTTCCGGCCCGCGGTCTTCCACATCGACGAGCTTTCCCTGCTCGTGCCGGAGGGGAGCCAGTGAGCGGGCCGGCCGTCGTGGTCCTGGGCGGCGGGCTGTCGGGTGTCGCCGCCGCGTACGCCCTCGCGCGCGCCGGGCTCAGCGACATCACCGTGGTGGAGCGTGGCCCGGTGCTGGGCGGCCTGGCTGGCAGCTTCGAGCAGGACGGGCAGTTCTACCCGCTGGGCTATCACCACATCCTGCATCGCGACCGGCCGCTGCATTACTTCCTCAACCTGATCGGCGCGCTCCCGACCGTCCGCTGGCGCCGAGTGCGGATGCTGTTCCATCTCGGCGAACGCGCGTACGATCTCGGCTCGCCGGCCGGCTTTCTGGCCTTTCCGATGTCGTTGCGGGACAAGGCAGGCTTCGTCCGCCTGATGCTCAAGGCGTTCAACAAGCGGGACTGGTCGGACTGGCTCGACCGGAGCGCGGCCGACCTGGTAGATCGCTATGCGGGCGCCGGCACCCGCGAGGCACTGTTCGAGCGGCTGACCCGGCTCAAGTTCGAGTTGCCCTGTGCGGAGGTGAGCGGTGCCTGGCTCGGCGCCCGGCTCCACTACCGCGAGGGCTCGGCGCCGCTGGGCTACATCCCGGGCGCCAACTGGACCAAGGTGCTCTGCGACGGCGTGGCCCGCCTGCTCGCGGAGGCCGGGGTCAAGGTGCGGCTCGGCGCGACCGTGCACCGGCTCCTCACCCAGGGCGGACGCGTCCGCGAGGCCGAGCTGAGCACGGGCGAGCGCATCGGCGGCGACATCTTCGTGAGCACCATCCCGACCGAGGTCTACCTGCGCCTGCTGGACGCCGACCGCACCCCGGAGCTCGAGCGCATACGGTACTCCGCGCTCATCTCCGTGGTGTGCGCCACGCGCCAGGCGGTGGACGCCCGATCGTACTGGATCAACCTCGCGTCGCTCGACCGGACTGCCTGCGGCATCTTTCTGCTGAGCTCGCTCAACCCCACCATCGGCCGGTCGGGGGACAGTTGCGTAAACTTCGTGACCCATCTCCGCGGACGCGACCGGCCGCTGTTCCACGCATCCGACGACGAGCTCCTGGCGCGCTACCGCGATGATTTCCGGGTGGTGTTCGGCTTCGATCTCGACCCGTTCTGGACTCATGTCGCCCGCGTGCCGATGTACTCGCCGGTCTTCGGGCGGAGCTTCAGGAACCCGCCGGTCCGGAGCGCTTCATGGGACAACGTGTACTTCGGCGGAAACTACCGCGCGTTTCCCTCGATCGTCTCGACCGGCACCGCGCTCGGGTCGGGACTCGAGACCGGCCGAGCCATCCTCGCGGACCTGGGCGCGCCCACGGAGCTGCCGGCCATGGCCGCCGGCTTCCGGCTCGGCGCGATGCCCCGTGGCTGAACCGAGCACCCGGGAGAGCCCGACCATGACCGTCACCGAGCTCGTCTCGCCCCGCGGCGCCGCACGCGGGCTCGCGCTGCTACGGGCGCTCCGCCCACACCAGTGGGTCAAGAACCTGCTGCTCTTCGTGCCGGTCGTGCTCGACCACAAGCTGTTCCATGCCGCCACCATGGGCAGGGCGGCCACGGCATTCGTCGCCTTCTGCTGCGCCGCGTCGAGCGCGTACGTGCTCAATGACATTCTCGACCGTGACGCGGACCGGAACCACCCCGTCAAGCGTACGCGGCCGTTCGCGTCCGGCAGGTTGAGCCCCGGGCTGGGCATTTTCCTGGTCCCCGCGCTCCTGGCGCTCGGGTTCGCGGTCAGTTGGTCCACGCTGCCGGTGGCCTTCATCGATCTGCTCGCGCTCTATGTGGTGCTCACGACGGCCTACTCGGTGTATCTCAAGCGCGTAGCGGTGGTGGACGTGCTGCTGCTTGCCGGCCTCTACACCCTGCGGGTGCTGGGCGGCGTCGCCGCGTCGGAGGTACGCTTCTCCACCTGGCTGCTGGCCTTCGCGATGTTCCTGTTCCTGAGCCTGGCGTTCCTCAAGCGGTATACCGAGGTGAGCGCCATGGAAGGTGCCGCGACGGATCAGGTCCGGCGCCGGGGCTATATCCGCGGTGACCGGGAATGGCTCGGCTCCATGGGCGGTGCGAGCGGATACATGTCGGTGCTCGTGCTCGCGCTCTACATCAACAGCGAACAGGTACTCGCGCTCTACCGTGAACCGCTGTTGCTGTGGCTCATCTGCCCGCTGCTGCTGTTCTGGATCAGCCGGATGTGGCTCCTGGCGCACCGCGGGCGAATCTTCGATGACCCGATCGTCGCGACGGTGCGGGATCCCGCGAGCTACCTGCTCGGCGCGCTGGTCGCCATGGTCCTGTACTTCGCGCTGTAGCATGCCCGCTTATCGCTCCTGGGGCCGGTACCCCGAGGCCACGCCGCGCGCGGTGCTGCCGGTAGTGTGGCGCTCCGACCCGCCGGCCCTCGACCGGTTGGGCGGCCCGGTGCTCGCGTACGCCTGCGGCCGGAGCTACGGCGATAGCTGCCTCAACGACGGCGGCTTCCTGCTCGACGTGCGCCGGCTCGACCGGCTGATCGCGTTCGACCAGGAGCGTGGCCTGCTCCGGTGCGAGGCGGGGGTCACCCTGGCGGCGATCCTGGCGCTCACCGTGCCTCGCGGATGGTTCCTGCCGGTGGTGCCCGGCACCCGCTGGGTATCGGTCGGCGGGGCCATCGCCAACGATATCCACGGCAAGAATCATCATCGCGCCGGCACCTTCGGGGCACACGTCACCAGGTTCGAGCTGCTCCGCTCGGACGGCGGCCGAATCGTCTGCACCCCTGAGGACGAGCTCTTTCGAGCCACCATCGGCGGGCTCGGCCTCACCGGCCTCGTGCTCTGGGCCGAGATCCAGCTCAAGCCGGTGCCCGGCCCCGGCATCGCCATGGAGCGGATCCGCTTTCCCGACCTCGAGGCGTTCTTCGACCTGGCGGCCGAGGACCAGCGGTTCGAGTATACGGCTGCCTGGGTGGATTGCCTGGCCCGGGGGCGGCGCATGGGCCGGGGTATCTATCTCCGCGGCGACCACGCCCCGCTGGATGGCCCGGCGCCTTCCCCGCTTCCGCCGGCGCGACTCCGGGTGCCAGCCGATGCCCCAGCGGGGCTCCTCAATCGCTGTACGCTGGGCTTGTTCAACGAGGCGTACTATCGCGGCCAGCTCCGGTCGCGGCACCGGAGCACCGTCCCCTACACGCGCTTCTTCTTCCCTCTGGACGGGGTGGGGGAGTGGGGCCGTCTCTACGGTCCCCGCGGATTCCTGCAGTACCAGTGCGTAGTACCCGATGCGCCGGGCGGCGGCCCTATCCGGACCATCTTCCAGCGGATCAGCCGCTCGGGAGAGCCGGCGTCGCTGGCCGTGCTCAAGCGCTTCGGCGGCGTGCCCTCGCCGGGCCTGCTGTCGTTTCCCCGCGAGGGGATGACCCTGGCCGTCGATTTCGCGTTTCGCGGTCGGCTCACGCTCGCACTGCTCGACGAGCTGGACGCGGTGGTCCGCGAGGCGGGCGGCGCCGTGTATCCGGCCAAGGACGCGCGGATGAGCCGGGACAGTTTCCGAGCCTTCTTCCCGCTGCTCGAGCGCTTCGCGGGCCAGCGGGACCCCGGGTTCTCCTCCTCCTTCTGGCGGCGGGTGTATGCCTCCTGACCCCTCGAAGCGGGTCCTGATCGTCGGGGCAACCTCGGCGATGGCCGCGGAAACCGCGCGACTCTATGCCGCGGCGGGCGCGGACCTTTTCCTCACCGGTCGGGACGCGGAGCACCTCGACGCCGTAGCCGCCGATCTTCAGGTCCGGGGCGCAGGTCGGGTCCGGCGGGCTACGCTCGATGTAACGGACCGACAGCGCTGTCAGGAGGTCGTGAACGAGGCCTGGACCGCCTTCGACGGGCTCGACGTCGCACTCATCGCGCATGGCGTGCTCCCGGAGCAGGCGCGGGCCCAGGCAAGCGTCACGGAGACGCTGACGGCAATCGACGTGAACTTCACGTCCGGTGTCGTCCTCCTGACCGACCTGGCGAACCGGTTCGAGGCCCAGGGTCACGGGTGCATCGCCGTGATCACCTCCGTTGCCGGTGATCGGGGCCGCCAGAGCAATTACGTGTACGGCGCGGCCAAGGGCGGTCTCGACCGGTTCCTCGAAGGGCTGAGGAACCGTCTGTTCCAGGCGGGGGTCGCGGTGGTCACGCTCAAGCCCGGCTTCGTGGACTCGCCGATGACGGCGGGGATGGCTCATGGGCCGCTGTTCGCGAGCGCCAGTCGAGCCGGGCGCGCTATCTACACCGCCATCGAGCGCCGTCGCAACGTCGCCTACATTCCATGGTTCTGGCGGCCGATCATGGCGGTCATCCGGGTCGTCCCGGAGTTCGCGTTCAAGCGGCTGCGCCTCTAGCACCGGAAAAGGAACCGCTGTCATGCGTCCGTTGGCCTACCTCTGCCTGCTCGCCGCTCCCGCTGCCCTCGCCGCCCAGACACCGGCGACCTCCCCCGCCGCCCGTGTCGCCTCCGCTCTCGATGCCCGGGTGCTCCGCGCTCATCTCGAGTTCCTAGCCGACGATGCGCTCGAGGGCCGAGCCCCGGGCACCCGGGGCGGCGCCACCGCGGCCAGATACCTCGCGACGCAGTTCGAGCGCATCGGCCTCGAGCCCGCGGGCGACAGCGGCACCTGGTACCAGCGGGTGCCCATCATCTCGCTCACGCCCGAACCCACGCTTGCCGCCGTGCGACCCTCCGTCGGTCCGCTCACCTGGAAGAAGGATTTCGTGATGTGGTCGATGCGGAACGATTCGCTGGTCGACGCGCGAGGGGACGCGGTGTTCGTGGGATACGGCATCGTGGCCCCCGAGTACGGCTGGAACGACTATGCCGGTGTCGATGCCAGGGGAAAGATCGTCATCACGCTGGTCAACGATCCTGGCCTCCGGGACTCCACCATCTTCCGGGGGAAGATTCTCACCTATTACGGCCGCTGGACATACAAGATCGAGGAGGCTCAGCGTCAGGGCGCGGCGGGTATCATCATGGTCCACACGACCGAGAGCGCGACCTACCCGTGGACCACGGTGCTTTCGGGTTGGGTGGGCCCCCAGGTTCGGCTGGAGACGCCGCCAGGCTCACTCCGTGTGGCCGGCTGGCTCCAGCAGGATGCCGCCGCCCGGCTGTTCCAGCGGTCGGGGCGGGATCTTGCGACCCTCACAGCCGCCGCGGCGCGGCCTGGGTTCAGAGCGGTCCCCCTTGCCGTCCAGCTCAGCGCGGCGGTGCGGAGCACGATCCGCCGATCCGAGACGAACAACGTGCTCGGGCGCTGGCCTAGCCGCGGGCCCCTCGCGCGCGAGACGGTGCTGATCGGCGGACACTACGATCATTTCGGGATTGGCGCGCCGGTCGACGGTGACTCGATCTACAACGGCGCCGAGGACAATGCGTCGGGAACGGCCGGGGTGCTCGCTGCCGCCGAGGCGTTCGCCCGGAGTGGCGTGCACACCGCGAGATCCATCGTGTTCATCGGGTTTGCTGCGGAGGAGTCGGGCCTCCTGGGGTCACAGGCGCTGGCCTCGAGCCCTCCCTTCCCGCTTCAGGGCACGGCGGCCATTCTCAACCTCGACATCCTCAACCTGCATGGACGGACGCGGGATTTTTCAGCCCTTGGGCTGGACCAGTCCACGCTTGGCCAGACCATGACCATTGCCGCCCGGGCAGAGGGATTGAGGGTGACGACCAACCAGGAGGCGCTGCTGCAGGGGTCGTACTACCGGTCCGACCATTTCTCCCTGGCCAAGGCCGGGGTGCCCGGGACGAGTCTGGAGACCGGCAACGATTTCGTGGGACGTCCCGCCGGCTGGGGCAAGGAGCAATCCGACAAATATGTCGCTGAGCGCTACCATCAGCCCGGCGACGAGGTTGCCCCCTGGTTCAATTATGACGGTGCGCTGCAACAGCTTCGCGTCACCGTCAGGACAGCGGTTGCGGTCGGCGATGCGGCACACCCACCCACGTGGAACGCCAGCTCGGAATTTCGGCAGGCCGGCGAGTTCCGGCGGAGCGGCAAGTAGGGCGTAGCGCCCACGGCCGGTCCCACCTATCTTCCCGGCCGCCTACGCCCTGATCCCCTCCCCAGGAGCGTTTCTGGAACTGCCGACCCAGCACCGGATCCCGCTCACCTGGCTCCTGGCCAACGCCGGGCCGTCGATCCGGTACCGCACCTACGCCGAGCTGGCCCCCGCAGGGTATGCGTCCCCGGAGACCCTCGCGGCCGCCAATCTGGCCGTGGTGGAATCCAAGGCCGCGCTCGCCGTAGTCAAGAAGCAGAAGGACTCCGGAGTCTGGGGTGGCAACATGCTTGGGCTTGCCGCGTCCCCGGCCCTCGGCATCAAGGACGTGGGCACCATCCCGCAGTACCGGCGATTGCTGCAGCTCGAATGGCCCCGCGCCAGCCGTCCGTTCAAGCTCGCGGACCGGATGCTCTTCCGGCTGCTGAGCCGGGACGAGGATCCCGCGCTGCTGTTCGAATTCCAGAAGCTGGTCAAGTCGGACGAGGAGGCCGAAGCGTGGGCCCGGGGCATCATGCGTGAGGCGGCGTCGGCTGCCCTCGCGGAGGCCGGGTACGCCGAAGATCCGCGGCTCCGGGGCGCGGGCCACAAGATCGCCAACGCCGTCTCGCAATTCCTTCGAAGCCCCCTGGCCGAGAAGCCGTTCATCAAGTCAGGGTCCCACCTCGTGCTGCACCCCGAGGCCCATCCACCAAGCTGGTACTCCGTGGCCATGCTGGCCTTCATGCCGAACCTGCGGCGGGAGCGGGCGGGCTTCACCGAGCGTCTGGGGCACTACCTGGCGCAACCGGCACCCAAGAAAGCATTTACCATCCAGGTCGGGAAGCGTACCGTCAAGCCGCAGCATCTGCTCCTGGGCGATCCGATCGAGGCTGACGCCAAGGGGCAGCCGACCGACATCCCTCTGGCGCTCCATTACATCGAGCTGATGGCCCGCATGGGCGCGCTACCGTGGGCCCCCGTGGCCACGAAGGTGTTGGGCCGGCTGCTCCAGGATAGCGACGCCACCGGCGTCTGGCGGCCCAAGAACCTGCGCTCGCAACCCAAGGCGCTCAACAAGATCACCTACCACTATTACCCGCTCCACGGAGATGCCACGTCGACTGAAGGGCGGGAAGTGGATGTCACGTTTCGGTTGGCGCTGATCGCCAAACTCCTGGGGTGGCCGGTTGATTACGAGTAGCCGTACGCGCTTGCCCTCTTGCCATCCTCGTTCGTAGCACCACAAACTACTACATGCCTCACCTCGACCTCACGCCGTTCGGCTTTACCCCCACCGAAAGTCTCGTCTATGAGGTACTGCTCACCGGCGGGCCGGGGACGGGCTACGCCATCGCGCGGACGGCGGGACTCGCACGCGCCAACGCGTACAGCGCACTGGAGGGGTTAGTGGCCAAGGGTGCCGCACGGGTCGACAGCGGCCGACCCAAGCGGTACCGACCGGAGACGCCGGCGGCGGTCATCGCGCGCATTTCGTCCGCGCACGGCCAGGCTCTCGAGCGCCTGAGCAATGATCTCGAGTCCGTCAGCGTCCCGGAGACTCCGACCGTCGTCGAGATCGACTCGGGCCGGTCGGTGCTGCAGCTCATTACGCGAGACGTGGCGCGGGCCGCCCTCTCGGTCGCATTGCTGGCGCCGGGGGATGCCTATCCGCTGCTCGCACCGGCGCTTCGCCGGCCGTACGCCGCCGGGCTGCCGCTCGTCCTCTGCGCGACGAGTCCCGTCGATCTCGGCTTCGCGGTGGTCGAGGTGGTGAGCGGGAGCCCGCCCTGGCCTGGAATGCCGCTCATCAGCGTGGTGGACGATCGGAGCGCGATTGTGGCGGCGCGGCGCGGAAACGACGTGCAGGGCCACTGGAGTACGGGTCCGGCCTTCGTCGCCGGCGCCCGGCTCGCGCTCGAGCAGTTTCGGGGGCGGAAGGAGTAAACAGTAAGCGGTGAGCGGGCGGCTGGCGAGCAAAGCTCACGAGACCACCCACTCACCGCTCACCGCTTATCGCTCACCTCTTACTGCTTACTGCTTACCGATTACCGCTATCGGCTAATGCCGAAAACCCCCCGACAGCGGCATCACGTCCCGCGGGTTCTTCTCGTCGCCGAACAGCAGGCGTCCCTCGCGGAAGGTGGCGCCCCGGAGCGTGAGCGCGAGAACCTCGCCCAACTCCGAGACCAGGTGCACCTCGATCTTGTCCCGCACCTCTTGGGGGAGGTCCTCGAGGTCCGGTTCGTTCTCCTTCGGCAGCAGGATCCGGGTGATGCCCGCCCGCACGGCGCCCAGCACCTTCTCCTTCACCCCGCCGATCGGGAGCACCCGCCCGCGCAGCGTGATCTCACCCGTCATCGCGATATCGTGGCGTACCGGCCGCCCCGACAGCGTTGACACGACGGCCGAGGCCATCGTCACGCCCGCCGAGGGACCATCCTTGGGAATGGCGCCGGCCGGCACGTGGATGTGGATGTCGCGGTCGAACATCTCGTCCGCGATCTGGAGGCCCGCGGCATGGGAGCGCGCGTACGTCCAGGCGGCGCGAGCCGACTCCTTCATCACGTCGCCCAACTGACCCGTGAGGACCAGCTCGCCCTTGCCGCGCATCGTCGACGCCTCGACGAACATGATGTCGCCACCGGTCGGGGTGTAGTACATCCCCGTCGCGACGCCGACCTCGTCGTACCGCGCCATCTTCTCGGGGTGGACCTTCGGACGGCCGAGCAGATCGTCGACCATCTCCTTGTCCACCGAGATCCGCTCGGTCTGGCCGGAGGCGAACTTGCGGGCCACCTTCCGGGCCAGCCGGCCGATTTCCCGCTCGAGCTGCCGCACGCCCGACTCGCGGGTGTAGCTCGTGATCACCTCGGCCAGCGCTTCATCGGTGATCTCCAGCCGCTCGGGACTCACCCCGTTCTCGGTGAACTGGCGCGGGATGAGGTACTTCCGGGCGATCTCCTGCTTCTCGCGCTCGGTGTATCCGGCAAAGTCCACCACCTCCATCCGGTCGAGCAACGGGCCCGGGATGTTCTGGATGAAGTTGGCGGTGGCGATGAACAGCACCTCGCTCAGGTCGAACGGCACGCCGAGGTAGTGGTCCACGAACGTGTCGTTCTGGGCCGGATCGAGCACCTCGAGCAATGCGCTCGCCGGGTCGCCCTGGAAGGAGACGCCCAGCTTGTCCACCTCGTCCAGCAGGAACACCGGGTTCTTGGTCCCGGCCTGCTTCATTCCCTGGATGATGCGTCCGGGCATGGCGCCCACGTAGGTGCGGCGGTGGCCGCGGATGTCGGCCTCGTCCCGCGCGCCGCCGAGCGAGATGCGGACGTACTTCCGCCCCATCGCCCGGGCGATGCTCTTGGCCACCGAGGTCTTGCCGACGCCCGGGGGGCCCACGAACAGCAGAATCGGCCCGCGAGCGCGATCGTCGTCGTTTCCCTTGATCGGAACGTTGGGCGGTGGGACCGTGGCGGTGGCCGCCGGCGTGTCGGTGGACTCGCCCGCGTCCACCTCGTCCGCCTTCACCTCGCCATTGTCGGCCGCGGCCTCCGCAGCGTCCTGCTGCATGCGGAGCTGGCGAACCGCGAGAAACTCGAGCACTCGATCCTTGACGTCACCCAGCGCGTAGTGGTCCTCGTCGAGGATCCGCTGCGCTTCGGCCAGCTCGAGGTGCTCCTTGCTGCGGACGTTCCAGGGCAGCTCGACGATGTTTTCCAGGAACGTGCGGATGACCTGGCTCTCCATCGACTCGCGTCCGATGCGGGTGAGGCGGTTGAGCTCGCGGTCGACTTCCTTCCGCGCCTCGGCCGGAAGGTCGAGGGCCTCGAGCTTTTCCCGAAGCTCCTGCAGGTCATCACGCTCGTCGCCCTCGCCCAGCTCGCGCTGGATGGTCTTGAGCTGCTCGCGCAGGAACATCTCGCGCTGGCGCTCGCCCAGCTCCTCCTGGACCTGCGACTTGATGTCCTCCTGAGCGTCCAGCACGCCGATCTGGCGCTGCACGTGGACCAGCACGCGGCGGAGCCGCTCCTCGACGCTGAGCGTCTCGAGCAGCGCCTGCCGCTGAGATGGGGTGATGTCGATGTAGCCGGCCACCAGGTCGGCGAACCTCCCGGCCTCGTTCACCCCGGCAAGGACCTGCTGCACCACTTCGTCCGGCAGGCCGGACTTCTGCCCGAGCTCCGCCGCCCGGGTCCGCGCCTCACGGTGCAGGGCCACGAACGCCGACTCTTCGGGGTTGAGGGGCAGCATCTCCTCGGCCTCACGCACGATGGCCTGGAGATACCCCTCCTTATCCGTATAGTGGATGGCGATGCCGCGCCGCTCCCCGTGAAGGAGCAACTGCATGCCCGAGAGCCCGCGCTGGAGCTGCCCGATCTTCGCGATCGTGCCGATGGTGAAGAGCACATCCGGGTTGACGCTTTCCACGTTCTGGCGCTGCGACACCGCAAACACCAGGCGCTCCGGCGTTGCCAGCGCGGCCTCGATGGCGCGCAGCGTGGCCGGGCGCCCGGCGCCGATCGGCGCGGTCACTCCGGGGAAGAGCACGACCTCGCGCAGTGGCAGCACAGGCAAAGTCAAACGTTCGGCCATTCGAAACAACTCCTTCCAAGTCCCCGTTCTGACGGGGTAAAAGACGAACCGGCAAAAGATCGGGGCAGTTTCGCACCGACCGTGCCACCGTCACTCATTGTGTCCGGGCTTGCCACATAACAACTTATCGTTCGATTCGGTTTCCCACCGGAGACCGGAGCGACAGGAGCTGCCGGAATTCCAAGAGAATCGCTGCCAATATGGCCGCCGAGCCGAGCGACCTGCCGGTTACGCGGGCGGGGCGCCGAGTCTCGGGCCCGGGATTTTAGTTGCCGCTCGCGCGGCACGGGTACAGATTGTCTGCCATGCTTGGCGGCCCACCGACATTTCCTCGCGCCACTGCCTGCTCCGCCGCCCGTCAGCGGCCGGGCCAGCCATGACCGACTCCGCCGATAGACCGCTTCCCGCGCGCCTTGCCGAGGCGCTGGGAACGGCTTACACGCTCGAGGGGGAAATCGGACGCGGCGGCATGGGCGTGGTGTACCGGGCGCGGGATGAGCGCCTCCAGCGCCGGGTAGCCATCAAGGTGCTCCCGCCTGAACTGGCGTTCCAGAAGGACATCCGGGAGCGGTTCACTCGCGAGGCGCAGACCGCGGCCCGGCTCTCCCACCCCAACATCGTTCCAATCCACTCCGTCGGCGAGGGCGGTGGATTGGTGTATTTCGTCATGGGCTACGTGGACGGTGAGTCGGTCGCGGCGCGAATCAAGCGGCGAGGCAAGCTCCCGGTAGACGAGGCCCGGCGAATCATGAGGGAGGCCGCCGACGCGCTCAGCGCCGCGCACGCGCTCTCGATCATCCACCGCGACATCAAGCCCGACAACATCCTGCTCGAGGGCACCCGTGGCCGGGTGATGGTGACCGACTTCGGGATCGCCAAGGCGCTCTCGTCCACCTCGGGCGCGACGCTCACCGGTGCCGGCGTGGCGATCGGCACCCCCGCTTTCATGAGTCCGGAGCAGGCCGCCGGCGAGCGGGAGATCGACGGCCGCTCGGACGTGTACAGCCTCGGAGTCGTGAGCTTCCAGATGCTGACCGGCGAGCTCCCGTTCTCGGCGCCGACGGTGGCCGGAATCCTCATGAAGCAGATCACCGAGCCGGCGCCGGACATCCGCACCCGCCGTGCCGACGTGCCCGAGGACCTGGCGCTCGCGGTGAGCCGCTGCCTGGAGAAGGACCCGGAAAACCGGTGGCCCAGCGCCGATGCGCTTCGCCGGTCGCTCGAGAGCCGCACCGTGAGCGGTTACCGGCCCACCGGCACCTCCTTCCGGGGGCAGCGCCCCAGCGCGACCACCCGGCGTCCCCTGGCCGGGGGAGCCGGACCCGTCGAGCGCGAACGGCGGCCCGCGCCCGGGCCGATGCCCGCACCGCGCGGCGAGCACCGGCCCCGCGAGTACCGCGGCCGCCGGCCCGACGAGCTTGCCATTCCCGACACCGGCGAGCCGCGGATCGTGCAACGGGTGCGGGGACAATTCGCGAGCTGGGCCGCGGTGTCTCTCGGCTGCATGGGCATCAACGCGGCCACGGGCCTCCAGCACCCCTGGTTTCTCTTCCCGACCTTCGGCATGGGCATCGGGTTGCTCCGGAGCTATGCCCAGCTCTGGCAGGCGGGCTATAGCTGGCGCGACGTCCTGACGCGCCCGCCCGCGCCCGACGCAGTCGAGACCACGATGGTGAAAGGCTCCTCGGCCCTGGCGCGGCAGCTCCCACCGCCCCGGTCGGAGGAGTTCGGGATACAGGTCGGCGCCATCCGGCAGATGCAGGGCGACCGCCTGGCGATCCTCAAACTGATGGATCGACTGCCGCCCTCGGAGCGCAAGCTGCTGCCCGACATTCAGCAAACCGTCAACGGCCTGTATGAACGGGCCACCGACGCCGCCCGGACGCTGCACGCCATCGACAGCAACCTGGGCGGCGAGGACCTGGCGCAGGTGGAAGAGCGGATCGCGGCGCTCTCCCGGGAGCCGGACGATCCCGAGCGCGCTCGGCGGCTCAACCTGCTCGAGCGCCAGCGACAGACGATGGTCGAGCTGCGGAGCCGCCGGAGCCAGGTGGCGGGCCATCTCGAGTCGTGCGTGCTGGCCATGCAGAACGTGCGGTTCGACCTGCTCCGACTTCGCTCGGCCGGGGTGGCGGCCGTACTCGGGGATCTTACCCAGGCCACGCAGCAGGCCAAGGCGCTCTCCCGCGACGTGGATATCGCGATCGCCGCGGCGGGGGAGATCCGCGAGGCGATGCGCCCGTAGCTTTCCAGTCACCGCCCATCGATCAACCACTTCCGGAGTCGACGATGCCGTATTTCGCCGCGCGCGCCCGCGCGCTTGCCCTGGGGCTGGCCGTTCCCTGCCTTCTCACGTCGACGGTTGCGGCCCAGAGTCAGGGCGACAAGGACCTGAAGGCGATCAGCGCCTATACGCTCACGATGCCGAAGTACCGGCAGTTCATGAACGCCATGCTGAATCTGGGCAAGGCGGCGCAGGCGGATCCGAGCCTTGGCGATGCGCTGGAGAACTCCGGCGCCCTGTCGATCGACCAGCTCACCGCGCGCTACAACTCGGTGCCGTCGGTCAAGGCGGCCATTACCAGGGCCGGCATGACGCCGCGTGAGCTCGCGCTCGCCCAGGGGGCGTTCCTGCAGGCGGGAATGTCCTACGGGCTGATGAAGCAACTGAAGCTCTCGCCCGACTCGGTGGTGAAAGTCACGGGCGTGAGCCGGGCGAACCTCGAGTTCTTCCGAGCGAACGAGGCGGAGATCAACCGCATGAACAAGGAAATGGAGGCGCAGATGCCGACCGAGAAGGCATCGGACGAGGCGAACGCCGCCGAGGAAGCAGACTCGACAGAGTAGGAATCACAACTCACCTAGAATCCCGCTATCTCCACCATCGCCTGCTCCAGATCGTCCACCTGGGGCAGGATGACGTCCTCGAGCTCGGGGGCGTAGGCAACGAACGTATCCGTCGACGCCACCCGGCGGACGGGCGCGTCGAGCCACGCGAACATCTCGTCCGCCACCCGCGCCGCGATCTCGGCGCCGTAGCCCCACGAGAGCGAGTCCTCGTAGGCCACGATCAGGCGGTTGGTCTTCCGCACCGACTCCCCGATCGTCTCCCAATCCACGGGCGAGAGCGAGCGGAGGTCCACGATCTCGGCGCTGATCCCATGCAGCTCTTCGGCGCGCTTGGCCGCCCAGATGGCCCGCTGCACCAGCGCGCCGTAGGTCACCACCGTGAGATCGGTCCCCGGCCGCACCACTTTCGCCTTACCCAGCGGGATCATGAAGTTGGGTCCCGGGTTCGGCGCCTTGTTGTAGGTCTGGCGGTAGAGGTGCTTGTGCTCGAGGAAGAGCACCGGGTCATCGCAGCGGATCGCGGTACGGAGCAGGCCGTTCGCGTCGAGCGCGGTCGCGGGGCAGACCACCCGGAGGCCAGGCACGCCGGTGAACACGGCCGCCCCGGTCTGCGAGTGGTAGACCGACCCCCCCTTCAGGTACCCGCCATACGTGACCCGGACTACGACCGGCGCCGAGAACGCGTTGTTGGAGCGCCACCGCATGAGCGCCAGCTCGTTCCGGAGCTGCATGTATGCCGGCCAGATGTAATCGAAGAACTGGATCTCGACCACGGGCTTGAGCCCGCGCGTGGCCAGGCCGATGGCGCGGCCGATGATGTTGGCCTCCGCCAGCGGCGAGTTGTACACGCGGTCGTTCCCGAACGCGCGCTGCAGCCCCCAGGTCACCTTGAAGACCCCGCCCTTGCCCTTCACGTCCGGCAGGTTGTCCTCGCGGCTGCAGTCCGCCACGTCCTCACCGAAGACGATGATCCGCGGGTCCCGCGCCATCTCGTCCCGCAGACAGACGTTGAGCAGGTCCACCATGGTGGTCGGGTCGCCCGCGAAGCGGGGATCGTCCTCGGTGTCGAACTGCTCGGACGTCGGGTCCACGTCGGGCGAGTAGACGTAATCGTAGATCGTGCTCGTCGCCGGCTGGGGTGAGGCGAGCGCAGTCTCGGCCGCCACCCGCAGCTCCTCCGCGACTTCTTCCGCGATCTGATCGAGCTCCGGCTGGGTTGCGATCCCCTGCTCCAGCAGGTAAGCCGGGAACCGGTTCAGCGGGTCGCGCTCGGCGTCGGCCTGCCGCTCGGCGGGCGGCCGGTAGTGCACTTCGTCATCGGACAGCGAATGGCTATAGGGGCGGATCACGCTGGCGTGGACCAGCGCCGGGCCTTTTCGGGCACGGGCATACTCCACCGCCCTCGCGAGCACGTCGTAGGAGGCGAGCACATCGCAACCGTCCACCTCCTGGATGAGCAGCCCCGGAAACCCGGTGAGCAGGCGCGAGATGGACCCCCCCGCGGTGTTCACCTCGACCGGAACGGAGATGGCGTATCCGTTGTCCTCGATCAGAAAAACGACGGGAAGCTTGAGATTGGTGGCGGAGTTGATGGCCTCCCAGAACTCCCCTTCGCTCGTCGTGCCCTCGCCCGAGGTGCAGAGGACGACTTCATCGGCGTGCGCCAGTTCCTCGCGCTCCCCGATGGCCGGAATGCGCGAGGACCGGAGCCACGCCTCGGCGCACCCGACCGCCTGGAGGAACTGGGTGCCGGTGGGACTCGACGCGCTGACGATGTTGAGCGCCTTGTGCCCCCAGTGCGAGGGCATCTGGCGGCCGCCGGAATTGGGGTCGTCGGCGGCGCCCACGGCGGAGAGGAGCTGCTCGGTGGCCGTCATGCCGAGACCGAGGCAGAGCGCCCGGTCTCGATAGTAGGTATAGAACCAGTCGTAGGCGGGGCGGAGCACCCGCGCGGCGGCCACCAGCACACCCTCGTGCCCGGCGCCCGAGATCTGGAAGAAGATCTTGTTCTGCCGCTTGAGCTGGATCTCCTTGTCGTCGATCCGCCGCGCCAGCAGCATGATGCGGTACATGTCGAGCAGGTCCGCCTTCTCCAGCCTGGCGGAGGCTCGGGCGCGGGGGGAAGTTCGTGTGGCCATCGCACTCGGGGGAGGAGGGTCGCGGGCGGGTGCCGTGAACGACCGAAAGATAGCTCCCCCGGAGGTGCCCTAGCGAGTTGCGGCCCTCACTCCTTCCAGTCCACCAGCTTGATGTCGGCCAGTACTCCCTCGAAATCGTTGAACTTGACGGCCTTCGGGGTCGCCGGCATGGGCGGCAGCACGATCTCGGACTTCGCCCCCGTGACCTTCACCCGGAGCCGTGCCACCCGGTCCTTGCCGAGATCGAGCGTCACCGGTACGTACGTGAGGAAGTCGTCCGGAACGCCTTGCTGTGCCACCTGGAGGCGGACGCGGTATTGGCCGTCCGGCATCGGCTCCGAGCGCCAGGCCACACGGTAGGTCGGGAGCGCGGTCCCGTTGACCCACTGGTCGAAGAACCAGCCCATGTCGAGTCCCATGTGGCGCTCGATCACCCGGCGGAAGTCGGCGGTCGAGGCCCGCTTGCCCTCATAGCTTGCGTAGAAGTCACGCATCGTCTCCTTGAAGGGCTCTTCGCTCATGGTCTTCAGGTCGAGCATCATGATCCGGAGCATGTGCACCACCCAGGCGCCCTTCTTGTACACGATCGTGCCGTAATCGTCCACGTCGTGATCCCTGGAGGACTGCACCCGGTGGCCGAGCGCGATCGGGCCCGGCACGTCCCGGCGGAGCCAGATGGAGCTCCGGTACTGCCGGAGCAGGTCGAAGTACTTGTCGTTGCTGTGCCGCACGGTCTGCATGTACCACAGGCCCGAGAACTCCGCGAAGCCCTCGCTCAGCCACCGGTCGTGGTAGGTCATGTAGTCCACGCCGATGCCCCACCACTGGTGCGCCACCTCGTGCGCCCGGAACACCTCGTCGGTCCCTTGATCATCGGTCTGCTGGAAGGTGACCCACGACAGGTGCAGCATCCCCGGGAACGCCTCGCCGTGGAATTCGGGAATCTCGGTGGCGTAGAAGTGCTTCAGTCTGGTCGGCCCGTACACGTCCTGGAAGAACTGCAGGCTGCGGGTGACGTCTCCCCCTACCACCTGCCGCATGTTCTTCTGGTGGAATCTCGAGATCTTCTTGTGCGCTTCCTCGGAGACCATGACGGTGACCGGCGGAATGCCCGGCTCGGCGACGGTGTAGTCCTTGAAGAGCCCGAGATTGAAGGAGGCGTTCCGGATCGGGCCGGGCGTCACCCACCGGGTGGTGATCATCCGGCCGGCCTGGCTGGAATCCACCCGGTCGCCGACGCTGGCGAGGAGATAGGCGTCCGGGGTGTGGAAGGTGAGATCGAACGTGGCCAGCGTGCGTCCGTCGAGCGACAGCGGGTACCACGCGACCGACGTCTTGATCCGGAAGAAGTCGACGATACGGTCGATCAGGTCGCCATGATAGGATATGCTCAGGCTCCGCACCTCTCCGGGCTCGAGTCGAGACCCGAGGTTGACCCAGAGGAAGCCGCTGTCCTTGCCCTTGAACACGGTTGCCGGCTGGCCGGTCGACCACCGGGCGGAGTCGACCTCGAGCTTGTCGAACAGCTCGAAGGGCACCCATGGCCCGACGGCGCTGGTAGCCGCGATGTCGACCTTCGCGGTGGCGGCGAAGGCGATCTCCCCGATCCCGCTCTGCGGCAAGTCGATGCGCATGACGTACCGCCGGATCTCGGCCGGATCGAGGCGCTCGCCGGTGACCTGCGGGTCGCGCGCGCGGCCCGAGCGGGGAAACTGCGAGAGCACCTCCCGATCATCCGACCACCAGCGGGTGGCCTTGCCGCTCAAGCTGACCGCCTCGACCTCGTAGGGGTCGAGGGTGAACATGAGCGGGTCCGCCCCCTGGCGACGAATGTAGGCATAGAACAGATCGGTGGACTCGCCGTTCAGCAGTGCCGCCATCAGATCGGGGTCGACGCTCTTCGAATCCTCGTCGCCCAGGTACTTCAACGTTTCGCGCACGCGGCTGCGGACGTCGCCGGGCGCCGCTTCGGCGCGGAACGCGAGCTTCGCACGCAGCTCGGCGAGGGTGGTGTCGGCGAAGAGGAACACCACGTCGGTGATCGGCGCCTCGATGACCGGCTTCTTCTCGTACCGGGCGAGCCGAGCCTGCTCGATAGGGGATCCGGGCGCGAACGCGAAGGTGCCGCTGCCATGGAACAGCGCGCCCACCGTGCGGCCGCCGATGGGTGTGAGAAGGTAGAGCTTGCCGCTGCCGAGGGTGAACCGCGCCACGTCCCGCTGCAGCACGAGCCCGCTCACGTCGGCCACGCCGTCCGGCGCCGCGTCGAGCGCCATCACCTCGGCAAATCGATCGGCGTACGAGTCGGCGACCCGGGGGCGCTGCTGGGCCGGCAGCCGAGCTCCGGGCGAGAGGACGGCAAGCAGGACCAGCGGACCGGCGATCCGTCTTGGCAAACCAGCCTCCTGTTCAGGCGGCGCTCGACGGAGCGTGCCCCGGAAGGTTCCGGGGCGCGGGCGCGAGCTGCATGTGAGTAGGGGAGCGACTGAAGATGCGAAACGACCGGACCCCGGGTCAAGCCGCAAGAATACGACAGCGTACCAGGTCTGGTCAGCCGGTGAGCGGCCGCCGGTGGGCTAGGGCCGCTGAAACACGAGCTTGCCGCCCACGACCGTGGCCCGCACTCCTGCCCGCTCGATGGCCTCCGGCGGGATCCGGGTGAGATCCTCGTCCAGGACGACCAGATCGGCCTTGTATCCTGGGGCCAGCCGGCCGCGGGTACGCTCGGCGAATACCGCGTACGCGTTCCCGCCGGTGTAGGCCCGGAGCGCTTCATCCACCGTGATCTTCTGTTCCGGGATCCAGCCGTCCGGGTGCTTCCCATCGAGCGTGCGCCGGGTGACGGCGGCATAGATGCCGAGAATCGGGTCGATCGGTGCCACCGTCCAGTCGGAGCCGAACCCCAGGTGGGCGCCGCGGTCGAGCAGCGAGCGGAACGCGTACGTGGTCTTGATCCGCTCGGGACCGATCCGCTTTTCGGCCCAGCGGCCGTCGTCGATGGCATGATACGGCTGCATCGAGGCGATGACGCCCATGCGCGCGAGCCGATCGATGTCCTGCCGCCGGAGGTGCTGGGCGTGCTCGTCCCGGAACCGCCGGTCGCGCGGGCCGTGCGCCTTCGCGACGCTGTCGTAGATGTCGAGCAGGAGGCCGTTGGCGCGCTCGCCGATGGCGTGCACCGCCACCTGGAGCCCCGCCGAGTCGGCCGCGCCGATCCAGGCGCGGAGCGAGTCCTCTGGCGTCACCAGCACGCCCGAGGTGGTGGGATCGTCGTTGTACGGCTGATAGAACAGTGCGGTGGTCGAGCCGAGCGAGCCGTCCATGAACCCCTTGACCCCGCCGATCCAGACCCAGTCGTCGCCTCGACCCCGCTTCGCGATGGTGTCGGCCACCTGGTGCCAGGTCTCGAGCGGGAAGTAGAGCGCGGCACGGGCAGTGAGGGCTCCGGCCTGCTTGGCGCGCAGGTAGGTGGCCAGGTCGGCGGGGTCCACGCTCACGTGCGCGAAGGCGGTGACGCCCTTCGAGGCCGCAAACGCCAGCGCGCGGCGGAGCGCGGCGTCGCGCTGCTCGTCCGTGGGCACGGGGATGGCGGCCTGGACCGGGCCCATGGCGTCGTCCTTGAGAATCCCGGTCGGCTCCCCGGTGCGCGGGTCGCGCACGATGACGCCCCCGGCGATGTCCCTGGTCGAGCGATTGATGCCCGCCGCGCGCAAGGCCGCGGAGTTGGCCAGCCCCATGTGGCCGTCCAGCCGGTTGACGAAGACCGGGTTGTTGGGCGTCACCGAGTCGATCCATTCACGCCGCGGGAGCGGCGCGCCCGGCCAGCGTTCGTGGTCCCAGTCGCCGCCGAGGATCCACTCGCCCCGCCGGCGCTCCGAGGCGTACGCCTTGAGCCGGGCGATGAACTCCTCGGGCGAGTTGGCCGGCCGGAGGTCCACCCGGGCGAGCTGAAAACCGCCGTCAATGAAGTGGAGGTGACCGTCCATGAACCCGGGGACCACCATCGCCGCGCCGTTGGCGAGTACGCGCGTGGCCGGCCCCGCGAGGCGCGCAATGTCGGCGCTGTCGCCCACCGCCCGGACCGTGTCTCCCGCGACGGCCACGCCTCCTGCCCAGGGTCGGGCGGAGTCGCCGGTCCAGACGCGACCGTACACCACCAGATCAGCCGGTGCCGGCGCCGGGGCGGCGTGGCACGCGAGAAGTCCGGCGAGCACCAGGAACGGGCACACGCCGGCGAGTGGGCGAGCAGGCATCAGGGCACCTTTCAGCGGAGCTTGGTGAGCCGGCGAACCGCCTCCAGCTTCTCGAGGGCGCTCCCGCCCGAGGCGGCCGGCGCGACGGAGAAGAGGTCGCGGATATCGAGCAGGATCTCGAGCATGAGCTGGTCGCGCGTGTAGGCGCTGTCGAGATCGATCATGCGTCCCTCGTCACCCGACCGCTTGGCCCGGTCGTACGACTCGCGGTAGAGGGACTCGAGGTTGGCCAGGATGCGCTCGCGGGCACGCATGGGCAAATGGTTCCGGGATCCGGGATGAGGTGCACAGGCGATCAAACATTATACCTTTGGGGAATCGCAGGCCAGCACCCGCCCACCCTCAAGCACGAAGATGACCATGTCGCTTTCAGGCACCAACGTCCTGTTCTTCGCCGGCCCCCTCTACGAAGACCTCGAGCTCTGGTATCCCAAGATCCGGCTGGAAGAGGAGGGGGCCCGTACGCTGGTGGCCGGCACCGGCGAGCGCACCTACCAGGGAAAGCGTGGCTACCCGCTGACGGTGGACGCGAACGTGGACGACCTCTCCGCCGACCGCTTCGACGGCCTCGTGATTCCGGGCGGGTATGCCCCCGACATCATGCGCCGCTCGACGAAGCTCCTCCAGCTCACCCGCGACATCTACGAGGCCGACAAGCCGGTGGCCTTCATCTGCCACGCGGGCTGGGTGCCGATCTCGGCCGGGATCGTCCGCGGCAAGCGGGGCACCAGCGTCGGCGCGATCAAGGACGACCTGGTGAATGCCGGCCTGCTCTGGGAGGACAGTCCCGTGGTGGTGGACGGCAACCTGATCTCCTCGCGTACCCCGGCCGACCTGCCGCAGTTCATGCGGGCGCTGATCAAAGCGCTCGCCGCGCGACGCACCGAGGCGGCCCTGCCGGCCGCCGCCGGGCGCGCCTAGATGTCGCTCGCCGAGGCGCAGCAGCGGGTGGACGCCTGGATCAGCCAGTACGAGGAGGGCTATTTCCACCCGCTCACCAACCTCGCCCGGCTCACGGAGGAAGTCGGCGAGCTGGCCCGCGAAGTGAACCACCGCTTCGGCCAGAAGACTAAGAAGACGGACGAGCCCGAAGGCGACCTCGCCATGGAGATGGCCGACATCCTGTTCGTGCTCATCTGCCTGGCCAACCGCGAAGACATCGACCTGCAAGCCGCGTTCGACCGGATGATGGAGAAGGTCGAAACCCGGGACAGGGAGCGGTGGACGAAAAAGCGGTAAGAGGTGAGCGGTAAGCGGTGAGAGGTGGTGTCGGTCGGGGCGGGCACCTCTCACCTCTTACCGCTCACCTCTCACCGCCGTTCACTCCCACTCCTCCGGCTCGTTCTCCAGCTCCTCCAGCAGCACCAGATAGCTCTCCCAGCGGTCACGGGCCACCTCGTTCGCGGCCACCGCATCGCGCACGCGGCAGCCCGGCTCGGTTCGATGCCGGCAATCGGCGTATCGGCACTCGCCGAGGAACGGACGGAACTCGGGAAAGCAGGAGTCCAGTTCCGCGGGATCGATCCCCCACAACCCCACCTCGCTGAACCCCGGGGTGTCGACCAGGTACCCGCCGGCGTCGAGCGGGAGCATGACCGCCGAAACGGTCGTGTGCCGGCCGCGCCGACCCCGGGCGCTGATCTCCGCCGTGCGGAGCTGGAGGCCGGGCTGGACCCGGTTGAGCAGACTCGACTTTCCGGCGCCTGACGGGCCGGTCACGACCGAGGTCCGCCCGGCCAGCGCCGCGGCAAACGCGTCGATGCCCTCGCCCGAGCGGACGCTGGTGGGATAGACGGCGTAGCCGGCGCGCCCGAGCCGCGCGCGCAGCGCGGTGCCGGGGTCGAGGTCCACCTTGTTGACCACCACGGAGGCGGCGATCTCGTTGGCCTCGGCCACGACGAGCAGCCGGTCGATGAGCTGGGGGATGGGAGCGGGGTCGACCGCGGCGGTGACGACGAAGACCTGATCGACGTTCGCCGCCACCGGGCGGGCGCCGCGCCCCTCCGGCACCCGGCGCTCCAGGAGCGCCGTGCGCGGCTCGACCCCGACGATGGCGTGCAGCAACGCCTCGGGATCGGGTTCGAGCCGCACCCGGTCGCCTACGACCACCCGGGCGGTGTCGCGCTTGGCCTTTCCGGCCAGCACCGCGCGGATCTCCCCGTCCGCGGTCGCGACCCGGTACACCGCGCCATCGCGCTCGAGCACCGTGCCCTGGAGCGCGGTCACCACTCCGCGGGCGCGCGGGCGATCGCCTCGTCCAGCGCGTCCTTGACGTCGTAGAGGGACAGCGCGTTGAGCCGCTCGGCGGCCTCCGCCTCGGTCCGTCCCCAGGCGAGCGTCTGGCTCTCCACGTGCCCCACCGGGCGGTCGCCGCTGGGCGACCAGCGGACAAACAGCAGCGCGGCCCCGAAGAGGCCGCGCACGTCCGGCTCCTCGTCCACGTACACGGCGACCGAGTACGCCTGGCCATCGCTCCCGCCGAAGGCCGCGGCCCGATCGTGCTTCGCCATGTAGCCGCCCAGCGTCAGCTCGCTCATCGCCCCGGTATGGACTCCCGCACCACGTTGCCAAGGAAGAAGGCGATGTTGGCGGGTCGCTCCGCCAGTCGCCGCATCAGGTAAGGATACCACTGGGTCCCGAAGGGGATGTAGACCCGGAGCCGGTAGCCTGCCTGGCGCAGGGTTTCCTGGAGGTCACGCCGGACGCCGTAGAGCATCTGGAACTCGAACCGGTCGGTCGCGATCTCCTGCCGGCGGACGAAGCCGCGCGCTTGGGCGATGATCGCCTCGTCGTGCGTAGCGATCCCCGGGTAGTTCCCTGCCAGCAGCAGCCGCTCCATGAGGCGGACGTAGTTCCGGTCGACGTCCGCCTTCTCCGGAAAGGCGACGGCGGCCGGCTCGAGATAGGCGCCCTTGCAGAGCCGGACCCGTGCCTTCATCGCGACGAGGTCCTCGATGTCGGCCTCGGAGCGGCGGAGCATCGCCTGGATCACCACGCCGCAATGGGCACCGAACCGGTCGAACAGGTGCCGGCGAAAGAAATCGAGCGTGCGCTGGGTGTACGCGGAGCCCTCCATGTCCAGCCGCACGAAGCCGTGCAGCGCCGCGGCCCGCTCCAGAATCGCCGTCATGTTGCCGACGCAGAGCGGCTCGGAGATGTCGAGCCCCATCTGCGTCAGCTTGATCGAGACGTTCACCTCGACGCCGCTGGCCGCCATCCGCTCGAGCATCCGGAGATACTGGTCCCGCGCCAGCAGCGCTTCCGCCTCGGCCGTGACGCTTTCCCCCAACAAATCGAGCGACGCGGTGATGCCGCGCCGCGCCAGCTCACCGGCGACCGCGACGCCCTCGTCGATGGACTCGCCGGCCACGAATCGGGAGGCGAACCGCCGCGCCAGTCCGTTGCGGCGGACGAAGTTGAAGACGCCCTGCTGGTGGGAAAGCCAGAGCAGGCCCTGTCGCATGATCACGGTAGCATCCTGTCGGAGGCTGAAGGGGGGCCGGCGAGGTCCGCCCGAGAAACGCCCCGAAGCTAGCGGAGGCGGTGAGCGGTGTGTAGAGGGGCGGAGCCGGTGAATCTTTATGCAAACCTGTGACTGGCGTCACCTTACGGGTCCGCGAGCCACGCTATGATCAAGCTCTCGACCCGATGAAGTGCCAACTACAGGCCCATGAGTCCAGCCCGTCGGAAACACCAGCCCTCACCGGAGCCGGAAGAGTCGGCCCAGGCCGCGGGCCTGCGGTACGTGAGCGACTCGTCTCCCGGCATTCGCCGCCGGCGCGCGGGTGGCGGCTTCAGCTACGTCGGTCCGGACGGCCGAGCGATCCGCGACCGCGCAACGCTGGAGCGCATCCGGCGACTGGCCATCCCGCCGGCCTATACCGACGTCTGGATCTGCCCGGCCGCCAACGGTCACCTGCAGGCGACCGGACGAGACGCCCGCGGCCGGAAGCAGTACCGGTACCATCCACGGTGGCGCGAGGTCCGGGACGAGACCAAGTTCAGCCGGATGCTCGCGTTCAGCGAGGCACTGCCTCGGCTTCGGGCCCGGCTCGAGCAGGATCTCGCGCTGCCCGGACTGCCCAGGGACAAGGTGCTCGCGACGGTGGTCAGGCTGCTCGAGTCCACCGCGATCCGGGTGGGCAACGACGAATACGCCAAGTCGAACCATTCGTTCGGCCTGACCACGCTCCGGAGCCGCCATGTAGAGGTCTCCGGCTCCACGCTGCACTTCGAGTTCCGCGGCAAGAGCGGCAAGATGCAGCGGGTCGCCCTCAATGACCGCCGGCTCGCGCGCATCGTGGCCCGCTGCCAGGCGCTTCCGGGAGCGGAGTTGTTCCAGTACGTGGCCGAGGATGGCGAGCGGGTGTCGATCGGGTCGAGCGACGTGAACGAATACCTGCGGGAGATCACGGGTGAGGACTTCACGGCCAAGGACTTCCGCACCTGGGCCGGCACCCTGCAGGCGCTGGCGGCGCTGCAGGCGATCGGCCCCGCGGCGTCGGAGCGCGAGGCCAAATCCGCCATCGTGCGGGTGATCGACGAGGTGGCCGGGCAACTCAACAACACCCGGGCCGTGTGCCGGAAATACTACGTGCATCCCATCGTGCTCGAGAGCTACGAGGCGGGGACGCTCGAGGACCGGCTGAAGAACGGCGGCCCGCCGAAGGTGTCGGAGGCCGCCGGACTCAGCGAACAGGAGCGGGCAGTCGTGCGGCTGCTGCGCCACGCGGGCGGGTGACCCGCCTTACGGGTAACCGCCCCCTCCTGTCCCTCCGCCCATGCCGCTGCCACCGGTGCCACCGGTGCCACCGGTGCCACCGGTGCCGCCCGTGCCCGCGGCGGTGACCGTCACGGTCCCGTGCATGACCGCCGCGCCATGAATGGTGCAATGATACGTGAAGGTGCCGGCACCGGTGAACGTCCGCTGGAAGCTGCCGGCGCTCTGGGTGGGCGAGCTCGGGCCGCCGTCATCGAAGGTGACGTTGTGGCTCACGTCGCCTTGCGCCCAGGTCCAGGTTACGGTGGCACCAGCCGCCACGGACAACGCGGCCGGCTGGAAGAAGTTGTTCCCGACCGTCACGGCATTGGCGCCGCCCGGGACGGCGGGGCTGGTGGGTGTCCCGGAGTCGCCGCCGCCGCATCCGACGGCGGCCAGCAGCGCCAGGCCGGCGAGCCGTGTCCATCCATGCATGTGCAACCTCCTGACGGGTGAAACCTCTGGAGCCTGCTCGCATAGATAGCGTGCGGGATCCGGCCCGTCTTGCAACACGGCAGCCGATTTGTGCGCACCTAGCCGCCGGCGACGTCTCGGAAGTGGCGGAACAATGGGAAAGCGAGGCGACATGGCGGCACGCACGGCGACAGTCGAAGGGTTCATCCTCACCGAAGGGCATCATGCGGCGGGAAGCAGCCTGCCGTGGCATACGCACCCGGGACCCACCCTGTGTTTCGTGTACGCGGGCAGGTTCACGGAGAAGTTCCACGGCCTTACCCTGGACTGCACCCCGGGCACCTTCAAGGTCACGCCCGCCCACGAGAGGCACAGCAACCGGTTCGGCGCGTCGGATACCGAGGGCCTGCTGGTCGAGGCCGATGCCTCGCGCATGGACCACCTGGGCTCCTGCGCGGCCGGTGCTGGCGGAGCGCCGAAGTCTGCGTCACGCCACGCTGGCCGTGCTGGCCTGGCGCATCCGCGGCGAATTGCGGCGCTGGGACACCGCCGCACCCCTGGCGATCGAGGGTCTGCTCCTGGAAATCCTGGCCCTGACCGCGCGCGAGCGGGAGCTCCGACTCACCGGCACCCCGCCGCGGTGGCTGACGGAGGCGCGCGACCTCCTGCACGACCCGGGGTGGACCGGGAGCCTGGGGCAGGCGGCGGCGGCCGTCGGCGTCCACCCGGTGACGCTCGCCCGCGGCTTCCGGAAGGCCTACGGCCGCAGTGTTGGCGCGTACCTGCGACTGGTGCGTATTACGCGCGCCGCCACGGAGCTGGCGGAAACCGACGCGCCGCTCGCGGAGATTGCGCTGGCCGCGGGCTTCGCGGACCAGAGCCACTTTTCCAATGTATTCCGGGCCGAAACCGGGCTCTCGCCCTCGAGCTTCCGCAGGGCGGTGCGCGCCCGGTGAGTGGCGGGGTCAGCGCGCCGCGGCGCCGCCGAGAACGTCGTCCAGCGCCCGCGCGACCGCCTCCGCCTCGACCTCGAAATGCGAGCGGTGCCAGACGCCCACCCCGTCGCGCAGGATGATCGCCTGCGGCGACGCGTGGGCGACCCCGATCCGCTCGGCGATCGCGCGGGAGAGCGGCCGGTGCCGCACCACGTCCAGCAGAAAGACAGGGACCTGGCGGCGTCCGCTCAACACCATCATCTCGTCGTGGGCCAGGCTGCTGGTGGGGCAGATAGGGCTGTGTTTGTACAGCACGGCAACGGGGGCGGCGAGCAGCAGGGCGAGATCGGACTCGCCGGCGATCCGATACATTCCGGAACGTATACCGGGGGAAGCGGGCGCGGCTAGGCGAGGCGCATCCGCTCGGCGAGCCGGCGAAACCGCGGATCGCCCCGCAGCGGATCCAGCATCGGCTCCACGTTCAGATAGGCCAGCCACCCGCGCCGCTCGTCGTACGTGCGGTCGAGCCAATCGAACGCCTGGTCAGCCTGACCCAGCGCGGCATGCACCATCACGAATGCGACCGGCGACACGTAGCTCGCTCGCGCCCGTGCCTCCAAGTCCGCCAGCCCGACGCAGGCTTCGTCGGTCCGGCCTCGTCCCGCCGCCACAGCGGCGAGACCGGCCAGGGCGAGGGCTGGGCTGTCCGACACCGCGAGCGATTCGCGGAACGCCGCCGCCGCCTCGTCCCACTGGCGGGACTGCAGGTAGGCGAGGCCGAGGAGCCGATGATTTTCCTCGGCGGTCGGATTCATGGCCAGTGCGCGGCGCAGGTGCTCGAGCGCCTGATCCGGTTGCCGGGCGTAGTAGTGAAGCCAGCCCATGCTCCGGCGGATCGACACCGACGCGGGATCGAGCGCGATGGCGCGCCGCCCCTCGGCCAGCGCCAGCTCGGTCTGGCCCATGGCCACCTGGAACCAGGCGTACCACTGGCGCGCGACCGAGTAGCGCGGGTTGAGCTCCAATGCGCGGCGGAAGTGGCGGTCGGCGAGCGGCCAATCCCAATCGTAGATGAAGACCACCCAGGCTAGCGACGTGTGCGCCTCGGCCAGCGTCTCGTCGAGCGCCAGCGCGCGCCGGGCTTCGGCGCGGGCGCGATCGAGGCCCTCCTTCACCGGCGAGCCGCGGTAGTCGATCTGCAGGGCGTATGAATCCGCCAGACCCGTGTAGGCCAGCGCGTAGGCGTCATCTTCCGCGATGGCCGCTTCGAAGTACCGGATCCCCTCGGCGATCGCCGATGGCGTGCGCCGGTTCCACGAGTACCGCCCCTTCAGGTAGAGGTGGTAGGCCTTGAGATTAGCGGTGTACCGGACCGGAACGGGGTCGCCGAGGTCCTGGAGCAGGGTGGCCCGGAGCGTATTCACGATGGTGCTGGCGATCTCGTCCTGGATCGCGAACACATCGGCCAGCTCGCGGTCGTAGCGCTCGGACCAGAGCGTGCGGCCGTCACCTACGCTGGTGAGCTGGGCGGTGATCCGGAGCCGGTTGCCGGCGCGCCGCACCGACCCTTCCAGTACCGCAGAGACATTGAGGCGGGCACCGAGGGTACGGACGTCCTCGCGCGCGCCCTTCAGCGCGAACACCGAGGTGCGTGACGCCACGTGCAGCCCCTCGACCTTGGTGAGCGCCGTGAGCAGCTCCTCGGTGATGCCGTCGCTGAAGTACTCGTTGTCCGGGTCGGCGCTCGCGTTGACGAACGGGAGCACGGCGATGGCCCGCGCATCCACGGCGGACACGGCGCCGGCAGTTGCACCGTCGGACGACGGATCGGTGAGCGCCGCCGCGAAGTCGGCCATGGTGGGGAATCGCTCGGCCGGCGACTTCGCGAGCGCGCGCTCGAGCGCGCGCTCCACCGCCACGGACACGGTCGGCCGGTGGGTCCGGACCGGCGCGGCGGTCTCGATGGCGTGGCGTGCCATGGTAGCCCGCGGGCCGCTCCCGGCGAAGGGCGGGCGGCCGGCCAGCATCTCGTACAGCACGCAGGCCAGGCTGTACTGGTCGGCTCGGCCGTCGAGGCCGCTCTCGCCGCTGGCCTGCTCGGGACTCATGTACGCGGGCGTGCCCACGGCGAAGCCGCGATCGGTCACGTAGATGTTGTCGCCCCCGGCCGCGGAGAGCGCGGTGGCGACGCCGAAATCGGCCACGACCGGCTCCCCTTCCTGCAACAGGATGTTTTCCGGCTTGACGTCGCGGTGGATCACGTCGAGCCGGTGGGCGTAGGCCAGCGCCCCGGCGACGGCGCGGGTGATGCGAAGCGCAACGTCCACCGGCAGCGCTCCTTCGCGTTCGAGCCTGCCACGGAGGCTCTCGCAGCCGGCGTACGGCATCACGAAGTAGAACAGGCCGTCGTGCTCACCCGAATCGTGGAGCGGCAGAATCTGGGGATGGGACAGGCGGGCGGCGATCCGGATTTCCCGGAGGAAGCGCTGTGGCTCGTACCCCGACGGCCCGTTGTCGGGCCGGAGCACCTTGATGGCCACCTTCCGGTCGTGCTTGACATCCTCGGCCAGGTAGACCGTCGCGGCCCCGCCACGCCCGATCTCCTCCTGGATCAGGTAGCGGTCGCCGAGGGCGGCGCGCAGGCGGGCTGGGATGTCGGACACGACGGCCTCGGGGATGGGCCCGTTGAGCCTGAAGCGGTGTCCATGGAAGGGAATCAGTCGTCACCCGATGCACAAGGCGCGCGGCGGCACCCCAGGTGGACCCCTGGTGAAACCTTTCCGAGCCTGCGACGAAGAGAATGGAAGAGCCCGGCGCGCCGCCGGGCAGGAGCGGACGAGGGCACCCGGCATGTTCTCAACAGACGGCAAGCTGCAGGTGCGGCAGCAACTCCCCGGCGAGGCATGGACGGCCCCGCTGGTCCGGCAACTGCGGGCCGTGCTCGTGGATGCGGACGAGGTGGCCCGGCGTCACCTGCGGCAGTTGCTCGACGACGAGCCGGGCGTCAGTGTGGCCGCCGAGTGCGCCACGGGGGAGGCCGCCCTCGAGGCGATCACCGGCGAGCGGCCGAGCCTCGTCTTCCTCGACGTCATGCTGCCGGACATGAACGGGCTCGCGCTGGCCCGGGAGGTCGCGCCGCAGGTCCCGTCCGGACTCGTGTTCGTGACCGACCGGGCGCACTGGGCGCTCCAGGCGTTCGAGGTGCAGGCGCTCGACTACGTGCTCAAGCCCGTCGATGCCGGTCGCCTGCGTACCGCGGTGGCGCGCGCCCGTTCGCTCTTCCCACAGGACCGCCGCGATGCGGCCGCCTCGGAGCGGCTCCTCGCCCTGCTCGACCGGCGCGACGCCGAACGGCAGCGGCGTGCCCGGCTGCTCATCCGCCGCGCCGATGCCGCCTATTTCATCCGGACCGACACGATCGACTGGGTGGAGGCGGCAGGCAAGCTGGTGAACGTGCACGCGGGCAAACAGGTGCATGCCCAGCGCGAGGCGCTGGCGCGAATCGAGCGGCACCTCGATCCAGAGCAGTTCATCCGCATCAGCCGATCGGCGATCGTCAACGTCGACCGCATCCGCCAGATCCAGCCGTGGTTCAACGGCGAGTACCTGGTGATCCTCGACGGCGGCTCGCAGGTGCCGACCTCGCGGCACTACCGGGTGAATCTCCGGCGTCTATTCGGCAGGGATGACGCGCCGTAGATTAGCAGTGTTCCCCGTGGCCGAGGAGGTCTCATGCGCCACTCCCTGCTGCAGGCCCGTTGCCGGGCCGTCCTGCTCACTGCTCTCGTCCTCTCCGGCTCGGCCTGCCATCACGCCCGAACCACCACGCCGGCTCAGCCTGCCCCCGACGATGCCAGCGCCGCCGTTCCGCTCGAAATCGACAACCACAACTGGCTGGACGTGATCATCTACGTGGTGCGCGACGGCCAGCCCATGCGGGTCGGCATCGCGAACGCGAGCAGCTCCGTCAACTTCAGCCTCCCCGCCCGGCTGCTGGGTCAGGGCCGTGAAGTCCGGCTCTGGGGCCATCCGATCGGCGGCACCGGGGGCGCGCTCACCGAATCGGTCGTGGTGCAGCCCGGGCAGTGGATCGAATGGACGCTGGAAACGGACCTGGACCGGTCGGCGATCGGCGTGTATTGACGAGGCGAAGTGCCGGCGGCTCGCGGCCTACCTCGCCCCGCTTCCCCCCGTGCCTCCGCCGCCTTCGAGAACGCCGCCGCCGCCGAACACCTGCGTGATGGCGACCAGCCCCGCCGCGACAGCCCCGCCGAGCAGCCCGGTACCGCCGGGCGAGAGCCGGCGCTGCTCGAGCGCGCGGACGAAGCGGAGGGGAATCACGACCGTCTCGCCCGACCAATCGCTCCGCTCGCCGCGCTGATTCTCCACTTCCCGGACGGCCAGCGTGAGCTCGGCGGAATCGGCGCGCTCGACATCGCCGGTCACCGCCCCCACGTCGCGGCCGAGCCGCCCCGCGAGCGAGTCGCTGCCGGCGTCCGTGAGTGTGGCCTGGACGCGGAGCCCCGCTGCCGGCGCGGTGGCCGGCAGCGGGCGGTAGGTATAGCACCCCGCCAGCACGAGCAGCGGGCCGACCAGCGGGGTGCGGAAGCGCGCGCCCATGCTCAGTTCGCGAGCGGCGCGGACGACGTGTAGTTGAGCACGGGGCACGGGTTGGGATCGTTCGCGTTCCGCCCCGCCGGCGGGACGTTCGGCGTGTTCGGGTTGGCATTGATCTCGGTGATCCCGTACGGCATCCGGCCCGCGATGGGCGTGGTGCCGGGCGCGGTACTCCCGACGGGCGGCGCCGGGGCCAGCGACGGAAGACAGGTCCGCTTCCAGTCGTTCCACGCCTCGATGTTCAGGAACTCCCCGACGTACTTCTCCTCCATGATGTTCTGCAGCGTCGCCGGAGCCGACCCGATCGGCGGGAACACATTCTCGGTGGCGCCGCGCGCCCCGTAGCCGCGGTTGGCCCGCGCCGCGTCGAGGAACGGCTGCGCCGCCCCCTGCCCGCCACCCTGGAACGCCGCCTCCGCCCCGATGAGCTGGGTCTCCACGTAGGTGAGCTCGGGCTGCCGGAAATCGCCGGGGTCGACGTTGGGGTCGATGAAGTTGAAGCCGGCGTACTGGGGCGTGCCGCCCGGGGGCGTGACGCCGTTGCCGGGGTCGATCCCGGGAGCGGTCTGCATGTTGGTCGTCCCCGCCGGCCGATAGCCGAAGAAGCCGAGCGAATTACCGTCGGCATCGGCAGCCGGCGCGAAGTAGAACTCGAGCCGCGCGCTATCGGCCAGCCCCGCGTCGATCCGGCGCTTCATGATGTCGATCATCGCGGCGCCCGGGCCGATGTCACCCCGCTGGGTCTGGAACTGCCACCAGATGTTGTTCCCGTTGGGCGTGGCGTCCGCGAACCAGTTGAAGTCGTTGTCGGGCGTGTTGATCCCGAGCGGCACCTCGGCCAGCGCCAGCGCGTACGAGGCCGGGTCCACCTCGGCCGTGTGCAGGTAGAGCCGCGCCTTGAGCGAGTGCGCCACCTGGGTGTACACCTCGCGCAGCCCCGCCGCGTCGCGGCCGGCGTAGATCAGCTCGGCGTTGTCCTGGGGCGGCCCGAGATTGGTGGGTCCGGCCGCGGGAAGGTAGATCGTGATCGCCGAGTCGAGCTGCGCCTGCAGGTCGGCGTAGACCTGAAGCTGCGGATCGAATGCCGGTGTCGGGTTGGTCGAGTCGGCGGCCTCGCGATAGGGGATGTCGCCCCAGACGTCGGCGGCCATGCCCATCACCAGCGCCTCGTACACCTTCCCGATCCCGATGTAGAGCGAATCGCCCAGCCCGCGCGCGAGCTGTTCCATCTTGCGGATGTCGAGCAGCCCGCCGCCGCCGTTGAGCGTGCGGTTGGACCCGTACACCGAGGTCCAGTTGGGGTCGATCGTCACCGGGTCGATCGCGTAGCGGTCGAACCCGATCTGCTGGCGCGAATTCCCGGCGATCTGCTGCACGTACATCGCGGCGTTCCGCGCGAGCTGACCCTGGAACTGCACTCCCTGCGCCGCCTGGATGCCGATGTAGAGCGGTCCCGGCCGGGTCAGGCGGTCGATGTTGTTGGGATCGGTGCTGATCCCGTTCCCCGAGAGGAAGTCGTTGCAGCCCACCGCGCCGAGCGCGAGGGCCACGACGGCCGCCAGCTTCCATGCGTGTGTCATGGCGCGCCTCCTGTGGTTCTCCGCCCGGACGTCAGCGGTTAAGCGTGAGCGAGAAGACGAACGACCGCGTCTGCGGATCGTTGAAGTAGTCGATGCCCCGGACCGAGGTCGCCGAGCCAAGCAAGGACGTCTCGGGGTCGATGCCGGTGTAATCGGTCCAGGTCACCAGGTTCCGGCCGGAGACCCTGAGGTCCACGCTGCTGAACCCGAGGAGCCGGTTGACCCAGGGGGCATCCAGCGTGTAGCCCACCGAGATCTCGCGCAGCTTGACGAATCCCGCATCCTCGATGAACGCCGACACGGGGCCGTTGAAGGTGCCGCCGGGACCAGTGAACCAGGCCTCCCCCAGCGGCACCGCCATCCCGGCACCCGGACCGGCCACCTGCTGGCCCTGGAAGTAGCTCTGGCCGAACACGAAGTTTCCGCCGTCGCGGAACGTCTGCGATTCCTTCGAGGTGCCGAAGTGGTCCATGGCGCCCCGGGTGCCGTTGTAGTTCTGCCCGCCGTGCCGGATGTCGAGCAGCCCGGTGAGCGAGATCTTCTTGTAGCGGAACGCGGTACGGAGCGAGCCGGTCCAGTCGGGATTCGGGTCGCCCACGATGTAGTTGTTGGAGGCGTCGAGCTGCGGATAGCCGGTGGCGTCAACGTACAGCGCGCCGGTCGGCGCGCCGAGGCACTGGCCCGGCGTCTGGTCGATGTTGACGTCGTTGATGACGAGGCCGCGGCCGCAGCGGACGTAGTCGGTGCCGTAGAAGACCCCGATCCGCTGCCCCTCGATCGCCACGCCCTGGACGCCGAGGCCGTTGGAGCCGCCGCTGAACGGGAACGGCGCGAACTGCACCCCCGCCAGGTCGGTCACCAGGCTCTTGTTGTCGGCCCACTGGGCGCCGAGCTCCCAGGAGAAGTCGCGCGTCGTGATCGGCCGCACGTTCAACGCGAGCTCCACGCCGATGTTGCGCAGCGCGGCCGCGTTGGCGGGCTCCTCGGTGTAGCCGGTGCTGCCGGCCACGGGAATGTTGAGGATCACGCCGCTCGAATTCTGGCGGTAGTAGGTGACACCGAAGTCGGCCTTGTCCCCCAGCAGACCGAGGTCCACGCCGGTCTCGAACTCCTTGACCCGCTCGGGCCCGAGCTCGGTCGTGGGCAGGTTGTACCGGGTCACCAGACCGCCGACGCCGCCGAGTTGCGTGGAGCTGCTCGGGCCCCAGCCGCCTTCGGCCAGCGTGGTCGAGTTGAACACCGACTGGAGCAGATAGGGCTGCGGCTGGGTGCCGCTCTGGCCGTAGGCCGCCCGCAGCTTCCCGAACGTGAGCCAGCGCTTCTCGTTGTCCGGCCCCCGATAGAAGGTCCAGGCCGCGCTCCCCTTGGGGAACCAGTTGCGCCGGGAGCTGACGCCGAACGTGGACGCGCCATCGTTCCGGACCGCCGCGGTCAGGAAGAGCTGGTTCCACAGGTCCGCCGTCGCCTGCGCGAAGTACGACTCGAGGCGCACCGTCTGCCGGAAGTCGTAGGGCGGGAGCTGGGACGAGGTGTTCCCCAGGTTGAACGGCTGCGGGGCGATGAGACCGGTGCCGAGCGTCTGCCGGCTCTGCAGGCTGTTGGAGTTGAGGTTCTGGCCCAGCGTGAGCGTGCCCGACCACACCCGGCTCATGGTGTAGCGCGCGGTGGCCGTCAGGTTGTGGTCGATCTGGCTGGTCCGGATGTAGCCGGCGTTGACGCCGCCCACGCCGTTGGTGCCCACCACGGTGGTGTTCGAGGTCTGCCAGGGCCAGCCCTGGGTCCGCTCGTCATTGGCGTAGTCGAGGCCCAGCGTGTAGTTGAACGTCAGCCAGCGGAGTGCCGTGAACTCGGCGTTGACGTTGCCGTAGGTCCGTCCTACGTCGCTCGTGGCGACGTTCTCGTTGGCCGAGAAGAACGGGTTGTCGTAGATCCGGCCCTGCTGCTCGCTGCCGGGGCCCGGGTTGGGAAACCGGAACGAGCGGTGGAGCCCGTACACCGGGTCGAGGAACGGCTGGTTGTTGAAGTCGGGCGGCGTGCGCCAGGCGCCGAGCAGGAGTCCCTCGGTGCTGTTCCGGCTGACCACCGACCCGCCGCTCCCGTCGGTGTAGGCCACGTTGGCCCCGACCTTCAGATTGTCGAAGATCCGGTGCGAGCCGTTGAACCGCACCGCGATCCGCCGGTAGTGGCTGTTGGGGCCGACGATGTATCCCCGGTCGTAGTTGTAGCCACCGGACAGGTAGAAGGTCGTCCGCTCGCTGCCGCCGGAAATGGTGAGCGTGTTGTCGGTGGTGTAGCCGTCCTGGAACATCTCCGCGGAGTGGTCGAACACCTGCGTGCCGGGCGCCAGGAGCGGCCCCCAGCTCCCCGCCGACGCGAACGGCACGGCGCAATTGATCGCGCCGCCGGTCACGCATGTCGGGGCCACGCCGCCCGTCCCGAGGCCGTACTTGGTCTGGAACTCGGGCAATTGGGTGTGCTGGTTCAGTCCGATCGAGCTCCGCAGCGAGTAGCGGGTCGGCCCGGGCTGGCCGTGCTTGGTGCTGATGAGGATGACGCCCTGGCCCGCGCGCGAGCCGTAGATCGCGCCGGAGGCCGCCCCCTTGAGGATCTCGACGTTGGCGATGTCGTCCGGGTTGATGTCCAGCGCGCGATTGGCCGGCGCCGCGCTGGCGTTGAGCGAGCTGCTCAACGGGTTGTTGTAGTTGATCGAATTGTCGACCGGCACCCCGTCCACCACGATGAGCGGCTGGCCGTCCTGCGCGGTGATGGTGGTGGTGCCGCGGATCTGGATGAACGACGACGCGCCCGGATCGCCCGAGCTCGACGTCACGTTGACGTTCGGCGCCTTGGCGGCGAGCGCGTTGACGATGTTCGGCTCGTTGCTGCGCACGATCGCGACCGAGTCGACGGCGCTGCGGCCGGTGCCGAGCTTCTCGACCTCGGACACCGTGCCGGCGCCGGTCACGACGATCTCACCCAGCCGGAGGGGATTCTCCGCCAGCCTGAAGTTCTGGGTCGCGGCCCCCGCGAGCGTGACGCGTGCCGTGGCCGGCTTGAAGCCCACCGCACGCGCGGTCACCGTCACCGGCGCGCCCGGCACTCGGGCGCCGGGAATGCCGATGGAATACGTCCCGTCGGAGCGCGTCGTGGCCCCGAGGTTGAGGTCCTGCACCAGCACGGTGGCCTGGCCCAGCGGAGTGCCCTGGGTGCTGGTGACCGTGCCCGTCAGCGTGGACGGCTGCTGGGCCGGCTGCTGGGCCGGCTGCTGCGCCGACCCGGCGTGGGCAATGAGCGCGAGGGCGCCCGACGCGACGAATGCCGCGCGGGCGAAGCCTCGTGATACCACACGAGGAAGGGTCATGGGAAGTCTCCTGCGCCGCGAGAGGATCGGAAGACACGGACATCGCATGCGGCCGCGCGGTGCGACACGGAAGACATTGACGTCCCACTTTCGGCGCCACAACGCCGCCGTCGCGACCCGCCGGATTCCGGGCGCGACCTGCACGCCTCGCGGCGCGAGCAACGGACTGTTCCGGGCTGAACATCGGGGAGAGTCGGGTGGCGTGCGCCACCCTGCAGGCGGGGGCGTCGCGGGCGGAAACGCGCGCGACGGTCAGCGTTTCACATCGTGGCGCTTACGCGGGGTAGTAGCGGCGGCCGTGCGCGTCCATGTCGAGCAGGCTCGCGGCCGGCGCGAAGCGCGGGCCGTGCACGTCCTCGAGATCCCGCAGCACGTCCACCACGCGCGCGGCGGTGAGGTCGTCCACCAGGCGGAGCGGGCCGCCGCGGAACGCGGGGAACCCGATGCCGAAGAGGGCGCCGACATCGCCGTCGCGCGGGCTTCGCACCACGCCGTCGTCCATCGCCATGGCCGCCTCGTTGAGCATCGCATACACCAGCCGGCGCTCCACCACCGACGGATCCGCGTCCTCCACCGAGCGGACGCCGAGGAGCGGGTAGACGGAATCGTCCACGCCGGCCTTGTGGCCGTCGCGATAGCGATAGAAGCCGCGGCCGTTCTTCCGTCCCAGCCGCCCCTCGGCCAGGAGGCGGGCGAGCGTCTCCGGCGGCCGCAGCCGGTCGCCGAACGAGGCGTGCATCACCCCGCCGGCCCTCTGCGCCACATCGAGGCCGACCTCGTCGAGCAGCGCGATCGGCCCGACCGGGAAGCCCCACGCCGTCATGGTCCGGTCGATGACCTCGATCGGGACGCCCTCGGCAAGCAGAATCGCCGCCTCGTTGAGATACGGCGAGAGAATGCGGTTCACCCAGAAGCCGGGCTGATCGGCCACCACAATCACCGTCTTTCCCATCCGGCGGCCGAACCGGACGGCGGTCACGATCGCCTCGGGCGCGGTGGCGTCGGTCGGGATGACCTCGAGCAACGGCATCTTCTCCACCGGCGAGAAGAAGTGCATCCCCAGCACCCGTTCGGGCCGCTCCGCCCGCGCGGCGATCTCGCGGATCGGGATCGTCGAGGTGTTGCTGGCGAAGATCGCCTCGGGTCGGGTCACGGCCTCCACGTCCGCCAGGACCCGGCGCTTGAGCTCGAGATCCTCGAACACGGCCTCGATCACGAGGTCCGCGCGCGCGAACCCACGGTAGTCGTCGCCCCCGGAGAGCAGCGCGGCGAGCCGCTCGTACTGCGGCCGCGTGAGCCGCTTCCGCCTGAGCCGCTCCGCCAGCGGGGCGTCGGCGGCCTTGAGCCCCTTCCCCACCCGCGCCAGGTCGGCGTCCTTGAGCCGCGTGTCCACCTCGACGTTGAGCGCCGCGGTGCCCGCGATTCCCGCCCCCATGAACCCCGCGCCCACCACGCCGAGGCGCCGGATCTGCCGCGGCACCGCCATGCCGGGGGGAATCCCATCGTCCTTCTTGAGCGCGGCGCTGGCGAAGAAGACCTGCACCAGCTTGCGGGAGACCTCCCCGACGGCGAGCTCGCCGAACGCGCGGTGCTCCTCGGCCAGTCCGGCCGTGACCCCCTGCTCGAGCCCGACACGCACCGCGTCGAGCGCGCGCAGCGGTGCCGGGTAGTGGCCCCCGGTGCGGGCCCGGACCCGCTTCTCGGCGGCGCGATAGACCATCCGCCGCCCCGCCGCGGTGCGGTCGAGGAAGTAGGCCTGGAGCCCGCCGCCCGGCGAGCGGCGGGGCGACCCCTGCCGTGCCACCCGGTCGGCCGCGGCCACCGCAACGGACCTGAGAATGCTCGGCGGCACCAGCTCGTCCACCAGCCCGAGCCGGAGCGCCCGCGCGCCGCGCTCGCTTCGGCCGGTGAGAATCATGTCGAGTGCGGCGCGGGCTCCGATCAGCCGCGGCAATCGCTGGCAGCCGCCCGCTGCCGGCAGCAGGCCGAGCTGCACCTCGGGCAGCCCGAGCTGGGTCTTGGGATGGTCGGTGGCCACGCGATAGTGACACGCCAGCGCGAGCTCGAGACCTCCACCCAGGCAGGCGCCGTGGATCGCCGCCACCACGGGCTTGGCGAGCGCCTCGACCCGGTTCACCATCTCCTGCCCCTCGAAGCTGAGCCGCTCCGCCGCACTCTCGGTGGTGAGCGCCGAGAACTCGTCGATGTCGGCGCCGGCGATGAAGCTGTCCGGCTTCCCGGAGATGAGCACCGCGGCGCGGATCGCCTGATCGTCGCGCAGCCGGATCAGGAGCGCCTCGAACTCCACCTTGACCGCGTCGCTCAGCTTGTTGACCGGCTCGCCCGGCAGGTCGAACGTGACGACCGCGATCCCGTCCTCGACGCTCGTCGTGAGGGCCGACACTAGTCGCGCTCCAGCACGACGGCGTAGCCCATCCCGCCCTGCGCGCAGATGGAGACCAGCCCGAACTGCACGTCGCGCCGCCGCATCTCGTTGGCCAGTGTCGTGACCAGGCGCGCGCCGGTGGCGCCGAACGGGTGGCCGATCGCGATCGACCCGCCCATCACGTTGGTGCATTCCCAATCCGTCCGGCCCACCGGCGCGGCCAGGCCCAGCCGCTCCGCCCAGGCCTCCGAGTCCCAGGCCTGCACGTTGGAGAGCACCTGCGCCGCGAACGCCTCGTGGATCTCCACCAGCCCCAGCTCGCCCCAGGCGATGCCCGCGCGCTCGAGCGCCCGGGGCACCGCGTACACCGGACCCATGAGGAGCTGCCAGCCGGGATCCACGGCGGCCACCGCGTAGCTCCTGATGAACGCCAGCGGCTCGTAGCCGAGGGCCGCGGCCTTTTCCTCCGCCATGAGGAGAACGGCGGCGGCCCCGTCGGTGAGCGGCGACGAGTTGCCCGCGGTGACCGAGCCGTAGCGGCGATCGAAGACGGGGCGGAGCTGCGCCAGGGCCTCGAGCGACGTATCGGAGCGGATGCCGTTGTCGGCGGTGACGATCTGGTCCATGTCGCGGCCGCCGAACCAGGGCGCGATCTCGGCGGTGAGGCGGCCGTCGGCGGTGGCCTCAGCGGCGCGCTCGTGGCTCATCAGCGCGATGCGGTCCTGCGCCTCCCGGGTGATGCCGTTCTCCTTGGCCATCTTCTCGGCGGACTGGCCCATCGTCTCACCGGTGGAGGGCTCGGCGACCGCGGGGGTGACCGGGACCAGGTCCCGCGGACGCGTCCGCGCCAGCGCGCGGACCCGGCGCCCGGCGCTCCGCGCCTTCCCGGCATCCACGAGGATCTGGCTGAACCGACGCGAGTGCAGCACGGGGATGTCGGAGAGCGACTCGACCCCGCCCGCCAGAATGGTGTCGGCGTGCCCCAGCGCGATCTGGTCGGCGGCGTTGGTGATCGCCTGCGCGGCGGAGGCGCAGGCGCGGTTGAGCGTGTAGGCAGGAACGCTGGGCAGGAGCTGCGGCAGGAGACTCACCTCGCGCGCCACGTTGGGCGCGCGCACCGACGACACCACCTGCCCGAAGATCACTTCGTCGACCTCGCGCCCGTCGAGCTCGCTGCGCACGAGCAGCTCGCGGGCCGCGTGGCGCGCCAGCGCGGTCGCGGACACGTCGCGGAAGACGGTGCCGCTCTTGGCGAAGGGCGTGCGCAGGCCGGCCACGATGGCCACCCGCCGGCCGGGCCGGGAATCGTGCAATGAGGTCCTGTCGAGAAAGTGGGCGAGAGTCGTTGTACTATTCACGCGCGCCGGGCCAGGACGCTCGCGACCGCGCGCCAGCGCTCGGCATCGACCGGCTCCAGCACCTCACGGCCGTGCTCCACCCGGAACGGGGCGACCAGACGGGCCAACTCGCCGGGGCGCAGCAGGTGGTCCTCCGACGTCGGGCCCCAGCCAAGCTCGCGCTGGCCGGCCAGGAACGACTCCATGATCAGCAGTCCGCCCGGCGCGACCAGCCCGCGAATGTCGGCCATGCGCGCACGGTCAAGATAATTGAAGACCAGAACCGCATCAAAATTGCCCAGCTCCGGCCACGGCCCTGCCAGATCGACCATCTGCCACTCGACCGACGCTCCGTGCGCGGCCGCGAGCTCGCGCGCGGAGGCCAGCCGCGCTTCGTCGCGATCGATCCCCGTCACCTGCGCGCCGAGCAGCGCCGCCGCGATGCTGTGGCGGCCCTGGCCGCAGGCCAGATCGAGCACCCGCATGCCGGGACGGATTCGATGAGCGTGCCACGCGAACCAGGTGCTGGGACGGGGCAGGCGCGCGGCGGGGGGCAGGCTCACGGTGGTCGGTCCTCGGTGAGGGCGACGCTCGAGCAGCTCACGGCACAGCCGGCCGATCTGCTCGTGATCGGGGGTGGCATCACCGGCGCCGGCGTGGCGCGGGATGCGGCGATGCGCGGCCTCAGAACGGTGCTGGTCGAGCAGCAGGACTTCGGCGCCGGCACCAGCTCGCACTCGAGCCGCCTGGTGCATGGCGGGCTCCGCTACCTGGAGACCGGCAACCTGCGCCTGGTGCTGGAGGCCAACCGGGAGCGGCGGACGCTGCTCCGGATCGCGCCGCACCTCGTCTGGCCGCTGCCATTCGTCTTTCCCCTGCACCGCGGCGACCGGATCGCACTGTGGCGACTGGCCGCGGGGATGTGGCTGTATGATGCGCTCGCGCTGTTCCGGAATGTGCGGACGCACCGCATGCTGGGCAAGCGCGCGCTGCTCGAGGCCGAGCCGATGCTGCGCGAGCGCGGCCTGGTCGGCGGGGCACGGTTCTACGACGCGCAGTGTGACGACGCCCGCCTCACGCTCGCCACGGTGCGATCCGCGGTCCATCATGGCGCGCTGGTGGCGAACTACACCGCGGTCCGCGCGCTCGAGCGCGCCGCCGGCCGCGTGGTGGGCGCGGCGCTCGAGGACCGGCTCACCGGGGGGCACGCCACCCTGCGGGCCAGCGTGGTCGTCAACGCCACCGGCCCCTGGGCCGACCGCGTCCGTGTGCTCGAGGACTCGGGGTCGGCGCCGCTGCTTCAGCCCACCAAGGGCATTCACGTGCTCGTGGAGCGGAGCCGCCTCGATCACCGCGAGGCGATCGTCTTCACCAGCCCGATCGACGGTCGGGTCCTCTTCATCCTGCCCTGGGGCGACCTGTCCTACATCGGCACCACCGACACCGATACCGCCGAGCCGCCCGAGGAGCTCTCCATCACGGCGGACGACGTGGTCTATCTCCTGCGCTCCGCCAACGCCCGCTTCCCCAACGCCCGGCTCGGCGTCGACGACGTGCGCGCGTCCTGGGCCGGTCTCCGTCCGCTCCTGGCCGACCGCGAGCGGACCCGCGCCTCGAGCCGCTCGCGGGACCATGCCATCGTGCAGGGCTCGGGCGGGATGATCACCGTCGTGGGCGGGAAGCTCACCACCTACCGCGCCATGGCCGAGGAGGTGGTGAACCGGGCAGTGCGGGAGCTGCGGTTTCGCGATGGCCGTCCGCGCTCGGCGGGGACGCGGACCGACGAGGAGCCGCTCCCCGGCGGCGAGACGGCGGACCTCGCCCAGTTCCGCGAGCGCGGCCTCGAGCTGGGCGTCACCCCCGAAAGCGTCGAGCACCTGCTGCGCCACTACGGCACCGAGGCCGCCGGGATTTACAACCTGGGGGTGGGAGAGCGCCGGCTGCTCCGCCGGCTGGCGCCCCCACACCCTGCGGTGGAGGCCGAGGTGGTGCATGCCGTGCGGCGGGAGATGGCGCAGACGGTGGAGGACGTGCTGGTGCGCCGGATCCACCTCTATTACGAAGCGCCGGACCGCGGGGTGGCCGCGGCCCGGCGAGTGGCGGAGCTGATGGCGCGCGAGCGCGGCTGGGACGAGGCCCGGGTGGAAGCGGAAGCCGAAAAGTACCTGGCGCTCGCTAGCTGACCACGATCCGCCCGGTCATCAGGCTGCCGTGGACCGCGCAGTTGTAGGTATACGTGCCGGCCTCGGTGAACTGAAAGTGGTACGCCGTGCCGTCGCCCGCACGGGTCGCGCTGCTGGTAAAGCTGGTGCTGCCGGTCGAGAGCACGCTGTGCTCCGTCGCGCCGGTGTTCACCCATGTCCAGGTGACCGTGCCATTGACCGCCACGGTATCGACCGCGGGGTTCCGGGTGGCGTTCCGGTTGCTCTGGAAGAAGATGTTCCCGAGGGTGACCGCGACGGTGGCCGGCGGGGGCGGAGGGGGAGGCCCGACGGACGTGGCGGTCGCGCTGAACGAGACCGGCGAGCCCGTGGCGCCCTGGACCGCGGCCTGGGCCGTCTGCGCTCCGGCGTCGGGCCCGAGCGTCCAGGTGGCGGAGCCGATGCCGGCCGCATCCGTCGCTCCCGAGGCGGGATCGAGGCTGCCGCCGGTGGTGGACCAGGTCACGGTGGCCTTCGGCTCAGGCGCGCCGTCCCGCGTCACCACGATCCTGAGCTCGTTCGGGAGCGGCTGACCCACCGGACCGGTCTGCGCATCGCCGCTCTCCGACGGCGCCTTGGCGACGGCCGGCGGTGAGGGATCGGGTTGGGGGCCGCCACCGCCACCACCGCCGCATCCCGCCGCGAGCGCCACCGTGATTTCCATCAGGCCCGCCCAGCTCCACGCCCGATCCGGCATACCAGCCCCCTCGAGTTGAGAGTCCGTCCGCACGCCACTGCTGTTATAACAGATGTCCTTGAGCTTACGATTTTCGGCGGGACTGGCAAGGGGACCCGGGAGGGCCGGGTCGTTATCTTTCGGTCAACCGCAAGGACGGAGACTCTGGTGGACGCCAACCTGTTCGAAACGGCCAACGCCGGCTTCGCGCAAGCCATGTACGAGGAGTTCCTTCGCGACCCCGCGGCCGTCGGGGTCGAATGGCGGCGACTGTTCGAGAGCGGCGTCGTCGGGGAGCGGCCCGACGGGAATGGGGCGGTGTCCCCGCCGCCCGCGCCGGGGCCCGCGCCGGCGCCCGCCGCGGCTTCCGACGGACTCCCGCCCGGCGCTTCCGCCATCAGGGGCCCCGCCGCCCGGCTCGTGGCCAACATGACCGAGAGCCTCACGGTCCCGACCGCCACCACCCTCCGGGTGCTCCCGGTGGCCGTGCTCGAGGAGAAGCGCCGGGGCCTCAACCGGGCACTCCAGACGGCCGGCCGGCCGGACAAGGTCTCCTACACCCACCTGATCGCCTTCGCGCTCGTCCAGGCCGCCAGGCAGCACCCGGTCATGGGGCATACCTTCGTGCTGCGGGAGGGCAGTCCCTACCGGGTGGCGCCCGAGGGGATGGCGCTTGGGCTCGCGGTGGACGTCCAGCGCAAGGACGGGAGCCGCGGCCTCGTCGTCCCCGTGATCAAGCGGGCCGACACGATGGACTTCGCCGCTTTCCACGCCTCCTACGAGGTCCTGGTCGAGAAGGCTCGGTCCAATCGCCTGATGCCGGATGACTTCGTGGGCGCCACCATGACGCTTACCAACCCTGGCGGCCTCGGCACCGTGGCCTCGGTGCCGCGGCTCATGGCCGGGCAGGGCAGCATCATCGCGGTCGGCGCCATCGGCTACCCGGCGGAGTTCTCGGCGGTGCCCGAGGAGCGGCTGCGGGAGTTCGGGGTGGGCAAGGTCATGACCGTCACGAGCACCTACGACCACCGCGTCATCCAGGGGGCGGAGTCGGGCGCGTTCCTGGCCACGGTGGAGCACCTGCTCCAGGGAGACCAGGGCTTCTACGAGCTCATCGCCGAGAGCCTCGGACTGGGCGAAGCGGGCTACCAGCTCGCCCGCCCGAGCCCGGCCACGCAGCCGGGCAAGGGACCGGCGGGGCCGGTCGCGCCCGAGATGCTGTACCACGTAGCCGCGGCGATGGCGCTGGTGAAGGCCTTCCGCATGCACGGGCACCTCGCCGCGCACCTCGATCCGCTCGGCACGCCGCCGATCGGCGACCCCGCGCTCGATCCCGGCCCCCTCGGCTTGACCCCCGAAATCATGGCGGCGATTCCCTCCCAGGTGCTGCGCATCGCCGTGCCCGGCCGGACGCTGGCCGAGTCGCTGCCCTACCTGCAGGCCACCTACTGCGGGACGATGGCCTACGAGATCGAGCACATCTCGACTCACGAGGAGCGCGTCTGGCTGCGCGAGAAGATCGAGAGCGGCGCGTATCGCCGGCCGCTCTCGCCCGAGGAGCAGCGTCGGCTCCTCCAGCGGCTCACGGATGTGGAAACGCTCGAGCAGTTCCTCCACAAGGCGTATCTCGGCCAGAAACGGTTCTCGATCGAGGGCGTGGACATGCTGGTCCCGATGCTGGACCTCACGATCGAGCGCGCCGCGGAGAGCGGCGCGCGCGATGTCGTGATCGGGATGGCGCATCGGGGGCGGCTCAACGTGCTCGCACACACCGTTGGGCGGCCATACGAGACGATCTTCGCCGAGTTCGAGGGCGGGCGGCACGTGGAGGCCGGCCAGCTCACCCCCGAGGGCGGCACCGGCGACGTGAAGTACCACCACGGCGCCGAAGGCGCCTACCGGACGCCCGAGAACAAGGCGATCACCGTCACCCTCTCGCCCAACCCGAGCCATCTCGAATTCGTGGGGCCGGTGGTGGACGGGCGGGCGCGGGCCAGGCAGACCCAGCGGCGCGGCCGCGAGGCGCACCACGATCCGACGGCGGCGCTGCCGGTCATCATCCACGGCGACGCGGCGTTCGCCGGCCAGGGCGTCGTCGCCGAGACGCTCAACCTTGGCTCGCTCGACGGCTATCGCACGGGCGGCACGCTCCACATCATCACCAACAACCAGGTCGGCTTCACCACCGACAACGAAGAGGCGCGCTCGACCCGCTACGCGTCCGACCTGGCCAAGGGATTCGACATCCCGATCATCCACGTAAATGGCGACGACGCCGAGGCGTGCCTGAGCGCGGTGCGGCTGGCGATGGCCTACCGCGACCGTTTTCACCAGGACATGCTGATCGACCTGGTGGGCTACCGCCGCCACGGACACAATGAGGGCGACGAGCCCGCCTACACCCAGCCGCTGATGTACGAGCGGATCAAGACCCTGCCGACCACCCGCGCGGTGTACGCCCGCACGCTCATCGCGGCCGGCGTGATCACCGAGGAGGAGGGCGAACGCCAGGCGGCGGCGGCCTACCAGCGCCTGGTGGATATCCAGCAGGGGTTCAAGGCGGGCATGAGCCGGGGTGCGCACGGCGAATCGCCCCACAAGCTCGCCGGCGCCGGCCAGGAGGTGAACACCGCGCTCGCGCCCGAGTTCATCGTGGCGCTCAACGAGCAGTTGCTGAGCTGGCCGGAGGGCTTCACCATCCATCCCAAGCTGCGCAGGCAGCTCGAGCGGCGCCGCGGGGCCCTGGGCCCGGAGGGCGGGATCGACTGGGCGCACGCGGAAGCGCTGGCGCTCGCGTCGCTGCTCACCGAGGGTGTGCCGGTGCGGCTCACGGGCCAGGACACCGAGCGCGGCACATTCAGCCAGCGGCATTTGGTACTCCACGACGTCGTCACCGGCGAGCGGCTGACCCCGCTCGAGCGGTTGCCGGGCGCGCTCGCGCCGATCGAGCTGCACAACAGCCCGCTCAGCGAGCTCGCCACGCTCGGCTTCGAGTACGGCTACAGCGCCGCGGCGCCCGAGGCGCTCGTGCTCTGGGAGGCGCAGTTCGGCGACTTCATCAACGCCGCGCAGGTGATCGTGGACCAGTTCCTCTCGGCGGGCCTCTCCAAGTGGGGGCTCACGACCCGGCTGACCCTGCTGCTTCCGCACGGATACGAAGGCCAGGGCCCCGAGCACTCGAGCGGGCGGCTCGAGCGGTTCCTGCAGCTCGCCGCGGAGGGCAACATCCGGGTGGCCAACCCCACGACGCCGGCGCAGTACTTCCACCTCCTCCGCCGGCAGGCGCGGCGCACCCGGCAGCGCCCGCTCGTGATCATGACGCCCAAGAGCCTGCTCCGTCTACCGCAGGCCGCGTCGCGGCTCGAGGACCTCTCGCACGGACGCTGGCACCCGATCCTCGACGATCCCTGGGCCGTGGGGCGGCAAGACCAGATCACCCGTGTGGTGCTCTGCTCCGGCAAGGTCTACTACGACCTCCTGACGGAAGCGGAGAAGCTGGCCGAGGGACGCCCCGCCGTAATCCGGCTGGAGCAGCTCTACTCCTTCCCGTGGCCCGAGACGCGTGCGGTGCTGGCCCGCTACCCGCGCCTGGAGGAGCTGGTCTGGGTGCAGGAAGAGCCGAGGAACATGGGCGCGTGGAGCTATCTCATGCCCAAGCTGCTCGAGCTGGCGCCTCCCGGCGTGAACGTGGCCTTCGTGGGGCGGCCCGAGCGCGCCAGTCCGGCCGAAGGGTATCCCGCCGCGCACGCGGCGGAGCAGGGCCGGATTATTCAGGAGGCGCTGGTCGCCGGCCGGGCGCAGCCGGCGCTGCCCACGATGGCGGTCGCGGGTCAGGGGAAGGGCTGACCGGGCGACCGCGTCAGGCGACCGCGTCCAGCAGCCGGAGGGTTCCGTCGGTCACGGCGCCGAAGGACAGGTGGCCGGCCAGGCCGCGGGCGTGGGTCTGCCAGGGAAACGCCGCCGGCCCCTTGGTGAGGCCCAGCGCGGGCACCAGCCCTTCATCGATGGCGGCCCAGAACGCGGTGCCGAAACCGAAGCCCGCGGTCCGGCCGACGGCGTTGAACCGGCGGCGGAGCACGGCGTACGCCGCGCCCGCACCGATGCCGAGCGCCCAGTGGATCGCGGAGCCGAGCTTCTCACGCTGATCGTCGCCCAGGCGGGATCCGACTGCCCGCGCCGCCTTCTCCGCGGCCACACCGTACGCGGTCTTCCCCTCGCGGGCCGCATCTTCGCGCCGTCTGGCGCGGCGGTCCTCGCGATCGTACATGGCGCTCGTCACCCGGCCCATGACCCACGTGGCGACGGCGCCGGCAATGGCACCCTTCATCAGGTCCCGGGTGATGCTGTGGCGGGAGGGGTCTCGCATCCGCGTCTCCTGGCAGAGGTTCGTCATCGTGCGCGTCGCTCAGGATGAGGCCGGAGCGGCGCCGCGTCTGTGACCTGCCCCCCACGAACGCAAGAAGGGGCGGCCACATCGGCCGCCCCTTGTCGTTTCCACTCCCCGCGCCGGGTCAGTCCTTCGGCAGCATCGGCCGTTCGGACACCTGCCGCGCCAGCTCCTTCAGAGGATCCGAGAGGTGCTCGCCGTAGTGCAGGAGAAACACGCCACGGGCGCGCTTCTGCATGAGGAACGCGACCAGCGGCGTGTCCGCCTTGGCTGCGTTGCACTCCCTGCACGCCAGGACCAGATTGTCCGGGCGGTCATAGGCGGTCTGCCCCCGGCGGGGGCGGACGTGATCCAGCGTAATCGTCTCGGAAGGCGTCTCGGTCCCGCAATACGCGCACACCGAACCGTGGAGGTCGAGGAGCCAATCGCGGTGGGACTGCATGGAGCGGCCGGGTGACCGGCGAAAGCTGGAGGTGGAAACTGCGCTGCGATGACGTGGTCTGCGTGCCACAAAGATCCAATTCGAGGGTGAACATGAAGGCCTGCATGGCAGACCGGCGAATGACAACTGGGAAATCTAGCAAGAATGACGCCAGAATGACAGGCCGGGCCGTTGTCGGGCGCATCTGCGTGCTGAGTGCCGCCCTGGTCTCGGCGTGTGCCTCACCTCCGAAACCGCCGGATGTGGGGGCACGCCAGGCCATCGAGGCGGCGGTGCGGCGGTACGTCGCCGCTTCGAACGACGGGGACGCCAAGGCGCTCGCCGACCTGTACGCGGACGACGCGGTGCTGCTTCCCCCGGACCACGAGCCAGTGCGGGGGCGCGAGGCCATCCGCGCGTACTGGAGCCAGGGGACGGATGAAGGGCTGCAGGTGACGACACTTGCCGTGGAGGTCGACGGCGACCTCGGCTACCTGGTCGGCCGCTACAATCTTCCGCCCACCGAGGAGGAGCCCGCCGATTCGGGCAAGTACGTCATGTGCCTCAAGCGGCAGCGCGACGGCTCGTGGAAGCTGACGGCCGACATCTGGAACCAGAGCGGCGAGGGTGACGAGGACGACGACGCCCGCGCCCCCGCACCCTCGGTCATCTGAGGCACGGCCGCCTCATGGCGCCGCGAACGGGGTCTCGACGTCGGGCACCGCTGCCCGGTAGCGGGACTCGAGCAGCCGTCCCCAGCGGCTGTCATAGGGATGCACCTCGAGCGTGGGCCGGCCATCGCGGAAGATCGGACGGCCCTCGTTGGTCCACTGGAAGATCCCGCCGCTGAGATTCCGCACGTTGGTGTAACCCTGCCCCTGCAGCCAGTGCGCCAGCCGCCCCCCGCGGTAGCCAACTGACCCGTACACCACGAGCGGGGCGTTCTTGGGGAGGCCGCGCAGCGGCCGGAGGCTCGGCCGGCCCGCGTCCATCCGAACCGCCTCGCGCAGATGGCTGATCTGGTACTCCGGCAGGGTGCGCGCGTCCAGCACGAGCGGCTGGGTGCGGCTCGGGTCCTCGCGCCAGCGGGCAAGCTCCGCCCGGTCGATCCACTGGATGTCGGGAAACTTCCGGGCGGTGAGCCGGCGGACCCCTTCGAAGCCGACGCCCCGGCCGGCGATGAGCACCACCGCCGCGCCGATGAGGATCGGCACGACGACCCCGACCAGAAAGATGCCGAGCAGCGGCCGGCCGCCCTGCGCCCGCCGCGCCCGCTCCCAACGGCCGCCACCCGGCTCCGTCTCGTCCGTCATGGCCGCTCGATCTCCGCCCGGAGGCGCAGCAGCGAGTCCTCGGTGGCCACCAGCGCGCCGCGCGCGTCGGTGAGCTCCTGCTGGGTGCTCTGCACGAAGCGGCGGTAGGGGGCGATCGCCTCGTTGATCCGCTCGGCGGACTGGGTGATCTCGAGATGCACCTGCCGCGTGAGACCCTCGCGCAGCCTGGTGCGCAGCTCGGCGATGCGCCGCGAGAAATCGCGTTGCGCCTGCCGGCGCTTGCGCGGGATCACGTAGAAGCCGCCGATCGCGAGCGCGGTGGCGAGGAGGAGTCCGGTCACATCGGCTACGGCGCCCGTGAGGAGGGTGACGACCAGCGTGCCCAGCCCGAGCGCGCCGGCCTGGGCCAGGGCGGTCGTGGCGAACGTCCCCTGCACGTCATTGGCGATGGCGCGCGCCTCGGCGTCCCGGTCGTAGCTTCCGACGGTCTCCCGCGCCACCCGGCCGATTGACTCGAGCAGCGCCTGCCGGTTGTAGGTGAAACTGCCGCCCACCTCCCCGACCATCCCCTCGCGGTGGCGCTCGATCTGCCGCCGGTCGATGTAGCCGCTCACGTCCTGCCAGGCCTTGAGGTTCCGCTCCACGATCCAGTCGATGATCCGGCCGGTCTCCGCCTCGAGCTGGGCCGGCGTGTCGCCGATCACTTCCCGCTCGAAGGCGCGCCGCACCCCTTCACTGTCGAGCAGGGTGCGGATCCGCCCGATCCGGAGGGTCTCCTCGAAGAACCGCACCCCGCGCTGCTCCATGTCCCCCAGCAGGACGTCGAGCCGGGAGAGCCGCGGGTCCACGTCACGCACCATCTCGTCGTGGAACAGGGCCAGCTGCCGGTCGATGCTCTGGATGGTCTCGATATCCTGCGCCAGCAGCTTGAGCCGCTGGAACGCGACGTCCTTGTACCGGGCCGCCAGGCGGAGCCCGACGTTGAGGGGGTTCAGCAGCTTGAGACGGATCCGCTCCTGCTGGTCGAGCGTGCGCACCAGGTATTGCTCCATGGCCTCGAACCCGCTCGCCTGCCAGCCTTCGGCCGAGCCCGCGGTGCGCGCCGCGAGCGCGTCCCGGGCGGACACGGCGAACAGCCGAGGCGGCTCGCCGACGAGCGCCGTAGCATTGTCCCGCACGAAATCGAGCACCTGCTGCTGGTCCTCGGGGCGAGTGAGAATGTCGATCTTGTTCACCACGAACACGATCTTCTTGCCCCACTCGCGGATCTGTTCGAGGAACCCGCGCTCGCTCTCGGTGAACGGCCGGTCGGCGCTGGTGACGAAGAGCACGAGATCGGAGCGGGGGAGGAAGTCGCGGGTGAGCTCCTCGTGGCGGCGGATGATGGCGTTGGTGCCCGGCGTGTCCACGATGGTGATCTCGCGGAGCAGGTCGGCCGGGTAGGTGCGGTCGAGCAGGTACGCTTCCACCAGGTGCTCGGACGGCTCCGCGCCGTAGCGCAGCCGGTTGATCCGGTCGGTGGTGGGGGTGACGCCTTCGGGCAGCACGCGCTCGCCGAGCAGCGCGTTGATGAAGCTCGACTTGCCGGAGTTGAACTCACCGGCCACGACCAGGAGGAAGAGGCCCTCGAGCTGGTCGCGCGCCTCCTGGAACCGGCGGAGGTCGTCCGCGTCGACGTCGGTGCCGAACCGTTCGAGCGCGCCCGCGAGCCGGTCGAGCAGCTCGTGCTCGCGCGCCCGCAGGTCCTGCTCGCGCTCCGACAGGATGGCGCGGCGCCCCAGCAGTCTGCCGATCACGGCTGTGCCTCCGGGCGTCGGGCCGACCGGGCCGACGATGACGTGGAGTGGAGCGGGGTCGGTCACATCATAACGGGGCCGAGGGGTCCCGTCGAGCACGGGTCGAGAACGGAGTGTATCACGCCGTGCCGGCTGCATCCACCGTGGAGCGGAGCGCCGGCGCCGATTATGTTTCTCGCTTCCCCTCCGTACGTCGCTGGCGCCCGGAAGCCGCGCCCGAAAGGAGTCCGTCTGACCGCAGAGAGCACCGGCATCCGGCCCACACGAGGCGCCAGCACGGCGGACGCCGCACCGGATGCCCGGCCGGACGCACTCGCCTGGCGCAGCATCAACGCCATCCGCGCGCTCTCGATGGATGCCGTAGAAGCCGCGCAGTCGGGCCACCCCGGCACACCGATGGCACTCGCGCCCGCCGCCTACGTGCTGTGGCACCGGTACCTCCGGCACAATCCCGCGAACCCCGCCTGGCCCGACCGCGACCGCTTCGTGCTCTCGTGCGGCCACGCCTCGATGCTGCTCTACTCGCTGCTCTACCTGTCGGGCTACGACCTCTCGCTCGACGACCTCAAGGCGTTCCGCCAGTGGGGCTCCCGTACCCCGGGCCATCCCGAGCGCGGCCACACGCCGGGGGTCGAGACCACGACCGGGCCGCTGGGCCAGGGCGTTGGCAACGCGGTCGGGATGGCGATGGCGGAGCGCTTCCTGGCCGACCGGTTCAACCGCCCGGGCCACCGGATCGTGGACCACCGCACCTGGGCCTTCGCCAGCGACGGCGACATGATGGAGGGGGTGGCGAGCGAGGCCTCCTCGCTTGCCGGGCATCTCCGCCTGGGCAAGCTGACGCTGGTCTACGACGACAATCACATCACCATCGACGGCGACACCGCGCTCTCGTTCTCCGACGACGTGCAGCGCCGCTACGAGGCATATGGCTGGCACGTGGTGCGCGTCGCCGACGGCAACGACCTGACCGCCATCGCGGCGGCGCTCGAGGCGGCTCGGGACGAGACCGCGCGGCCCACGCTCGTCATCCTCCGCACGTACATCGCCGACCCGGCGCCGACCAAGCGGAACACGAACCAGGCGCACGGCGAGCCGCTGGGCGCCGACGAGGTGCGGCGCACCAAGGAGATCATGGGCTGGCCCGACTGAGCCCGCGTTCTACGTGCCCGAGGACGCGCTCGGCCACTGGCGGGAGTCGGCAGCCCGGGGCGCGGCGCTCGAGGCCGAGTGGCGCACGCGCTTCGCCGCGTACGCGGCCGAGCACCCGGACGCCGCGCGGGAGCTGGAGCAATGGCTCGCCGGCACCCTTCCGGATGGCTGGGACCGCGGGCTCCCCGCGCTCACTCGCGAGAGCGCTCCGCTGGCCACGCGCCAGGCATCCGGGCTGGCGCTGCAGGCCATCGCGGCGGCGGTGCCCAACCTTATTGGCGGCTCCGCCGATCTCGGCGGCAGCACCGGCACCACCCTCAAGCAGGGCGGCACCTTCGGCCCGACCACCACCGGCCGGACCATTCACTGGGGCGTTCGGGAGCACGGGATGGCGGCCTGCCTCAACGGCATCGCCGCCCACGGCGGCCTGCGCGGCTTCGGCAGCAGCTTTCTGGTCTTCTCGGATTACATGAAGCCTGCCGTCCGCCTTGCCGCGATCATGCACCTGCCGGTCATCTACATCGGCACCCACGACTCGATCGGACTCGGCGAGGACGGCCCGACGCACCAGCCGATCGAGCAGTTGGCCATGCTGCGCGCCATTCCGAACCTGGTGATGCTGCGGCCGGCCGACGCGACGGAGACGATCGAAGCCTGGCGCATCGCGATGGCGCGCACCGCGGGTCCGACGATGCTGGTCCTCACCCGCCAGAAGCTGCCGGTGCTCGACCGAGCGGCTCTCGGCCCGGCCGACGGTGTGGCGCGGGGCGCCTACGTCCTGCTCGACCCGCCGGGCGGGACTCCGCAGGCGATCCTCATCGCCACCGGCTCCGAGGTCCACGTGGCGCTGGCCGCCGCCCGGCTGCTGCAGGCCGACCGCGTGCGGGTCCGGGTGGTCTCGATGCCGTCATGGGAGCTGTTCGCCGCGCAGCCGGAGACGTATCGGAGCGAGGTCCTCCCGCCGGCCGTGCGTGCGCGCCTGGGCATCGAGGCGGCCTCGCCCTTCGGCTGGCGCCGGTGGGTCACGGACGAAGGCGCCGTGCTGGCCATGGAAGGATTCGGCGCCAGCGGGCCGGGCGAGCGGTTGTTCCAGGAGTTCAAGTTCACCGCCGAACACGCCGCGGAGATGGTGCGGCAACTGCTGGCCCGGCGGCACACCCCCGGCGCCAGGGAGGGCAGCGCATGACGACCGGCCGCACGTCACCGCAGGTGAACCCGCTCGTCCGCCTCGGCGAGCTCGGCCAGAGCCCCTGGTACGACTACATCACCCGCGACCTGATGACCGGCGGCAAGCTGGCCCGGCTCATCGCGGACGACGGGCTCCGGGGAATGACTTCCAACCCCACCATCTTCGAGAAGGCGATCGCGGCGAGCCGGCTCTACGACGCCGAGATCCGCGGGCTGGCAGAAACGGGCCGGAACGCGCAGGAGATCTTCGAGCACCTGGCCGTGGCCGACGTCCAGGCGGCCTGCGACGCCTTCGCCCGCGTGTACCACGCCACCGGGGGCAACGACGGACTGGTCTCGCTCGAGGTGTCGCCCGCGCTCGCGCGGGACACCGACGCCACCATCCACGAGGCCGAGCGCCTCTGGCGCCGGCTCGACCGCGCCAACGCGATGATCAAGATCCCCGGCACGCAGGAGGGTCTGCCGGCGATCACCCGCTGCATCGCCGCCGGCGTGAGCGTCAACGTCACCCTGCTCTTCTCGGTGGAGCGCTACGCGGAAGTGATCGAGGCTTTCCTCGATGGCCTCGAGCGCCGGCTCGAAGCCGGGCTCCCGCTCCGGACGATCACCTCGGTGGCGAGCTTCTTCGTGAGCCGGGTAGACGCGAAAGTGGACCCGCTGCTCGACCGCCTGGGCGACCCGGAAGCGCTCCGGGGCCGGATCGCGATCGCCAACGCCTGCGCCGCCTACCGGCTGTTCGAGTGGTCGCTGGGCACGCCGCGCTGGGACCGGCTGGCCAAGGCCGGCGCCCGTCCGCAACGGCCACTCTGGGCCTCCACCAGCACCAAGGACCCGCGCTACTCCGACGTGCACTACGTGGAGGCGCTGGTGGCGCCCCGCACGGTCAACACGCTGCCGCCCGAGACCTTCGCGGCCTATCGCGAACACGGCAGTCCCGCCGTGCGGATTCAGGACGGCGTGGCCGCCGCGCCCGGGCAGCTCCGTGCGCTGGCCGAACTCGGCATCGACCTGGGCGCGATCACGCAGGCGCTGGAGACAGAGGGCGTGGCAAAGTTCGCGGCGTCGTACGCGGCGCTGCTGGCCGGGATCGAAGCCAAGGCGGCGGTGCTGGCGGGGGCGGGCCGGAGCTAGGGGGACTCGATCTCCGCCATTACGCCGCGGTGTCGCTTCGCTCCGGCACCACCAGCGGCAGCCGCTCGCTCCGGGCAACGATGAGCGCGGTGAGCAGGTCGCCCGTGACGTTCGGCACCGTCCGCGCCATATCCAGAATCCGGTCCACCCCCAGGACCAGGGCGATTCCCTCCGGCGGCACCCCAACCATCCCGAGCACCATCACCAGCAGTGGAATCGAGCCGCTGGGTACGCCGGCCACGCCGATGGCCGTGACCACCGCCATGATGATCACGACCACCTGGGTCACCAGGTCCATCTGGACCGCGAACACCTGGGCCAGGAAGAGCACGGTTACCCCTTCGAACAGCGCCGTCCCGTTCATGTTCATCGTCGCGCCGAGCGGGAGGACGAATCCGGCGATCTCCGGTGGCACCCCGAAATTGTCCTCCGCCGTGCGAATGGTGGTCGGGAGCGTGGCGTTCGAGCTGGACGTGGAGAACGCCGTGACCATCAGCGCGCGGGCGCGCGAGAAGAAGCTGCGGGGGCCGATCCCGACGAAGGCCTTCGCGATCACGCCGATCACGCCGAACTGGTGAATGGCCAGCGCGACCAGCACCGTGACGACGTAGAGCCCCAGCGATTTGAGTACGTCGAAGCCGAACCGGGCCGTGACCGAGAAGATGAGTCCGGCCACGCCGAGCGGCGCCAGCCGCATCGCGAAGCCGATGATCACCATGACGGCCTGGTTGATGCCCTCCAGGAGGCGCATCACCGGCTTCGCCGCCTCTTCGGCGATCAGGGTGAGCGCGATGCCGAACACGAGGCTGAAGAAGATGAGGCCCAGCATGTCGCCGTTGGCCGCGGAGGCGACGGGGTTCCGCGGGACCACGTTCACGAAGGTGTTGACGCCGAACCTGGTCTCCTCCGACGCCACCAGCTTCTCCCCGGCCTGCGAGGAATATTCCGCCATGAGGGCCGTGCGCATGGCGGGATCGAGCGCGTCGCCGGGCCGGATCAGGTTGACCAGCGTGAGCCCGACGCAGACGGCGAGCGCCGTCGTGAGCAGGAAGATCACCAGCGTCTTGACCCCGACCCGGCCGATGCGCCGGAGATCGCCCAGCGAGGCCACACCCATGGTGACCGAGGCGAACACGAGCGGGACCACGACCATGAAGAGCATCCGGAGGAAGATCTGCCCGATCGGCTGGGCCACGTCGTCCACCACCCAGTTCAGCCCGGGCGATTCACGTGCGTAGATATTGCTGACCACGCCGGCCGCCGCGCCGAGGACGAGGCCGAGCAGGATCTTGGTGTGCAGCGCGAGACCGCGTCGCGGGGCCGGTTGGGTCATGGGCACGGATTCCGGAATGATGGGAGCGGAAAATCTACCCGGCCGTCCCCCTTGTATCTACCCGGCGGGAGGCGCACCCTTCACCTCGTTCATCCGGCTCCTGAATCCTCTCGCACGAGGCGTCCGCATGCGTCGCAGGTTCCTGCCAGGGTCGGGTCTGGTGATCGTCCTCGGGGCGCTGACGGCCGCGCCGGCCGCGGCGCAGCGCACCACCGCACCGGTATCGGCTCCCATCGGGAAGGTGCGCTACGAGATCACCTTCGACTCTGAGCACCGCGCTGTCCCGGACCATCAAGGTCGCGATGAGCTTCGACGTCGCCGGGCCGGGGCCGGTGCTGCTCTCGCTTCCGGCGTGGACGCCGGGCGCCTACGAGCTGAGCTTCTTCGCGCGCTGGGTCTCCAACTTCAATCCGCGGGCGGCCGGCAAGGCACTGGCCTGGGACAAGCTCGATTACGACACCTGGCGGCTGCTGCCGGCCGGAGCCAGGTCGGTGACGGTGCGGTTCGACTACCTTGCCGATTCGCTGGACAATGCGATGGCGTGGTCCCGCCCCGATTTCGCCCTGTTCAACGGCACCAATGTCCTGCTCTACCCCGAGGGGCGCGGCACCGACTTCCCCGCCACGGTGACGATCAAGACCGAGCCCGGCTGGCTCATTGCCACGGGCATGCGGGCCGTACCGCAGCGGGCGGGCACGTACCAGGAGGGGAACTACCACGATCTCGTGGACAAGCCGTTCTTCGTCGGCCGGATGGATTACGACAGCACCAGGGTCGCGGGGGTCTGGACCCGCCTGGCCACCTATCCGGCGGGAGCGCTGAGCGGCCCCACGCGGGCCCAGACCTGGGACGAGATCGGCAAGATGATCCCCGCCGAGGCCGCCGTGTTCCGCGAGACGCCGTGGCCGCACTATACCGTGATGATGATCTTCGACTCCTCGTACGGCGGCGGGAGCGCGCTGGAGCACACCAACTCCCACGTGGGGATCTACAGCCCTCAGTTCATCGGGAATCCCATCCTCGCCTCGATCACCGCGCACGAGATCTTCCATGCCTGGAACGTGAAGCGGCTCCGGCCGGCGGACATGGTGCCGTACCGCTACGACCGGAGCGAGCCGACGCCCTGGCTCTGGGTGAGCGAGGGCATCACCGACTACTACGCCGACCTTGCGATCCTGCGCGGCGGGATCATCGACAGCGCGCAGTTCCTGGGCGTCACCGGCGAGAAGATCGGCAAGCTGTCGGAGGCTCCGCCCACGGCACTCGAGGACGCTTCGCTCTCGACCTGGATCCACCCGACCGACGGCAGCTCCTATCTCTACTACCCGAAGGGGTCGCTCGCCGGCCTCCTGCTCGACGTGCTCATCCGGGACGCGAGCGACAATCGTCACTCGCTGGACGACGTCATGCGGGAGCTCTACCGCTCCACCTACAAGGCGGGCCGCGGCTTCACGGGGGCGGATTGGTGGCGCGCGGTCTCACGCAACGCAGACGGAAAGAGCTTCAAGGACTTCGCGGCCCGCTACGTGGACGGGCGCGTGCCCTATCCCTGGGCGCAGGTGCTCCCGCTGGCCGGCCTCCGCCTGGTGGGCGACACGATCCGGGAGGCGCGTCTCGGCATCGCCACCGCGATGGACTCGACAGGCGGCATCGTGATCAAGCAGGTCGATCCCGGCAGCGCGGCGGGAGAGGCCGGCGTGAAGCCGGATGACGTGCTCCTCCGGCTGGGTGGTATCGCGGTCACCGACTCCACGTTCGGCGAGCAGTTCCGCGAACGGTTCGGGAAGGAGGAGGGGCAGCCGCTGCCGATCGAGGTGCGTCGGGATGGGCGGACGATGACGCTGAACGGGCAGGTGCGGCTGGTGACCCGCGTGGAGAACCGGCTGGAGATCGACTCGACTGCGTCGCCCAAGGCGGTGCGGATACGGGAGGGAATCTTCCGCGGGACGACGGGACAGTAGCGCCGCGGCGGCTGCGTGCGTGCTCGTTACTGAGACGTACTGTCGCCCGCGCCTGCCTGGCCCGAGTCGGCCCCGACCTCGCCCAGGCTGTCCGACACGATCGCCCGCGCGGTATCCGGACGGCGCCCGCTGTCGCCCACGACCTCCACCGCGCCGCCGCCACCGGCCGCGCGCTTCCGCACGATGTCCGTGATCGGTATCGGCGGCTCGAGCCGCTGCCCCACGGCGGGTGCGCCCTGGATCCTCCGCACGACGTCCATCCCCAGCACCACCCGCCCGAACGCCGCGAACCCCTGCCCGTCCGGGTTCCGCTTGCCGCCGAAATCGAGCGACGGCTGATCGCCGATGCAGATGAAGAAATCCGAGGTCGCCGTGTTGGGCCCGTCGCGCGCCATCGAGATGGTCCCGTCCTTGTGCGACAGGCCGGTGAGCTTGGTCCGCTCCAGCGTGATCGGCGGGAAATCCTTGACCCGGAGCGAGTCGAGTCCCGCCTGCACCACCGCGATCTTCACCTTGTCCTGAGGCTGGTTGTCCGCCCGGACGGTGCGGTGAAACCGGCCGAAGCGATAGAACCCGAGGTCCACGTAGCGGAGGAAATTCGCCGAGGTGAGCGGCGCGTGGATGCTGTCGATCTCCACCTCGATGTTCCCGAGCTCGGTCTCGATGACCACGCGCGGCAGCGCCTGCGCCTCCGCGCGATTGATGAGCCCGGCGCACAGCAAGGGAACCCAGAGCGTCCAGGCGAAGGCGGCGAGCATCTCACGCGGCTGTCTCATCCGGGGGATGCTAACGCCCGGTGAACAGCTTGGCCAGATCATCCGGACGCAGCGGGTCGGGCTCGGCCTGGAGGCCGGTCAGCCAGGCCGCCCGGCCCAGCACCTCGGCCGGCGCGGCGCCCGCCGCCCGCAGTTCCCGGATACCGGTGTCCCCACGCGACTTGCTCAGCTTTCCGCCGCCCGGAGCCCGGATGAGCGGATGATGCAGAAACACCGGTGGTGCCGGCCGGCCGAGCAGGCGGCCCAGCCGGATCTGGCGGCCGGTCGAGCTCAGCAGGTCCTCGCCCCGGACGATCAGGTCTACCCCGTGCCGGAGGTCGTCCACGACGACGGCAAACTGGTAGGTCCACTGGCCCAGTCGGTCGCGGAGCAGGAGGTCGCCGCACTGCCGGGCGGGGTGCTGCACCTGCGGGCCCAGCCGGGCGTCGGCGAATCGCTCCGCGCCGGGCTCCAGCCGGAGCCGGAGCCCACGGCCGGGCGCCGGCTCGAGCCCGCGGTCGCGGCAGCGCCCCGGATAGGGTGTCTCCTGGTTGACGACGTCGCCGCTTTGACGTGCGACGTCCCTGCGCGAGCAGTCGCACGCGAAGACGCCGGCGCCGAGCCGCTCGAGCGCGGCGGCATACGCGTGCGCCGAGTCGCTCTGCCGGAGCGGCGACGCGCCGGAGCGGAACTCCGCCACCGCGCCGACGTCCGGCTCCAATCCCAGCCACTCGAGGTCGTCGAGCAGGGCCGATTCATACGCAGGCCGGCAGCGGCCCCGGTCGTGGTCTTCGAGCCGGAGCAGCACCCGGCCACCCAGGGCCCGGGCGATCCCCCACACCCATACGGCGTTGGCGGCGTGGCCCAGGTGCAGATAGCCGGTCGGGCTGGGCGCGAACCGGGTGAGCGGCCGATCTGGCAGCCGAGCGGCGAGCGCGGAGATGTCGAACGGGTGCATGGCGGAAGATTGCGGCACCACCGGCCTTGCGCGACCCTGCCAAGCCCGCTTCATATCAGCGCATGGCGATCCGCGAAGTGGCCGTTACCTCGCTGGGCGATCTCATCGCCCAGACCACGCCGCCGGAACCGGATCCTGCCACCGGCCGGCGGCGGAGCAGCGGCGTCTATCGCGGCGCCGCCGACGCCCGCTGGCCGCTGCTCACCAGCCTCGACCAGCTCGGCGGCGCCTCCGCGCCGCATACCAAGGCGGACCTGGAGGAGTACATCCTCCGCAATTTCATCCGCTACTCTCGTCCCTACTTCGGCAGCCCGCCGGAGAACGACTGGGAGGTGCTGGTAGCGGCCCAGCACCACGGGCTCCCCACCCGGCTGCTCGACTGGACGTACTCGCCACTCGTGGCGGCGCACTTCGCGACCGTGGAGGGCGCCAGCGGCGCCGACCGCGCGGTGTGGCGGCTCGACTGGAAGGAAGTTCACCGCTTCTTCCGCCTGCCGGAGCTCGCGCTTCTCATTCAGGACCTGGAAGGGATTTTCGGCGCGGGACCGTCCGTTCACCCCGTCGGCGCTGTTCGCGATGCGCGAGGGCAGCCGGCCGTTCGCCTGCATGCTGGAGCCGCCATCGCTCGATGCGCGCATCGTGGCCCAGTCCGCCGCGTTCACCCTCTGCTCCGAGAAGCGCCAGACGTTCGACGGCTTCCTCGAGCACCACGGTCTGGGCGGCGCGCTGACCAAGATCGTGATCCCCGCCCAGCACGCCGGCCGCATCCGCGACCAGCTCGACCTGGTCAGCGTCGACGAGCGCCGGCTGTTTCCCGATCTCGACGGCGTCGCCGCTTACCTGAAGCGCTACTACTCCTGACCGTCCGCCCGAGCCACGCCTCGCGCAGCGCGAGCTGCGCCGGCGTGGGGCTCGGGTTGATCTGGAAGCGGATCGGCTGCCCCTTGTCGTCCTGGACCAGGGTGATGCCGAGCCTGGCGTAGTACTCCCCGATCGGCAGGTGCTGCGCGTCCAGGACGTAGCGGTCGAAGAAGTCCCGGATCTCCGGGTGGGTCATCGCTACCAGCGTATCCACGAAGGTCGAGTCGGGGAACGCCCGGCGCTTCCCGTACCGGTGCGTCAGCTCGACGATCAGATCGCGGAGCCCGCGATCGCCGTGCGAGAGCTCGAGCAGCCGGATGTCGAGCAGCCCCGCGGTGAGCGCGCCGCGCTGGTAGATGTTGCCGTACTGCGCCTGGCCGGAGTCGCTGTAGGAGGTGAGCGACAGCTTGAGCAGGCTCCAGGTGCTGTCGAACCTCTGGCGGGCGACCTGCATCTTGCGGATCTGGGTCTGGAGATACTCCTCGGGCGTCACCAGACCCGGCCCGGAGCTGCATGTCGTGCGCGGCCCACTCCGTGGTCCCCTCGTACAGCCAGAGGTGCCGTGAGGGCACGGGCGTGACGAAGTTGAAATGCTCGATGATCTGGCTGTGAATGTTGAGCGGGGTCACGATGTGAAAGAACTCGTGAGCGGCGATGTCGGTCACCTGCCGGCCCACCGAATCGGTGAACTCGCCCTCCTGCAGCACGTACTCGGAGCTGAACGAGTGCTCCCAGGCACCCGCCGCGGAGTCGCCGAAATGATAGAGAAAGGTGTAGCGGTCCACCGGCAGCCGTCCAAGAAACTTGCCGGCGGCGTGGAGCATCCCGCTCATGGAGCCGAGGAGCTGGGACGACGTGATCTTCCCGGTGGCGGAGTAGGTGTAGACGTCGATCGGCACGCCGGTCACCACCAGGCGCGCCTTGGAGAGCCGGCCGAGCAGGATCGGCGAATCCACGAGCTGGTCGTAGCTGTCGGCCACGTAGACGCCGTCGGGCCCGCGCTTGAGCGCGGTGCCCGCCCGCCATGCGGCCGGATAGGCCAGCCGGAGCCGCACCGGCGCAGCCTGGAGACCTTCCGGATAGCCGATCACGGCGTGGGGGTTGATGAGGACATGATCGCTCTCGATGGACGTGCCGCACATCCGGTAGATCGGGTGGTCGAGCGGGCTGTCCCACGTCTCGGACACGGCGTATCGGATGGTCCGGACTCTCGCCGGCTGCGAGAGCCGCCACTGGTTCACGCCGATCCGGTCGATCGGCACCCGCCGTCCGCGGGCGTCCAGCGCCTCGAACGTCTTCACGTAGCGCCCGATGTTCATGACCTCGTAGGTGCCCGGTGCGGTGGCGGCGAACTGGTAGATCGCGTTTGCCCCCGTGAGTCCGGCGACTCGCAGCGTCACGTGGAAGAGGTCGTCCGCGCGCCGGTTGAGATCGATGCTGTAGGCCAGGGACGGCCGTGGCGGAGGCGTCGCCGCGGGCGGCGGCGCCGCGGCGGCGGTGCCGATCGGAGCCGCGAGGACGAGGAACAGCGAGAGGGCGCGAGCCTGCATGAGGGCATCCGCTGGGCTGAAGTCTGGCGGAATCTAACGCCGGCATGACTCCCGACGCCGTCGTCGTGGGCTCCGGTCCGAACGGCCTGGCCGCCGCCATCCTGCTCGCGCGGGCCGGGCTCCGGACGGAAGTCCGTGAGGCCGCGCCGGCCGTCGGCGGCGGCCTCCGGTCGGAAGCGCTGACGCTGCCGGGGTTCACTCACGACGTGTGCGCGGCCGTGCTCCCATTCGCGATCGCGTCGCCGTGCTTCCGGAGCCTGCCGCTGCGCGAGTTCGGTCTCGACTGGGCTCAGCCGCCGGCGGCCCTGGCGCACCCGCTCGACGATGGATCGGCGGCGGTGCTGGAGCGCTCGCTCGACGCCACGGCCGCCGGACTGGGTCCGGGTGGCGGGAGCTGGCGAGGCCTCCTGGCGCCTTCGTGGAGGCTTGGGACCATCTCGCGGAAGACGTCCTGGCGCCGCCGCTCCACGCTCCCGCGGCATCCGTGGCTGCTGGCGCGGTTCGGCCTTCGGGCGCTGCAGCCGGCCGCGCTGCTCGCCCGCGGGCTGCACGGCACGGCGGCCCGCGCGCTCTTCGCCGGCTGCGCGGCGCACTCGTTCCTCCCACTCGAGGCACCCGGGACGGGCGCCTTCGGGCTCCTGCTCGCGGCTGCCGGGCACGCGGTGGGCTGGCCGATCGTCCGGGGCGGCTCGCAGCGCTTGGCAGACGCGCTCGCGGGCCATCTCCGCTCCCTCGGCGGCGACATCCTGACGGACGCGGCGGTACGCCGGCTCGACGAGGTGCGCTCGGCGCGCGTCGTGATGCTGGACGTGGGGCCGCACCAACTCCTCCGGATCGCGGGCGACCGACTCCCAACCGGCTACCGCCGCGCGCTCCGGCGCTACCGCTATGGCGCCGCGGCGTTCAAGCTCGATTGGGCACTGGACGGCCCCGTCCCGTGGACCGCGCCGGAGTGCGCGCGAGCGGCCACGGTGCACCTGGGCGGCACGCTGGAGGAGATCGCGGCCGCGGAAGCCGCGCCCGCGCGCGGCGAGGTGCACGAACGGCCGTTCGTGCTCTTCGTCCAGCCGACGCTGTTCGACGCCTCACGCGCGCCGGCGGGCAGGCACACGGCGTGGGCCTACTGCCACGTGCCCAACGGGTGCACGCTCGATGTGACCGACCGGATCGAGCGGCAGGTCGAGCGGTTCGCGCCGGGGTTCCGGGAGCGGATTCTTGCGCGGAGCGTCATGCCGCCGGCCGAGCTCGAGCGGCGGAACGCCAATCTGGTGGGCGGTGACATCAGTGGGGGCGCGACGAACCTGCGCCAGATATTCGCCCGACCGGTGGCGCGGGCATCGCCGTACCGGACGCCGCTCCGGGGCGTGTACCTCTGTTCGGCTTCGACGCCGCCAGGCGGCGGGGTGCATGGAATGGCGGGCTACTATGCGGCGCGGGCGACACTGGAGACGATGGGCGGCTAGCCGGCTCACACGTGCGCCCGCCGGAGCAGTTGCGCATTGACGGCCACGATCACGGTGCTCAGCGACATCAGCACCGCCCCGACCGCCGGCGAGAGCACCACGCCGATCGGCGCCAGAACGCCGGCCGCAAGTGGGATGGCCACGATGTTGTAGCCCGCTGCCCACCAGAGGTTCTGCACCATCTTCCGGTAGCTCGCGCGGCTCAGCACCACGATCCGCGGCACGTCGCGGGGGTCGCTCCGAACCAGCACCACGTCGCCCGCCTCGACCGCCACGTCGGTGCCCGCGCCGATGGCGATACCGACGTCCGCGGTCACCAGCGCGGGCGCATCGTTCACGCCGTCACCCACCATCGCCACCCGCTTACCTTCGCGCTGCAGCGCCTCGATGCGCGCCGCCTTGTCTCCCGGCAGCACCTGCGCAAACACCGTCTCGATGCCGAGCTCCCGGGCCACGGCGTCGGCGACCGCCTGCGCGTCGCCGGTCATCATGACCACCCCGATCCCCAGCTCGTGCAGCCGCCGGACGGCTTCCCGGGACTCGGGCCGCACCGCGTCGGCGACGGCGAACGCCGCGAGGACACGGTCGCCCTCGAGCAGATACACGACTCCCTGGCCGCGTGCCGCTGCCTCGCCCGTAAAGGCCTGGAGGTCGGGGGCCTGAGCGAGTCCGGCCGCCTGAAGCAGGTTGGGGCCGCCCACGGCCAGGCGTCGTCCTTCCACGACCGCTTGCACGCCCCGCCCCGTGATGGCCACGAAGTCCGCGGCCGGCGGGATCTCGAGCCTGCGCTCCCGGGCACTCGCCAGGATGGTCCGGGCGATCGGATGCTCCGCATCCCGCTCCACTGCGGCGGCGAGCCGGAGCGCTTCCTGGTCGCTCACACCAGCGGCCATCCGCATGCCGACCACCCGGTGCGACCCCAGCGTGAGGGTGCCGGTCTTGTCGAACACTACGGCGTCGAGCAGCCGCGCCTCCTCCAGGCCTCGGCGGTCGCGGACCAGGAGGCCGCTCCGCGCACCGAGCGTGGTCGAGATCGCGATCACGAGCGGGACCGCCAGGCCGAGCGCGTGCGGACAGGCGATGACCAGCACGGTGACCAGCCGCTCGACGGCGTAGGCCGGCTCCGCGCCTGCGGCGAGCCACGCGACCAGCGTCACGGCCCCGGCCGCGAGTGCCACGAGCGTGAGCCAGAAGGCCGCACGGTCGGCCAGTGCCTGCGCCCGGCTGCGCGAAGTCTGCGCCTGCTCGACCAGGCGCATGATGCCCGCCAGCATTGTCCGCTCGCCGGTCCCGGTCACCGCGACCCGGAGCGAGCCGCCGCCATTGACCGTGCCCGCGATGACAGTGTCGCCCTCGGCCTTGTCGACCAGGCGGGACTCACCGGTAATCATCGACTCGTCGAGCGCACTGTGACCCGAGCGCACCACGCCGTCCGCGGGCACGCTGGCGCCGGGCCGGACCAGCACCAGGTCCCGGTCGTCGAGCGACGCGAGCGGCACTTCTTCGAGGTGTTCCTGACCTGCGCCCGCTATCACGCGCGTGGCGGTGTTCGGCAGCAGCTTGACCAGCTCGGCCAGAGCGCCCTGGGCCTGGGAGATGGAGCGCATCTCGATCCAGTGTCCCAGCAGCATAATGGTGACCAGCGTCGCGAGCTCTTCCCAGAGCGGCATGCCGGGATAGCCCAGCGTGACGGCCGCGCTGAAGCCGAAGGCGACCGTGATGGCCAGCGCGATGAGCGTCATCATCCCCGGCAGCCGGTCGCGGAGCTCGCGCACGGCGCCCTGGATGAACGGCCACCCGCCGTAGAAGAAGACCACGATGCCGAAGAGTGGCGGGATCCAGCGCGAGCCGGGGAATTGCGGCGCCCGATACCCGAGCACACTCTGGAGCATGTGGCCCCAGATGATGGTCGGGACGGTCAGGAGCAGGGTGAGCCAGAACTTGTCGCGGAACATCGCGACGCTGTGGCCGGCGTGCTTGTCATGCCCGGTACCGGGCGGATGGCCCTCGTGGTGGTGCGCTCCGTGGGCGGCCATGCCTCCCTCGCCCCGCCTGGATGGCGCGGTCTCCGGATGCTCGGGGTACCCGGGCTCGGCCGGAGCCTCGCCAGCCGTGGAGGGCGCATGGTGGGGCGCGTGATGCGCGTGTGGATCACTCATGATCAGCGGCGCTCTCCACTCATCGCTCGGGTTGCCCTGCCCAGAGCCATGCAAGACCTCGTATCACTCCGTCCCGCTTCCGTGGTGATCCAGCTCCTGCGCGTCCGCCCGATGCTTCAACGTACTCCGGCTATGGGTGTGACATAGCCGGAGCGGCCATGTCGTCCTCCATTTTGCTGCCGTGCATCTCGGCGTCCATCGCGTGCACGCCTTCGAGCAGCCTCGGGCGCACGCGCAGAAACACGGCGATGCCCGCGGGCGTCCGGCTCCCGTACAGGCCCTCGAGCGTTTGCGGTACCAGATTGAGGGCACCGCGGGCGCCGAGTCCGAGCGTCGCGCCTCGGAAGTCGGCGAGCTCGCGAACGTAGCCGAGCGAAAGCGTGCCGATGTCGAACTCCTGGCCCGGCGCCCCGGGAATGACCAGGTCCTCGGCACTCTTGCGCACGTACTCGACCCTGCCGAAGACCGTGTTGGCCCCGTCGAGCTGCAGGTTGGATTCGGCCATGAGGCTGTGCTCCCAGCGCCCGCTCTCCCCGCCCCCTGCCGTCACGTGCTTGTTGCCCCCGTAGATCAGCGCGGATGCCCATTCCACCTGACGTCCCAGGCGTACCGTGTGCAGCACGGACGCGCCGAGGCGGTGCTGATTCTCCTCGGGATGCAGCCCTTCGGGCTGCTTCAGGTGGCCATAGCTCGCGCTCAGGGCCCAGTGCGGCGTCGGATTCGCTGACAGGCGCAGTCCGTAGGAATCGAGCGGGTGGAAGTCGAAATCATAGCGATCTTCGTCCGGCTCGCGCCCGTTGAACAGCGTGCCTTCCAGCTTGAGCGTGCGGGTGAAGAGCCCCGCCGTGAGGACTCCATAGGTGATGTGCGTGGCGTCGGTCCAATGGTGCGACAGTGGTGCGAAGGGGTCGTTGAGCGCCGAGGGCCGGTGCATGTAGGCCACCGGCCCGATCCCCGGCTCGCCCACCGGCGCGGCGTAGACCATGAAACCGAGTCGCTCGGTGAGCGGCCGCTCGTAGAAGGCCGACAGTTCCATGAACAGGTCGTGCGGGTGCTGCCGGTCGTGGAGCGGCTCCCCACGGAAGGTCTCGCCGCTCTGCAGCAACAGCGGGTAGCCCTGCCTGCCGATCGTGAGCGGCTCGGCGCTCATCATGCCGTGCAGGTGCAGCGTGCCGCCGGCAAGCTGGCGCATCGCCATCAGCATTCCCCAATTGATGCTCCCCACCTGGTCGTCCCCTCGGGGGCCACCCTGATGATCGAACTGCAGGAATGCGTCGCCGTGCACCATCAGCATCCAGGCGCCGGCGGTGAAGTGCCAGGCCCGCATGGCGGACGCGTCGGGGAGCCAGGTGGTGCCCGACCCCATACGGGTCATGGGAATGCCGAAGGGGCGCTGCGGCATGCCTGCCATGGGCGGCATGCCAGGCATGCTCGAGATACGCGTCGCCTGGGCGGCCATCGAGTCGTGCTGTTGGTGCTCGGCCTGCGCCGGCAGCCGACTGGCGCCGGCGGCTGTCCCGGCGATTGCGAGACAGAGCGTGAGGCGCCAGACACGAACCGACCGATGCGCGGCCCGGCGTGCCCCGGCGCCCACGACCAGTCGTGTCACTTCGAGTGACATGGCTTGCGCCCCGGAATACGTGCCTGGCACGACGCGGAGGCCGCGACGCGTTCGCGGTCCGCGTCAGCGACCCAGAGAGCGATGCGGCAATTGAGGAGGTAGAGTGCGGGGCGCGTGCGGAAGCTATGGACGGTGTGGGCAGCGGCGAGATCTCGAGCAGACCGTGCGGCCAGGCCCGCCCCAGCGGGGCCGAGGACCGGCGCCGAAAGCATCGAGAGGCCCGACGCGCAAGGAATGGATCAGCAGACAGTGTCCAGAGCACGAGCGCGATACGGCAACATGGCGGGCGGCGGCAATACTGCGACGAGAGGCGCCGATCGGAATCGAACCGATGATGGAGGTTTTGCAGACCTCTGCCTTACCACTTGGCTACGGCGCCCGGGACCTATACGGGCGCGTAATATAGCCTCGGTTGGACCCCTCCGGGACACCCGGCCGCGGGATCCCGGTTCATGAAAATCCGCCGCCCGCGATCATCCCCGGATGCCACGCCGGCTCCCACACGAGCTCGGTCTCCACGCCCCGCACGCCCTCCACCATTGCCCCCGCGCTCCGGATGCCGTCCGTGATGATCTTCTCCATCGGGCAGCCGGGCGTGGTGAGCGTATGGGTGATCCGGGCGACGTCGTCGCGGATCTCCAGCTCGTACACCAGCCCCAGCGTGACGATGTCGAGCCCGATCTCCGGGTCGATCACCGAGCTCAGCGCCTGCCACAGTGCATCGAGGCGCGGATCGGCGGACTGCTCGGCCTCACTCATCGAAACCTCCCCGGATAGATTGCGCTCCATGTCACCCGCCGGCGATCCCGTCGCCCTGCTGCAGCGGCTCCCGCTCTTCGCCGCGTTCGAGCCGGCCGCGCTCCGCCGGCTGGCCCAGCGGAGCGTGCTTCGTCGCCATCCCGCCGGCTCCCTGCTCTTCACCGCCGGCGAGCCGTACCGCGGGCTCTACGTCATCGCCTCCGGCCGGGTGCGGATCTACCGCGCGAGCCCCTCCGGCCGCGAGCAGGTGCTCCACACCGAGGGCCCAGGCCAGCCCGTGGCCGAGCTGCCGCTGTTCGACGGCGGCCCCTACCCCGCCTCCGCCACCACGGAGGAGCCGAGCGAGCTGCTGTTCGTCCCCCGCGCGGAGTTCGAGGCGCTCTACCGCACCGACCCCGATGTTGCCGATGCGATCATCCGCGACCTCGGCCGCCGCCTTCGCCACCTGGTCCAGCTCACTCAGACGCTCGCGTTCCGTGACGTGGCCGCCCGCCTGGCGCTTTATCTGGCCGGCCTGGCCGACCGCGACGGCACCAAGAGCGCCGGCGGGGTGGTGGTCACGCTCGACCGCACGCGCGAGGCGCTGTCGGTCGAGCTGGGCACGGCCCGCGAATCCGTTTCCCGCGCCTTCAAGCAGCTCCGCGAGAAAGGACTCGTGGTCGAGCAGGGTCGCCGCCGCCTGCTGCTGCCCGACGTGTCCCGCCTCCGCACCCTCGCCCGGCCCGGCGAGCGGCCGCGCTATGAGCAAGAGGGCGGCTGACGGGCTTCGGGTCTATCGCTCAGCCGATTCGGTCATCCCGACGCCCCGCTCTGTCATCGCGACGCCCCGCTCTGTCATCCCGAGCGGAAGCGAGGGATCTTGCCGGGGGTGGGTCGAGCGACTTCGAGGAGATCCTTCGGTCGCTCCGCTCCCTCAGGATGACAACCCTCTCAAGCGATTTGCCGGCCCTACCGCCGCTCAGCGCCGGCTGATGCGCACCCGCCAGATCTCCGGCCCCTCCGCCTCGTACTGCCAGTCGAAGCTGTCGGCCCGCTCGGCCATGAACTGGTAGCGCAGCGGACGCGGGTCGTGATCGTTGATGATGACCATCGCCTGGCCGCTCGAGAGCCCATCGAACGTGCGGAAGATGGACGGATGCTTCTCCCGCGGCGGAATCGCGCGAACATCGAGCTCGAGGGTCTGTGGGGTCATGGGTTGATTCTCCTGGTTGACATTGATGATGATCGCGATGTGAGCGGGTCCCTCACTCGCGATCGGGATAAGATCCGTTCAAGTGCGCCGCCGGATCCGGACGACGACGTGGTCGGCAGGTGATTCGTCCACCTCCCACGCATAGCCGCGCTCGGCGAGGATCGGGAGCAGGAACTGCGGCACCCGCACGTTGATCTGTACCAGCGCATGTCCCTCCGGCAGCGTCTCCAGTGCCGTGAGAGTGCGAACCATCGGTTCCGGCGGCTCGAGGCCGCGCACGTCGAGTCGGACCGTTGCGGAGGCCGGTTCCCGCGAAGCCTCCGAAGCAGCTTCCGCATCGGCAGCTTCCGCCGGCGGCGGGGCCGCGGCGGCCGGCTCTCCGCCGGACGTCTCGGGCCGCCAGAACCAGACCGACCAGTCCTCCGGGCCCTCCGCGCTCGCCTCGTGCAGGAATCCACGCTTGGCGAGTACGGTATAGAGCGGCACCGGCTCGAAGGTCGCGCGGAGCCACAGCACCTCGCCGGCGCCCGCCGCCTGGACCGCCGCCATGATCCTGGAGAATGGCTCCCGGCCGGCGCGAAGGTCCTCCCGCACATCGACCTCCACGACCGTTGCGCCGACCGGCGCGCCGCCGGGGCGTCCGCGCGCGGCGCTCGCCGGGGGAGGGACCGAAGGGAGGGCGCGCGCCTCGTCGACGGCGGAGATGGGCGTCACGGAATCCGGCGCGATCCCCAGCGCCGCGTTGAGCTCTTCGACGAGCGCCGCCGCGTCGGCGCCCGCGATCCGGGCCGCATCCTCCACGGTGACCAGCCGCGCCATGATCTTGCGCATGGTCCGGTTGCGCAACTTGGTGAAGTGGTGCGACCGGCGCACGAACACTTCCACCAGCGCTTCGTCGCGCGCGAGCACGTCGCTGACCCGGTCGCCGGCCGCTACCGGCCGCACTCCGATGCCGCCGCTCATGCCGCCGCTCCCCGCCCTCGGGCGACGCGCCCGAGCTGGGCCGGAACACGAGCACCCCGCCCAGGAAGAGGACCCCGCCGCAGCGGGCGGCGTGCGCGGAGCCGGCGGCGGTGCCGGCGCTCAGCATCGCCACCCCACCGGCCATGAGCCCGAGCTGCACGTAGCCCAACCGCGCCGAATAGAGCTGGGCGACCGTCGGCACCGGCTCCTTCCCCATGCGGCCGCGAAACCGGGCCGTCCAGGCGAGGAGCGGTACGATCTTGTAGAAGAACCCGATGACGTAGAGCACGATCCCTCCGAGCAGGCCGGTGAGCACGTACGCCGTGGCCAAGCGCGGGTGCGCCGCGCCCGACGCCAGCAGCGCCACGCCCAGGAGCGCGCTCGTGGCCAGGAAGGCGAGCGCGGTCGCGACGAAGCGCATGCCGACGTCGAGCTTCTTCCGGACCCGTGCCCGGTAGAACCCGTACGCCTGGCGAAAGAAGCAGCCGAGGCCGCCGAGCAGCAGCAGCGCGCCGGCCCACGCCGCGGCGGGCTGCTGCAGGGTGAGCCCCGTCCCGAGCACCACCACGCCCCACGCCAGGAGCGCGAGCGCCCGCCGGGTCCACGACGTGTCCGCCCCGTGCGAGAGCAGGAACATCGGCAGCAGCCGGTGCGACACGCCCACGATCATCAGCAGCAGCCAGCCCACGATCGCGACGTGCAGGTGGGTCGCGAGAACGCGCTCCCGCGCGCCGGCGATGAAGCCCGTGTGCAGGTTGTGCAGCAGGACGATGCCGAGCACCAGCGTGGACGCGAGGAAGCCGAGCGCCAGTGCAATCGCGGCCCAGGTCACGTCCCGCGTGCGGGCCCGCGGGAGCGCGCTGCCCACGTTCGACAGTACGAGCAGAATGCCGGTGGCCACGAGGAGAATCCCGGCGTGGTGCAGCGCCACCTCACTGGTGGCGACGCCGGCCGCGAAGAGGCCGACACCGGGCGCGAACGCCCAGAAGCCCGCATGGGCCAGACGGGTCGAGCGCACCGGCGTGCCCAGTGACACCGGCAGGAGCTGGCAGAGCGCCCCGAAGACCGTCATCGTGAGCCAGCCGAGGGTGAAGAGGTGGGTGATCCCGGCCACGTGCGGCGAGAGGTACGCGCCGCCCGCGAGCTCCGGCGCCACCCAGAGGAGTCCGAGTGCCCCGGCCAGCAGATAGAGCGCCGCGGCAACGAAGTGTTCCGCCGCCAGGCGGATGGATCCCGCGGCGGGCGCGAGCCCGCCGGGCGCGCCGGGTCCCGGTGTGGAGGCCGGTCGGGCAGGCGCTGCCGGCGCTGCCGGCGTCATCGCTCGCCTCCGGATGTCGGCGCGTCGGCCACGTGCTGCCACCCCAGTGCCGAGGCGACGGCGTGTGCGACGGCTTCCATCGCGCGGGCAGCCCCGCTGTCCGGCCGTGCCAACGCCGTCGGAATCCCGGCGTCGCCCTCCGCCACGATGCCTTCGTCGAACGGAACCGAGCCGAGGAACGGCACCGCCAGCTCGGCCGCGATCGCCGCGCCTGCTCCGCGCCCGAACGCCCCGGTCATGTTCTCCACGATGCCGAGTACCGGCACGTCGAGTGTCTGGAACATCTGGGCCGCCTTTCGCGCCTCCGCGGTGGCCACCCGGGCCGGCTGGGTGACCACGATCGCGCCGGACAGCACGACGGCCTGCGCCAGGCTGAGCGGGATGTCGCCCGTACCGGGCGGGAGGTCCACGACCAGCACGTCGAGCTCGGGCCACGCCACGCCGCGCGAGAACTGCTTCACCGCCTTCGAGACCATCGGTCCGCGCCAGATCGCGGGCGAGCCTTCGCCGAGGAAGAAGCCGAAGCTGATGAGCGGGAGCCCGTGCGCCTCGAGCGGCAGGATGTGCTTGTCCGGCGTCATCCGGACGAGCCCGGCACCGTCCTCGATCCCCAGCAGCAGCGGCAGGCTCGGACCGTAGATGTCGGCGTCCAACAGGCCAGCGCGCAGTCCCTCCCGTGCCAGCAGCAGTGCCAGATTCGCCGCGACCGTGCTCTTCCCCACGCCACCCTTGCCCGCACCCACCGCCACCACATGCCGCACCGCGGCGAGCCGGACCTGCTCCGCCCACGGGTCCGGCGTGCCGCGCGCCGCGGGCTTCGGCGTCGAGCTCGGGGGGGCGATCTCGACCGCGACGGTCGTGGCGCCCAGTGGGAGGAGCGCGTCGGCAATGCGGGTTCGGAGCTGCGTGGGGATGCCCGGATCCCGGGTTGCGATCGCGAGCCGGACTTTCACCCGCCGGTCGCAGACGCTCACCTGCTCCACCATCCCGAAGGAGACGAGATCTCGGCTGAGCCCCGGGTAGCGGACTGTGGCCAGCACCTCGCGGACCCGTTCGCCGGTGAGCTCGCCGGTGAGCTCGCCGGCATCCGTGGCTTCCGTGGACTCGACGTCTGCAGTTGTCATCGCGCACCGTGCTCCCATTCGCTCACTGAATGCAACGATCGCCCCTCCCGCCGGGCTCCCGGCGTGACGGTTGTCTCAATCCGACCGATCACCTCGCCTCCACCGCCGCACTCTGACGCTCCCGATCGCCGCTTGAGAAGCGGTCCTCGCCAAGATGCGCGGCATGCTCCAGTCCGTCCAAGGCGTGCTGGAAGCGGGCGCGACGGGCAACTCGGCGCCTGGGACAGCTCACCGGTCGCCGCAACGCGTGACGCGATGTACCGGCTGGAGAGCCGCTGAGGAAGGCGATCGCCCTGGAACGCTGAGACGAATCCCAGGGTCCAGTGCGTCGCACTCTGACCAGGTTGTACAGCGAGAACCCGTGCTGGCGCGCGAAGGCTGGAATGGCTCCCGCGAAGGGAGGTACGGTCAGGGCGATTGCCAGGATGAGGAGCAGGCAGCGCATCGGGGACGTTTGGGAGGTCCATTCGTCCAAGATGCGCCCGGCCTGTGAAATCTTGCGGAAGCCCGGATGAAGCCGAGTTGACGCGGGCCGCCGGATCGCTCCAATGGAAAACCGGCGACCCGCCCGTGCTCAGTTCGTGCCGCTGGCGAGCTGCTTCTCGAGCTGCTGCGCCATCTGCATGTGCGCCTGGAACGCCGGCGCGACCTTCACGACCAGCGCCTTCAGCTCCTCGTTCTGGATCGCGGGGAGCAGTGTCTTCTGGATCGCGTCGATCACGTCCCGATGGAAGGTGTACTCGTGCTCGAGGAAGGCGTGGTCGAAAGCCGCGCCCTTGAGCGACCGCAGTTGGGCAAGCGCCGCCGCGTGCGCCTTCGCGCCCTGGTCATCGGCGGGTGGTGTGGGCGTCACGTGCAGCCTGGCGGCAAGATCCCGCCCCTGCTGCCGGACCTGCTTGTGGTCCCGGGCCAGCATGGCTCCGAATGTCCGGACTTCCTTGCTCGCGCCACGCTCGGCGGCCAGGGTGCCGGTCTCGATATCGGCGGTGTTGGCGGCGTCGAAGATGGCCACGATGGTGGCGTCATCGAGGCCGGGGGCGTCGGTCCGGGTGGCCGGCGCGCCCTGGAGAGCGGCGCCAGTGACGAGCGGGAAAGCAAGGCCAAGAGCGGCGATGATGTGTGACCTGCGCATACAGCCTCCGGTTGGGTGGGTGGGGCCTGCGCTTCCACAATGCACCCGCAGACGCAATTTGTCAAGATATTGCTTGACAAACTTGACCCAGGGCCATGCCTGGCTACATTCCGAGGAGTCAGTCTTCGGAGCGAGCCCGCATGCTACCCGGTCTGTCCAAGCGCTTCATGGAATCCACTCGCGGCCAGGTGCTTGGCCTGCTGCGCCGCGGCGCCCGCACGGTCGAAGAACTGGCCGGTGGCCTGGGGCTCACCGACAACGCCATTCGCGCGCATCTCGCCACGCTGGAGCGGGATGGGCTGGTCAAGCAGGAGGGTCTGCGTCGCGGCCCGGGGGCCGGAAAGCCCGCGGTTGTCTACGAGCCTACCGCGGAAGCGGAGCTCCGCCTCTCGCGGGCCTACGCGCCGGTATTGGCAGCGCTGCTGGAGGAGTTGGTCGAGCGGCTGCCGGACCAGGAGACGGAGGCCCTGCTGGCGGCGGTCGGCCGTCGTCTCGCGGCCACCGTCCCGCGGCGCGGCACGCTCGAGGGCCGCGCCCTCGAGGCGGTGACCCTGCTCAATGATCTCGGTGGTGATGCTTCACTGGAGTCGAGCGACGGCGGCTTCCTGGTGCGGGGGTGCGGCTGTCCGCTCTCCGTAGCCGTCTCACAGCGGCCCGAGACCTGCCGCATGGTCCAGGCGCTCCTGTCGGATATCACGGGGGTGCAGGTTGGCCAGTGCTGCCATCAGGGATCAAAGCCGCAGTGCTGCTTCACCATCCCACCGGCGGCCTGACGCGGAGCCCTTCCGCCCAGCCGGTTCCGGCAGCATCTTCGGCATCATCGCCTAACGCTCTCCGAGCTCCGGCATTCCGCACCAGTTGAGAAACGCCACCAGCTCCTCGGCCTCCGCCGGGGTGGGCATCATGAATTGGGTGGTGCCGCGGGTGACGAGCGGAACGAACCGAAGGCCATGGCGGCCCGGCTTGCGGAGCGGACGCTGCCCCACATGCCACGGGCCTTCCTGCAGTTGATCCGGCCTGGGCGCCGCGGCGAGCGCCTCGCGGACCAGGCTTCTGAGGAGCGACCAGTCGCGGCGCTCCCGCGTCTTCGGCTGCCGCTGGTGGGCCAGCAGGAAAACCAGCTCCACCATCGCCCGCTTGCAGAGAGTGTCGGCCGCGGCGTCGTCCATGGACCACAAGAGAGCGGCCCCGGGAAGCAGCGTCAACCCTGACGGAGGAGCAGCGTGCAGAGCAACATCCGCGAGGCTCGGCTCAAGCCCGAATACGCCGCGCTCTACCCCGGCGTACAGCCGGGGGTCTGGATGGCGGCGTCGGCCATCGGCCAGCAGTTGCTGCTGTGGCATCTGACCGCCCCGGCGACCCCGCAGGGAGAGCGGCTGATGGCGGAGGGACACTTCGAGTTCCGCGGCGGGCGGAAGCGGGTCGGCTCCTGGATCAACATGCGGACCCGCCTCGCCGACGAGTGAGGCTCCCGCCTCGAGCTTCGCCTTGCGCTTGCCCCGTCCGCCGATGGACACCGGTTCGGCCTGGTCCCCGGCGGTGGCGAGATAGGCGTTGGGATCATGGTACATCGCGCCTTCCGGGAGGTGCTGATACATCGACCCCAGCTCCCGCCGGATGCGGTTCACGTAGAACTCCGGCAGCACCGTGGTTTCCCCGTCCATATAGGCCCGCACCGATGCGTCCGTGTCGAGCAGCTTCCGGATGGTGGTGTGATACCGGATGCGTCCCCAACCCTCGGATGACATCGCGCGCACGACGTTCATCCACTTGGGGATCGCCGTCGCGGTGGCCGGGATGCGCTTTGCGATGGCCCGCAACGAGAACGAGTGACGGGTCACGTCGACCAGGCCGTCGTAGAACTCGGGCCACGCGTAGTTCTTCGGCCGGACGTTCATCGCGTGGTTGTTGTTGAGGAAGTGGAACGGGAACGGGAGCACGCGCCCGGTGCGCTGGTACTCGAGGTTGAGCGGCGCCGCCCGGCCGAACGCCGACAGCAGCGAGTAGGCCGGGAACGCGCCCGGCGCCAGATCGATGAACGTCTTGGTCAGCTCGAACGGCTCCGGGCCCCGGTCGCCGTCGAGACCCAGCACGAAGTTGGTCTGGATATACGGGATGTAGCGCAGGATCATGTTCACGTGATCCGCGACCTGCCGGACCTTGTCCATCCCGGTGAGCCGCGTCTTCGATTTGTTCCCTAGATCGAACCAGGACTCGATACCGGGAAGGATGGCGCGGAAGCCGTTCGCCTTGAGCCGCTTGAGATGCGGCTCCGCCAGCAGCGACAAACTGCTCTCCGCGATATGGCGCATCCGCCCCGGCGGGACCGCCGCCTCCACCGCCCCCATGTAATCGTCGAACCGCACCCCGAAATTGGGGTCGTGCCACCCGACGATCGGGTTCTTCATCTTGGTCAGCAGAAATGCCAGGTCGTCCCGCAGACTCTCGAAGCCGAGCGGCTGATATTCCACCGTCGAGTCGATGCAGAAGGCGCAGCTATAGGGACACCCCAGGCTCCCGATCATCGGGACGATCTTGATCGTCGGCGCCTTGGTCAGGACGGCCTCGGTGAACTTCCAGCGCTCACGCAGCGTGGGCAGTTCGAGCGGCTGTGAGGCCGCCGAGAGGTGTGCCCCGTACGGCCGGTGGGGTTGACAGTCCCGCAGCATCTCCGCGACCACGCTCCGGTCGGTGAACCCCAGCACGTAGTCGAAGTACTTCCGCGCATCCTCCGGGTAGCACCGCGCGTGCGGCCCGCCGAGTACGGTGACGGTGCCCGTGCGCCGGAACAGATTGCTCACCGCGTAGGCCAGAAGCGCCGACTGCGTGAAGGCCCCGACGAAGAGCACGTCCAGATCCTTCGGCAGCTCCTCGAGCAGGTCCTCAAGACCGGTATAACACACCGAGGGTCACATCGTGACCCTCCTGCTCGCACCAGACGCCGATCACCTGAGGCATGATGCTGGCGAGGTTGGCGTTCATGATGCGGCCGTACAATGATGGATTGGGGCTCTTCGTGACCAGGTCCAGTATGCCTATACGCAGACGACGCATGCGGCTCTCCGGCAGCGGGAATTGTCCTCTGCGCGTCGGATCCCCAGGATGTGCGGGCGACTTCGCGGGGACCGGGGGGGACGAGCTGGCCGGTCAGAGGAGGTGGGGGAACCGGTGGAACATGTCCCCGCGAACCCCGGAAGGCAACCTGCCTCGCGGGAGCGGCGGCTCAGGGTGCCAGTACGGCCAGGGCTTCCGGCCGCACCCGATACGCGAGCGGTGAGGCGAGGACGACCACCTCGCCGTCGAGCGCCACCTTGATCGCGTGCCGCCCGGTCTCTACCACGGCCTCCGTCACCCGGAGGAGCTCGAGCTCGCGCACCTGCTCGGGCCCCCGCCGGAACACCTCCCAACCCAGCCGCAACAGACTCGGGCGTCGCGAGGCATCCATCACGTAGACGGCGAGCCTGCCGCCCGTCAGCGACTCGCGCGACGCGCCATGCAGTCCGCTCATGCGGTATTCATTGTTGCCGACGAACACGAATGGAGTGCGGCGAACGACGTCCTCCTCGGCCGTGCGGATCCGCACGCTGAGGAACGGCCGACGCCGGAGCACCGCGAGCGTGGCCCACAGTGCGGCCATCCACTTGGCCAGCCCCCGTCCACCGTAGCGCGTTCGCAGCTCGACGATGCGAGGGTACACGCCCAGGCTCGAGTTGTTGAGAAACATCCGGCCATTGACCTCGCCGACGTCCACCCGTCTCACCGTTCCGCCGGTCACGACGTCGGCTGCCTCCGGCAGGCCGAGTGGAAGACCCAGGTCCTTCGCGAAGTGGTTGAGCGTGCCGATCGGCAGCACCCCGAGCGGCACCTCGCCGCCCACCGCGACGCCGCCGACCGCGCTCACGGTGCCGTCGCCGCCGGCGGCCACCAGCACGCGGCACCCCGAGGCGATGGCCGCCCGCGCCTGGGCGGCGATGGTCGTACCCTGCCGGACCGGCAGGATCGTCGCCGGGCGCCCGCGGTCGGCGAACAGCGCGGTGAGCTGCTCGGAGGAGGTCCCGCGATCGTCGTTGCCGGAACCGGGGTTGAGCACCACCGCGATGTCCATCATCGCCGGGCCGCGGGCGCTGGTGAACCGCCGCGCCAGCGCATACTATCCGCTGACCATTGACTGGAGTGCGACATGCGCCTCGGTAGCGCGTCTGGCCGGGGCCGGCGAGGGATCACGGTCCTGGCGCTGGCCCTGCTGATCGTTCTCGTCATCATCGTGGCCGTGCTCCTGACCCGGGTGCTCCTGCACGCGCCGGCGTGAGACGCGGCCCCCCGCTCACAGCGGAATCCGGCCGAGCGACGAGAAGACGAACCCCTTGCCCACCGTGACCACCCAGCCGGGGCCCTGGGAGTCATTGCCGAACCGCCGCGCCAGGTCGAATCGGAGCGCCTCGGTATCGGTGGACCGGCTCGCGCCAAGCCGAAGTCCGAGCCCCGCGTCCCAGCCCGTGCGTCGCGGGGAGCCCGAGTACCAGGCACCTCCGTGGTCCACGAACCCGGCGAATCCCAGCCCGACCATGCCGAGAAAGTCCTCCACCACGGTGACCCGATACTCGGCCGTGGCGAAGTATGTGCGGTCACCGGTAAACGCGTGGCTTCGGAACGCCCGCGGGCCGGTGCCGAGCCCGAGATCGAACTCCGCGCCCGGCACCGGATTCTTGAGCCAGCCGGCTTCGACGTGAACGATGCCCACCTGGTGCCGCTGGGGCTTGAGGACCGCCGTCGCCGCGAGCTGGACCGAGCCGCTGTCGAGCCCGCCGGCGTTGAACACGCCGCCTCCGGCGGCTTCGAGATAGCCGAACCCGCTCGGCAGCCTCGCGCCCAGCCGGGCGGCGAGCTGCGGTCCGATGCCGTCGCGGTCGTAACCGAAGAGCCTGGGTGCCGCGAGCAGACCGAGCCGGAGGGTGAGGCCGAGATCCACGTCCTCCTCGCGCGCGAACCCCGCGAAGCCGCGGGTCACGAGATAGTTCGCGCGGCTCCAGGCCAGGTACGGTCCCGGCGGCGCCGGTAATCGTCTTCCCGAACGGGACGGTCGATGTCTCCGGCCGGAAGTCCTCGCGGCGTACCTGGGCCTCGACGCCGACCCGGAGATATCCCTCGGCGAGCGGCCCGGAGCGCCCGCGCGGCGGACGCGCGGACGAGGGTATAGCGATGCGAGATCGTATCCCGCGCCACGTTCGCGCCGTTGAAGAAGCGCAGCACCCGCTCGTCCCGGTCTTCCGTGTCGAACCGGAACCCCGCGGCCGAGCTCAGCGAGTAGAACGGCTGCTCGAGGGTGAGCCCGGCGAGGCGGCCGTCGGAGCGGTCCTCGTACTCCAGTCCCAGCCCCACCGAGCCGGCGAAGAGTCGCGGGCGCCGGAGCGCGAGCGTCACCGTCGAGCGGTCCGGGGTCTTGCGGTAGCGCACGGCCGCCGACGACGCCGTCCCGAGCAGATTGTCCTCCACCAGCCCGATGGTGAACGCGACCTCGCCCCCGGTGCTCCTGAAACGCCAGTCGGCCTTGGTGCTCCAGCCGTCCTTGGTGAGGACCCGCGCGACGAGACCCGAATCGGTGCGGATGGTATCGATCACCACCCGGCGAAAGACGCCGAGCGCGCGGAGGTTGCGCTCCGACTCGGCCACCCTGGCGGAGTCGAACGGCTCGCCCGCGCGGAAGAGCAGCTCGCGGCGGATCGTCGCGGCCCGCGTCTCCACATGCAGCGCGTTTCCCACCCGGGCGATCCATCCCCGCTCGTCGGGATCGAAGATGTCCCGGCGGTCCAGCACGATGGCGCGCACGGTGTCGTCCGCCGATGCCTGGGCGGCAAGGCGAACGGGAAGCAGGATGGCGAGCAGCGGCAGGACGCGCCAAAACCGCAAAGGCACTCCAGTCACGAGGGCCGGAAAGATACCACCACCCTCAGCCTACGTCGGCCACGCTGGAGAGGATCCGATCCGGACTGATCGTGCCGCCGCGGAGCTCCTCCTCGCGGAACTTGCCGGTGCGCACCAGCCAGCCCTGCAGCCCGGCACGCTGCGCGCCCTCCACGTCGGACCGGAGATCGTCACCGACCATCGCGACCCGGTCGGGCGGCACCCCAAGACTGCGCACCGCGGCCTCGAAGAACGTGGCGCTCGGCTTGCCGGCCACCGTGGCCGCCACCCCCGCGGCATACTCGAGGGCGGTCACGAAGGGGCCCGCGTCGAGCGTCAGCCGCGCACCTTGACGGAAGTAGCGGTCGCGCGAGAGGGCGATGAGCGCGGCCCCGGCGGTGAGCTGCTCGAAGGCCTCCTGCAGCAGCGCGAAGGTCCAGCCCTCGCCCAGGTCGCCGACCACCACGGCATCGGCCGCCGCTCTGGGGCGGCCCGAGGTGCCGCCGGCCAGAGCGAGCCCGGCCATGTCCTCCAGCGCCCCCGCGGGGACGAACGGCGCCACGCGCGCGTACCCGCCCGTCCGCAGCAGCTCCACCCCGGCACGCGTGGCAGTCACGATCTCCTCCGCGGCCACCGCGAAGCCATAGCGGGCGAGCCGTTCGACCAGCACGCGCCGGGAGCGGCTCGTTGTGTTGGTGACCAGGCGGAACGGCACCTGCCGCGCGCGGAGCCGCGCGAGCGTCTCCGCCGCGCCGGGCATCACGGCGCCGGCGGTGTAGAGCGTGCCCTCGAGATCGAAGAGGTAGCCGGCGGGGGCTGGCATGGTTGTCGCGTGCCGTCCAGGTCGATTATCGTCCAACAGCTTTCATCACAGGATCGCACATGCCGCTCGCCCCGCTGCTCGTCCACGCGGCCTTGCTCGCACGCCTGGCCGTCCCCCTCCCCTTCACCGTCGGCGAGACGCTGCAGTACGACGCGACGCTCGGGATGATCCCGATCGGCACCGCCAGAATGACGGTCAACCCGATGACGCGCGAACGCGGGCGGGAAGCATTCGTCTTCGAAGCCACGGGCCAGGGCCGGCCGATGGGCATCCGGGTGGGGGCCGAGCTCACCTCCTACGTCGGTAGCCGCGGCTTCAACTCGCTCCGGTTCCACCGCCGCTTCTTCCAGGGCAGCCGGGTCGAGGAGTCGCAGTACGAGATCATCCCCGATTCGAGCCGATACCGGGAAGAGGGTAACCCGCAGGACTGGCAGGCGCCCAGCGATCCGCTGGACGAGCTCGCGTTCCTGTACTACCTGCGGACGGTCCCGCTCAAGCTGGGCGCCACCTACCAGTTCCCGCGCTATTTCAAGACCGGCTACAACCCGATTCAGGTGCGCGTGGTGAGCCGCGACGTGCGGGCACTCCCCGGCGGCGGCACTGCGCCGGTGCTGCAGCTCGAAGTCACCTCGCGCTCGCTCCGGATGAGCGTCGGGATGACCGATGACGCTCGACGACTGCCGGTCGAGATGGAGCTGCCGCTGCCCTTCGGGCGGATCACGCTGGCGCTGACGAGCGCGGGGTGAGACGGGCGGGCGGTCAGGCGGTCACGCGGCCGGGCGGTCCGCCTCTCGGCGGAAGACGCTTCCCCGCGACTCGAGGTGCCCCGACCGCCTGACCGCCGGGCCGTTGACCGCCCGCCCGCCCGCTCAATACCTCCCCAGATACGTATCGATCTCCCACTGGCTCACCTGCAGGTTGTACTGCAGCACCTCGTTCCGCTTGGCCTCGAGAAAGCGCTCCGTCAGATGCGCGCCCAGTGCTTCCTTGATCACCCGGTCCTTCTCGAATAGCTCCAGCGCTTCGTGGAGATCGCGCGGCAGCTCGTCGATCCGGAACTTGCGCCGGTCCCGGAAGCTCATCGTAAAGATGTTCCGGTGGACCGGTTGGCGCGCGGTGAGCTTCCGCTCGATCCCGTCGAGCCCGGCGGCGAGCTGCACCGTCAGCGCGAGGTACGGGTTGCACGCCGGGTCCGGCATGCGGAGCTCGCACCGGGTGCCCAGCCCGCGCCGGTCGGGAATTCGCACCAGCGGGGAACGGTTTCGGGTAGACCAGGCCACGTTGCTCGGCGCCTCGTAGCCCGGCACCAGCCGCTTGTAGCTGTTGATCAGCGGGTTGGTGATCGCGCAGAAGCCGCGTGCATGCTGCAGCAGCCCCTCGATGTAGCTCAGCGCGACCTTCGAGAGCTGATACTCGCTCTTGGGATCGAAAAAGGCGTTGTCCTTTCCCCGGAACAGCGACTGGTGGGTGTGCATGCCGCTGCCGTTCACTCCCTGAATCGGCTTCGGCATGAAGGAGGCGATGTAGCCGTACCGGTTGGCGACGTTGCGGACGATGAACTTGAAGGTGGTGAGATTGTCGGCGGTGACCAGCGCGTCGGCATATCGGAAATCGATCTCGTGCTGCCCGGTGGCCACTTCGTGGTGCGCCGCCTCCACCTCGAATCCCATCCGCTCGAGCTGCTCCACGATCACCCGCCGGATCTCCTCCCCCTTGTCGAGCGGGCCGAGATCGAAGTAGGACGCCGAGTCGTGCGTCGTCAGGGTCGCCGACCCGTCCGGCGCCTTCTCGAACAGGAAGAACTCCGCCTCGCACCCCGCCATCATCGTAAAGCCCAGCTTCTTGGCCCGGGCGAGCTGCCGCTTGAGCGTCGTCCGGGGACACCCGGCAAACGGCTCCTCGTCCGGCGTGTAGATGTCGCACAGCAGCCGGGCCACCCGCCCGCCCTCATCCTCGTAGGGCAGGATGCGGAAGGTTCCCAGATCGGGCTTCAGCAGCATGTCCGACTCCTCGATCCGGACGAAGCCCTCGATCGAGGAGCCGTCGAACATCATCTCGCCATCGAGCGCCTTGGCGAACTGGCTGCGGGGCACCTCGATATTCTTGTTGATGCCCATGATGTCGGTGAACTGCAGCCGGATGAAGTCGACGCCGAAGCGCCGCGACAGCTCCAGCAGATCGTCCCGACCCGCGCCGCTCAGGTCGTCCGGAAAGCCCTCCAGGCTGGGCGGTCCCGCCGAGTCGCTCGGCTGCTGCTTGACGTGCACCATGGAATCCGATCTCCCGCTGGGGTCGTGGGTGAGCGGTAAAGAAATCTGCCGAAGCCTGCCCCGGTAAGGGGGCGGTCGATCTTTCCCCCGCCCGCGGACCCGGTTACGCTTCCCCCGCGATGACGGACTCCCCTTCTCCCTGCCCCGCCTGCGGCACGCCCGGCACGGGCAACTTCTGCGGCGCCTGCGGCGCGAGCCTGGTCGCGCGTACCTGCGCCGCCTGCCGGGCCGACCTGTCGCCTCAGGCGCGCTTCTGCCACCGCTGCGGCCGGCCCGCCGGTGCTGCTCCGGCGTTCCCGGCGCCCGCCGCCCTGCCGGCCCGTGAGCGGCGGGCGTGGATCGTGGCGGGAGCGCTGTGCGTCGCGCTCCTGGCGATGATTCTGTTCCGGATCTGGCGTCCGCCCGCGCCGGTCGCCCCCGACATGGCCAACACCGGCGCCGCGAGCGCGGAGGCGCTCGGAAGCCAGGGCCCGGCCGGCCCGGCGCCCGACATCAGCCGGATGACCCCGCGTGAGCGGTTCGACCGGCTGTTCAACCGGATCATGCAGGCGGCGGAGTCGGGCGACAGCGCCCAGGTCGTGCGGTTCACCCCGATGGCGCTCGGCGCCTACGCGCAGCTCGACTCGGTGGACGCGGACGCGCGCTATCACGCCGCCGTACTCCGACTCCAGGTCGGCGACGTGCCCGGCGCGCTCGCCCTGGCCGATACCATCCTGGCGCGCACCCCCGGCCACCTGTTCGGCTATCTCGTGCGCGGCGCCGCCGCCGACCTCCAGGGCGACACCGCCGCCGCCGGCCGCGCCGGCCGCGACTTCCTGACCCACTACGATGCCGAAATGCGTGCGAACCGGGTGGAGTATCAGGAGCACGCAGGCGTCATCGCCGACTTCAAGCAGCGGACGGAAGGGGGGGAAGGGCGGAAGGACGGAAAGACGGAACGACGGTGAGCCCCCTCACGTGCCGACCTCGTTCCGACCTTCCGTCTTTCCGCCCTTCCGTCCTTCCGTCCTTCCACCCGAGCTCCCCATGCCCAGAACCATCCGCGTCGCCCACAGCCCCGATTCCGACGACGCCTTCATGTTCTACGCGCTCGCCGAAGGGAAGCTCGATACCGGCGACCTGAAGTATGTCCACGAACTCTCCGACATCGAGTCGCTCAACCAGCGCGCGCGCCGGGCGGAGCTCGAGGTCACCGCGGTCTCCATCCACGCCTATGCCTATCTCTGGCACGATTACGCGCTGCTAGGCTCCGGTTCCTCCATGGGCGATGGATACGGACCACGGCTGGTCTCGCTCCAGCCGCGCCCGGCCGATCCACGCGCGGTCCTTCAGGGTCTCCGCGTCGGCGTTCCCGGCCCGCTCACCACGGCCTTTCTCGCGCTCAAGCTGTACCAGCCGAATGTCACCACCGTGGTGATCCCGTTCGATCGGATCGAGGACGCGGTGCATCAGGGCGAGGTGGATATCGGACTCCTGATCCACGAGGGCCAGCTTACGTACGCCGACACCGGGCTGCACCTCTGGGCCGATCTCGGCGCCTGGTGGCTCGGGGAGACCGGGCTGCCGCTCCCACTGGGCGGCAACGTCGTGCGCCGCGACCTGGGACCGGCGGTGATCGACCAGATCTCCCGGGACCTCCGCGCCAGCATCGTCTACGCCCTCGAACACCGGGCGCCCGCCCTGGCCCATGCCCAGCAGTTCAACCGCGGCATCGGCAACGAGCGGACCGACACGTTCGTGGGGATGTACGTGAACCAGTGGACGGTGGACTACGGGCCACGGGGGCGCCGCGCCGTGCAGACCTTGCTCGACCGTGGACACGCCGCCGGGCTGATTCCGGACCGGGTGCTGGTGGACTTCGTCGGGTGATTGACCCCTCCTCCGCCGACTCCTACCTTGAGGGGACCCTGATCCCATCGGTGAACCGCCTCAGTTGAAGCGGCGGAGGAGTCCGCGTGTCGCCCACGGACGGACCCGTGACGCTCCTCGTCGTCGATGACGAGGAAGCGATCCGCAGCGCCCTCCTCAGGTACCTGGTCCGGCAGGGCTACGAAGTCGCGGCCGCCGCCACGGGCGAGGACGCGCTCGGCGTGCTCGCGCAGCGGAAGATCACCGGCATCCTGCTCGACGTGAACCTCCCCGGCATCAGCGGCATCGACCTGGTCCCGCGAATCATGGAGCGGGAGCCGGAAGTGGCGCTGCTGATGCTGACGGCCGTGAACGATGCGTCCACCGCCGCCCTCTGCATGCAGCGCGGCGCCCTCGACTACCTCATCAAGCCGATCGAGCTCGTCCGCCTCGGCCGCGCCATAGCACGGGCGCTCGGCCAGCGTCGGGCCATGCTCGAGCGCCGGCAGCCCGACCGCGGGCTCGATGCCGGGGTCGCTGCCTCGCGGGAGCGGATCTCCGTGGCCACCCTGGAAGCGCTGGTCAATGCGCTCGAGGCCAAGGACCCCTACCTCCTCGGGCACTCAGCCCGGGTCGCCGACCTGTCGGCCGCCGTGGCGGCGCATCTGGGGGTATGCGGCGAGGAAGTCGCGGCCGTCCGCACCGCCGGCCGCCTGCACGATATCGGCAAGGTCGGGATTCGGGACGAGGTCCTGAGCAAGCAGGGCCCGCTCTCCGACGAGGAGTACGAGCACGTAAAGCGGCACGTGCTGGTGGGCTGCCGGATTCTAGCGCCGCTGGTTCACCTGCGTCACGTGAGCGACTTGGTCCGGAGCCATCACGAGCGGTGGGATGGGTTCGGCTACCCCGATCGCCTCGCCGGGGAGGCGATTCCCCTCGGCGCCCGCATCATCGGCGCGGTTGAGATCTACGATGCCCTCACCACCGACCGCTCGTATCAGGAGAAGATGCGGCCCGAGGACGCGGTGGAGCGGATGCGCGATCTGGTGGGCACCGCGATCGACCCCGCGATCCACGCGGCGCTCGGCGCCGTGGTGGCGGGCCGCCGGTGAGTCGAGTCGCCGAGCGGCGCGATCAGCCCGGCGGGACCTGACCGGCCGGCTCCCCCGTGGGCTTGGCCTCCGCATAGGCCATGGCCTCGAGCCGGATGATCCGCTGGCGAATCGGCGGATGCGACGCCAGCGCGTCGGCCAGCAGCCCCTCGCGTGAGGCGAGCACGCCCGGGGCCGGATCTACGATGCAGAGGTGCGCGGCGCCCCGGGTGATGGCCCGCGTCGGCGAGCTGGCGGCGGCGAGTTTCTCGAGCGCGGAAGCGAGCGCCATCGGGTTGCGGGTGAGCTGAGCGCCGGTGGCGTCGGCCAGGTACTCGCGCTTGCGGCTCACGGCCAACGCCAGCACCCGGGAGATCACCGGAGCTGCGACCAGGGTGAGCAGCCAGAGTCCCAGGATCACCAGCGCAAGCGGATTCCCGCCCTTGCCCCGCTCGCGGCCGCCGCTGCCCCGACCGGCGGTGACCCGACCGGCGGTGCCGGTGCCACGGATCATCCGCCCCATGCCGTCCGACATGAGGGCGATGGCGCCGACCATGCCCGCCAGCAACGTCATCAGTCGCACGTCGAGGTTGCGCACATGGGCCATCTCGTGGGCGACGACGCCCTGCAGCTCGTCGCGCGACAGCGTCCGGAGCAGTCCCTCGGTCACCGCGAGGCTGGCCGTCGCCGCGTCGCGCCCGGTGGCGAAGGCGTTCGGGTCGTTATCCGGGACCACCCAGATCCGGGGCTTCGGCAGCCCGGCGGCGATGGCCATCTCCTCGACCACGTGGACCAGTTGCCGCTGCTCCGGGCTCGCCGGTTCGAGGATCTCGCGCGCGCCGGTGGACCAGAGCACCCGCTCCGCGCCATAGCGCCAGGAATACCAGCAGATGCCGCCGGCGGCGAGCGTGGTGGCGAGGCCGATGAGGGGGACAACGTGGTGATACGCGGTCGGCGGCGCGTCCGCGGTGAGGAGCCCGAGGGCCAGGTCGCCGCCGAATCCGACCCAGGCGAAGAACACGATGAAGCCGACGACGAGCCAGCTCGAACGGCGCCGGTTGGCCTCCTGCTGCGCGAAGAGGTTGGCGTCCCCGCTCACGGGGCCGGTTTGTCGGCCGACAGGTCGACCGCCGGCACCTCACGCTCCGCGCCGTCGGTGATCTGCCACAACTCCGCGGGCGCTGCCTTCGCCATGCCGGCCACCAGCATCGTGGGGAAGGTCGCCTGCCGGATGTTGTACTGCGTCGCGACGTCGTTGTAGAGCTGGCGAGCGAATCCGATCTTGTTCTCCGTGCTCGTCAGCTCCTCCTGCAGTTGTGCCACGTTCCCTGTCGCCTTGAGGTCGGGGTAGGCCTCGGCCAGCGCGAACAGCCGGCCCAGGGCCTGGGTCAGCTCGCCTTCGGCTTGGGCCGTCTGCCGGACGCCGGTGGCGCTGACCGCCTTGTTGCGGGCGCTGATCACCGCTTCGAGCGTTCCACGCTCGAAGTCCATGGCGCCCTTCACCGTGTTGACCAGGTTCGGGATCAGGTCGTGGCGACGCTTGAGCTGGACGTCGATCTGCTTCCAGGCGTTTGCCACCTGGTTCTTGAGCCCGATCAGTCCGTTATAGGCGCCGATGATCCAGAGAGCGACAGCAGCGAGGAGCACCAGCAGGATAAGCGCGGCGGCCATGGGCGGTCCTTGCGGCGGGGAGGGTTATGGCGCCACCAGTGAGGCGAGGGCTTGGCGGAAGACCTCCGTGATGGCGGCAATGTCGCCGTTGAGCCGGAGGACGGGGTGCTGCTCGTCCACCAGCACTTCGATGCCCGGCCCGAGGGGAATGCGCCGGCAGGACGAGGCCGCGCCGGCCGCGCCTTCCACCGGGGCCAGCCAGCCGAGCACCGCCCGGCCCACCCGGCCCCGCCCGGTACCCGGCGCCTGCAGCAGCGCCAGCCGGTCGGGCCGCGGCAGCGCCGGCCCGAGCACCCCGGCCACGCGACGCTCGATGAGGTCTCCCGTGAGCCCGGCGAACTCACGGGTCATCGTCTCGAGAGTCGCGCCCTCCATCTGGCGCAGCTTGATGGCCAGGACCTGGAGCAGATGGCGGTACGAGTACACCGCGGCAGTGCCGCGGCCGTCCGGCGGACTCACGAGGCCCCGGGCAACGTAGAACCGGATGGTGCGCTCGCTGGGGCGGGCGCGCGCCGCCGCGTTCACCGGCACGACGCCGGACGCGTCGAGCACGCCGGCCGACAGCGCCGCCAGATCGCGGAGCCCCCAGGGTGCAAGCGCACTATACTCGCGCAACGTGGCGAGCGGATCCGGCGGCGCGGCGACCGACAGCCCGGCGGTCATGCCAGCCCGTTTCCAGCGCGCCGCTCGGCGGGTCCCTCCAGGACCTCGAGGACGGTGCGCCGGAGCACGTCGAGCGTGAACGGCTTGAGCAGCAGCGGGCAGCGCAGCAGGTCGGCCGGCCAGTGCTCCGTCTCGGGGAAGCTGTCCCCGGTCATGAGGATGATCCGGTCGGCGAGCCGGGGCCAGCGGCGGGTGAGCGCGAGAAAGAAGGTGTCGCCGGACATCTGCGGGAGGTGCAGATCGAGGAGCACGAGATCGACGTCGGTCTCGTCCAGCACCTGATAGGCCAGGTGCGCGTCCCCGGCGGTGACCACCTCGCACCCGACACCCCGCAACGCGCGGTCCAGCGCGCGCCGCAGCGCGGGCTCATCGTCGACGATCAGCACTCGCGAGGTCACGACGCCGCGGCCCGGCTGAGGGGCCGGAGGTAGCGATCGGTGACAGCCGCCAGGGCATCATCGGTCGTGAGTGACACCCGCAGTTCACCCGCGGTGCAGCCGAAGGCAGCCCGGAGGTGCATCTGCAATGTCTTGGTCTTGCTGTAGCCGAGCTTGATGGCCACGTCCTCCACGGTGTACCCCGGGTCGAGCAGCAGCCGATGGGCGTAGAGCAGGCGGGCCAGCACCATCACCACGCGCGGTGAGGGGAGGCCCACCTTGGTGAACCAGCGTTCGCAGGTGCGCCGCGTCAGCCGCGCCCGCTCGGCCAGCGCCGTAACCGTCGGCCCATCTCCGGTTGCGTGCAGCATCTGCTCGAGCGCCAGCCGCAGCGAGGCGGGCAACTCGTGGACCAGCGGCGCCAATCCCAGGAGCACCTGTTGCGAGGCGCTCTGCTCCAGCTCGGCCAGCAGCGCGGTGCGCAATGCGCCGGGCGTATCCTCGAAACGGTGCACCACCACCCGGCGAATCCCCGTGCGGCCGAGCTCCAGCAGGGCGCCCGCCGTGGCGGGGGCCAGCTCGGTGTACACCAGGAGCGGAAGTGAAGGGAAGAACTGTCGCAGCCGCCCGATGCCATGTGTCCGAGGTACCGTCCCGCCCAGCAGTGGGTCGACCACCGCCATCTGCACCGGCTTGGCCCGGATGGCCTCCACCGCCTCCGGCCACGTGCCCACGGCCTCCCAGACGAACCGGTCGGGATCGAGGGAGCGCAGCCTGAAAAGGCGCTCGGTGGGCACGGCGGCGAGAAGCAAATGTCGCAAAACGGCCCCTATTTGTCGCAAAAAGGGCCTAAACGGGCCCGCGTTTTCACCCCAGATTGGCCCTACCCCTCAAGTTCGCCCGTCAGACCGAAAGGAATCGACCATGTCCCGCTCGACCACCAAGTGGATCCTGCTCGCCTCGCTCACCATCGCCGGGATCACCTCGACCGCGTGCACGCGGAACGATGCCATGGGGCCGTCGGACCAGACCGCGCCGGCGTTCGAGAACCAGGGCTCGAATAACTAGGTCGCCGAATCGGCGTACTCGCGGAGCCCGACCGCTACTTCGCGGACTGCCGGCAGCGCGTCCAGCCCCGGCTCGGAAATAGGTTCGGGCTCCGGAGCCGCGCAGCCCGCCAGGTTCGCGAACACCTTTTCGAGCCGGAAATACCAGGTATTGAGCTGGTGGGCCTCGGCGAGTTCCATGGCAGTCAGGAGCAACTGGCGCCCGCGGGCGAGCTGTCCGAACCGCGCCAGCCCGACGCCGGCCTTGTAGTGCAGGTCCACCAGCATGCTCGGGGGCATGCGATCCCGCATGCGCTCGGCCTCGACGCGTCGGCGCTCGAACGCGATCCGGTTGCGGATGCTCGACTCGAGCTCCATCAACTCGAGCAGAGCGTTGGTGTGCACCAGGAAGCTGCTCCGCGCGAGGACCACGATCTCGAACGCCACGCGCGCGGCGTCGATCGCGCCGATCTCCTTGAGGCCGATGCCGAGATCGCCCAGCACCCGCATGCGCTGCAGCTCGTCCTCGGTCAGCAGAAACGCCTGGTAGTTGGCTTGGAGCGCTTCGACCCGGCACCCCTCGAGCGCATGCACGGCGCCGAGGTCGGTCAGGGCCATGGCCTGCACATCGCGCAGCCCGGCTGCGGCGGCGGCCTCGATGACCGACCCGACCGTGGCCCGCGCCAGCGGGAGGTTGCCCTGCCCACGCAGCACGGCGCTTCTGCCTAGTTGGGCGCGGAGCGCCAACGTGCGATCGGCGGCCCCGGTGGCTGCCGCTTCGGCCGCCAGATAGCAGGACGTGGCCTCCGTCCATCGGGCGAGAAGGCGATTGAGCCGGCCGGCGAACAGCGCCGAGGCGGCGAAGTCCGTCACCGGGATGTCCCCGCCGTGGCTGCGCACCGCGAGGGCGAGCACCTCGAGCGCCTCTTCCAGCCGGCCCTCGTGCTCGAGGAAGTAGGCGTACGCCATCAGACTCAGGCGCAGGCCCGCGAACGGCTGCACCCCCACGATGATGGCGTCCGTGATACCATGCAGATGTGCGCTCTCGGGGAGGTCGGTTGGCAGCTCACGCAGATGGCGGCGCACGGCATCGAGCTGCCAGAGAAGCCCTTCCTGCGCCTCGGCGTCCTCGCCCTTGGCGAGCAGCCGGTCCACCAGCCGCGAAACCAGATACGCGCCCAGCGCCAGGCGCGCTGAGACGTCACGCTCGCGCTGGTGCTCCGCCCGCGCGCGTTCCAGAAAAGGAGCGTGCGCCAGTACGTCCAGCGACGGCTCGGCCTCACCGAAAAGCTGCTGCGGCGTGAACAGGGCGCGTCCTTCCATCAGGAGGGTTGGGGTACAGAGCTAGTATCGCGCCCGGGCGCCCCGCAGGCAAGGGCACGCAATTTCCGGCATCCGCTAGCGGAAATTGGGTCCCGATCGGGCGGGTGAACCGCGCTACCGTGCACCCATGCAACGCGGTACCACTCTCCTCGAGCTCGCCCTGGTCCTCGCCATCATGGGGCTGCTTCTCGGCATCGCCCTCCCCCGCGCCAGCCGTCTGGCAGACAGCCTGGCCGTGGACCGCGCCGCTCACGAGATCGTTGCGGCCCACCGCCGTGCGCGGATCGCCGCCGTGCTCCGGAGTCAGGTCGTCGAGCTGACCGTGAATGCCACCGACCTTGCCATCCGGCCCCGAGGCGCCGCCGAGTTCTGGCATGCTCCGGGCCCGGCCGCCAGCCAGGTGATGCTTGCTGGCCCCGAGCGGCGCATCACCTTCTCCCCCGTCGGGCTGAGCATGGGGCTGAGCAATGCGTCGTTCCAGTTGAGCCGCGGCGCGGTGGTGCGCACGGTCGTCGTCTCCCGGCTCGGCCGCGTGCGCATCGCGCCGTGAGCGCGCCGGCCGCGTGCTCAGGCCGCCGGGGCAAAGGTCAGGTCGACATGTACCTCGATGTGCTCGTCCATCTTGAGCGCTCCGAGCAGCTTCGACAACCCGCCAATCCGATAGTCCTTGAGATTCAGCGGAAAATCGGTCCGCACACGGAGCGCCCCCTCCTCGAGGCGCACGTAACCGGGAAGCGCGACGTCGCGGCTTACCCCGTGAATCCTGAGCGCGCCTTCGAGTGTGACAGGCACGCTGTCGGAAGTGCCCGCCCCGGTCCTCACGCCGCGCAGGTCGAATCGTAAATTGGGATACTTGTCCGGCTCCATCGACTTCGCGAGGTCCCGGTCGCGGCGGTCGTTCCCGGTCACCAGCGTCCGCACCGGAGCCTCGACCCACCCCCGCACCGCGGCCAGGCCGCTGCCGCCGGTCATCTCGCCGGACACGGTGCTGGTGCGCCCGATGAAGTCACCCGGGGTGCCGTGGCCGTCAAACGAGAGCGTGCCCGACTTGACCCGCCCGGGCGGGATCGGAATCCCCTGCCCCCTCGTGACGGTCGGCTGCGCGAGCAGCACCAGGGCAATCGCCCCCAGGCGCGCGGCAGCCAGCCCGTACTTGCGCACCTTGTGAAGCAGCGTCGAACGGGAGATGCCCAGCACCAGCGCCGCCTGCCGTTTGTTGCCGCCGGTATGGCGGAGCGCCAGGGCAATGTGCCGCCGCTCGGCTGCGTCCAGCGTGCCTGGTGCCGCCGCTTCGACCGGGACCAGCGCCTCGCGGAGCCGCGCGGGGTCCAGCTCCGGCAGCCCGAGGTCGAGGACCAGCGCGTCGAACCCCGGCTGGCCGATGGCCGCCGCGGCAGCCGAGGGGTCGGGCGCCGCCACCGCGTGGTGGCCGGCGGCGCGCAGCACTCCGAGGAGTGCTTCGCGGCGCACGGGGTCGCGCTCGAGCACGAGCAGGTGCATCGGGGCCATGGCTCCAAGCTACAGCGGAGTTCCGGCGCGAGACAGACGGACCTATCGTTCTGGCCACAGTCCAAACACCGAGCTCCGGCATGCCACCACCCGACCTGAAGCAGTTGGCCATCGGCGATCGCGTGCAGGATCCGCTGCTCGTACTCGAAATCGAGCAGCGCGAGTCGGCCCGCGGCGGCTTCACCACGCTCACGCTCGGCAATTGTCACGGCCAGCTCGCCACCGCGCCGTTCTGGGCGGAGGATCAGCCGCGCATCGCGGGATCGCGCGGGGCGATCGTGGCCCAGGTCATCGGTGAGGTCGGGCAGTACAACGGGCGCCGCCAACTCAAGGTCAGCTCCATCCGGGTGCTGCCGCGCGGCACCAGTCGACTGGCGCCAGCTCCTCCCCTCGGTGGGCGAGGTGGCCCCCTACTGGGACACCCTCGACCGCTGGCGTGGCGAGGTCCAGCGGCCCCGGCTCCGGCGCACGCTCGACCTGTTCTACGCCGATGACGATTTCCGCCGGCGCTACGAGGAGTGCCCGGCGAGCACCGCAGGCCACCACGCGGAGCTCGGTGGCCTGCTCAAGCACACCTGCGAGGTCGCGGCCATCGGCCGCGCCATCGGCAAGGTCTGCCGCGCCGACCCCGAGCTCGTCCTTGCCGGCGCGCTGCTGCACGACATCGGAAAGCTCGAGGCCTACCGCTGGGAGGGCGCCTTCGAGGTCACCGAGTGCGGCACCCTGCTCGGCCACGTCACTCTCGGCCTTCTCATGCTCGACCGCCGTGTCGGCCGGAGAGGACCCCGCGCCGTGTACCGACCGCGAGCTCACCATCCTGCACCATCTCATCGCGTCTCACCACGGCAAGCCGGAGTTCGGCGCCGCGGTGCCGCCGATGACGCTCGAAGCCGAGGTGCTCCACTTCGCGGACAACGCCAGCGCCAAGACGGCCAGCATGGCCGACGCGCTCGCCGATCCCGACAACTTCACCGGAGAGGCGCTGGTGAGCGCCCGGGCGTTCTGGCAGCTCGATCGCCGGCGCGCGTATCGGGGGGGCAGCGATTGGGGCGCGAACGGAGCGGGAACGAACAATGGAAGATAAAAACGGAACGGCCGCCTAGTCGTGGCTAGACGGCCGTCCCACGCATGGACTATCCCGAGGTCGGGGCATTGCTGCCGCCGTTCTTCTCCCACCTGCCACCGGTTGGCTGATACGCCGCTCGGGAGGGCGCGGTAGAGCCTTGGCTTTGATCCCCAGGCCGGATGGCCATCCCACCTGGTTCGTCCATTCGAGCGCTGCGAGTCAGATCGGGTCGCGGACCGACCGTTCGCACTGCACCCCGAGGCGCAAGATCGGAGCGGATGAAGCACGCGACTGGCTTCACCTGTTCAAGCCGGGGTGATCACCAGGATCGACGAAGGCCTGAGCCCTTGGTTGCGTCGGCCTTCTCCCCTGATATCCCGCTCAAACCCGCTCTGCCGGCCGTCACTGAGGCTCGGGGCCCCAGCACGTATCCAACGGAGCGCGTAGAACAAAGATAGGCACCCGCGAGTAACTCGCAAGTGCCTGATTTTATTCGGGTTACGCTGCATCGACCTGCTCGGGATGTGGATACCTAAGCCCGGCCCACCCCTCAGCCTACCTCGTTCCGTCCACACAATGTGGAGATGTGAATCCACATGGCCTGCTGAACCCAACCCCCTCAGGGCTCGAGGCCGACCTCGACGTACCGGTACGTCGGCTCCGGCTCCGAGCTGGCAAAGAGGCAGCCGGCCGAGCTGGCCGCGAACCAGCCGGCGACGAGGGGCCGGGGAATGTCGAGCTCCTGGATGATGGCGCCCAGCCACCGGCGCAGGTGTCGGAGCTCGGGCGCCCGCCGGCCCAGCAGAGCCAGAAGCGCTCCCGCCCCGGCCGTGGCGCGGAGAAAATGGGCCAGAGCGTGCGCGCGCTGAGTAAACTCTACGGCCTTCACTCCGGGTTCGTCGAACAGCACCGCACCTTCGAACACGTCCATGGGGGGTGCGTCGAGCCGGGGACCGAGATACACGAAGCGGCGGCCCTCGGCGCTCTTGCGCTCGATGACGGCCGCCGCGGTTTCGCTGGTGAGTCGCGCCGCGTGGAGCATGTCGTCGTCCAGCAGGATGCCGACGGCCCCCGTCCACTCGAGCGCCGCCAGCGCGGTTTCGACCGGGCAGCCAAGGGCGTCGTCGAAGGCCAAGAGCCGAGGCGCCTCGCCGGCCCGCAGCACGAAGTGCGACAGGCCTTCGGCGCGGTCCGTGAACGTGCGCACTACGAGCGTTTGAGGCGAGGTCATGACACAAATGTAAGACAAGCACCCGCCGGGCGTCAGAGCCGCTCTCATGAATTGGCCAGCCCGGGGCTCGCGGACTACCTTTCGGCGAGGCAGGGAGCCCCGGAGGCCCGCATGCACGTGGAATGGACGACGTACGGTTCGCCGGTCGGCGCGCTGACGGTGGTCGAGTGCGAGGCGGGCCCGCTGGTGATCGAGTTTCCGCACCGCGCGGCCTCGGTGAAGTGGGCGGTGCGTCTCCGCTCCGCCATCCCCGAGCTGCACATCGGGCAGGGGCCATGCCGGAGCACCACCGCCTGGTTGGAGGAATACTTCGCCGGATCGCCCCGCCCGTTTCCGTTTCCGGAATACCTGAAGCGCTGGTTCGAGCTGTCTCCGGCCCAGATGGCCGTCTTCAAGACGCTCCGCAAGATCCCGCTCGGTGAGACCCGCTCGTACGATGACATCGCCCGCGCCACCCGGTTACATCCGCGGCAGATCGGATGGCTCGTGGCGGCCAATCACCTTGCGGTCCTGATCCCGTGCCATCGCGTCGTGGGAAAGGACGGGTCCCTGGTGGGGTACGGCGGCGGACTCGCCCGCAAACGGTGGCTGCTCGACCATGAGCTGCGGGCCGCGGGTGTGGTCTTGAGATAGCCAAGCGCCGTATTGACAAATCCCTGAGCGCGCATGACTTTGGTCTATGCTCCGCGAAGTCCATCCCTTGCATGATTGAGTCATCGCCGGCCGGCCGGGCGTTCTAACCGGGCGGCTTTTTCTTGGGGCGTTTTCACCCGGCCATGGAGGCCGGGGGTTTCCCCGGGGCCTGCGGGCTCCCTTTCAAGAGGTTGCAACAATGGCGAAGGGCACGGTCAAGTGGTTCAATGACGCAAAGGGGTTCGGATTCATCGCGCAGGACGGCGGCAAGGATGTTTTCGTTCACCACACCGCCATCATCGCCGAGGGTTTCCGCTCCCTCGCGGAGGGAGACAACGTGGAATTCGAGGTGGTGGAAGGCCCCAAGGGTCTCCAGGCCTCGAACGTCCGCAAGGTCTGAAATTCCCGGCGCTCGGCGCCGTTCCCGTTCCGACGCAGCTTCTGGTTCAAGCGGGCCCCTCGCCGCATCGGCGGGGGGCGGGCTATCCGTCGTCGAGGGCTCCCGACACATGTCACCAGCTCACGGCCTCGCACTACTCGCGCTCGTCGCGGCTCCGCTCAAGCCCGCTGGCGCCAGCATGCCCGCGTCCGCCCCGGCAGATACCGCGGCGCTCGAGTTCCACGGTTTCCGCGCCGGTGCGCATCTGGCCGAGCTCGACGCGCTGGTGCGGAGCCTCGACGGCCGGCTTCAATGTGACGGCGCCAGAGTCGACCGGCGCGTGAGCGAGTGCCGCGCGTCCGTCGATGATCCCGCGCTCGGCGGCCCCGTGAACCTGTGGATCTCCACGGTCGACAGTGTCGCCAGCGTGATCACCATCTCCGGTGGCGCCGCCGGCCCTCGGCTCGACCGCTGGCGCGATCAGCTTGAGCGCCGGTATGGCCGCGTGGCCGCCTCCATCCAGGGCTCGCAATCGATGATGCAGTGGGTACGAGCCGGCCGTATGCTGCGCCTCACCTGGCGCGTGGAGCGCGGCGCGCGGGTGGCCTCCGTGAGCCTGGTGGACGGCCGCGTGCTGGACGGCTGGGGCCGCAGCCGCGGCTGACGCATCCGGCGCCTCGTGAGGTTCCTCGCCCCCGTCCGATCGCCACCCCGCACCTCCCGCCGCACTCCCGCCCTTTAGTACGCGATTTGCACCTCGGCCGTTCGCCGGGTTCTGCCGCACCCCGGATCACAGCTACAAGCCCTTCTCTTCAACGACCTTACGAAACGACGCTCGAGTGCGGGAGCCGCTCTTGGCATTGTCCGACCAACTGAGGCTATTTGCGCCGCGCATGGGCGGGCTGCTCCTCGCCACCGCACTCGCCGGCTCGTGCCACCGCGGAGACTCCGGCGTGGTCCGGATCGGCGTAGCCGGCTCGTTCAGCGATCCGATCGGCCTTCCGATGAAGCAGGCCGCTGAGCTCGCCGCCGAGGAGATCAACGCCGCCGGCGGTATCGGTGGTCGCCGCCTCGAGCTCATCCCCCGCGACGACTACGCCGATCCCGACTCCGCCGTCTTCGTCGCGAGTGATCTCTACTCCTCCGACGCCTCCGCTGTCGTCGGCCACCTGTTTTCGGGGATGACGCTGGCGGCGGCGCCCATCTACAACGGTGGGGATGACCCGGTTGTCGCGATCAGTCCCTCGTCCTCGTCACCCGACGTGACCGGGGCCGGTACTTACACCTTCCGGATCTGCCCAAGCGATCAGGCGCACGGCACCGTGCTCGCCCACTGGGTGCGCGACCGCCTGCACTTCACCCGAGGCGCGGTGCTCTACCTGAACGACGAGTACGGCCGCGGGATCCGGCAGACGTTCGTGTCCGAATACACGCGACTCGGCGGCAGCCTCCAGGCAGTGGACCCTTACCTCGGCGATCGACCGGAAGTCGGACCCTACATGGATCGCCTGGCGGGCGGCGAGCGGCCCGAGTTCATCCTGGTGGCAGGCAACCGGAGCGAGGCCGAGGAGGTCTTGCGCCAGGCACGGAAGCGCGGGCTCACCATGCCGGTGCTCGGCGGCGACGGTCTCGAAGGCATCCAGGAGGCCGGCGCGCTGGCAGAGGGCGTGTACCTCAGCTCTCCCTATTTCCCGGCCATCCCCAGCGCGGCCAACCGTCGCTTCGTGGCCGCGTTTCGTCGGAAGTACCCGGACGCCGGGATGCCGAACCAGCCCGCCGCGGCCACCTACGATGCCATCTATCTGCTGCGTGACGTGATCGCCCGGGTGGGGTCCGACCGCTCCACCGTCCGGCGCGCGCTCGCGGGGGTGGGCTCGGCCACGCCGCCCTTCGCCGGCGTGACCGGCACAGTCGCCTTCGACGGCAACGGGGACGTGCCCGACCAGAACGTCTACATCGGACTGGTTCGCCACGGCGTGGTCGAAGTGGTGAACGGGGCGGACGAGCCCGGAGCCACGCGGTGAGGCTCCTGCGCAGCCTGCGCCACCGCGTCATCGCGGGGATGGTGCTGCTCATCGCGCTCGTCTTCGGGATAGCCCTGCTTGGCGTGAACTCCATCCGGGCGCTCGACCAGTCGGTCAACCAGGAGCTGTCCCTGCTGCTCGAGAGCACCGACCTGGGGAACGGGCTGGTGACCTCGGTCTCATCCGAGGTGCGCGCGGCGGAGCAGTATCTCGTGCGCCCTGATACCCGCCTGCGCGCGGTCACGCTCGAAGAGGGCGACTCGGCGTACGCGTACCAGCGTCGCTACCGCTCGCTCGCTTCGCTGACCACCGCCGACCGCTACATCGTGAACAAGATCGCGGCGAACCAGGCCGCGATCGAGGTCGCCTACGGAATGGCGCACGCGCTGACGGACCTCGGACGCACGGAGGACGCGCGTCGCATGGCTGACCGTGCCCGCGCCCCCTCCGACACGCTGCTCGGCGACGTGCGCGCGCTCGGCCTGGCACAGACGACGCGTTCAGTGGTCCGGGCGGCGGATCTTCGCCGCCAGGCGTCCAATCGGCGCAACGCACTCTGGGGACTCTTCCTCACCTCCCTGCTCATCGGCGCGCTCACCTCATTCTGGACCGTGCGCTCGGTGGATCGGCCGCTGAATCAGCTCATCGGGGCGGCCGAGCGGTTTGGCGGCGGCGACCTTCGTCCGATCCGCCTCGGCGGGGGAATGCCGACCGAGATCGAGCGTCTGGCGCGCGCCATGGACGATATGGGTGGACGCCTCCGCGGGGTGGTGGTTTCGGTGGTGGACGAGGCCAGCCAGATCGGGAACAGTGCCAGCGACTTTTCGGCAATGAGCGAGGAGCTGGCCGCCAGCAGCGGCGAGATCTCCACCGCGATGGTCAAGATCGCCGCGAGCGCCGAACAGCAGGTGAGCGGGATGGAAAAGGCGGACGCGCTGCTGCTGAGCCTGCGGGAGATCGCGGAAGCCAACGCGCAGGCGTCGGCCCGGGTGGCGGAGCTGGGCGACCGGATTCAGCAGTTGGCCGCGCAGCACCGGGCCGAGGTGGCCGCGGCAGGCCTCTCCCTTCTCGACGTGCGCGAGGTCGTCGGCAAGTCCGCCGATCAGGTGCAGGCGCTCGCGCGGGCCTCGGAGCCCATCACCGCCTTCATCGACCTGATCAAGCAGATCTCATCCCAGACCAACCTGCTCGCCCTCAACGCGGCCATCGAGGCCGCACGCGCGGGGGAGCATGGCCGAGGGTTCGCCGTCGTCGCCGAGGAGGTGCGCCGGCTTGCCGACTCCAGCGCCACGGCGGCGGAAGATGTGGCCAAGACCGTGAAATTCATCCGCAACCAGGTGCAGCAGGTGGTCGGCACGATGGAGGTCAGCTCGGTCAAGGTGCAGGGCATCGAGGGGGTGGCGTTGGCAGCGGGGCGCGCGCTGGAGGCGATTTCGCGGGCGGTCGAGGAAGTGCACGACGCTGCGGAGGCGGTGGCACGCGAGGTGGCGGCCAATCAGGCGATCGTCGAGCAGCTCGGGCAGCGGACCCGTGAAGTGGGACAGTCGGCCACCGAGCACGCCTCCGCCAGTGAGGAAGTCACCGCGGCCGCCGAGGAACAGACCGCCAGTACCGAGCAGATGGCATCGGCGGCGGGGAACCTGCTCCAGGGCGCGACGCGGCTGACGACCCTGGTGCAGGAGTTCAAGACCTAGCGCCGTCTGGCCTGCTTGGCTGCCTTCTTCACCTTCTTCACAGCCTTGACCGGTTTCACCGTCCGTGCCTTGGCGCGCGCCTTGGCCTTGTGGGCCCGCTCCCGCTCGGCGGCCTTGTCGGCGCGCCGCTGCTCAGCCGCGTGCACTTCGACCAGGAGGCGGTCACCCTCTTCCTGGCCCAGCAGGCCGCGCCGGGTGGCGTAGCGCACCAGCTCATCGGCGTCCTGGATGTTGAACTCCGTCAGGCGGGCGGCGGCGCGGATCACGTTACCCAGGGCATCGGCCACCGGGCTCCGTAGCACATTGGCGATGCCGGGCAGGGTCTCGAGCAACGTCGAAATCTGGGAACCGCCGAGTTCCGACACCACGAATCCTCCTTCACCTGCGGGTCCGGGCCGTGCCCCGGAAGCGCTGTGCGGCGGCCGGGGATAACGTACCCGAATTCTCGCACGGTAGCTGCTGTGACGCTAGTAGTATCTGGGGGTACCACTGGCGGATTCAGAGGTGCGGCAAGAGCGGCCCACTGGCGACTTAGCTGGCCGCTCCACGTGCAAGGTCAAGTGACTCAACGACCTACTCGACTGTCAACGTGCCGCGCATGTCATACGCCCGGTGAGGCAGGCAGTAAAAGCCGTAGGCTCCGGCCGGCACACGCGGCACCACCATCCGGTATTCGTCCCCGGTTGCGGTGAGCAGCGGGCTGCTGAGCTCGGCCGAGTGAGCAGGCATCGCGGCGTCGAACGCTCCCCGCACGTCCGGCGAGAGTCCGGCGCGCTCGAAGACCACACTGTGTGGCGCGCCGCTGGCGACACGGAAGACCACGACGTCGTTCGGATGCACCGTCAGCGTGGCCGGCTCGAACCGGTACTCGTCCTTGGATTGATTGGCGATCAGCCGGACCACATGGGTCTGCTGAGCCGCCGCGGAGACCGCCAGCGACACCCCGGCGGTGATCCCCGCAACGAGGCCACGGAAAGCTGCCCGCATGTGAGTCCCCTCCCGCGTTGGAGCGGAAAGCCTTTGCGTGCCGGAACGGCTCTCCGTAAATTGAGAAGCGAAGGTGGGGTAGCTACATCCGTGCCACCAGACCCCGCCGGAAGGGCCGACTGTGGGACGTCGGGGCATCAAGGAGTACCGCGCGCCTGAGGCGCTGATTCTAATCGCGGCGGATCGGGACCATAAGCCGCTCGTCTGTCCTTCGTGCAACTCGAGCGAGGTCGAGCGGACGCCCGAGCGATCCTCCTCCGACGACGTGCAGGGCGGCCGGGTTACGCTTCACTGCGCCGCCTGCGGCCGGACTGCCGCCTATATCCCACGCACGCTCAATCGCTCGTCCATGCCGGAAGCTCCACGGCACCCGCTCTAGCGCCCGACCCCGCTGCTATTTCGGCTGGGTAAAGATCCTGCCCCAGCGCACGGCGGTCAGGAACGGCAGCGACTTCCAACTGTTCGGATCGTAGCTGAAGTACACCACCAGCGGCCTGCCGCGAACGTTCTTCCGGGGCAGGAAACCCCAGTAGCGCCCATCGTACGAGCTGTCGCGGTTGTCGCCCATCATGAAGAACGAATCGGCCGGGACCACGATCGGCCCCCAGTCCTGCAGGTCCGGCTGGTAGGTGGCGGTGTCGCGGTGCACCAGATGAGGAATCTGCCACTCGCGCATCTTGGCGCGCTGGATCGGGTCTTCAGAGCGGCGAGGATCCCCGTGCAGTGCGTACGGCTCGTCCACCCGCTGCCCGTCGCGGTAGAGTTGGCCCGCCTCCATCGCGAGCGTATCGCCGGGCACTCCGATCAGGCGCTTGACGACCTTGAGCCCTTCCTCCTCCACGGAGTCGAAGACCAGGATGTCGTTCCGCACCGGCTCCCGCACGGCCGGCAGGTAGGCGTGGACGATCGGAACTTCGGCGCCGTAGAGCGCCTTGTTCACGAACAGGAAATCACCGATCAGCAGGGTGTTTTCCATGCTGCCGGAAGGAATGCGGAAGGCCTCGATCAGGAAAGTCCGCAGGAAGAACCAAACCACGAGCGCGACGACGATCGACTTGCTCCACTCCCACAGCCAGATGACCGCCGAGCGCGAGCGATTCGCGGAGCCGCCGGTTCCCGAGGGACGGGAGGCACGGGAGCCGGAACTGCCGGTGGATGGGGTGGTGCCACGCGCGGTCATGCCGGAGGTCCTGTGAGGATGGAAAGCTCAAGTATAACGGGATACGCTCCTCTTACCCGCCGCGCACGGCCGCCAGCACCTTGCCGGGGTGCGCTGCGGCGCTTGCCACGCGAGCCCAATGCCGGCGGACCCGGCCATCGGGCCCAATCCATACTGTCGAGCGGATCACTCCCGTCACCGTTTTCCCGTACATCACCTTCTTGCCATAGGCCCCGTAGGCCCGCATGACGCCGCGATCGGGATCGGACAGCAGCGGAAAGGGCAACCGGTACTTGGCGGCGAAGCGCCGGTGTGTGTCCGGCGCATCCGCGGACACGCCGAGTACCACGACGCCGAGCGACTGCAGCTCGTCCCACGCATCCCGGAATCCGCACGCCTCCCTGGTACACCCGGGCGTGTCGTCCTTGGGATAGAAGTACAGTACCACATCCCGGCCCGCGAATTCATCGAGCGATACCTCCCGTCCGGTGGCGTCGGACAGGGTGAACGGGGGCGCCTCATCTCCTGGCTCGAGCATCACCCCTCCCGGGCGCGGACCGGCGTCCGCTGTACCACCTTCGGCGCCACCGGCGCACCCTCGCCCAATCGTTCCTGCCCGCCGACCACGACCTGATCGCTGGGCCGCACACCACTCCGGGCCTCGACGAAGCCCGGCGTGCGCACCCCGAGGTCCACCTGCCGCCGGTTGGCCTTTCCCGCACTCACGACCCATACGAAGGTAGCGCCCTGGAGCGCCATCACCGCATCCTCCGGGATGACCACGGCGTTGGGCCGCACGGCAGTGGCCAGCCGCACGTCGATGAACATTCCCGACTGGAGTTGGCGGTCCGGGTTCGGCACGACCGCCTTGACCGTGATCGTGCGCCCGGGAAGCTGCACGACGGGATCCACGAAGTCCACGCGCCCGGTGAACTCCCGCCCTGGAAGCGCCGCCACCTGGAACGTGACCTGCTGCCCGTTCCTGAGCTGGTCGGCGTACCGCTCCGGCACTTGAAACGTGGCGCGCTGGGGCGAGATCGTCTGCAGAGTCACCAGGCGCGTGCTGGTGGTGACGTAGTCGCCGAGGCTGACGAACCGCTGGCCCACGACGCCGGCGAACGGGGCGCGGACGAGCGTGCGCGCGAGCCGCACCTGCAGCAGGTCGAGCTCCGCCTGGTCGCTCCGCGCCGTGGCCTCGGCGCGCTCGAGCTCCGAGGCGGAGGAGGCCTTCTGGGCCAGCAGGTCACGCGTGCGCGCGAGCGACTGGCGGGCCAGATCACGATCCGCCTCGGCTCGCGCCACCTGAGCCTTGAGCTCGGCATCGTCCACCTTGAACAACGGCGTCCCGCGCGCGACGAGCGCGCCTTCGCGGATCAGGATGCCGGCCAGTCGGCCTTCGATTTCCGGGCGAAGCTCGATGGATTGCATCGCCTCGATCTGACCGGTGGCCAGGATCGCATCCACCACGGTGTCGGTCCGGGCCGCGGCCACCTCGACCGGCATCGGCGGAGGGCCGCCACCGGCCGCGGCAGACGGCTGCCGCGGACGATTCGGCCTTGCTGCACGCGGCAAGCCCGACCGCGAGCCCGGCGCCCAGCAGCAACGGCGCGGCCGCCCTTCTCATTCCAAGCATGGCTGTCACGGGACATTCCTGTTGGTGAAGAGTCGGTGGCCCAGAATCGCCTCCAGGCCGGCGAGGGCCAGCCGGGCGGCGTAGCGGGCCTGGACCAGGTCGGCCTCGGACTGGGTGAGGCGGATCTGGGCATCGAGCACGTCGAGGATCGTCGTGGAGCCCGCCCGGTAGCGCGACTCCTGCACCCGGTAGTTTTCCCGCGCGACCAGAACACCGGTGCTCGAGAGCGCGGCCGTGGCCCTGGCGGTCACGTACGCCTCATACGCCTGGGTAACATCCGGACGTGCCGCCCGCTCCAGATCCTCCCGGATGGCGCGCGACACGTCGCGGTTGACACGCGCCTGCGAGATCGCCAGCTCGCGCCGACCGTCGTCCCAGATCGGCAGCGAGACGCTCAGCGCGATGGAGGAGACGTTTCTCGCGCTCGGAAAGAAGCTGTCGTCGAACCGGACGTGGGTTCCGAGCAGCGTGACCTGCGGCAGGTACTGGCCCCGCTCGGCCTTGAGGAGCGCCGACGCCGCCCGCTCGCCGGCGCGAGCGGCCCGATACTGCGGCCCCTGGGTCACGGCGAGCTGCACCGCCTCGCCGAGCCCCAGCGGCAGCTCCGGCGCCGGTGCGGTGTCCACCGGCTCCGCGTCCACCGGGCCCGCCTCGCCCACCCGGCGGCCGAGCTGCAGGCGGGCCACCCGAAGCGCCGCGTCCCGCCGGAGTTGGTCGGTCCGCGCCTGCGTCAGCTCGAGCACGAGCTGCAGGGAGTCGCTCTGCACGGCGGCGCCCGACACCACGCGCGCCCGCGCGATGCCAAGCCCTTCCTCCGCCCGCCGCGTCCGGTCGGCCGCGACCCGGGCCAGCTCCTGGTTCTGCAGTACGTCGTAGTAGTCCGCTTCGGTCAGGAGCGCGGACCGGAACCGCTGCTCGAGCTCGCCCGCGTCGGCGCTCTCGAGCTCCGCCCGCGTCCGACCGAGGTCGGCGAGCTTCCTGGCGTTGAACAGATCGTAGCTCGCCTGGAAGGTGGCGTTGACGGCGTCGCTCTGGTTCCGACCCGTGCCGATGTTGAAGAATTCGGTCGAGTACCGGGTGGCATCGATCGAGACGCCGAGCGACGGAAGCACGAACACCGCCAGAGCGGCGCGGCGGCCCCACTCGGCGTTGTCCACCTGGCCAAGCGCCCGGACGTAGTTCGGATCGAGCCGGGCAGCCCGGGCGATCGCCTGGTCGAGGGTCACGCGGGGCGCCGCGACCGGGGTCTGAAGCGAAGCCGTGGCCTGCAGCGCGAGCAGCAATCCGAAGATCACTCGGCCTCCAGCGCGGCAAGCGACGGCTGGCCCGTCTCGACCCGCCCCCTGGCTCGCTGGCGCAGGCCATCGAAGATCACGTAGACGGCGGGCACCACGTAGAGGGTGAGCAGCGTGGAGAAGAGTACCCCGCCCACGATGGCGTAGCCGAGCGGCCGGCGGCTGATCGACCCGGCGCCCAGTCCGAAGGCGATCGGCACCGCGCCCATGATCGTGGCCACCGACGTCATCAGGATGGGTCGAAGCGGATGCGCCCGGCCTCGAGCGCCGCGTCCAGGGTGCTCATCCCCGCTCACGAAGCTGGTTGATGTACTCCACCAGCAGGATGGAGTTCTTGGTGACCAGACCGATCAGCAGGATCATCCCGATCTGGCTGTACAGGTTGAGAGTCGCCCCGGCGAGCTTGAGGGTGAAGAGCGCGCCGGTGACGGCCAGCGGCACGGCCAGGAGCACGGTAAAGGGATGGATCAGCGACTCGAACTGGCTCGCCAGCACCATGAAGACCACCAGCAGGGCCAGGAGAAACGCGAAATACAGCGAGGAGCCGCTCTCGTCGAGCTCACGCGACTCGCCGGCCAGTGCGGTGCTGCTGCCCTTCGGGCAGCACCTCGCTCGCGATCCGGTTGAGCGAGTCGAGCGCCTCGCCCAGGGTGAACCCGGGCGCCAGGCCGGCCGTCAGGGTGGAAGCCCGGACCCGGTTGAAGTGGTTCAGCTCGCGCGGGCCCACCCCTTCCTTTACGCTGGCCAGCGCCTCGAGCTTGACCAGCTCGCCGTCGCGGCCGCGGATGTACAGGCCGGTCATGTCGCTCGGCGTGGCGCGCGCGCGTGGATCGAGCTGCACGATGACGTCGTACTGCTTGTTGTTGCGGGTGAAGGTGCTGGTGCGGTTGCCGCCGAGCAGCACCTGTAGCGTCGTGGCGACGTCGCCCACGGGCACGCCGAGGTCCTCGGCCCGGTCGCGGTCGAAGCTCACCGTCAGCTCCGGCTTGTTGACCCGCAGGTCGCTGTCGACGTTCATCAGGCCCTTCGACCTGCCGCGCCCGGGCGAGCAGCGTGTCGTTGCCCCGCGCCAGCGAGTCGAAGTCGGGGTGCTGGATGACGAAATTGACCGGGCTGCCGAAGCCGAATGCCGGCGGGTTGTTGGCGAAGACGAACACGCCGGGATGCCGAAGAACTGCGGCTGCACCTCGCCGATGATGTCCTGCATCGACCGCTTGCGCTGGTCGACAGTCCTCCAGATTGGTGAAGATCATCCCCCGGCTCACCCCGTCGCCCAGGTTCACCACGCTGAAGTAGCTCTCGACGCCCTTGGTCTTGTCGAGCATCGCCTCGGCCTGGCGCTGGTACCCGTCGGTGTACGCCAGCGACGAGCCCTCGGGCGCGATGATGAAGTTGAAGAACCAGCCCTTGTCCTCGGGCGGCACGAATTCCCGCTTGAGCGAGCGGAACACCAGCACGGCGCCGAGCGGTGAGCAGCACCACCGCCCCGACCACGGCGTAGCGGTGCTGCAGCGCCGCCGGAGCGTGCGGGCGTAGCCGGAGGCCAGCGCGTTGAAGCCCGCCTCGAGCGCGCGGTAGAGCACGCCGTGGCGCTGGCGGCACCCGCAGGATCTTGGCGCAGAGCATGGGCGTCAGCGTCAGGGCGACGAAGCCCGAGATGACCACCGAGCCCGCGACCGCGATGCCGAACTCGTTGAACAGCCGTCCGGTCGAGCCGTTGAGGAAGGCGAGCGGGGTGAACACCGCCACCAGCGAGATCGTGGTGGCGATCACGGCGAAGCCGATCTCGCGGGTGCCGTTGATGGCCGCCGCCTCCGGGCTCTCGCCCAACTCCTCCTGATGGCGGTAGGCGTTCTCCAGCACGATGATCGCGTCGTCCACCACGATGCCGATGGCCAGGGTGAGCGCGAGCAGCGTGAAGTTGTTGATCGAGAAACCCAGGAAGTACATGATGGCGAACGTCGCGACGATCGACGTGGGGATCGCGAGGCCGGGGATGATCGTCGCCCGCAGGTTGCGGAGGAAGATGAAGATGATGATCACCACCAGCAGCCGCCGCGATGCCCAGCGTCTCCTCGGCCTCGCGGATCGAGCGCTTCACGAAGATGGATTCGTCGAACGCCATGTTGAGCTTGACGCCGGGCGGCAGCGACTGCTGGATCCTGGGCAGCTCGGCCCGGATGGCGTCGGCCACCTGGATGATGTTCGCCTTCGACTGGCGGACCACGCCGATCGCCACGGCGGACGTGCCCTTGAAGCGGAGCGCGCTCCGCTCATCCTCGGCGCCGAGCTCCACCCGGCCGAGGTCCTTGAGCTTGACCAGCACGCCGCTCGGTGCTGCGCACCACCAGCTCGGCGAACTCCTCGGGCGTCTTGAGCTCGCCCAGCGAGCGGACGGTGAACTCCCGCCGCTCGGACTCGATGCGGCCGGCCGGCACCTCGACGTTGCGGGTCCGGATCGCCTGCTGCACGTCCTGGACGGTGAGCCCGCGGGCCGCCAGCTCGGCGGCCGACGAGCCAGACCCGCATCGAGAAGCGCCGCTCGCCGAAGATGCGGGCCTGCCCGACGCCCGGCAGGGTCTGCAGGCGGCTCTTCACCAGGCGATCGCCGATGTCGGAGAGCTGCAGCAGATCGTAGTTCTCGCCCGAGAGCGCCAGCCAGAAGAACGGCTCCGCGTCGGCCTCCTGCTTGGCCACGACCGGCTCGCGACGTCCTGGGGCAGCCGCCCGCGGACCCGGGCCACCTTGTCGCGAATGTCCTGGGCCGCCGCCTCGACGTTGCCGCTCGAGGTTGAACTCGAGGGTGATGTTGCTGACCCCTTCGCCGCTCGAGCTGGTGAGGGTGCGCAGCCCCTCGACCGTGCTGAGCTCCTCCTCCAGGATGTCGGTCACCGCGGATTCGACCACCTGCGGGTTGGCGCCCGGCAGCTCGGTGGTGACCGAGACGATCGGCGGATCGACGTCGGGGAACTCGCGGACGGCGAGCCGGGTGTAGCCGATCGCGCCGAACAGCACCAGCGCGAGGCTCACCATGCTGGCGAGCACGGGCCGGCGGATGGAGAGGTCGGAGAGCTTCATGGGGACCGCCTGCTAGTAGTAGCTGCGCATACGTTGTGTCCCGGAGGGGCCCGGTGCGGGCTCACCGTCGCCGTACGAAACGCCGGGGCGAGAGATTCACCGTGCGATTAGATTACCCGTTTCTCCCCACCCCATTGGACCCATGGGCGCCAAGCTCTCGTCCCGCCAGCTGGCCCAGCTCGCGTACCTCGAGTCGCTGCCCCAGCGGTTCGGGCGCATTCACGCGGTCATCGAGGAGATGGCCGTCGCTCCGGGCGGACGACGTCGTGGTCCGCGGGCTGGCGAGGCTGCTCGACCAGATCAAGGCCGAGTCCGGGGCCTTGAGTCTCACGGGCCTGTCCGAAACCGCCGGGCTCATGAGCACCATGACCCGGCGGGGCGGCGGCCTGCAGATGAAGGTGCGCGGGCTACGCGAGCTCCTGGGCAGCCTCAAGATCAACTACGACGCCGCCATGCGGATGGCGACGACGCCGGAGGCCACCGCCGCGCCGGAAGAGTGATCCGAGGAGCGCGAGCGCGGCTCGCGTGACGAAGTCTAGCGCCGCCACACTACCGCGTGCACGAGCGCTACGGCCATCGGCGCAACCACGGTGCGCGTCGGATCAGTTCGGGATGTCCGAGACGAGCACGGATCCGGACGGCAGGATCCCGCTGGATTGCCGGCACATCAGCTGGCCGGACACGGCGATGTGGGCGGGCGGCGGAAACGTCGTGAACGACGCCAGTGGCCGGCCGATGGGCGGGCGGTCTACCTCGCGGCCGCGCCCCCGCGGCGAGCCAGCAGCCGGTCGATGAGCGGACCGCTCACGATGACGATCATGGCGTTGATCAGCACGCCGACCAGGGTCGAAACGAACGCGAGGGCGCTCAGGATGAGCGTCGCGCCGATCGAGGCCAGCAGACTCCGAGCCAGTATCCGCCACGTGGTCTCCGCGTTGAGGTTCGGCAGGCCGTAGGTTATCCACCCCGGCCGGACTCCGCAACCCGGTTCACTTCAACTGCAAAGGAACACCCCATGCCATCAGCGGTCCCGGGCTGCTGCTCCTTCCCGCGCTTCTCTTCGCCGCCGGCGCCGGCCGGCTCGCCGCGCAGGAAGCGGCCACCACGAGCACGGCGACCACGACCACCCGGTGGCCGGCGGCGGCACCGTCCCGGCCGGCTGGTCGGTCCGCACCGACGACAACGCCGCCATCGCCAACGTCAAGGTGGTCCCCATGGGCAACGGCATCCACGTGACCCTGGGGCCCGCCATCATCCTCTACCGCGCGCAGCACGTGGGCAAGGGCCGTTCCACACTCTCGCGACCTTCACCCAGACCAAGCCGACCAAGCATGCCGAGGGCTACGGCCTGTTCTACGGCGGCCAGTCGCTGGATGGCGCCGCCGAGCAGTACACCTACTTCCTGGTGCGGCAGGACGGGACCTATCTGGTCAAGCGGCGCGAGGGGGACAAGACGACGGAAGTCACCAAGGGGTGGGTGGCGTCCAGCGCGGTGCACAAGCCCGATGCGAAGGGCCCGTCCACCAACAAGCTCGAGATCGACAACAAGAGCGACCCGAGCAAGGTCGTGTTCCTGGTGAACGGCGAGCCGGTCTACTCCCTGGATGCGAAGGCGACCGCCACCGACGGCGCCGTGGGACTTCGGGTCAATCACAATCTCGATCTGCACATCGACGGGTTCGACGTACACCGGCTGAGCGGCAGCTCAGCCCGCCCGCTGGCGGTCCGCCTCGCAGGATTCGATCGGCGGCGTAACGGACGACGCCTTCCGCGTCTCGGGCGAGGCGCTCGAGCGTGCCGCGGGCGGCGGAGGCGTGGGTCATCCCCAGGGCCTCGACCGCGGCCAGGCGCTGCGTGGTGGAGTAGCCCTGCCGCCGGACCACGCTCCGGCGGGCTCAGGGCGACGTGCGCCAGCGCCGAGCAAGTTTCGACGCGTCGCGAGGCGCCCGAGCACGCCGACCAGTGACTGCCAGGCGCCGCGGTCGCGCTCGGTCTCGAGCGAGGCCACGAGCAGAATCGCGAGCACGCCGCCACGCCAGACCCCGATCGCGTCGGCGGCGGCGGCCCGGGTGTGGGGGTCGGGATGGTGGAGCGCCTGCCGCAACGCGTCGGCCGCCGAGCCCTCGTGGATCTCGCCGATCGCACGCACCGCGGCGACCCGCACGGTCTCGTCGCGGTGGGCGCAGGAGCGGCAGCAGCTCGTCGATCCCGGCGGGCATGCCCAGCCGTCCGAGCAGCGCCGCGCCGTGACGCACCGAGAGCGGGCGCCGGCTCGCCAGCAGCGGGGTCACCAGCGGATAGACGCCCGGCATGCCGCCGAGCACGTCGTAGTAGAAGCCCCGGACGCCCCAGCGCCTCGCCCTCCAGCAGCCGGTCGAGCACGACCTCCGCCGCATCGAGGCCGATCCACCGCAGCACCTCGATGGCGCGCTCGCGCTGCTCCGACTTCCCGCTCCGCGACATCCACCAGCGCCTCGATGGCTCGGCGGGGAACGGCGCGGCGGAGCTGGATGCCGAAGCTCCGCCGCTCCGCGGCCGGGACTTTCGGCACCAGCCGGACCAGGGCCAGCGCCGCCGTGAGCACGAGATCCCAGGCCAGTGCCGCGGACGCTCGCCCGAGCGCCTCGTGCAGCCGGACGATCTCCGTCCGCTGATCCCTGATCAGCTCCAGGCGCCGCCGCTCCTCCGGCGCCCGCCGGTCGGCGCCCCGCCGTCGCTCGATGCCGAGGTGATGCGCCCGTCCAGGACGCCGGCGGTCCTCCAGGCCCGCCGCTCGGCGGCGCGGCGCGACTGGACGCGACGGCTCGGTCGGCCGCTCCGCGCCCTCGCCCGGCTCTTCGTCCGGCGGGGCGAGGAAGTGCACCATCTCGAGCTCGATGTGGGGAGAGGATGGCAACGGGACTGCGTCGTGCGACAGCGCGCGCGCGAGCGCCAGCAGCTCGTGCGGCTCGGCGCCCGCCGCCACACGCAACACGTCCACCTGCCGCGCGAGGAGGCGGCCCTTGAGCGTGAGGTCCTCGGGAATCACGCTCCAGTGGATACCGGCTTCGACTTCGACGGCTTGAGCCGCCACCGCGCCGGTCGCGGCCGCCAGCGCGAGATCCTGGGCGGCGTCGTTTCCGGGGTCGGCGCGCAGCAGGGCGATGAGGTCGCCGAACCGCTGGACGAAGGAGGACCTGGAATCCAAGCGGGGCCTCCTCTGCGGGGGTCCTGACAAGCTGCACCACGGCGCCTCAGTTCGCAATGCGCCGCGAGCGGGGGCGTGGTGGGGCCTGAGTCGCCAATTGTCATGTATGGTATTCTGTGCGTTTGGTGCACTAGACCAAGGCACATTGCGCTCAGCTTGACGGATTTCTGCATCTGCGTAGATTGAGGTATGCTCATTCTGCGAAATTCTAACATCATTGTATCAACCAGACCCTGCCGCTCCACGTAGGGGTCGAGCCGTCTCCGGGCGCAGTTTGCATGCAGCAGTTCCGGCCCGCTCGAGCTCGAGCGGGCCATTTCGTTGCCTCCGGGCACCTTCACAACCTCTCCGACGGGAGACATCCAATGCAGTGCGCAAGCGTGGTGCGGGCGGGTTGGGCGGTCGCGGGTGTCCTCGTGACCACCACGCCCGCTTACGGACAGGCGCGGGTGGGCGCGGACCTTGGTCTCTTCAGCGCCTATGTCTGGCGAGGCCTGAGCCTCACCAACCGAGCGGTGGCGCAGCCGGACGTCTATCTGACTCTTCCGGCCGGCAACGTCGCCGTGACTGTCGGCGCGTGGGCCAACGTTGAGCTGGGGAGATACGACGATTCGCGGAACGATCTGAGCGAGAGCGGCGGCATGTCGGCGCTCGACGTCGCCGAGCTCGACCCGTGGGCGGAGGTCAGCGTCCCGGCTGGAAAGCTCACGCTTACGGGCGGGGCGCTGCTGTACGTCTTTCCCAACACCGCGGGGTTTACCTCGGGCTCCAACACCGTCGAGGTCTATGCCAGGGCGGCGCTCGACGCGAGCCTCAGCCCCAAGCTGGCGGTATGGTATGACGTGGACAAGATCGGCGGAGCGTATCTGGAGGCCAGCATCGCCCAATCGGTCCCACTGGACGGGAGGCACTCCCTCAGCTTCGGCGCGCTGGCCGGGTTCGATGCGGGGCAGAGCATTCCCGGAGATCCGCGCTCGCCCGACCTGGCGAGCTTCCACGATAACGGGTTCACCCATCTCGATCTGTCGGCAGGCATGCCGCTCACCGCGGGAAGCCTTGCCCTTACGCCGGCGGTGCACGTGGTCATCACCGGCGACCAGTTCACCCGCACGACCTCACCGGGCCGAACACACGACCTGAAGCTGTGGGGCGGTGCGGCGCTCAGCTGGTCGAGGGCGCTCGGCCGGGGGCCGGGGACCATGGAGTAGGCGCGGCACCGGGGCCTGCTGCCGCCGCCAGTGCCGCCTCCAGGGCGCCGAGCCCCTCGTCGATCAGCTCGTCCTCCGCCGTGAGCGGCGCCAGCACCCGGATGACATTCCCGAACGTGCCGGCGGACAGCAGCACCAGACCGCGCTCGAGGGCGGCGGCCAGGACGCGCGCCGTGAGCGCCTTGTCGGGAGCGCGGGTCCGCCGATCGGCCACCAACTCCATGGCCACCATGGCCCCCAGGCCGCGGACGTCACCGATACAGGCGAAGCGTTCCGCCCATTCCTGGAAACGCGCCCGGATGCGGTTGCCGCTCCGCTGCCCCTTTGCCGGGAGGGACTCGGCCTCCATCGCATCGAGCACCGCCAGGCCGGCCACGCAGGCGAGCGGATTCCCTCCATAGGTCCCGCCGAGCCCACCCGGGTGCGGCGCGTCCATGACGTCGGCCCGGCCCGTGACGGCCGCGAGCGGCAGACCACCGGCCAGCGACTTTGCGGTCGTGATCAGGTCGGGAACGAGCCCGTAGTGCTCGCACGCGAACAGCTTCCCCGTGCGGCCAAAGCCGGTCTGAATCTCGTCGGCGATGACCAGGATGCCGTGGACCTTCGCGAAGGCCGTGAGCGCCTCGACGTATTCTGCCGGAGCCGGCACGAAGCCGCCCTCGCCCAGCTCGAGTTCGATGATGATCGCCGCTACCGAGCCCGGATCGACGGTCGTGGTAAAGATCCGTTCCAGCGCCCCCGGGGTCCCCATGCAGCAGCGCCCGCCGAGCCTGTCCTCGGCGCAGCGATAGCAGTACGGGTACGGGATCCGATACACCTCCGGCGCGAACGGGCCGAATCCCGACTTGTAGGGCATGACCTTGGAGGTGAGCGCCAGCGCGAGGTTGGTGCGCCCGTGGAATCCGTGCTCAAAGCAGACGACCGCCGGCCGGCCGGTAAAGGCGCGGGCGACTTTCACCGCGTTCTCGACCGCCTCCGCCCCGCTGTTCACGAACAAGGTGCGCTTCTCGTGCGCACCGGGCGTGACCCGATTCAGCCGCTCGGCGAGTTCGATGTACGACTCATAGGTGGTGACCGGGAACCCGAGGTGCGCGAACCGCTCCAACTGTGCCCGTACCGCGTCCAGGAGTGCGGGATGTCGGTGGCCCGTGTTCACCACCCCGATTCCCCCGGCGAAGTCGATAAGGCGATTGCCGTCGGCATCGGTCAGCACCGCGCCTTCGGCGTGCACCAGCGCGATCGGTGTCACCGCCGGGACGCCGCGGGGAACGGCCCTGGCTCGGCGAGCCAGGAGCGCGCGGCTCTTGGGGCCGGGGATCTCGGTCTGAAGTTGGATGATGCCGGCCATGAGCGACTCGAATGCGGAGGACTGAAGGTAAGGTACGGGGTCAAGGCAAGCGCCGCCGGTCCCGAGCGGCAGCCGCGCTTGGGTAACTCATGATTATGCACCGCGCCTGCATATCACTTCTCAAGTCGCTGACTTGCAACAGGTTGCAGACGCATCCTCGGAGCAACGTGCCCTGGATCACGAGGCGCCGCCCGCCTGGGGGCTGGACAGCCCGTAGGCCTCCGGAGCTACAATGGCTATACGCTCCCCCACCGGGACGAGCGTGTTTGCACCCTCCGACCAAGCGGGGGGTCCACTCTCGCGGCTGACGATCTCCTTGAGCTGCGAGCCCCCATCAGCGGCGGGGGCGAGGGAGCGGGTGTGGCTGTGCCATCCCTGTCACCAGACCGAGTGCCGCACCGACAATGAAACGAGGAGTTTGTGAGAGTCCTGATGTTGGGCGCCGGCGCGGTGGGGACCGTGTCCGCCCTCAAATTCGTGCAGGAGGCGATGCTCGAGCAACTCATCATCGCCGATGCGGTCTCCGCCCGCGCTTCCCTCCTGGCGGACCGTCTGCGTGATCCCCGAGTCTCGTGCCGCCGTCTCGATGCCGGAGACTGTGCCGCCGTGGCTCGCACCGCCCGTGACACCGGCACCACGATCGTTCTGAACGCGGCGCTCCCGGCCACCAACCTCGACGTGATGCGCGCCTGCCTCGCGGCCGGTTGCGACTACATCGACATGGCCAGTGGCGGCACCGACGATGACGGGATCCCGAAGCTGGATGACCAGTTTGCGCTCGACGGCGAGTTCCGGGCAGAGGGGCGACTGGCGCTGCTGGGGATGGGCGCCGATCCCGGCACCACCAACGTCTACGCCGCCTATGCCGCGAAGCATCTGTTCGACGAGCTTACCGAGCTGCGCGTGCGCGACGGTGACAATTCCGTCTGCCAGGGGCACGATGGCTTCGTGGCGGCGTTCAGCCCCTGGGTCTTCCTCGACGAATGTCTCTGCCGGGCGGTCTCGTATCGCGACGGGCGCTACCAGCTCGAGCCACCCCTCACGGGCTGCGAGCCATTCGATTTTCCCGAGCTCGGCGTACTCGACTGTTATTACGTGGATCACGAGGAGTCCAGGACGCTCCCGCGATTCTTCCCGACGGCGCGGCTGGTCGATTTCAAGATGTGCATGGATGACGCGACGATCGAGACCCTGCGCGTGATCAAGCGACTCGGGCTGTCGGGCAAGGGCCGGGTGTGCGTAGGCGACGTGTCGGTCGTGCCGCGTGACGTCGTCGTGTCACTCCTCCCGCAGCCCAAGGACCTGGCGGGGCGCATGAAGGGCCAGACCTGCGTCGGCGTCCTGGCGCGCGGGCTCAAGGACGGTCAGTCGCGCGCCTGCTACATCTACAACGTCACCGACCACGAGGCGGCCTACGCCGAGCTCGGGGTCCAGGCCACGGCGTACCAGACCGGGATCCCGCCGGTCATCGCCGCACGGCTGATCCACCAGGGGCGGTGGAGCGGCCCCGGGGTGCGCTCGCCCGAGGAGTTCGACCCCGATCCGTTCCTCGAATGTCTCGCGCACGAGGGGATGCCGTGGAAGGTCCGCGACGACACCCCGCCGACCGTGAGCCCCAAGCTGCGTGCCCGGCCCTCGCGCGAGGTCATGGCGGCATAGCCTCGGGGGCGTCCGGATCCTTCGTGCCGTTCGTGCCTTGGTGGTAAATTGGCCAGAGACTCCAGCCATACGACGGCGGCACGAACGGACCGGAGGCGCAGAGATGACGAGCGCAGCGAGGGCGGGCGGCGCGGCCCCGAACGCCGATATCCGCCGATACCAGATGTACATCGACGGGCAGTTCGTCCATGCTGCGGGCGGCGGGACGTTCGAGGTGTTCGACCCGAGCACCGAGGGCGTGATCGCCACCTGCCCCGCCGGCGGTGCGGCAGATGTGGACCATGCCGTGAGGGCGGCGCAGCGGGCCTTCTACGACGACGGCTGGCGCGCGGTTAGCGCACAGGACCGTGGACGCATCCTGTTCCGCCTCGCCGAGCGGATCCGCGCCCGGCGAAGCGAGCTCGCCGAGCTCGAAACGCTCAATTCGGGCAAACCGATCGTCGAGTCCGAGTACGACATGGATGACGCCGCCACCTGCTACGAGTATTACGGCGGCCTGGCCACCAAGATCAACGGCGAGGTGCTGCCGGTACCCGCCGACGCGATCGCCTTCGCGCTGCGGGAACCGGTGGGCGTGGCAGGGCAGATCATCCCCTGGAACTACCCGCTGTTGATGGCCGCATGGAAAATCGCCCCCGCCCTCGCGGCCGGCTGCACCGTCGTGATCAAGCCGGCCGAGCAGACACCGCTCACCCTGCTCGAGCTCGCCAGGGAGTTCGAGGCTGTGGGACTCCCACCCGGCGTGGTCAATGTCGTCACCGGCGATGGTCCGGGCGCCGGCGCGCCCCTGGTGACGCATCGTGGCGTGCGGAAGATCGCCTTCACGGGCAGTGCCGAGGTGGGGAGGCTGATCATGCGGAGCGCCGCCGACCAGCTCAAGCGTGTCTCCCTCGAGCTGGGTGGTAAATCGCCCAACATCTTCTTCAGCGACGCGGATTTCGAGAATGCGGTCGACGGCGCCCTGTTCGGCACCTTCGTCAACCAGGGCGAAGTCTGCTCGGCCGGGAGCCGCGTGCTCGTCCAGCGGGACATCTATCGCAAGTTCATCGAGGCCGCGGCCGCCAAGGCCAGGACCATCCGCCTGGGCCCCGGCCTCGACCGCACCACGAGGATGGGACCGCTGGTGAGCGCCGAGCAGCGCGACCGGGTGGCCGCTTACCTCCGCGTGGGCCGGACCGAGGCCAAGCTGGCCGCCGGCGGCGGCGTGCCGGCGGAATTCGACAAGGGCTGGTACGTCGAGCCGACGATCTTCTATGACGTGGACAACTCCGCGAGGATCGCGCAGGAGGAGATCTTCGGCCCGGTGATGAGCGTGATTCCGTTCACCGACGAGGCGGACGCCATCCGGATCGCCAACGCCACCCCCTACGGCCTCGCCGCCGCCGTCTGGACCCGGGACATCTTCAAGGCCTTCCGGGTCGTGAAGGCGCTGGAGGCGGGGATCGTGTGGGTCAACCACATGCAGCCCACCTTCGTCGAGGCGCCCTGGGGTGGATACAAGGCGTCGGGGTTCGGGCGTGAGCTCGGACACTGGGGCGTGGAGGAGTATCTCGAGACGAAGCAGGTGTTCATCAACCTGGACGAGAAGCCGATCGGCTGGTATTGAGCACCGTGGTCCAGGAGATCCTTCCGCCCGCCAACGACCTCGAGCTCGACGCCGCGCTGCTCCAGGCGGCCATCACGGGTGCGCTGGCCCTGCTCTGCGCGTTCCTGTTCCACCGGCACCGGAAGCCCTACTTCGCCTGGTGGGCGGTCGCCTGGGGCCTCTATCTGTTCCGCGTGGCTGCGATCACCAGCTTCCTGCTCACCTCGAATCGCATATGGCTCTATTGGCACCAGGTCGTCACCGGCTGGACCGCGTTGGCGTTGCTCACCGCCGCGCTCGTCTTCTCTCAGCGGATCCGGTGGCGGCCGTGGTACCTCGCGGTGGTCCTCTTCCCACCGCGTCTGGTCGTACATCGCGATCTATCGGCTCGACCACTTCGCCTGGGCGGCGGGTCCGGCGGTGGCGTTTCTCAGCCTGGCCACGCTCTGGACCGGCTGGGTGTTCTTCCGCTACCGGCGACGGGTCGCGTCCAGCGGTGCCACGCTGCTCGCCGTCGCGTTCGGCCTCTGGGGCCTGCACCACCTCGATTACCCGTTCCTGCGCGCCCGCGGCGCCTGGGCGCCGTGGGGCTATTACCTCGACATCCTGCTCGCGCTGGCAGTGGGCGCCGGCATCCTGCTGCTCGTGCTCGACGACCTTCGCCGCGGGCTCAGCGCGCTGTCCGCGCTCTCGGGCGACCTGCAGTCCGCCGGTCGCGAGCAGGACGTCCTCGCCGCCCTGCTGGCGCGGCCGCTGACGCTCCCCGCGGTCCGCGGCAGCGCGCTCTACCTCTACGACCGGGGAGAGCCCCGGCTGGTGCGCGGCGCCGGTGTCTGCGAATGGCGGGGTGCCGCCGAGCTTGACCAGGGCGCCGCCGCGACTCCTCGCCCGCGTCCTGGAGACCGGTCGGCCGCAGGTGACCGGCGCGTGGCGCGCAGCCGGGGGCCGCGTACCCCTACGCGGCGGCGCTTCCCCTCCTCCGGCGCCACGAAGTCATCGGCGCGCTCGTGCTGGTGGGCGACGCGCGCGACCCATTCACGGCTCTGGACGACCGGTTCCTCGTGGCCCTGGGCCACCAGGTGGGCGCCGCGCTCGAGAACGCCAATCTCTACGCTCGGCTCCAGGCCCGCACCGTCGAGCTGGCGCGGCTCTCCGCCCGGATGATCGAGCAGCACGAGGACGAGCGCCGGCGCCTCTCGCGCGAGCTGCACGACGAAACCGCGCAGGTCTTTTCCGCGGTCAAGATGGAGCTGGGCGTACTCCGGGACGCTGTCGGCCCGGTCCACGCCGAGCGGCTGGACCGGTCCCTCGCCCTGATCGACACCGGGATCCAGAGCATCCGAAGCGTGACGAATGCCCTCCGCCCGTCCCTGCTCGACGACCTCGGCCTGCTCCCCGCCCTCCGCTCGCTTGTGGCCGATTTCGGCTCGCACAGCGCCATTCGCATCGCGCTGGAGGCCCCGGGCACGCTCCCTCCGCTCTCCAAGGAGGCGGAGCTCGCGCTGTTCCGCGCGCTGCAGGAAGGCCTCTCCAACGTCCGGCGCCACGCCGGCGCGGGAAGCGTCGAAGTGGCGATCGCGGCGGAAGCCGGCGGCGTCCGTCTGACGGTTCGAGACGACGGCCAGGGCCCACCCGAGGCCAGCCCTGAGCAGCTCGAGCGCGAGGGCCACATGGGGCTCGCCGGAATGCGGGAGCGGATCAGCGCGCTCGGCGGGAGCGTCCGGTTCAGTGGAGCGCGGGGGACCGGCGCGTCGCTCGAGGTGCTGGTGCCTGGCGGAGCGGGCGTGACATGAGCGAGCCGGCGATTCGCGTCCTCGTGGCGGACGACCATGCGATCGTCCGCACCGGCATCCGGCACGTACTCGAAGGCGAGCCCGGGTTCGAGGTCGTGGCCGAGGCCTCGACCGGCACCGAGGCCGTCGCGCTCGCGCTGGCGCTGCGGCCGGATGTGGCGGTGCTCGACATCTCCATGCCGGGACTTACGGGGATCCAGGCCGCGGCGGAGCTGCGCCGCGGGTCGCCGGAGACGCGGGTGCTCATCCTCAGCATGCACGACAATACCGAGTACGTGCTCGAGAGCCTCCGGGCGGGGGTGCACGGCTACCTGCTCAAGGACGGCGCGGCGGCAGAGCTGGGCGACGCAATCCGGGCGGTGTGCCGTGGCGAATCCTTCTTCAGCCCGCCCGTGGCCTACCGGCTCGGGGCCGTGGTGCGAGGCGAAGTGGGCGGCGCCGCCGAGGTGCTCGCGCAGCTCACGGCGCGGGAGCGCCAGGTGCTTGTCGGCGTGGCTCGGGGGCAGACGAACAAGCAGATGGCACAGGAGCTTGGCATCAGCCACCGCACTGTGGAAAGCCACCGCGAGAGCCTCATGCGCAAGCTGGGCGTCTACACGGTGGCGGGGCTCACCAGGATCGCGCTGGAGGAGAGGCTGCTCCCCTAGCCGTTATATTGCCGCCATGAGCAAGGTCAGAACCGGCATCGTCATGCTGAACCTCGGCGGCCCCGCCAACCTGGCGGAGGTCGAGCCGTTCCTGCTCGAGCTGTTTGCGGATCGGGAGATCATTCGACTCCCGATGCAGCGCTGGCTCGGCCCGTTCATCGCCAGGCGGCGGGCGCCGAAGGTGCGCGGGCTTTACGAGAAGATCGGCGGGGGCTCCCCGATCCTCCGGTACACGGAGGCCCAGGGGCGTGGGATGGTGGAGCGGCTGGACCGGCTTTCGCCGGAGACCGCGCCCCACGGGTACTACGTGGCCTTTCGGTATGCCCAGCCCAAGAGTGAGGATGCCCTCCGCGCGATGGCCGCGGACGGCGTGGAGCATGCCGTGGCCTTTACCCAGTATCCCCAATTCTCCTGCAGCACCACGGGCTCGAGCTTGAACGAGCTCTGGCGCGCCGCGGAGCGGACCGGGCTGCAGCGCGCGTTCGAGTGGAGCATCATCGACCGCTGGCCGGTGCACGATGGATTCGTCGAGGCAATGACCGAGACCGTGCGGGAGGGATTGGATCGGTTCGACCCGGCGGACCGCGACCGGGTGCTCCTCCTGTTCAGCGCGCACTCGCTTCCGCTCGAGGTCATCGATCGGGGCGACTCCTATCCGCAGGAGATCGGCGCCAGCGTGCAGGCCGTCGTCGAGCGGCTCGGCCGGCCCAATCCATATCTCCTCGCGTACCAGTCGGAGGTCGGTCCGGTCCGCTGGCTCGGCCCGAGCACGGAGCGGGTCATCCGGCGCCTGGGGGCCCGGGGCCAGAAGGAGCTCCTCGTCGTCCCCATCGCGTTCACCAGCGATCACATCGAGACGCTGTCCGAGCTCGACCGCGAGTACGGCGAGGTGGCGCACCGATCGGGGATTACGCAGTACCGGCGGACCCCCGCGCTCAACGATCGTCCGCGGTTCCTGGACGCGCTGGCGGATGTGGTGCGCGAGCACCTCGCGTCGGGAGCGGTCCACAGCACGCTATACCGGACGCGTTGCCCCGGGTGCGAGAACCCGCAGTGTCGTCAGATCATCAATGGAGTGGGCGCGGTGCAGGCGGCAGGCACCAGGGACTGATTTACTCTCTCGCGGATGCGCGTCCGGCTCACCGGATAGAGCACGCGGCGCACCAGGCGTTCCGCCATCTCGCGCACCACCCCCTGCTCCTGCTCTGACAGATTGGCCAGTTGGGCCAGCGCCCAGTCCGACTCCTGCTCGGCCATCTGCACCCCCAGGCGGTGCAGCTCGGTCAGCCGGGGCGCCGCGGCCCTCCCCCGGAGCGAACGCTCGAGGCGGATGATCTCCTCCTCCAGCAGGCGCTCCGCGTCGCGCAGGGCGGCGGCCGGGGCGGCCGCGGCCGGGCAGCAGAGCCGCTGGAGATCGTCGAGATCGAAGAGCTGCACGCCCGGGAGGCGCCGGACCTCGGGTTGCACGTTCCGCGGCATGCCGAGATCCACGACGACGAGTCGGCGCCCCGCCCTGGCCTCGACGAGCTGCTCGGAGCTCAGGACCGGCCGCGATGCCGAGGTTGCCACCACCAGCAGATCCGCGGCGGCCGCCAGGCCCGGCAACGCCTCCCATCCATGCGGTTCGGCACCCCACGCGGCCGCGAGCACGCTGGCGCGGTCCGCGCTCCGATTCACCAGCGCCACACTCCTCACTCCGCGCAGGTGCAGGGACCGGAGCACGCCCTCGGCTGCCTCGCCTGCCCCAAGCACCACCACCTGCCTTGCCACGAGACCGTCACTCCACTCCTTGGCGGCGAGCTCCACGGCCGCCGAGCTGACCGACCCGGGGTGGCGGCCGAGCATTGTTTCGTGACGCACCCGCCGGCCGGTCGCGAGCGCTGCCGAGAAGATCGCGTCCATCTCCCGAGTGGTCGTGCCGGCCGCGCGCGCGGCGTCGTAGGCGCGCCGCACCTGGCCGAGGATCTCGGTCTCGCCAAGAATCTGCGAATCGAGGCCGGCGGCCACCGTGAACAGGTGGCGCACGGCCTCGTATCCATCACGCCGGACGATCTGACCGTCCAGGCTGACCCCTCTGGCTTCGGCAAGCGCGCGAAACCAGGGCTCGCGATCCTGCGGCCCGCACCAGTAGAGCTCGCAACGGTTGCAGGTGAACAGGAGCAGGGCCGAACGTCCGGTGGCCTGCTCCTGGGCGAGCACGGACGCCAGTTCGGCGGGGGCGCAAGCCAACTGCTCCCGGACGCCGACCCCGGCTGTGTGGTGGCTTACGCCAAGAACGTGGAAGACCAGATCCTGGGGCACGCCCGAAGGCTACATTCCGGTGGGAAACGGGACAATCCGCATCCCACCGGAGTGCCCCTCCGTAGAAGTACGGAGGGGCGACGAGCCGGTCACGCGCGGGTCTTGCCGGCGGAGCCTTCCTCTTCAGGGTCACGATTGAGAGACGGTCGCTTGCTGCCGGCGCTCACCGACCCCGCGCTCTTGCCCGCCGAGGCGCGGACCGGGATCTCGCGCGGGCGCGCCTGCTCCGACTTGGGGATAAGCACCGTCAGGATTCCGTCACCCGAGTGCGCCTCGATCCGCTCGGGATCGACGGTGTTGGGAAGCACGAACGTGCGCTCGAACGTCCCGTAGCTCCGCTCGTAGCGGTGCACCCGCTCGTTGTTCTCCTCTGCCTGCTGCTGCTTCTCACCGCGGATGGTCAGCAGGTTGTTCTCCAGCGAGATCTTCACGTCTTCCGGCCGGACACCAGGGATCTCGGCCACGATCTTTACCGCGTCCTTGTCCTCGAAAACGTCGCAGGCGGGGAGCCAGGAGGAGGTCAACGTGCCGTCTTCCTGATTCTGGAACGGCCAGGCGCTGAACGCCTCATCGAGGACGGAGTTGAGGCGCCGCAGACTCGTCATGGGGTCCAGCGAGCGCCGAGCGGGGGTCACGTACATGGATTGCCTCCACACGACATTGGGTTGATGGTTTCAGGCGCGCCGACACACTGTCGACGCCCTCGCGGATCGGCAAATAGCAGCAGGCGTGCCGGGGCACCCGGCACCGTTTCGGTCAGAACGGCGGACTGGAAGGACGAGAAGGCAGACGGGGAGCACAGGCTCTGCATGAATGACCGGCTGCTCGGGACTGGGTTACCGGTCTACTTCCCGGCGACCTTCATCCGCTCCTGATAGAGGTCGATCAGACGCCGGACTTGACTCGAGACCCGCCGGAGTTCGGAATGATCCAGCTTCTCGGCCACGCCACCAGCCCCACCGCCGAGCTGACGGGCGATTGAATCCGACAGCTCGTGGAACGCACCGGTGTCGGCCTCACCCGCCCGGGTGAAGTCGGCGCGCATGGCGGACTCCAGCGAGCTGACGCCCGTGCGGAGCGCCGTCAGGTTGCCTTCGCTGGGCGCCTTGCCCGGCTGGGCCACCGCATCGAGCGTCACCAGCACCGCCGGAATGCGGGGCGGCGCCTGGAGAGCGGCACCCGTGTTGGTCCCTTCGAGCCGCGAGTTCCGCGCGGCGGTATCGGAGCCGGTGCTGTAGGGGGAGGCCGTTCGAGTGCCCTCGGCGGCCTGGCCGCCGCCGGGCGGCTTGTCGGCCGTGCGACACCCAGCCGCCAGCGTGAGGCTCAGCAGGATCAGCGACGCTCGATGCATGTTGCGCTCCTCGGTCCGGGAAAGCGGCCAGGAGCCCAATCAAGGAGCGGACGCGACGGGGGGCGGTGTCGGGGCTCACCGCGTGGGGTGCTTACTTCCGGAAGAATCTCGCGAACACGCCGGTCGCCAGCACGCCATCGAACGCATGCGCCAGCTCGGCCATGGACTGGAACCGTTCGGCGGGATCGATGGCGAGACACCGCAGAATGATCGCCTCGAGCCTGGCCGGCAGCTCGGCGCGGACGTCGCGCAGTTTGGCGGGCGACCCGCGCAGCCGGGCAATCATGGTCTCCTGAGCGGACTTTCCCGCAAACGGGAGCTGCCCCGTGAACAGTTCGAAGGCCAGAATGCCGACCGCGTACACATCACTCCGGCCGTCGAGCGGCTTGCCCCTGATCTGCTCCGGGCTCATGAACTCGGGGGTCCCCAGCACGATGCCCGTGGCCGTCAGCTTGGCCACCTCGGGTGTCGTCCGCCGCTCCTTGGCGAGGCCGAAGTCCATCACCACCGCCCGGTACCGCGGCTCGCCGTCCTCGCCGGTGCCATCGGGCACCAGCATGACGTTCTCCGGCTTCAGGTCCCGGTGGGTGATCTGGAGCTCGTGCGCGTGCTGGAGTCCCTGGCACATCTGCACCAGCAGCGGAATCCCGTCGGCCGGGGAAAGCGGCCCCCGCCGCGCCTCGTGCTCGCTCAGCGGCTCTCCCTCGAGGTAGGGCATGACCAGGTAGATCAGACCGTCCGCCTCGCCCATGCGAAGAATCGGGCAGACGTTCGGGTGGTCGAGCCGGGTGGCGATGGTGGCTTCCCGCCGGAGCCGCTCGACCGCGGCGGGGTCGCGGGACAGCCGGGGCAGGAGGATCTTGACCGCCACCATGGCCTCAGTGCCGACGTCCTGCGCGCGGTACACGTACGACATCCCGCCCTCGCCCAGCCGGCGTCCCACCTGGTACCGGCCATCGAGCAACTTTCCGCTCAGTGTGGCGAACCGGTCGAGCTCCTCCGGGGTGACCGTCACCTCTTCCACCAGCGCGCCGGGGGCCCGGGCGCTCGGCGGCGGGGCGAAGGCGGCGGAGGCCTCCACATCCACCAGCGGGGAGCCATCCTTGACGCAGTACCGCGCGGGCGCCGGGTAGGACGCCTGGCAGCGGGGGCAGCGCCGCGTGCTCAATCGCGGAACCGGTTGCGGCCGTCGCTCTTGGCGCGATAGAGATGGCTGTCAGCCAGGCGGAGGAGCGATTCGCCGTCGGCGACCCGCTCGTCGGGGTAGGACGCGATCCCGACGCTGATCGTCACCCGCACCGGCTTGCCGGGCTCCCCGAAGTCGTGGGTCGCGACCCGGCGCAGGATGCGCTCGGCGAAGTTGCGCGACTCGGCGGAGGTGGTCTCCGGCAGCAGCACCACGAACTCCTCCCCGCCGTAGCGGGCGACGATGTCCACCGAGCGCTGCTCCCGTTTGAGCAGGCTGGAGAGCTGCTTGAGTACCCGGTCGCCTACCAGGTGACCGTGGGTATCGTTGATCTGCTTGAAGTTGTCGATGTCCACCATCATGCCGGTGAGCATCGTGGCGTAGCGGGCGGCACGATCCATCTCCTGCTCGAGCTTCTCCATCAGCGCCCGACGGTTGAAGCAGTTGGTGAGTGGATCGGTCTCCGCCAGGTGGCGCATCTGCTCCTGGCCCATCACCGCGTGCTCGAGGTCGTAGGCCTTCTCGAGCGCGGCTACGGCGGCCGCGATCACCTGCTCGGCGAACCGGACATCGTGCTCGCTGAGCGGCGCGGTGTCGCTCGTGGTCCGAAGGAAAAACACCCCGGCCGGCTGGCCCCGGAGCGAGAACCGGAGCGCGATGGCCGAGCGCGTCTGCACCGGCCCCTCGCCGTTGCTCCAGCCGGCCCGAACCTCCTCGTACAGCGGGTCCGTGGCCGCATCGCGCACCAGCACGACCTCGCCGGTAGCGAGGGCGCGCCGGATCTCCGGGTACTTCCGGAGATCCATGGTGAGATTCCGCAGCGCCGGGTTCTCGAAGGCCGCGACGACGGTGCCGGTCTCGTCCTCCGGACCCGCGATAATGATCGAGCAGCGGGAGAGGCCGAGCCCGTGCGCCACGCGGCGGACGAGGATCTGATAGATCTCCTCGGGCCGGAGGGATGCCGTGACCTCCTGCATGATCTCGATCATCTCAGAGCGCGATCGCGCCTCCTCGCGGACCTCGGTGATCTCGCGGCGCACGCGCAGGTGCGCCTTGACACGCGCCAGCAGCTCGCGCACCCGGAACGGCTTAGGAATAAAGTCCGCGGCGCCGAGCCCGAGAGAGCGTACCGTGGCCTCCTCGGGCGGCATCGAGGAGATCATCAGCACCGGCAGGTCCTTGTACCGGGGGTCGGCCTTGACCCGCTGCAGCAACTGCAGCCCGTCGATCTTGGGCATCATGATGTCGAGCAGGAGCAGGTCGAACGGCTCGGCCTGAAGGTGGTCGAAGAGGTGCTCGCCACCCGGCACGGTCACCACCTCGTAGCCGTTCTCCTTGAGGATCCATGAGAGCGTGCGGGAGAGGGCCTGATCGTCATCCGCGACGAGGATCTTCGGGGCGAGCGTCATTCGGCGACGAGCCGTTGATAGAGGTCGGGATCCACGTTACCGCCGCTCAGGACCGCGACAGTGGGGCCGGCGGGTCGCACGCGCCCGGCGAGCAGGGCGGCGAGCGCCACTGCTCCGGAGGGCTCGGCCCGGAGGCCGGTCTGCCGGTGGAGATAACGGACGGCAGCGGCGATCTCCTCCTCCTCGACCGTAACGACCTCCCGCACGACGTGGCGTAGAATGTCGAAGGTGAGAGTGCCGACCGACGGGGCCAGGAGACCATCGGCGATGCTCTCGGTGTGGTCGAGGGTCCGGGGCGCGCCCGCCGCGAGGGCGGCGGTGAGCTTGGCGGCTCCGGCCGGTTCGACGCCCACCACCCGCACCGCGGGAGCCAGCGCGGCCACGGCCACCGAGATTCCGGCGATGAGCCCGCCGCCGCTGACCGGCACCAGAACGGTACCGACGTCGGGCCGCTGCTCCAGGATCTCGAGGCCGCAGGTGCCCTGCCCCGCGATGACATCGGGGTGGTCATACGGCGGGATCATGACGAGCTCCTGCTCCCGGGCGATCGCCTCGGCGCGGAGCCGCTGCTCCCCCGAGCGGCTGGCGCCGGCGAACACGACCTCGCCGCCGTGTCCGCGGACGCCCTCGACCTTGACCGCCGGCGTGGAGGCGGGCATTACCACGACCGCACGCAGCCCGAACCGCCGGGCCGCGAACGCCACGGCCTGCCCGTGGTTCCCGCTGGACTGGGTCACCATCCCGCGGGCACCCGCCGCCGCCGCGCGCGCGACGGCATTGTAGGCGCCGCGAATCTTGAAAGCGCCGACGGGCTGGAGCAGTTCGCATTTGAGGAGGACAGGGGCGCCGACCTGGGCGGCGAGATCCGGGAGTTCAAGCAGCGGCGTGCGGGCGGCCACCCCCTCGAGCACGCGGGCCGCCGCCCGGAGAGACTCGAGCGTGACGGCGGCGGTGCTGTCGGCGGTCAGCGGCATAAGGACGTCCTGCTAAATGCGCGGAGGAGCCCGGCTCGGCAAGTCCCCCGGGAGCTATTACTCGCCGGCAGCGGCGGTGGGCGTGGCTTCGTCGTCTCCCGCGACCTCCTCCGCCCCCGCCTCGTCTTCCTTGACCACCCGGGCCACGTCCACGACCGCATCGCCGGCATCGAGGTTCATGACCTTCACACCCTGCGTGTTCCGTCCGATGACGCGGATTCCGTCCACCGGAAGGCGGATGATCACGCCGTGCCGGGTGATCATCATCAGCTCATCCTCGGGGATGACCTCCTTGAGCGCCACGATGGAGCCGGTCTTGTCGGTCTTCCGGAGGGTGATGATGCCCTTCCCGCCGCGCTTCTGCACCCGGTAGTCGGACAGCTCGGACCGCTTGCCGAACCCCTTCTCGCTCACGACCAGCAGGGTGGCATCACGCCGGACGACGACCATGCCGATCACCGCGTCGCCCTGCTCGAGCTCGATCCCCTTGACGCCCGTGGTGGCGCGCCCCATCTCCCGGACGTCGCCCTGGTGGAATCGGATGCTCATGCCGTCCTTGGTGGCCAGCACGATGTCGCTGTTCTGGTCGCACACCTGGACGTCGATCAGCTCGTCACCCTTGTCGATGTTGATGGCGCAGAGCCCGTTGGCCCGCACGTTTCCGTAGGCCGAGAGCAGCGTCTTCTTCACCGTCCCCAGGCGGGTCGCGAAGATGAGGCACTTGTCGTCGGCGAACTCCCGGACCGGAACCAGCGCCGCGATCTGCTCGTCTGGGCTTGATGGCGATGCAGTTGACCACCGGCTTTCCCCGGGCCGAGCGGCTGGCCTGCGGGATCTCGTGCACCTTGAGCCAGTAGAGCTGTCCCGCGTTGGTGAAGAACAGCAGGTAGTCGTGCGTGCTCGCGATGAAGAGGTGCTCGACCCAGTCGTCGGCCTTGAGGTCCTGGCCGTTGAGTCCCCGGCCGCCCCGGCGCTGGCGCTTGTAGGTGGTGATCGGGATTCGCTTGATGTAGCCGGTGTGGGAGATGGTGATGACCATGTCCTCTTCGGCGATCAGATCCTCGACCGTGAACTCGCCCTGGTCGGCCACGATCTCGGTGCGGCGCTCGTCGCCGAACTGGTCGACGATCTCGCGCATCTCCTGCTTGAGGATCGCCATCCGCCTGGGCTTCGAGGCCAGGATCGCCTTCAGCTCCTTGATCGTCGCCCTCACCTCCTTGAGCTCGGCCTCGAGCTTGTCGATCTCCAGACCGGTGAGCTTGGCCAGCCGCATGTTGAGGATGGCGTCGGTCTGCTTCTCGCTCAGCCCGAAGCGCTTGCGCAGCCGCGCGTCGGCCTGGGGCGTATCGGCCGAGCCCCGGATGATCTTGATGACCTCGTCGATGTTGTCGACGGCGATCTTGAGGCCCTCGAGGATGTGCTCACGGGCCTCCGCCGCGGCCAGATCGAACTGCGTCCGCCGGACGATGATCTCGTGCCGGTGCTCGATGTAGCGCTCCAGCAACTCCTTCAGGTTCATGATCCTGGGGGCGCCGTGGTCGAGCGCCAGCATGATCACGCCGAAGGTGGACTGCATGGCGGTGTGCTTGTAGAGCTGGTTGAGCACGACGTTGGGGATGGCGTCGCGCTTCAGCTCGATGACGATCCGCATGCCCTCCTTGTCGGATTCGTCGTTGACCCCGCTGATCCCGTCGATCCGCTTGTCGCGTCGCCAGCTCCGCGATCGCCTTGACCAGGTTCTCCTTGTTGACCTGATAGGGGATCTCGGTGACGACGATCTGGGAGCGGCCCGACGATTCCTTCTCCTCGATCTGGGCCCGGGCGCGCATGATGACCCGGCCCCGGCCGGTCTCGTACGCCTCCTTGATGCCCTGCCGGCCGTAGATGTACGCGCCGGTGGGGAAATCGGGGCCCTTGACGACCTTGCGCAGGTCGGCGATGCCGGCCTCGGGGTTGTCGATCAGCAGCTCGATCGCCTTCGCCACCTCGCGCAGGTTGTGCGGCGGGATGTTGGTGGCCATGCCCACGGCGATGCCGGACGAGCCGTTGACCAGCAGGTTGGGGATCTTGCGCGGGCAGGACGGTCGGCTCCTGGAGCCGGTCGTCGAAGTTGGGCTGGAAGTTGACGGTGTTCTTGTCGATGTCCTCCAGCATGGCGATCGCGACGCGGGTGAGCCGGGACTCGGTGTAGCGGTAGGCCGCCGCGGGATCGCCGTCCACCGAGCCGAAGTTCCCCTGGCCGTCCACCAGCGGGTACCGCAGCGAGAATTCCTGCACCATGCGCACCAGCGCGTCGTAGACCGACTGGTCGCCGTGCGGGTGGTACTTGCCGAGCACGTCGCCCACCACCGTCGCCGACTTCTTGTACGGGCGGCCGGGGACCAGCCCCAGCTCGTTCATGGCGTACAGGATGCGGCGGTGCACCGGCTTGAGCCCGTCGCGGACGTCCGGCAGCGCGCGGGACACGATGACGCTCATCGAGTAGTTGATGAACGACTGCTGCATCTCGTCGTCGATGAGCCTGGGCAGGATTCGTTCGCGCGAATTCGGTGCGGTCATGGCGTTCGCTTGCTGGGGGACACACTGCAATGCCGGCGGAGAGCCGAGACCCCCAAATATACCCCGGAGCCGGGGTCGGGCGCAACGCCCCGCAGCTAGCGGAAGTTCGCGGCCGGCAAGAGCTTATGAGGCTGCAGAGAGCCGAAGTCGCGCCGCTGGACGGCGCTGCAGCAGCACCGTGCCCGCCCCCGGTGCCAGCACCGGCTGACCCGCGGGCTCGATCACCTGGCCGATCGGCCGCCCGCCATCGAGCACCACGTAAACCACCGGAGTCTCCCCTGCCGCCAGTCGTACCATCGCATCCCGTCCTTTCCCGAGCTGAAGCACCCACCCGCTCCTTCGCGTACGAGTGAGATGCCGCCAGGGCGCCGAGAGTTGCGCGCGATGGTGATGCGCCACGCGCAACCGTTTCGGCCGGGCCGGTGTCAGAGTGCCGGTTCGCAGCACTGACCCTCACGCGCTGGAGCCTGTGGACGACCGCGAACTGATCGGCCGAGTGCTGGCAGGCGACCCGAGTGCCGAGCGTGCGTTGTACGACGCGCACGTGGACCGCGTCTTCCGGCTGGTGTATCGCATGACCGATGACCTGCATCGTGCCCAGGACTACACCCAGGAAGCCTTCGTCCGGGGCTTCCGCCGTCTCGCCGATTTCCGGGGCGACAGCGCCCTCTCGACCTGGCTGTGCGCCATCGCGGTGTCGGTGACGCTGAACGGGCTTCGCTCGCTCCGCCGGGCGAGGGAGCGGGAGGTCGGGCTGGACGAAGTGCCCGCGCTGGGCGCCCGGCGGCTCGAGGCCGACCCGGACTTGAGGTCGCGGCTCGCGAGCGCGGTTGACGGCCTGCCGGAGGGCTACCGCACCGTGTTCGTGATGCACGACGTCGAGGGGTATACCCACGAGGAGATCGCGGCGAGCCTCGGCGTCCAGCCGGGGACATCCAAGGCCCAGCTCTCCCGCGCGCGCGCGCGGCTGCGTGTGGCGCTCGCCGACTTTGCCAGGGACTAGGAGCCATGGACGACGATCACCTGGAGGAACCGCTGGGGGCCGCCGCGCGCGAGTACCACCAGCCCCCGCCCACGCCGCGGGAGGCGATGTGGCAGGCGATCCAAGCCCGGCGCGCCGCCGAGCGCCCCAGGGCGCCGGCGGTCGGGCGGTGGATTCCGTGGGCCGCGGCGGCCACGGCACTCCTCGCGGCCGGCGCGGCGCTCGGCCGGCTGTCCGCGCCGGGCACGCCATCCGGGCACGCGCGGGCGCCTGCTGCCGCCGAGGTCGATGCCAGCGCGCCGCGTGTGAACGAGACTGCCTATCGGATCGCCACGCTCGAGCACCTCGCCCAGTCCGAAGCGTTCCTCACCATGGTGCGGGCGTCGCTTCGCTCCGGGGACCGGGAGCGGCTCGCCCCCGCCGCCGCGCGGCAGTTGCTCGCCACCAATCGGCTGCTGCTCGACTCGCCGGCCGCGCGGGACAGCCGGAGGCGTCTCCTGCTGCAGGATCTGGAGCTGGTCCTGGCGGAGATCGCGCAGCTCCCGGTCGACGCAACCGCGAGCCAGCGTGAACTGGTGGGCGAGGGGATCGACCGGGGAGCGGTGCTCCCCAGGCTCAGGACAGTCGTGCCCGCCGGCACGACCTCAACGCGAGGTGACCTGTGATCGATCGGATGGCTCTTGGTGTGGCGCTCGCAGGCATGCTCACCTGCGGCGCTGCGGTGCAGGACAGTTCCGCTGCCGGTCGGCCGGTGTCGGCGGCCGCCAGGCTGCAGGCGGATCCGGCCGACTCGCTCTACCGGGCGGCGCGCCAGGCGCTCGACCGTCGCGATTACACCCGAGCCGCCGAGCTCTTCGCGCGGGTGCCGTCCCGCTTCCCCCGGTCCGCCTACGCCGGCGACGCCTACTACTGGAACGCCTTTGCACTGTATCGCGTTGGCGGAACGTCCCAGCTCCACGCCGCGCTCGACGCCTTGGACGCTCAGCGTGCGACCCACCCGAAAGCCGCCACCAGAGGTGACGCCCAGGCGCTCGAACGGCGGATCGAGGGGGAACTCGCCCGGCGCGGCGACCAGGACGCGCGCCGTGCGGGTTGCCCGGGCGGCAGAGGCAGCGGTGCCGCCGACTCCGCCCGCGCCACCCGCCGCTCCCGCGGCGTCCGCAGTTCCGGTTGCCCCGGCGGCTCCCGCAGCCCCGGCATGGTCCCCGGCGCCTGGCGACGGTGATCGCTGCGCCTCCGATGGGGACGACACCAAGCTCGCGGCGCTGAGCGCGCTGCAGCAGATGGACGACGCGCGCGCGCGCCCCATCCTCCGGCGCGTACTGTCGCGCCGTGATCCCGCCTCGGTGTGTCTCCGGCGGAAGGCGGCGTTCCTCATCGCGCAGGAGAGCGCCGACGGAGCGGAAGAGATCCTGCTGGACGCGGCCCGCAACGATCCGGACCGGGAGGTACGGGAACAAGCGGTGTTCTGGCTGTCGCAGGTGGGGACGGACAACGCGGTCGGCGCACTGGACTCCATCGTCCGCACTTCGAGAGACGAGGCGCTGCGGGAACGCGCCATCTTCGCGCTGTCCCAGCAGGCCGGGCCACGGGCGCAGCAGGCCCTCCGCCGCTACGCCGAGGACCCCAATTCGCCGCCTGAGCTCCGCGCCAAGGCCATCTTCTGGATCGGGCAGAGCGGGGGGCCGGAGAATGACGCTTTCCTCCGCGGGCTGTTCGGGCGAGTGTCGGACGATACGCTGCGGAACAAGGTGCTGTTCTCGATCGCCCAGGGAGGCGGTGCGGAGAACGCGCGCTTCCTGCTCGAGCGTCGCCCGGGACGGGCGGCAGCCGCTCGAGTTGCGCAAGCAGGCGCTCTTCTGGGCAGGCCAGGCCAACGCGCCGATCGCCGACCTCACCGCTCTCTATGCCGCGCTCACGGACCGCCCGCTCCGCGAGCAGCTCCTGTTCGTCTATTCGCAACGGGACGAGCCGGCGGCCGTGGACCGGTTGCTCGACATCGCCCGCCATGACCCCGACCGCGAGCTCAGGCAGAAAGCCCTCTACTGGCTCGGCCAGAGCGCTGATCCGCGCGCGGCCAAGGCCCTGCAGGAGATCATCGAGGGACCCTGACACGCGGGGGGTCCCGGCTCGGCCATCCGACCCGCCGGCTTCGCACGCCATCCCAAGCCACCCCATTACATTCCCGGCATGCGGGGCCTCCCCCATGCCATTCTCGCCGCCGCCGCGCTCGTTCCGGCGGCGTGCGGCAAGAACGCGGCCGCCGACGCCGGTCATAACTCTGGAGCGCGCCGCCGACACGGTGGCGGCGACTTTCGGCGAGGTCACGGCGGGCGTCTGGCTGTCCGGCGAGCGCTGGGCGGTGCTGGCGCCCGCCACCGAGCAGGTCGCGATCGTCGATTTTGCGGCGGACACGGCCACCCCGCTCGGCGGCCGGTCCCGGGAGCTCCGCAGCCCGGCCACGATTTTCCGTGCCGCCGACACCTTGTACGTCGGCGACTGGGGGCTGCGGCGGACCTCCCGCTGGACTTTCGATGGGCGATTCACGGGCGCGGTGCCCGCCTCGGACGCGGTGCGTGGCGTGCTGCCTCGGGCCGCGGACGCAGCCGGGAGGTTCTATCTGGAAATGGCGCCACGTCCCGGCGCCGAAGGCCTGGGGAACCGCGACTCGTCTGCCGTCGTCAGGACGGGGCGGGACTTCGTTCCAGTGGACACGATCGCACGGCTCGCCCCGCTGGACGTTACCGAGGTGGTGGGCGCCGCCGGGCGCCACTTCGAGCAGCGGGTGTTCAGCGGCGCCGACCAGTGGGGAGCGCTGCCAGATGGCTCCGTCTGGGTCGCGCGGGTGTACGAGAACCGCGTCGACTGGCGGGATCCGGGCGGCCGGTGGACCAGGGGAGACCCCCTGCCGGATCGAGTGCTCGAGGTGACCCGCTACGACCGGGAGCTGTTCCTCCGCCGCTTTCCGAAGGAGCTGCGGGCCACCGCGCAGCAGCTCCCGTTCGCGGCGGTCAAGCCCCCGTTCGAGGCCGGCTTCACCAGCCCCTCCGGCGATGTCTGGCTGGAGAAGAGCCGCGCCCCCTCGGACTCGAGCCGCGAGTACCACGTGGTGGACCGGCTCGGGCACCTGCGCGAGAGTATCCGCCTTCCGGGCAGCGGCCATGTCATCGCCGTCGGCCGCGATGCCGTCCTGGTGTACGACGTCTCGGGCAACGGCGCGAGACTGCTTCGTTTCGTTGTTCCCGCGTTCCGTCCGTCAGCTACCCCGAAGGAGTGACCGCATGAAGTTGGCTCCAACCGCATTCGCCCTGTCACTGCTCGCGCTCGGCTGCACCCGTGCCGAAAGCCAGGGCGGCCTCACCCTCGAGAAGAAGCTCCCAGCCACATTCGCCCAGCTCAGCAACGTCGTCGAGCTGGGGAACGGGCGGGTGGCGTTCGCGGATACCAAGGCGAAGCTGTTCTTCACCGCCGACCTGGCCACCGGGAAGCTGGACACTCTCGGCACCCACGTCGATTCGCTGCCGGCGAACGCGCCGGCGGAGCAGTACAAGTTCCCCGGCTGGGTGGCGCACCTGGGGGCGGATACGGTTGCTCTCGTGGACTTCAGTGGGCTCCGGACGACGCTGTGGAACGAGGCAGGCAAGCCGCTGGGTGTGCTGCCCATCGCCAACGTGTCGGGGAGCACGCCGGTCCTGGTGTACGACACCGTCGGAAACGGATACAAGGTGGACTACCAGGCGGTGATCGGCGGCGGCGAGCCGGGCCGGGTGCTCAGGCCCGACAGCATCCCCGTGCTCCGAATCGGCCTCAAGAGCGGGAAAGGTGGACACTGTGGCCAATCTGGCGTCGCCGGAGTATGGCGACGCCGTATTCGGGGAGCAGACGCAGCAGGCCGCGAAGGTGTTCGCGCCCAACGACTTCTTTGGCGTGCTGCCGAACGGCACGGCGTGGCTGGCGCGGGGTCATGAGAACCGGGTGGACTGGCGCGCGACCGACGGCACCTGGACGCGTGGCAAGTCGCACGAATACGAGAAGGTGCAGGTGACACAGGCCGACCGGGACCGGGTGCTGGCGCAGGTCCGTGAGCGGGGCAAGGCGTTCGGGATGCCGCAGGACCTCCAGGTCCGCTATCCCTTTGCCGACACCAAGGCTCCGTTCGACTTCGCGCTCGGCCGGCCGAACGGCGAGGTCTGGCTGCAGCGCCCGCGGGCCCAGGAGGATGCGCCGCTCACCTATGACGTCTTCAATCGGAAGGGAAGCTGGCAACGCAGTGTCGAGTTCCCCAGGGGAGCGTCGCTCGCCGGCTTCGGCGAAAAGGGCGCAATCTACGCCACCATCAAGGACGCGGGCGGGGAGCGGACGGTCGCGAGGTTCAGGCTGCGGTAAGCGCGGTTCAGTCCAGTATCGGCGGCTCGTCGCCCGGGGGGATGTTGGGGCCCTGGCGGTCGGTACGGCGGCGGTCGCGGCGGCGCCCTTCCTCGTACCAGCGGCGGGTAATCTCGCCGGCCAGTTCGCGGTTGCCGAGGCCAAAGGCGAGCCCCACCGCGAGCGCGACGGCGCCGAGGGTGAGGGTGAAGGCGGCGGTGACGATCTCCTCGGCCACGCCCACCTGCTGCAGCGCCATGAAGATCGCGATCACCACGACGGCGCCCTTGGCGAGCTTGGCGACCGTCGGCACGCCGGACACCGTGCCGGCCGAGGCGAGGATCAGGCCGCGCACGAACTCGCCGAGAATCATCCCGAGAATGACGATCACGATGGCCGCGATGAGCGTCGGGATGAAGGCCAGCATCGTGCCGAACATCTGGTTGACGCTCTCCAGCCCGAGCGCGGTGCTCGCGAGCAGGATCACCACCAGCATGACCAGCCAGAAAATCAGCTTGCCGAGCGCCCGAACCGGATCGAGCCGGGATCCCGTGCGCACGACCACCTCATCCAGGCCACCCGCGGCGGCCATGCGGTTGAAGTCGAGTCGCTTGAGAGTGTCGTCCGCCCAACGCTGAATCTGGCGGGCCAAGAAGTAGCCGGTCAGCAGGATCACCGCGGCCCCGAGCAGAGCCGGCACCACGGTGCCGATCTGTTCGGCGCCGGCCCGGAGCCGGTCCCAGAGTTCGTTCACGTCGCCACCTCGATCACGAGTTTCCCCAGTTGCTCGCCGCGCCTCAGGCGAGCGAGCGCCGCGGGGCCCTCGGCGAACGGGACCACCTGGTCCACCACCGGCCACAGGCGGCCCTGATGCGCCAGCCGCACGATCTCGGCGTACTCGCGGCGGCTGCCGAGCGTCGAGCCGAGCAGGCTCCACTGACGCCAGAAGAGCCGGCGCAGGTCGAGCGTGACCGCCGGACCCGTCGTGGCACCGCACACCGTGAGGCGCCCACCGCGGCGAAGCGCCCGGAGCGACTCCTGCCAGCGCGCCTCGCCAATGCTGTCCACCACGACGTCGGCGCCGAGGCCGCCCGTCAGCCGGCGAACCTCGGTCACGACATCCGCACTGGCATGGTTGATCGTCGCGTCCGCGCCCCGGCTCCGCGCAACCTCGAGTTTGGCATCGGAGGCACTGGTGACGATCGCGCGGGCGCCCAGGAGGTGCGCCACCTGGAGCGCCGCCATCGCGACTCCGCCACCGATTCCCCAGATCAGCACCGTCTCGCCGGCCTGAAGCGCCGACCGGGTGGTCAGCATCCGCCAGGCCGTGAGCGTGGCGAGCGAGAACGCCGCCGCGCTGGCCCACGGCATTGCGGGCGGCACGAGGGCCAGGTTTTCGGCGGGCAGGACCACGTAGTCCGCGGCGGTGCCCGGTCGGTGCTCGCCCAGCACGCGGAACGACGCGCAGAGCGACTCCTCGCCCGCCAGACACTCGGCGCATCGCCCGCAGGAGAGACCCGGATTCCACATCACCCGATCGCCGGGCCGGACCTGCCAGACCTCCGACCCGACCGCGTCCACAACGCCCGCGCCATCTGCGCCAACGATGTGGGGAAAGGTGAGCGCTACGCCGGGCAGGCCGTCGGCGACGAAGAGATCGAGACGGTTGAGCGCCGCCGCATGGACCCGCACCCGCACGTCATGCCGGGTCGAGAGCTCCGGCCGCGACAGCTCGTGCACCGCCAGATGCTCCAGCCCGCCGACCGCATCGAGCGTGAGGGCCCTCACCGATCGAGCGCGCTCAGAAGGAAGGGCTCATCACCTGCTCGCCCGACTGGAGCGGAACGAGCAGCGGCGGGCTGCCGGCGGCCAGCGCCTGGATGCGGAGCGTGACGCTGGATTTGCCCTTGCCGTCATCGGCGAGCTTGCCGGCGACGTACGCGATGCGCTCACCGTCCCGCGACACGTCGAAGGCGACGACCGGCTGGTCGATTCGCAGCAGCGGCATCGCCGAATCGGTGCCGGCGGGCAGGCGCATGACACGCGCGCTGCCGCCCTTGTCCACCACGAACAGCAGATCGCCATTGGGCAGGTAGCGGGGGCTGCCCTCCCGATCCGATGTCTTGCTGAGGCGACGGACCTCGCCGCCAGCGATGCCCATGCCGTAGAGATCCGGATTGCCATCGCGGGTCGATATGAACGCCACCCACTTGCCGTCAGCCGAAACAGCCGGCGCCCGGTTCCCGCCGCTAGAGCTGGTGAGCGACACCTGATCCGTGCCGTCGGGGCGGATGCTGACGAGTTGCGGGGTGCCGGTCGCTGGGGTGGCGACGAAAATGATGCGCCGTCCGTCGGGCGTCCACACCGGCTCACCTTCGGCTCCGGGATCGGCCGTGATCCGGCGCAGGTTCATGCCGTCGGCATCCATGACATAGAGGTCGTAACTGCCGGCCCGGTTCGAGCTGAACGCGATCCGAGTGCGGTCGGGTGAGCGGACGCCCTGCACGTTCCCGCCACCGTCCACCAGCACCGGCAGCAGGGCGTCGGGGGTGTCGGATCGGAGCTGGTACAGTCCGAAGGAGCCGCCGCGGTCGGACGCCACCAGCAGGTCGGCGGTCACGTAGACGTCGGCAGTCGCCACGGTTCCCCACGGCGCGGTGGCCGAGACGACCGCGTGCCCGGGACTTACGGCGCGCACCTCGCCCGCCGCCACGGCCGCGACCTCGGGGCGGTTGCTGTTCCACTCCACACCGCCCGCCGGCCCGATGGTCCTGCCGCCATCGCCGGTCAGCAGCGCCTGGAGCGTGGTGCGGTCGCCCGGACCGAGTGCGAGCCGCTGCCGGTCCAGGCTCAGCATCCCAGGCACCACCCGGATGTGCCAGACCACGGGCTCGAAGCCGCGGAGCCGCGCGGTGAGCGTCGTGGTGCCCGTGTCGCGCGCCGTCAGGACGCCGGCGGCGGGGTCGAACCCGGCACGGGCCGAGTCACCCAGCTCCCAGGCGATCTTCGCCTCCGGGATCGGCGTCGAGTCGGCCGCTTCGGCGACCGCGCTGAACTGCCGCGTCCCCTTGATCGGCAACTGGATTGCGTCGGCCATCGGCTTGGGGGATACGACCAGCGTCTGCGGAAGCCGGTGGACCATCACCGTCGCGCGCCGCTCCTGTCCGAAGCCCAGGACCGCGACTTCGGTGCGGCCCGGGCCGCGCGCCTGGACCACACCCGTGGGACCGACAGCAGCCACGGCGGTATCGGCCGAGCGCCACTGCAGGCCGGAGGTGAGTTCCCGGTTGTTCTGCGCGGGCACACGCACGTGCAGCGTCTCTGCCTCCTCCGGCGCGAGCACCGCTCCCGAAGAGGTGAGCTCGATTGCCGCCGGCTCCACGGCCACGGGCGCCGTAGCCATGAGCCCGGCCGCGGTCATCGCCTGGACGATGCTCCTGCCCGGCGCCGCTCCCAGCACAACGCCCTCGGAGTCCACCGTCGCGACCTCGGGCTTGAGGGACTTCCAGGTCACATGCCCGAGGGTCGGGGACACGCTGCCGTCGCTCAGGGCCTGCGGCGTCAGCCGGATGCTTTCGCCCGGCAGCAGGAGCGCGGTGGGGGGATCGAGGGTCAACAGCGTGCCGGCGTCCGACCCCCCGGGTGGGGGAGCGGCGGCGCCCGTGATAAGCACGGCGACCGACGCCCGTCTCCCCTCCAGGCGCGCCTCGATCTTGGCCAGGCCCGGCGCGACCCCCTGCACTGCACCCTCACGGGAGACGCGGGCGATCGTGGTATCGGAGCTCCGGAAGGCGAAGCGGGCCGACGCGATCAGATTTCCGCGCTTGTCATAGGCCGCGGCAAAGATCGGTTGCCGCTCGCCGACGGCCAGCGTCATCGTCTCGGGGGTGACCTGGACCTCGAGGGCGCTCTGCGCGACCGCCGCTCCCGGAACGCCCAGGGCAGCGGCACAGGCGAGTGCGGCGGCCGGCCACACCCGTAGCCGCGGCACGATGCGGTCCGCTTCGAGTCGGGGAGATATCACCAGCAGTTGTGTCCAGAGAGTGGGGGTGCCCTGCGAACTAAGTATAGCGCACGCCCGGGGCGGTCGCATGGTGAGGCGGGACCCCGGCTCAGCCCGGGCTGCGGGCGGCAGGTACAAGCCCCTGTGCGATAGTAACTTGGGGAAGGAGGGCCGCCGATCGCCAGCCGCTGTCCGACGGCGCGTGCACGGCGTCCGAGCCTTGCACAAGCCTTGAAGATGTGCAAGTTATATCTGAATCGTGGACCGGCACCTGCGCGCCACGTCAGCGGGAGCCGGTTGCGGGTCACTTTCCATCGGAGGGAGCGAAATGGCCGAACTTCATTATATGGAGATGGGCTGGTCCGGGTCCGGCTGGATGGATCCCCTGCCGATCGAGTATCCTCCGGCCCCGTCCGCGCCCCCGGTCGCTCCTTCGCCGGGGGAATCGGCGCCCCCGCGCCTCAGCGAACCTGCGACCAGGGCTCAGCGGGACCGCTCGCGCTCGTCCGAACGGACGCCGGCCAAGAAGTCGGCCAAGAAAGGGCCCAAGAAGTCGTCGAAGAAGGCAGCCAGGCAGACAGCCAAAAAATCCCCTAAAAAGTCCGCGAAGAAGGCTGCGGCAAAGAAGGCAGCCCGGAAAACCGCCAAGCGGCCCGCCAAAGGTGCAAAGAAGATGGCCAAGAAGGCGGCGAAGCAAGCTCCCAGGAAGAGCGCGAGGAAGGCTTCCCGGAAAGCCACGAAGCGAGGCGGACGCCGCCGCTGAGCGGACGCCGGGCCGGCGGCAACTCCCGACTAGCCGACCGGCCTCGTTCGAGCCAGGGCAGCGGCGCAGTTGATCAGCGCGATGTGGGTGAACGCCTGGGGGAAGTTGCCCAGGAATTCGCCGGTCGCCGGGTCGATCTCCTCGGAGTAGAGCCCGACGTGGTTCGCGTGGCGCAACATCCGGCGGAACACCCGTTCAGCCCGCTCGCGCTCACCGATCATCGTCAGTGCCTGGGCCAGCCAGAACGTACAGATCGAGAACGCCCCTTCGTCTCCCTCCAGGCCGTCCGGGTGCCGATAGCGGTAAACCAGCTCCCCGTCCGCGCTGGTGAGCTCGCGGGCCACGGCGTTGACGGTGGCGTGCACCCGGGCGTGGTTCCATGGGAGGAAGCGGACCATGGGAATGGCGAGCGCCGCGGCGTCGAGCGCGTCGTCATCGTAGGCCTGGGTAAACGACTGGTGCCGCTCGCTCCAGCCTCGCTCCATGATCTCCGCGTGGAGCGCGTCGCGCTGGGCCCGCCAGTCGCCCCCGTTGGACTCGAGGCCGAGCTCGTCCGCCATCCGGATCCCGCGGTCGAGCGCCACCCAGCTCATCACCTTGCTGAAGACGTAGTGCCGGACCTCACCCCGGACTTCCCAGATGCTGGAGTCGGGAAGGTGCCAGTTCCTGCTGACCCAATCCACCAGGCCGCGCAACACCCGCCAGGTGCCCTCGGTCATCTCGTGATTGCGCCGCCAGATGTCGGCGGTCTCGAGCACCTCGCCGTAGACGTCGAGCTGCAACTGCCCGACCGCGCCGTTGCCCACGCGCACGGGCCGTGAGCCGCGGTAGCCGGACAGGTGATCGAGCTGACGCTCGACCAGGTCGCGCCGGCCATCGATGCCGTACATGATCTGCAGGTGGCCGCCGCCCTCATGCCGGGAGATCTTCTTCAGGAAGCGCATGAACGCGTCGGCCTCGCGCCGGTGCCCCACCGCGTCCAGCGCAGCCAGCGTGAATGCCGCATCGCGCAGCCAGACGAAGCGGTAGTCCCAGTTCCGCATCCCTCCGATCGTCTCCGGCAATGACGTGGTCGGCGCGGCGATGATCGCGCCGGTCTCGGCATGGGTGAGCAGCTTGAGCAGCAGCGCCGAGCGCTTGACCATCCCGCGGAACGGTCCGGTATAGCGCACGCCGGCAGCCCAGCGCGCCCAGAACGCGGCGGTGATGTCGAGCTTGCGGGCGCTCTCGTAGCGGTCCACCGGATGGATGTCGTCGTCATCGTACCGCAGCACCATCCAGCGGGCCTCGCCCTTCTCGAGGGTGAATGCCGCCATGGCGGTGGACTGCTCGACCACCCACTCGAATGGCACCGCGCTGGACAGCGTCAGCACCTGATCGGTGCGGTCGGTGGCGAAGAGGCCCGCGCGGAGCGACTCGAGCCGGGTGGTCCGCGCACCGTACTCGAAGCGCGGCATGAAGGTCATCTGCATCGGCACCTGGCCGCGGGTGCAACGCAGGTGCCGGTGGATCTCGGGATGTGGACCGGACGGCCGGCCATCCTCGTCGACCGGCATGAAGTCGGTGACCACCACTACGCCCGTCGGCGCGCGAAACGTCGTCTCCAGGATATTGGTCCGGGGGAGATAGCGCTGAGTGGAGGTCCACTCGGCGCGGGGGCGGACGGACCAGGTACCGCCGCGCTCCGGATCGAGCAACGCGGCGAAGACGCTGCCGCTGTCGAACTGGGGGAGACAGCACCAGTCGATCGCGCCGTCGAGGCCGACCAGGGCGGCGGTGCGCATGTCTCCGATGAGGCCATAATCGGAGATCGGCTGGGGCCGGGGCGGGGCGAGGCGGGGCTCGGCCGCATCCGAGGGCGATCCGATGCTGACGTCCGTCATCGCCCAAGTATAATGCGGCCCCACGCGGATCTTGCACGGGCCGGGCCGCCGCCCCACCTTGCTACACCCTCTTAACCCGTCCTCACATGCGCCTCAGCCGTTGTCCCGCGTCCGCCACCGCGTCGCTGCTGCTGGCGATCGGCCTGCTCGCGGGCTGCCGCCGCGAAACCACCGACGGTGTGGCTCTCGTCGGCGCAACGCTGATCGACGGCAGCGGTGGGCCGGCGCTCCCCGACGCGGCCATCGTGGTACGGCGCGGCCAGATCGAGTCGGTCGGCACCCGGGCCGGCTTCCAGCTCCCGCCGCGTACGGTGGAGGTGGAGCTCCGCGGCCGATGGATCATCCCCGGCCTCATCGATGCGCACGCGCACGTCGAGCCGTGGGCCCTGCCACGCTACTTGGCGTGGGGGGTGACGACCGTGCGCGATCTGCACGGCAGCCTCGACACCATTCTGCGACTCCGCGACCGGATCAATCGCGGCGGCATGCCCGGGCCGCGGATCTACAGCGCGGGCGCCATGATCGACGGCCTGCCCACCACGTACCCCGACGCGATCGGCGCCAGCAGCGCGCGCGACGCCCGGAAGGCCGTCGACCGCCTGGTCAACTCGGGCGTCGACCTGGTGAAGGTCTATACCCGGATCGATCCGACCCTGCTTCGCGCCGCTGTGGACGAGGCGAAGACATTCAACCTGCGCGTGGCCGGCCACCTGGGGATGACCAGCGCGACCGTGGCCGGGGCAGCGGGGATCTGGTCCATCGAGCACCTGAGCGGCGTGCCGGAATCGTGCGTGCCCGATGCGTCATCCATCATGGCGGCGCACTACCGTGGCTTCTTTCCCGGGTGGACCGCCTTCGAACGGAGCTGGGCCGGGCTCGATTCCGCGGCGCTCGACCGGGTGGCAACCGAGCTCGCCCACGAGCACGTGATCATGGTGCCCACCCTCGTGCTGCACGATACCTTCAGCCGGCTGGACGATCCAACGATGCTCCAGGACACGATGCTCCGTGCCGTGCCGGCGCTGCAGCAGCAGCGCTGGAACGTGCCGGACATGGTGCGGCGGGCGGGGTGGACGGCCGCGGAGTTCGCGGCATTTCGAGCGGCACGGCCGCGGCAGGACCTTTTTCTTCGCCGCTTCGCGGCCGCGGGCGGCACCATCGCCGCAGGCACCGACGCGTCCAACCAGATGCTCATCCCTGGCTACAGCGAGCATCGCGAGATGGCGTTGCTGGTGCAGGCGGGGTTCTCCCCGCGTGACGCCCTCGCCGCCGCGACCCGGAGCGGGGCGTTGCTCCTCGGCGTCGATTCGCTCGGCATCATCGCCCCGCGCAAGGCGGCCGATCTGGTGGTGCTCACCCGGGATCCACTCGCCGATATCGGCAACACGCTCGCGATCGACCGCGTCATGTCCCGCGGCGTGCTGTTCTCCGCCGACTCGATCCGTCGGTCGTGGTAGGTGCCGGCCGGACCCCCGCACCGTGAGTCCGACGCCCCTCGAACGGCTGGCGCTGTATTTCGCCACCCGCCAGACCCGGCAGGGGGTTCTGGCGCGGCGTGCACTCGGGGCGGCGGCGGCGGGAGACGGCGAGCTCGCGCGCGAGCTCGCCGCCGCGATGGCGGCCGAGGTCCGGCCCGACGGCAGCGTAGGCGGAGCGGCCGTGCCCACGATCTGGCGCGCGCACGAGCTGCTCGATCTGGGCCGTCCGCCCGACGACCCGGATGTTCGTCTGGTGCTCGACTGGCTGCTGCGGCACCAGGGGGACGTGGGGGCCTATGGTGAGGGATGCGATCGGCTGCGGCACGCCCAGCGCACCTGCGAGCACTGGCTGCGCGGGTTCTTCGCTGCGGCGCCACCGGGCCAGCGGCTCGCGCCGATCACCCTGCCCAACGGCAAGGTGTTTCGCGCGGAGCCGGCGGCGCGATTCGGGATCAGTTGCCTCGCGCTCAGGGCGGCGCTCCGGGCTGGGCTGGGACACCGGCCGGCGATCGCGCAGCACCTCGAGAGCCTGCAGCTTCTGGCCGAACAGTGGACGGACTGGAGCGGGTTCTTCCCGCCGGACGTGATCGTGGCGGGATTGCACGCGCTCGCGCTGGGCGGCACACGGTTTCGCCCGACGGTGGAGGCGCTGGTGTCGCTCATGACCTCGCACCAGCGGGTGGACGGATGCTGGCCCCACGCGGACATGTTCGCCACGCTCGAGGCGCTGCTCGCGACTGGCCTCGCGGGCGCGCGGACCCTCATCCACCGCGCCATGCCCGCCGTGGCCGAGCGTCAGCGGGCGGATGGCACCTTCGGTACGATGGCGCAGGAGGAGCGCGCCTTGATTGCTGTCCGCGCGCTGGTCTGGGTCGGCACCTAGACTAGATCCCCGCCGCCGCACGGAGCCACCAGACGCCCACCGCCAGGCCGGAGAGTCCCACCAGCCGAACCATGCGGCGCCCCCAGACGAGCGAGCCCTTCGTCGCCCGGTGCATGAGCCGTGCGGCGATCAGCGCGAAGAGCACCATCGCCAGCGTTACCCCGACGCCGAAGCAGGTGAGATAGCCCACGCCGAGGCCGACCCGGTCCATCATGCTGACCGGCACGAGCGCCACCACGCCACTGCTGCCGGCCAGTCCATGGAGCAGGCCGACCAGCGTGATCCCGCCATGCTCGTGCGGCTCGCGCGCCGGGGCCGCCGCGCCGTGGGCGTGGGCGTGCCGCGCGGCGCCCCCGTGCAGGTGGAGGTGCGCGTGGCCCCCGTGTTCCTCCTGGGGGTGCAGGTGTAACTTCCGTGCGGAGATGAGGGCCCAGCTCCCCAGCCCGATGAGCATGAGGCCGACGAGCCCCTCGCCGAGGGCATCGTAGCGGGTGGGCCAGCGCAGGCCGGTCGCGAGCAGCAACCCGCCCGCCGCGAGCACGGCAACGGAATGCCCAACTCCCCACTTGAAGCCGAACCGGACCGCCGCGGCCGGTGTCGGCCGCCGGCTGACGAAGGTGGTGACGGCCACCATGTGGTCCACCTCCAGCGCGTGGAGAAAGCCCAGCATGGCGGCCGTGCCGAGGGCGATCGCATCGGTCGACATGGGCGGAATCCTACCACCGTTCACCGCATTCCCCAACGAGCATGGCCGACGCGACGGCGGACCCGAAGTCCAGACTCCGACTCACCTCGCTCTCCCACGGGGCGGGCTGCGCCTGCAAGCTCGGCTCTGTCGACCTGGCCGAGGTGCTGCGGCACCTGCCCGGCGTGGCCGACCCCCGCGTGCTGGTCGACGCGACGACCCGCGACGATGCGGCCGTCTTCCGGCTGAGCGACGACCGGGCGCTCGTGGCCACCACGGACTTCTTCACCCCCATCGTGGACGACCCGCGCGCCTGGGGGGCAATTGCCGCGGCGAACGCGCTGAGTGACGTGTACGCGATGGGCGGGACGCCGCTCTTCGCGCTCAATCTCGTGGGCTGGCCGCGGGAGAAGGTGCCGTTCGACGTCCTTGGCGAGGTGCTCGCGGGGGCGGCTGAAGTGACCGGTCGCGCGGGCTGTCTCATGCTGGGCGGCCACTCGATCGACGTGCTCGAGCCGCTCTTCGGGCTCGTGGTAATCGGTGAGGTCCACCCCGATCGCGCACTCACCAACGCCGGCGCCTGCGCCGGCGACGTGCTCGTCCTCACCAAGCCCCTCGGCACGGGCATCCTGTCCACCGCGCTCAAGCGCGACGCCCTGATCGAGGCGGGCATGGCCGACGCGGTCCGCTCCATGACCACGCTCAACGACGGCGCCGCCCGGGCCGCGCTCGCGGTGGGCGTGAGCGCGGCGACGGACGTGACCGGCTTCGGACTGCTGGGCCATCTGGGCAACATCCTCGCGGCGAGCGGCGTCGGCGCCGAGATCGCGTACGAGTCGCTGCCGCTGCTGCCGCACGCCTGGAACCTGGCCAACCGCGGCGTCGTCCCCGGCGGCACCCAGCGCAACCTGACGGCGGCGGAATCGCAGGTCGAGTGGGCAGACGACCTGGCACCGGCGGACCGGGTGATGTGCGTGGATGCCCAGACGTCGGGCGGGCTGCTGCTGGCCGTGCCACGCGAGAACGAGGCGGCGCTGCTCGCCGCCCTGCACGCCGAGCGGACGCCGGCGGCTGCCGTGATCGGACGGGTGACGGCGGCACCGGCGGGCCGCATTCGCGTGGTGAGGAAGTTCGTGTGACCTCGAGCCCCGTGTTCGACGCACTCCCCGACACACCGCCCGATGCCGCCCCTACGCTGGACCGCTGACCGCATGGACCAGCTCGAGCACGCCGCCCGCCGGGGTCAGCGGGTTGCGCTCTCGCGGCGCGGCACCGAATACGTCGTCGTCGCCCTGCGCGTCACCAACGAGGACCGGCACGACGTGCTGATCGGGCGGCTGCCGATGACCGGCGAGGAGCTGACGTTCCGGCTGGATCAGATCGACAGCTTCCAGGTGGTCGGATGAGCGGTGTCGCCGTCCTCCACCTCGACGAGAGCTGCCTGGGCAACGGGCGCGAGGGCGAGAACCCCGGCGGCAGCGGCGGACTGGTCGAGGCGCGGAGCGGCCGGGGCCGGGTCGAGCGGCGCGACTTCTACATCAGCTCGCCGGCCACGACCAACAACCGCATGGCGCTGAGCGGCGCGATCGCGGCGCTGCAGCTCCTGGCCAAGAAGGGATCGCGGCTCGGGGTCCTGATCGTGTCCGACTCCCAGTACCTGGTGAAGGGTATGAGGGAGTGGGTCTCCGCCTGGGCCGCGAGGGGGTGGAGCCGGAAGCAGGGTCCGATCGAGAACCTCGAGCTGTGGAAGGCGTTGCTCGCGTCCTCTCGGCTGCACGACGTGCAGTGGACCTGGGTGCGCGGCCATCAGGGGCACGCCAAGAACGAGTACGCCAATGATCTCGCGGTACTGGCGGCAAGGGAGCAGCGGACGTCGGAGGGGATGGTGGAATCGGAGTTCGAGCCCTGGCTCGAGGCCAGACGGAAGAAGGGATCGTACCTGACCTATGATCCCGACGAGGCGTTCGCGGCCCTCGAGCGGCGCGTGTCCGCGGGCGAGTCATTTCCGTTGGCGGACCTCGTTCCTTGAGATCCGTCCAGACGGCTCGCCCGTGACCGATCTCGAGCGGCTCTTCCGGCGGCTCGTCGCCACGCTCGCGGCGACCGACCCGGCCCGCCTCCGTCAGCCGCTCCCGCTCGAGGCGATCCACGAGTCCATCATCCCCTACCGCTCAAATCGCCGTGCGCTCGGGCTGGAGAGCAGCGAGGACTACGAACTGGTGCTCCTGCGTCTGTGCGCCGGCGAGGGCGGCTTTGCCCGCACGGAGCCGGAAGAGGTTCGCGCGCGGTTCGCCGAGGAGCTCAGGAATCCCAATCCGGACCTCGGGGTGCTGCACCACTACGAGAATGTGCTGGTGTCCCTACGGTCCGCCCCGCTCGCCCAGGCGCTCGAGCCGGCACCGGATCCCGATCTGCCGTACGCCCCACCGGCGCCCCCGGCGCTCGCGGGCATCGCCGAACCGGCGCTCGACCTTCCCGCGCCCGAAACCTCCGTGATCGACGCGGCAATGGATTTCGACATGGCGGATCCGGAGGAGGTACCTTCCGAGGGGCCGCGGTGCCTGCACTGCGGGGGCGGGCTTCCCGCCGGCCGCCCGGCGCGGTTCTGCCCCCACTGCGGGCAGCGTCAGACGCCCCCCGAGTGCCCCCGTTGTCATGGCGAGGTGGAAGCCGGCTGGCGCCACTGCGTGAACTGCGGGACGGCGCTGGACGGCCGGTAGGAGGTGGCCATGCCCTGGGATGCCACGCTGCGGCCGCAGGACGTGCTCGCGGTCATCATGGGCGGCGGCGCGGGAACGCGACTCTTCCCGCTGACGAAGGACCGCGCCAAGCCCGCCGTCCCGCTCGCCGGGAAATACCGGCTGGTGGACATCCCCATCAGCAACTGCCTCAACTCCGACCTCCGCCGGATCTTCCTGCTCACCCAGTTCAACAGCGGCTCGCTGCATCGGCACATCCAGGAGAGCTACCGGTTCGACACCTTCTCCGCCGGGTTCGTGGAGATCCTCGCCGCCGAGCAGCGGCCAGGCCGCACCGACTGGTATCAGGGCACCGCCGACGCCGTGCGGCAGAACCTGATCCACCTCAACTCCTATCCCCACCGCCTGGTGCTCATCCTCTCGGGCGACCAGCTCTTCCGGCTGGACTGCCGGGCACTGCTTCAGCGCCACGTCGCGAGCGGGGCCGCCGTGACCGTGGCGACCACGCCGGTGCGCGCCGAGGTGGCGGGCGCGTTCGGGATCATGGAGGTGGAAGAGGGTGGTCGGATCACGCGATTCGTGGAGAAGCCGAAGGATCCGGCTGTGCAGGCCACGCTGCGCGGCTATCCCGACGCGCTCCCGGCCTCGATGGGGATCTACGTCTTCGACCGGGACATGCTGGCCGACGCGCTGGCCGGGAGCGAGGTCGACTTCGGGAAGCACGTCATCCCCCGACTCATCCAGACCGGGCGGGTGCACGCCTTTCCCCACGAGGGCTACTGGGAGGACATCGGGACGATCCGCGCCTTCTACGAAGCCAACCTCGAGCTCTGCGAGCCGTTGCCGCGGTTCAACTTCTATGACTCGAGCGCGCCGATCTTCACCCACGCGCGCTATCTCCCGGCGACGAAAATCATCAAGTGCCAGATCGAACGCTCGGTCATCGCCGACGGCTGCATCATCAACGACGCCCTCATCGACCACTCGCTCCTCGGCATCCGCAGCCGGATCCAGGCCGGGGCCACGATCCGCGACAGCCTCATCATGGGCCAGGACTACTACGACAGCCCGGAGCGGGTGCCGGTGCCTGGGGCGCCGATGATGGGGATCGGTCACGGCACCTGGATCGAGCGCACCATCGTGGACAAGAACGCCCGGATCGGCGACGAGGTCCGCATCACGCCCTACGACAAGCCGGCCTATCTCGACGGTCCCAACTACTACGTCCGCGACGGGATCGTCATCATCCCCAAGAACGCCGTCGTCATGAGCGGCACGGTCATCTGAGGTCAAGCCGACGGGGAGCTCGGTAATGGCCAGGCCACTGCCGGGAGCTCGGTTTCCTTGAAGTGCGTCTGCGGCGCGGGCATATTCACCACAGAATGTGCCGCACCCGTCCCCCCTCCCGGAGTTCCCCCGCGTGACCTCGGCCGGCCGCGACCTCGACGTCGTCTTCCTCTCGGGCGCGCGCACCGGCTTTGGCGCATTCGGGGGGCGCTGAGGGATCTGTCCGCGACTGATCTTGGCGCGACCGTCGCGCGGGCCGCGCTCGAGCGCTCGGGGCTCGAGCCCGCGGCGGTCGACCACGTCGTCTTCGGCAACGTCCTCCAGACCAGCGCTGACGCCCCGTACCTCGCCCGCCACATCGGACTGCGCGCCGGGCTGCCGGCCGGGACGCCCGCGGTCACCGTCAACCGGCTGTGCGGCTCGGGGTTCGAAGCCGTCATCCAGGGTGCGCGGCAGATCCTGCTCGGCGAATCGCGCGTGGTGCTCGCCGGGGGTACGGAGTCGATGAGCCAGGCGCCGCACGTGGTGCGCGGTGCGCGCTGGGGACTCAGGCTCGGGCCGGCGGCTCCGCTCGAGGACAGCCTGTGGGAGGCGCTGCGCGATTCCCACTGCGGGCTCTCGATGGCCGAGACGGCGGAACGGCTGGCCGAGGAGCACGGGATCGGTCGCGAGGCGGTGGACTGCTATGCCGCCGGGAGCCAGATGCGCGCGAAGGCCGGGTGGGATGCAGGGGCGTTCGCCGACGAGATCGTCCCGGTCACGCTCAAGGACCGGAAGACCCGCCAGGAGGTGGCATGGGCGGCGGACGAGCACATGCGTCCGGACACCACGGTCGAGGCGCTGGCCAAGCTGCCGCCCTATTTCCGGAAGGATGGCGTCGTCACGGCCGGGAACGCGTCGGGAATCTGCGACGGCGCGGGCGCGCTCGTGGTGGCGAGTGAGACTTTCGCGCGGGAGCGCGGGCTTCGGCCGATCGGTCGGCTGGTCGCGTGGGGCATCGCCGGCGTGGACCCGGCGATCATGGGCATCGGGCCCGTCCCCGCCTCGCGCCGGGCGCTGGCCTCCGCGGGGCTCACGCTGGCCGACATGGACCTGGTCGAGATCAACGAAGCCTTCGCCGCTCAGTACCTGGCGGTGGAACAGGAGCTGGGGCTCGACCGCGAGCGTACCAACGTGGATGGCGGGGCCGTGGCGCTGGGCCACCCACTCGGCGCGACCGGCGCGCGCCTCACCCTGCACCTGCTCTCCGCCCTGCGCCGCCGCGGCGCCCGGTACGGCCTGGGCGCCGCCTGCATCGGCGGTGGGCAGGGTGCGGCCGTCGTGGTCGAAGCCCTGCCCGCCTGAGGAACGAATCGAGGAACGAATCATGGACCTGCTGCTGCCACTCCTGCTTGCTGCCGTCCTCTACTCGTTCGCGAGCCTGCGCGTCATCCGGCAGTACGAGCGCGCGGTGGCCTTCTTTCTCGGCCGCTACTGGGGCACCAAGGGGCCGGGAATGATTTTCCTGCCCGCCGGCTTCGCCGCGCAGAAGCGCGTCTCGCTCCGCATCATGGCGCTGGACATCCCGCCGCAGGACGTGATCACCCGCGACAACGTCTCGGTCAAGGTCAATGCCGTGCTCTACATGCGGGTATCGGACCCGGCCAAGGCCATCATCGAAATCGAAGACTACATGTACGCCACCAGCCAGCTCGCCCAGACGACGCTCCGCTCGGTGCTGGGCGAGGTGGAGCTCGACGAGCTGCTGTCCGATCGTGAAAAGATCAACGCGGTGCTCAAGAAGATCATCGACGAGCGGACCGAGGCCTGGGGCATCGAGGTTTCCGCGGTCGAGGTCAAGGACGTGGACCTTCCCGACCAGATGAAACGGGCCATGGCCCGCCAGGCCGAGGCGGAGCGCGAGCGCCGGGCCAAGGTCATCGCGGCGCAGGGTGAGCTCCAGGCGTCGGAGACGCTGGCGGAGGCCGCCCGGAACCTTGCCACCGAGCCGAGCGCGATCCAGCTCCGCTATCTCCAGACGGTCACCGAGATCGCGGCGGAGAACAATTCCACGACGATCTTCCCGATCCCGATCGAGCTGTTCCGGCCCTTCCTGCAGGCGCAAGCGCAAGCTCAGTCGGCCCGGCCAGCCGTGGCACTCGAGGCGGAGGCACCCGGCACCGCGCTTCCCGCGGCCGATCTCTCCGCCCTCATGTCCTCGCTCCGGCTGAACGCGGCCCGGACGCCCCCGCAGGAATAGCATGAGCGACGGCACCCCGGCCCGGGTTGATCGGGCGGCGCTCGAGCGGATCATCCAGCGGGCGGCCGAACTGCAGACGGCGGAGCACGGCCCGGGCGAGGAGCTGACCCCCGACCAGGTGCTGGCGCTCGGCCGCGAGGTCGGGATTCCAGGACGCTACCTGCAGCAGGCAATGCTGGAGGAGCGCACGCGACTGGTGACGGTCCAGCCGGCGGGAGCGTGGGAGCGGATCGCGGGCCCCGCGCGCGTCACCGCCCAGCGTGCCGTCCCGGGAACGGTCGCGGAGGTCGAGCGTGCGCTGGCGGCGTGGATGGAGGAGAAGGAGCTGCTCTGCGTGCAGCGCCGTCAGCCCGGCCGGATCACCTGGGAACCGCTCGGCGGCATGGCCGCCGCGCTCCGCCGCTCCGCCGCGGCCTTCAACCGGGGCAGTGCGGCGATGATGCTCGCGCGATCGGACACGGTGTCGGCGACGATCCTCGCGCTCGAGCCGGGGTGGTGTCACGTGACGCTCGTGGCGGAGGCGCGCCGGGCGCGGGCGGAGTACGTCGGGGGCGGGGCCGCGCTCGCGGGGGCGGGCGTGCTGGGCGCCGGCCTGATGGCGGTACTGGGCGCGCTCCTGCCCGTGATGCTGATCCCCATCCCGGTCGCGATGGGGCTGGGATACGGAATGGCGCGCCAGTATCGGCCGGCGCTGGCCAGAATCCAGCTCGGCCTCGAGCGCGCGCTCGACCAGCTCGAGCAGGGCGGGCCACCGGCCGAGCGCCGGCTGCCGCGGCGGACGGGACTGATCGGCATGCTGGCGGAGGAGATCCGTCGGTCGCTCCGGTAGCCGGTTACCGCCGCCGCGCCGGCGGCAATGGAGAGCCAACTCGTGCCGGAAATCTCCCGCGTAGGCGTCCTGGGCTGCGGACTGATGGGCAGCGGCATCGCCCAGGCCGCCGCGACGGCCGGATTCAGCACGCTGGTGCGCGACGTCGAAGACGGGCTCCTCGCCCAGGGCGAGGGCGCGATTCAGCGGTCGTTGGGCAAGCTGGTCGAAAAGGGCAAACTCGACCCCGCGTCGAGCCGGAGCGCCCTCGAGCGGCTCACCTTCACCACCGAGCTTGGCGCCCTCGCCGAGTGCGACCTGATCATCGAGGCGATCACCGAGGACCTCGGACTCAAGAACGAGCTCTGGCGCGCCCTGGACGACCTCTGCCCCGCCGATACGATCTTCGCGTCCAACACCTCGAGCCTCTCGATCGGCGCCATGGCGGCCGCTACCCGGCGGCCCGACCGCTTCGTCGGCCTCCATTTCTTCAACCCGGTGCCGCTCATGCCCCTGGTGGAGGTCGTGCGCGCGGTCACCACCTCGCCCGAAGTGTTCGAGCGCGCTCTGGGGTTCGCGCGCCGGCTCGGGAAGGAGCCGATCGCGGCGCGTGATCGCTCCGGGTTCGTGGTCAACCGGCTGCTGGTGCCGTTTCTGCTGGACGCCGTGCGCGCACTGGAGCAGGGCGTAGCCTCCGTGCCCGACATCGACCGGGGCATGCATCTCGGCTGCGGCCATCCGATGGGCCCGCTGCTCCTGCTGGACTTCGTGGGGCTCGACACCGTGACTCGGATCGCGGAGATCATGTTCGACGAGTACCGCGAGGCACGCTACGCCCCACCGCCGCTCCTCAGGCGCCTGGTGGCAGCCGGGTTTTATGGCCGGAAATCGGGCCGGGGGTTTTATGATTATGCGTCCGACCCCCCGGTTCCCATCGACCCCGGCCTCTGAGGAGACCCGATGTTCGGCTACGACTGGCCGCGGCTGCACGCGGCGCTGAACGACCTGCCCGCCGCGCTGCTCCTGGTGGCGGTGTTGTTCGACCTGGCGAGCGCCCTGGCGCGCCGTCCCGCGCTTCGGGTCATCGGGTTCGCCACGATGCTGGCCGGCGCGGTCGGCGGGGTCCTCGCGGTCGTCTCCGGGCTGCAGGCTGAGGAGCACATCGCGCACGGCGAGGCGGTGCACCGGATCATGGAGACCCACGAGACGCTTGCGCTGACCACGCTGGGCATCTTCGCGGTGCTGGCACTCTGGCGGGTGTTCCGGGAGAAGCGGATGGGTGGTGCCGAGCGCGGCGTGACGCTCGCACTCTCACTGGTCGGACTGGGCGTCCTCATCGCGACGGCGGCGCTGGGAGGGCGCATGGTTTTCGAGCATGCGGCGGGGATCCCAACGCAGGTGCTGCAGGAGGAGATGCACGAGCGAGCGGAGGGCCATCATCACCACGGAGGCGACGCAGACGAGCCGGACCACGATCACGCCGCGCCGACGCCGAGCGAGTCGACCATGGCGCCCGATTCCGCGCCCGCTCCTCACAGCCACACGCACGCGCCCGGCACACCGCCGCACCAGGACTGACGCCATGCGTGTCGCCGTCGCGGGGTGGTTGGTCGCGACCGGGCTCCTGGCCTGTCAGCCGCTGACCACCCGGCCGCCCTATCCGCCGGTGCCGGAGGCCGCCACCACCGAAGTCCGCCTGGTGCCGCGGGAGGCGACCCGCCTCCTGGCCGCGGCGCTCCAGCGGGACTCGATCCGGCCGGCCCGTGTCGAGCTGCGCGACGCGTGGCTCGAGACCAGTTGGTTCGACACGGCCACCGGCAGGCGCACCAGCCACCGGCGTGTTGGCTCCGGCGTGGTACGCGTCCTCGCGTGGGCCGACCCCAGCCGTCCGGGGTTCAGCAAGATCACCCTCGAGACCACATACCGGCCGGTGGCCGACCCGTCGCTCCCGGACCGCGAGCTGGATCGCCAGGTACCGCGGGACCATCCGGTGGCGGTCAAGATGCGGGCGGCGCTGGCGAGTCTCGTGAAGCAGTACGGCGGCCCGCCGGCCCCGTCGACGGAGCCACGCGCGGCGCCGGAAGCGGACGGGGAGTCCGCCGGGCCGCCGGAAGAGGAGTCACCCGCGGATGAGGCGCCTCCGACGGAGCAGGAGGTGCCCTGAAGCGAGTCGCGTCAGATCACGTACGCTTGCACCCACTCCTCGAGCTTCCCGAGATTCAGCACCGCGTCCTTGCAGGGGCCCGAGGGCAGCGTCATCGTGAGGCCGAGGACGGGAATCTTCCCCGCCACGTCGTGCAACCCGCTCACCATGTCCCGCTCACATGCCACCGCCACGACCGCGCGCGGCCGGCGCTCCCGGATCACCCGGCGCGCGAGCTGTCCGCGCGTGGCTACGAACACAGGGACACCGTACTTGCCAGCGATCCCCAGCACGCCGTCCAGCGTGTCCTTCGAGAGGCAGCGGGGGATCAGCAGCAGCAGCTCGCCCTTGCCGACCTTCCGCCCGCGGAGCAGCGCCAGGGTGTTGTACACCTTCACGGATGCGTTCTCGACCCAGTCCCTGCGGCCGAACCGCCCCGCGACCCGCGACGTGAGCCGCATCAGCCGAAGCAAAGGCCCGCGCTCGGCGAGGCGCTCGGGCAGCAGCGCTCGGCCGGACGCGTATGAAAGGAGGAGCACGCCCCACCAGGCGACGAGCACGATCGCCAGCGCGAGGAGCGCCATCCAGAGCGAGCGCGGAAGCCAGGGAGCCAGGCCCGCAAGACGGGGAGCGAAAAGAAAGAGCCCGGCCGCGACCACGCCCAGGCCGAGCACGATCGCCAGCGCGGACCAGAGAAAGAAGAGTGACGGAGCGGAGTCGTAGTTCCCGTGGTTCGGCAGCGGCCGACCGTCCCACTCGTCCCACTCATGGCCGAGCCGGCGGTCCACGTCGATGTGGATGAGCTGCGCGCGGGAGCTGTCCGACATACCGGCACAAGATAGTTACCTTTGGCCCATGCTGCCTCCCCCGCCGATCCGGGGCCTCTTCCGAACCGACCATCGCGCGCGTGCCGCCTACGCCGAAGGCGCCGGGATCTTCCGGATCCTGCCGGCGGCGGTGTGCGTGCCGCGGGACCGCGAAGACGTCGCCTCGCTCGCCCACTGGGCCTCGGCGCACCGCGTAGCCCTCGTGCCGCGCGGCGCCGGCAGCGCGATGGGCGGCGGCAACGTGGGAGACGGCATCGTGGTCGACCTCACCGCCCTGCCGCGGCGGCTGGAGGTGGACGGGCCGGCTCGCCGCGCGCGGGCCGGTGCGAGCGTCACCCTGGCGGAGCTCAACATCGCCGCGGATCGCGCGGGACTGCGCCTGCCGCCCGATCCCTCGAGCGGCCGCTGGGCCACGCTCGGCGGCATGCTCTCCACCAACGCGGCGGGTGCGCGCACGGTGCGGTACGGCAGCGTTCGCGCTTGGGTTGAGGCGGTGGAGCTCGTCACCGCTGATGGCCAGGTGACCGAGCTCCGGCGCGGCCGGCCGGCCGAGCCCCGCGTGCTCGCCCTCGGGCGGTTCGAGGCGGACGCCGCGCCGGCGATCCGCGCGGCCGCCGAGCTCGTGCGCGCCCGGTTCCCGCGCACCCGCAAGAACGCCTCGGGTTACGCGCTGGACGCCTGGCTCGCATCGGGCGACCTGGTCGACCTCGTGATCGGCGCCGAAGGAACACTCGGCTTCGTCACCGCGGCGGAGTGGCGGCTCGATCCGCTGCCCGCGGCGCGGGCGGGGCTCCGCGTGGCGCTCCCGACGCTCGATGTGCTGGGCGAGGCCGTGGCCGCGCTGCTGGAGCACGAGCCCTCCGCCGTCGAGCTGCTCGACCGCACCTTCCTCGAGCTGGTCGGCGAGACTGGCGCGGAGGCGGTGCTGCTGGTCGAGCTGGAGCGGGATGACCCTGCCGCCGCCCGCTCAGCGGCCCAGCGGGCGGCGCGCGCGGTGGCGCCCTGGGCCACGAGCGTGGACACCGGGCTCACCCCGGCGGCGGCCGAGCGCCTCTGGGCGCTGCGCCACGCGGCGAGCCCGATCCTGGCGGGTCTGCCCGAGACGCGCCGCTCCCTTCAGGTCATCGAGGACGGCTGCGTGCCGCTGCCGCGGATGGGCGAGTACATCCGGGCCATTCGCGAGGCGGCGGCGGCGCGGGAGCTCGCGGTGGTGATCTTCGGTCACGCGGGCGACGGCCACGTCCACGTGAACCTGCTGCCCGAAGTCGGCCGCGCGGGGTGGGAGGAAGCCGTGGCCGGGCTGCTCGACGTGGTGACCGACGCGCTGGTCCGGCTCGGCGGCACGCCATCGGGCGAGCACGGCGATGGCCGACTCCGGGCCGGGCTCCTCTCGCGGATCTACGGGTCGGAGATCCTCCGGCTCTTCGAAAGCCTCAAGCGCGCCTTCGACCCGCTCGGCATCCTCAACCCCGGCGTTATTCTTCCTTCCGGCGAGCCGCCCGTGAGCCGCCTCAAGGTGGGCGACCATGCCCTCGCGCTCCCGGACGACATCGCCCGCGAGCTCCGGCGGATCGAACAGCGCGGCGGCTACGCGCGGAACCGGCTGGAGCTGGCGGACGAACGGACAGTCGTGAGTCGTGAGTCATGAGTCGCGGGGCGTGCAGCCCACGGCCCGATCTGCGACCCGCGACTCACGACTCACGACTCACCACCCAAGATCCCCATGGACATCATTCGCGAGCCCCGAGTCACCCTCATCGCCCGCCCACAGTTCCTCGAGCCCGGCCATCTGCCCGTCCAGTGGCAGGGCGAGGCAAGTGACGGCGAGCGGATCGCCGAGTTCGCCGGGCGACTGTGCTACATGAGCCAGCACAACCCGGCCGGCCGCACCACGGGCGAATACCTGCGGAACATCCTCAAGCAGGGCCACGGCTCGGTGTTCGAGCACGCGACGTACGTGATGCTCATCGAGGGCATATCGCGGAGCTGCAGCCACGAGCTGGTGCGGCATCGGGCCGGCTGGGGCTTTTCGCAGCTTTCCCAGCGCTATGTGGACGAGTCCCACGCCGCGTTCGTGATGCCTCCCGCCATCCTCGGCGACACCGAGCTCGAGGCCGAGTGGACTCGGCAGGTCCAGGCGGCCCAATCGGCCTACGTCGCGGCGGTGGAGCACCTGATGATCCGCTACGAGTGGGTGGAACACACGGTGCACCGCCGGAAGATGGCACGCGAAGCGGCGCGTAGCGTCCTCCCCAACGCCACCGAGGTGAAGATCGTGGCTAGTGCCAACGTCCGCGCATGGCGCACCATGCTCGAACTTCGCCTGGGCGAAGGCGCCGAGCTGGAGATTCGCCGGATGGCCATCGCCTGCCTCCGCGTGCTCCAGCGCGAGGCGCCGTCGCTGTTCGACGACGTGGAGATCTTTCGCTCGACGGACGGCAGCGAAGCGGGACGGGTCGGATATCACAAGGTCTAGTCCCCAAAAACTATTGTGCTCCCGAAACCTTTTCCTTACTTTAGTTTCGTCGAAGCACCTAACTCGTCGCGGCTCGTCTCTCGTGGACGGCCTTTTTTGTAGAGGGGCGCTCTTGGCAGTTCGGATCGGACTCGCCTTCAATCTCAAGCCAGATGCACCGGCGGATGCAGCGGCCGGGGCCACGACCGACTCCCCTTCTCCGGACGAGCCCGACAGGCGGGCACTCCGCGACGATCTTCCCCAACCCGATCTCTACGCCGAGTGGGATGAGCCCGCCACCATCGATGCGGTGGAGCGGGCGCTGAGCACCGTCGGCCGGGTCTACCGCCTCGAGGCCAACGCGAGCTTTCCCGCCAGGCTCGCGCTCACCCGGCCCGATTTCGTCTTCAACATCGCCGAGGGTCTCTACGGTCCGAATCGCGAGGGGCACGTCCCCGCCATCTGCGAGTTTCTCGGCGTGCCCTGTCACGCGTCGGATCCGCTGACCCTGGGCCTCAGCCTGGACAAGCGGCGCGCCAAGGAAGTGATGACCTACCACGGCGTGCCCACGGCGCCGTTCGTCCTCGCCCGGAGTCCCGACGACGCGCGAAAGGTCCAGCTCCCCTTTCCGCTCTTCGTCAAGCCGGCCTTCGAGGGCTCGGGCAAGGGCGTCAGCGTCCGGAGCGTCTGCAAGACGCGGAGCCAGCTCGTGAAACAGGTCTCGAAGCTGCTCGCCACCTATGCCGAGCCCGTGCTCATCGAGACCTACCTCGCGGGGCCCGAGTTCACGGTCGCGGTGATCGGCAACGGCAGCGAGGCGCGCTGTCTGCCGATCGTCGGCATGGACTTTGAAACGCTGCCGAAGGGTGCACCGCCGATCTACGGGTACGAAGCCAAGTGGCTGTGGGACTCGCCGAGTCATCCGCTGGAGATTTTCGACTGCCCGGCCAGGATCCCTGAAGCGCTGGCCGAGGATGTTCGCGCCGCCGCGCTGGCGGCGTATCACGCGCTGGACTGCCGCGACTGGTGCCGCGTCGATATCCGCTGCGACGCGGCCAATCGCCCCATGGTCGTCGAATTGAATCCGCTTCCGGGCATTTTGCCCGACCCGCGGGACAATTCCTGCTTCCCAAAGGCCGCACGGGCCGCCGGGATGAGCTACGACGAGCTGATCCGCACCGTCGCCGATATCGCCTGGCGTCGGATCAGCGGCCGTTCCCTTCTGGCGGAGGTGGCGTGATGAAAGTGGCGATCCTGTTCGATGCCGGCAGCGACGAGTGGAGCCCGCAGGACGTGGCAGCGGTCGTAGGCAATGTCCACGAGGTCCGCGCCGTCCTCCGGCGCCGTGGGCACGAGGTCGAACTGCTCCCCGTTCGCCTGGGCGACTTCCGCTGGCTCAGCCGCGTCCGCCGGGTCGATCTCGTTTTCAATCTCTGCGAGGGGATCAACGGCCACGCCCGGTACGAAGACCTGGTCGTCGGCACGCTGGAGCTTGCGGGAGTGGCGTTCACCGGCTGCCGCACCTGGCCCACCACCATCTGCCACCGGAAGCACGTCGCCAACACGCTGCTCTCGGCGGCCGGGCTGCCGGTCCCGGCGTTCATGCTGGCGCAGGCCAACAAGACCCCGGCCGAATTCCCGCTCCCGGCCATCGTGAAGCCGTCGGCCGAGGACGCGAGCGTCGGGATCGACAACGGCGCGGTGTGCACCTCCAAGCGGGCGCTCAAGAAGCGCGTCGCCCTCATGCTCGAGCAGTTCGACGAAGTGCTGGTACAGGAATACGTGGCCGGCCGGGAGTTCAACGTGGGCTTCGTCGGCAAGCGGATGCTGCCGGTGGCCGAGATCCGCTTCGACGGCATGCCCGACGGCACGTGGCCCATCGTGAGCTACGCCGCCAAGTGGATTCCGGGAAGTCCTGAAGACGAAGGAACCGTGCCCATCTGCCCGGCCGAGGTGCCGGACGAGCTCGCCACCCGGATCGGCGAGGTGGCGCGGCAGGCATGGTTCCACATGGCAGGTGGCGAGGGGTACGGACGGGTGGACCTCCGGGTCAACGAGGACGGCCAGCCGTACGTGCTCGAGGTGAATCCCTGCCCCGACCTCTCGAGCAACGCCGGGCTCGCCCGCATGGGCCGAGCCTTCGGTTGGAGCTACGACGACCTCGTCATGCAGATCGTGGACGAGGCCCTCATGCGCTCCCAGAGCCACAGCGCCGCCGCTGCCCTGGTCAGCGGGGTGTCGGCCGCGTGAGCGGCACGCTCACCCTGGCGTCGCTCCGAAACCTCACCGCGGCCGATCGCGGCCGCATCGAGGAGATCAGCCGTGCCGTCGGGCTGTTCCGCGAAGACGAGATCGCGGTGGCGCTGGAAGTGTTCAATGGCGCCATGGCCGGTTCGCCCGACTATCTGGCACTCGGCGCCGAGCACGACGGCCGCCTCGCCGGCTGGATCTGCTGGGGTCCCACCCCCTGTACCCTCGGCACCTACGATCTCTACTGGATGGCGGTCGATCCGGCGCTCCACGGCAGCGGGATCGGCTCCGCCATGGTGCGGGCCATGGAGCGCCGGCTGGCCGGCGCGGCCCGGCTCATCGTCGTGGAAACGGCCGGCCGGCCGGAGTACGCGCCCACCCGCGCCTTCTACGAAGCCCGCGGGTACCGGGTCGCATCCCGCATCCCCGATTTTTACGCGCCGGGGGATGATCAGGTGGTGTACGTGAAAGTCGTCAGTCCTCAGGCGTGAGTCGACAGCGGCGACCCACGACTGACGACCAGCGACTGGCGACCGACGACTGACGACCGAGGCCCCAATGGAAACCTGGCAGGAAGTTCTCAAGACCAACTCGATCAGGTCGCTCGAGGCCCTCGCAACCAGATTCGGGCCCGAGCACTTCCCCGATCTCGACCGCCTTCGCCAGGCGGCGGAGAACTTCGAGTTCCGGATCTCACCGGCCATGGTGGACCTGATCAAGTCTCCTGACGATCCGATCTGGCGGCAGTACGTGCCCACGGTCGACGAGCTCGACGTCGTGGATGGCATCGTGGACTCGCTCAACGAGGATGCCGACAGTCCGGTCCCCAACATCACGCACCGCTATCCCGACCGGGCTCTGTTCCTCGTGAGTCCGGTGTGCGCCAGCTACTGCCGCTTCTGCACCCGGCGCCGGAAGGTGGGCGATCCCGAGAAGATTCCGATGTCTCAGTTCGAGAGTGCTTTCCAGTACCTCGAGCAGCACACCGAGATCCGGGACGTCATCATGTCGGGCGGCGATCCGCTGCTCCTCAACGACCGCCGGCTCGACGCCATCCTCACCCGGCTCCGCGCCATCCCGCACCTCGAGATCATCCGGATCGGGAGCCGGGTACCGTGCCACCTCCCCGAGCGCATCACGCCCGAGCTCTGCGCCACGCTGAAGCGGTTCCACCCGCTCTTCATCAATACGCACTTCAATCACCCCGACGAGCTCACCCCGGCCGCGGTCAAGGGACTCGGCATGCTGGCCGATGCCGGCATCCCGATGGGCTGCCAGACGGTGCTGCTCAAGGGCGTGAACGACGACCCCGCCGTCATGAAGCTGCTGATGCAGCGGCTACTGATGGCGCGGGTGAGGCCCTATTACATCTATATGGCCGACCAGGTGGCCGGCGCCGAGCACTTCCGGACCAGCATCCAGACCGGGATCAAGATCATGGAGGCGCTCCGGGGCTGGACCAGCGGCCTGGCCAACCCGTACTTCGTCATCGACGCGCCGGGCGGCGGCGGGAAGATCCCGCTGCTCCCGGAGTACGTGGTGAGCATGAGCGACGAAGAGGTCGTATTGCGGAACTTCCGGGGGCAGCAGTACGTGTACCGGCAGCCGCGGGAGGAGGCGGGAGTGATCACGCTCAAGAAAGGGCGGAAGCCGCGCTCCAGGCCCGGGCGGAAGACGGCGTAGGTAAAGTCGGCGCGCCCTCACGAGGCCACCGCCTGCTCCTTTCCGTTCTCGGCCGCCACCCTTGCCGTCACCTCCGGCGGCGCCTCCGCGTACCCGTGGAACTTTTCCCGGTGGGTGCCGCGGCCGTGCGTAATCGAATGGAGCGTGGTGGAGTAGCGGTACAGCTCGGCTTCCGGCACGATCGCGCGCACCTTGGTGAGCCGGCCGTCCGGTTCGGTGCCGAGGATCTGGCCGCGCCGCGCGCTCAGATCGCCCATCACTTCCCCCAGCAGCTCGTCGGGCGCCCAGGCGGTCACTTCCACCAGCGGCTCGAGCAGGACCGGGTGCGCCTTGGAGGCCACGTTCCGGAACGCCAGAATCCCGGCCATCTTGAACGACATCTCATTCGAATCCACGTCGTGGTAGGAGCCGTCGTAGCACTCCACCCGGAAGTCCACCATGGGGTACCCCGCCACGACGCCCCGCTCGGCCGACTCCTGCACCCCGCGGTCCACGGCCGGGATGTACTTGTTGGGGATCACGCCGCCGACGATGCTGTCCACGAACTCGTACCCCGCGCCGCGCGGCCGGGGTGAGATCCGGATCCAGCAGTCGCCGTACTGGCCGCGTCCGCCGCTCTGTTTCTTGTGCTTGCCCTGCCCTTCCGCCTTGCCCTTCAACGTCTCGCGGTACGCGACGCGGGGACGCGCCAGCTCGGCGTGCACTCCGTACCTCCGCTCGAGCCGCTGCAGGATCGTCTCGAAGTGCCGCTCGCCCATCCCGTGGATCAGCGTCTGGCCGAGTTCGGAGTTGTACTCGAAGTGGAAGGTGGGGTCCTCCTCGTGCAGCTTGTGGAGGCCCGCCGCGAGCTTGTCCTCCTCCCCGCGCTGCTTCACGACGACGGCGGAGGTGGTCTCCGCCTCCGGCAGCGGGATCGGCGGGAGGCGCACCGGCGCGTCGCGACGGCAGAAGGTGTCGCCCGTATGCGTGTCCTTGAGCTTGGCCACGGAGCCGATGTCCCCGGCGCAGAGCTGCGCCACTTCGATGCGCTCCTTGCCCTGCTGGATCGACAGGTGGTTGAGCTTCTCGGCCACCTCGTGCTCGGCGTTCCAGACCTCGTCCCCGTTGCGGAGCTCGCCGGTGAAGAGCCGGAACAGGCTCACGTCGCCCACGTGGGGCTCGGAGATCGTCTTGAACACACGGCCGAGAAGCGGGGTGTCCGCGGGCGGGGCGAGCTCCGCGGGTGACGGGAACAGCTCGACCATCTTGCGCAGCAGGGTGCGGAGCCCGTAGGTCAGCGTGGCGCTTCCGCAGAAGAGGGGGACGATCTGTCCGGCCAGCATCGCCTGCTTGACGGCGCCGATGAACTGCTCCCGGGGGATCTCCTCGCCGGTGAGATAGCGCTCGATCAGGTCGTCGTCGGTCGAGGCAACCGCCTCGGTCAGGTGCTCGCTGTATTCGCGGTAGCGCCCCTGGAACTCCGGGGGGATGGGGACGACCTCGCCCTCCCCCTTGAGCGCGCCCTTCGTGTACTGGTGGCAGTGGCCGGAGAAGAGATTGATGATCCCGTGGAAGTCCGGGCCGTCGCCGATCGGGATTTCCACCGGCACGACCCTCGGCGTCAGATGCGCCTTCACATCCATGAACACCCGCTCGAAATCCGCATGCTCCTTGTCCATGAGCGAGACGAACAGGACACGGGGCAGATGAAGCTGATCGAGGACTTCCCAGGCCTTCTCGGTGCCCACCTCGACCCCGCTCGTGCCGCTCACCACGACCACCGCGGCATCGGCGGCGTGCAGGCCGGTCACGACCTCGCCGAAATAGTCGAGGTAGCCGGGGGTATCGATGAGATTGAGCTTGGTATCCATCCACTCGGCGAAGCCGAGTGCGAGATTGATCGAGTGCTGCCGGGCGATCTCGTCGGGGGAGTAGTCGGTGAGGGTGGTGCCTTCCTTGATGCCGCCATGCCGGCGGCTGCTGCCGGACACCCAGGCCAGGGCGTCCACGAGTGACGTCTTCCCGCTGGCTCCGTGGCCGACGAACGCCACGTTCCGGATGTCGTTGGAGCCATAGACCTTCATGGCCTCCACCTCCTTCGGAGAGTTGGATTTTCAAGGTGGAGAGGGCGGAAGGAGTTGTCAAATCGGGCTGGCGCGAGCGGGGACCGGGCTGTAGCATAGTGCGGCATACGCCGATCCCCCCACAATTGGAGGACCACGTGCCACGCCTGTCGCGCTTCCGCCTGGCTGTCCCGCTGGTATTGGCACTGACTCTCGCCGGCACCGCCGCCGCGCAGGGAGTCGAGACTCCGCACATCCCCCTCCGCACCGTCATCGACCAGCTCAACACGACGCGAGCCTCGTACGCTGAAGCGTTCAACGCCAAGAACGCGGCGGCGGTTGCGGCCATGTATCTGGACGAGGCTATCGTCATCCAGCCGGATGGCAGCGAGCTCATGGGCGCCAAGGCCATCCGCGAGGTGTTGGAGAAGGATGCACCCAACTGGCCGCACATGGTGCTTACGTCCGACACGGTCCGGGTGTATGGCGGCACCGCGCTGGATTTCGGCACTGCGAAGATGCACCCGAAGGATGGCGGTGAGAACGTGAGTCACTACCTGGCCGTCTTGCGGCGGGGGCTCCGGGGCTGGAAGATCGCATCGGTCGCGCAGGTGCCGGTCACCGGGAAGAGCGGCGAGTAGCCTAGCGGGCGCCCCGGCGCTTGCGACGCTGCATGGCGAGCTGGCTCCGGATGAACGGGGCCAGCCGCTCCAGTTGCCCGAAGGGCGTGAGCCGAGCGTCCGAAGCGCGAAGTGCGCCCTTGATCGCTTCGGCCGGCATGGTGAGATCTCCCGGCGCTTCCAGGCGGAACCCGTAGCCTCCGGGTCGGGTCACCTCCCGGGGAAACGGCAACGGGTCGGTGCCCGGCAGCACTCGAATGCCGCGCCGCTCGGCCTGGACGAAATGGCGGGGTGTGCCCCAGAAAAACGGCCGCCCCGCACCGTCGCCCAGAAAGAAGCCGTCGCCCGGCTGGGCTGCCTCAACGAGCTCGCTCACGAGGCGGCCGCGGCCGAAGAGCCATTTCCCGGCACCCCAGGGGATCACCCGCAAGGCGCCGAGCCGCTCGCCCTCCGCCAGGATCTCCCGGACGGGGAGCCGATCGGGAACGCTGGCACGCGTGGCCAGCAGCAGGACTTCGAGCCCTTCCCGCGCCACCACCTGCCGGCCTGACACCAGCAGCAACCGCTCCGCTCCGCGGCTCGCCAGCAACGCGTTCGGATCGGGCGTGGCGGTGAGCGTCCAGGAACCCAGCGGCAGCTCGGCCGCGCCCGCGGCCACGGCTGCCAGGCGGCCGAACCAGTCCACGCCGGCCGACTCGGTGAGCAGGAGCACGCCGGGCGTGGGGCTCCATCCGCGCTCCCGCGCCGCTCGTTCGAAATTGCCCGCCGCATGCTCGAAGAAGCGCTGCGGGGCATAGCAATCGTGCAGGTGCACGTGGGCGTCGATCAGCAGCGCCCCGGCGCCCTCGAGCTCATGGACCACGTCAGCCTCCGTAATTCGATGGCCGTGCAAGCCACCGGGCCGGACCGGCCGTTCCGTTGCCGGGGCAGCGGGCTCAGCGGTACCCGGCCGCCTGCAGGTGGAACAGTTCGGCGTAGAGACCGCCCTGGGCCACCAGCGCCTCGTGCGTCCCCTGCTCCACCAGTTCGCCGCCCTGGAGGACCAGAATACGGTCGGCCATCCGGACCGTGCTGAACCGGTGGGAGATGAGCACCGCCATGCGGCCCGCCGTCAGCTCCGAGAACCGGAGGAACACCTCGTACTCGGCCCGAGCGTCGAGTGCCGCGGTCGGCTCGTCCAGGATGAGAAGCTGCGCGTCGCGCATGTACGCCCGGGCCAGCGCCACCTTCTGCCACTCCCCGCCCGAGAGGTCCACGCCGTTGTCGAACCGGCGCCCCAGCATCTGGTCGTAGCGCCCCGCCAGCCTGGCCGCGACCGTGTCAGCCAGGCTTCGCTGCGCGGCAGTCTCGATCCGGGGCTCGTCCTCCCGCGCCGCGATGTTGCCGACGGCAATGTTCTCCCGGAGCACGAAGTCGTACCGCACGAAGTCCTGAAAGATGACCCCCACGTTCCGCCGCACGCTGTCGACGTCGTACTCGCGGAGATCCACGCCGTCGAGCAGGATGCGCCCCTCCACCGGATCGTAGAGGCGGGCCAGCAGCTTCACCAGCGTGGTCTTCCCCGCGCCGTTCTCGCCGACCAGCGCGATTCGCTCGCCCGGCGCGAGTGAGAAGTCCAGCCCGCGCACCGCCCACCGCTCGGAACCCGGGTAGCGGAAGCCGACGTTCTCGAAAACCACCCCCGTCCGGATCGGCACCGGGACCTGCCGGGCGCCGGGGTTGCGCTGGATCCGCGGCTCGACGGCGAGAAAGCTGAACAGATCGTCCAGGTAGAGGCTCTGCTCGAACACCTGCGAGAGCGAGAGCAGCACCCGCTGGATCAGGTCGCGGCTCTGGCGGAACGACCCCGCGAGGAAGGTGAGCACGCCGATGGTGAAGAGCCCCGCCGGTGAGCGGTAGCCGATCACCGTCAGGTAGATGATCACGCCGTAGGCCCCGTAGTATCCGAGCGTCCCGACCGCCGCGAGCAGGGTGGACACGAAGCTCCGCCGGATGGCCAGCCGCTTGTTGGCCTCGTAGAAATCGTCGCTCAGGCGGTCGTAACGCTCGACCAGGAAGTCGGACAGCCCGAAGAGCTTGAGCTCCTTGGCCGAGATGTCGCTCGCGCCGATGTAGCGCAGGTAGTCGAGTTGGCGCCGCTCCGGGGTCCAGGAGTAGAGCAGCGAGTAGCCCAGCGAGGCGAAGTGGGTCTCGCCGAGGAGTGAGGGAAGCACCGCCAGCAGGAGCAGCACCAGCAGCCATGGCACGTACACGGCGAGTGCCGCCGCCAGAGTCGCGAGAGTGATCGCGTCCTGCACCGAGGAGAGCAGCATGGTGAAGAGACCGATCCGTCCCACGGTCTGCCGCCGTGCCCGCTCCAGCTTGTCATACAGCTCGGCGTCCTCGAACTGCTCCAGGTCGAGCGTGGCGGCATGGCGCATCAGCTCGACGCTCGTCTCGTTGGCGAACAGATCGCCGAGCAGGCTCTCGAGGAGGGCCGACACCCGCGCCAGGCCTTCGCCGGTGAGCGCGATGGCCAGCTCGACGACGACCAGTTCGCCCAGCCGGGCCCAGTCGACGGCCGCGCCGCGCCCCGCCACACCCATCGCGAGCACCACCTCGTCCACGATGAGCTTCCCGATCCAGAGCACCGCGAGCGGCACCAGCGACCGCACCACGCGGAGCACCAGGATGCCCACCACGTAGCGCGGCTCAGTCCGCCACACCAGGCCGAGCAGGCGGGGCACGTGCCGCAGCGCCTGGAGCCGGGCGCGCCAGCCCGGCGGCGGCTCGATGGGCTTACGGGAGCCTCGGTTGGGCCGTACAATCGGATGCTGCAGCGGAAGCGCCATGCCCGGAAAGCTAATCGCCGGAGACCGAGCCCATGCCCCACGTCGACTGGCCCGCGCTCTGGGCCAACCTGAGCCACTTCGGGGCGCTGGACAGCGCCACGCATCCCGTCTCACTGCTGGAGAAGGTGGTCCGGCCGATCCTCGTCTACCTGGTCCTGGTGCTCGGGCTCCGAACCGTCGGCAAGCGCCTGCTGGCTCAGCTCAACCCGTTCGATTTCGTCGTGCTGCTGACCCTCTCCAACACCGTGCAGAACGCCATCATCGGGAACGATACCTCGCTCACCGGCGGAATCGTCGGGGCGGCCGCCCTGCTGGGAATCAACGCGCTGCTCGTACGGCTGTTCTATCGTGGCCCGTCGAAGCAGTTGCTGTTCCACACCGACCGGGACGTTTGCCTGGTGGCCGCGGGCCAGGTAAACGAGGACGAGATGCGACGCCTTCGCATCAACGCCGCCGAGCTCACCGCCAAGGCCCACGAGCGCGGGTTCGACACGCTGGACGAAGTGGACAGCGCGACGCTGTACCCGAACGGCACCATCTACTTCCGGGGGCGGCCCGGGGAAACCGACGCCGCCCGCCACGCCGAGCTGCTCCAGCGTCTTGATGCGCTCAGCGCGGAGGTGGCGTCACTCCGGCGGTAGCGCGTTAGATTGCCGCCATGACGAACATGGTCACCGCGCTCGTCACGGGCGCCACGCAGGGAATCGGCCGCGCCACCGCGTTCACGCTCGGGCGCGCGGGATACCGAATCGCCGTCTGCGCCCGGACGGCGGGTGCCCTCGACGCGCTCGTCGCGGAGCTTGCAGGCGAGGGAATCGAGGCCGCCGGCGCCGCCGCCGACGTGGGCGATCCCGTCCAGGTGGCCCGCGCGGTGGAGCAGCTCACCCGCGCCGTGGGCGAAATCGGTCTGCTGGTCAACAACGCCGGGGTCATGATCGCGCGGCCGTTCGAGGAGCTGACTCTGGAGGATTGGGACACGACGATGGCCACCAACCTCCGGAGTCTCTTCCTCGTGACCCGCGCCGTCCTTCCGGCCATGCGGCGCCGCCGCGGAGGAACGATCGTGAACGTCGCCAGCCTCGCCGGCCGAAACGGGTTCGCCGGCGGCACCGCTTACTGCGCGTCCAAGCACGCCGTGCTCGGCTTCAGCCGCGCGCTGATGCAGGAGTTCCGGAAGGAAGGCATCCGGGTGATCGCCATCTGCCCGGGATCGGTGGACACGGGCATGCTCCACGACCAGCCGATGCTCAAGTCGAATCCGGAGCGCATCCTGCAGCCTGACGACGTGGCCGACGCCATCCTGCACGCCGTCCAGCTCCCCGAGCGGGCCCTGGTGAGCGAGCTCGACATCCGCCCCACCAACCCGTAGCGGTGTCGGACGTGCTGGTGACCATGTGCGTCTGCCGGCGCACACCGTTCGCGCGCCTGCTCCCGCTGGCCCGTGCGGCGGGGTGGGCCCTGGACGAGCTGGTCCGCGAGACCGGGTGTGGTGGCCAGTGCGGACTCTGCCGCCCGTACCTGCGCCGGATGCTCGCCACCGGCGAAACGGAGTTCCGCGAGCTATTGAGGGAGGGTGCCGCGGGATAAAGGTTGGACTTGGGCGACGGAGTCGCAAACGTTGATGACGATGCGCACCGTCCGCCTGTCCGGACCGCTGTTGCTGGTCCTGCGGGCCAGAGGCGCGGCGCACCCTCCACTCGCTCTGGGGCCATCACTCGCCACCATCAGTGCACCCCGGGAGTCGCTCCCCCAGCCGATCGTCGGGCCCTTAGCTGCCAAGGCAGGTCGTCACCTGATTTTCTTCCACCCGGGCAGGTAAGGGGGCGGCAGAAGCGCCGTCCGGCGCAGCAGCTCCAGATGCGCGGCGATCACGTCCGCGAGCTGCTGCGCCGGACGCAGATGCACCTCGCGGAGAATCGCGGGGTGGCATGCGGTGAGCACCATGGCGCCGTGCACCCGTCCCGCCACCCGCAGGGGTACGATCAGGCGCGCCTCACCCTCGGCCAGCAGGAAAGAATGCGGGATCTCGCCCTGGAGCACCGCGGCAAGGGCGGTCCCACCCACCGGCACCAGCGGCAGGTCGGGCAGCGCTCGGCTTTCCCCCGGCTGCAGCAGCACCACGCGGTCTCCCTCGCTCAGCCGCAAGGCGAAGTGCATCGCGTCGAACGGCAGGAACCGAGCAGCCAGATCGGCCACCCGGCGAGTCGTCTCGGCGAATTCGATGCCGGTGGCGAGCTGCTCCGCGGCATCCAACGCGCTCGCTGGTTCGGGTCCGGTCGGAATTGGCGGCGCCGGCACGGCAGGCGTGGCGGCCGAGACCAGGAGGGAAACCTGCGCCGCAATCAGGGCGGCGACCCGCGCCAGCAGCGCGGCGTCCGCGTCATCGTAGAAGTCCGCGCTCACGCTGCCCGCCAGGAGATAGGCTTCGAGCCCTCGGACCCCGTGCACCCGGGCTCCGACCACCGCGCGCGGCTCCGCTCCCGCCGGCTCCTCCACCGTGAAATAGCCGCGTGGCCAGCGTGAGTCCTGGTACGTATCGGCGATGATGAGCCGGTCCGCACCGGCGAAAAGCGCCTCGAGGTCGAGGTACTCCCGGCCGATCTCCAGGGAAGGATCGGCCCAGAGCGGTCCGCCGGTGTGCTCGCCCAGCCGGTACACCCGCGTGGCCGCAGCATCGGCCACGAGCAGCTCAAGGAGATCGTGGGGCAGCACGGGCTCGAGCGCCCGGCCCAGCTCGGCGACGTAGAGCTGCGGAGTTCCCGACTGGGTGCCCGCGAATGCCACGGCGTCCACCAGCGCCTCGAGATGCGCGACTTCCGGGGCGGTGTCACCCGTCGTGCCCCACTGGCGGGCCAGGCGGCCGAGCATCGGTGCCAGCCGCTGAGCCACCACCTCGAGAGTCATGAGCTGGCTGTCGCCGTAGCGCATAGGCTCCAGCGCGGCCGCGAGCAGGAGGCCAACATCCCGCCGGCCCGAGCGGATCGGGAGGCAGGCCACGGACCTGTAGCCCGCGCGCCGGATGGTCGCCTCGAAAATCGCCAGTTGGCCTGGCTGTACCTGCGGCGCGGCGAGTGGCACGACCAGGCTGTCCTGCGCCAGCGCCTCGGGGCCGAGCAGCGCGACGCCACCGCTCCATGGATAGAGCCAGAGGCCCAGCAGATCGTGGGGCAGGTCAGCGGAGAGAGCGTTCGAGAGTGCCGCATGCCAGGTTGCGAGCGCGTCCGGATCGCTCAGCGCCTGTTCGACCCGCAGGAGCGGAACGAGCGGCTCCCCGGGGGGAGCCGTGCTGCCCTGATCGGGGTCGCTGGCGCTGTCGCTGAACGGCATGGCGGTTGGTGGGGGCAGGACGTATGCCGTCCCCCGACACAGAGCATCTCTTTGGCCACCAGCTAGTTAGCCGACTTGCCCGCGCAATTGTGGCAGGGGTGCGCACGGCGCTCGTGGCGTCCTGCCCGGCGGAAGTGCAGAATTCGGCCGCGGTTGGCATACCCCCTTCCCCTATGTACGGTTCTGGGTTCCTGCACCCGAAGGAAATCATGCGAGACCTCACACTGTATATCGGAGGCGGCGCTGACCGGTGCGGCCGCCTGGCAGTGGCGTGAGCCGCTGTCCCCTGCGCAACCGCCTGTAGCACTGCGCCGCCCAGCCATCCGCTCGGAAGAGCCGGAGCGCACGAGGCCGATGGACGAATTCCGTCACCTCTCCACCAGCTCGCGGTGCATGTCCCGCCCCAGTGTCCGCATCGCGCCGAGCACGACGGCCCCGCCGACGATCACCACCAGCGGCAACAGCAGAATCGCGCGATCGAGGCCGAACCGGTCGCTCAGGCTGCCGACGAGCGGCAACGCGATGGCGTCACCCGCGAGGTGGATGAAGAGCAGATAGGCCCCCGCGACCGTCGCGCTGATGCGCGCGGGCACGACGTCAAAGATCACGGCCGTCATCGGCCCCGTATACCAGGACAGGCAGAAGAATGCGATCGCGAACACCGCCTGAAACAGCACCGGGTCACGAATGGTGAGCAGCCAGAGCGCCAGCGGCCCGCCGAGCAGCAGCCCGAGCGCGACGACGATCACCCGCGCCGTCTCCCAGCGGCGCCGAAGCCAGTCCGCGAACACGCCGCCGAACAGCGTGCCCGCGGTCCCCGAGATCAACCCCCATTTTCCCAGGAGAGCCGCCGCTTCGGCGGCGCTCAGGTCGAGCTCGCGGGAGACAAACGTCGGGCCCCAGCCCACGATGCCGTTCAGGCCGAACGAGATCATCGCGCCGGCGAGAAAGACGTAGACCAGCGTCGGCGTCCGGAGCACCGTGCGGCCCGCCCGCACGATCTCGTCGAACGCGCCGCTGATGCCGCTGCCGAACGAGGTATCCGCCGCTACGTCCGCCGGCGTGCGCCGGACCCAGCGGAAGACCGTGAGCGTGAGCCCGAGCCCGAGCGCGGCGCTGAAGACGGCGAGATCCACTTTGGAGCTGGCGCCATAGCGGCGGTCGAGCCGGTACGCCGCCGCGCCGCCCAGGACAACGGCCGCGAGCAGCGGCCACAGGTTCCGCACCAGCGGCCGCACACCGAGCTCGAAGTCACGCAGAAAGGAGCGCACGGTCAGCTGTGCCGGGGCGCGTGTCGGATCCACGAGGCGTGACACGAGCAGCGCCAGGACGAAGCCGGGCACGCCGACCGTCATGAACGCCACCCGCCAGCCGTAGATCCCCTCGAGATGGCCGCCGAGCAGGAGCCCGAGCACGCCGCCCAGCGCGATGCCGGACGAGAGAATCCCCATCGCCACGGCGCGGCCACGCGCCGGGAAGTAGTCGGCCACGAGCGACGCTGCCGCGGGTCCGTAGGCCGCCTCTCCCACGCCGACGACGGCCCGGCACGTGAAGAGCTGGCCGAAGCTGTTGACCAGCCCGCTCAGGAACGTGAACGCGCTCCAGACCGCCACCCCGCCGGCGATCACCGCCCGGCGCGAGCGCAAGTCGCTGAGCACACCGAACGGCAGGGCCGAGACCGAGAAGACGAAGATGTAGGCGGAGCCCAGCCAGCCGAGCTGCGAGTCGGTCAGCGCGAGATCGCGCTTGATCGGTTCGAAGAGGGCATAGATGACATTGCGGTCGACGTAGTTGAGGAGATTGATGAGCGCCAGCAGGCCGAGTGCGTACCAGCTAGAGGCCCGGGTGGGCGGCGGGGTCACCGCCGCGCCGCCGTCTCGGCTCCCCCGGCGCCCGGGTGCATGTGGCTGAGCGACTGCGCCGCGCGCTCGTCACGGTAGGCCAGCGCCGCCTGGTATTCCTGCACCAGCCGGTCCATCATCGCCTGGCGCTTTCCGTACAGCCGCTTGAGCGGACGGGCGGCGTGCTTCTCCATGGCATACGCCGTGAGCAGCGGCAGGGCGATCGAGTTGTCGGTGTACACCACGACGGTGCCTGGAAGCTGGTCGGGGTCGATCTTGCCCCAGCTCACCGCCTCCGCGGGCGTGGCACCGCTGAGACCGCCGGTGTCGGGACGGGCGTCCGTCATCTGCAGGAAGTAGTCGTGGCCCCGCTCGTCGATGCCCAGGACCTCCTGAATCTGCGGCTCGGTCTGCAGCATGAAGTTCTTGGGACTTCCACCGCCGACGATCAGCACGCCGCTCTGGCCGCCGGTGCGCTTGGCCTCGAGCACGATGCTCGCGGTTTCGTTCACGTCGGCGCTGACGTCGAACCGGAGCTTGCTGCCGGCCAGCGCCTGCTCCGCCACGTTCATCCCGATCGAGCTGTCCCCCGGCGAGCTGGTGTAGAGCGGCACCTCGAGCTCGTGCGCCGCGGCCAGCACCGATCGGCGCGAGAGGCCGAGAGCCCGCTCACGCTCGCGCACGAAGCCGCCGAGGAGGTAGTGGTATTCCGCCGAGCTCATGGGGCGCTGGAACTCGGGCCGGGCGGATACCTCCCGAATGAACGCATCGGTCGAGAGCAGCACGCTGTAGTCGAAGAAGATGTCGTAGATCCGCACGACGCCCTTGTCGCGGAGCTCGACGTCGTTCGCCGTGGGCGTGCCGCGGTGCATCGCGAGGCCGAGCGCGAAGTGCGCGTCGTGGTAGAGGTTGGCTCCGGTCGAGATGACCCAGTCCACGAATCCCGCTTCCATGAGCGGGATGAGACAGCTCATCCCGAGTCCCGCCGGCGTCATGGCGCCGGTGAGGGTCATTCCCACGGTGGTGCCCGGCTCGAGCATGCGCTGGGTGAAGAGCTGGCAGCCTTCGCGCAGCCGGCCGGCATTGTAGGCCAGGAACGCGTTGTCGATCAGCGTGGCGACGGTCTCCCCGCCCGCGATGGGCGTGGGCTCGATGCGCTGGCCGCGCAGATACTGGTCCGAAGGTCTGGTCATCTGCTCATCCCGTTGCTCATCCCATGATGCGGGCCGCGGCGTCTTCGGGCTTCGCCGCCCGCGCCTCGATGACGATCCGCGCCGCCTCCGCCGGATCGTCGGTGACGCGGAAGAGGAGGAGGTCGGTCGGATTGATCTTGCGCTCCTCCGCCACCGTGCGGGTGAGCCACTCCACCAGCCCGGCCCAGTACGCGCTGCCGAACAATATCACCGGAAAATGCTTCACCTTCCCGGTCTGGATGAGCGTGAGCGCCTCGAACAGCTCATCCAACGTGCCGTACCCGCCGGGAAAGACGAGGAACGCGGTGGCATACTTCACGAACATCGTCTTCCGCACGAAGAAGAACTTGAAGTTGAGGCTGCGGCTGAGGTAGGCGTTCGACCCCTGCTCGAACGGCAGCTCGATATTGCACCCGATCGAGAGCCCGCCCCCCTCCCTGGCGCCGCGATTGGCCGCCTCCATGATGCCGGGGCCACCGCCCGTGATGACGGGAATGCTGGCCTGCGCCAGCAGCTTCGCTGTCTGCACGGCCTTCATGTACAGCGGGTCGGTGGGCGTCGTCCGGGCGGAGCCGAAGACCGTCACCCCTTCGTACACGTCGGCCAGATGATCGAACCCCCACACGAATTCGCCCATGATGCGGAGGACGCGCCAGGAATCCGATTTCTGGAATAGCTGTTCCGGCCGCTGCGGAGACGGGCTCTCCAGGAGCTGCTCGTCCTCGGTGGGCAGCTTGTTGTCGTCGAGCCGGCGGTAGGGACTGTTGGTCACGGGCGAGTCGCTCGAGGAAGAGGGCGCGGGCGCGCTGGCAGCGCCCCGAGAGAGAAGCGGTTGGGATAGATGGCGTGGCGGACGCTCGACAGCGCCGCCCGGTGCTCCCGGGAGGCGCCGGGCATGGAGCACAATATAGGTTGAGAGCTATACTTCGCCCATGTCGTGGACCTCCCTGACGCTCCGGCTCCTGAGCCGCGGTCTCATCAACCCGCGGCTCGGGATGGACCTCCTCAGGACCGCCTGGGCCTTCCGCCGCCGCCGGTGGTGGTCTCGGCCGCCGTTCCTCCCGGTGCCCGACCGGGAGTACCTGCGCTGGCGAATGTATACCGCCTACGCCGACGAAGCGGCGGTGCCACCGGCCCGCGACGTCATCCGCTTCGCGCGGTGGCGGCGCGAGACGATGGGGCTGTGAGCGTGCGCCCACCGCACGTGCTGATTCTCGGCGGCGGATTCGCGGGCATCTACGCGGCCAAGGCGCTCCGAAGGGCGCCCGTGCAGGTGACGGTCCTGGACCGCCGCAACCATCATCTGTTCCAGCCCATGCTCTATCAGGTGGCGACCGCCGGGCTGAACCCGAGCGACATCGCCTCGCCGATCCGGTCCATCCTACGCGAATCCGACAACACCGAGGTGCTGCTCGCCGAGGCCGAGGCCATCGATGTCGCGCGGCGCGAGGTGCGCCTCGGCGATGGCACGCCCATCGCCTATGATTACCTGATCGTCGGAACGGGGGCGCGGCACTCGTATTTCGGCCGTGACGAATGGGAGCCGCTCGCTCCGGGGCTCAAGAGCCTCGAGGACGCGCTCGAGATCCGCCGCCGCGTGCTCCTCGCCTTCGAGCGCGCCGAGCGGGAGAAGGATCCGGTTCGCCGCCACGCCTTTCTCACCTTCGTCATCGTGGGCGGCGGGCCGACCGGCGTCGAGATGGCCGGTGCCGTCGCCGAGATCCGGCGCTACGCGCTGCGCCGCGACTTCCGCCACATCGACCCCGCGGAGGCCACGGTCATGCTGCTCGAGGGCGGCCCACGCCTCCTGCCCTCCTACCCGAAAGCCTGAGCACCGAGGCCAAGCGCGAGCTGCGGCGGTTGGGCGTCGAGGTACGCACCGAAACGCTCGTGACCGACATCCGCCCGGGATGGGTGTGCGCCGCGGGCTGGACGATCCCCACGCAGACGGTCGTCTGGGCCGCCGGCAACACCGCGAGCCCGCTGCTCAAGAGCCTGGGCACGCCGCTCGACCGGATGGGGCGTGCCATCGTCGAGCCGGATTGCACCATTCCGGGGCACCCCGAGGTGTTCGTCCTGGGCGATGCCGCCCACTTCGAACAGCCGGGTGGCGGGACGCTCCCCGGCATCTCTCCCGTCGCCATCCAGATGGGCGAATACGCCGCGCGAACCATCGAGGGCGACCTTGCCGGACGCCCGCGGCGCGCCTTCAGCTACTGGGACAAGGGGCAGCTCGCGGTCATCGGCCGCGGACGTGCGGTGGCGGATATCTGGAAGCTCCACTTCGGCGGCTTTCTGGCCTGGCTCGTCTGGATCTTCGTGCACGTCTTCTTTCTTATCGGCTTCCGCAACCGGGTAATGGTGCTGCTGCAGTGGGCGTGGTCCTACGTCACCTACCGTCGGGGAGCGCGACTGATCACGGAAGAAGTCCGGCCGCCCGCCGCCGCGCGTCGTCATGAATCTCGCGGCCGACATCAAGGCGCGGGCCGAGGCGCTCGGCTTCCTGGCGTGCGGCATCACTGATCCGGGGCCGCCGCCGCATGCCGACCGGCTGGATGCGTGGCTTGCCAAGGGCTACGCCGGCACGATGCGGTACCTCCACCGTCAGGCCAGGCGCCGGAAAGACCCGCGCCTCAGTGTGCCCGAATCGCTCGCCGTCGTGGTCGTGCTGGAGAACTATTACTCGCCAGACGACACCGACACCCTCGAGCCACCACGAGTCGCCAGATACGCCCGGGGGGAGGATTACCACCACGTCACCATGCGGCGGCTGCAGACGCTGGCCACGTTGCTGCTGGAGCACGGCGCCCGCGTGGCACGGCCGTACGTCGATGCGGGCCCGATCCCCGAGCGCGAGCTGGCCCGGCGCGCCGGCCTCGGCTGGATCGGGAAGAACACGATGCTCATCCGCCCTGGCGTGGGCTCGTATTTCTTCATCGGGTCGATCTTCACGGACCTGCCGCTCGAGTCGGACGCTCCGTTCACGGCCGACCACTGCGGCACCTGCACCCGCTGCCTGGACGCCTGTCCCACCGGGGCCTTCGTCGAGCCGCACGTGCTCGACGCGACTCGCTGCATCTCCTATCTCACGATCGAGCAGCGCGGGCCGATTCCGGAGCCGCTCGTCGAGCGCATGGAGGGGTTCGCCTTCGGCTGCGACATCTGCAACGATGTATGTCCCTGGAACCAGCGGTTCGCCCACCCGACAACCGTGGCCGAGCTGCGCCCGCGGCACTCGCTGGCGGGCGTTGACGAGGGGTTCTTCGACGGCATGGACGAAGCCGAGTTCCGGCAGCGCTACGGGGGCACCGCGTTCGAACGACCCGGCCTCGCCGGTATGCGCCGGAACGTCCGGGCGGCCCTCGCGTCGGTCCAACGCTGCGAACGGGACTCATGAGCGCGGAGCTCCGACGGTTTCGTCGCCTGTTCGAGCACGATGGATGGGCCAACGCGGCCGCACTGGTCTCGCTCCGCGAGGGGCCCACGCCGCCCAGGGCGGAGAGATGCATGGCCCACATCGTGGCGTCCGAGCGAATCTGGCTGGCCCGGCTGCGGCAGGAGCCCTCGTCGCTGCCGGTCTGGCCGGATCTCGATCCGGAGGCCTGTGCCCAGGAGATCACCGAGTTGCAGGGGGAATGGGGGCGCTGCCTCGAATCCCTGGCCGACGAGGATCTCGAGGATGGCGTGGCCTACCGCAACAGTCTCGGCCAGTTCTGGACCAGCACCGTCGGGGACATCCTCACCCACGTGGTGCTCCATTCCACCTACCACCGCGGTCAAATCGCCGCCGCGGTTCGCGAGGCGGGCGGCACCCCCGCGTATACCGATTTCATTCACGCGGTGCGGTCGGGCCTGATCGAATGACTCCGCAGGAATCGCTCGGACCGCTGCTGGTGGGCCTGGGACTCGTCCTCGCGCTCGTGGGGCTGCTGGTGTGGTCGGGCGCCCTCGCCTGGTTCGGCCGGCTGCCGGGCGATATCAGGATCGAGCGGGAGTCGGCGCGGGTGTACATCCCGATCGTGAGCATGCTGATCGTATCGGTGGTGTTGAGCCTGCTGTTGTACATCGTGCGCCGCATGTTCTAGCGGGCGGCTGCCACGCTCCGATCATCGGCATAGGTGTAGCTTTCACCCCCATGGATCGACTTCCGGCCGTTCCCGCGATCGTCCCCGAGGTGGGCACCATCGATCCCCGGCGGGTCGAGCGCCTTCGCCGGGTCGGCTACCTGCTGGACAATGCCATCGCCATCCCGGGCACCCGGTTCCGCGTGGGGCTGGATTCCCTGATCGGCCTGGTGCCGGGGATCGGCGACCTCGCGGGCGGTCTGCTCTCGCTGTACATCCTCGTCGAGGCGCACCGGATGGGCGTGCCCCGCTCGGTCCTGGCGCGCATGGGCTGGAACGTGGCGCTCGATACGCTCGTGGGCGAAGTACCGCTCCTCGGCGATCTGTTCGACCTCGGCTTCAAATCCAACCTGCGGAATCTGGCGCTGCTCGACGGGTTCGCCCAGCAGCCCGGCGAGGTCAAGCGTTCCAGCCGCCGCCTGCTGTGGGTCGTCATTCTGGGGATCGTCGTGGTGACTGCCGGCGCGATCGCACTGTCCGTCCTGCTCGTCCGGCTGATGTCCGCACAGCTCCGCTCGGGGCTGTTCCAGTGACCGCGCCCGCGGTGTACAGTATCGCCATCTTCGTGAACGACCTCGGTCAGGCGCTCGAGTTCTACGGCGAGAAGCTGGCGTTGCCGCTGGCCCGGCAGGGGTCGTTCGGCGCGGAATTCTTCGGTGAGGGAACCCGTATCGGCGTACACCCGGCCGTCCATCCGGACGCACGCGCGCTGGTGGGCCGGCACACCGGGATCACGCTGTTCGTGCCGGATCTGCTCCACTACTGCGGTGAGCTCCACCAGCGCGGCGTGCGCTTCATCACCGAGCCCACCCAGCAGGCGTGGGGCATCATGGCGATGGTGGCAGACCCGGACGGCAACGTGCTCGCGCTGTGGGAGGATCGACTGCCGGAAGATGCGGAGCACTCGCCGCGGGACCAGGCCGACGGGACGCCCTGAGAAGCCTCAGGCCGAGTTCGGGGGCGGGCGGTACGGTGACACCCCGAGCGCCGCCCGGTCGCCGCGGTACGAGTCCTCCACGATCTGGCTCTGCTGCTCCATGCCGTAGGCCTCGAACGGCTTCCCCGCCTCCAGCCGGTAGCTGTACGGGCTCGCTCCGATGCCGAGCGTGCGGTGGAGCAGGTCCTGGATCTGTGCGGCGGCGCCGCGGCTGAAATACCGCCATCGCCCCCACGCCTGGTACTGTCCGCAGTGGGTGAGCTCGTGCGCCAGGATCGCCAGGTCCCCGGCACGGCGGTCGGGCAGGAAGACGTGGTTGCCGAGCGCGACGGCGCGGCCTCGGCTGGCCCAGAGCACGGCTCGGCGGAGCGCGCCGGCGACCCCCGGACGGCTGGCACGGTGCAGCCGCACGCGACCGCAGTCCACCCCCGCCACCAGGTCGCCGAGCCGGGCGCACTCCTGCGCCGTCAGCCGGTCCACCGATCCCTCGACGCGCTCACTTGCCGAGAAACTCCCCGATGGGCGACAGCGACTCGATGTGGTCGCAGAAGATCTTGAGCGTGGCGAGCAGCGGCACCGCGATGAACGCCCCGCCCACGCCCCAGAGCCACCACCAGAAGACGAGACCCACCAGAATCGCCACCGGATTGAGCGTGAGCCGGCGCCCGAGCACCATCGGTGAGATGAGGTTGGCCTGGATCAGGTTCACGGCCAGGTAGGCCCCCGGCACCAGCAGGGCATGCCCGACGCTCTGGAAATTGACCAGGCCGGCCATCGTCAGCAACGCGATCATGACCGTGGCGCCGACGTACGGGACGAACTCCGCCAGCGCGGCCAGGGATCCCCAGAGCACCGCATTCGGCATCCCGATCAGCGTCATCACCAGCGTCACCACGATACCGAGCCCGAGGTTGACGAGCGCGACGGTGAAGAGATAGGTGGAGATCGAGGCCTCCGTTTCCCGTGCGATCGCCACCGCCTTCTTCTTGTCCCGCAGCAGCGGCAGCACCTTGATCAGCTTCTGCAGGAAGAGGTCGCCCGCGGCCAGGAGGAAATACAGCAGGATGACGGTTTCCATCGCTCCCGTGAGCAGGCTCTGCGTGGTGCCGAAGAGCCGCTCGCTGAGCCTCGGCCCTCGCACGACCACCTCCTGCGGACCGCCCTTCTCCACCTGTGTCGCCGCTTCGACCTGCTCTGCGGTTCGGGTGACCTGCTCCACGGGTCGCCGGAGCACCTTGAGCCGTGACTGCACACGGGCGATGCTCTCCGGCGCCCGTCCCATCCAGTCCCGGGCGGGCTCGGCCAGGCTGTAGACCCCCGCGCCCAACGCGCCCAGCAGCACCAGGACTACCAGTGCGGCGCCGAGGGGCTCGGGAATCCGGACTCGCTTGAGCAGGCGAATGATCGGGCTGAGCAGAAAATCGAGCAGGATGGCGAGCACGATGGGCAGGAGAAACGCCCGTGCAAAATAGAGCGTGTACAGAACCGCGAGCACGAGCAGCCCGGTGATGGCGATCGAGCGCACCTCGACGTGGTCGCGAAGCGCCTCACCGAGCTTTCGGAGGTCCGGTTGCTCCACCGCGCCGCCTTCCGCCGGTGGCCCGCCCGGAACCGGCACGTCCGGCCGCAACGCCTCGCCCGGCGCCGAATCTTCGGTGCTGCGAGTGACCATGCGCTGACTCGAATCGAGGGAATCGCCCTTGTCTGTCCATCCCGGCACGGGCTAAGGTTACGCGGCGGACGCCCACTCGGCTGTGCGCCAGCACACCGGAGCCCTGGCTGGGAGAACCATGTCGCGAGCCTGGCAAACCATCGTGTCGATCTGGGTCTGGCTCGTGCTCGTGGTGTGCACCCTGATTTGGCTGCCGCTCATGGCCCTGCTCCGCCTGGCCACGGCGCCGTTCGACCGAGGCCATTACGCCGTCGGCTACCTGTTCCGGCAGATCCCGGTGATCGTGGCGGCGGTCAATCCGCTGTGGCGCTTCCGCTGCACCGGCACCATGCCGGCCGACCCGCGGCATCCCTACGTGGTGGTCTCCAACCACGAGTCGTTCGTGGATATCCTCCTCATCAGCCACCTGCCCTGGGAAATGAAGTGGCTGTCCAAGGCGGAGCTGTTCCGCGTGCCGGTACTCGGATGGCTCATGCGGCTCGCGGGTGACATTCCGGTGAAGCGCGGCGTCGGTCCGAGCGCGGTGGATGCGATGGCCAGGTGCCGCGAGGTGCTGGCGAACCGGGTATCGGTGATGATCTTCCCCGAGGGGACACGGTCCACGACCGCCGATCTCCTTCCATTCAAGGACGGCGCCTTCCGCCTGGCCATCGATGCGAGCGTGCCGATCCTCCCGCTCGTGGTGCACGGTACTGCGACGGCGCTCCCCAAGCACGATTGGCGCTTCGCCCGCTCGAGGGCCGAGGTGCGGGTGCTCGAGCCGGTGGAGACCACCGGTCTTACGCCGGCGGATGTGCCGGCGCTCAGGGAGCGGGTGCGCGACCTGATCGTCCGAACCCGGGGGGAGATCGCGAGTGCGCCGGGAGGTCGGCCGCCGGAGTGAGCCCCGGAGTCCGCTACCCCCTCCCCAGATCCTCCGGCGCCCGCACCCGCCCCACCGCTCCGGCCAGCGCGAGCAGCGTCAGCAGATAGGGCAGCATCAGGAACAGTTGGTACGGCACCGCCAGCCCGAGCGACTGGAACACGTACTGCAGCGCCGTGGCCGCTCCGAAAAGGAGCGACGCCACCAGCACCCCCACCGGATGCCAGCGACCGAGCACCACGATGGCAATCGCTACGTAGCCGCGCCCCGCCGTCATCTGCTCGGCGAAGGTGCCCACCTGCGCCAGGACCAGTGTGGCCCCCGCCAGGCCACCGAAGCCGCCGCCCACGATGGTCGCTCCCGTTCTTACGACCGCGCGTGCGCACCCCGGCGGCGCGCGCGAGCGCGGCACCCTCCCCGGTGGCCCGGAGCGAGAGTCCCAGGCGCGTACGGAAGAGGACCCACCAGACGAACGGCAATGCCATGAACGCCAGATACGTCGGCGCGGGCTGGTCGAACAGCGCGGGTCCGAGAAGCGGGATGCGCGAAAGCCCGGGGAGCGGGATCGCGGCGAGTGTCGGGAGCGCGAGACCCGCCCCGGCCGCCCCGTACGCCTGGCGATAGATCGTCCCGGTGAGGCCGACGGCTCCGAGCGAAATCGCGGTCCCCGCGATGATCTGGTCGGCGCCCGCGCCGATCGCCACAGCCGCGAACACCGCCGCGAGTGCCATCCCCACCACGACGGCCGCCGCAACACCAGCCCACGGCCCGGCCGCGCTGGCGCCGAGCGTGGCGGCGAGCGCACCCGACAGCATCATGCCCTCGAGCCCGAGGTTGATCACCCCGGCCCGCTCGGCCACAGTCTCTCCGGTGGCCGCCAGGAGCAGCGGCGTCGCCACCCGCACCGCCGCCGCCAGGAATCCGCTCGCGATCGCCGACTCGATCACGACCCCGCCCGCAGCGCGATGGTCCGGCGCGCCGCGGCCTCGGCCAGCAGCACGACGATGATCACCACCGCCTCGACGACGTAGACGGCCACCGCCGGTACGCCGGCGTCACGCTGCATGGCCCCGGCGCCGGCTTCGAGGGCCCCAAAGAGAAAGCCGGTCACGAGCACGCCGAGTGGATCGAGCCGCGCCAGCAGGGCAACGGCGATCGCGGTGAAGCCATAGCCTGGCGAGAGGTTCTGGTAGAGCGCGTAGGACACGCCGCTGACCTCGAGACCGCCGGCGAGTCCGGCGAGCGCTCCCGAGCCGAGGAGCGCGAGCGCGGCCATGCGGCGCGCGTCGATGCGTCCACCGATCTCCGCCGCTCGGGGGCCCAGGCCGACCGCCTTGAGCCGGAATCCCCACAGCGTACGATTGAAGAGGTACCAGAGCGCCACCGCGGCGATCACGGCCAGCACGATCCCCGCGTGCAGCCTGGTGCCGGGCAGCAGCGGCAGGCGCGCGGCACCGGCGATCTCATCGCTCTGCGGGTAGATGTGCTGTGCCTCCTGCAGCGGTCCCTGTACCATGAGGCTGACGAGCGACACGGCGACGAAGCTGAGCAGGAGCGTGCTGATCACCTCCAGGACGCCGAACCGCAGCTTGAGCCACACCGGCAGGAGGATCCACACGGCGCCCGCCAGCGTGGCCGTGACGAGCACCAGACCCACCGCCAGCACCGCGGGCTGCCCGCCGACGTGCAGCCCCACCCATGTCGCGGCGATGGCCCCGGCGTAGAACTGGCCCTCCGCCCCGATGTTGAATGCGCCGCCCCGGAACGCGAGCGCGATCCCGAGGCCGATGACCACGAGCGGGACGGTGCGGACGAGCGTGGCGGAGGTGAGCGCATACCAGGAGCCCGCCGCCCCTTGCCATAGCGCCGCGAGCGCCGCCGCCGCGTCGTACCCGGCGGCCTGCAATCCCGCCGCGAGCACGGCGAGACCGATCACCAGGGCAATGGCCCCCGTTCTAGCGCCCACCCGTCACCATGAGCTCGCCGACGCGTGCCCGCGTGGCGGCCGGGGGCACGTCGATCAGCACGCCGCGCGCAGCCACGAGCACCCGGTGTGCCAGCGAGAGCACCTCGTCCAGGTCGCTCGAGTACACCAGCACGGCCGCCCCGTCGGCTGCGGCCGCCCGGAGGCGTCGGTGGATGAGCTCCGCCGCGCGGATGTCGAGCCCGCGGGTGGGGTTCTCCACGACGACCACGAGCGGCGCGCCGGCGAGCTCCCTCGCCACCAGCAGCTTCTGCTGATTCCCGCCGCTCAGCGCCGAGGTACGCGCGTCGGGCCCAGGCGCCATGATCCCGAACTCCCGGATCATCGCCTCGGTCCGGGAGCGCGCGACGCCCCAGTCAATGCGGCCGCGCCGCAGCCACGGCTCGTCGGTTCGCGAACCGAGCACCACGTTTTCGGTCAGTGTGAGCTCGAGGATGAGCCCTTCGGTCGAGCGGTCTTCCGGCACGTACCCGATCGGACCCGCGACCGAGAGCTTGCCGCCGAGGGGCGCGAGGCGCCCGGCCACCGCGCGGAGCAGCTCGCGCTGGCCGCTCCCTTCGACCCCCGCGATCCCCACGATCTCGCCGGCACCGACACTCAGCGAAGCATGCCGCATGGCAATGCTCTCGCTCCCGTCGCGCGGGAGCTCGACATCTTCCAGCCACACCAGGGGCGGCCCTGCGGTGGGGAGCGCTCCCCGGCGTGCCCGTGATACGGCCACGGGGCGAGTGGCAGGAGAGTGATCGCCTCCATCACCGATCATGGCTCCGGCCAGCGTGGCCGCCGTCTGCCCCGCCACCGAACCCGTGAACGCGACCTCACCCTGCCGCAGCACCGTCACCCGATCCGCCGCACCGAGGGCCTCGTCAAGCTTGTGGGTGATGAGCACCGCCGCGCCGCCGCTTGTGGTGAACGCGTGGACGACGCGGAGCAATTCATCTGCTTCCGCCGGCGCCAGCACCGCCGTGGGCTCGTCCAGGAGCAGAATGCGCGCGTCGGACGCCAGCGCCTTTACGATCTCGAGCCGCTGCTTGAGCGCGACGCTGAGGTCGCCGGCCCGGGCGTGCGGATCGAGCGGCAGACCCAGACGCTCGCTCAGCTCCCGCACACGCTTGCGCAGCTCGCGTGGGCGCACCAGCCATCCAGACGCGAGCGCCACGTTCTCCGCGACAGACAGGGCCGCAAGCGAGGTGAAGTGCTGGTGCACCATGCCGATCCCGAGGGCGCGGGCCGCCCGGGGCGAGGCAATCGCGCGCCGCGTCCCCTCGATCTCCACCTGGCCGGCATCCGGCCGCACGAGCCCGTACGCCACATGCATGAGGGTGGTCTTGCCCGCTCCGTTCTCCCCCAGCAGCGCGTGCAGCTCGCCGGGCATCAGCGTGAAATCGGCCCCGCGCAGTGCCTGCACGGAGCCGAATCGCTTGCTGATGCCACGGAGCGCGAGAAGGGACGGCGCGGTCACATTCCGGTAGGGTGGTCGTGAAACTCCCACTCGAGACCGAACCGCTCCGCGAGATGGGAGGCGAGCGCCTGGACGCCCAGCGTCTCGGTAGCATAGTGTCCCGCGAAGATGACGTTGAGCCCCCACTCCACCGCGTCGAAGTAGGTGTGATGCGCGCCTTCGCCAGTGATGAAGGTGTCGAGGCCAGCCTCGTGCGCCGCGCCGACCATGCCGCCCGCCCCACCGGTAATGATCCCGACGCGCGCCACGCGCTCGGGCCCGCCCGCGATGAGTCGTGCGCCCGGCTCAGCGGTGCCGAGCGCGTGATTGACGTCGGCGAGCAGCGCGTCCCGCGGCACCAGCCGGGCAGGCGCATTGCCCCAGACTCCGATCGGCACTCCCTTGTAGTCGCCGAACCACCCTTCGACCGCGAGCCCCAGCCGCTCGGCGAGCACGACGTTGTTGCCGACGGCGGGATGCAGGTCGAGCGGGATATGCGCGGAGTAGAGGGCGATATCGTGCTCCAGCAGCGCCGCCACCCGCCGATAGCGACGGCCGGCGAGAGGGATGTTCCCGTCCCAGAGGAGCCCGTGGTGCACCAGCACGAGCGGCGGCGCATCATCTTCGCCCGCGCGGTCCGCGATCACGCCGTCGATCGTGGCTTGCGATGCGTCCACCGCCGCGACGATCCCGCCGATCAGGCCGCGGTTCTCCACCTGCAGCCCGTTGACGGCGTTTCGCTCGTCCGGAATCGAGCGCACACGGAGGTAGCTATCCAGATATTCGACCACCTCGGCCAGCGGTACGGCGGTCACGCTCTCCCGGTTCACCATGGAGACACACTGGACACGGAGGAGGCTACGGACGTGCTCATCTCTCCATGTGTCTTCATTGCCTGCATCGACGCCGGACGCGGCGCCGCGACCAGCCTCCCCGCGGCGAGCGAGTCGGACGCCGCCTTCATTCGCGCCGCGAGCCCGGCCGGCACCATGCGGCTGAGCGCGGGATTCGCCTCGTAGCGCACGACCCCGCTCGCGAGCCCGAACGCTTCCACCTTGGGGGTGAACGAACCGTTCTTCACCTCCTTCGCCACGAGCAGAAAGGCGCGCGGCAAATCGATGACCGCGCTTCCAGCACGTGCTCCGGTGCCAGCGCCGTCTGGTCCGCGTTGGCGCCGAATACGTACACCCCGGGCGACTCCTTGGCCGCCTGGAACACGCCGAGCGCGGCCGCGTCGGCGTTGTGATGGAGCATGTCCGCGCCGACGCGGATCAACGCCAGCGCCGCTTCGCGTCCCGCCGCGGCATCGTCGAAGCTGTTGAGGTAGATCTTCCGGCTCTGTACCCGTGGGTTGACCGCCGTCGCGCCGTTCACCCATCCCTGGTACGCGGCCTCGATCGGCGGCAGCTCGATTCCGCCGATGAACCCGAGCACGTTCGTCCGCGTGAGCCCGCCGGCCACCATCCCGGCCAGATAGCTGGCCTCCTCCAGCCGGAAGATGAGCGGCGCCACGTTCCCGTGAGCGCGCGATCCCGACGTCACGATGAAGACCGTTCTGGGATACTCCGCCGACACCCGCTCGGCCGGGCCCTGAAACTCGAACCCATGGGCAAAGACCAGATCGTAGCCCTGCTCCGCGTACGTCCGGAGCGCCTCATCCTGTTCGGCCGGCGTGCGTGCCTCCACGTGGCTTATGGCGACACGGAGTGAATCGTGGATCCGCTGCAGGCCGGCATAGGCGCCCGAGTTCCAGGCGGCGTCGGTCACGCTTCCGGGCGTGATGAGTCCGACTCGCATGCCTGGCGCGGGGGCCGTTTTGGAGCACCCCGCCAGGCACACCATGCTGACAGCATAAAGCCACTTAGCTGACAAAGCTCGCATTTTCCACAACTTAGCCTTGCTTATCAACTCTTGTGGGAATCCTGGGTGGCCGGCGCGCCGCCCGCGTCCATCTTGACCTCACCGCTCACCTTGGCCCCCTCGACCACCGCGATCCTGGGGGTATGAATGTCCCCCGCCACCACGGCCGTTGCCTGGAGCTCCACACGCTCACGCGCGACGATGGTACCGCTCACCTGCCCGGCGACGACGGCCTCCTGGGTATGCAGATCGCCTTCGATGACTGCGCCAGCCGCCACCAGTACCTGGCCCCCGACGCGCACGGTACCTCGTACCCGCCCCTCCACACGGACCACACCTTCCGTTTCCAGATCGCCAATGACCGTCATGTCACTGGCGATGATGGAAAAGGGGATCTGGTCCGTGCGTCGGCGGCGGAGTTCGTTGCCCTGCTCGTCCCGCGCCGGGTTGGTGAAGAAGCCCATCAGGTCCCCTCCTTGATCATGGTCCGGGGATCCACCGAGACCCCCTTTCGCCGGATTTCAAAGTGCAGGTGAGGCGCGGTCGAACGCCCGCTGTTCCCGCTGAGGCCGATCACCTGACCGGGAGCAACCGAGGCGCCGGGTGCCACGAGGATCCGGGAAAGGTGACCGTACATTGTCTGGTAGTCGTCGGGATGATCGAGCAGTACGAAGGAGCCGTACTCCGGGTCTTCGCCAAGCTGGCGGACGCTCCCTCCGCCCGACGCCCGCACGATGCTCCCGACCGCGACGGCGATGTCGAGGCCCGGGTGCGCCTCGTCCTCGGTGCCGGTGTCGACCTGCCCACGGGTGATGTACCCCGGCCTCGTCCAGCGGCCACCGGCGTGGGAGCGAGAGCCCGACCGACGGTCCCCGCGGTGCGTCCGCCACTCGCGCAAGCACCGCCGGAGCCACGGGCAGCGCGGCACCGAGTGTGAGAGGATCGCGGACGATGTCGCCGCCTATCATCTCACGCACCTGTGCGTACCGTGACTCGACGCTGTCTAGCGCCGCGCTGAGTTGCCGGACCTTGGCGTTGTCCGCTTCGAGCCGGGCGACTCTGTGCTCGAGCCCGGGAACCCGCGCCGCAGCGCGAGCGAGCGGACCATACAGGGCCGCCGCAAACATGACGCCCACGACCGCCGCGCCCAGGAACGCGAGGCCGGCCCGTATGATCCACACCGGCATGCGATACGTCTGCGACCGGGTCGCGCCGTCCGGTTGGACGACGATGGTCACCGCGCGCGCCGCGTGCCTCATCCCTCGAACGGACCGCCGAGGATCAGCTCCAGCACGCGTGCAAGATCTTCGTTCGAGTAGTAGCTGACGGTGAGCAATCCTCGGCCGCGACGGCGCGTGGTGACCCGCACGTCCGTGCCGAGGCGCTTGCGGAGCGCGTCCTCGACGCGCCGCACGTCGGCGGTGACGGCGCGCTGCGCCGGACGGGCGCGCTTGAGCGCTGGCGCGGCGACCGTCGCCCGCGTGCCCGCGCACGTCGCCACGGACCCGCGCTTCCATCTCGCGGACCGACCAGCCTTCCGCGGCTGCCTGGCGTGCGAGCGCGATCATCGCCGCGGGCTCGGCGAGCGCAAGCAGGGCACGCGCGTGCCCTTCCGACAGCTTGCGCTCGTGCACCAGCGCCTGCACCTCCGCAGGGAGCTGCAGCAGCCGGAGCAGATTGGCGACCGTCGTTCGATTCCGTCCGACGAGCCGCGCGATCTCCGCCTGGGGTAGCTTGAAACTCCGCTCCCAGGCGCTGGTAGCCGGCCGCCTCGTCGATCGGCGAGAGATCGTCGCGCTGAAGGTTCTCGATGAGGGCGAGCGTCAGCAGCGTTGGTCGTCGACGTCCTTCACCACGGCGGGGATCTTGGCCCAGCCGAGCTGGGTCGCGGCACGCCAGCGGCGCTCGCCCGCGATGAGCTCGTAGCCGCCGCTACGAGGACGGACGATGACCGGCTGCAGCAGGCCCGAGGCCTGCATGGACGCGACCAGTTCCTCGAGTGGCCCCTCGTCCATCCGCGTACGCGGCTGGTAAGGATTGGGCCTGACGCTCGAGATCGGCGAGCTCGCGCAGGGCCCCTGAGGCCTCCGCCTGCTCCCGCGACACGGGACCGAGCAGCGCCTCGAGGCCCCGACCCAGCCGCTTGGTCTCGCTCATGTGGCCACCTCGGGCAGCGGCTTCGGAGGCTTCGGGCACGGCGGCATTCTCCACGCGGCGCATCAGCTCCTGCGCCACCGCGAGGTAGCTCTTGGCGCCAACCGACTGCACGTCGTACAGAAGAATCGGCTTGCCGAAGCTCGGCGCCTCGGCGAGCCGCACGTTTCGCGGGATCGGCGTGACGAACATCTTGGCGCCGAAGTATTCCTTGGCGTCCTCCGCCACCTGGCGGCAGAGGTTGAGGCGCGAGTCGTACATCGTCAGCAGCACGCCGCTGATGGCGAGCCCGGGGTTGAAGTTCTGCTGGACCAGGCGGACGGTGTTGAGCAGCTGCGAGATCCCCTCGAGTCCGTAGTACTCGCACTGGATGGGGATCAGCACCGTGTTGGCCGCGGCGAGCACGTTGAGCGTGAGCAGGCCGAGCGAGGGCGGGCAGTCCACGACGATGTAGTCGTAGTCGTTCTGCAGTCGCGTCGAGCACGGCGCGCAGCGCGGCCTCGCGGTTCTCGCGCTCGACCAGCTGCAGCTCGGCGCCGACCAGATCCTGCGTCGCGGGCAGCACGGAGAGATGCGGCAGCCCGGGCACCGGGAGGATGATCGTCTCGCGGCGGCCGGCCTTCGACCAGGGCATCGTAGAGCGAGAGCTGCAGCTCGTGCTTGGCGATGCCCGACCCCGCTGGTGGCGTTGCCCTGCGGGTCCGCGTCGAGCGAGCAGCGTCCGCCGCTCGGCGATGGCCAGCGAGGCGGCGAGGTTGACGGCGGTCGTGGTCTTGCCGACGCCGCCCTTCTGGTTGGCGATGGCTATGATATGGGCCATGAACGCTTTACGTCCTGTAAAGACTTGGTAAGTAATGACTTACGACTATTCGTATTCCGTGGTCGCTTGGCCGGGGAGGGGGCCGCGTGGCGGTGCGACGCGACAATATAGGGGATGGAGGCAGTCCAAGGCGCCAACAGTCGAGTTGTTTCACGTGAAACCAGTGCAAGGGCCGGCTCGAGCGGCGACATCGCGTGAGTCGGCTCAGGAGAAGCGGCTCGGTGTTTCACGTGAAACGCTCCGGCGGCGCGACGAACACGCTTCTAAGCGCGGCGGATCTTCACGACTTCCATGACCAGGCTCTGCAGGTCGCTGGGCGAGACCCCGGGAATCCGACCCGCTTGGCCAAGCGAGGCCGGGCTTGACGAGCGTCGAGCTTCTCCCGGGCCTCGAAGGAGAGCGTCGTCAGCGCCTCGGTACTCGAGGCTCGGCCGGAAGGGCGAATTCCTCCATCTGCGCCAGAGCGTGCATGCGGCAGAACGCTCGCGCCGGAGGTAGCCCGCAGTACTTGAGCTCGATCTCGGCCCATTCCGCTGCCTCGTCGATCCATCCTCCCCCGCCGCCGCAAGCAACGCGGCAGCAGGAAACGCCGGGCCGGCGGGCCAGCTCGGCGACACTCGGTCCGGTCGCGCAATCGGTGGCGAGCCGGCTGCCTGCAGAACCGGATTGGCGGCGCTCGGACCTCGACCGACGTGCGCTCCGCCAGCTCAGAGCTCATCTTCACTCTCCAGGCGCTGCGCCCGGCGTTCCAGAGTTCGGCGTCGCTCAAGAGACCCAGCCGCTCGGCCAAGCGGGAGCAGCCGCCGGAGCGCGTTGTCCTGGCGAAGCAGCAACCGGAACTCGGATCGCGACGTGAACAGGCGATACGGCTCGTCCACTCCGCGAGTCACCAGGTCGTCCACCAGCACGCCGATGAACGCCGAGTCGCGCGGCAGAGCGACCGGCTCTCGGTCCAGTGCACGCGCAGGCCGCATTCAGTCCCGCCACCACCCCCTGCCCCGCGGCCTCCTCATAGCCGGTGGTGCCATTGACCTGGCCAGCCAGAAAGAGCCCGGGCACGCCGCGAACCTCGAGCGTCGGCAGCAGCTGCGTCGGCGGGAAGTAGTCGTACTCGATGGCGTAGCCCGGGCGAGTCATCCGGACCTGCTCGAGCCCCGGGATCGATACGCAGCAACTCCAGCTGCACCGCCGGCGGCAGTGAGGTGGAGAGACCGTTGACGTACATCTCGCGTCGTCTCCAGCCCCTCCGGCTCGAGAAATATCTGGTGGCCATCCGCCGTCGGGAAACTTGACGATCTTGTCCTCGATCGAGGGGCAGTACCGCGGGCCCCGACCGCTGATCGCGCCGCCATAGAGGGCGGACTCATGCAGGTGCTGCTCGATGATTTCACGGAGCCGAGAATTTGTTCGGGTGAGATAGCACGGCCGCTGTTCCGGATGTGCCTCGCGGTGGTGAAAGGAGAACCAGAACGGGCCGGTGTCGCCCTCCTGGCGGTCGAGCTGACGCAGGTCCACTGACCGCCCATCGATGCGCGGCGGCGTACCCGTCTTGAATCTCCGATGCTGCAAGTCCAAGTCCTCAAGAGCTTGCGCCATCTCAATCGGCGGGCTCTCACCAGCTCGTCCGGCCGGCACGCGAGTGTCGAGTCCGAGGTGGATCCGACCGCGGAGAAACGTGCCCGGCCGTGAGGACGACCGCGCGTGCCAGAATAACGCCGGCCGTCCGCTGTCTCGACACCAGCGACGGCCCCTGCGTTCATCCGGACCATGCCGACAGCCGTGCCCTGGGCAGCTCAAGAGTACGAGCGCTACGTTCCAGAAGTGAACGCACGGCGCGACGATACAGTCCGCGATCACACTGCGCGCGGGGCGACCAGACGGCTGGACCCTTGATCGATTGAGCATCCGGAACTGAATGCGCGCGAGATCAGTGGCCCGCCCCATGATCCCGCCGAGCGCGTCCACCTCGCGCACCACCGTACCCTTGGCGATGCCGCCGATCGCGGGATTGCATGACATCTGACCGATGGTTTCGAGGTTCTGCGTGAGGAGCAGCGTGCGCGCGCCCGCGCGCGCGGCCAGCGCAGCCGCTTCCGTGCCGGCGTGCCCCCCGCCGATGACCAGGACGTCGTAGCGCAGATTCATGTCACGGAATGTACCGGCGAACGGGCGCGGGATGACGAGCCTCCCGCCGAAGAGTTCAGCTTATCCGATCGCGTCCACCAAACGGCTGATGCTCGCGACATCGCCCGACGGGAATGAACAAGTCGCGATGTTCCGGCCGAATGCCGAACTTGTTGCACTGCCGCAGGAATTCCTCCTTGGACGTGCCGCCGGCGAGAGCGTCGTGGACACCCACGTCGTGCAACTCCACGCCCTGCTCGTCCTGGCTGTGGAAGCGGCCCACATACGTCCGCGAGCCGCGTGTCTCCAGCACGACGGTGACGCCGTGCAGCTCCTGATGGCCGGGGTGAAACACGTGTCCCGGTCACGGCATCCCCACTCAAACCGCGACCGGGAAATGACGGTCGAACGCCACCTTGAGATCGGCCGCGACGTCCTGCGGTGCGCGCCCCTCGATCTGATGTCGGTGAACGAAGTGCACCACCTCGCCGTCCCTCAACAGGGCGATCGATGGGCTGCTCGGCTGGTACTCCGCGAAGTACTGCCGCGCGCGCGCCGTGGCCTCGACATCCTGGCCGGCGAACACGGTGACGACCTGCTGCGGCCGCACTCCATGCTGCAGCGCGAAGTGCAGCGCCGGGCGCGCGTTCCCCGCGGCACAGCCGCAGACAGAGTTGACGAACACCAGCATCGTGCCCTTCTGATCGCCGAGAGTGGCGTCGACCTCCGCCGCGCTGGTGAGCTCACGGGCTCCCATACGGGTCATCTCTTCGCGCATCGGGGCCACGAGCGCGGGGGATACGGCATTTTCAAGTACTCCTTCAGGTGTTGGTGTTGATGCCTTCGTCGAGCGCCGCCTTCAAGGTGTGCCACGAAAGGCTGGCGCACTTCACACGAATCGGAAACTGTGACACTCCCGAGAACACGGCGAGCTTCCCCAGGGTTTCCGCCTGGTCCGGGGCGAGCGTTCCGGTCACGAGCCGGTGGAACTGCTCGAACAGAAGGGTGGCCTCCGCCTGCGTCTTGCCCTTCACCATGCTCGTCATGAGCGACGCGGAAGCCCGGGAAATGGCGCATCCCGAACCCTGAAAGCTCACGTCCTCAATCACACCGCCGTCCATCCGGACCCACACCGTCAACTGGTCGCCACAGAGCGGATTGTGCCCCTCGGCGTGGCGATCCGCATCGGGCATCGGCCGGAAGTTGCGGGGCGAGCGGTTGTGCTCCAGGATGACGTTCTGGTACAGCTCGCTCAGGCTCGGCATCAGGCGAACAGCGTCCTGACCCGGCGGAGACCGCGGATGAGCACGTCGATTTCCTCCCGGGTGTTGTAGAACGCGAAGGACGCGCGCACGGTGGCCGGGACCCCGAACCGACTCATGACCGGCTGGGCGCAGTGGTGGCCCGCCCGGATCGCGACGCCCTCATCGTCGAGCACGGCCGCAACGTCGTGCGGGTGCACGCCTTCGACCACGAACGAGAGCACCGCGGCCTTGTCCCGCGCGGTGCCGATGAGACGAATCCCCTCCACGGTGCTCACCTGATCGGTGGCATACGCCAGCAGTTCTTCTTCCCGCGCGCCGATTTGCGCGAGTCCCACGGCGGCCACGTAGTCGAGCGCGGCGCCCAGCCCAATTACCTGAGCGATCTTCGGCGTTCCGGCCTCGAATCGGGCCGGTGGTGGAGCAAACGTGCTCGCTTCCAGGGTGACCGTCTCGATCATGTCGCCGCCGCCCTGCCAGGGCGGCATCCGCTCGAGCAGCGCCGCCCGCCCGTACAACACGCCGACGCCCGTTGGCCCATAGACCTTATGTCCCGAGAAGGCCAAGAAGTCGCAGTCCAGCGCCTGGACGTCGACGGCCAAGTGCGGCACCGACTGGGCGCCATCCACCAGAGTCACCAGGCCGCGCCGGCGCGCATGGGCCACCAGCGCGCGCACCGGGTTGACTGTGCCGAGCGCGTTGGAGACGTGAGCGATCGCCAGGAGCCGGGTGCGATCGGTGAGCAGGCGATCGAACGCGTCGAAGTCGAGCTCACCGGCGTCCGTGATGGGCACGGCGCGCACGGTCGCCCCCGTCTGAGCCGCAAGGAGTTGCCAGGGCACCAGATTGGAGTGGTGCTCCATCGCCGTGACGAGGAGTTCGTCGCCGGGCCGAACGGCGCTCCTGCCCCAGCTCTGGGCCACCAGGTTGACCGCCTCGGTCGTGCCGCTGGTGAAGATGATTTCGCCGGAGCCTGACGCGTTGAGGAATCGGGCCACGCGCGCGCGCACCGCCTCGTACGCCAGCGTGGCCCGTTCGCTCAGGAAGTGGACACCGCGATGGACATTGGCATTCTCGGCCGCGTAGAAGCGGCCGATGGCATCGATCACGGACCGGGGCTTCTGACTGGTGGCGGCGTTGTCGAGGTAGACGAGCGGCTTCCCGCGGACCCGCTGCGAGAGGATCGGGAAATCCTTCCGCAGTCGCTCGACGTCGAGCTCGTGGCCGGCGGTGACCGTCATACGCGGATCAGAGGCTCCCCAGCCGCTCGAATACCAGGCGGTCGAGTTCCTCTCGCACGGGCACGAGTGCCACCTCCTCGGCCACCTCCGCCGCGAAGGCGTACGTCAGCAGGCGTTCGGCGGCGCTGGCCGACAGACCGCGGCTCCGGGCATAAAACCGGGCCAGATCGTCGAGGCGGCCAACGGTAGCGCCATGGGTGCACTTGACATCGTCCGCGAAGATCTCGAGCTGAGGCTTGGTATCGACCCGTGCACCGTCGCTCAGGAGCAGGTTACGGTTCGTCTGCTTGGCGTCAGTCTTCTGGGCCGCGGGCTGAACGAACACCTTGCCGTTGAACACGGCGCGGGAGCGGCCGTCGAGAATGCCCTTGTACACCTCCCAGCTCCGGCAATTCGGCTGGTCGTGGTAGATGGCCGTGTGATTGTCCACCACCTGCTCGCCGCGGGTGAGATACAGCCCGTACATCAGCGACTCGATGTTCTCGTCGTTCAGCCGGACGTGCAGGTTGTGCCGCGCGAGCGCTCCGCCCATCGCGAAGGAGAACGAACGGTAGTGACTGTCGCGCGCCTGATCCACCTGGGTGAGGCCCACGTGGAACGCAGCCTCGCTCTCCCGCTGGATCCGGGTGTGCTCCAGCCATGCGCCCGCCGCCACCGCAACCTCGGTGACGGGGTTGGTCCAGTAGCTCCGGCCCGGCGCCAGGGTGACGTAGCTCTCGATGACCGAGGCGCGCGCCCCACGTTCCACCACGATCAGGTTCCGGGGATGGGCAACCGTTCCCGCGGCCTCCGCCGTGCTGACCTGGAGCAGGTGCACCGGCATGTCCAGATCTACTCCCGCACCCACCAGCACCACGCCCCCCTCGCGCATGAGGGCGGTGTTGAGGGCAGTGAACGGGCTCTCGTCCACCGGTGCGTGCCGGGCGAGGTGGCGTTCGATGCTCGCCCCATCCGACCGGAGTGCTTCGGCGAGGCTGGCGACCCGCACCCCGCCCGGCAGCGGGCCCACCGAGCTCAGCGCATCGTGATACACGCCGTTCACGAAGACGAGCGTGGTCCAGTCGGGATGGCCGAAGATGAACGAGTCGAGCTGCTCGCGGCCGAGCTCACCGGTGGCCCCGCTAGCCGGACGCCAGCTCCCCTGGACGATCGGGCCGATCGGGGTGAACCGCCACTCCTCGTCGCGGGCGGTCGGGAACCCGCGGCGCGCGAACCGCTCCATGGCTGCCTGCCGGATCGGCTCGAGCCACTCGGGGCCCTCCGCGGTGGCCGTGCCGGACCTCGCCTCGAATTCCTGCACGAACGGCTCGGTCATGACGCCACTCCCACCGCCTCCTCGAGCCACTCGTAGCCTCGAGCCTCGAGCTCCAGCGCCAGCTCCTTGCCGCCGGACTTCACGATCCGGCCGTTCGACAGCACGTGCACGTAATCGGGAACGATGTAATTGAGCAGCCGCTGGTAGTGCGTCACCACGATGGTCGCGCTGTCGGGGCGCCGAAGCTTGTTGACCCCGGAGGCGACGATCCGGAGCGCGTCGATATCGAGGCCGGAGTCGGTCTCGTCCAGGATGGCGAGCTTCGGCTCGAGCACGGCCATTTGCAGAATCTCATTGCGCTTCTTTTCGCCGCCCGAAAAACCGGCGTTGACCGCCCGGCTCATGATCTCCGGCTCCCACTCCACGAGCTTGAGCTTGTCTTCGAGGATATCGAGGAAGTCCATCGAGTCCACCTCCTCGAGCCCTTGCGACTTCCGGATTTCGTTGTATGCGGCGCGAAGGAAGTAGGCGTTGGTGACACCGGGGATCTCCACCGGATACTGGAAGGCGAGGAAGACCCCGGCCTGGGCGCGCTCCTCGGGCTCGAGCTCCAGCAGATCCTGGCCCTGATAGAGCACCGAGCCGCCGGTGACCTGGTATGCCGGATGGCCGGCAAGCACCTGGGCCAGCGTACTCTTGCCGGACCCGTTGGGCCCCATGACGGCGTGGACCTCTCCCGGCGTTGACGGTGAGGTCGATGCCCTTGAGGATCTCCGTGTCGCCGGCGGTGGCGCGAAGGCCTTTGATTTCCAGCACGTCCGTGACTCCGTTCAATGGTGAGAAATCATCCCACACTGCCTTCCAGGCTTACTCCCAGCAGCTTCTGCGCTTCCACCGCGAACTCCATCGGCAGCTCCTTGAACACTTCCTTGCAGAAGCCATTCACGATCATGGAGATGGCGTTCTCGGTGTTGAGGCCGCGCTGCTTGAGGTAGAAGATCTGGTCCTCGCCGATCTTCGAGGTCGAGGCCTCGTGCTCGGTCGAGGAGGAAGAGTTCTGCACCTCGATGTAGGGAAAGGTGTGCGCGCCACAGCGGTTTCCGATCAGCATCGAGTCGCACTGGGTGTAGTTGCGCGCCCCTTCCGCCTTGGGAAGCACCTTCACCTGCCCGCGGTAGCTGTTCTGGCCCTGGCCAGCGGAGATGCCCTTGGAGACGATCGTGCTCCGGGTGTTCTTCCCCATGTGGATCATCTTGGTGCCGGTGTCGGCCTGCTGCCGGCCATTCACCACCGCGACCGAGTAGAACTCGCCCACCGAGTTGTCGCCCTGAAGAATGACACTCGGGTACTTCCAGGTGATGGCCGAGCCGGTCTCGACCTGGGTCCAGGAAATCTTGGCGTTGGCCGCTCGCCTTGCCGCGCTTGGTGACGAAATTGAAGATTCCCCCCCGCCCTTCTTCATCGCCCGCATACCAGTTCTGGACCGTCGAGTACTTGATGGTGGCCCCCTCGAGGGCCACCAGCTCGACGACCGCCGCGTGCAGCTGGTTCTCGTCCCGCTTGGGCGCCGTGCAGCCCTCCAGATAACTCACCGAGGCGCCCTCGTCCGCGATGATCAGGGTACGCTCGAACTGCCCGGTCTCCGCCGAGTTGATGCGGAAGTAGGTGGAGAGGTCCATCGGGCACTTGACGCCTTTCGGCACGTAGACGAATGATCCATCGCTGAACACGGCGGCGTTGAGCGCGGCGAAGAAGTTGTCGCTCAGCGGCACCACCGAGCCCAGGTACTTCTGGACCAGCTCGGATGCTCGCGCACGGCCTCGCCGAACGAGCAGAAGACGATGCCCTGCTCGGCGAGTTTGGCCTTGTACGTGGTACCCACCGAGACACTGTCGAAGATGGCGTCGACCGCGACGCCAGCCAGGAGCTTCTGCTCCGCTGAGCGGGATGCCGAGTTTGGTGTAGGTCGTCCAGCAGCTTCGGATCCACGTCGTCCAGGCTGCCGAGCGGAGTCTTGCGGTACGGGGCGCCGAGTAGTAGCTGATGGCCTGGTAGTCCACCGGCGTGTACGTGATATTGGGCCAATGATGAGGCTCGCTCATCTTGTGCCAGCCCCGGAACGCCTTGAGCCGCCACTCCAGCAGCCAGCCGGGCTCCTGCTTCTTGGCGGAGATGAGCCGGACGATGTCTTCGTTCAGCCCCTTCGGCGCGACATCGGATTCGATGTCGGTGACGAAGCCGTACTTGTATTCCTTGTTGACCAGGCTCTCGACGGAGGAGCTCATGAGTTCTCCTGCACGGTGGTGAACCGCACGTGATATTCGCAGGCGCTGCACCCGCTCAGCATGTGCGCCCGCCGGTCGACTTCGGCTCCCAGCACCCGCGCCAGGAAACGAGCCTCGGCGGCGCAGATTTCGGGAAAGCGCTCGGCCACCGCGGGGATGGCGCAGTTGTGCTCCGTAAGCGTACCTGCGCCCGCCGCTGGCCGTCACTTCGGCCATGTAGCCCTCCTCCGAGAGCACGCGGCCGACAGCCTGCAACCGCTCGGCAGGGGTGCTTCCGGCCAGCTCGGCCTCGAGCCGGCTGGCGAGCCCTGCGAAGTGTGACTCCAGCACTGCGACCGCTGCCCCCCGACCATCGCGCTCGACCATGTGGTCGAGCACGGCAGCGAGGGTCGCCTCGTAGCGGCTGGGAAAGAGTGCCTCACCCGAAGCGCTCAGCCGGTAGGCGAACGCCGGCGCCCCGACGCCACGGTGCTCCCGCTCGTATTCGACCAGCCCTTCGGCCTCGAGTTCCTTGAGGTGGTGCCGGGCTGCGTTCAGCGACACACCGAGCCGGCCGGCAAGCTCCCTGGCCGTCAGCCGACTCGCCCGCTTGAGCTGCGTTAGTACAGCGCTGCGCGGGCCCCGCTGTCCCAGCGGGCCCACGACTCCGGCAAGCGGAAGCGGTAGGACGCCCATAGGTCGGAATCTTAAGTGAAAAAGTCGGAATTGTCAATTCGCGCAAAATTCTTGGTGCGAAATCGTAACCGACTGTTTTAGCAATCTGTTGCGCGCCTGGAACTAGCCTATGATGTGGCAGGGAATGATGGCGCTCTCTGTAGTAGTTATCTAAACTACTCCCATAGCGGGCCAACAAACCCACTCAGTCTCTGGCAGGCGTACGGCGGCCATCCCATATTGATGCGTAGCGTCTGGTCCCGCGGTCAACCACGCTTCGAGGCTCTGTTCACATGACCATCCATCGAATTCGTCTGCTGGGCGATCCAGTTCTCCGGGCCAGGAGCGAGCCGATCACCAAGCCGCGGTCCACCGCAGTCCGGGTGATCCTGGACGACATGCGCGAGACGTTGCGTGACTGGCAGTCGCGCTTCGGCACTGGTCGTGGGATCGCGGCCCCCCAGATCGGCGCGCCGGTGCGGATGGTCTACTGCGAACTGGACCAGCCGTGGGCGCTCATCAATCCCGAGATCATGGACATCGGCAACCAGGATTTCGAAGTGTGGGACGATTGCTTCTCGTTCCCCAACCTGCTCGTCCGTGTGTCGCGCGCGCACCGGCTCCGGGTGCGGTACCAGGACACCAAGGGCGAGTGGCACGAGGTCGACCTGGAGGGTGATCGCGCCGAGCTGATCCAGCACGAGCTCGATCACCTCGACGGCGTGCTGGCTGTAGATCGGCCGCATGGATTGGATCCATTCTGCCTGCGGGAGGAATGGCACCGCCTCCACGGGCCGGACGGCCGATATGGCCCTCCCGAGGACCGCAGTACCAGCTATGCGACGCCACTACCGGGGCTCCTCTAGCCAACCCGGCACTCCTGCCGGCGGCCCTCTTCCCGACCCGTAACCGGTCCGCCAATCGCAGCGCGCGCAAGAGCGGCGAGAGCCAGCGGGCCCTTGCGCCACCCCACGCACCTTCGTATACCTACTCGAAGATGCGCTCGCACGAGGCGCGCGACTCAGCCACTCCGGAGGACCGGCGGCAATGACGTACGTGATCACCGAAGCATGCATCGGGGTGAAGGACCGCGCCTGCGTGGACGTGTGTCCGGTAGACTGCATCTACGAGGGCGAGGACCAACTGTACATCCACCCGGACGAGTGCATCGATTGCGGCGCGTGCGAGCCGGAGTGTCCCGTGACGGCGATCTTCCCGGAAGAAGACGTCCCGCCGAACATGACCTCCTACATTGAGAAGAACCGCGAGGTGTTCAGCAGCGACACGCCGCCCGGGCGACCGCAACGGTAAGCCCCGAACGGCGAGCGGATCAAAAGGGGGCCCCGGCATCGGGACCCCCTCGACGTTATACCGCCCGCACGCTGAAGGAGAGCGGCCCCGGGACCGTACTGCGTGGCCGCGACCCCGGAGCCCTAGGTGGTAGGACTACTGTCCGACGGGGACGGACGGGAATCCGTCGCGCCGCCGAACTCACAACGCGGCCCGTCCCGTAAAGGTTTCAGCCCACCACCCGCAGAAACTCGAGCAGGGCGGCAGTCGTCTCGGCGGGCCGCTCGACGGGCGTGACGTGGCCCGCTCCGGGCACCACGACCAGCCGCGCATGGGGGATCCCGGCGGCCAGTCGTCGCGCGGAATCGGGCGGCGTGAGTACGTCCTGCTCGCCGACCATCACCAGCACCGGCAGTCCCGCGAGCGCAGGGAGGAGGTCGGTGCTGTCGCGGCGATCGCGCATGGCCGCAAGCGCGCCAACGATTCCCGCCACCGGAGTGGCGGCCATCATGCGGCGCAGGCGCTCGGCGACCTCGGGGGCCCGCTCCGCCGTACCGGGCGCGAGCAATCTGGGCAGCATCGACTCGGCGATCGCGGCGGCGCCGCCGTCCCGCGCGGTCGCTGCCGCGGCGTCACGCGCACGCCGCGCCTCCGCACCATCGGCTTCCGCGCGGGTATCCATGAGGACGACGCCCCGCACCCGGTGCCGCCAGCTCCGCAGGAACTCGAAAATGACATATCCGCCCATCGACAGCCCGCAGAGCACCACGTGCTCGATGCCGAGCGCGTCGAGGAGCGCCGCGATATCCGCGGCGTAGATCTCCATTCCGTATCCCAGGTCCGGCGCATCGGATCGCCCCATCCCGCGAAGGTCGAGGGCGATGCGTCGATAGCCGTCCAGGGCATCGATCTGATCGCGCCAGATGGTGTGGTCGAAGGGATAGCCGTGAACGAACAGCACGGCGGGGCCCTCTCCCCGGAGTTCGACAGCCAGGCTGACACCATTCACCGTGACACGCTGCATGTCGCCCGGCTCGGGCGGGGCATTCATGAACGCGCCGAACTCAGCCGGCACCGGCGTCGGCCGGCCGTCGCGGTCGATGCAGACGAAAACGAACTCCGCGGTGGCGAGGAGCACGTCGTCCTTGAGCCGCCGCGCGGTCTGCCGCATGGTGAAGCTGGTCCGGCCGTAGTGAGTAAGCGCCTGGTGGAAGCGCAGCACGTCGCCCGGGAACGCGGCTGCATGATAATCGATGACCGCCTTCCGGACTGCCGGCCAGGCGCCGGACCTGGTGAAGACGTCCATGCCGGGTCCCCGCATCAGCATTTCCCAGCGCGCCCGCTCGAACAGACTGAGAAACGAGGCCTGGTTGAGGTGCCCGAACGCGTCGCACTCGTCGGGATAGACGGGGAGATCGATCACGGCGGAGGGCGGCGACATCGGGTCAAGATAGACGCACGGGCCAGAGAAGACGGAGGGGACGGTACGACCGAGCAAAACCGGAGGCAGGTGGCTACACTTCCGGCAACCCGAACTGAGACCACCTCTCCGTCTTTCCGTCCCATCGTCCACTCCCTCGATGAAACCAGCCACCGACTACATCCGCCATACCGCGAAGCTCGCCCGCAAGCTGCAAATGGACGCGGCGATGGGCGGGACGCCGCAGCCCGACGCCGACTTCTACAAGGCACTGTCCAAGGCGCTGGACGAGATCGCGGCGGGACTCGAGCAGGTGTCGAAGACCGAGTGAGCTCCGGCGTAGCGTTGATCCAATCGCAGGCGGAGCTGGAGGCGCTGTTCGCGCGACTCCGCGGCGCGCCCCTGCTCGCAGTGGATACGGAGGCGGCGAGCTTTCACCGCTTCACCGACCGGGTCTACCTGCTGCAGATCAGCTCGCGCGAGGAGACGGCGGTGGTGGACCCGCTCGCGGTGGAGAACCTGGCGCCGCTGGGACAAGTGCTCGCGGACCCGGCGGTGGAGACGGTGTTCCACGACGCGGACTACGACCTGCGGCTGCTCGACCGGGAGTACGGCTACCATGCCTCGAGCCTGTTCGACACCCGCATCGCCGCACAGCTCCTCAACGAGCCCGGGGTGGGACTCGCAGCCTTGCTCGAGAAGTACCTCGGCGTCCGGCTCGACAAGCGGTTTCAGCGCGCCGACTGGTCCGCACGGCCGCTCTCGCCCGCGATGCTCGAGTACGCGGCGGCGGACACCCGCTTCCTGCCCGAGCTGCGCGACATCCTGCGGACGCAGCTCGAGGCCCGGGGCCGGCTGGCCTGGGCGGAGGAAGAGTTCGCGCTGCTTCACGACCTGCACTGGAGCCCGACAGACGGGGAACCAGGCTATCTGCGGCTCAAGGGCGCAAAGGCGCTCAAGGGGCGCGAGCTGGCCGTCCTGCGGGAGCTATATGCATGGCGGGAGGGTGTGGCGCAGCGGACCGACCGGGCCACCTTCCGGATCCTCAACAACGAACCGATGCTCGCCATGGCCAGGACGCCCCCGAGGGACCTGGCGGCGCTCAAGGCCATTCCCGGGGTGGGCGGCGAACAGGCCGAGCGGCGCGGCCGCGAGATCCTGGAAGCCATCCGACGCGGCCTCGACCTTCCGGATGCGGAGCTGCCCCGGATCGAGCGGCCGCCGCGCCGAGCCTACGATCCCGCGGTGGAGGCGCGGCTCGACCGGCTCAAGACCATTCGAAACCAGCTCGCCACCAGGCTCGAGCTCGCACCAGGAGTGCTGTGCCCGAACGGGACGCTGGAGGTGATCGCACGGCTGAATCCCGGAACGGTCGAGGAGCTGGAGGCGGTGCCGGAGTTGAGGGCCTGGCAGCGGCGTGAGATCGGGGCGGACCTGCTGGCGGCGGCAGCGGAACCGGGAGCGAAGGGAACCGGAACGGGAGACTGACGTCCGTTCAGCGACTCACGACGAGACGCTCAGAACCCGAGAAACGCGCGTACCCGGGGGTCCATCTTGTCCGGCGTCCAGTACGGATCCCACACCAGCTCGACTTCAACTCCCTGGACGCCTTCCAGATCGGACACGACTGCCTTCACGTCGTCGGTGATCTCGGTGCCGGCCGGACACCCCGGCGAGGTGAGCGTCATCCGGATGTGCACCTCGCCGGCGGCGCTCACCTCGATATCGTAGACCAGCCCGATGTCGATGATGTTGAGGTTGAGCTCCGGATCCTTCACGGTCCGGAGCGCCTTCCGGACCGTGTCGGGGGTGGGCGCCACGGGACCTGCGGTCGCGTCAGTCATGCCCGAAAGTTAACAGTGTGTCCACTCCGGAGTGGAGCACGATCCTCGCCCGCTAACAGCGGGAGACCAGCTCCTGAGCACAGCCGTGCGGCACCAGCCGGATGGCGGCGTCGGACAGCGCCGCGCGCACGACCTTCAACTCCTTGAGCGAATCGCGAGTCCTCGGGTCGAAGGCGCGATTGGTCAGAAACACCAGGTAGAGGTCGCGCGAGGGGTCGATCCAGAGCTCCGTCCCGGTGAAGCCGGTGTGACCGTACGCCGCGTCGCTGATCAGGGTGCCGAAGACGCTGGGCTCGTCGCCTTCCAGCTCGGGTGTGTCCCAACCGAGGAGGCGCGAGCCGCTGTTGGGACCCTTGACGAGAAACCGGCGCATGGTTGCCGGACTCACCCAAGGACCTGCGGGTCCGGCACCGGCGCGGAGCCAGACGGTCGCATAGCGGGCCAGGTCCATGCCGGTCGAGAACACGCCGGCATGCCCGGCCACCCCGCCCATCGCGACGGCGTTCTGGTCGTTGACCTCGCCAGGGACGGGATGCCCGCGCCAGATGCCGCTGGGCACGATCCGCGGCCGGAGCGAGGCGGGTGGCTTGTACATGGTGCTGTTCAGGCCGAGCGGATCGAAGACTTCGCGCCGTGCGAGCTGATCTAGCGGCACCCCCGAGATCTTCTGACCACGAGTCCCAGCAGGAGTGCGTTGAGGTCGCTGTATTCGGCACTGTCCCCCGGCGCACGGACCAGCGGCTGGGCGTAGAGCAGGTCGATCATGCGCGCCCGGCTCCGGTGTGCCTTGGTGTAGAACGGCACATAACTCCGAAGACCGCTCGTATGGTCGAGCAGCATGCGTACGGTCACCCGGTTCTTGGGGCCTCCCGAGAACCGGGCAGATAGCGGTGGACCGGAGCGTCGAGCTGCAGCTTGTTCCGATCCACGAGCCGCATCGCCGCGCTGGTCGTGGCCACGATCTTCGTGATCGAGGCGATGTCCCACATCGTCGAATCCGGATCGGGCACGCGCGAGGCCGGGCTCCAGGTGTAGTGGCCGTACCCGCGGGCATACAGGACCGAGTCCCGCCGGCCGATGACCACCACGGCGCCGGGATACAGGCCACGCTGAATGCCGTCCCGGACCGTCGCGTCGACCTCGGCGAACGATTGAGCAGCGGCGGCCGTGGCGCCGAGCATCACGGCAAGCAGTCCCCCGAGGAGCCCGGCGGGCCTGGGGATCGTGATGACCATGCGCAGCTCCACCTTGCGGAATGCGGTCGCGCGGGAGTGATCCGGGACCGGTGGGTTGGGCGAGCGGAACCTGGGCTGCGGACCGGCAACGATCGTGCCCACCACCGCGGCACGGCCTAACGGCCGCGGCCTGCCACCAGATCGCGCACGGGGCCGGGAGGCAGCCGGTAGAGCACCGCCGCGGTGCGCCGGTCGCGGTCGGAAAGAACGCCGGTGCGCGTGGCAGGGAACATCACGTCGTTGGAGTCCGCCGAGTGCGGGAGACCGATGGCGTGCCCCGTCTCGTGCACCGCGACGGAGAGGAGGGCGTCGTCCGGCAGGATGACGCCGGTGTTGGTGCGAAGCGCGAGCGAAACCAGCGCCCGCCGCACCCGTCCCGACTGATCCCAGGTGAGGTCGGTCTGCCCCGCGCGATCGAAGTCGAAGTGATCGATCCACCGCACCAGGATGTCGGCCTGACTGGTGTCGCGTACGAGGGCGAAACGCAGCCCGATGCCTAGACCTTCCCACCGATCGAGCGCGGTCCGCACGTACCCGGCCATCCGCGGGTCGTAATCCGGCGCCCCGCCCTCCATGATCGCGACCCGGATGGGCAAGCCCCACCGGTCGGGCCAGCGCCGGACCACGGAGTCGGTGCTCAGGATCAATGAGTCGAGGTAGGTGGACCCGGCCTCCCGAGACAGTGCTTCGCGCGCAGCCAGCCGCGCGAGGCGCGTCGCGCCCGCCTCGGCGGTTCCGCCGGCCGGCGCCCGGGTGGCATCTGCCGCCCGCCGCCTGAGATCCGGTGTGGCGCTCCGGGTCTCGCTGGCCACCTGGTCGGTGTCCAACGGCCCGCGGTCGAGGGTGCGGGACACCCGATCCGCGAGGACCAGCACGAGCAGCCCGAGAGTGAGCAGAGGAAGGAGTACGCCGCATGACCTCAATATGGATGCGGCTCCGCTCCCGCCGCCAGCGGTGCCGCCTTCTGCTGGCGCCAGCGCCCCCTGGTGGTCTAAGCCTTTTGCCACCGCCGAGGCGGGCCGGACTCCGGGAGGACTTCTGAACCTGATGGACCGATATGCCCGGGCGCTGGTGCGCCGGCCCTGGGCGGTGCTCGTGGTGTGGGCGGTCATCGGCGCCGCGGCGGCCGTCCAGGCTCCCAAAACACCGTCGCGGCTGAACATCCGGGGCGGCAGCACCCATCACACCGAGGCCTCGATCACGGAGGCGTTGCTGGCCGAGCGTTTCAGCCGGCCGATCGGCGAGTTCTTCGCGGTCACGATGCACTCGCCCGAGCGCCTCGACGAACCGGAGCCGAAGGCAGCGCTCGACAGCCTGCTCACCGTCCTCGGGCGCCAGCCCTACGTCCGGGGTGTCATCTCTTACCGCGGCACTGGCGACACCACCTTCCTGAGCCGAGATCACCGGGCCACCTTCGCCATCGTGGCGCTCGAGGCGATGCCCGGCGACAGCGCGGGCGCGCTGGTAATGCCCGTCCGACGCCTCGTCCAGGAGACGATGGGGCGCGTCCCCGGCGGCGAGCGCTACCGTGTCCGCGTCACGGGCCGGGCGCCGCTCGACCTCGACGTCCGCACCGTGGTGACCCGTGACAGTGCGCAGGGCGAGGAGCGGCTGCTGCCGCTCACCCTGATCATCCTGGTCCTCGCGTTCGGTGCGCTGGTGGCAGCGGCGCTCCCGCTCATCGTGGGTGTGCTGGCGATCGCGGTGTCGCTCACCATCATCGGCGTTCTCGCGCGATTCACGCCCATGTCGGTCTTCGTGCTGAACATGACCACCATGATCGGCCTGGGCGTCGGGATCGACTACTCCTTGCTGGTCGTCACCCGGTTCCGCGAAGAACTGGCGCGCGGGGCCCGGCGGCGCCAGGCCGCGGCCAACACGATGGCCACCGCCGGACGGGCGGTGATCACCTCGGGGCTCACCGTATTCGTGGGCTTCGGCGCGCTGCTGCTCACACCCCTGATCGAGACGCGGAGCGTCGGCATCGGGGGCCTGGTCGTGGTGGCGGTCGCGGTGACCCTCTCGATCACGCTGCTCCCCGCCCTGCTGGCCGTGCTCGGCCGAGAGATCGACCGGCCCCGCTGGCTTGCGCGCCGGCTCACCTGGTACCATGCACCGCAGGTCTGGGAGAAGTGGGCCCGGACGCTCAGCCGGCACCCGGTTCGCGCGCTGGCCTACGGCGGCGGCGTCATCGCGATCCTCACGCTTCCCGTCTTCTACATCAGGATCGGGCTGCCTTCGCGGCACTGGTGGCCCGCCGGCACCGAGGCCGGCGAGGGGCTCGACGCGCTGTCCGCGATGGGCGCAGCGGGTTTCATCCAGCCGGTGCGCGTCCTGGTGCAGCTCCCGGAGGGCCGGAGCGCGACCGACGCGGCGGCGCTCCGCGGTCTCATGACCCTGGCCGACTCGCTCGGCGCCGACCCCCGCGTACGCGAGGTCCGCAGCCTCGTCAACCTGGAGCCGCACGGCAGCCTGCTCGGCTACTCCGTGCTCTACAGCGACCTCGCTGCGGCCCGCGCCCGATTCCCCGATTTCCTGGACGCCTACCTGAGCACCGACCGGCGGCTCACGCTGATCGACGTCGTCCTCGCCGACACCACCTCGCTCACGACCGCGACCGACGTGGTGCTGCACGCGCGCCGGCTCGCGCGGGCGCAGCTCCGCGGCACGAAGGGGATGACGATCACGGTCGGCGGATATTCGGCGGCGGCGCTCGATTTCCAGGAGGATCTGCTCGCGCGCTTTCCGCTCCTGGTCGCGCTGATTCTCGGCGCCACCGGCGTGATGCTCGCGGTGGCCTTCAGATCGGTGCTCGTGCCGCTCAAGGCCATCGTCATGAACACGCTCTCGGTGAGCGCGACGTTCGGACTGCTCGTGCTCGTCTTCCAGTACGGCGTGGGGGCGCGACTCTTCGGGCTCGACGGGCCGACGTCGGCGATCTTCGTCGCGGTGCCCGTTCTGGTGTTCGCCGTGGTGTTCGGGCTCAGCATGGACTACGAGGTCTTCCTGTTGAGCCGGATCAAGGAAGCGTTCGACCGGAGCGGGAGGAACACGGAGGCCACGATGGAGGGGTTGAGCGCCACAGCCTCGGTCATCACCTCGGCGGCGCTCGTCATGATCCTGGTGTTCGGGATCTTCGCCTTCGCGCGCTCGCTGCCCATGCAGCTCATGGGCTTCGGGCTCGCGGTGGCGGTGCTGCTGGATGCGACGGTGATTCGGATGGTGCTGGTGCCGGCGTTCATGCAGGCGATGGGCCGGTGGAACTGGTGGCCGGGGGTGCGGCGGGGCCGACGGACGAAGGAGCCCGGGCCCTCGGCCTACCGCGCCTGACCGCCACTCACCGCGCGCGCCGCGAGCTCGTTCAGCCCGGCCGCGAACGTCACCGCCAGCCAGCCGATGATCCCGAGCAGCGCCAGCGCCAGCGCGATGCCGACCACGGCAAGGCGCGGCCCGTCGTCGCGCCGGGCGCTGTCCGGCCCTCCAGGGCGGCCGTCGGGCTCCGCACCCGGGCGTACGCTTCGCGGCGGCGCTCCCGTTCGTCCTCGTCGTCCGGAAGGCTTCGCGCAAGCGAAGTCAGCGACGGCAACGACGGCAGTGCGAGCCCGTCGAGCGAAGGAGGCCGATAGCGGAGGCGCGCGGCCCAGGCCGCGCGGATCTCGGGGTGCATTCCCGACCGGCTGCGAGCTCTGCCGGACGGCGTCGAAGACCGGGGTGGTGGGTGCGACCAGCGCGGCCTCGAGGGCATCAAGGACCGCTTCGACGTCGGCGAACTCGAAGTCCCCGGCATCGGGGTCGCTGCAGACAAATCGTGCGCCGCTCATCGCTTGGCGTCGAGCCAGTCGGGCCCCACACCGATCTCCACCACGAGGGGCACTCGGAGCTGCACCACCTGCTCCATGTGCGTGCGCACCAGCAATCGGAGCGCGTCCATCTCGTGGGGCGGCCCCTCGAAGACCAGCTCATCGTGCACCTGCAGCAGCATCCGGCTCTCGAGCTTCTGCTCGCGGAGCGCGGCGTGGATCCGGATCATCGCCAGCTTGATGAGGTCGGCGGCCGAGCCCTGGAGCGGCGAATTCTGCGCATTGCGCTCGCCGTAGGCGCGCATGTTGAAGTTGCGGTCGCGGATCTCGGGGATGTAGCGGCGGCGCTGGAACAGGGTCTCGACGTAACCCTGCTCGCGCGCGAGCCGCACCTGCGCGTCCAGGAAGGCGCGCACCCCGGCGAAGCGCTCGAAGTAGCGGGCGATGAAGGTCTTCGCGTCCTCCTGGGAGATGCCGAGCTGCCGGCTCAGGGCGAACGGCCCCTGCCCGTAGATGGTCGCGAAGTTGATCGTCTTCGCGCGCGCGCGCATATCGGGCGTGACCTGCTCGAGGGGGACAGCGAAGATCAAGGCGGCGGTCTGCCGATGGATGTCGCCGCCCTGGTGGAACGCTTCGATGAAGGCCGGATCGCCCGAGAGGTGGGCCATGAGCCGCAGCTCGATCTGCGAGTAGTCGGCGACCAGGAAGCTCCAGCCGCCGCGGGGCACGAACCCCCGGCGGATCGCCTCGCCGCGGGGCGTGCGCACCGGGATGTTCTGCAGGTTGGGCTCGGAGGAGCTGAGCCGCCCAGTGGCCGCGCCGGTCTGGTTGAAGCTGGTGTGGATCCGTCCCGTGTGGCGGTTCACGCGCTCCGGCAGCGTGTCCACGTAGGTGCTCTTGAGCTTCTGCAGCTCGCGGTATTCGAGAATCAGCCGCGGCAGTTCGTGGCCCATGGCCGCAAGCTGCTCGAGCACGTCGGCGTCGGTGCTGGGCCCGGTCTTGGTGCGCTTCAGGATCGGGAGCTGCTGCTTCTCGAACAGAATGCCCGCGAGCTGGCGGGGTGAGTTCAGATTGAGCACCTCGCCGGCGACGCCGGCGATCTCGGCCTCGAGCCGGGCCAACTCGACCCCGAGCTCCGCGCCCAGGCGGGCGAACACCTCGGGATCGATCGAGATCCCGTCCCATTCCATGTCGGTCAATACCGGGATGAGCGGCATCTCGATGTCGCGGAGCAGCGGCTCCATTGCCATCTCGCGAAGCGCGGGCGCGAGCCGCTCGCGGAGCGCCAGCACGGTGCCGCTGTCGGCGCCGCAGTACGCCGCCGCTGCCGTGATCGGCACCTCGGCGAACGGGATCTCCGCCTTCCCCTTCCCCGCCACGTCGGCGTACGTCTGCATGGCGCGCCCCAGGTGCTCGAGGCAGAGCGTGTCGATGGCGTGCGACCGGCGGCCGGGATCGAGGACGAAGCTGGCGAGCATCGAGTCGTAGGCCACGCCGGCGAGCTCCACCCCGGCGCGGCGGAGCACCTGCCAGTCGTACTTGATGTTGTGTCCGGCTTTTGGAACCGCGGGATCCTCGAGCAACGCGAACAGCGGTGCGCAGGCAAAGTCGGTGATCGGCGGGAGATTCCTGACCGGCTCGGGCGCGGCGAGCTCGCCCGCGGGCGCGCGATGGCCGAACGGCAGATACCAGACCTCGCCCGGGCTCGCGGCCAGCGAAAGACCGACCAGCTCGGCATCGTGCGGCTCGAGCGAGCTGGTCTCGGTGTCGAGCGCCATCATCGGCGCGGCGCGCAGGCGCTCGACCAGCGCGGGAAGCTCGTCGGGGTCGTCCACGATCGTGACCTCGGGCGCCGGGCCTTCGTCGAGGGCGAGCCAGTCGGCGGCAGTGGCCGGGAGGGTCGTGCTGGCCGCGGCGACGAGTGCGCCACCCCCGCCCACATCGTCCGGATCGGCACCGCCGGACCACGAGTCGGACGCCAGTGACGCCACCCGGCCGGCCTCCTGCGGTACGTCGGTCTCCGGCGCCGCATCCCCGGCCGGAGCCGCGCCCCCCTGCCCGCCCAACCGCCTCGCCAGCGAGAAGAACTCCAGCTCCGTCAGCAGCCGGATCAGAGACTCGCGGTCGGGCTCCTGGAGCACGAGATCACCGACATCGAGCTGGACCGGCACATCGCGCTTGATCGTGACCAGCTCCTGGGAGAGCCGCGCCGCATCGGCCTGCGCGAGAAGCGCCTCCCGGCTGCGCTTGGCCGTGACTTCCCCAGCGCGCGCCAGAATCGTCTCCAGATCGCCGTACTCGGCGAGCAGCTTCTGGGCGCCCTTCTCGCCGATGCCCTTCACGCCGGGCACGTTGTCGGAGCTGTCGCCCACGAGCGCCAGAAAGTCCACCACCTGGTGCGGCGGAACGCCCAGCCGTTCGGCGGCGTTCGCCTCGTTGACCCAGATCTCGTCGACGGCAGCCGGCCCACCGCGGCCCGGGTTCAGGAGGGTGATCCCGGGGCCGATGAGCTGGTAGAAGTCCTTGTCGCCCGAGACGATCACGGCCTGGAGCCCGCGCCCGGCGGCGGCATGGGCCAGGGTGCCGATCACGTCGTCGGCCTCATATCCCTTGACGGCGACGAGCGGGATCCGGAACGCCTCGAGCAGCGTGCAGATCCGTTCGACCGCGGTGTCGAAATCGGCCTGCAGCGACTCGTCGAGCTTCTCGCGGGTGGACTTGTACTCGGGATAGCGCTCCTGCCGGAAGGAGGTGCCGGCATCGTTGACCCAGCAGACGTAGTCGGGCCGGTACTTCTCACGCAGGCGGACCAGGAAGTTCACGACGCCCCAGGCCGCCGAGGTGTTCTCTCCGCGGGTGGTGCGGAGCGGCCGCGAGATCATCGCGTAAAAGGCACGATAGATCAGGGCGTAGCCGTCGATCAGGAAGAGCTGGGGGGGCGTGTGGTTGGGCATCAGGTGAAAGATAAGGCGGGAAGACGGAAGGGCGGAAAGGCGGAAGGACGGAAGGAGGGTGGAAGGGACATTACGGCGGCCCCTTCCGTCTTTCCGTCCTTTCGTCTTCCCGCCTTACCCCTCCTGCCTTCGGACCCGCGACAGGGTCCGCTCGAAGTCCGCGCGGCTGTTGGGCACCAGTCTCAGGCGGCCGAAGCCGCTCTCGTCGCGGAAGAAAAGGTCGAGCCGGTAGGTGATGTAGGACCAGCGGACCACGCGGTCGGCGGTGGTGCCGGGGCTGTTTTCGACGGCCTCGTCGGGGGGGCCGAGGGTGATGAACACCTCGCCGCGGTCGGTGCGCCAGCCGGGCACGCCTTCGTCGGTGAATCGCTGATTGGCCTGCGCGATCCGGCCGAAGTACTGGTTGAGCGCCTCGTTCTCGGGCGTGACGGGGTTGGGATCGGTGGCCGCGTAGAACTCTCGCCACAGCCGGGCACGCTCGGACGCCGGCGCCTTCCGCATCGCGCTCACCTGACTGTCGTGACCGAAATACCGCAGCAGGTCGAGCATCTCGTCGAAGTTGGTGACGACCCACGCCTGGGTGAACGAGACCAGCGCCGACACGCTGCGCTCGCTACTCCCCTGCCCGACCACCAGCTTCAGCTCGCCGAGCGATACGCTGTCAGGCGAGAGCCGGATGACCTGGCTCTCGACCTGCCGGTCGCCGCGAAAGCGGAGCTCGTCCTGGTAGATCACGTGCTGCCGCTCGTCCATCACCTTGAACGGCACGGTGGTCGGGTGCGCGAAGCCGTACCCCTCCATATAGGCGAGCAGCGTGTCGCTCCCGTAGCCCACCGACCCGCGCGGGTTGAGCACGATGTTGAGCGGATCCGACCGGCTTCCCCGCCCCGTGGCCTGGTACGCCAGAATGGGCGCGCTCACGCTCCCGGGCCCGAAGCTCGGCGCCGTGTAGTCGGCCTCCGCACGACTCTCGGAGGTCGAGCCCACGTCCCGCACGGTGACGCTCACGTGGTAGGTGCCCGGGACGAGTCGCAGGACCTGCTGGAACAGGATGCTCTCGTCGCTTCGGAGGGTTTCCTTGAACGTGGGCACGCGTACGACTTCCTCGCGCGCGACGTCCAGCGAGGGCGCACCCTCGCGCCGGAACGACAGGCTCACCCGGTACCGCGCGACGAAGACATTGCCTTCGCGCTGGAACGCGAGCGCCCGGTTCTCGAGCGAGAGCCCCAGGATGCCGACGACCGAGTCGGCCGGCCCGGCGGCGAATGCCACCGTGCCGACGAACGGCAGCGGCTCGGCGGCAGCCAGACGGCCGAGCCGCTGGTAATACTGGGTGCTGTTCAGAACGTGGGTCAGCGATTCGGTGGGCGTGGGCTGGTCACCGCTGCCGACGCGGCTCCAACTGCCACAGCCGAGGGCCGCAGCGGCGAGGGCCGCGGCGCCGAGTGCCGCCGAAAACACGAGCCGACGCATCAGGACTCCCCGCTGGAGACAGCCGCGCCCGCATCACGCGGGCGCGGCGGAAGGTTAAGGGCGCCGGAGAGCGGGCGTCAAGCAGCCCAACTTGCTGCCCGTCCGGAAACACGGTAGCTTGGCGCACCAATGAACGCCGACAACCTGGTTGGGCGCACCGTGGCCGGCTACCACCTCGCCGAGTACATCGGCGAGGGCGGCACGGCCACGGTCTATCGCGCGGAGCACCCCGAGCGTGGCCGGGCCGCGGTGAAAATCCTGCGGCCCCGGCTCGCGCAGGATCCGGTTGCCGTGAAGCGCTTCCTGCGGGAGGCGGAGTACGGCGCCAGGGTGAAGCACCCGAACATCGTCCAGACGTACGACTTCGGCGCCACGGACGGGTTGCACTACCTGGCGCTCGAGTGGGCCCAGGGCGAGCCGCTGGCCGAGTTCATCAACCGCTCCGGCCGGCTGGCGCCGCCGCTGGTGGCGACCATCGTGGAGCAGCTCGGCGCCGCGCTCGGCTGCGCCCACAAGGCCGGGATCATCCACCGGGACCTCAAGCCCGCCAACATCATGTACGATCCCGCCACGCAGACGGCCAAGCTGCTGGATTTCGGCATCGCGCGGGATTCGGAACTGAGTCCCGAGGAGCGGCTGACGCGGGCGGGCTTCTTCGTGGGCACGCTCCAGTACGTCGCGCCCGAAACCCTGAGCGGTGAGTTGGTGAGCGGGCAGGCCGATGTCTACAGCCTGGCGACGATCGCCTACTACATGCTGACGCTGGAACTGCCGTTCACCGGCAAGAGCCCAAGGGAGTTGTTTCAGCAACTACTTAGTCAACCTCCGGTCCCGTTGAACCAGGCGGTGAAGGGGCTCCGGTTTCCGGCGGCGGTCGAGTCGGCGGTGATGCACGGGTTGGAGCGGGATCTGGCCAAACGCTCCAAGACCGTGGACGAATTCGCCACCGAGTTGTGCACGGCAGTGCGGCAGGGCGGGGGGAGGCGGGGCTTTCTGGCCTCGCTATTCGGCAAGGGCGGGGAGTGAGCGACGCGGATCAGCTCCGCCGGCTCCTGCTCGCGCGTTCGGTCCGCCGTGGTGACTTCGTGCTCTCCTCAGGTCAACACTCTTCCTACTACATAGATTGCCGCCTCACCACGATGAGCGCCGAAGGCATGGTGCTGATCGGGCGCATGGGGCTAGCCGCCATCCGGGCGGCCGGCTGGCACCCGCGCGCGGTCGGGGGGCTCACCATGGGGGCCGACCCGGTGGCGTACGCCATCGCCGCGGCGAGCTGGGGGACGGACCTGGTGATCGACGCGTTCAGCGTGCGGAAGGAGGCCAAGGGGCATGGGACGGGGCGGGGGATCGAGGGAAATTTCGTGGCGGGGGATGAGGTCGTGGTGGTGGAGGATGTGATCACGACGGGGGCCTCGGCGCAGCGGGCCGTCTCCGCGATCCGGAGCTCGGGGGGGAAGGTGGCTGGGGTGGTGGCCGTGGTGGACCGCGAGGAGGGGGGAAGGGAAGCGATCGAGCGCGAAGGCATGATGGTAGTAGCGTTAGCAGCTTCGTCACAATTGGGGCTGCACCAGCCCCACTGATCCTCCCGCCGCAGAAGCAGCCCCACCCTTCCAATCGTCACGCGCCGGTGAGGCGCCCACGGCGAGCGCCCCAGACGACCGCGTAGGCGATTCCTGATTCGACGGCGGCAAGGTTACTATCCCCGTGCCGATCTCCGTCACTCTCCTCCCTCCCAGGAGCCATGCCCATGTCGGTGGGCGCCGGTTTTCTCGACCAGGTAAACCAGGCTTTCGACCGGGCGGCCGGGTTCACCGATCACGACCCCACACTGCTCGCCAACATCAAGGCCTGCAAGAACCTCTTCTACACCAGCTTCCCCATCAAGCGCGACGACGGCAGAATCGAAGTGATGCACGCGTGGCGGGCCCAGCACAGCCATCATAAGCTGCCGTGCAAGGGCGGCATCCGGTACTCGGAGGCCGTGGACGACGAGGAAGTGCAGGCGCTCGCCGCGCTCATGACCTACAAGTGCGCGCTCGTGGACGTGCCGTTCGGCGGCGCCAAGGGCGGGATCAAGCTCAACCCGAAGAAGTACTCGCCCGCGGAGCTGGAGCGGATCACCCGCCGCTACGTGTTCGAGCTGGTCCGCAAGAATTTCATGGGCCCCGGGCTGGACGTTCCGGCGCCGGACGTGGGCACGAGCGCACGCGAGATGGCGTGGATCGCCGATACGTATACCCAGCTCCGGCCCGGAGAGCTGGATGCGCTCGGCTGCGTCACGGCAAAGCCGGTGAGCGCGGGCGGCATCCGCGGACGCACGGAGGCCACCGGACGAGGCGTGTTCTACGGCACGCGCGAGGTGTGCAACGTCGCGGAGGACATGAAGGCGCTCGGCCTGACCCGCGGCATCGAAGGCAAGCGGGTGGTGGTGCAGGGGCTGGGAAACGTCGGCTACCATGCGGCCAGGTTCTTCCAGGAAGCCGGCGCCGTGCTGGTCGGCATCTCGGAATCCGAGGGAGCCATCGCCAGCCCGAAGGGACTGGACGTGGAAAGGGTGATGGCGCACCGCCGGGAGCACCGGAAGATTCTCGACTTCCCCGGCGCCACCAATCTGGCCCGCCGGGAAGATGCGCTCGAGCTCGACTGCGACATTCTCATTCCAGCCGCGCTGGAGCGCCAGATCACGGCGGAGAACGCGCCGCGAATCAAGGCGAAGCTCGTGATCGAGGCCGCGAACGGGCCGACTACCGGCGAGGCGGACGAGATCCTGGATCAGCGTGGGATCCTGGTGGTCCCCGACGCCTACGTCAACGCCGGCGGCGTCACGGTTTCCTATTTCGAATGGGTCAAGAACCTGGGCCACGTCCGATTCGGCCGGATGCAGAAGCGCTTCGAGCAGGGCGCCTATGGCCGGCTGCTGGAAGCGGTGGAGGAGGTGACCGGACGGAAGTTCACCCCGACGGAGATCGAGCGAGTGACCCACGGCGCGAGCGAGGAGGACCTGGTCAATTCGGGCCTTGAGGAAACGATGAGCAGCGCCTATCACCCAATCCGCGAGCAATGGAAGCAGCGGGAAGGCGAAGTGAACCTCCGCACCGCGGCCATGATCGTGGCGATCGACAAGGTCGCGCTGAGTTACGTGCAACTGGGGATCTTTCCGTAGGAGCCGGTGAGCGCCCGGCGACGTCAGCAGGAGGGTAAGATGAGGCGAGGGATTCAATGGAGCGTGGCAGCCGGCATCGTGGTCGGCATCGCCATAGCGGCGTGCAATCGCGCGCCGGGGCAGGGGGCCAGCGCGGCCAGTCAGGATGCGAGCGCCACGCGGGTGCGCCCGGCGTTTTCGCACGAGCTGCCCCGGCTCAACGGAGAGCACCTGTCCGCGAAGCTGGTCGAGGTCAGCTATGGGCCGGGCGGATCGTCGCCGCCGCACAGCCATCCGTGTCCGGTGATCGGCTATGTGCTCGACGGCGCGATTCGGTCGCAGGTGCGCGGCCAGCCGGAATCCACGTACCGGGCCGGCGAGAGCTTCTACGAGGCGCCCAACGGGGTGCACCAGGTCTCCGCCAACGCCAGCCGGACGGCACCGGCGCGGCTGCTGGCGTATTTCGTCTGTGATCGGGACGCGCCGCTCACCACGCCGGCGGCGGACACCGGCGCTCGAGGCGGCAGCCGCCCCTGAACCGACCTGGACCCGGGGTTCCCCACCTGACGGCGCCCGGCCTTCGATTCTCAGGAGATAACGTGAAAGCACGACTCGACTACGCGAAAGTTGCTCCGGGCGTCTACGACGCCATGAGGGGCCTCGAGGAGTACCTGCACCACTGCGGACTGGAACCACCGCTCATTCACCTGGTCAAGTTCCGGGCGTCGCAGATCAACGGCTGTGCCTATTGCCTCGACATGCACTCGAAGGACCTGCGCGCGATCGGCGAGACCGAGCAGCGGCTCTACTCGCTGGACGCCTGGCGTGAGTGCCCGTACTACACCGAGCGCGAGCGCGCCGCGCTGGCGTGGACGGAGGCGGTGACCCTCATTGCCCGAGATCGGGTGCCGGATGCGGTATACGAGGAGGTCCGGCCGCATCTGAACGAGAAGGAACTGGCCGACCTGACGCTCGCGGTGGCGACAATCAACGCGTGGAATCGGCTGTGCATCGCGGGACGAGTTGAGCCGGGGCACTATCGGCCGGCCGTGCTGGCCGCCGTGTAGCGGGCGAGCGGCTTCGTGCCGAACGCGCCATAGGTTCGACCTCACCGCCATGCCGACCAACTTGCCGGACCTCTCCGGCCCGGCCCGCGACCGTGCCGCCCTGCTGAGTCGGCTTCGGCAGCTCGAGCGCGCCTCCCGTCCGCTGGAGCCCGGGACTACGCGCCGAAAGCAGCTTCGGAACGCCGTGCTCGCTTCCTCCGAGCGGTTTCTGCGGCGCATCGAGACACTCCAGGCGTACGTCGAAACGGCGGAGAAGGGTGCCGGACTGCTCCGCTCACCGATCTCGGAGCACGGCATCCCGATCGATGCCGCGATCGAGCTGCTCGAGCGCGACGTCGTCCGGCCCGGCGGGAACCCGGCCTCGGGCGGTCACCTGGCGTACATTCCCGGCGGCGGCCTCTACCACTCGGCGCTGGGCGACTTCCTCGCGGCGATCAGCAACAAGTACGCGGGCGTCTTCTTTACCGGCCCCGGCGCGGTCCGGATGGAGAACATGCTCGTCCGCTGGGTAGCCGATCTGGTCGGCTACCCCGCATCCGCCGGGGGCAACATCGCATCGGGTGGGAGCATCGCCACGCTGGCGGCCGTCGCCACGGCGCGCGACGCGCACGCGCTCAAGGCCGCGGACTTCGCTACGGCGGTGGTGTACCTCACGACGCAGGCGCACTACTGCATCGAGAAGGCGCTTCGGATCGCCGGCCTCGCCGAGGCGCAGGTGCGGCACGTCGCCATGGACGAGCGCTTCCGGATGCGGCCCGAGGCACTGGCACGGGCCATCACGGCGGACCGGCAGGCGGGGCTCAGGCCCTGGCTGGTCATCGCGGCGGCGGGCACCACCGATACTGGCGCGGTGGACCCGCTCGCGGCCATCGCCGACGTCGCCGAGCGAGAGCGCTGCTGGTTCCACGTGGACGCGGCCTATGGCGGCTTCTTCCTCCTGACCGAGGAGGGCCGCCGGAGCGCTCGCGGGCATCGAGCGCTCCGACTCGGCGGTGCTCGATCCGCATAAAGGACTTTTCCTGCCCTATGGGTCGGGGATCCTGGTGGTCCGTGACGCCGCGGCGCTCGCGGCCGCGCACCACTACTTCGGCAACTACATGCAGGACGCCATGCGTGAGCCGGGGGAAGTCTCTCCAGCGGATCTGTCACCCGAGCTCACGAAGCATTTCCGCGGCCTCCGCATGTGGCTCCCGCTGATTCTGCTGGGGACGCGGCCCTTCCGCGCGGCGCTCGAAGAGAAGCTGCTGCTGGCCCGCTATTTCTACCACGAAATACAGGCGCTGGGATTCGAGGTCGGGCCGGTGCCCGACCTCTCCATCGTGACCTTTCGCTGGGTTCCGCCCGGCAGGGAGGCGGGCCTCGAGCGCATCAACGCGATCAACCAGGCGATCGTGGACGGCGTACGCCGGGACGGACGGATATTCCTGTCCTCCACCATGCTGGACGGCCGCTTCATGATCCGGATGGTGGCGCTCTCCTTCCGGACGCACCGTCGGACGATCGACCTGGCGCTCCGGATTCTCCGCGAACAAGCGGCCGCCATTCCGACCTGACGGCGCCGTGCAGCGGTCGTATCTTCGACCAGTGCGCGGCCTGGCCGACATCACCAACCAGAGAGTGTCATGTCCCGACCCGAAGAGCGGCTCCGTCCGCACCCGAGCGAGCGCCTGTCCGGACCGGCGGTGTTGCTCAATCTGCCAGAATTCACCGAGGCACTGTACGCCGAGCCTCATCCATCCAAGCAGGGTCACCGCCAGGTCAGCCTGGTTCACCGCGGGCCGCTCCGCCTGGTCCTGTTTGCCCTCGAGGCCGGTGGCGAGCTGCCGGAGCACCGGGCGCCCGGTCACGTGGTCATCCACTGCCTGCGCGGGCAGATCGAAGTGGAGGCGGCGGGCGCGCGCGAGCGGATGGCGGCCAACGAGGCGCTGGTGCTCGACCCGGACGTGCCGCATACCGTGAAGGCGGTCGTCCAGAGCGAGATGCTGCTCACCGTCTGTCTTGACGCGAAGCCGCGGCGTCCGCCGGAGACCCGCTGAGCCGCCGGCCACTCGAGCCCGCCGGCCCGCGTGTGACGCCGTTCGCTGCGCGCCGCCTCAAGGTGGTGCCCAGCGGACGCGGGGTCCTGCTCGAGATCGCCGCGCCCCGGCGGCGCCGCGCCGGCGATTGGACGTGCGCGTACCGGATCGAAGGTCTGGGGGCTGACCGGGCCGGCACCGCCTCCGGCGAGGACGGCATCGAGGCGCTCCAATCGGCGCTCACGGCCGTGCGGCGCGAGCTCGAACCGTTCGGTGGGCGGCTTACGTGGAGGGGTGAGCCGGGAGAGCTCGGCCTGCCGCACCTCGTGCCGGACTATTTCGGGGGAGAGTTCCGCCGACGCCTGGAGCGAGTGGTCCAGGCGGAGATCGAGCGTGAGGCCCGACGGCTCAAGGAACTGGCTGTACCTGGACGCGACGGGCGCTGACACGGGGGATCGTGCCGGACGTCGCTAGGTGATCGGCTCCAATCCCGACAGGATCGATTCGCGGCGCGGCTCGAGGAAGGGCGGGAGCGCGACCGACTCGCCGAGCTCGCGCGGGATCCTCGTCCACCGCGAATCCCGGCCCATCGGTGGCAATCTCGAACAGCACTCCGGCCGGCTCCCGGAAGTAGAGGCTCCTGAAGTAGTACCGGTCCACTTCGCCGCTGTTGGGGACCGCGTGAGCATCGAGTCGCTCGCGCCACTGATGGTATTCCGCCTCGTTGGGCGTCCGGAACGCGACGTGGTGCACGCCGCCCGCGCCGAGCCGGGCAGGGGCAAGGCCCGGCTGCACGGCCACGTGGAGCTCCGCGTGGGGGCCGCCGCCCCCCATCGCGTAGACGTGCACCGTGTGCTCAGCATGCGCGGGGTGAGCGTACTGGCGGATCGGATGCAGGCCCATGACTCGCGTCAGCACCGCGTCGGTCCCGCGGAGGTCCGGGACGCTCAGCACGATCGGACCGAGGCCGCGCACCTGGTGCTCGGCGGGCACGGGGCTCCGGTCCCACGGCGTGGGCGGGTCGCCCAGGCCGCCATCGTCGACCAGTGACAGCCGCTGGCCCTCGGGATCCTCGAAATCGAGCGTCAGGCGATGGTCGCGCTCGGTGACCGAACCGCTCGGCACCTTCAGCTCGGCGAAGCGCCGCGCCCACCAGTCGAGGCTCGCGGCGCCCCCCACGCGGAGGTGGGTGCGCACCACGCTGTGGCTCCCCCGCCGCTCGCGCGGCATCTTCCAGTCGAAGAATGTCAGGTCGGTTCCCGGCGTCCCCACCGCGTCCGCGTAGAACAGGTGGTAGGCGCTGACGTCGTCCTGGTTCACGCTGCGCTTCACCAGGCGCATGCCCAGGGTGCCGGTGTAGAAGCGGTAGTTCTCGCGGATGTTGGCGGACACGGCGGTGAGATGGTGAATGCCGCTGAGCTGCATGGCGCATCCCTTCTTCGAAGTCACCCGGGAATCTAGCCCCGAACGAGGGTCGTAATGCCACCGCACACGCAGTCAGTCGCGCAGGCGTGCCACCGGTGCGCCCTCAGAGTTTGATGAACTCCTCGACATCGGGATGTCTCCGCAGGTCCGCGAGCGCGGCGGGGTCCGGACGCTCGGGCACGTCGCGCTCGCAATCCACCATGCACAGAAACCCGAGCGGGGCACTGTCCGTCGCGCGGAACTGGTGCCAGGTGCGCGACGGGACACGGACGAGATCGTTGATCGCGGCATCGAATACCCGGCTTCCCACCAGCACCCGTCCACCGCCGCGCACGATCATGACCGCGTGCGCGTGGTGGTGCCGCTCGAGCGAGGACCACCCTCCCGGCGCGATCTCGAAGTACCTGAGCTGGCAGGCGAGGCCGTCGCCGCCCTCGAAGAGCACCTGCCGGGTGACGCCCGCGAAGTGGCTGCCCTCGGCCTTGTAGGGCCGGACCTCGACTCCCTCCCACCGGAACGGCTCGGTCTGGCACACGTGCTCGCTCATGCCGTCCTCTCCGCGGACGCGCTCCGGTTCACCTGCTCGACCAGGCTCCGCGTCCGCTCGAAGAGTGCATCGCCCGCCTGATAGAGGCTCCCGCCGACCAGCAGGATGCAGTCGGGGCCGTAGAAGTCCAGCAGCTCGCCCATGCGCTCCGCCCTGATGCCGCCCGCCGGCACCGGGAAGGCGGGCCGGACGCGCGGATGCTCGGCCCGGAGCGCGGCCGCGAGTGCCCGGCAGGTGTCGGCGCGGTAGCTGAACCGACCGCCGGCGTGGGGGAAGATCACCGCGTCGGCGCCGTACCACCGGAAGAGCTTCCCGAACAGCACGGGTTCCGCCGCGCGGAGGACGCCGCCGAGCGCCGGGTGGGCGATGATCGGGAGTCCAGGCGACTGCGAGGCGAGCTGGTGGAGTAGCGGCAGTCCGACGATCATCGGTGAGATGAGCACCGCCCTCGCGCCCGCGCCGCGCGCGAACTCGAGCTGGCGCCCGATCCGCTCCGGCGTGCCGATCAGATTCGGAACATAGAGTGCGCGGCGGCCGGTATCGCGGGCCGCCTGCTCGACCGCGCGGAGGCACGCTTCCACCCGCGCCTCGAACGGGCAGAACGGGTGGTCGGCCAGCCCGTGGTCGTCCTTGATGAGGTCCACCCCCGCCCGCGCGAACGTGCCGCAGAGCTCCGCCATCGCCACGGGATCGAGTCCCATGGGCTTGAGCGCGGTCGCGAAGAGCGGCCGTCCGGATACGCCGGCAAGCGCGCGGAGCCCCGCGATGCCGGCGCGAGGCCCCGGCAGCCAGCCGAACGCCGCATCGGGCAGCTCGACGTCCTCGAGCTGCAGATCCGGCTGGAGCGACGAGTTGCCGAACAGCACGTTGAGCAGTTGGGCGGGATCAGCGGCGGCGGTCGCGAGCGGGTGGGCGATGGTGACACGGTGCATACCCTCGCCCACCGCGTCAATCGCCTCGATGCAGCCGAGACTGTGCTCGGCGGCCCAGCGGTCGCGCAGCGCCGCGCGCGGGAGCTCGACCGCCTGCTCCAGCAGCAGCGCCTCCGCCCGCGCGTGGACGTCGGCCGCCGCGACGCGGACGAGGTAGGTAACACGGATCGGGGCGGCGCTCATCTGGTGCACCGGGACACTCCTCCCCATAGTGGGAACACGCGCGCATGCCGTTGAACAATATCGCCCAATCGGGCGTGGAGACGACCCATGGGAATGGAGCAGATCCGGCATTTCGTCCTGCTGATGATGGAAAACCGCTCGTTCGACCACTATCTCGGCGCCCTCACGCTGGCGCCCGAGGCCCGCGGCGACATCGATGGGCTGGTGGGCGGCGCTGCCGGTCAACCGCCATATCGGCGACCCTCCGACCGACACCGGCGTGCCACCCTGGCCGCTGGACAACGTGAAGCTGCAGTTCTTCGATCCGCCGCACGAATCCCCCGAGGTGCGGCAGCAGTGGGACGAAGGCAAGATGGACGGCTTCGTCCAGACCTACGAGCGATTCCACGCGCGGAGCACCTACCCGACGCCACTCTACGCCAGCCCGCTTCTCGGCACCGCGCCGCCGGCCCCGCCTGACATTCGCCAGATGGCTCGAGTGGTCATGGGGTATTACACCCGACAGACGCTTCCCGTGCTGTACGCCCTGGCCGACCAGTTCGCCGTGTTCGATCACTGGCACAGCTCGTTCCTCGGCTCAACCCACCCCAACCGCATCTTCGCCATGGCGGGGCATTCGGGCGACGTGATCACCACGACCTGGAAAACCGCGTTCCGGCACAAGCCGCCGCCGATCTGGGGCGGCTGGGAGCGGAAGGGCGGGAGCACGCGCGGCATCACGTGGAAGGCGTACAAGCTGCCGTCGGAGCTCTCGATGTTCGCGCTCTGGCCGGGGTTCGCCAGCGAGCACGAAGCCAACGGTGCGACGCTGCGGGACTTCGTGGCCGACTGCGCGGCCGACCGGCTGCCCGACGTGGCCATCGTCGAGCCGCCCTACAGCTCGGCCGATGACCACCCGACCCACGACCCGCGTCGGGGTCAGCAGTTCATCGGGTTCATCCTGGACGCGCTGCTCCGGAGTCCGAGCTGGAAGAGCACGGCGATGGTGCTTACCTACGACGAGCACGGCGGCTTCTTCGACCACGTGCCACCGCCGGCCAGCCCCGAGCGTGCCGCCGCGCCGTGGGACGTGCTCGGGCTTCGCGTGCCCACGATCGTGCTCAGCCCGTTCACCCCGCGGATGGTAGTGAGCGAGACCTTCGAGCACACGTCCGTGCTCAAGACGATCGCTGAGCGGTGGGAGCTCGACATCCCGGCGGAGGCCGGGCCTCGGCTGCCGCTGGTCAAGTCGCTGTGGGAGAGCTGCTTCGATTTCACGCGCCGGCGCGCGCGAGCCGGCGGCTCGATTCCGCTGCCCACGATATCGGCGGACTGGCGGGCGCAGATCACGCCCGAAGGGGACGGGCCGGTCCGCTCCGACATGGCGGAGTCGCTCGCCAAGGCGACCCAGCTCTCCTCGCTGGCCGAGCTCGGCGGGCTTCTGGGGGGAGGCGGGGAGCAATAAGCTTGCGGTCGCGTCCCGGCGCCGTCACGTTCTCTGCCATGAGACCATGTGCTTCCCACGCCCGCCTCGCTGCCGTGCTTGCCGCGGGTGCCGTCCTCTCCACTCCCGCCGCCGCCCAGCGACCCGCCGCGCCCCCGCCGGGGTTCGATGCCTATGTCGCCCGCGTCATGCAGGCCTTCACCGTACCAGGGGTGGCCGTCGCCATCGTCAAGGATGGCCGCGTGGTGCTCGCGAGGGGCTATGGCGTCCGTCGCCTGGGCGAGCCCGCACCGGTCGACGCGCAGACGCGGTTCGGCATCGCGTCCAACACCAAGCTGTTCACCGCCACCGCCCTCGCCCTGCTGGTCGAGGAGGGCAGGGTGGAGTGGGACGCGCCGGTGATCCGCTATCTACCGTGGTTCGCGATGTACGACCCATTCGTCACCCGCGAGCTCACCGTGCGCGACCTGCTCGTCCACCGGAGCGGGCTCGGGCTCGGCGCCGGGGACCTGCTCTGGTGGCCACCCACCGACGTACAACCGGAAGGAGATCGCCCGACGCCTGCGGTTCATCCGGCCGGCCAGCTCGTTCCGGAGCGCCTACGCCTACGACAACGTGCTCTACCTGGTGGCGGGCGAGGTGATCGAGGCGGTCTCCGGCCAGAGCTGGGAGGAGTTCGTCCGCGACCGCATCCTGCGGAAAGTGGGAATGGCCCACAGCGATGTGCACCACTCCGACGCGACGCGCGGCGGCAACGTCGCGACGCCGCATGCGGAGGTGAACGATACGGTACGGCTTGTGGCTCCCTTTCCAGCGACAACACCAACCCCGCCGGCGGGATCATGTCGGGCGCCGAGGACATGGCCAGGTGGCTCATGGTCCAGCTCGACTCGGGGCGGGTGGCGGACGGCACGCGGCTTTTCTCGTCCGCGAGCACGCGGCAGCTCTGGCGCGAAGTGACGCCCGAGCCGATCGCCGACGCGCCGGCCGGGGCTGTCGCACCTGCAGCCCCATTTTCTCGGCTACGCGCTGGGGCTCGACACGCTGGACTACCGCGGAAAGATGCTGCTGACGCACACCGGCGGGCTGCCGGGATACGTCTCCCGCATTGCCATGATCCCGGAGCTCCGGCTGGGCGTCGCGGTGCTGACGAACCAGGAGTCGGGGCGGGCCTTCGATGCGATCGCCTACCGGGTGCTCGACCACTACCTCGGCGCGAAGGCGCCGGACTACGTCGGGATCTACCAGGCGCTCGACGCGCGGAGCCGCGCGGAGCTCGAGGGGCAGGGGACGCGGGCGGCGACGCACCGTGATTCCACCTCAGGCCCTTCGCTTCCGCTGGCGCGGTACACCGGCACCTATCGCGATGCCTGGTACGGAGACGTGGCCATCGCCGAAGAGAATGGCAGACTGGTGATCCGGATGACCCGCACGCCATCCATGGTGGGCGACCTCCAGCACTGGCAGCACGACACGTTCGTGGCACGGTGGCGGGATCGCGAGCTCAGGGCGGACGCGTACGTCACCTTCGCCCTCGATCCGGCCGGCGCCGTGGCCGAGGTGAGGCTGGCGCCGGCCTCACCCGCCGTGGATTTCAGCTTCGACTTCCAGGACCTGCTGCTCCAGCCGGTGGCGCCCTAGGCTGGCCTCGGCCTTGCCTGCAACCGCGCACACCCTGGCGGCATGGCGACCGACCGCCGCCGGCGTGCCGTCCCAACGTCAGACGAGGCAACGGCTTGACACGATGCCTCCAAGTCGGGCGCGGTGCGCCTTCCCCGTGCACCCGCTCGCAAGGCCCGGCCGATGCTCCGATTCGCAAGACTCCTCATGACCGCGCTCGGGCTGGCTGCGCTCCCGACCGCTGCCCGGGCGCAAGCGGCGGCGCCCGTGCTCGAACGGAGGCCGGTAGCCGCGCGGACCGGGTCCGATCCGTGGCTCATCTCCTTTGTCGGGCTGAGCGGGCATACGGCGCGCACGAATCTCACGCAGCTCGATCGAGCGCTCCAGCCCTACGGTACCAGCTACACGCGCCTTCCGGCAGAGGATCGCGCCCGGGTGCGCCAGGCGTTCGACGATCTGTTCCCGAGCCAGAGCATCACCCGCGCTGCCGTAACGGAGCCCCAGGCCCGGGCCGTCGCCTACCTGGCACTCGGTCCCTGGGAGCGGCGCGGGCCGGATGCCGAATGCGGTGGTCCGCGCCGGCGTGGCAGCGCTACGCGTTGCGACCAGGTGCTCGACAGCATGAGCCACCGCGCGGGCTGGATCCACGCGACGGTACTCGCGCTGGGCCGGACAGGGAACAGGCGGCCCCGCGCCCAGGAGCTGGCCGACCTGCGCGCGATGAACGAGCATGCGGGGGAGATGGTGCTGGCACCACCGAGCTGCGGCTGTCCGGCCGCGCGTCAGGATGCCGGGGCCCTGCTCGCGAGCACCCGCAACGCGGTGGACGCGTACGAGCGCTCGTCGATGCCGGCCTGGATGAGCCTGGGCGACCAGCGGGTCCAGAGCATAGCCCGCCTCTCGGACTCGCTGGAGCGCACCTTTCTTCGCTGCCTGGGAGAGGGCTGACGCCCGGAAACCCAGTCAGCGCCGTTACCGCTGTGTGCTGTCGACGCCCGGGTTGATCGTGTCACCCTTGGAGGTAACCGGCTGACCCTGATCAGGCCTGGTCTTCGTGACGCCGGGGCCGAGCGTGGACTTGCCGGTCTTGGTGTTGGTTACGCCGGACTTGGTCTGATTGCCGCGAGCCGAATCCGAGTGCATGCGGCTGCCGGAGCTGGTATCGGTTCCTGCCGCGCCGCTCCGCATGCTGCTCCGTCCCGTGTCCGCCGGCATCGCGCGAGTGCCGGTGTCCGTGGACATTCCCTTCATACCCGTGTCCGCCGACATGCCGCTCGTCCCGGACATTCCGCTGGTGTCGCTCATGGCGCCGGTCTCGGCACCGGTTCCTGCCGCGCCCGTGTCTCTGTTGGTGCGTCCGCCGCTGCAGCCGGCGAGCGCCACGGCGACCAGGCAGGCGATCGCTTGTGAAGTCGCTCTCATCTGGTGTACCTCTCCTAGTCCAGTCATGGGTTTCCCGACCCTACCCGTGGCAACGCTAAGTGCTGGCATGGACGCCGGAGGTGACCGCGGTCACCAGGGGCCAAGCTCGCGGAGGCGCACGTTGATCGAGGCGGACACGTTGGACCGACCGGCTCCGTGACACACCCGATTCGCGGCCTGCACCACGTGACGGCCACCGTCGCCGAGGCGCAACCCGATCTCGATTTCTGCGTGCGGGTCCTCGGCCTCAGGCTGGTCAAGCGCACCGTCAACTTCGACAACCACAGCGTGTATCACTTCTACTACGGAACCGAAGCGGGCGAGCCCGGCACGCTCTGGACCACCTTTCCATACCATGGCTGGGGCGTGCCGGTCGGCGTGCACGGTGCCGGGCAGGTGGCCGCGGCCGCATTCTCGGTGCCTTCCGGCGCGCTCGATGCCTGGCGCGAGCGCGTTGAGGGCGCGGGGTTCGCGGTGGAAGAGGGGCCGCCGCGCTTCGATGAGCTTTCTCTGGTGGTTCGCGACCCGTCCGGACTCAGGCTCGAGCTGGTTGCGGACGCCCGCGATACGCGAGCGCCATGGGTGGGTGGCGAGGTCGGCGCCGACATGGCCATCCGGGGGCTTCACGCCGTCACCCTCATGCTCCACTCGCGAGCACCGACGGTCGAGCTCATGACGGGGCTGCTTGGCTTCGAGGTGGTGCACGAGGAACCCGGGCGTACGCGGCTGGCAGTCGGCGGCGACTTGCCCGGGCATCTGGTGGATTTGGTCGAAGCACCGAACGCGCCGCAGGCACGGAACGGACTCGGAACGGTTCATCACGTTGCATTCGCGATCGATGGCGCCGACGAGCAACTCCTGCTCCGCGAGGAGCTGCTCGGCGCCGGCCGCGAGGTCACCGAGGTGCGCGACCGCACGTACTTCCAGTCGGTCTACTTCCGCGAGCCCGGCGGCGTGCTGTTCGAGCTGGCCACGATGCAGCCGGGCTTCTCCGTGGACGAGTCACCCGCCGCTCTCGGACAGGCGCTCAGGCTACCACCCTGGGAAGAGCAGCATCGGGCCACGATCGAGGCCACGCTGCCGCCGATCATGACGCGCCGTGGCCGCTAGCATCGCGCGCCGGCCCATGTGGCCGCTGGTGCTCGCGCTGCTGCTCTTCACCCTCGCCGTGCTGGCGGGGCGCCGCGTGGCCCGAGGAGCAGGAACGCTCGGGCGACTCACCGCGGGGCGGACGTCCGTGAGCCAGGGAGTAGTGGTGGAGCAGACCCGGGCCGTCGCCCGGCTGGTCACGACCGAGACGCCGGTGCGTGACGTGGTGACCTATGAGAACCGGCGACTGGGCTCGACCAAGCGCTCGCTGGTGGTGGTTACGGGGAAGGTGCTCGCCGGCTTCGACCTCGACCGCGGCACCCAGGTCACGGTGGACAACCCGTCGCGCCGTATCCGGATCACGCTTCCCTTACCCGCGGTGCTCGGTGTCGAGATTACGGAGCTGCGGACGTATGACGAGGAAAGCGGCCTCTGGAACCGCTTTCAACCGTCCGATCGCGACACGATCTTCGCGCTCGCGCGGCGGCAGCTCGTGAAGGCGGCCGGCGAGATCGAGCTGGCCCGGCATGCCGAGGAGAGCGCGCGCCGCCTGCTGGAAGCCATGGTGCGCGCGGACGGCTACACGACCGACGTGACGTTCGCCGCACATCCGGAAGGTGCCACCGGCGGCACCTCGCCTATGGAAATCCCCGAGCGTGGCCCCTGACGCGGTGCTCGCCTACGTCTTCTGGCATTGGCCCCGCGCCGACGTGGCAGCGGCCGCCTACGAGACGGTGCAGCGGCGCTTCCACGCCACGCTCCGGGACATCCCACCCCGGGGCTTCCTCGGCTCGCGCTCGCTGGCGGTGGACGGCGCCCGCTGGGCAGGCCAGGAGGGAGGCGCGGCGTACGAGGACTGGTATTTCGTCGATGGATCGGCCGGGCTCGATCCGCTCAACGCGGCCGCGGTGAGCCCGGCGTACCGCGGCCCGCACGACGCGGCGGCCGCCGCCGCCGAAGGCGGTACGGCCGGCCTGTATCGCCTCCGTCAGGGCGCCGTCGCTGACCCGCCACGCGTGGCCACGTGGTTCACAAAGCCGTCCGGGATGAGCTATGCCGCGCTCTCCGCCATGCTCGCACCGCTGATCGAGGCGGAGGGCGCCGCGCTCTGGGCCCGGCAGATGACGCTGGGCCCCACACCCGAGTTCTGCCTGCACGCCGGGCGCCCGGTCGAGCTGCCCGCCGCGCTCTTCCCCATCGCTGTGCGCTGCCTGCCCGTGTGGCCGTAGCCCGGAGCGGGCGCCGCGGAGCGGGCGCCCCGGACCGGGTTAAATTGCGCGCGTGCGGTACCCCGGCCGCACCGCCGCACTCGCCCCCGTGCCTCGGAATGCCCGTGCCTTTCAGCAGCCTGAAGCTCCACCCCAACCTTCTCAAGGGCATCAAGGAGCTCGGCTTTGCCCGCCCGACGCCCATCCAGGCGGAGGCCATCCCGCCCGCGCTCGAGGGGCGGGACGTGCTCGCCTGCGCGATGACCGGGAGCGGGAAGACCGCGGCCTTCCTGCTGCCGATCCTGCATCAGTTGATGGACAAGCCGCGCGGCACGACACGGGCCCTGGTGCTCACGCCCACGCGCGAGCTCGCGGCGCAGATCCTGGAGGACCTGAACGAGCTGGCGGTGCACACGCCGATTACCGCGGCCGCCATCTTCGGCGGCGTCGGGATGGCGCCCCAGGAGCACGCCTTCCGGACGGGAGTGGATGTCCTCGTCGCCACGCCCGGCCGGCTGCTCGACCACTTCCGGGCGCCCTACGCCAAACTCCCGGGCATTGAGTTCCTGGTGCTCGACGAGGCGGACCGGATGCTCGACATGGGCTTCCTGCCCGACATCCGCCGCGTGCTCCGCCACCTGCCGGCCGAGCGCCAGACGCTCTTCTTCAGCGCCACGATGCCGGCGCCCATCATCGAGCTCACGCGCCAGATGCTCCGCCGGCCGGTGACGGTCAACCTAGAGCGGAAGGCGGCGCCCGCCGTCGGGATCACCCAGGCCGTCTACCCCGTCCCGCAGGAGCTCAAGTCGGCGCTGTTCCTCGCGCTGCTCGGCCGGGGTGAGATGCGGGATGCGCTCGTCTTCACCCGCACGAAGCACCGCGCCAACCGGCTCCAGGCGTATCTGGTGAAGCATGGGATCAAGGCCGAGCGGATCCACGGCAACCGCTCCCAGGCACAGCGGACGGATGCGCTCGCGGGATTCAAGAATGGTAAGTTCCGCGTGCTGGTGGCCACCGACATCGCGGCCCGGGGCATCGATGTCGAGGCGCTGGGCCACGTGGTCAATTTCGATGTCCCGCTGGTGCCGGACGATTACATCCACCGGGTGGGCCGCACCGCTCGGGCGGAGACCACGGGAGACGCGTTCACGTTCGTGTCGCCGGAGGAGGAGGGGGAGCTTCGCAGCATCGAGCGCGCGATCGGGCGGCGGCTCCCGCGAGTGACGGTTCCCGAGTTCGACTATTCCGCGCGGCCCGAGGCCAAGCTGGAGGTGCCGCTGGCCGAGCGGATCGCGCAGATCCGGGCCAGGAAGGCGGAGGACCGGGAGCGGGCCAAAGCCAACGCGGCACGGCGGGCAGCGCACGAGGCCTCAGAGCAGGCACGGCGCGGAGGCCGGCCCGGCGGCCAGCCGAGCGGCGCGCGTTCGGGCGGCGGCCGCGGGGCGCGGCCCAGGGGAGGTCGGCCCGGCGGCGGCCGCTGATGATGCTCGAGTCACGCCGAGTGGGCACGTACGAAGGGGGCATACCCGCGGGTATGCCCCCTTCGTGCTGCTCGGGCCGATTCCCGGCCCCCGATAAACTACGGGACGAGGGCGAGCTGCAGGTTCACCAGCGAGCAGCCGATCGCCGTGTTGCAGGCGACGACCTGGACGCCGCTCCCGGTCAGGTTCCCGATGAGGTCGCCATTGACCACGCCGCCCGTGTAGCTGAGCGCCGGCTGCCCAAAGAAGATGGTCCAGGTGCGTGCCGGCGTCGAGCCGTCCGTGCCGGCCAGAATCCCCGCGCCCGAGGTGGTGTTGGCATTCCCATCATAGAAGAGCTGGGCGATGGGCGCGCCTCCCGAGTAGAAGTTCAGCACCCGGTTGCCCGACCCGTCGGTGGACGTGAACAGTTGCGCCTGGGGGGCAAAGGTGAGCGCGAGCGAGGTAGTCGTCGGCCCGACCTGGAGGCACTTGGAGTGGAACGGGTGCGTCTCCTGACCGCCCGGATTGATCCACAGTCCCGGCTGCCCCGTGGCCGACGTGACGCAGTGGCCGTTGCCGCCGTTCCCCGTCCCGTCCGACCCGTATGACAGGCAGTTCGGGTTGTGCGGGCCAAAGACCTTGCCATCGGGATCGGTCCACCAGCCATTCGCGCTGCAGGTGCCGACGCCATAGAGCCCTGCTCCTGACGTCTTGAACACCAGCGCCGTGCTGCTCCCGGAGGTGGCTGCGGTGCCGGTCCCGGCAGGATCGTACACGCCCGGATCCACGCTCTGAATCACCGGCGTGCTGTCGCCCGGCGTGGTCCAGGTGCCGTTGACGATGGGATCGCCGGCGGCCGCCGTATCGACGGGGTTGGTGGAGGTCGTGTCGCCGGGGTTGGTGGACGTCGTGTCGCCGCCCCCGGAGGTGCCGCCCGTGCCGCCGCCGCGGGGGCCGCTGGCCGGAACGTCGCGTGTGCCGGTACCGGAAGGCGAGGTCGGGCCGCCCTCCGAGCAGGCGGCCAGGGTCAGGGTCGCGAGCAATGCGGTCGCGAGGCGGAAGCGGGACATGGGACGACTCCTTCGACGGCGCGAGGGTGAGCCGGCCGGCTGCCGGCGTCAGCCCCTTCGACGGCCAGGCTGTCTCTGAGAGACCCTTGGCTTTGCGGACCGGCCTCGCGGCCGGGGTGCCCTGGTCGAAGGGAATTGGTACAGTGATCCTTCGAGCCGCAGATCGGCAATCCCGGTGCCAGATCGGCAACTGACGCCGGACCAACGTGATGCCCCGCGACAACCGGACGGCGCCGGGTGGTCGCTGCCGCGCTCTGCAACGGCGTGCCTCCGCGGGGCCAGCGCGAGACGAGGTTCATCCATGGCGGAGAAATTCGAGCTGGAGCACGGCGGCCAGAGATACACCGTAGAGCGCGGAGAGCCCCGTCGCGAGGCAGCGACGGGCGGCGGTGCGCCGGTCGGGACGGACAGTTGGTACATCAAGCTCAATTTGGCCGCCGTGACCAGCCTGCCCGCGGTGCCCGGCGAGAGCCGGGCGGCCCTGGAGGTGCGGATCCACCGGTGGCTGGACGAGCATCCCGAGCCGCTCGGGGGAGCGGGGATCGTCCTGGGAGGCGGCTGAAGCCGGCGCACTCGGCGGGTGCCCTGGCCGGGTGAATCAGCCGGCCGCCGTCCGCACCCGCGCTGCCTCTCCCTGCAGCTCCGGCACCCGCTCCGGCTCCCGGGTGGGGGCGTGCGCCCGCCGGCCGAAGCGGTGCTGCAGCGCGTCGAGGTAGGTGTAGATCACCGGCGTGATGTAGAGCGTGATGAGCTGGGAGAAGGCGAGCCCGCCCACCACCGCGATGCCCAGCGGTCTCCGCGACTCGGCGCCCGCCCCGTGACCGAGCGCGATCGGCAGCACGCCGACCAGGGCCGCCATGGTGGTCATCATGATGGGCCGGAACCGGACGCTCGCCGCCTCGAGGATCGAGTCCCGTGAGCTCTTCCCGTGGTGCCGTTCCGCCTCGATGGCGAAATCGATCATCATAATCGCGTTCTTCTTCACGATGCCGATGAGCATGATGATGCCGACGAACGCGTAGATGCTGAGGTCCTCCCCGAACACCAGCAGCGCGAGCAGCGCGCCGAACCCGGCGAACGGCAGCCCCGACAGAATCGTCAGCGGGTGCACGAAGCTCTCGTACAGGATCCCGAGCACGAGATAAATGACCAGAATCGCCAGCACGAGGAGCAGCAGCAATCCCTGCTGCGCCTGCTGAAACGCCTGCGCCGTGCCGGAGAAGCTGGTGCTGATCGTCGAGGGCAGCACCTCACGCGCCGTCGCCTCCACCCGCTCGACCGCGGTGCCGATCGAGGTCCCGGGCTCGAGGTTGAACGACAGCGTGACCGACGGCAGTTGCCCCGAGTGGTTCACCGTGAGCGGGCCGGTGCCCGGGGTCACGCGGGCCAGGCTTCCGAGCGGCACGGACACGCCCTGGCGGCCGGTGATGTGGAGCAGGTTCATGGCCGAGAGGTCGCGCTGATACTGGGGCAGCAGCTCCATCACGACCCAGTACTGGTCGTTGGGGGTGTAGATGGTGCTCACCTGGCGCGCGCCGTACGCGTTGTAGAGCGCGTTCTCGATCTGGCTCACGTCGATCCCGAGTGCCGCCGCGCGATCCCGGTCGATCTGCACCTGCACCTGGGGGTTCTTGATCTGGAGGTCGCTGGTGACGTCGGTCAGCCCCGGCACGTCATGCAGCCGGCGCTCCAGCGTGGCGGCGCCCTGATAGAGCGCGTCGATGTCGGAGCTCTGCAGGGTGAACTGGTACAGGCTCTTGGACGAGCGGCCGCCGATGTTGATGACCGGCGGATTGGTGATGAACACGCGCATGCCGGGCACGGCGCCGAGCTTCCGCGTGAGTGACTGGGCCACCTGGTCGGCGCTGAGCGCGCGCTCGTCGCGCGGCTTGAGGTGAATGAAGAGCCGGCCCTGGTTCACCGTCGAGCTGCGGCCGCCGGCGCCGACGGCCGACATGAATCCCTCGACGTTCGGATCCTCCTGCACGATCGCCCCCGCCGCCCGCTGGTGCTCCACCATGGCGTCGTAGCTGGTCCCCTCGGCGGTCTCGGTGGTGCCGCTCAACTGGCCGGTGTCCTCGCTCGGAATGAATCCCTTGGGGACGATGCGCGCGAGCACGACCGTGCCGACCAGGATCAGCGCGCTGAACAGAAGCGCCAGCCGGCGCCGGTCCATCACCCAGGCGAGGCTCCGCTCGTAGCCGGCGAGCGACGCCTCCCACCCTCGCTCGATCGCGCGGTAGAACGGGCCATGGGCCGCATCCGCCGGCGCGTGCTTGAGCCAGCGGCTGCACAGCATCGGCGTGAGCGTGAGCGAGACGAAGCCCGAGACCAGGATCGCCACGGCGATGGTCACGGCGAACTCCTGGAACAGGCGCCCGATGAGCCCGCCCAGGAAGAGCACCGGGATGAACACCGCCACCAGCGAGAGCGTCATCGAGAGCACGGTAAAGCTGATCTCCCGGCTCCCGTGGAGCGCCGCCTGCATGACCGGCTCGCCCGCCTCGATGTGGCGCACGATGTTCTCCAGCACCACGATGGCATCGTCCACCACGAAGCCCACGGCCAGCGTCAGCGCCATGAGCGAGAGGTTGTCCAGGCTGTACCCCAGCAGGTACATCACCGCGAACGTGCCCACGATGGACATCGGCAACGCCAGCGCGGGGATGGTGGTGGCCCGGAGGTTCCGGAGGAACAGGAAGATCACCATCACGACCAGGCACAGCGACAGGAAGAGGGTGAACTTCACGTCCGCCACCGACTGCTCGATGCTCTCCGAGCGGTCGTACAGCGTGGCCATCTCCACCGAAGCCGGCAGCTCCGGCCCGAGCTGCGCGACCTCGGCCTTGACCCGCTGGGCGACGGCGACGGTGTTGGTGCCGGGCTGCCGCTGGATGGCGAGCACGATGGCGCGCTGACCGTTGTACCAGCTCGCCCGCTTGGTGTCCTCGACGCTGTCGACGACCTTGCCCAGATCGCCGAGCCGCACCGGGGCGCCGTCCCGATACGCCACCACCAGCTCTGGCGAACGCCGCCGCATCGGTCAGCTGCCCCTGGCTCTCCACCGAGTAGGCCTTGTCCGTGCCCCAGAGGATGCCGGTCGGCAGGTTGACGTTGCCGTTCTGCACCGCCGTTGCCACCTCGTCGATCCCGATGCTCCGGGCGGCGAGCTGCTGGGGATCGAGCTGGATCCGGACCGCGTACTTCTGCGACCCGTACACCTGTACCTGGGCCACCCCGTCCACGGTGGAGAGCCGCTGGGCCAGGAAGGTCTCGGCGTACTCATCGAGCTGCGGGAGCGGCAGGGTCGCGGTCCGGAGCGCATAGTACAGAATGGGGGACGATGACGGGTCTACCTTGCGGAAGCTCGGCGGCAGCATTTCCTGCGGGAGCTGGCCCTGCGCCTGGGAGATCGCCGCCTGCACGTCCTGCGCGGCCGCGTCGATGTTGCGGCTGAGCGCGAACTGCAGGGTGATCTGGCTGCTCCCCTGGCTGCTGGTCGAGGTCATCGTCTCCACGCCGGGGATGGTGGAGAACTGCTTCTCCAGCGGTGTCGCCACCGAGGAGGCCATCGTCTCCGGGCTCGCGCCGGGCAGATTGGCGCTGATGGAGATGGTGGGGTAGTCCACCGCGGGGAGGTCGCTCACGGGCAGCTCGCGGTAGGCCACGAGCCCGAAGATGAGGATGCCGGCCATGACCAGCGTGGTCATGACGGGGCGGCGAATGAAGAGGCCGGTGATGTTCATGTTGCCCTCGCCCGAGCGCTGTCGCCCGCGGCCTTGATCTGAACTCTGGAGCCGTCACGCAGCCGGAGCTGGCCGTCGGTGACCACCCGGTCGCCCGGGTGCACCTCGCCCGTGACGACGGCAAATTCGTCGGTGGAGCGATCCACCTTGACGGCGCGGGTGGCAGCGGAGCTGTCGGGTTTGATGACGAAGACGAAGCTGCCCTGCTGCCCGGACACGACGGCCGCGGCCGGCACGACCAGCGCGTTCGGCTCCACGTAGAGGCGGAGCCGGACGTTCACGAACTCGCCGGGCCAGAGCGCGCCGTCCGTGTTCGGGAACGTGCCCTTGAGCAGAATCGTCCCGGTGGTGGTGTCCACGGCGTTGTCCACGAACGACAGCCTCCCTTCGCTCGCGGTCCCGCCTCCGGTCGGGGTGGCGGTAACCACGATCGTATCGCCGCGGTAGCGCTGGATGGAGGGGAGGTTGGCCGCCGGCACGGCAAAGCGGACCAGGATGGGCTTGATCTGGTTGATGGTGACGAGCGGCGCCGTGTCGGTGGTCCGGACGAGGTTCCCTTCGCGCACGCGCAGGCTGCCGGTGCGTCCCGAGATCGGCGCCCGGATGGTGGCGTACTGCAGGTTGAGCCGCGCCTGCTCCACCGCCGCCCGGCTCGCGGCCAGCGTGGCCGTGCTCGCCGCGGCACTGGTTTTGGCCGCGTCGTACTGCTGCGCCGTCACATACTCCTTCTCCGCCAGCGCGGAGTACCGCCGCACGTCCTGTTCGGCGTTGGCGGCTTGAGCCTGGTCGCGCCGCAGGATCCCCTCGGCCTGCGCCAGCGCCGCCTGAAACGGCCGCGGATCGAGCTGGAAAAGCACCTGGCCCTTCGTGACTTCCTGGCCCTCGCGGAATGCGATCCGCACGATAGGCGCGCTGACCTGGGGCTGGACCGCCACCGTCTGGATCGGCTCGACCGTGCCGGTGGCCGCCAGCTCGAACGGGACGGCGCGGCGCTCGGCCGTCGCGACGGTGACGGGCACCGGCGGCGGCGGCGGCGTGTCCTTTTTCGCACATGCCGACGCGACGGCCAGGACGGAAAGCGCCGAGAGAACGAAGATCGAGCCGCCGCGAGAGCTCATCGGGAGGGCACCGCCGTGGTATCGGTGGTAAGGCGCAGCGAGTTACCGCCCTTGGGGTCGAGCACCCCCGCGTCGTGCGCCAGTTGCGCCAGCGAGACGCTCCAGGCCAGCCGGGCGTCCACCCGCTGCGCCCGCGCGCCGGCCAGCGCCGTCTGCGCGGTCAACAGGTCGAGAATGCTGCCGACCCCGGCCTTGTACCGGGCCAGCGCCGCCTCGCTCGACTGCTGGGCGCTGGCCAGCAGGTCCTCCGACGTGCGCACCCGCCGCGTCGAGGTCTGCAGCGCATAGTAGGCGCTGAACACCTGGAAGACGACCTGCTGGCGGATGGTCTCGGTCCGGGCCGCCGCCGCCTCGGCCTGGTACTCGGCCGCGCGGAGGTCGTACTGGCGCGAGAAGCCGTTGAACAGCGGGAGGGCGAGGCCGATCGCCACGTTGTAGCTGTTGGCGCCGTTCGGAATGGTGGTCGCGTAGGTGCGGCCGGCGGTGGCGCTCAGGTTGAGCGATGGGAGCAGGTTCGCGCGCGTCTCGCCCACTGCCGCGCGGGCGGCTTCCGCCTGCGCGCGGGAGGCGGCCAGATCGGGCCGGCCCCGGAGCGCCGCCCCGATCAGGGTGTCCACGCTGTCGGCCAGCGCCGCGACCGGCACTTCGGCCGCGGTCGAGTCCACGTCGTACGGCAGATTGGCCGGCAGACCCAGCGCCAGCGCCAGCGCGCCGCGGGCCGTCTGCAGGTTTCCCTCGGTGGTCTGGACGTCGAGCTGCGCCTGGCTCGCCGCCGTTCGCGCCTGCAGCACGTCCGCGATGGTGGCGAGCCCCACCCGCCGGCGCTCCTCGGCGGCCTCGAGGTTGGCACGCGCCTCGTGCAGCGTGGTCCGCTGGGCTTCCAGCAGCGACCGGTTGGCGAGGTACTGGAAGTAGGCCACCTGGATCTGCAGCACGACGTCCTCGATGGCCGCGTTGTGAGTGAACCCCGCCGCGAAGAGCTGCTGGCGCGCCCCCTCGACCCGGCCGCGGCGGCCGCCGAAATCGTAGAGCAGGTAGCTGAGCGTGGCACTCGGCGTGAGCACCGATTGCTGGACCGCGGTGCGCCCCTGGCTCGCCACCGTCTTGATGCGCGCCGCCGTCACGTCGCCGTCCACCTGGGGGAGCCAGCTACCGCGCTCCGAGCCGTAGGCCGCCGCCGCCGCCTGCGCGTTGGCCCATGCGAGCCGGGTGTTCGCATTATTCCGAAGGCCGATATCGACGATCTCCGCCAGCGTGAGTCGCCGGATCCGCTCGGCCAACCCCGCGGGAAGTACCGCGCGGGCCGAGCTGTCGGCCACCGCCGCCCGCTCGAGTGCGGCGGCCGGTGGCGTCCAGGGCACCTGCGGCGCCGGCGACGCGCCCGGTACGCCCGACACGCGCGGCGTTCCGACGCACCCCCAGAGCAGCGCGAGGAGCGCGAGGGCGCCCGGCCAGCGCGCCGTCATCGCGCCCAATCCCCGGTTGCCAACGCGGGCGAGCCTTCCCGCTCGTCCCATTCCCGCAGCGCCGCCCCGATCGCGTCGGCCATGTAGGCGTAGGCCGTCTCGTACCCGCGGAGTCGCGCGCGGACCCGGGCGCTGCTGATGGGCAGGGTGCGGCGAGCTTCGCCCACGGCCTCGGTGAACCGCTGCCATCGCCCCAGCCGTTCCGCCATCGTGCGGCGGAACAGGTCGGGGGCTGCCCGATAGTAGTCGTGGCGGTCGCCGGGCCGGCACACCCGCTCGAGCAGGCCCATCCCGGCCAGAATGCGAGCGTTGGTGCTGGCGCTGGCCTTGCTGACACCGAGTTCCTCGGCAAGCTGGCTCAGCGAGCGGGGTCCGTCGCTCACCAGGAGACGGCCGAAGATGCGACCCGCGATCCGGGGGCGGCCCTCGACCTCGAAGAGGAGGCCCATGCGGTCGGTGAAGCGGATCGTGGCCGAATCCATGACGCTCCTGTGTCGCTGCCGACGTTTCCTACGTTCAGTACGTACTGAACGTAACCGTGACCGGGGTTGCCATGCGCGCCCAACGGCCGTCTCACCCACCGCGAGAGGCCGAGGGCAATCGCAGATCGGCCAGAAAGAAGGCGGCAAGCTCCGCGCGGCCGCCCAGACCGGCCTTGCGGTAGACCGCGACGGCGTGCTGCCGCACCGTTCGCTCGCTCCGTCCCGTTGCCGCCGCGATCTGCTTGTGGCCGTGCCCCTGAAGCAGCAGCAGGGCCACCTCGCGCTCGGTCGGCGTGAGCCCCCACGCCAGGAACTGCTCCTCCACCGCGTGTCCGAGCCCGTCGAGCGCCTGATGCGCCCGGGCCCGCCAGGCATCGCGCTCGCTCTGGCGCTCGGCGAGCGAGCGGCGAAGCGCCGCGGCCGACTCGGCGGCCTGTCGCCAGCCGCGCCACAGCCAGACCGACGCCGCCAGGGCGCCGACGATGAGGAGAACTTCGTAGACCACATGCGCCGAGAGCCAGTTCGTCGGCGCGTCAAGGACGAGGTCGACCGCGCCTCCCGCCACGATACCGGCCAGCAGCAGCGCGAGCGCGACCCGCATTCCGCGAAGCTCGTTTTCTTCCATGGCACTCCGGCAGATGTCGGATGGTCGCAATCAGGCGGTCACGCGTCGAACGTCGGATGGCGGAGGCGGTCCGAAGGTCGCATGCTGTCGCCACCTTCATCCGGAGCGTCAGATGCTGCCCGATCCATTGCACCCAGCCGTTGTCCACTTTCCGATCGTGTTCATGTTCCTGCTGCCCATTGCCGCCGCCGCCGCGCTCTGGGCCATCCGGCGCGGCAACCGTCCCCTGCTGGCCTGGGCCTTCCCGGCCGGGCTCGCCCTTGCGCTCAGCCTGAGCGCCTGGCTGGCCGTGGAGACGGGCGAATCCCAGGAGGAGCGAGTCGAGCACGCCGTCGGCGAAGGCGCGCTTCACGCGCACGAAGAAGGCGCGGAGCGGTTCCTCGTGCTCTCGGGCGTGCTGTTCCTGGTGAGCGCCGCCGGCCTGCTCGGCGGCTACACCGGCCGGTCGGCCCGGCTGGCGACGCTCGCGGGCGCGCTCGGGCTCGCGGCGATGGGAGCGCAGGTGGGCCACACGGGGGGAAAGCTAGTCTATCAGAAAGGCGCGGCGAGCGCGTATCTGCCGGGCGGAGCCGGGGCAGGCATGGCGGCGGCCAAAGAAGGAGCCGAGCACGACGATTGACGGGAACCGCTCTCCCGACGGATGTTTCGGTCGTCCATGTCGGCACCGTCCCTATACGCCGATACGCACCCCCGTCAGCTGCCGTTCCCCAACCACGGGCCCACCCGCGGGAGAGAGCCATGGCACCGCGCAAGCGCTACCAGCTGGATCGGGTAACGATAGAGGCCGGCGACTCGCGGCCGGCGACCTGGACCTTCGGAGGCGACGCGGTATCGGGGACCGAGCAGTCCTACGCGGTCACGGACGCCAACTTCTCCTCCCGGAACGCGTGGGAGTTCATGGTGCGAATTCCCAAGGCACGCGGGGCGCGGCTGGAGGTGCGGCCGCGCACGACGCCGAATCTCAAGGTCTGGGCCGAGTTGACGGATCGGTCGCTCACCTTTTCCCGGGCGACCAGGGGCGAGGCCCGCGGCCGGTGGTACTGCCAGGTGGCGCTCGCGGACCCGACCGGCAGCCGGACCAAGGACGTGGTGAAGGGAGACGAGCGCCGCCGGCTCCCCGCCTGGTTCGACCCGCTGCAGGGACGGATGCGGCTCAAGCGGAACATCCGCCCGACTCGAGGCACCGACGGCGATGCCCTCGTGGTGCTGGTGGCGGCTGACGACCACGCAGCGATGATCCGCCTCTTCTTCGCGACCAAGGTGTGGGTCCTGAAGGAGGGGATCACGCTGGACTGAGGTATCGATGCCACGGTGGCCGGCGGCGCTCCTGGCGTGCTGCCTCGCCTGCGGCAGACCGGGCTCGGCACCACCGCCGGCGGCCCTCGTGCCGTGGCTCCGATCCGATCCGCAGCGCTGTCTCATCTCGCGCGACCTGAGCGAGGGCATGGAGACGATGGCGCGCCACTGCGCGGAGGCATTCGTCCGCGAGAACGGCTACACCGAGCTGCCGGCGGATGACTCCACCCGCTGGACCCGGGAACCGGGAGACGATGGGCCCTGGGTCCGCGTGCTCGCCGCCCGGAACGGGACCCTCGACCCCCAGGCCACGATGGTGCAGTGCAGCCGACGCGAGTGTGTCGCCCTGTTCCGCATGCGGCGGCCGGTGCTGCTGTGCGGGTACCGTGCGGTCATGATGACGCAGGTCTTCACCAGAATCCGGCTCGCGCCGGGCGGGATCCGGGACGCGCGGTGCAACGAGCGGCGTGCGTAGCGAGAGGAAGTGGCCCCCGGAGCCGTACTGCGTGGCCGCGACTCCGGGAACCGGGTACTGCAGAGGTACTGCCTTGCGTCACATTGGATGCGGGACCGGTGAAAAGGGTTGCGCCCGGCCGCACCCACGCGAGTGCGGAGCTAGATTTGGGCCATGCGTGAAGCCCGCCTCCGCCCCGAATTCGCTGACCAGTATCCCGGCCTCACGCCGGGCCGCTGGGAACCGGCGGCACGGATCGCGGAGGCGGTGCTGGCCAACGCGATGCTCCGGCAGATGGGAGAGGGGCAGCTGCAGAGCCGCCTCCTGGACGAGGCGCACTTTGAGTTCCGGGGAAGCGCCGAGGCCGACCACCCGACGCGCGGGGAGCGGGCCTCCGATACGGAGTGAGCCACCAGCGAGGCCCACGTGACCGACCTGCGCTATCCGATCGGCGAGTTCACCTGGGACGGTGTGAGGACCGACGCCCGGCGAGCCGCCTGCGTCGGCCGGATCGCGGCGGCGCCCGGGCTGCTCCGCGCGGCCGTGACCGGACTGAACGACCGGCAGCTCGACACCCCGTACCGTCCGGCGGGCTGGACCGTGCGCCAGGTGGTGCACCATGTCCCCGACAGCCATCTCAATGCCTACACCCGCATGCGGCTGGCCCTCACCGAAGCGACGCCCACGATCAAGCCGTATGATGAAGCCCGCTGGGCCGAATTGCCCGACGCCCGCTCGGCGCCGATCGAGATTTCGCTGGCGCTGCTGAACGCACTGCACCTCCGCTGGGTGTCACTGCTCCACGAGCTGGGGCCGACCGAGTGCGCGCGCGGGGTGCGCCACCCCGAGCACGGCCGCCTTATGTCCGTCGATGAGCTGCTCGCCCTGTACGCCTGGCACGGAGAGCACCACACCGCCCACGTAACGGCGCTCCGGACGCGCATGGGTTGGAGCTGAGGGAGGCCCCGATTAGAGCCGACATCATCACCCGGGCGGCGCTGCTGCTCGTGTGCTCCAACGTGTTCATGACGTTCGCATGGTACGCCCACCTGCGAAACTTCGCGGACCGGCCATGGTACATCGCCGCGGTGGTGAGTTGGGGCATTGCCCTGTTCGAGTACCTGCTCCAGGTGCCGGCCAACCGGATCGGCTACACCACGCTGTCGCTGGCGGAGCTCAAGATCATGCAGGAGGCCATCACGCTGACCGTGTTCGTCCCGTTCGCGGTCTACTACATGCGCCAGCCGGTCAGGCTCGACTATCTCTGGGCGGCGCTGTGCATCATGGGCGCGGTGTATTTCGTCTTCCGCGGGCCGGCGGGTCCGTGATCGGCCGCCTGGCCGCCGCCCTGACCCTGGTCTCCGCGCTCTGGGTCGCGCCGCTCCACCCGCAGCAGGCGCCGGCGCGCGCGCGCGATCTGGGCATTCCCTTCGACGGGACGCCGGGCCGGTGGAACGCCATCACCGACGTGCCCGGCGTAACGGTGGGTCACACCACGCTCATCAGCGGCACGGGGCGACTCACGCCAGGGAAGGGGCCGGTGCGCACCGGGGTCACGGCCGTCTTCCCCCGCGGCCGAGGAGATCTCTCGCCCGTCTTTGCCGGCTGGTTCAGCCTCAACGGCAACGGCGAGATGACGGGTACGGCCTGGATCGAGGACTACGGCCTCCTCTTCTACCCGATCGCCATCACCAATACCAATAGCGTCGGTACCGTGCGTGACGCCCTGATCGAGTGGGGGGCCAGCCGCCTGCCGGACCCACGCTACTGCTGCCTCCCCGTGGTGGCGGAGACCTGGGACGGTGACCTCAATGACATCTTCGGCTTCCACGTGAAGAAGGAGCACGTGTTCGCCGCGCTGGCCGCGGCTGCCACCGGGCCGGTGGCTGAGGGCAACGTTGGCGGCGGCACCGGCATGCAATGCCTCGGCTTCAAGGGCGGGATCGGCAGCTCGAGCCGCCGGCTGCCTGCGGCGCGCGGGGGTTTCACGGTGGGCGCCCTGGTGCAGTGCAACTTCGGTCTTCGGCGGCAGCTCCGGATCGCGGGGATTCCGGTGGCGCGGGAGCTCCAGGTGCCGGAACCGTGCTACGCGACGCGCGAACCGCTCGACAGCGCGATGGCACGCGATCGCTGTGCCGCCACTATGGGCACGGCGGGCACCAGGCGCGAGCAGGAGCACGGCTCGATCATCGTGGTGCTGGCCACCGACGCACCACTGCTGCCGCACCAGCTCCGGCGGGTGGCCCGGCGCGCTGCGCTGGGCGTCGGGAGGATGGGCGGCGTGGCGGGCGCCGGGTCGGGCGATCTGTTCATCGCGTTCTCGACCGGGCCCACCGGCACGCCAGACTCGGTGGGCGTTGCGACCGTGCCCATGCTGAGCGACGACGTGATCGACCCGGTGTACGAAGCGGCCGTGCAGGTGACCGAGGAAGCGATCGTGAACGCCATGCTGGCAGCCCGGACGATGACTGGCGCGAATTGGTACCGGGTTCCCGCGCTCCCGCACGACGGCGTGCGCGAGGTGCTGGCGCGCCATGGCCGGCTGGTGGACCGGTAGACCGGACTACTCCGCGGCCTCGCCACGCCTCTCACCGACCCCGAGCCGCCCGCTTTCCCAACTGCCCGCGACCAGCGGGTGAAATCCCCGCCAGATCTGGCGGTAGGGCTCCAGCATCAGTGCCACGAAGCGTTCCAGTGCCACCGGAAAGGGAAATCGGCGGCGAAACTCCAGCGCCGTGAGACCAAGCATGGCCCGGAGATGGCGGCCGAAGCTCTGGGGCGAGCTGTACTCCAGCCGATACGCCACGTCCGCTACCGACAGGCCCGAGCTCTCGAACAGGAATGCGGCGTGAAGCAGCCGGATGGCCGCGAGATAATTCTTGGGCGACGGCAGCCCCGCGCGGGCGAACCGCGACATCAGCGTGCTGGGCCGGACGGAGAGCTGGCCGGCGAGCGCCGTCACCGTAGGGACCTCGGGCGCGAGCCGCACCATGGCCTCGAGGAACAGGCGGGCGTCGGCCGGCGCGTCGGCGATCGACTCGAGGATGGGCTGCTGGATCCGGGCGACCGCGCGGGTGGCGGGCTGACCCACCACCTGGCGCAGCCGGTTCCACCCCGCGGGCGAGGTGACGTCCACCACCTGGCGCACGCCCGAGGCGCCGAGCCGGAGCAGCATCTCGATGGCGCCGGGATCGTGCTGGGAGACGAGGGCGACGGTGGGAATGGAGGGGAACTCCCGCACCAGATGTCCGACCAGCTCCATCTGGTCGAGCCCGCAGCGATGCACCGACACCAGCACCGCATCCACCGGCCGCTCCCGCACGGCCCGCACCGCATCGGGAATCGAATCGCGGTGCAGCACGGCGAAGAGCCCGTTGCCCGCGGCGTCCACCCGGGGGCGCTCCCCCGGCATGAGTACCGCGGCCACGGTGGTCGAGCTCGGGTCGGCGACGTAGGCCACGCATTCCTCCAGCAGGATGGTGCAAGAGGATAGGCGCCCCACGTCAACATGGATTCAACCCTTGCCACCGCCAATACCCGCGAGCGCAACCCTTTCCGTGGGAGCGGCATCCAAGGAAGGCCCGCCGCAGTATATTCTGGGTTTCGCTTCCTGAGCCGGTTGGGCCATGACGACTCCGACCCTCGACCTCTTCAATGCGTTGCAGGCGGCGCTGGCGCCACATTACCGCCTGGAGCGCGAGCTCGGGCGCGGGGGGATGGGCGTCGTCTTTCTCGCCACCGACACGACGCTCGACCGGCCCGTCGCCATCAAGGCCGTCCATCCCGAGCTGGCCTCGCACCCCTCCATCGCCCGGCGGTTCCTCGCCGAAGCCCGCACCGTGGCCCGGCTGCGGCACCCCAACATCGTGGCGGTCCATGCCGCGGGTACCACCGAGGGCCTCCTCTATTATGTGATGGACCAGGTGGAGGGCGAGAGCCTGCGCGAGCGGCTCGCGCGCGACGGCCGGCTCGACCCCGCGACCGCGTCGCGCATCGTGTCCGACGTGGCCACGGCGCTCGACGCGGCCGGTGGCGCGGGCGTGGTGCACCGGGACGTGAAGCCCGAGAACGTACTGCTGGACGGGGCCACCGGACGGGCCATGCTGGCCGATTTCGGCATCGCGCGGGCGATGGCCGCGGACCCGGGCACGAACAGTACCGGCGAAGGCATGGCCGTGGGAACGCCCGCGTACATGAGCCCGGAGCAGGCCGCCGGCGAGGAGATCGACACCAGGAGCGACCTTTACGCCCTCGGTGTGGTGGCCTACGAGATGCTCGCGGGGCAGCCGCCGTTCCAGGGCCCGAACCGGGTGGTGGTCTCGAAGCACATCGCCGAACGGCCGGTGCCGATCGAGCGGGCGCGCCCCGACACGCCCCGGCCGCTGGCGGCCGCGATCATGCGCGCCCTGGAGAAGCAGCCGGCAGACCGGTGGCAGCGGGGCGACGACTTCCGGCAGGCACTCAGCACCGACTCGCCCGCGCCGCGCGGCCGCCGGTCGCGGGCCCGGCGTACGGCGATCGCCGGAGCCGTGGCCGCGCTGGGCATCGTGGCCGCGGGCATCGGCCTCACCCGCCGCGCGCCCGGTCCGCCGGCGGGGGTGAACCCGCGACATTCGATCCTGGTCCTCCCGTTCGACAACCTGCGCGACGACCGCACGGTGGACTGGCTGCGCGACGGCAGCGTGAGCATGCTCGGCCTCAACCTCTCGCAGTGGAACGATCTGACCGTCGTGGACCACGAGCGGCTGCACGATCTGCTGGCGCAGCACGACCTCAAGCCGGGCGACGACATCGGGCTCGACATGGCGCGGCGCCTGGCACGCGACGCCGGCGTGTGGACCGTGGTCCTGGGGGATTTCACCCAGGCCGGGGACTCGCTCCATCTCGCGGCGCGGGTGTACGACGTGGCCAGCGGCCGGCGCGTGGACGTGGCGCGGGTGGACGACCGGACGGGCGCCGACGTGCGACCGCTGTTCGACGAACTGGCCACCAAGCTCCTCGACCTCTCGGGCGCACCCAACGAGGTGCGGATCGGGCTGGCCCGTTCCACCACCGCTTCGCTGGAGGCGTACCGGGCCTATCTCGCGGGCGTGGAGCAGCTCAACCGCTGGGACCTGGCCAACGCGGAGCGGGAGCTCGAGCGCGCCATCCGGATCGACACCACCTTCGGCCTGGCGTACTACAAACTGGCGCTCACCCGCGGGTGGCTGGTGGGCACCGGCGACTCGATCGCCGATGCCGCGATCGTCCGGGCGACGGCCTACTCGGCGAACCTGCCGGTGCACGATCGGACGATCATCAATGCCTACCGTGCTTTCCTCGGCGGCGAGTACGTGGACGCGCGCGCGTCCTACCGGCAATTGCTCGCGCGCGACGGGTCCGACGCGGACGCCTGGTACGGACTCGGCGAGGCCTGGTTCCACGACACCGCCGGACCCAATCAGGCGCCCGCCTGGACCCAGGCGATCCGCGCCTTCCGGCGGAGCCTCGTGCTCGATCCGAACTACACGCTCGCCTACGAGCACGTGCAGGCGATGTTGAGCACGGCCTCCGCGGCGCAGCCATACTACGCCCTCGTGGCGCCCGACTCGTTCGTGCTGGCGCAGGCGCCGGATGGCCGCGACCTGCTGGACAGTGCCACGACGGCGGCGGCGCTTCGGCGGGCGCGGGCTGAGGGACTCGCCACGGCCCGCCGCTGGGTCGCCACCCAGCCCACGACACTGAGGGCGCACGGCGCCCTGGTGGACGCGTACGTCGCGTCGGGGAACTTCGGCGCCGCGCTGTCCGAGGTGGACCGCTTTCGCCAGACGCCGCCGGCGCATCCCGAGCTTCCGTTTGTCGCCGCCCGGATCCGCTTTGCCTCGGGCGAGGTGGACCGCGCGGCCAGCGATCTGCGCACCGCCCTCGATACCGTGGCGCCGCAGGACTTCCGGACCTACGAGGGGACTCCCACGGTGGTGAGCGACATCGCCGCCGCCGCGAACGTCTTCGCCTATCAGGGTGACCTGATCCGGGCGGCGAAGACGATCGATCTGGCCGACCAGGTGCGCCGCGAGGTGATCCGGCACCCCGGCCGCGAAGGCTCGGGACCGGTCGGCGAATCGTGGCGACGCACGGCGCTGAGCGAGCTCTACGGGGCCACCGGGGTCCCGACCGCGGCGCTGCGGCAGGTCTGGCAGAGCGCGGCCGAGGCGGTGCGGATGGCGCCCGGTGAGGATCGGGCGCACCTGGCGCACAGCGGCGCCTCGGCGGCCATCGGCCTCTTCACGGGGCCGGCGGCCGATAGCAGCGCTGTCGCCGAGTACCGCGTATTGACCGGCGAGACGCTCACCAAGGAGGTCCGCGCCCTGCTGGCGCTCAGTCGGGGCGACTCCGCCGCGGCCCGGCGCGCGCTGGCCGAGCCCGATTCGTCTCAGGCCATGATGAAGACCATGTACATGGCGTACCGACGCCCGCTCGCCGCCCAGGCCTACTATCTCCTGGGCGACTACCACGCGACGATTCGGAGTCTCGAGGATTTCCGTCCCGAGGTGCTCCGGGTCGGCAGCTTCGACTCGCGCTGGGGAATGCTCGGCCGGGTACGCCTGCTGCGGGCAGCCGCGTTCGAGCAGCTCGGGCGCCGGGCGGAGGCCCGGCAGGAGTATCACCAGGTGCTGAGCCAGTGGCGCGCCGCGGACCCGGCACTGCAGCCGTTCGTTCGTCAGGCGGAGCAGGGGCTGGCGCGGGTGGGAGAGGCGGGATGATTTCGGAAGACGGAAGGGCGGAAAGACGGAAGGACGGTAAGGCGGGCTGGCTGAGTCCCCCCTGATCACCCCGCCCCGTCGTCGAGGAAGATAGGGGAGGCCCGTTCTCCGAGGAGCAACCTTCCGTCCTCCCGCGCCCCCCTTATATTTCCGCCGCTGGTCGAGCGCGGTGGTCGCGGACGCCGCAAGGCGGTCCGAGGAAAGTCCGAGCTCCAGCGGGTAGACTGCCAGGTAACGCCTGGGCGCCGTAAGGCGACGGACAGGGCCACAGAAAACAGACCGCCCGGCGGGCAACCGCCGGGTAAGGGTGAAACGGTGGGGTAAGAGCCCACCGCGGCGCTGGCAACAGCGACGGCACGGCAACCCCCAGTCGGAGCAAGGCCAAATAAGCGGCGAGGTGTGACCCACACCGGAAGGACAAGCCGCGGGTAGGCCGCTAGAGGTGGCCGGCGACGGCCGCCGTAGACAGATGACCATCCCGGTTACGCAAGTGCCGGAACAGAACTCGGCTTATGGCCCGACCAGCAGCGGCCCTCCGGACCGGTCCGGAGGGCCGCCGGGCTTCCGCCCCGCGAGGATACCTACGATGCTCGCTCGACTCCTCGGCTGCACCGCGCTGGCGACCCTCGTCGCGGCTGCTCCCGCTCCGCATGCGCCCGTGACCGCCCGATACCGGGTGGACCAGACCCTCACGCAGGACGTCGACGCGACCTCGGCGGGCAAGGGAAAGCAGAGCATCTCCTTCTCGACCTCGAGCTTCGTCACGCTGACGTTCACCGACAGCACCCACGGCAAGGCGGTGCGGGTCGTGGTGGACTCGATGCGCGGAGACAGCACCGCACCGGTGCCCGCCGCGGTCTTCGACAGCGCCAGAGGTGCGGAGTTCCGGGGCTTTCTGAACGAGGCGGGGAAACTCTCGGAGCTGGAGGCCGTGAACGTGTCGCCCGCCGCGTCCCGCGTCCAGGGGTTCATCAGCGACTTCTTTCCCTGGGTCAAAGCGGGCGTCAAGTCCGGCGAGCGCTGGGCCGACACCAGCTCGCGGGCCACCACTGACGGCACCGACAGCGTGGTCGTCCGGCGGATCACCTCCTACCGGGCCGTGGCCAACGAGACTCACAATGCCCGCAAGGCCGTCCGGATCACGAGCGAGTACCAGTCATCGGTCGCGGGCAGCCAGCCCACGCCGAGCGGGCCGGCCCGCATCGAGGGCGCGGGGAAGGGAACGGGCACCTACTTCGTGAGCTCCGATGGGGCATATCTGGGTGGCGACTGGCAGCTCCGTTCGGCGCTCACCATCTCCGGCGCCTTTGCTGACGAACCCCTGCCGATCACCATTACGCAGACGACCAAGGTCACGACCATAGAATGACCCGGCCACGCGTGGGGCCCGGCGCCGTGCTCACCGCAGCCCTCCTCGCGGGATGCGCATCGTCCACCGCCTCCACCAGCGCACCAGCGCCCGCGCCGCGCCCGAACCAGCCCGACGCGCCGGCACCCACGACGCCCGGCCGAGGCCCGGCGGTCACGTACCACCCGGTCCGGGACGCGGGCTACCGGCTGGAGCGGCACGACAGCCTCAGCCTCCAGTACCCCGGCGGTGCCAGCCAGGAGCAGGCCCGTGACCGGGTCGCGTTTCTGCGGGTGATGGTGAGCGAGTCGGGGACGTCCGGCCAGTACCGTCTGACCGTCGTCCTCGATTCACTGCAGGCGCTGGAGAACGGTCAGCCCGCGGATCCCGACTCGCTGGCGGCCGCGCGCGGCACCCGCTGGACGGCCACTCTCGACGCCACGGGCGGTCTGGGCGCGCTCACGCCCGATCGGAAGAGCACGTTCGCCGACGAGCTCACGGGACGGCTCCGGCTCCTGTTCCCCGCGCTGCCGGCCGATGGCGTCCGCGAGGGGATGGCATGGACCGACACGACCGAGTACACCCTCACGGCGGATGCCTTCCCGGGGAGCGAGCGGGCGGTGACGACCTACCGTGCGAGCGCCGACGATGCCCCGGGAGGGAAGGGGATCACGCTGCAGAGCTCGGGCTCGTACGACCGCACGGGAACGCAGCGACAGGCCGACCAGGAGCTGCAGATGACGGCCAGCGGCACGCGCCGAGGCGTGCACCGGCTCGGTTTGGACGGAATCCTCGAGTCCGCCCAGGGGAACGACGTGGGTGACATGACGATCACCGTTCCCACGGTGGGGCAGACGGTTCCGGTCAAGCAGTCGGGCAGCTACTCGGTGACACTGACGACCCGTCAGTAACTCCCACCGGCCCTGGGCCACCAGCCCTGGCCGTGGCGGCGCTCAGGATGACCCGGGACACACCCGGCGCGCGGCCCGGCACTCGTTGCCACTCATGGTCACATCGAGGGCGCTGACTGTGTCTCCGGCTCAGGCTCGCGCACCGTCCGCTCCGCGACCTCCTCGACCTGGTCCTTCCCCCGTCCGATCGTCCGCGCGATCCGGCGACGGGTGTCCTGTCCGCTCGCCGGCAGCAGCAGCGCCGCCGCCCCCGCGCCAACGGCGAGACCGATCAGCGCCGCGGCCCGCCGCTCGCGCCGGCGCCGCGCGTCGCGCCGGCCGAGCTCCCGCTGCAGCCGTGTGATCGCGGCCTCGGCGCCGCCCCGTATGTCGCGCAGCCGCCCGCCCACCAGCTTTCGCGTCTCAGCGCCTTCCGCGGGGGCGAAGAGCAACGCACCCCCCGCGCCCAGCGCGAGGGCCAGCAGGGCCATGCCGAGGAAGCCGCCGGACGTGTCTTCGTCGCCGCCGGCGTCGGAATCCAGGGTGTCGAAATCGGTACGCATATTTCCTCCACGCTTGAGTTCGCGGTCGATGCGGACTGCCGGGACCGATCTCCTACAACCTAAACGGTGCCCACCGGCGGGGTCCGGGAGCACCGTCACAGTAGGCGTGGTTCCGCGGCGCTCAGTCCACCAGGCGCAACGGCATCACGAGCGTGAGATAGCTGGACGGGTCGTCCCAGCCCACGGGCTCGCAGGTGGCCGCGCGCTCCGGGGCCTTGAAGGTGAGCCGCACCTCGTCCGTCGGAATGTACTTGAGGATCTCGAGGAGGTAGGACGCATTGAAGCCGATCTCGAGCGGGTCGCCTTCGTAGCTGACGGTGATCTCTTCCTGGGCCTCGCCCAGGTCGGGGGTCTGCACCGACAGCTTGCACGAGCCGTTGGCGAACGCCATCCGGATTCGGTGGGTCTGGTCGCTGGCGACGATACTCATCCGGCGCAGCGCCGACGCGAACGCGGCCTTGTCCGCGGTGGCCGACTTGTCGTTCTCGCGGGGGATGACCTGCTCGTAGTTGGGATACGGCCCCTCGATCAGCCGGGTGAAGACCTGGGTGGTGGCGGAGCGGAAGCCCAGGTGATTCTCGCTGCGGGCGATCTCGACTTCTTCGTCGGACCCGAACAGCCGGCGGATCTGCTCGAGCGCCTTGGGCGGAACGATGAGGTCGGCCTGCGCGGTGCCCCCCGCCGACGACGTGGGGACGTCCATCCGGGCCAGCCGGTGGCCGTTGGTGGCCACCATACGCATCCGGTCCGGCCGGAGCTCCCACAGGACTCCGTTGAGGATCGGCCGGCTTTCTTCGGTGCTGGCGGCGAAAGCCACGTGCGCGATCAATTTCTGCAGATCGCCCGACGACGTGCGCCAGCCGCCGTCGAATTTCACGCTGGGAAACGCGGGAAACTCCTCGCGGGGCAGACCGAGCAGCCGGAAGCGGGAGCGGCCGCACTCGATGCTCACCCGCTGCTCGCCCGAGGCGGTGAGACGGATGGCCGCGCTGGGCAGCTCGCGGACGATCTCGACCAGCTTCCGCGCCGGCAGCGTGATCGCCCCTTCCTGGTCCACCGAGGCCGACACCGTGGTGCTCACCGCGATGTCGAGGTCGGTTCCCGACAGCCGGATCCCGTCCTTCGTGGCCTCGAGCAGGATGTTGGACAGGATGGGCAGCGTCGTCTTGGCCGGCACGCTGGCCGCCACCGCGACGAGCCCTTCCTGGAGTTGCTCCCGCGTGATCGTGAGCTTCATGCCGCTCCCCGAAGAGGAAAAAGCAGTACTACTCTTCCAGTTTATAAAACTTAGCAGCAGTAGTAGAGGCTCTGGAAATGTGGGCCGCCGCCGTAACATCACCGCTCGGCGGCAGTTGGTCTCCCCGCGCCGTGTCGGCGCGCTGTGGGTGATGGGGACGAACGTCCCGCGCTCTCCACGGTGATCCAGAGTTCCCACACGTCGCCGCGACGGCGGGGATTATTCTGCGCACAACTCCTGGCGCGCGTGCTCCACCCGCTCGCGGAACGTGCGATCGCGCGACATCTGCCGGCTCACCTTGTCCACGCTGTGAATCACGGTGCTGTGGTCGCGGCCGCCGAACGCCTGGCCGATCTCGACCAGTTGCATCTCCAGCAGCTCGCGCGCGAGATACATGGCGATCTGCCGCGGCACCGTGAGGGTCTTGATCCGTGCCTTCGAGCGGAGCCCCTCGGGGGTGACCCCCCAGCGGCGGGCCACGACCTCCTGCACCTTATTGACCGACGGGAGCGCCCGGGGCGAGCCCAGCCCGTCCTCGCCCGGCCGGATCTTGTCACTCAGCGCCTCGCGGGCCAGCTCGATCGAGACTTCCTTGTGCTTGAGCGAGGCGAACAGCAGCAGCTTGATGATGCACCCCTCGAGCTCCCGGACATTCGAGCGCACGTGCTCGGCGATGAACCGGAGCACGTCGTCGGGGATGGTGAGCTCCAGGTGATCCTGCTCCTGCTTCTTCCTGAGGATGGCGATCCGGTGCTCCAGGTCCGGCTGGCCGATGTCCGCCACCATGCCCCACTCGAACCGGCTCACCAGGCGGGCCTCGAGGCCCGGAAGCTCCTTGGGGGGCCGATCCGAGGTCAGGACGATCTGCCGGTTGCCCTCGTAGAGCGCGTTGAAGGTATGGAAGAACTCCTCCTGGGTCATTTCCTTGCCTTCCAGGAAATGCACGTCGTCCACCAGGAAGAGGTCCACGTCGGTCCGGTAGCGGCGGCGGAACTCGGGCATGGTCCGGCTGTGGATGCTCTCGATGACCTCGTTGATGAACTGCTCGGCGCCCACGTAGAGGACCCGGGTGTCCGGCTGCCGCTCGCAGACCGTGTGGGCGATCGCCTGCATCAGGTGGGTCTTGCCCAGCCCGGTGGCGCCGTAGATGAAGAGGGGGTTGTAGGTCTTGCCCGGCGATTCGGCCGCCGCGTGCGCCGCCGCCGCCGCCAGCTCGTTGGACTTGCCGATGACGAAGGTGTCGAAGGTGTAGCGCTCGTTGAGCGGCTGCGTGCTGGGGTTGGCGGCCTGACGGCCCACGGGCTCGGCATCGCGAGCGGCGGGCGGCGCCACGAAGAAATCCATCTGCGGCCGCTTCTGGCGGTCCTCGTGCACGCGGAACACGACGGAGGTGGGCTGCCCGACGACCGGCTCGGCCAGCCTGGAGAGGAGCGTCGCGTGCTTGGTTTCGTTCCACTCCACCGCGAACTGATCCGGCGCGCCGACGATCAGCCGGCCCTCATCGAGGGCGATCGCCTCGGTGGGCTCGAGCCAGGTCCGGATCGTGTGATCAGGAAGTTCGCGATGCGCCTCGTCGAGGATGCGCTTCCATGCGTCTTTGGCGGACAGCTGCATCGGGACTCGAAAACTGAGGAGGGATTGATCAAGGGCGAGAGATGTTACGGAACGGTTGTGGAAAAGTCAACCGTGCATCAACGCGCGCGAATCTGCTCTTGACAGGATGGAAAGTGGGAGGGACGGAAAGACGGAAGGTTGCTAGCGACAGTGTTGCTCCAACGCGCGCCGTTTTCCGTCCTTCCATCTTTCCCTCCTTCCGTCTTCCCGCCCAAAGCAGCTTGACCGCATTCGCCCCTCTAACTAGCTTCCCGGGCTCACTTTGGAGGAACGCCCGCATGAAACCGTCGTATCGGCCGCGCAACAAGCGCCGGATCAACAAGCATGGCTTCCGCGCTCGCATGGCCACGCGCTGGGGGCGGGCGGTCCTTTCCCGCCGCCGGAAGAAGGGTCGCAAGCGGCTCACCGTCTCGCTGCCCTCGAAGCACGGGGGCTCCTGACGCCCTCGGCGCGCCTGCCGCGAGCCCACCGGCTCGCGCGCGCGTCGGACATCCGCCGGTGCCTCGCCAAGGGACGGCGCCGCCGGTACGAGCATCTGGACATGATCTGGATGGACAACACGACGGGCCACCCGCGCATGGGACTGATCGTTCCGAAGTTCCAGGCCTCCGCGGTGGCCCGCAACCGTTTGCGCCGGCGCCTGCGCGAGATCTGGCGGTGCGAGCTGCAGCCGCACCAGCCCGCGTGGGATCTCGTCATCAAGACCCGGCCCGAGGCGTACGCCGCGTCGTTCGACGCGCTCCGCGCCGATCTCGCCGCTTGGCGGCGCACGGTGCTGAGGTCCGCGTGACCGCCCCTCGACCCGGCCTGTCGGGCCGCCTCCTCGCCCTGCTGATCCGCGGTTATCAGCGCTTCGTGTCGCCCGCGCTGCCGCCCAGTTGCCGGTTTCATCCGTCCTGCTCCCAGTACGCGCTCGAGGCGGTCACCCGGCACGGCGCCCTCCGGGGCGGCTGGCTGGCCGTCCGCCGACTCGCCCGATGCCACCCGTTCCATCCGGGCGGCTTCGATCCCGTCCCCTGACCCCGTGATCTGAGCTCATGGACCGTCGTACCGTCTGGGCGATCCTGCTGATGATGGTCATCGCCATCCTGCCCGCGATCTTCCTCAAGCGTCCGCCCCGGCCCACTCCGGCCGCCGGCGCGACCGGGGACACTACGGCCCGGGAGTCCACGGCCCGGGACACGACGCCGGCCTCCCCGCGCGCGGCGACGCCGGCCGCGCCGGCCGCGCGGGCGCCGGTGGACAGCACGCGCGCGCGGACCGACAGTGCCGCGCCGCGTGAGCGCCCCGCGCAGACGGTTCACGTCACCTCGCCCCTCTACACCTACGACATCAGCACCGCGGGTGCCCGGCTGGTGCAGGCCCGGCTCGAGCGCTACCGCTCGATGGCCCCCGGCGACGACAACGCGGCCGCGCAGCTCCTCCCGCCCGGCAGCGAGCTCCTCGGGCTGACCCTTCTCGTCGGCCGCGATACGATCTCGCTCGCGGACGCGCCATTCACCGCCTCCGCCACCTCGCTCCGGGCGGGCGACGGCCCGCTCGAGCTCAGCACCTCACGCGGGCCGGTGACGGTCGACCTGACCTACCGCTTCGCGCCCGACGACTACCGGATCGTGGTGGAGGGCCGGGTGCGCGGCGTGGGCCCGAACGGCGGGACGCTGCTGGTGGGGATGGGGCCGACCCTCGCCAACACCGAAGCCAACGTGACCGAGAATCATCGGGCGCTGGCGCTGGTGACCCACCAGAACGACGTCGACCGGATCGACTTCAGCGGCCTCGATGCCGGCGAGACCAAGACGGTGAGCGGCCCGCTCGACTGGGCCGTGATCAAGTCCAAGTACTTCGTCACCGGGGTGCTCGCGTTCGACAGTGCCGGCGGCCGGATCAGCGGCGCCAGCATTACCGCCCGGCCCACGGCGGAGAAGCACCCGACCGAGGCCGACGTCCAGGTGAGCCTGCCGGTGCCGCCGAGCGGTGCGTTCTCCTACACGGTCTACGCGGGCCCGATGGAGTACGACCGCCTTGCCCGGATCGGCCACGGCTTCGACGACGTCAATCCCTACGGCTGGCCCGGGCTCCGCACCCTCATCCGCCCGGTGGCGGTCGGCGTGCGCTGGCTCCTCGTCTGGATGCACGAGCACCTGCACCTCGCCTACGGCCTGGTGCTCGTCTTCTTCGGCATCATGGTCCGCGTGCTCCTCTGGCCGCTCAACCAGAAGGCGATGCGCGCCAACATGCAGCTACAGGCCGTGCAGCCGCTGATGAAGGACCTGCAGGAGCGCCACAAGAACGACCCGCAGAAGCTGCAGCAGGAAATGTTCAAGCTGTACAAGGAGTACAACGTCAACCCGCTGGGCGGCTGCTGGCCGATGCTGCTGCCGATGCCGGTGCTGTTCGCGCTCTTCTTCGTGTTCCAGAACACGATCGAGCTGCGCGGGCAGTCGTTTCTGTGGCTGCCGGACCTGGCCCGTCCCGACCCGCTGTACATCATCCCCGTGGTCATGGGGCTCTCGATGTACGGGCTCAGCAAGGTGGGCCAGATCGGGATGGAGCCGAACCCGCAGATGAAGATGATGCTCTACGTCATGCCGGTCATGATGACGTTCCTCTTCCTCAACTTCGCGTCCGGGCTCAACCTGTACTACGCGGTGAGCAACATCGCGAGCATTCCGCAGCAGTGGATGCTGGCACGGGAGCGGGTGAAGCGGGGGGGACCGGTGGTGGGCACCAGGGCGCCGTCACCCGCGCCGGCGGGGAAACGGAAGAAGGGGTAAGCGACGGCCCCACTGTCGGTGAGTCCGCATGCGGTGTCCGGGCGGACGGTGGTGAACGCTCCGGCGGGGTCGGAGGGAATGCCCCGCGACGCCCGCCGGCCGCGCCCGCTATAGTTTCCGGCCATGCTCTCCGACCCCATCGCCGCACTGGCCACGCCGCCCGGCCGCTCCGCCCTCGCGGTGATCCGGGTGAGCGGCACCGGGGCGCTGGACGCGGCCGCGCGAGTGATCGAGGGCTTCCGTACCGACCGGCCGCGCATGGCACTGCTCGCCACCTTCCGCGACGCCGCCGGCGAGGCCATCGACCGCGGGCTCTACACCGTCTTCCCCGGTCCGGCCAGCTATACCGGCGAGGACCTCGTCGAACTCTCCTGCCATGGCGGGCTGCTCGCGCCCGCGCGCATCCTCTCCGCCCTGCATGACGCCGGCGCGCGCCCGGCGGCGCCCGGCGAATTCACCCGCCGTGCCGTGCTCAACGGCAAGCTCGACCTCGTCCAGGCGGAGGCGGTGGGTGACCTGATCGATGCGACGGCGCCGGCGCAGGCTCGGGCCGCCCTCCGGCAGCTCGACGGCGGCCTCTCACGTCGACTGGGCGAGCTGCGGCAGCTCCTGATCGAGACCGAGGGGCTCCTGGCCTACGACATCGATTTCCCGGGCGAGGATGACGGGCCGATCCCCGCCGCCCGGATCGCGGCGCAGCTTGCGGAGGTCGCGGGTCGCGTCGAGCGGCTGCTGAGCATGGCACCGTCCGCCGAGCGGCTGCGAGAAGGCGCGCTGCTGGTGCTCGCGGGCCGGCCCAACGCCGGAAAATCCTCGCTCTTCAACTCGCTGCTCGGCGCCGACCGGGCGCTCGTGACCGAGTTCCCCGGCACGACCCGCGACGCCGTCGAGGGGCACACGGACTTCCTCGGCTGGCCCGTCAAGCTGGCTGATACGGCCGGACTCTGGGACGCGGCCGATCCGATCGACCGGCTGGGGATCGAGGTGAGCCGGCGCTACCTGGCGGCGGCTCACCTGGTGCTGCTCTGCGTGGAAACCGGCAGGGCGCTCTCCACCGACGAGCTGGCGATCCTGGCCGAGCGCCCGGCGCTGCTCGTCCGGACCAAGGCCGATCTCGGCGGCGGGACCGAGGGCGGCGGGACCGAAGGTGGCGGGATCGCTGTCTCCTCGGTGTCCGGCCAGGGATTGGCCGAGCTGCGCCGCGCCGTCGCCGAGCGCGTGTTCGCCGACCGCATCGCGCTGGCCGACCTCGAGCCGGCCCTCGGCCGCGCCCGCCATCGAACGGCCCTGGCCCGCGCCGGCGGGGCGCTCGCGAGCGCACACGAGCAACTGACCACGTCCGCGGACGCCGTGCTGGTGGCCCACCACCTCCGCGAAGCCACGGCCGCCCTGGACGAGCTGGTCGGGGCGGTGGACGTGGAGGAGATACTGGATCGGGTGTTCGGGAGTTTTTGCGTGGGCAAGTGAACAGCGGTGAGCGGTAAGAGGTGAGAGGTGAGAGGTGACAAACGCTCACTGCTTACCGCTCACCTCTCACCGCTTTTTAGGCCGTCTGGATCCCCCGCGCCACGTCTTCCGCCGCCTGGAACTCGGACGCCGCGGCACGGAGGGCGGCGGCCAGGCCGCGCTCGGCCACCAGGGCCTCGGTCATTCGATAGCCGAGGTAATAGCCGGCGCGCTCCGGCAGGACGCGGCCGCTCACCAGCCGGGCGGAGGGGCTCATGCCGCCGCTCAGGTAGCGCAGCCGGAGTCCGAGCCCGCTCTGGTCGAGGTCGGGCTCGACCACGCGCCGCAGGAACGCCTCCATCTCCCTGAGCCGGTGATACTGGCGACGGGGATAGCCGAAGTAGTCCGCCGAGTCGAAGCCGGGCGCCACGGCCTGGGCGGCGTGGACGGCGAGCCCCTCGTTCACCAGCAGCTCCCGCAGCGAGGCTCGGCTGCCGGTGGACCAGTAGTCGTAGTTTCCGCCCGCTTCGGTGACCAGCCGGCGCATGTCGCTCCAACTAGTGGGCGAGGTGTAGCGCACCGTATGGGCGAGCTCGTGCCCGATCCAGAGGGGGATCAGGTCCGGTGGCATTCCCATCCCGTAGGTCTCGGGGTTGATCCGCCCGGTGAAGTGCTCGAGGCAGATGAACGCCACGCCGCGCCCCCCGACCACCAGCTCGCCCGCGTTCGCGCCGCCGAGACCCACCATCAGGTAGATGTCGGTGGGCCGGTCCACCTGCAGCAACTCCTCCGCGCGCGTGATCGCCTCCTCCGCGAGCTGGACCAGGTCCACGGAGGCGGCGAGGGCCTGGAGGTCGCCGCGATCAGCCCGGAGCGCCCCGGTGATGATCTCGCCGGCGTGCGGACTGTCGGGGTCCAGCACGTAATTGCGCCAGTAGGCGTCGAGGATGGGCCGGTGGGCTTCGCGATACTGCTGATACGCCGCTTCTCTGTTGCCGGCCGCGAGCACCGCGAGAAAATCGGGGAGGAGGTTGATCAGCACGGCGAGACGATACGAAACTGCGGCGGGGGGCGCAAGGGAGGACGGCAACAGCGGTGAGAGGTGAGAGGTGAGAGGTGAGAGGTAGGGCGTGTTCTCACCTCTTACCGCTTACCTCTTACCGCTTACCTCTTACCTCTCACCTCTCCTGCTTCTTCTGCCTCGCCACCTCGTCCAGAAACCGGCGCTCGGCGACCGTGAGGGAGGCGATCCCCTGCTCGCTGATCTTGTCGAGCACGCGGTCCACCTCGGCGGCCACGGGATCGGCGTCGGGGCGGCGGCGGGGACGAATGGGTGTGGCGGGTGTCCGGCGCTCGGGTTCGGCGGCGCCGGACTGCACCATCACCACGCGCTCCACCGCGCGCGGCGGCGAATGGGGGCGGCGGCGCGAGAGCGCCTGCACCCGGAAGAAGAGGTAGCCGAACGCGGCGCCGCCCACATGCGCCAGGTGCGCGACGCCGTCACGGGGGGCTACCTGAGAGAGGATGATATCCAGTCCGATGAGCCCGAGGATCAGCGTCCGCGCCTTGATGGGCATCGGGAACGGGATGACGAACATCTCCGCATCGGGCCAGAGCATGGCGAACGCCACGCCCAGGCCCAGGATCGCGCCCGACGCCCCGACGAACGGCGGGACCTGCATGATCCCCGAGAGTGCTAGCGAGAACACCGCGGCCCCGATGCCGCAGTAGAGATAGTAGACGATGAACGTCCGACCGCCGAGCCGGTGCTCGACCGGCACGCCGAAGACGTACAGCATGAACATGTTCAGCACGAGGTGCAGCAGCCCGGCGTGGACGAACATGTAGCTGACGAAGGTCCACGGGCGGGTGAGTGCCTCTCCCGGCGAGAACCGGAGCGCCTGCTGCAGCGCCGGGGAGGTGAAGACCGTCATGAGCAGGAGCAGCACCACCGCATTGGCGATGATGAGGCGCCCCACCCACGGGGTCAGTCGGTTGGAGGGAGACAGATTCATCGAACCACGCCTTGTCGCTGAGACCCTCGACTGCTACGACTCCTGGGGACGGCCGAATCGGGCGGTTCGACAGATCCGTTCACACAGTTCCGGAAACTCGATCCCCGCCGCTCGGGCCGACTGGGGCAGAAGACTGGTGGCCGTCATGCCCGGCAGCGTGTTCACCTCTAAACAGAAGAGTTCGCCCGCCGGTGTCAAGCGAAAATCGACCCGCGAGTAGCCGCCCAGCTTCAGGGCCTCGTGTGCCAGCAGCGCCAAGCGCCCGCATTCGGCCGCCAGCGAAGGCGGAAGGTCGGCGGGGAAGATCTCCTGGGACATGCCTGGGGTGTACTTGCACTCATAATCGAAAATCTCGTGCCGCGGAATGATTTCCCCCACGGTGAGCGCCCGAGCTTCCAGCACGCCGACCGTCAGCTCCCGGCCCGGAATGAAGGCCTCGGTCATCACCTCGTCATCGTAGCGCCGCGCCAGGGCCACCGCCTCCGCGTACTCGTGGGCCTGCTTCACGACCGTCAACCCCACGGTGGAGCCCTGCTTGGAGGGTTTGACCACCACGGGCCACCCAAAATCGCGGTCGATCCGGGCGCTGTCTGCGGGCGCCATCACCCAATCGGCCGTCGGGACCCCGGCCATTCGGAACAGGCGCTTCGAAATGTCCTTGTCCATGGCCATGGCGCTGCCGAGCCGCCCGCTGCCGGTGTAGGGAACGCCCACCATCTCGAGCAGGGTCTGCAGCGTCCCGTCCTCACCGTGGCCGCCGTGGAGTGCCAGGAACAGCACGTCCGCCTCGCGCACCGCGGCGAGGCTGGCCAGGCCCGAGAGCAGGAGTCCGTGCTCCAGGGCCTGGAGCTGGTCGGTCGAGGGCGGGGCGGTGCCGACGTCACCCGACAGGAGGGAGCGCTCGTCGGCCGCCGGGATGTAGCCCCTGGCGGTGTCCACCACAGAGACGTCGTGCCCCCGCGACCGCAGCGCCGCCAGCACCTGGACCGCGGATGCGATCGCGACGTCGCGCTCGGCGGAGGTCCCGCCGGTGAGGATGGTGACGCGCATCGTCACCGGCCGATCAACTGCTGCAGCACGTCATACCGGCTCACGATCCCGATTAGCCGGCCGTCCTTCCGGACCAGCGCCGCCGGACTCTCCCGCGTAAGGATCGCGCCGACCCGGTCCGTGGGCGTGGCGGCCTCGACCTCGGGGAACGGCGCCTCCATGACCTCGCGGACCGGCTGGTCGAGGAGTGCCGGCTGGCCCAGAGCCCGGGCCATGAGTGTTCCCTCGATCAGGCCGCCGACGGACTCGCCGTCGTCCACCACCGGGATCTGGCTCACCCCCCAGGTGCTCATCAGGTTGAGCGCCTGGCGCACCGCCGCGGACGGGGCCACGCTCACGAGCGGTGGGGCGTTGGCCGGCCGCCGCTCGAGCAACTGCTCGACCGTGGTCCGTGGTGCCTCGAGCATCTGGTTTTCCTGCATCCAGGCGTCGTTGAAGAGCTTGGAGAGGTAGCGCTCGCCGGTGTCGCAGAGGATGGTGACCACCAGCGCTTTCGGATCGTCCAGTTCCCGGGCCAGCTCGAGCGAGATGGCCACGTTCAGCCCGGAGGACCCGCCGAGCAGGAGTCCCTCCTCCCGAGCGAGCCGGCGGGCCATGGTAAACGACACCTTGTCAGAGACTTGCCGGAACTCGTCGACCCAGTCGAACCAGACGGTGCTGGGGATCTTGTCGCCCCCGATCCCTTCCACTTTATAGGGGTGTCCGTCACCCATCGTCCGGGAGCGATGGTACTGGGTGTACAGCGACCCGACGGGGTCGCCCGCAATGACCTTGATCGCCGGGTTCTTTTCCTTGAGATACTTGCCGGCTCCGCTCACCGTGCCGCCCGTCCCCGCCCCGGCCACGAAATGGGTCACCCGACCCTCGGTCTGCTCCCAGATCTCGGGGCCCGTGGTGGCGTAGTGGGCCTCGGGGTTCACCTGGTTGTAGAACTGGTTGGCCAGGATGGCGCCCGGCGTGTCCTTGACGATCTGCTTGGCCTTCATCACGTAGTGGTCGGGATGGTCGGGCGGCACCGCGGTCGGGGTAATGACGACCTCCGCCCCGTAGGCCTTCAGCAGCCGCACCTTTTCCTGCGACATCTTGTCCGGCATGGTGAAGATGCAGCGGTAGCCCTTGAGGCAGGCCGCGATGGCGAGCCCGACGCCGGTGTTGCCGCTGGTGCCCTCGACGATGGTCCCGCCGGGCCGGAGCTCCCCCCGGCGTTCGGCGTCCTCGATGATCGCGAGTCCGATCCGGTCCTTGACCGAGCCGCCCGGATTGGCCTGCTCGGCCTTGCCGTAGATCGGGCGTGCGGAGCCCCGCGCCGATGCGGCCGAGCCGGATGAGTGGCGTCCAGCCGACGGTCTCGAGCACGGAGTCGTAGGGGCGAGGATGCGGGTGGCTCATGGGGCGCTCCGGCTCCGCGGGCTGCGGAAGTTGATCGGCTGGAGAAATGCGCCGGCGACGGGGCGCCCGTGCCGGAGCGCCGGCGAGAAGCGGAGGCTTCTGGCGCCGCTCAGCGCCGCGGAGTCGAGCGCCGGATAGCCGCTCGATTCGGCGACCCGGATCGAATCGACGACGAGCGCGCCCTCCGAATCGGCGTACATCCGGAGCAGCACCCGGCCTTCGATGCCCTGCTCCAGCAGCGGCACGGGGTACTCCACGGGAGAGACCGGATTGATGGCGACCGGGGGCTGGTCGGCATCGCTGTGCGCGGGGGCCATGGGCGCATCGGTGGACAGTCGGAAGCTGCCGTCGTCGTCCTTCCGCCCGCAGGCGAACGCCGCGAGCACCAGCGCTGCCGCCCACCGGCCGCTCACCGCCGGTCCTCCGCCCGCCGCTTGAGCTCCGCCAGCCGGTTGAGCGCCTCGAGCGGCGTGAGCGCATTGACGTCGATGAGGCGGAGCTCCTCGAGCATCGGGTCGGCCGGCGGGTCGGTGAACAGCGCGAGCTGCCCCGGGTCCCGCGCGGCCTCGGGCGGGGCACCCGGCACCATCCGATGCTCGCCCTCGAGCGTGCCGAGAATCTCGCGGGCGCGCCGGACCACGCCGTCCGGCAGCCCGGCAAGCTGGGCGACATGGATACCATAGGACCGGTCGGTTCCGCCCGGCTCCAGCCGGTGCAGGAAGACGACCGTGTCCCCGGTCTCCCGGACGGCGACGTTGTAGTTCCGCGCGTGCTGCAGCCGCTCGGGGAGCTGCATCAGCTCGTGGTAGTGGGTGGCGAACATCGTCTTGCAGCCCACCCGGTCGTGCAGGTGCTCGGTGACCGCCCAGGCGATCGCGACGCCGTCGTAGGTGGAGGTGCCCCGCCCGATCTCGTCGAGCAGCACCAGGCTCCGGGGCCCGGCGTTGTGGAGGATGGCGCTGGTCTCGCTCATTTCCACCATGAAGGTGGACTGCCCGCGCGCGAGGTTGTCGCTCGCGCCCACGCGGGTGAAGAGCCGGTCCACCACGCCGACCGACGCCTCCGCCGCCGGCACGAACGACCCCATCTGCGCCAGCACCACGCACAGACCGATCTGGCGGAGAATGGTGGACTTGCCCGCCATGTTGGGCCCGGTGACGAGCGCCACCCGCTCGGCGGCGGTGAACCGCGCGTCGTTGGGGATGAACGACTCGCGGGCCATCATCCGCTCGATCACCGGGTGCCGGCTCTCGCGCAGCACCAGGTCGAAGCCGTCGTGCACCGCGGGCCGGACGAAGCGTCCCGCCACGGCGCGCTCGGCGAGCGCGGTCCACACGTCCAGCCGCGCGAGCACGCGGGCGGTGCGCTGGATCCGGGCGATCGCCTGCCCGACCGCGGCGCGGAGCGCGCCGAACAGCTCCGCTTCCCGGACGGCCATCCGCTCCTCGGCGCCGAGCACGCGGGCCTCGTAGTCCTTGAGCTCGGGCGTGACGTAGCGCTCCGCCGCCGGCGAGCGTCTGCCGCCGCTCGTAGTCGGACGGGCACCCGGGCGGCGTGCGCGTGGGTGATCTCGAGGTAGTAGCCGAATACCTTGTTGAAGCCGACCTTGAGCGAGGAGATCCCGGTGCGCTCGCGCTCCCGCTGCTGCAGCGAGGCGATGTACTGCCGCCCGCCGTCCCTGAGCGCGCGGAGCTCGTCGAGCTCGGCGTCGTAGCCGTGGCGGATCACGCCCCCGTCCGCCGCGGCGGCAGGAGGCCGCGCTTCGAGCCCGCGCACGAGCTCGCCGGTCAGGTCGGCCAGCAGGTCCAGCTCGTCGGTGCCGTCCGCCAGGGCCCTGGCGCGCGCGCCGCCCGGCAGGGTCGAGGCCGCGAGCGCGCTCAGCGCCTCGGAGACATCGGGGAGCCGGAGGAAGGAATCGCGCAGGGCGCCGAGCTCGCGCGGCGTGGCGCGGCCCGCCGCGGCACGGCCGGCCAGCCGCTCGACGTCGCGCACGCCCTCCAGCGCCTCGCGCAGTCGCGCGCGGCCGCGCCCGTCGCGCACCATCACCTCCACGGCATCGAGCCGGTACTCGATGGCCGCCGGCGCGCGGAGCGGCGAGAGGAGCCACTGGCGGAGCAGGCGGCCGCCCATCGGCGTCACGGTGGCGTCGATGGTCTCGAGCAGGGTGCAGCCGCGGGCGCCCGCCCGGAGCGGCTCGACCAGCTCGAGGTTCCGGCGCGTCATCTCATCGAGCCAGAGGAACGCGTCGCTCCGGCGCACGAGCGGCCGCGCGAGGTGCGGCAGGCCGGAGGGCTGGAGCTCGGTCAGGTAGCGGAGGAGCGCGCCGGCCGCGCCGAGCGCGGGCGCGTCATCCGGTCCGATGCCCAGTCCGTCGAGCGTGACGAGACAAAACCGGCGGGCGAGCTCCTCCCGGGCGAGCTCGGGCTCGAACTCCCAGGGCTCACGCACGGTCCGGAGCACGCCGTCTTCCGGCGGCAGCGCTCCCTCCCCGGGCACGACCACCTCCGCGGGGCTCAGCCGGCCCAGCGCTTCCGCGACGCCGCCGGCGTCGAGTGTCTCGAGCAGGAACTCGCCGGTGCTGAGGTCGATCGCCGCGAGGCCGACCCGGTCGCCCCCGCCCGCCAGCGCCACGAGGAAGTTGTTTTTCCCGCCGGCGAGCCACCCGTCCTGCAGCATGGCGCCCGGGCGTGACGGTCTCCACGACCTCGCGCCGGACGAGGCCGCGCGCCAGCTTCGGGTCCTCCACCTGCTCGCAGATGGCGACGCGGTGGCCGGCGCCGATGAGCTGCCGGAGGTACTCGGCCGCGGCCTTGACCGGGACGCCGGCGAGCGGCACCCCATCGCCGCGGGAGGTGAGGGTGATCTCGAGCACGCGCGCGGCGAGCTGGGCGTCTTCGTGGAACATCTCGTAGAAGTCGCCCACCCGATAGAAGAGAATCGTGTCCGGATGCTGCGCCTTCACCTCGCGCCAGTGCTTGAGCATGGGCGCGGGAGACGCATCGGCGGCCTCGCGGCTCACCGGGGCCACGGGAGCGTGAGGAAGGGCGGGAGGGGCATACCGGGGACAATATAACGTCCACTCGAGGACCGATGCCCGGTGGCGTGGCGGCCGGCCGGGAGTAGAATTGGGGTCACTCGCACTCCAAGGGGTCGAGCATGCCGCAGCCGTTCCACTTTGCCTTCTTCGTGCGCGATCTCCCCTCCACTCGGCGGTTCTACGGCGAGGTGCTCGGCTGCCCGGAGGGCCGGAGCACCACGACCTGGGCCGACTTCGATTTCTTCGGCAATCAGATCTCCGCCCACACCACGGGCCCGGTCACGCCGACCCACGATGCCGGGCAGGTCGACGGAGTCCTTGTGCCGATGCCGCACTTCGGCGCATTGCTCGGCTGGAACGAATTCGAGGCGCTGGTGCGGAGGATCCGGCAGGCCGGCGTCCCGTTCGTCATGGAGCCCAGGATCCGCTACGCCGGGCAACCCGGCGAGCAGGCGACGATGTTCCTCCGCGATCCGAGCGGGAACGCGCTCGAGTTCAAGAGCTTCCGGCACCCGGAACACATCTTCAGCGCATGAGCCGACCGGCGTGAAGCGGGCGGCCGTGGCGGTGATCGGCGGCGGCGTGATGGGGGCGAGCGTGGCCTGGCATCTGGCCGCCCGCGGTCTGCGCGACGTCGTGGTGCTCGACCGTGCGGCGGCGCCGGGCGCGGGGAGCACCGGCCGCGCGACCGGTGGATTCCGGGCGCAGTTCGGCACGGCGGTCAACGTGCGGCTCTCGCTGCTCGCGCGCGAGAAGCTGCTCCGTTTCCAGGACGAGATCGGCGTGGACCCGGGCTATGCGCCGGTCGGCTACCTGTGGCTCGCGACCAGCACCGCGGAGCTGGCCGTACTCGCCGCGGCGCGGGCCGTCCAGCACGCCGAGGGGCTGGGGGAGGCGGTGGAGGTCACCCCGGCGGAGATTGCCGACCTCAATCCGGCGATCAGTCTCGACGGCGTGATCGGCGGGGCGTTCTGCCCGAGCGACGGCTTCATTCGACCGCTCGCGATTCTCCAGGGCTATCTCGCGGCGGCGGGGCGGCTGGGCGTGCGGATGGAATGGGGCGTCGAGGTCACCGGCATGCGGCGGGGAGCGGGCGGCCGCATCACGCGAGTGGAGACAACGGGCGGGGCGCTGGCCGTGGACTGGGTGGTGAATGCCGCGGGCCCGTGGGCGGCGGATATCGCCGCGATGGCCGGCGTCCCGCTGCCGGTGACGCCGCTCCGGCGGCAGATCGCGGTAACGGTGCCGTGCGACCGGCTCCCGCCGGACATGCCGATGACCATCTGGCTCGGTGACGGGTTTCATCTCCGCGTGCGGGACGGCCGGGTGCTGCTGCTCCGACCGGCGCCCGGGGTACCCGACCGGCCGTTCGAGGCGAGCGTGGATCCGAGCTGGGTGGAGACGGTCGCGGCGACCGCGCGTGTCCGCGTCCCGGTGCTCTCCGACGTGGCGATCGAGCAGGCGGCGTGCGCGGCGGGGCTGTACGAGATGTCTCCCGACAAGCACGCCATCCTGGGTCTGGCGCCGGAGTGCCCCAACCTCTATCTGATCAACGGCTCGTCGGGTCATGGGGTCATGCATGCGCCCGCGTTGGGGCAGTTGCTGGCGGAGCTCATGTGCGAGGGGCGGGCGTCGGCGATGGCGGTGAACGAGCTGGATCACGCGCGGTTCGCGCGCGGGGCGGGCAACCCGACGTCCGAGCTGTTGTAGCGGGGAGGGCGCTTTGCTCAAGCGCAGCCGTACAGATCCCGCTTGCGCGACCACGAGCCGACCGACAGGTTCCATAGTATGACCAATCCCCATCTCAATGAGCTGCTCCGCCTCTCGCCGGCGGAGCGCCTCGAAGCGATCGGCGAGCTCTGGGACAGCCTGGAGGGCCAAGCCGAGCTATTTCCCCTCAGCGATGAGGAGCGAGCCGAGCTGGATCGCCGCATCGCCGAGGACGAGGCCGATCCGCGTCCTGGGGTGTCCTGGGCGGAGCTCCGCCGCCGACTCGAAAGCGGGCAGGACGGCTGATCCCGGTCATCCGGCCGGCCGCGGCCCGCGACATCGCGGAGGCGGACGCGTGGTATCGCACACGCAAGTCGGAGATTGTCGCCGTGTTTCGGGACACGCTGGCCGCCAACCTTGCTCATTGAACGCAGCCCGACCGCCTTTCCGATGGTCCACTGGTCCACCGCGACGTGCGCCGGTGCATGCTGGGTCGCTTTCCCTACGCGCTGTACTTTCGCCTGCTGCCGAGTGAGCTCCGGGTGATTGCTTGTACCCACCTGCGCCGGCATGCCCGGCGCTGGCAGCGACGGCGGTGAGTCGATCGCGCGGGGCTGCGGTCTCACCCGCAAATGCAGCCGACAGGCCGGGCGGGCCGCGGCTCCGCGCGGGCGCGGCGCTCCACGAGGCCAAACAGCGGAAGCGTTCATTTGTGCAGGCGCCAGAATGATCGCCTGCAGCTGATTTGCATTTCGTTAGGCCGACAGCCCCGGAGATTGAGCATGGCGAACTCGTGTGCGTGGGGAGCCCTGAGCCTGTGGCTGCTCACCGGGTGCGGCGACGGCGTCACGTGCCCGCAGGGGGTGTTCGCCGCCATCTCCGTTCACGCGCTGAGCGCCGCTGACGCCACGCCAATCCTGAACGTCCGCGGTGGGGTACGCGACGGCACCTTCACGGACACCCTGGTTGAGCTAGGTCAAGGGTTCTACGATGCGGCACCAGGGCGCCCTGGGACCTACGGGGTGCATGTCGAGCACGCCAACTACGCGGCATGGGACACCAGCGGCGTGGTGGTACACACCTCCGGTGGCCCGTGTCCGCTGATTGAAACGGCAGAACTCGAGGCCCGGCTCGCCTCGGTCGAGTAGCCGGCCTGGGTCGCGCGGCTGCGGCCTAACCCGCAAATGCAGCCGACTGAAGTTACCCCAGAAAAGTGGACACGCGGTTAAGTGCTCCTGACGGTGTATGCTGCTTCGTGCTCATCGGGAGAGCGATAGTCGTTACTCGAATGCCGACGGGTGCGGTTGTCGAAGGCGGCAAGGCTTTTTTTAGGATGTCCCGCTCCTCCGTGACGGCCCGGAGGCGCTGCTGGAGCTGCCGGAGCTGCTCGCGGGCGAGCTGGGCCTTCCACCGCTGTAGCAGACTCCGGGCGATGCCAAGGTCGTGAGCCACCTCGTTGACGCTGCGCCCGGCCGCCACCAGGGCGACGGCGTCCTTCTTGAACTGGGGCGTGAAAGTTCGGCGGACCCGGCTCGTTTTCCTGGCCATGTAACACCTCCTTGAGCCAACGACTGACTCTTCTCGAGGTGTCCACGTTTCGGGGTAAGGTCAGACGGGCCGAATGAACCGGGCTCCACCCGGGCGCTGACCCCCGGTGGAGGTCAGCGGAACATAAGTTGGTGCGGGCGCGGGCTTGAGGGCCCGCAGCTGATGCGCATGCCGCTAGGCAGACACACGAAGTTCATCAAACGCCGGCTCATATGCTCCTCAGGTTACGGTGGTTTGCCCTGGGTCTCACGCCCCTTGCGGCTGTTCTCCTCGAGAGCTGTACGGAATGCTCCGACTGCCGCCAGGGCCCGATTCCGGTCGCCTACGTGCAAGTATGGACCGCCACGGCAGCGGGCCCCCTGCCTGGCACAGCCGTCCAGCTTGAACGAACTGGCTTCGCGTCTCTGAGCGCTACCACTGATGCCTTGGGCCAACACACCTTTGAGGCGTTGGAGGCTGTGGAGGGGGAAGCGGCCACGCTGATCGTAGGGCCGCCGCCCGAGTATGCCGCGCCAGCACCCCAATCAATCTCGCTGGTGCTCAACGACACGCTTGCCGTTGAGGTGATGCTGCAGGCGACGCCATAGCTGCCGTGCCGCCTAGCCTGCAAATGCGGCCGACACACGCGGGCCGGCCAGAGCGCCGCTGACGGAGCCGCTCCGACAGGCGACAAGGGAACGTAAGTTCTCCCAGCCGTTTGCAGCTGATTAGCATTTCGTCAGGCAGACACCAAGAGAGTTCCAGGTCGCGCAGCCATTGAGTGAACACAGCTTCTTGCTTCCCCGGAGGATTCATGCACTACGTCGATGGTTTTGTGATACCGGTGCCCAAGAAGAAGGTACAGGCCTATCGCCGCATCGCACTGAAAGCGGGCAAGATCTGGCGCGAGCACGGCGCTCTCGAGGTTCGGGAGTGCGTCGGCGACGACCTGGCGGTCAAGGGCCTGGTGCCGTTCCCGCGACAACTGAAGCTCAAGCCTGGCGAGACCGTGGTGTTTTCGTGGATTGTGTACAAGTCGCGGGCTCATCGTGATCGAGTCAACGCCAAGGTCATGAAGGATCCGCGCTTGGCTGCCATGGATCCGACGACAGTACCGTTTGACGTGAAGCGCATGCTGTACGGCGGCTTCAAGGTTCTCGTTGCGGTTTAAGCGGCAGTCCTATTGGTCATTCCGAGGCCGACTCGGACGACTCCGCTGCTGGCGCTTCTCACGGCAAGGCTACGTCCGCTGTTTTGGCTGTTCGTCGTCGTCTTCAATCTTGTGGGGATTCACCGACCTCGTGGTCGACTATTACCACGCTATTCAGGCCGGCTTGCCAGCGCTGGCTGGGCAATTCGGAGCCACGTACGCGATCCCGATCATCTATGTCCCTCTGCTGATGATCACGCACCTCGCCACATTCTGTTTGCTGCTGCGTCCGCGGCACCAAGCAAGAGTCATCGCTCCCTGAATGGAGCCGCTTCGCTGAGGCGCTGAGGACGGTAAGTTGGATCGTGTCGTTTGCCGCTGATTTTTGCATTCCGTCGGGCCGACGCACGGAGATCACCTGATGCGTCTGTGGACGCTCCACCCGAAGTACCTCGATCCGACTGGGCTGGTGGCCCTCTGGCGCGAAGCCCTCCTGGCCCGAGCCGTCCTCCGAGGCGAGACCCAGGGGTATCGCTCGCACCCGCAGCTGACCCGGTTTCGGCAGCATGCTCAGCCCGTCAGCGGGCTGAATTCCTATTTAGCCGTGCTCTATGACGAGGCGCTGCGGCGGGGGTACTGCTTCGATGGGCGCAAGCTGGGTCGGGCTCGGTCGCGCGGACGCATTCCCGAGACGACCGGACAACTGGCCTTTGAATGGGCCCACCTGCTGAAGAAACTCCAGCAGCGGCAGCCAGCCAGGTTCGAGGAGCTGAGGTCGGTGCACCCGGCCGGCAGCGCACCCCATCTTTCGGATCGTGCCGGGCCCGGTGCGGGCGTGGGAGCGCGGCGCCGTCTGAGCCGCCTCGTGCGGGCCCGAGCATCAGCGCCTGCAGCGGATACGCAACCACTCGGCGGGGCGCCCCGGATGCTGCTGATGTCAACCACGAACCCACCTATCGAGATGCCCACACCCAAAGCACTTACCGGGAAGCAGCGCGACACCTTGCTCGCGACATTGCAGGCCCGCTTCGAAGCGCATCGGCAGCGCCATGCGGGGCTCGAATGGACCACCGTACAGAGAAGAGTCGAGTCGAACAGTGCCAAGCTCTGGTCGCTCGATGAACTGGAGCAGTCGGGCGGCGAACCGGATGTTGTCGGGATCGACCAGGCCACCGGCGAATGCATCTTCGTGGATTGTTCGGCGCAGAGCCCCAAGGGGCGCCGGAGCGTTTGTTACGATCGCGAAGCGCTGGAGGCACGGAAGGAGCACAAGCCGAAGAGCAGCGCCGTCGACATGGCTACCGCCATGGGTGCCGCGCTCCTGACCGTGGACGAGTATCGGGGGCTCCAGGAGCTGGGTGAGTTCGACACGACGACCTCCAGTTGGGTCCAAACACCTGCCCGGATCCGCAAGCTCGGCGGCGCGCTGTTCTGCGATCGACGCTACGACACGGTGTTCGTGTACCACAACGGTGCCGAGTCGTACTATGCCGCTCGAGGCTTTCGGTGCTCACTCAGAGTCTAGCAGGACGTCCCCGGACCGAGCCCTCAATGACGCCATCGCTCGCCGGCAACCCGAAGGGTATCTTTGCTCCTGCCCGGATATTCGCGATGCTTCGGCTCACCAATACATCTCTCCACAGGGCGGGTCGAGGCATGCCTCCTTGTGAACGTCCATTCGCCCCGCGCAGTGCGGCGGGGAGAACTCGAACCATGTGCCACCTCGTCCTGCCGCTCGCCTGCATGTCCACCGTCGCCGCCGCCCAGACGCCCTCACGGCCGATTTCGTCGCCACCACCATCCACGCTAACGAATGCGCCCAAGCTGCCGCCGCCCTGGGAGCAGAAAGCGCGAGAGATCTACAGGACGGCCGTCGAGACGCCGACCGTCACCGGCCGCGGCCAGGTGCCGAAGCTCGCCAATTATCTCGCGGATCAGCTCCGGGCCGCCGGCTGGGCCGACGGTGACATCCACGTGCTGCCGTACGACGCACCGGGAAACGATCACACCGCGGCGCTCATCGCCCGCTGGCCGGCCGCCGGGACGCCCAGGAAGAAGCCGATGCTGATCATCGCGCACATGGACGTCGTCGAGGCGCTCCCGAGCGACTGGACGACCGATCCATTCACGCTGGTTGAAAAAGACGGCTACTTCTATGGTCGCGGCAGCAGCGACGACAAGGGTGGCCTGGTCCCGTCGATAGTCGCGCTGATGAAGCTTCGTCAGGCCGGCTTCAGCCCCGACCGCGACGTCATCCTGCTGTACACCGGCGACGAGGAGACCCATGGGCGTGGCGCCGAGCTCGGTGCGACCGAGTGGCGCAAGTGGACGGACGCCGAGTTCGTGCTGAATGCCGATGCCGGCGGGGGTGGCTTTACCCGGGATGGGAAGCCGCTCGGCTTCGGGCTGCAGACGTCTGAGAAGACTTTTCAGAGCTACTACTTCCGCGTTCGCAATCCGGGCGGACACAGCTCGCGGCCTCGGCCGGACAACGCCATCTACGATCTCGCCGATGGGCTGAAGAAGCTCCAGCAGCACCGGTTCACGCCCATGCTGACCGAGACCACACGCGAGTATTTCGCCGCGCGGGCCACGCAGGAGGGGAACAGCGAGCTCGGGCGGGCCATGCGGCGCTGGCTCGACGACCCACACGACGGCCAGGCGGCCGACATCATCGAAGCCAACCCGCTCGAGGTGGGGGTGACCCGCACTCGCTGCGTCACGACGATGCTGAAGGGCGGGCACGCGGAAAACGCGCTCCCGCAGCTCGCCGAGGCAACGGTGAATTGCCGGATCATGCCGGGGGTCGAGCCGCCGACGGTTCAGGCGGAGCTCCAGCAGGTCGTCGGGCCGAATGTCGAAGTCACCCCGTATCCGGATCTGGGTCGGCCGACGCCGGTGTCGCCCCTCCGGCCCGACATCGTCAAGGCGTACACGGATGCCGTGCACGCGCGCTTCCCCACCCAGCCGATCATCCCGCAGATGAGCACCGGCGCGACCGACGGGCTCGAGTTCCGCGCGCGAGGAATGCCGGTCTACGGGGTGGACGGTGGCTGGAGCGTGTCGCCGGATGACGAGCGGGCGCATGGCAAGGACGAGCGCCTGCCGGTCCAGGCAGTGTGGGACAACATCCTGCATTGGGAGCGAATCGTTCGGGAGCTTGCCGGCGGGTGACACCGGCACGACACGTAGATGTGCCGGGCAGCCCCGTGAATCGTGAGCCCTTCGTGCTGCGACACGGCTGGCTGGGAGCCATCGTGTGGGGCACCCTGGTAATGCCGCTCGGCATCGTGGTGGAGGTGCTCGCACCACCCGCGCTCTCCAGGATTTTCAGCTACCCCATGCTTCTTGGCATGTGGATCGACACGCCACACGGCGGCCGTCGCCCACCAGGGCCGCCGGACTTTGAGGGGCCGGCGGGAGGGCTCCTGGGGATTGCCTTCGGCCTGGCACTCACCTGGCTCTGCTATGTGCTCCTGGTCCGCCTCGTCTTGTGGCGCGTCGCTACGGGGCGCGCCGAGCGGGCGCGGGAGCCGCTCCGACCACGATGATCCAGGGCAGGATGAAAGCCGGCCTCATGCCCTCAAGAGCGGGAGCAGCACGCCGGTCACCACGCTCGCGCCATCGAGCAACGCATGAGCAATTGCCAGCGGGACCAGCCGCCGGAGACGCAAATACAAGAGCGTCAGGAACAACGAGTACGGGACCGATGATAACAGCCGAAAAGCCATGAAGCTCGGATCGAAGGTCAACGGCATGAACGCGTGCTGCGATGCCCAGACGAATGCCACGATCGCGACCGCCAGACCGGTACTCCGGCACAGAACCTGGAACCGGGGGACCAGATAGCCGTTGTAGGTCATCTGCTCGGTCAGCCCCCAGATGAACGGGAATACCAGGACACCGTAGAGGGCGGCCGGCAAGGGCAGGGGGCCGAAGAGGTACGGCTGGGCGAGCGTGCCATACACGAGCCAACCAGCGGCGTAGACGCCGCCAAGAATGAAGACGAGGCTCGCCGGGATAAGCGCCAGCCCGAGCAGTGCGTCGCGCACGAGAGAGACCCCGCTGAAGCCGACCAGGTCGAACAGGCGGAGGCCTTCACGGCGCGTGAGCCGCCACAGGAGCGCGAGGCACCCGGCGTCGATCAATGTCCCGTACACCGGCAGCCATGGCTCGGCGTCGTGCCATGGAGTCGGCGACGATCGCAGGGCGAAGGCGGCCGCGACGATGGCTTGCGCTCCGACCGCAAGAGCGGCGCGGGCAAACAGCATCAGCGCCGGGCCGCGCCAGGTTAGCGTCCCTGCGTCCCGCCGCCGACGGAGCGCCTCGTGGGAGTTCGGGCCCATCCTGCCATTGTAGTGCGCTAACGAAATGTTTCACAAGGGACGCTTGCGCGAGCTCGTGAACGAGTGAGTCGTGGTTCGCTGTCCACCGCGCTGCCTGATCCGCGCATGCAACCGACACCCGAGTCCGAACCGGACATGCCCATCGAGCTAGGCCACGTAGAGGCGATCTTCCGCTATCCGGTGAAGTCGATGCGCGGCGAACGACTCGAGACCGCCGCGCTGGGCTGGCACGGCCTGGACGGCGACCGGCGCCTGGCGTTCCGCCGACTGGCTGACCGCAGCGGGGTCCCGTGGTTGACCGCGAGCAAACTTCCCGAGCTCCTGCTGTTTGCCCCGCACCGGGATGCAGACGGCGATTCGGGGAAGCTTCCGACGCACATCCGCACGCCGGAGGGCGCGGAGATGCCCGTGTTTGGAGACGACCTGGCCGCCGAAGTCGGAGGCCGCCATGGTGGTCCCGTGCAGATGATGCGGCTGAACAATGGCATCTTCGATGACGCGCCCGTCTCCCTGATCACCACGGCTACGGTACGCGAAATCGGGCGCCTCGCAGGGCAGAGCCCCGACATGCGCCGGTTCCGGCCCAATATCGTGGTTCGTTCCCTGCGAGCAGTCCCCTTCGAGGAGGATGCGTGGTTGGGTGGCGCCCTCACGTTCGGCGGCGACGGAGGACCTTCGATCGCCGTCACGATGCACGATGTCCGCTGCTCGATGGTGAACTTCGATCCGGACTCGGCACGGCCTGCACCCCAAGTGCTGCAGGCGGTCGTTCGCGCGAACCAGAACAATGCTGGGGTCTACGGTACGGTTACCTGCATGGGTGAACTCATAGTCGGACAGCCCGTCTTTCTCCGAACGGCGAGCGAGACAAGGGTGCGTGGGTGATCCCAGGCAGTGGCCGGCGGATGATAGCGGGGCGACCTGCCGAGCATCGCGGCGTTCGACGCCGTTGCGGGCCTGGCGGCTCGCGTTCGGCCCGCCCGACTGATCTACCTGCAGTAGGCAAACTCGCGACCCGACACCACCGGAGCGGTGTCGGGCCGCATGTACCTCAGCAAGTGAGACGCACCTGACTTACGGCGTGGATGTGTCGCTCGACGTGGCGGCCATCGGTGCGGAGTCGGCCGGCGGCGGGGAGCCGGCTGGTGCCGAGTCGATCGCGGTGGCCGAGTCCGTCGCCGAATCCACCACCGCGCTCCGTGTCCGCCACTGCTCCACGTCGGCCTGGAACGCCTGCGAGAGCGCGGTCACATCGACAGCCGACGTATCGGACTCCGCGCGCTGCGCCTTCACCCGCTCCAATCCAACCGCCGCCTTCTCGTATGTGCTATCGGCCGCGAGCGCCGCCTCGTACGCGTCTCGCGCGGCCGCGATATGGCCCGACCGCTCGAGTGCCGTCGCGAAGTTGTTCTGGAACACCGGACCATCGGGCCGGAGCTCCACCGCGCGGGCCAGCGGCGGCAGCGCCTCCGTACTGCGGCCCTGCTGGATGTAGATGTAGCCCAGGTTGTTCATCGCCCACACGTCCCGCTCGTCGAGTGCGATGGCGCGCTGGTAGGCGCCGATCGCCTGGTCGGTCTGGCCCAGCTCGTAGCGCACTCGGCCGAGGAGCCGGAGCCCTTCACTCGACAGCGGCTCGGCGGCGAGTGCCTGCTGTACCCGCTCCAGGGCATCCTGGGGCCGGCCGGTCTCCAGCAGCACGCGCGCCGAGTTGAAGAGGCTCTTCCGGTGCGCCGGCTCGAGCCGCAGCGCGGCGTCGAACGCCTCGAGCGCGAGGCTGTCGTCGCCGTTCCTCCAGGCCGACAGGCCGAGCATGTAGTGGCCCCAGACGTTGTCGGGGTTGCTCTCCGTGTATGCCCGGAACATCGCCGATGCTTCCTCGTATCGGCCATCGTGGAACGTGCGGTCGGCGTCGGCATAGCTTGACGGCGTCGCGTGGACGACGGTGGTGCGGGCCGCGTTGCCGTCGCCGCCGGCCGCGGGAGTGGAGTCTGGCGCGGCACCGGTGGACGCGATGGTGGCGCCGGCCGCGGCGGACTCCGATGTGGAGCCGGCGGTCTGGCGCTCGCCGCGACCCGAGCATGCGGCCGCAAGCGGGGCGAACACGGCAGCGGTGAAGACGATGAAGTGGGAGACGTGGCGGGGCATCTGCTCCTCCTGTGGTGTGGCGCCGATGGCGCGGGGAACTTCGTGCGGCCACAGGAAAGGCAATCGGACTGCCAACTTCGAAGCGCGGGAGGGGCCCCGGTGTATGTGATGGTTGCAGAGCGACTTGGCGGATAACCGTAGGGGGTCGTCACGCCTCTACGTGTCCGTGAGGCCACGCCCGGCGTGAGGCCCATGTGGACGCGCGGACACGCGCCGGCCAGCCGCTCACTGCCGCCGGATTCCGTGCCGCCGCATGATCTTGAGCAGGCTCGCATGGTCCGCCAGCCCCAGCTCCTCCGCGGCCCGGGTGACGTGCCACTCGTTCCGCTCGAGCGCGCTGAGCACGATGCGTCGCTCCGCCTCCGCTTTGAGCGCCTGGAACGTCCGGGCGCTTTCCGCGGTCGCCGGCTCGCCCTGGAGCTCGGCCGGCACCTGGCCGGGGCCGATCACGTCGCCGTCGGTCGCGATGATCATCCGCTCGACCACGTTCCGGAGCTCGCGGACGTTGTTGCGCGACCAGTCGTGATTCATCAACAGGTCGAGCGCGTCCGCGGCGATGCGCTTGGGGCGAATGCCGAACCGTTGGCAGATCGCCGCCGCGAGCCGGGCGGCGATCTCGGGCACGTCGCTCCGCCGGTCGCGCAGGGGCGGCACCGCGAGGACGTGCACATTGATCCGGTAGAAGAGGTCCTCCCGGAAGCGCCCCTCGCGCACTTCGGTGTCGAGCTCCCGGTTGGTCGCCGCCACGACGCGTGCCTCCGCCGGAACGGAGCGACTGGCGCCGACCCGCGTGACCCGGCGCTCCTCGAGCACGCGCAGCAGCTTTGCCTGGGCGGCGAGCGGCAGCTCGCCGATCTCGTCGAGGAACAGCGTGCCCCGTTCGGCCGATTCGAACGCGCCCTTCCGGGTCATGCTCGCGCCGGTGAATGCCCCGCGCTCGTGACCGAACAGCTCGCTCTCGAGCAGGTTCTCCGGCAGGGCGGCGCAATTGATGGCGATGAACGGCCCGGCCGGGTGCGGTCCCAGCCGGTGCAGCTCGCGCGCGACCAGCTCCTTGCCCGTGCCGCTCTCGCCCGTGATGAGGACAGTACTCGGCACCGGCGCCACGCGGCCGATCTGTTCCCGGAGCCGCCGCATCGCGGCACTCGTGCCGACGAGCGACGATTCGCCGTCGAGCCGCCGCTCGAGCGCCCGGACTTCGGCCCGGAGCCGGCGACGCTCCAGCGCCAGCTCGATCTCGCGCACCACCCGCTCGACCGGTTCGGCCTTGTCCACGAATCCGTAGGCGCCCAGCCGGATGGCCTGGATGCAACGGTCGTAGTCGCCGGTGCCGGTGTAGACGATGACCGGGACCTCGGAGGCCTGCCGCTCCAGCGCGCGGAGCACCTCGAACCCATCCATGCCCGGCATCTCGAGGTCGAGGATGACGCAATCCACCGCCTCGGCGCCGAGCCGCTCGAGCGCCTCGCGTCCCTCGTGCGCCACCTGGACCTCGTAGCCGCCGAGGCGCCGGAGATCGTAGGCGTACTGTTCGGCCATGGGCGGCGCGTCGTCTACCACGAGCACGAGCGTCATGTCCCTCTCCCATCGGTGCCCGGCGCGGCGTGCGCGGGCAGCTCGACGATCGCGCGCGTTCCCGCGCCGGGGGCGGTTTCGATTCGCAGCGTTCCGCCCAGGTCGAGCACCAGGCGCCGGACGATCGAGAGGCCGAGCCCGGTGCCGCCCTCCTTGGTCGTGCTGAAGTCCTCGAACGCACGCTCGAGCCCAGCCCGGGTCATTCCGGGGCCGGTGTCGCCGACGGTCACGCGCACCAGCGCGCCCGCCGGCGCGTCAAGCCGCTCGGTTGCCACCATCACCTTGCCAGCACCATTGCCCGAGAGACTGTCCACGGCGTTGCTCACCAGGTTCTCCAGGATGCGCCGCAGGACGAGAGGGTCCGCCAGGACCGTCGGCAGGGCGGGCGCGAGTTCGGTGGCGAGCTCGCCGTGGCCGGACGGAACACCGCGGACGACCTCCTCGACCACCGCGTTCACGTCACACGTTTCGCTGCGCGCGGCGGGCGATAGCCGGGCGTAGTTGCGCGCCAGCGTGTCGAGATATTGCAGGCTCGAATCGAGCGTGCCGCGCCGCTCCTGGAACACCCGAGCGAGCGATGCGGGATCGTCGCGCGCCACCTGTGCCAGGTGGCGCAGCACGTTCCGGATCGGCACCAGGCCGTTCTTGATGTCGTGGTTGACCTGACGCGCCAGATCGCCGGTCGCGATGCGGCGCTCGGCGTCGCGCAGCCGGGCGGCGCCTTGGCGGAGCCGCTCGGTCATGGCGTCGAGCACGCCGGCCAGCGCGCCGATCTCGTCCGCGCGATCGCTCGCGAATCTCTGGTCCAGGCGGTCGAAGTCGATCGCGGCGGTCCGCTCGGCGAGAGTGGTAAGCGGGCGGCTGATGCGGGACGACCACCAGGCCGCGAGTGCCAGGGCAAGCGCCAGCGTCGCGCCGAGGGCCGCCAGGAACCACAGGTCCAGACTCCGCCGGAGCGCCGAGAGCGTGGCGCCCGACTGGGTGATGATGACGCGCGCGGTATCGAGTGACGCCCCGGCAGTGGAAAGCAAATCGACGAACGGCAGCGCCAGCTCGCTCACGACGGAGCCGTGGACCGCCGGAGTGGCCGGCCCGCGAGGGTAGACGAGCCGAACCGAGAGCTCCGGGTCGCGCGCAAGCTGGCCCCGGAGCCGCGCCTCGATGGCGGTGCCACCCACGAGCGTGAACCGCTGGCCCGCCACGCGCACCGAGTCCACCCGCGCCAAAGTCACGAGCGACGAGTCTGGGGTGCGCGCCCGCACCAGCACCGGCGTATCGCCCTCGGCGACGAGCGCGCGGGGCAGCTCGGGTTCAACGCGATCGAACTCGTTGCGGAAATGGCCGGAGCTGACGATGCGGCCCACGCTGTCCTGCACCTGCAGGAGCGAGAGGCCGGCCGCACGCATGGCACCCCCGGCCAGGTCGAGGAGGCTCCGGCGCGACTGGGCGTCACCGTTCACCACACCCAGCCGGAAGCGGTTGTCGCCCGCGAGCTGGGAAGCCAGCGTCGCGAGCCGGGCCGCGATGTCGGCACTCTCACGGCCGAGCTCGTCGCGCAGCGCGCTGACAGCCGCGTCGGCACGGCGCGCGTTCTCTGCCGTGAGGCGCCCGGCCATCTCTCGCCGCACGCCCAGCGCGAGCACGCCGAGCGGGATCAGCACGGTCGCGCCGAAGGCGATGAAGAGGCGGGTTCGGAAGCTCATGGCGACGGGGGAGGGGCCATCGCGCGAGTCGATCGCAGCGTGCCATCCCAGCCGACCACCAGCGGCGGCGTGCCGCGGCGAAGGATGGCGTGATCGCGGGTCTCCACCAACCCGATGACCGACGCACCCGCCGGCCAGTCGGCGACCGCTCGGCAGGGAACCAGCGCATGCACCGGTACGGCCACCACGTAGGCGCGCTCGCCCCCGCGGCGCAGCACGGCGGCGAAGCTGTCGGACGGGACGGCGCGTGTCGCCAGACCTTCGGGGCCGGCCAGCGCCACAAGCCGCTCGGCGAGCTCCCGCGCGGTGGCGTCGTCCTCACGGTAGGTAATGGCGCTCGAAGTTCCTGCGCCCGCCTGCGGCTGAGGGCGGGGGCAGGTTCCGGCCGCGTCCCACCAGAATGGCGCCGCCGCGCCGCGCGCATCGGCACGTACGGCGTCGCGCGCGAGCCCGGCGCGGAACTCGGAGGTGTCGGACGGGACAGCGCCTCCGAGGGAGCGTCCCGCGGGAACGAGCAGCACGTAGCTTCGGCTCCATGGCAATGGAATCCGCGTGAGGCCGGGGCGTCGGGCGGCGTAGTCGAGCAGCGCCGGGTCGGCACTCACGACCAGATCGGCGCCGCCGTCGAGCGCGTCGCGCAAATCCCCGTCGGACACCCGGGCCGACAGCGTGGTCGGCAGCGGCTCCGAGCGCGGGATGCCGAGGGCGGGATCAGCAAAGAGTAGTGGCAGATCGGCGTGTGTGCTGGAAAAGCCGACCACCAGCCGACGCTCATCCAGCGGCAGCAGGGACTCGACGCCAGAGAACCGGAGCGCTTCGCTCGCGGAGGCACTGGCGCGCCAGGCCGTGGCGAGCGAGGACGGGGTCGAGCGGGGGTCGCCGCCGCCCGCCGGCGCGTCGAGCTCGAGGGTCCAGAACCGTCCGGCGGAATCGCGCGACCATGATGCAGCCAGGTCCGGATGCGCGCGGCCCTCGCAGTCCAGCCACACCGGGGTTTCCAGCATCCCGGCGCGCCGAGCGCCCTCGGCGCCGGCCGAGTCGGCGAACACAACCGTGACACGGCGCGGTGCGCCGGCGCTATCGGCCTGGATCAGGCAGGACGGCAAGGCCCTCGCCGGCGGCAACCGGCACCGGCGGGGAAGCAGGATGTGACGCGCAGCCGGCGGCCAGCGCGCCCGCGACAAGCCACCTCATCGGCCAGGCGCGCGTGGGCGACATGCGTTCGGCTTAGGGCTCCGCGGCCACGAACGGACTCCCGCCGAGCTTCGCCTTGAGCCGGCCGGCCGCGGCCTGCGCCTCGGCGCGGGTGGCGAACTCTCCCGCACGCACCTTGTAGAGGCCCTTCTCGCGCACCGTGATCACCGTGAACCCCGCCGCGCGCGCGCGGGCCGCGAGGCCGTCCGCGGCTGCCTGCGTAGCGACCGCGCCGACCTGCACCCGGTACGCGGGTTTGGCGGCCGGTGCCGGCGTCGGCGGCGTGGCCGGTGCGGGTGGCGCGGAGTCGCTCGGCGCCGGCCGAGTGCTGTCCGCGGCGGCTGTCGTCGAATCGGCGGCCATGTTGCAGCGCTGATAGAGGAAACCGAGCTGGTTCTGGAGCTCGACGTCGGTGCCGGCCTGCGCCATTCCGTCCGCCAGCCAGCGGCAGGCCGCGGCCGGCTTGTTGTCGTCGAAGTAGGTGCGTCCGGCCCAGTAGGCGGCACGGGCCAGGAGCGGCGTGGCCGGGAAATCGAGCCGGAGCCGCTCGAGGTTTCGCTCGGCGCTCTCCAGGTTCCGGACGGCGTAGTCCATCTGCACCAGGCGAAGCAGCGCGTCGTCGGCCCAGGGGGAGCTGGCGTACTCGACGGCCACCTGCTGGAGCGCCCGCCGCATGTCTCCCGCGGAGCCCGCGACCATGGCCTGCGCGTAGAGGATCTGCGGGTAGAGGGTATCGGTCGGCGGCGTGGCGGCCAGGAGCCGCTGGATCCGGGCGCGAGCGGAATCGCTCTGGCCCTCCTGCGCGGCGCGCACGGCATCCACCAATCTGGGGTCGGTCTGGGCGTGAGCGGGGGCGACACCGACCAGCGCCGCTCCCGCGGCAAGTGCCGCGATCAGCAGACGCTTCATGCCGCCTCCGCGCGCGCGACCGTCAGCCGGAGCACCAGGTCGGTCAGGATGCCGCGCTCGTCGGAGATCGTGGTGTTCTTGAGCGCCCGATCCGCATCACGCGCGGCCCGGAGCGCGTGTCGGACGCGCCCGGACGGCCAGGCCGCGGCCCAGCGTGCCCAACTCGTGCTCTCCTGCTTCCAGTCGGGCAGCCCGAACAGACGGAGCTGGCGGAGGCGGTCAAACATCAGGCGCTCGAGGCTGGCGCCGCGCACGCGCCGGTCGTAGTGGCTCCGCGCCAGACCGACGCCGGCGAGCGTCGTCCCCAGCAGCGTAATGAGCTTGACGCCGCTCACCCCCGGCTGGTCGAGCAGCGGGCCCAGCATGGCCGCCGCCCGTCCCGCGGCGCCGTCGAGCACCGCGTCACGCCAGTCGACGATCGTCTCGCCGTGGCGGACCCCCACCAACTCGCCCACCTGCTCCGCGGTGAGCGGTGCGCCGGCGGGAAGTGCCGCCAGCTTCTGGAGCTCCGCGGCCACCGTGCCGAGGTCGTTGCCGGTGGCGAGCAGCAGATGCTCGGCCGCCGCATCTTCGAGCGCCACGCCCAGGCTGCCCGCGCGCCGGAGCAGCCAGCGCCGCGCGCGCTCGGCCGGGAGCGGTTCGCACGCCACCGCGTAGGCGCCGCGCACCAGGTCCTTGTCCTCCGCCTCTTCGGCAGCGCCCTGGACCAGGATGACGACCGTCTCCACGGCCGGCCGCTCCAGATAGCGGAGAAAGGCCGCGCGAGCCTTCGGTTTCCGCTTCCAGCCCTCGACCTCGCGCAGCACGACGACGCGGCGCTCCGCCATCATCGGCAGCGTGGTGCACAGCGCAAAGACCGATTCGGGATCGAGCTGGCCGGCCGAGCGCTGGTCGTAGTTGAAGTCCCGGAGCGCGGGGTCGAGCGCGCGTTCGACGATCGCCTGGACCGCCTCGTCCTTCAGGATGTCCTCGGGGCCGTGCAGGTAGTACACCGGCGCCAGCTCCCCCTTGGGCAGGGAGCGCAGCAGCGCGTCGAACGTATGGGAAGGCATGACCGAATTGTAGGCGGGGAGCGGGCCTCAGTCGAGAGACGGCCGCTTCCGGGCGCACTGCACGAACAGCAGACTCACCAGCGTCTTGCCGTCCTGGATCTCTCCGCCGCGCACCTTGTCCATCACCACCGACCAGCGCAGCTCGTGCAGCTCCATGAATTCATCGGCCTCCCGGTGCTCTGACCCCCGCTCGAGGCCGTGCGCCTGGAAGAGGTGAATCCGTTCATCTGTGAAGCCCGGGGTGGTGTAGATGGTGGTGAGCCGCTCGAGCGTGCCGGCGCGCATCCCGGTCTCCTCTTCGAGCTCGCGCCGGGCGCAGGCCTCGGGGTCCTCGCCCGGGTCGAGCCGCCCGGCCGGCACCTCCCAGATGAACCCGTCGGCCGCGTGGCGAAACTGTCGGATGAGGAGCACGCGCGGGTCGGCGTGGCCGGGAGGGTCGAGGAACGGGACCACCGCCGACGCGCCAGGGTGCCGGAGCATCTCGAGCTGGCCGCTGGAGCCGTCGGGGAACCGTATGGTATCGCGGTCGAGGTTCACGATGCGACCGGTGTAGATACGCTCGGAGGAGATCAGGGACATCGCTCGCTTACCAGCTCCGCACCCACGCGACGGGGACCTTGAATCCCTCGGCCAGCAGGTAGCGGAGCTCCAGGACGGGGTTGGCCGAGATGGGGCTGCTCTCGGTGGGCGAAGTATACGCCTCGAGCGCCGTGCGGCGGGCCTCCAGCCGCAGGCGGAACGTGTGGAACGGATCGCTCACCAGGAGCACGCGCCGGAGCCCGCGCGGCCGCAGCCAGGCCGCCACCGCATTCATGGAGGCCATCGTGGTCCGGCCCTCCGCCTGGGCTATCACCGCGTCCGCGGGGATCCCGTGGGCCACGAGATAGCGGCGGCCCACGGCGGCTTCGCTGATGGTGTCGCCCCGACCCACACCGCCGCTCACGATCACCAGGGGCGCGGCGCCGTCGCCATAGAGCGAGAGCGCATGATCCAGCCGCGCGCGCAGCACCGGCGAGGGCCGCCCGTTGTACTGGGCCGCACCCAGGACCACGATCGCGTCCACCGGCCGGCGCTGGTCCTGCTGGCTCGTCACCAGCACCATCACCAGCGAAGCCGTGTAGGCCATCGCCGCGAGCACCGGCAGCAGAACGGCCGCCCGGAGCAGGGCTACAGGTCGAACGCTTCGCCGTGCTTCGGCAGGATGACCTCGCGCACGCCCTCCTCGCGCAGGATCGTGGCCATGGCGCCGAGCGCGGGTGGCTCGCCATGGACTGCGAAGGCGCGGCGGATGGGCCCGCCCAGGCCCCGGAGCCACGCGCGGAGCTCGCTTCGGTCGGCGTGGGCGGAGTAGCCGCCGATCGTCTCGACCTCGGCGCGCCGGGGATACTCCTCGCCCAGGATCCGCACCACCTCTTCGCCGCGCTGAATCCGCCGACCGAGCGTGTGCTCGGCCTGGAAGCCGACGAAGAGGATCAGATTGCGGGGGTCGCCGATGCCGTTGATCAGGTGGTGCAGGATTCGCCCCGATTCGGCCATGCCGCTCGCCGCGATGATGACCGCCGGCTCACGCAGCTCGTTCAGCGCCTTCGACTCGGCCACCCCGCGGATGTAGCGCACCAGCGGGAAATCGAACAGCCGGGCGCCCTCGGCCACGAGCTTCTCGCGCTTGTCGAAGATCTCGGGATGCATGCGGAAGACGGTCGTGGTCTCGACGGCCAGCGGGCTGTCGATATAGATCGGCACCTCCGGGATCCGCCGAGCGCGCCAGAGCTGGTGCAGGCCATAGACGATCTCCTGCACCCGGCCGAGCGCGAAGGCGGGAATCAGCAGCTTCCCGCCGCGGGCTGCCGTGCGGCGCACCGCCTCCGCGAGCTTCTCTTCGGCGCCAGGCACGGTCTCGTGGTCGCGGTCGGCGTAGGTGGACTCGACGATCAGGGTGTCCACCGGGCCCGAGGGAGGCTCGGGATCGCGGATGATGGGCAGTCCGGGCCGGCCGATGTCGCCGGAGAAGACCAGCCGATGGCTGCCGCCCTCGGTGATGCGAATGTCCATCGAGGCGGAGCCGAGAATATGACCGGCCTCCACGAACTCGAGGGCGAGGTGCTTCCGCAGGTGGGTGATCCGGCGGTACGGCACTCCGATCAGCAGGTCCTGGACGGCGATCGCGTCGGCCAGGTTGTAGAGCGGCTCGCTCTCGGGGCCGGCCTTGCCGCGGCGCCGGAGATATTCGTGGTCCTTCTCCTGAATATGGGCCGAGTCGGGGAGCATCACCGCGCAGAGATCGCGCGTGGCCGGGGTGGCGTGGATCGGGCCGTGGAAGCCGTGGCGGACGAGCAGCGGCAGCCGCCCCGAGTGGTCGATGTGCGCGTGGCTCAGCACCACGCCATCGAGCCGGCGCGGGTCGAAGGGCAGGCGCGCGTTGAGCTCGTGGCTCCGTGCGCGGTGGCCCTGGAACAGGCCCGCGTCGAGCAGGAATCGCCCGCCGGCCGCCTCGAGCAGGTGCATGGAGCCGGTGACCTGTCCCGCGGCGCCCCAGAACGTCAGACGGATGCCGCTCACTTGCCTGTCCGGTGTTGGATGGCGGGCCTCACTGGTGGCGAGTACCGAAGAGCCGGTCGCCGGCGTCGCCGAGCCCGGGCAGGATGTAGCCGACGTCGTTAAGCTGGCGGTCGAGCGCGGCGGTGTAGATCGGGACGTCGGGATGGGCGTCGAGCATCCGGCCGACGCCTTCGGGCGCGGCCACGATCGAGAGAAAGCGGATCCGCCGCGCGCCGGCCCCCTTGAGCGTGCTCACCGCCGCCACGCCCGATCCGCCGGTGGCGAGCATCGGGTCGAGCACGATAGAAGTCGCGCTCCACTTCGTCGGCCGGAATCTTGAAGTAGTAGTCCACGGGCTTGAGCGTGTCGTGGTCCCGGTAGAGCCCGATGTGCCCCACGCGCGCCGAGGGGATGAGGTGCGCGATTCCCTCCACCATGCCGAGCCCGGCGCGGAGGATGGGGACGAGGGTCAGCTTCTTCCCCGAGACCTGGCGGCCGGTCATCCGCTCGAGCGGGGTCTCGATTTCCACGGGCTGCGTGGCGAGATCCTTGGTGGCCTCGTACGCCATGAGCACCGCGATCTCGCTCACGAGCTGCTTGAAGTCGCGGGTGCTCGTTTCCCGGTCGCGGAGGATGGTGAGCTTGTGCTGAATGAGCGGGTGGTCGAGGACGATGAGATTGGGGAAGCGAGGCTCGGCCATGCAGCAATATGCGGGAGGGCGGCGCTTCCGTCTAGGGGCAGCGCCGTCCGGGCGTGCCCGATCGCCGACCTAGAGCTGCAGCGAGAGGGTCTGGCAGACGCGCTCGTCGTGCCGGCACACGCTCGCGCGCAGCGTGCCGTGGACGAGGTCGTGGCGGCCGGGGAGTTGCGCGCTCGGCGGCTCGGCGAAGTAGGCCGAATCCGCGGAGCGGCGGCCGGTAACGAAGCGGTAGACCGTGCCGTCGGGGAGCTCGAGCGCGGGGGCAAGGCGGGCGTTGATCTCGAGGCCGGGAGCGGCGAGGAGGAGAGGCGGGTGTCAGGGCCGTCGGGCGCCGCGCGGAGGCGCAGGAGTGCGGTCGTCCGGCCGGGCCTGCGCAGCCAGCGAGGACGCCGGCGGCGCACACGGCTGCCGCAATCCTGCTGACGGGAGGCCCCGACCGGGCCCGCTCACTCGGCCAGCAACTCCCGGATCCGCCCGTCCCACGTCCGATAAGCCCCGTCGTTCAGGTGGAACTCCCCGTATCCCGCGTACCTGATGTTCCCGCGCCTGTCGATCAGCACGAAGCTCGGCCAGTACCGGATGCCGTACAGCTCCCACGTCTTCGAGTCGTTGTCCTGCGCGTTGGGATACTCGATCCCGTACTTCCGCAGCGCGCGCTCGACGTTTGCCCTTGTCGTGCTCGCCCGGCGTAGGGCGGGAACTCGGGCGTGTGAATGCCGATCAGCGTGAGCCCCTGGTCGCCGGTACTTCCGGTCGAAGTCCACCAGCGAGGGCACGGTATTGGTGCAGTTGTAGCAGGTGAAGACCCAGAAGTTGAGCAGGACCACCCGGCCCCGGAGCTCCGGCAGCGTGAGCGGGTGGTCGGCATTGAGCCAGCTCGCGTTCCGCCAGGCAGGCGCGGGTGTACCGATCGCCGGGGCGACCGTGCGGGACGCCAGCATCTGGGCCGGCGCGGGGGTCGCCGCGGCGGTGAGCGAAAGCAGGAGGAGCGGGACTGGGTGGGTCATCGGCGTCTCCGGGAGCGGTCGTGGAGGAAACGCCGGCGCCGGCTGAACGGTTTGGTCACGGTCCCTTGGCTCGCCCCGGGCCCCTTTCTATATTCCCTCCCCCACGGCCAGGTAGCTCAGTTGGTAGAGCAGCGGACTGAAAATCCGCGTGTCGGGGGTTCGATTCCCTCTCTGGCCATTGCACTTAGCCCACCGCACGTCCCCCGATTGTACCTAAACTGTACCTTACCGCTGTGGCGCGAGGCCCGCAGGCACGAATGTCATGCACTGAAGGCCGGCTTGCAGTGATGGTGCTGCGGGAGGGGTAGTGGCGAGTTACGGCAAGGAATGCGACGCCCTTGCCGCATCCAGCACCGGTCGAGCCGACTGTAGGCTGGGCGCTCGCAGTCTAATACCAGTTGGATGGCGCCCACGCACGCATGTCGGGACAGATGAGACTACGTACCGTGGGACCCGATAGCCCCGGCCAGTGTGAGCCGGGACTATCGGACGACCGACCGCGAGACCCACGTCTCTGTTACTGTCCCGAGCTCTCACCCAGGGCGACGAGAAGCTCGTCCAGCTGATCGAACGTCTCGACCATTGCATCGGCTGCTCCGGTGCCGGCAGCGTCGAGCGCTTCCTTCGAAGGATAGCTCTCGTGCAGGACCACCAGCGTCTTGCCGCCCTTTTCCTCGAAGGTCACCGTGGTGACAGGCCCGCCCTCGCCACCTTCCTCATTGGTCCACGCGAGGCGCGAATACGGCTTCACTTCGACATACGTGCCGAAAAACGCGGCAGGCTCGGGGCCACCGTGGTCGAATACCAATCGGTACTTGCCTCCGACACGAGCATCCACCTCGCAGGACAGCAGGGTCATTCCCATCGACTTGGGCACCCACCAACGCCTGAGCAGCTCGGCCTTGGTAAATGCCTCGAACACGATGCGCGCCGGGCCGTTGATGGTCCGCGTGACAACCACCTCGCGGTCCGACTTCCGTTCCACCGTGGTGCGGTTCTTCACGGGGCCGGGCTCACTTTCGATTCTTGCGTTCATCGCTCTTCTCCTTTCGTGTCAGTTCCTCGACAACCTTGTCCAACTCGTCGAAGCGTTCGTCCCAGCGCCGGCGGTACCTCTCGAGCCACGCCGTCTCTTCCTCCAATCGGCGCGGGCCCAGCTGGCACGTCCGCACGCGCCCGATCTTCTTCGTGGTGACGAGCCCCGCCTGCTCCAGAACGCCGACGTGCTTCTTCATGCCCGTGAGCGTCATGTGGAACTTCTCGGCAAGGTCCGTGATCGAAGCGTCGGCTCGTCCGAGCTGCTCCAGAACGCCACGCCGCGTGGCGTCCGAGAGCGCGGCGAACGAAGTATCAAGTCGGGTCGTCATATACTGAACCATATGGTTCAGTATTTAACGCAAGCGTTCGCGGCATGCAAGGGGTGGCCGCGAAGAACGATGCGTCCTACGATCGCGCAGCGCGCGCGCATCCGTGATCGGTCAGCGACAACGCCACCGACCCGCGCTAGCCTCCGGCCTTCCCCGCCGGCTTATTTCGGCATGGCCGTCTTCGAGATCAGCATCGCGCTCCTGCTCGCCGGCGCGGCACTGGCCGCGCTCGCCCGGCGAACGGAACCTGCCCTATCCCGCGCTGCTCGCCCTGGCCGGCGTGGCGCTGGCTCTGGTGCCCGGCACCCCGACGGTCACCCTCGATCCCGAGCTCGCGCTCGCGCTCTTCGTCGCCCCGGTGCTGCTCGATGCCGCCTTCGACGCCTCGCCGCGCGACCTGCGGGCGCACTGGCGCTCGGTCGCGAGCCTGGCGGTCGGCAGCGTCGTGCTCACCGTCGCCGCCGTGGCGCTGTCGGCGCGCTGGCTGGTGCCCGACATCCCGTGGGCCGCCGCGATCGCGCTCGGCGCCATCGTCGCGCCGCCGGATGCGGCGGCGGCGACGGCCGTCCTCAAGCAGCTCCGCCCGCCGCACCGGCTGCTGGTGATCCTCGAGGGCGAGAGCCTGTTCAACGACGCGAGCGCGCTGCTCGATCTACCGGCTCGCGGTCGGCGCGGCGCTGGGCGCGGCGGCTGGTCGGGTACGACGTCGTCCCGCTGCTGCTCGTGGTCACCGTCGGGAGCGTCGTCCTCGGCCTGGTGCTGCGCAGGATCATGCGGCTCGTGCCCGCGCGAATCCGGGACGTGGCCACCTCGGTCGTCGTCCAGTTCAGCGGGCACGTTCGCCGTCTGGCTCCTCGCCGAGCGCATCCATCTGTCCGGCATCCTCACGATGGTGGTCTTCGCGATGGCCGTGGCGCGGACCGCGCCGGATCAGATCCCGGCCCGGATCCGGATCCCGTCGTACGCGGTGTGGGATGTCGCCGTGTTCGTGCTGAACGTGCTCGCGTTCATCCTGGTGGGTCTGCAGCTCAAGCCCATCCTGGCACGGCTCGGCCAGGGCGGAGCGCTCAGCTATCTCGGGACCGCCGCCGCGGTCTGCGCGGTGGTGATGCTCGTCCGCATCGTGTGGGTGATGGGCGGGGAGCTGGCCGGCCGACCGCTCGCGGGGAGCGGGCGAGGGCCTGCGGGGCGCTGCGGCTCGCCCCGGAACGCGGCGGTGGTGGCCTGGTGCGGGATGCGCGGGATCGTGACGCTGGCGGCGGCGCTCGCGCTCCCCGCCGGCCTGCCGTTCCGCGACCTGCTCCTGTTTACCGCCTTCTGCGTCGTCGTCGGGACGCTGGTGGTGCAGGGCCTCACGCTCCGGCCGCTCATGTCATGGCTGGGGCTGGAACAGGACGACGCGGTGGATCGGGAAGTCCGGCTGGCCCGCTCGGAAACCGCGCGGGCGGCCGTGACGGCGCTCGACGGCGCGGGCGAGGAGAGCCTGGCCGCGCGGTTCCTGCGCGGGGAATACCTGAGCCGGCTGCCCGGTGCGCTACCCAACGGCGAAGGGGCGCCTCCCGGCGAGCTGATCCGGCGCGCCGTCTCCGCCGAGCGCCGCCGCCTCCTGGCACTCCGGGCGGACGGCACCATTGGGGACGACGCCTTCCACCGGGTGGAGGAGGAGCTCGACTGGGCGGAGCTCAACGCCGAGCTCGGCACCATCGGGCGAATCCGGACGGACGGGACCTGACGATGCCGGACGACAGCCCGCCCCACCCGGCCATCTCCGACTACGCCATCATCGGCGACTGCCGCTCCGCGGCCCTCGTCTCCCGCAATGGCTCGCTCGACTGGCTCTGCTGGCCCCGGTTCGACAGCCCGTCGCTGTTCGGCGCGCTGCTGGATCAGGCGAAGGGCGGCCGTTTCGCGGTGCGGCCCGTGCACCCGTTCTCCACCGATCGCCGCTACGTCCCCGACACGAACATCCTGGAGACGACGTTCCGCACCTCGTCCGGTACCCTGCGGCTCACCGACCTGATGCCCGTGTGCTCCGAGGCGGACAAGCGACGCGAGCTGTGGCCGCAGCACCAGATCCTCCGCGCCGTCGAATGCCTGGCGGGTGAGGTGGAAGTCGAGCTCGTCTGCGATCCTCGGCCGGACTACGCCCGCACGCTGCCGCGCCTCCGCGACCGCGGCCCCCTCGGCGTCCACTACGAGCACCGCGACACGGTGCTCGTGCTTCGCGCTGACCTGCCGCTCGCGCTCTCCACCGATGGGGACGGAGTCCGCGGACGCGCCGTCCTCCGCGCGGGCGAGCGGCGGCACGTCTCGCTGGTGTTCAGCCAGGGCGAACCGGCCGTGATCCCGCCCCTGGGGGCGCCCGCCGAGCGAAAGATCCGCATGTCGGCCGAGTGGTGGCAGCAGTGGGCCCGTCGCTGCACCTACGCCGGACCGTACCGCGCGGCGGTGGTGCGGAGCGCGCTCACGCTCAAGCTCATGGCCTACGCGCCATCGGGCGCGGTGGTCGCCGCGCCGACGACCTCGCTGCCGGAACAACCGGGCGGCTCGCGCAACTGGGATTACCGCTACTGCTGGCTGCGCGACGCGTCGCTCACGCTGCAGGCGCTCTTCGACCTCGGATACCCGGCGGAGGCGGAAGCCTTCCTGGGTGGCTGATCCACACGACCCGGATCAGCTGGCCCGAGCTGCAGATCCTCTACGATGTCTATGGCCGTGCCGACCTGAAGGAACGGCAGCTCGACCGCCCTCGCCGGCTTCGGCGGCGCGCGGCCGGTGCGCGTGGGCAACGCCGCGGAAGGCCAGCTCCAGCTCGACGTCTACGGCGAGGTGCTCGACGCCGTCTACCAGTTCGTGCAGCGCGGCGGGAGCCTGGATCGGGCCACCGCGCGCATGCTCATCGGGTTCGGCGACACGGTGTGCCGGCGCTGGCGCGAGCCTGATGAAGGGATCTGGGAAATTCGAGCCGCGCGCCGCCAGCACACGTACTCCAAGGCGATGTGCTGGGTGGCGCTCGACCGGCTGCTCCGGCTCCATGCCGCGGGGCTGCTCCGCGCCCCCGCCGCGCGGCTTGCCCGCGAGCGGGCCGCCATCGGCGAGGAGATCGAGCGGCGCGGCTTCGACCCAGCCCTCCAAAGCTACGTGAGCGTGTTCGGCGGCGACACGCTGGACGCGAGCCTCCTCCAGCTCGGCCGGTACGGCTACGTCGACCCGGCCTCGCCACGCATGCGCAGCACCCTGGCGGCGGTCCACGCCCGTCTGGGCCGGAACGGACTGCTGTACCGCTATCTGGAACGACGACGGGCTCGCCCCGGGGAAGGTGCGTTCGGGATCTGCAGCTTCTGGGCGGTGACCGCGCAGGCGCTCGGTGGCGACCGCCGCGGCGCGGGCAAGGCGTTCGAGCACCTGCTGGGCTTCGCGAACGACGTGGGCCTGTTCGCGGAGGAGATCGATCCCGGCGAGCGGCGCGGCGCTAGGCAACTTTCCGCAGGCATTCACGCACGTGGGGCTGATCGACGCCGCGCTCACGCTGGCGCCCGGAGCCGCACGGGGAGGCCGGGTGTGAACTTCGGGAGCGTTCTTCTCTGGGGCTTCGTCGCCACCCTCGTCCTCACGGCCATCATGCAGGGCGGCCAGAGCCTCGGGCTCTCCCGCATGAGCCTGCCGTTCATGCTCGGAACGATGTTCACGCCCAATCGCGATCGCGCGGCGGTGATCGGCTTCCTGGTGCACCTGCTGGCGGGTGGCTCTTTGGGTTCCTCTACGCGCTGGCTTTCGAGAGCTGGCACCGGGTCACCTGGTGGCTCGGCGCCGGGATCGGGCTGGTGCACGGGACTGTCGTGCTGCTGGTGCTCATGCCCGTCCTCCCCGGATTCCACCCCAGGATGGCAACCGAGCAGCGCGGGCCCGAGCCGACCCGCGAGCTGGAGCCGCCCGGCTTCCTGGCGCTCAACTACGGCCGCGGCACCCCCCTGCTCACGCTGCTGGCCCACCTGGTGTACGGCGCGATCATCGGCGCGTTCTACCGGCTGGCCGGCGGGTGATGGCGGTGGCCGAGACCCGCCCGGCTCACGACGGCTGCACGCTCGCGGCGGCTTCCATCGTCTCGAGCGCGATCACCGAGTGTGCCACGGCGCCGCCCGCGCGCATTTCCGCGGCTACCCAGATCGCTTCCATCATTTCGTTCTCCTCCGCCCCCTCGCGCAGCGCGCCCTTCGTGTGGCTTCGGATGCAGTAGGGGCACTGGGTGACGTGGGCCACCGCGAGGGCGATGAGCTGCTTCGTCTTCGCGTCCAGTGCGCCGGCAGCGAATACCTGCCGGCTGAATTCGTGGAACGCGCGGCCGATCCCCGGCGCGAGCTCCTGCCGCTTGCCGGACAGCTCCGGGCTTGGCATCGGATACATGTGCGTGTGCTCTTCCATCGCCAGCTCCTTTCAGTGCGCTGCGACCTTCACTCGTTGGGACGCGCGCGTGCGTGATGCCGACGGACGGCCCAGCTCGCCACGGGACTCGAGCCGCGCGAGCAGCAGGTGGTAGTACAGCATGCCCTGCTGCGGGTGCAGCGCTCCGACCACGCTGTCCACGTCGAGCGGTGACGTTCCGGCGACCATCGTGAGGTTCCGCGCCACGCTGCTGTCGTTGGCCGGGAATACGTCCAGTCGGCCGAGCCCGCGAAGCAGGACGACGGCGGCTGTCCACGGGCCGATACCCTTGATCCCGCACAGGAGCGCGGCGGCCTCCGGGCTCTCGCGCTCCTCCAGCATGGCTTCGTCCAGCGTGCCCGTGACGAGTGCCTCGCCGACCCGCCGCAGGGTGGCGAGCTTGCTGGGACTGAGGCCGGCCGCTCGCAGCAGATCGTCCCTCGCACCGAGGACGCTCTCGATTCCCGGGAACACGTAGGACTGGACGCCGGCGGCCTCGACCGGCCGGCCCAGCGCGACGATCAGCCGCTCCATGATGGCGCTCGCCGCCTGCAGGCTGATCTGCTGGAACACGATCACGTTGACGCAGGCTTCCCACAGCGTCGCGTAGCGGGGCGGCTTGACGCCGCGCATCCGGGCGGCCAGCGGCATCAGCCAGGGAACGCCCGCTGCCGCGCGGTCGAACGGCGTCAGGTCCCGGTCCACGCCGAGCATCCGGCGCACGAGGTCGAGTGCCTGGCCGTGCTCGCCTCCGTCGCCCTCGAGGGCGACGGACAGCGCCTTCGGGCGCGTCTGCGTGACCCGGGCTATCACGGGCCCGCGTGATCCGGCCAGCGCGCGCACGTACTCGCCGCCGGGCGTGAGGACGTCGACCAGGTTGGTCGACAGGCGCCGGAGGACGCTGACGGTAAGCGGTAGCCGGAACGGGCCCTGGACGGCCAGCTCGTGCCGCGAGCGTGACGCCGGGCGCTGCGCGGCTACCGGCACGTGACTACCGCGGCCACTCGGGCGCACCGCATTCCGGACACTGATGTTGATGAACACGAGCCATTCGATGATCTCCTGCGCATCCGGCAGAACCGAGCCCCGTCGCGGGATGAAGGCGGCGAAGATCTCGCGGAATCGGTCGGTGACAAACACGGCCGGAGCCGGGTTGCCCGTTTCGTTCGCCGCGCCGACCCGCCGATGCACGCGCGCGCCTTCGTCCAGCGCCATCGGAAACGCGTCAGTGTTGCGCGGCTGATTCGCCCCAGATTGCGCGGCGGCGACGACGACGACCCGCGCGATCTCCGCATCGAGCTCCCGCCTCCGCATCCCCAACTGCTCCAGCAGCCGGGTGACGGCGCTCCCGCCGGCCTCGTCCGCCACGAACACGAGCACCAGGTTGGCTCGCGCGCGAAGGTCCTCCAGTGCGACGGGAGATCCGTCCAGGCCGGGCAGCGTGAACGCCGGGAAGATCTCCCCCGCGCCGGGTCAGGGCGGTCGTCATACGCTCCTCGCAGTCGGGATCACCTCGATGCATCGTGCCATGGTTGCGCGCTCGATCCGCTCCGGGGAACGACTCGGCTCCGATGGAATGGATGCGAGGGACGCCGGAATGCGGCAATGAAGCGTTTGTACCGGGCCGGGATACCCCCGTCCTCCCTGCGGGCTGGCGGCCATGGACGTTTCGAAGCGTCCCCAGAGCAGCTTCCAGACCAGCCAGATCAAGAGCCCCCCGCCGACGCCCAGCAGGTATCCGCCGAGGCGCTGCTGATCGCCAAGGCCGTAGTTGCTGCACAGGCGGATCGGCGATATGCGGTAGAGCCAACCCAGCCGGAAGCAGGTGGCCACGAGCTCCGCCAGGATCAGACCGCGGACCACGAACCCCATGCGACGCCAGCTCAGCGCGATCGGCAGGCCGATCAGCAGCGGAACCGTGAGGTCCTTGGCCGCGGCCACGATCGGTTCACTCGCCGACGCGTCCAGCGAGCGCGGCAGCATCCAGAAGGCGGCGGCCGCCGTCGCCAGGATCAGTCCGCTTATGCCGGAGCGGTTCCATCGATCCACCCGCGCCAGCACGCGCGCGGGCACGGCGCGGGAGGCGAGCCACCCCACCGCGACCAGGAGCGGTAGTTGGACGAGCATCTGGGCGGTCATGCTTGCTTCGAGAGACCGGCGGACCGCCGGGACCATCGAGACCAGCATCAGCAGCGCGGCCAGCGAAACCGGAAACGACCGCCGCCCGCCCGTCACGGATCAAGATTCCGGAGGACCGTCTCGCTGACGAGCTCGGGGTCGCCCGGGTCGAAGATGTCGGCGAGGCGGCCGTCGGGATCCACGAGGTGGATGGCCGCATTGTGGGTGTATCCGCCAAGCCCGTCCGGGATGACCGTGACGCCGAACGCCGCCGTCAGCCGCCGCAGGCCACCGACCGTGAGCGGGCGTGCCGCCTGCCAGGCTGCGTGCCGGGCGCCGAAGCGCCGCAGATAGGCCGCCAGTTGCGCCGGGGTGTCATGCGCCGGGTCGAAACTGATGCTCACGAGGCGTATCCGGCCCTGTGCGATCGGGCCTGCCAGCTCCCGCTCGAGCCGCGCGAAGTCTCCGCCCAGCGCCGAGCAGACGGTCGGGCAGCGGGTGTAGATGAAGTCAACCAGCAGCCACCTGCCTCGAAGATCACCGAGCGTGAATCGCGTGCCGGCATCGCTCTCGAGCACCACGGCCGGCAGCGCGATGGGGTGGCGGCGCACGGCGACGCGGCGGGCCGTCTCGGTGGTGAAGGCCGCGAAGCCGTCGGTGGCGGCCGCGAGCCCGACCGCGCTGCCGAGCAGCAGGGCCGCGGAGGCCAGCGCGGTGCGGAGGCCCGTCATCGGGGTTCGGCCGGAGCCCGGAGCAGTCCGCGGGCAATTCGGGTCGCGAACAGCAGCATCGCCGCGATGACCAGCACGGCCCCGATCGAGGCCACCTGGTCATACGGCCGCCACTCCACAAAGTGCACCGCGTACCGCCTCGGCTCGCTGGCGTGGCCGCCGGCCAGGAACATGCCGACGAACGTCAGGCCCCCGACCAGATAGGCCGCGAGTCCCAGCCCGTCGCCGCGTCCGACGGCGTCATCCGCGCGCCCGCCGATCAGGTGGTACATGAAGGCGAGCAGCATCGGCAGCACCCCGAGCAGCAGATAGAAATGAAAGTGGCCGGGGACCCAGAGCGTGTTGTGCATCACCCGGTTGACGCTGATCGTGCCGTCGATGATTGCCGGAACGATGCCTGCCGACCAGCCGAAGATCGCGAGCACGATCAGCATGATCGGCATGCGCCAGCGCAGCCCGGAGCGATGGACGTTGGTGAGCACGAGGAACGCCGTGGCGGCGAAGACCGGCAGGCCCTCGCCGTACGAGGCGATCTGCCCGGTCACCATCGCCCAGCGCGGCATCGCGAAATCCATCAGCAGGTGGTGCGGATAGACGATCAGCACCAGCACCGTGTTGGCGGCCCACGCCCAGAGGAATGGCCGCGACATGCGCCAGGGCCGGCCGGTGTAGCGCGGCAGCAGCTCGTAGACGCCGATGACGGCCATGTAGATGCTGCTGTTGACGAATACGTGCCCGAAGAAATAGGTGAGATTCTTGGCGAACAGCGCGTCCAGCACGAACTGGGACTCATAGGCGTTGACCAGACTCATCACCAGCACCACGCCACCGCCCAGAATCCCCAGCGAATTGACGATGATGACCATCGTGCTCGCAACCACGGTGGCCGGGTGCGACGGGTCGATGGTGCCGCCGAACAGCCACTGCAGGCCGAGCGCGCGGCCCAGGTTGCCGTAGACCCGGACGATCGCGCGCATGGCATCGAGATAGAACAGCAGGAACCCCAGCCCCATGATCAGGTACCCGACCATGAACACCGCTGCCGCGCCGGCGCTCCACACGCCCATCGAGTGCACCGGCAGCGGATACAGAAACGTCCAGGCGCCGCCGAACCGTCCGACGAACGTGGCGCCCAGGAGCAGGGCGGCGCCCAGCATGAAGCAGACGTAGTTGGCGACGAAGGCCGGCAGGCTGAGCCGCACGTACTTGCGGAGGAAGAACCACATCACGGCGCTCGACGCCAGGCCCACCGTGCCGACCATGCCCGCACCGTGTGCGGTCATGATCTGGTAGAAGCGGTTGGGCGTGATGGCGATCCAGGCACTCTGCGCCAGCCGCATCGTGAGTCCGAAGCTCATGAGGAGGATGAACAGCAGCAGGCCTGACACCAGGTACAGATTGAGCGCCTGGCGCTCGCCCCGGGTCAGCGTCTCGCTGGCGGGGTAGCGCGTGCTCATGACCGGGCGTCTCCGGCGTCCAAGACCAGGATCTCGGCGCTCATGCCGTAATGGACCAGGCCGCAGTATTCGAGGCACAGCACCCGGTACCTGCCGGGCCGCGCAAAGGTGTAGACCAGCCGGTTGGTCACGCCAGGCATGGCCTGCGTCTGCGCGAGCAGCCGGCCGCTGCTGTCGTAGAGCCCGAAGCCATGGTTGACGTCCGCGCTGGTGACCCGGAACTCGACCGGCACACCCGCCTCGATGGGTCCGGGTGGCAGCCGCCAGCCCCACTGGTGCCCCACGACCTCGACGACGAGCCGGGTTCCGGACGGCGCATGCTGGTCCGGAATAGGGAAGGGAGCCAGAGTGGCGGCCGTCACCCCCGCGCTCAGCACGAGCAACGCCAGGAAAAACCACTTCCGGATCGCACCGGCACGTGCCTGGACGCGGGCGGCGTCGGCCTGCCGGGTGGCGCCATGGATGACGTACAGAAAAACCAGGGCTACGCCCGCGATCCCCGCGAGCGTCAGCACCCCGACTTCGTCCTGAATGCTGGTCATCTCACCTCCCCCGTGCGTACCGGCATGGGTCCGTCCAGACCCATTGGCATGCGGAGAATATTTGTGATTCCGTGAGCAACGCGGCAATGACGCGTTTGTACCGGGCGAGCATACGCTCGTCCTCGGCAATGTCATGTCTTCATGCGTCCGCCGGCGGGATGCGTGTTGACGCCGATGGTACAAACACGCCATTGAAGCGGAACGAAGTGCGTGTGACTATCAGTCAACCGCCCTCAGCCGTTCAACATCCAACCTCCCGAGGAGCACGCCGGTGTTTTCGATCCGCTCGAAGGTCAGCGTCTCTCCGGTCTACTGGATCGGGAGCCTGGCGCTCATCGTGATCGGCGACTACCTGACGGGTCCCTTCATCCACTCCGCGGTTCTCTTCTATCTGATTCCCGTGGCGCTCGCGGCATGGAGCGGCCGCTCCCGCTGGCCCGGGCTCGTCGCCGCGCTGGCCTGGCCGGTGATCCGGCTCGAGATCGTAGCGCTGTGGGGCTGGCCCTGGCCGAAGTGGATCACCCTGCAGGATGCGGTCATGAACGGGATCATCTCCGTCGCGTTCGCCACCCTGGTGTGGCAGCTACGGCGGCAGGGGCAGGCCATTCGCACGCTGGAGGGATTGCTGCCGATGTGTGGGTTCTGCAAACGGATCCGGACGGATACCGGCTGGGAGCGGGTCGAGGTGTACCTGCTGGACCACTCCGACGCGAAGGTGAGCCACACGTTCTGCCCCGACTGCGGGCGGACCCACTACGGACACCTCGCCGACGCGCCGACGGCGCCGGCCCGCGCCACAGAGTCTCCGGGCCCGACGAGCACATCGACCGACGAACCCTGAGGTCGGTCGAGTGCTCCCCGGCGGTCGAGTCGACTACATGCCGCGGGTCACGCGCGGCCCGCCGTCACCCGCGTCAGCCTTGCCGACTTGAGTACGATCTGGACCCCCGCCAGCGCCTTGGAGACCGGACAGTTCTGCTTCGCCTGCTCGGCCAGCGCCGGGAAAGCCGACTCGGCCAGACCCGGCACCTCGGCCTCGGTCTCGAGATCGATTCCGGTGATCGCGAGCTGCTTCGGATCCAGATGCACCGTGGCGGTCGTCCGGATCGCTTCCGGGGTGTGCCCCTGCTGTTCCAGGAACAGCGAAAGCGCCATCGAGAAGCACGCCGCGTGCGCCGCCCCGATGAGCTGCTCGGGCGTGCTGCCTGCCGCGCCCTCGAAGCGAGACGCGAACGAGTAATCCCCTTCGATCGCCCCCGAGCGGAACGAGCCCTCGCCCTGCTTGAGTCCACCTTTCCAGACCGCCTGTGCTCTTTGCTCGATCATGATGTTATCCTCGCTCTCGAGAGATGGTATGTACAGGATACCCCCGCGTGCGTGAAGCCCGTCTCAGACGGTGGTGAGGATCGCTTCACGCGGGCTCAGCTGAGCTCGATCCTCACCTGCAGCCCGTCACCTTCGACGCCGAGCAGGTTGGCGAGCGTCCGGCTCCCGTGGCGCCGGAACTGCAGCGCCACGCGCGACCGTCCGACCCCCAGTCCTGTTACCGTCAGCTCGTTCAGGAAGTCCGGCAGCACGGGGTCCCGCACGTGCAGGACCCCGGCCGGCGCCTCCGGGTAGATCCCGAGCAGCGCCTGGAGCAGCATGAAGAGGGCGCCGGAGGCCCAGGCCTGCGGCGAGCAGCTCACGGGATAACCCACCGGGTGCGAGCCGCTCCCCCGGGTCACGCCGCAGAAGAGCTCCGGCAGCCGCTGGAACTCCGCGTGGGCGCCGGCCTCGTAGAGCGCGCGCACCACCGGGAGCGCCGCACGGGCGTGGCCATGCAGTGCCATGCCGAGCACGACGAGCGCGTTGTCGTGCGGCCAGACGGAGCCGTTGTGATAGCTCATCGGGTTGAATACCGGATGCACGGCGCTCAGCGTGCGGATGCCCCAGCCCGAGAAGAAATCGGGCTGCAGCATGCGGCCCGTGACCCGTCGAGCCTGCGCCGGCGTCGGCACCCGGCTCCAGAGCAGGTGGGCCGCGTTCGTCGTCGCCGTGGGCACCGGGCGCTTCTCCCCGTCGAGCGCCAGCGCGAAGGTGTCCAGCTCCTCCAGCCAGAACGCGGCTCGAATCCGGTCGCGCAGCGCGGCCGCTTCCTTCCGCAGCGCCGCCGCCCGCTCCGTCTGGCCCACGCTCCGGTACAGCTCGGCCATCCGCACCTTGGCGTCATGCACGTAGCCCTGCACCTCGACCAGCGCGATCGGCGGCTCCGGAAGCCGGCCATCCGGGAACGGAACGCCGTCGCCGGAGTCCTTCCATCCCTGGTTTCTGAGCCCCTTCTCCGAGGTGCTGGCGTACTCCACGAAGCCGTCGGCGTCCATGTCGCCGAACCGGTCGATCCACTCGAGCGCGCGCTCCGCGTGCGGCAGCAGGTCGCGCACCAGTACGGCGTCGCCGGTCCAGCGCCAGGTCTCGTGCAGCAGGACCAGCCAGAGCGGCGTCGCGTCGATGCTGCCATAGTAGGGGATGTGCGGAATCTCGCCGGCACGCGCCATCTCGCCCCGGCGAAGCTCGTGCAGGATCTTCCCCGGCTGCTCCTCGGTGAACGGGTCCTCGCGCCGGCCCTGGTGCCGCGCCAGGTAGCGGAGCGTGTCGATCGCGATGCCCGGGTTGAGTGGCAGCGTCTGCAGCGAGCTGATGATCGAGTCTCGGCCGAAGATCGTGGAGTACCACGGGATCCCGGCGGAGAGGACGGCACCGCCGTCCACCTCGACGTGGAGGGCGCGCAGATCGCCGGTGGCGCGGTGGAGCAGGGTATCGAAGTCGTCCACGTCGGTGGACCAGTGGCTGCACGTGCCCCGCCAGGTCTCGTACACCCGTCGGAGCGTGCCGCGGCACTCGTCCAGCCCGCGCACCTGATACGCGCGCCGCTCCTCGGCATCCTCGGCGTGGACCTCCCACTCGAGCTCGACCCTGCGTTCACCGTGGAGCGGGATCTCCCATCGGGCCGTCGTCCCCGCCAGCCGGTCCGGCGGGTCCCGGAACCGGATGCCGCTCCTGAGGAGGCGGCCGTCGCGGCCGCGATACGCGAAGGTCAGCTCGTCGGGTCGGTGCCCGGGCGCGAAGTACTGCCCCCGCTCCCGCCGCCGCCAGCCCCGAACCTCGAAGATGTCGGCGAAATCACAGCCGAAGGTGACCTCGATCCAGTAGTCCACCGGCGCGCCGAGATAGCTGGTGAGCGTCAGCCGCTCGATCAGCCGGTCGGCGACGACCAGCTCGCGCCGGATGTGGATGACGTTCTTGGGGTCCCACGGGTTGCCGCCGAACGGCAGGTCCTTGACGGCCAGATCGATCTGGGCCTCGTACGGGGAGGGGACCTGGGCGGAGAGCAGCACCGGCGGACCGCCGCAGGCGGACAGCGCGGAATGGCTCAGGATGCGGGTGTCGTCCTGGAAGAGACCCAGCGAACAGACGCCCGCCGGGGAAATGTCGCCGCGCTGGTTCACCAGGAGGAACAGCCGGTCGTGCGTGAGGACGAGGGCGTGCTCGTCCAGGACTTCGTGGGCGCACTCGATCGCGCCGTAGCCGACCGCCTCCTCCATGGGAACGGGGTGCAGCCGCGGCGTCGCGGCCGCGGCACCCGCGGCGGAGCTCATGCCGCCGTGATCGGTCGCGGGTCGCCCGCGCTCTCGGCCCTGGCCACGGCCGCCTGGTAGACCCGCTCGTACTCGGCCGCCATCCGCTGGCGGGAAAAGCGGCGAACGGCGTGCGCCCGGATCCGCTCCCGGTCGAGGCCGTCCACCGGACCGCCGGGCCGGATCAGGTGCGCCATCTCTTCCAGCGAGCGGGCGATGAACCCCGTCACCCCATGCTCGATGAGCTCCGGCACGCTCCCGCGGCGGAAGGTCACCACGGGGCAGCCGGAAAGCATCGCCTCGATGAAGGTGAGGCCGAACGGCTCGTCCCAGTCGATCGGCGCGAGCAAGGCGCGCGCCCGCTGCAGCAGCGGCACCTTGCGGTCGGTGCCGATGCAGCCCAGGAACGTGACATGCTCCAGGCCGAGCCGGGGCTCCACCTGCTCGCTGAAATAGTCGCGGTCCGGCGGGTGGACTTCACCCGCCACCCGGATCGGCACGCCCGCGAGTGCCGCGGCGTCGATCGCGGTGTGGACCCCCTTGACCGGCGCGAACCGGGCGACGAAGCAGACGTAGGTGTCCGGATGTTCCGTCCAGCGGTATCTGGCCGGGTCGAGGCCGTGATGGATCACCGTGCACCGCCGCACTCCGGTTTCCCGCCGGCTCTGGTCGCGCGAGATGGCGACGAACTCCACTTCCGGGAAGTAGCGGTAGTAGTCGGACATCTCCCGATCGCGGGTGTGGTGCAGGGTGTACACCAGCGGAATCGGCGGCATGAGGCGCCCGAGCGCCAGGGCCACGGCCGAATGCGCGTGCACCACGTCGTATTCCGCGTGGGCCACGCGGGTCATGGCCCAGGAGACGTGGTTCAGGTCCGTGAGCGGGCTGGGCGGCCACTGGGCGGAGGGGTACAGCGCGTGCTGCCGCGCGTGCGTTCGGGAATCGCCCGTCGCGAACAGGGTGACCTCGTGATCCCGCGCGAGCAGCCCTTCCACCAGATCGTAAACCACCAGCTCGGTGCCGCCATACGTCCGCGGGGGCACCGAAGGAACGGCGTCGAAATCATCGCGATGCGCATACGTCCATACCAAGGCTGGCGCGCCAGCGACGCCCCGTGCGGCGGGCGCGCGCACTTCCTTACAGCTACACGGATGGCGGCCCGCTCGCAAGCACATCCACCCCGACATTGTTGAGCTGGCCTGCACGTGGACCCATCCGAGGTGGTGTTCGCGAGCATGCAGGGGTGACGCCTACAGCAGGATCACTCCGGCCCTCGCCCCCACCGCCACCGCCTCCGCGCGCGTGGTGACGCCGAGCTTGTGGAACAGCGCGCCCAGGTGCGTCTTGACCGTGTGTCGTGAGATGCCGAGCCGGGCGGCGATCTGTTTGTTGCCCAGCCCCTCCGCCAGGAGCGCCAGGACCTGGGCTTCGCGGGCGGTGAGCGCCTCCGGCGGCGCGGCGCGGGCGGCGGTGCCCTGTGGCATGCCATCGAGGGCGTCCGCCGGCAGAACTACGAGCCCCGCTGCCGCAGCCTCGATGGCGGCGATGATCGCATCGGCACCGGCGCTGCGCGGCAGCACGGCGCGGACACCGGCCCGCGCGGCGCGAAGCGCCCAGCCCCGCGGCAGCGTCTCTCCCATCACGAGCAATGCGGGCGCGCGGGCGGCGGCATCGGGTGAGAGGCCGAGGCGCGGCAGGTCCGTCGCGGGCTCGAGCAACGCCAGAACCACATCGGGAACCGTCTCCTCGAGCCGGTGCCGCGCGTCCGCCAGCGTGGCGCTGCCGCCGCCTACGGGCACATAGCCGCGGCCGGCCAGCAGCGCCTCCAACCCGGCCCGCTCCAGCTCCGACCGCGCCACTACCAGCACGCGGGTCACGCCGCGCGTGCTCCTCCGCCGCCGCCCGCCAGCACCTCGTGCACGAACTGCTCGATCACGTGCGTGGGCACCGCGATCCCGAGTCCGCCAGCGATCATCGTGTTGATCCCCGCCACTCGGCCGGCCGCATCGGCGAGCGGCCCGCCGGAGTTGCCCGGTGCCAGCCGGATGTCGGCATGCAGCCATCCTGCGGGACCGGGCGCCCCGGTCGGCGCGCGGTGAACGACGCCGAGCGCGGTGGCGTTGGCGACGCCGAGCGGGTGCCCTAGCGCGACGAGCAGCTCCCCCGCGCGAAGCCCGCGCGCGTCGGTCCGGAGGGCGGGCTCCAGCGCGTCCACGGCCACCGCCAGCAGGGCGAGGTCCTGCCGCGGATCGCGCCCGGTCACCCGGGCCGTGAACGTGCGTCCGTCGGCTGTGACGATCTCGGCGCGGGGCGCCGCGGCCACGTGCGCGTTGGTGACCACGACCCCGGGCCGAAGCCACACGACACCTGCCCCGGCGCTCCGGCCGCCGGCCCGAACCTGCACCGTGATGCGGCGGAGCCGCTCGGCCACCTCGGCCAGCGCGGCCTCGAGCATGGTGACGCCGCGGAGCAGCGACTCAGCGGCGGGCATGCGGCCGCTCCCCCACCGTTACCGCCAGCTGCTCCGCGCGTCCGCCTCGCGCCACGCGCAGCGCGACCGGCTGGCCGATCCGGTCGGCGCCCAGAGCGGCGACCACGTCGCCCGGATCGCTCAGCGGCCGGTCGTCGAGGGCAAGCAGGATGTCGCCGATCAGGACGCCACCGCGGTCGGCCGGGCTGTCGGGCTCCACGTTGACGACCACGAGGCCCACGCCGGCATCGGTGCCGGCACTCCGCTGCAGCCCGGGCGGGAGCCGCACCGGCTGCGTGGCGATCCCGAGCCAGCCCCGGGCGACATGCCCGCGCTCGAGCAACTGTCCCGCCACCCGGGCGACGGTGCTCGCGGGCACCGTGAGCGCGACGGCGCGCGCCAGGCCCGACGTATTGACCCCCGCCACCCGGCCGCTCGCGTCCACCAGCGGGCCGCCGGAGAAGCCGTCGTACACGGAAAGGTCCAGCCGCACGAAGCGGTCGATGGTGCCGCCCTGCCACGTGCGCCACTCGCCGCCGACGGCGCTCACGATGCCCAGGCTCGCGGTAATCGCCGTCCCGGGTCGGCCGAGCGCGAGCACGAGCTGGCCGACGCGGGGGGCGTCCGTGGTGAACGCGGCCGGGGGAGCGGCGGCGGGGGACGCATCGGCGAGCCGGAGCACGGCCAGATCCGTAGACGGGTCGCGTCCGACGAGGGTGGCGGGCACGGTGCCTCCCTCATGCAGCGTGACGCTCAGGTCTTCGTCCCGCTGGATCGTGTGGTGGGATGCGACCACGACACCGGGCCGCCAGACGATGCCGGACGCGGGAATCCGGCGGCGGGCGTGGATGGCGACCACGGACCGCCCGGCGGCATCCACCGCGGCGGCGAGATCATTGGACAGGGCGGCCAGGAGGCCGTCATTCGAGGCTGCGGGCATGTGCACTCCGAGTGTGAGTAACCGGAGCGTATGATGCGGGGTTTCCGGCCGGCCCGGCATCGGGCGTTCGGGCGAGGTGCAAGAGCGCGGCGACCGGCCGTCATACTCCATTGCATGCGAGATCAGCACCGCCCCAAGCAGGACCTCATCAACGAGGTCATCGGCCTGCGGAAGCAGGTCGCCGACCTGCGCGAGGCGATGACCGCGCGCCGGCGGGTGGAGGACGCGCTCCGCGAATCCGAGCGGCAGCTCCGCGCGCTGGCGGATACGGCGCCCGTGGGCCTCTGCCTCCTGCGGCGGGACGGCAGCCCGCTCGCGGCCAATCGCCCCTTCGCGCGCCAGCTCGGCTACGAGACCACCGCCGAGCTGCTTCGTGTGGGTGACACGCTTGGCATCTTCGGCAGCCGGGAGGAGCTGGGGCGGGTGCTTGCGCTGGTGGAGCGCGGACTCGAGCGGACGGCGGGGGTGGTCTTCCGGCGGAAGGACGGGGGCCGGCGGTCGTTCGGGGTGATCGGCGCGGCCTCGCTGGACACGCTGGCGCTGGCCGTGGTAAGCGTGCCCTCGACGGCGGAGCGCGCAGCGCACGATCTGCGCGTCACGCTCCGCTGATGCCCTCGGACGCCGTCAGCCGCCCTCGCCGCCGCCCAGCACCGGCAGGATCTCGCCGGTGATGTAGCTGGAGCACACGGGCGCGGCCAGGAAGACGTACGCCGGCGCCAGTTCTTCGGGCTGGGCGGGCCGCTTCATCGCCACCGACTCGCCGAACTTCGCCACCTTGTCCGCGCTCTGGTCCGCCGGGTTGAGCGGCGTCCACACCGGACCCGGCGCCACGCAGTTCACCCGGATTCCCCGGTCCACGACGTTCTGCGCCAGCGATTTGGTAAAGGCGTGGATGGCGCCCTTGGTGGACGAGTAGTCCAGGAGCTGCTTGCTGCCTTCGAGTCCCGTGACCGAGCCGGTATTGATGATGGATGCGCCTTCGCCGAGGTGCGGCAGCGCGGCCCGCGCCATGTAGAAGTAGCCGAAGATGTTGGTGCGGAACGTCCGGTCGAGCTGCTCGTCGGTGATGTCCTCGAGCGACGCCGCATGCTCCTGGAATGCCGCGTTGTTCACCAGGATGTCCAGCCGGCCGAACTCCTGGACCGTGCTCTCCACTGCCTCCCGGCAGAAGTCCGAGTGGGTCACGTCGCCCGGGATGAGGAGCGCCCGCTGCCCCTCGGCCTCGACTGCGCGGCGGGTCTCCTCCGCGTCGTCGTCCTCGCTCAGATAGACGATCGCCACGTCCGCGCCTTCGCGGGCGAAGAGCACCGCGACCGCGCGGCCGATGCCCGAATCGCCGCCGGTCACGAGCGCAGCCATCCCCTCGAGCTTGCCCGACCCGCGGTATTCCGGAGCCTCGTACTTGGGCCGCGGCTCGAGCTCGCTCTCGTGCCCCGGCTTCTCCTGATGCTGCCGCGGAAGGGGAGGCTCCGGCTGCCGGCGCTCCCCCGCCTGCACTGCCCCCTGCTTCTTAGATTGCGCGCCCTGCGAGCGGGGCCGCTTGGCTTCGGCCTCATCCTGCAGCTTGCGATCGGATTCCGCGGTCTTCTTCCCGGCCGCGGGGTTGCCTGCCTTCTTGGTGCCGGACCAGCGTCCGGCGCTCTTCTTGACTGCCACGGGACCCTCCCCTGAGAGGTGCTCGATCGGTGCCGACCGCCGAGCATGGCGATCGGAGCGTCGGGGAGCGGTGACAGGCCTCACGATCTGGCCCGCGGGGGTCCTGAAACGGAAGACGGAGGAACGGAATTTCTCCGCCCCTCCGTCACACCCTTGCCCAGCCGTGCGCCTGCGTTATTCGCCGAGCTTGATCCGCTCCACCCGCCGCTGGTGCGAGCGCGCGTTGTAGACCCGGAGGCTCACGATCGTGCCGGGCTTCTGCGCATCGATGGCCCGCTTGAGATCCGCCGGCGAGCGGAGGCGCGTGCCTTCGATCTCGAGGATGACATCGGGACCGCCATGGTCCGGGTCCACCAGCTCGCCGTACGAGGGGCCACCCGCCTTTACGTCGGTCACGAGGACGCCTCGCTGGTCGGGGCCGAGTTGGAGCTGCTGGATATCGTCCTGATCCAGCGGTGCCACCGTGATCCCGAGCTTGCCGAGCGAGGCCGCCGAGTCGTTCCCGGTGTCCTCGTCGGACGCGCTGCTGTCGTTCGAGGCCAGCTCCTTGGAGGAGGGGACCTCCTGCAGCCTGACCTCGAGCGTCTTCCGGACCCCGCCCTTCCGGGCCACATCGAGCTTCACCGTTTCGCCGGGCTGACGGAAGGCGATCTCCTGCTGAAGCTGACCGACGTATTCGACCGGCTTGCCGTCCACCGAGACGATGATGTCACCCGGCTGGAGCCCGGCCTTGCGAGCCGGTGAGCTCTCGCTGGCGAAGTCCTCGACCACGACCCCGCGGACGTTCGGAAGGCCGACATAAGTCGCGTCATTGGGCGACACGTTCCGCACCGTGACGCCGAGGGCCGAGCGGCGCACCCGGCCATGCTCGATGATCTGGTCCATGACCCGGCGCGCGAGGTTGATCGGGATGGCGAAGCCGTAACCGGAGTAGAAGCCGGTCTGGCTCGCGATGGCGGAGTTCACCCCGATCACCGCGCCGTTGATGGCCACCAGGGGCCCGCCCGAATTGCCGGGATTGATGGCGGCGTCGGTCTGGATGAAGTCCTGGATGCTCCGGTCACTCGAGTTCGGCAGGGCGAGCGTCCGGCCTTTCGCGCTGATGATGCCCGATGTGACGGTGAAGGTGAGGTTCTCGCCCAGCGGGTTCCCCACGGCCAGGACCCACTCGCCCACCCGGGCGGTGTCGCTGTCGCCCAGGGGAGCGGGGGTGAGGTTGTCGGCGTTGATCTTGAGGACCGCCAGGTCGGTCGAGGGGTCCGTTCCCACCACCTTGGCCTTGAACTCACGCCGGTCGAGCAGCCGCACCGTCACCTCGTCGGAGCCCTCCACGACGTGGTTGTTGGTGAGGATATAGCCATCCTTGGAGACGATGAAGCCCGAGCCCGCGCTCTCCTGGAAATCGGGACCCTGCTGAGGCATCTGGGGAAAGAACTGCTCGAATCCCGGCGGCACCTGCATCCGTGGACCCCGCGGCTGCTCGGTGTGTCCGGATTTGATGAACACGACACTCGGCTTCACGTGCTCCGCCACCGAGGCAAATGCCTCGCTCAGATTGGCGAGCGCGGCCGATGCTGCCGGCGGTGCCGTCACGGCGGGCACCGCGGTCTGGCCGGTGGCGCGCTGCTGGGCGGAAGAGAAGTTCGGGAGGTGAAGGAGACCGGCGAAGAACAGGCCGGCGATGAATGCGAGTCCGGCGCTGCCGAACCGCATGCGGTGCAACCATCCGTGCGACATGAGGGCGTCTCCTGAGACGTGATGCAGGGCGGGACCGAGATCCCGGTTCGTCTGAGAGGATGCCTCACCGCCGCCGGTGGTTGCAGCCGCCGCGGCTCTAGTCACGCTCGAGCACGATCGTGGTGCGCCGCGACGGGCGCCGGGTGAGAACGAACGCCGCCGCGATCACCACGGCGATGGCAAAGCCGAAGATCCACCACATGTTGGCCTCCTGATTGGGGTGCGAAGCTGCTGTGAACACGGGGGAGACACCGGCCGGCGACACCGGGGTACCGCTTCGGCGTTTATTCGGTATATTCACCCGGGTCCCCCGTACTCACCCTCGCCGTTGCCGCTCCATGCCCAAGACGACCTCAGACTTCGACCCCGAGAGCTACGCGCCGGTCGCGGCCCGGGTGGAGCTCTTCTATGAGCGCTACCCGACCGGCCGCATTCTCACGGAGCTCGTCCAGCACAACGAGCGGGAGATCGTCTTCCGCGCCGCCGTCTATCGCGCCGCTGAGGACCGCGAGCCCGCCGCCACCGGCTGGGCCGCCGAGCGGGTCGGCGACGGTGAGGTGAACGCCGTCGCCTGCCTCGAAAACACCGAGACCTCGGCCATCGGCCGGGCGCTTGCCAACCTGGGCTTCACCGCCTCGCGCCTGCGGCCAAGCGCCGAAGAGGTGGCCAAGGCCACCCGGGCGCGATCGCGGCTGGCGGCCGAGCCCGACGTGCTGCAGCTCCTGAGCACCGCGGAGCGGGCGGGCCTCAGCGCCGCGCGGGCCGACGGCCTCCGGGCGCGCGTGGCTCGCGGGCTTCCTCCCGGGGAGCTGGCCGAGGTGCAGCATGAGCTCCGCCGATTCATCCAGCGCCGGATGGAGGACCACGCCGCCAGAGCCGGGCGAGGCGGCTGACTTCAGCGCCGCCCGAGGGCGTGTCGCCCGAGGGCGTGTCGCCGGCCGGTGTCTCTTTCGTGGAGCGGCACGAGTCCGGGCGTCGACCACTGGAGGGGGTGCGTGGCGTGGATCAGGAGCGGACCAGGTGGCGGGAGGTGGCCGGGCGGCGCGCCGCGATGGGCGACCAGGCCCTCCTGGCGGCACTCCGGTGCGAGGATGAGCGCGCGCTCCGCGAGTTCTTCCACCGGTTTCGTCCCGGGCTGCTCCTCGCGGCTCGCCGGCTGCGCATCGCCCCGGGCGAGCAGAACGCGCTGGTGGACGATTGCCTGGCCGACGTCGCCGTCCATCTCATCACTACGGACGTGCCGCGGCCGCGATCGCTGCCGGCCTATCTCGCGCGGAGTCTCCGGAACCGGGTACTCAACGACGCCCGCACCCGCGCCCGCGCCGACCGTCGGCTGGCCGAGGAGGCCGATCTCGCGGCGGAGGACGCGCGGGTGGCCCTCCACGACCATGGGGCTCCCCCGGGGCTCGACGCCCCGGCGCTCTCACCGGCGCTGCAGCGCCTGGCTGCGGCCCTCGAGCAGCCGCTCGGCGAGGAAGACCGGCTGCTCGCCGTGTGGATGAGTCACTGCGTGCCACGACATGAGATCGCCGGCTGGCTCGCCATTTCGCCGAAGGCCGCGGCCAAGCGGATCGAGCGTCTCCGTGAGCGGCTGCAGCTCGCGGCGCTCCAGTACGTCGAGCGGATGGAGGGCGAGGAGCGGCGGGAGTTGCTCACCTTTCTGGGACGCGCCACGCTGTCGCCGGGGCCGGCGTCCCGGCTCGGGACACTGCGGGGCGTGACGGAGGCACCGGTTCGATGATCGACCGGAACGAGTGGGAGCGCGATACGGTCGCGTGGCTGGTCGGGCGCTGGATCGATGGCCGTCCGGGTGCCGGACCCGCGGATGCGCGGCTGGTTCGGGCAGCGGCCGGGTTTCGGGCCTGGCGCGCCGCTGCCGACCGGGAGGCCGCCGCCGCGCGCTTCGCCCGGCAGGTGATGGAACGCGTCGCCGCGTCGGGCCGCGGCGTCCGCCGGGTCGAGCACGCTCCCGAGGCCGTCCGCGCCAGCGCCGAGGGCCCGCTTGCGCGCGCCGTCGCGGCGGCGCGCGGCACCCGGGCGGCGCCGCTCGCGGAGCTTGGCGTGGCCGCGGGCAGCGGGCGGGAGCTGTTCGACGAGCCATGCGACACCTGGGTGGCGCTTCCTCCGGAGCTGCCGCCGAGCCGCTACGTCGCGCTTCGTGTGGTGGGGGACAGCATGACCCCGCTGCTCCACTCCGAGGACGTCGTGCTCGTGGATCTGGACGGCACGGTGCCTCCCGGCGTGGTGGCGGTGGCGCACCACCCGGAGCATGGCTATGTGGTGAAGCGCGTGAGCCGGGCGGGCCGAGCTGGGCGGGCTGCTTCGCTGGTGTCACTCAATCCGGCATATCCGCCGCTCGAGCTCCGGCCCGGCACGGGCGCACTGCTCGGACCCGTGGTGCTCCGGTGGTGCGCGCATGGCGCGGCGAAACCCGGACTTGCCACTCGACCGTAGTCAGGGCATCATCCGCGCGCCCGGCCAGCCGGCCGGCGAACACCCTGATCGGAGTACTCGATGGCGTTCTGTTTCGGGACGTTCCACGGCGTGAGGCACGCGAGCGTGAGGCTCGCGGCCGGACTGCTTCTCCTCAGCGCCTTCTCGGCGTGTTCCAGCGGCCGAACCGCCCCCGCGACTCCCACGCCTGCCACCGTGCGGCCCGGCGGAACCCCCGCCGCGCCGCGCGCCATGACCGTCCCGAGCCTCGCGGGCTATGACCTGGCCCTGAGCCGCGGCACGCGCAGCCCGACGGGCGCCCCAGGCCCCCGCTACTGGCAGCAGTGGGCGGACTACAAGCTCCAGGCCGAGCTCAATCCGATATCCAAGCGCCTCACCGGCAAGGGCGCCATCACCTACTACAACCGGTCGCCCGACACGCTCGGGACGGTCTATCTGCAACTGCTGCAGAACATCTTCGCCCCCGGCTCGCGCCACAACACGAACGTGCCCTGGGCGGTCGAGGGCATCGAGCTCGACCGCGTGGCCGCGGAAGGAAGCGAGCTGGCCGCTACCGCCAGCGAGGCCCCCGGCTACGAGGTGGACGGGACGATCATGCGCCTCCGGCTGCCCCGGCCGATCCCGCCAGGCGGCAAGGCCGATCTCGCCTTCCAATGGAAGCTTCGGGTGCCGCCCGACGGCGCGCCGCGGGGCGGCCAGGACGGCGAGGTGTACTTCATCAACTACTGGTACCCGCAGATGGCGGTGTACGACGACGTGAACGGCTGGCAGATCGACCAGTACCTCGGCACGGCCGAGTTCTACATGGGATACGGCAATTACGACGTGAGCCTGACCCTGCCGGCCGGATGGCTGGTGACCGCCACAGGCACGCTGCAGAACCCCGAGCAGGTGCTGAGCGCGCAGACCCGCGCGCGCCTGGACTCGGCGAAGACCGCCACCGGCATCGTGCACGTCGTGACCGACCTCGACCGCGAAGCCGGGCGCTCCACGACCGCGGGCACCGGCGGGAAGCTCACCTGGCGGTTCCACGCCGACAGCGTGCGCGACGTGGCCTGGGGCGCATCCGCCCGGTATCTCTGGGACGCCACCAACGCCGTGGTCGGGGACGCCACCGGTGACGGCCGGTCCGACACCACCGTGATCGGCTCGTTCTACCGGCCGGAGCAGACGGCGAACCACTGGGACCAGAGCGCGCGCGACGCACGCTTCTCGATCGAGTTCTTCTCGAAGTATCTCTGGCCCTATCCGTACTCGCACATGACCGCCGTGGATGGTCCCAATTCCTGTGGCGGGATGGAGTATCCCATGCTGACCTGCATCGGCGGCCAGTGGGATACCCTCGGGATGTACGAGGTCACGACGCACGAGATCGGTCACATGTGGTTCCCCATGATCGTGGGCTCGGACGAAAAGCGGTTTGCCTGGATGGACGAGGGGCTCACCCAGTTCGACCAGTCGCAGTCCATGGATGCCTTCTTCAAGGGATTCGACGACGAGGAGCGGAACCGGAAGGGCTACCTCGACCTCGCCGAGACGGGCGGCGAGGTCGAGTTGATGCACCACGGCGACCGCTACCCGAACTACGCGTCCTACGGGGTGGCCAGCTACTACAAGCCGGCCACGGTGCTGGTGGCGCTTCGCGGCGTGCTGGGCCGCGACCTGTTTCACCGGGCATTCGTGGAGTACGGCCGGCGCTGGCGGTACAAGCACCCGTCACCGTACGACTTCTTCGCCACCTTCGAGGACGTCTCCGGCCGCGACCTGTCCTGGTTCTGGCGGACCTGGTTCTTCGAGACCTGGCGCCTCGACCAGGCCATCGACACCGTCGTCACAGCGGGTGACTCGCTCGAGGTCGAGATCTCGAACCGGGGCCGCGCGCCGATGCCGGTGCATCTGGCGGTCACGCGGGCGGACGGGCGGGTGGACAGTCTGAACGTCCCAGTGGATGTCTGGCTCGGTGGGGCTAAGCGGACGACGGTCCGGGTGGCCAGGGAGCCCGCGGTGCGGAGCATCGAGATCGATCCGGCGCGGGAGTTTCCGGACATCGACCGGGGGAATCAGCGGTGGCCTAGATAGGGCGGAAGACGGAAGACGGAAGGGCGGTAGGCCGGAAGGACGGAAGGGCGGAAGGTGCCTTCGAGCGGTCTTGTCATCCCGAGCGGAGCGAGGGATCTCGCCGGGCCGAGTTCGGAGCATGGGAGAGTAGATCCCTCGCTCCGCTCGGGATGACAGTGCCGGGTCACGCGACGTCCCCCGTTCCGTCCTTCCCATCCGTCCTTCCGCCCTTCCGTCTTTCCGTCTTTCCGCCCTTCCGTCCGTCTCCCCCGTCGCCCACCAATCGTTACCTTATACCCATGTCCCGCCTGCTCATCGTGGCCAACCGGCTGCCCATCACCGTCACCGCGACCGATACCGGGGTCGAGGTCCAGCGGAGCATGGGCGGGCTGGCGACCGGGCTCATGCGGCCGCACGAGCAATCGGATGGGCTCTGGATCGGATGGTCGGGCGCGCCGGGCGACCTGGACGCGGAGCGGCAGGCGCGGCTGGACGAGGAGCTCGCCGCCATGCGGCTGGTGAACGTGCCGCTCAGCGCGGACCAGGTGAGCCAGTTCTACGAAGGCTTCTCCAACGGCGTCCTCTGGCCGCTGTTCCATTATCTGCTCGATCAGATGCCGCTGCACGTGAGCCACTGGGAGGGGTACGTCGAGGCGAACGAGGCATTCGCCGACGTGGTCGCCGCTCACTACCGTCCGGGCGACCTGATCTGGGTCCACGACTACCAGCTCCTGCTCCTTCCCGGGCTCCTCCGGGACCGGCTGCCCGGGCGCCAGGATCGGCTTCTTCCTCCATATCCCCTTCCCGTCCGAGGAGCTGTTCCGCACCCTTCCCGCCCGCGACCGATTGCTCCAGGGAATGCTCGGCGCCGACCTGGTCGGCTTCCACACCCCCGCCTACCTCCGCCACTTCGCCACCTCGCTGACCGACATCCTGGGCCACTCGGTGGAGATCGATCGGGTGCAGCTGCCCGGCCGAGAGGTGCGGCTGGGCGTGTTCCCGATGGGAGTGGACGCCTCCTCCTTTGCGGCGATGGCCGCCGACCCGGCCGTTGAGGCCGAGGCCCGGACCATCCGGGGCGATGGCAGCGCACGGATTCTCGTGGGAGTGGACCGGCTCGACTACACCAAGGGGATTCCCCGGCGGCTCCTGGCGTACGAGCGGATGCTCGAGATTCACCCGGAGCTGCGCAAGCGGGTGCGGCTGGTGCAGGTGGCAGTGCCCTCGCGCACCAACGTCGGTGCGTACCAGGACTTCCGCGCGCTGGTGGATGGCCTGGTCGGCCGAATCAACGGAGCGTTCGGCACGCCGCGGTGGGTGCCCGTCCACTACATCTTCCGCGCGCTGTCGGAGTCGGAGCTCGTGGCGCTCTACCGCGCGGCCGACGTGATGCTGGTGACGCCGCTGCGCGACGGGATGAACCTCGTGGCCAAGGAGTTCATCGCGTCGCGTGTGGACGGTGACGGCGTGCTGGTGCTGAGCGAGTTCGCCGGCGCGTCGTGGGAGCTGCCCGAGGCGCTCCAGGTCAATCCCTACGACGTGGAGGGCGCGGCGGAGGTGTTCTACCGGGCGCTCGGGATGCCGCGGGAAGAGCGCCGGGCCCGGCTCACCCCGCTCCGGACCCGGGTGCAGACGTTCGACGTCCACCGCTGGGTGGCGTCGTTCCTCGAGCAGCTCAGCGAGCTCACGCCGGCCGGCCCACGCTCCGGCCCCGCCGCTGGCTCCGTCGCGGTGCACCGCGCGCTCGCGTGCCGGCTGGCGGAGACCGACTCGCTCCTGTTGCTGCTGGACTACGACGGCACCCTGGTTCCGTTCACGCCCACTCCCGAGCTGGCCCGGCCGGACCGGGAGCTGCTCGACTCTGCTCCGCGCGCTCGCGAGCCGGCCGGACACCGAGGTGCACGTGGTAAGCGGACGCCCGGAGAACACGCTCGAGGAGTGGCTGGGCGAGCTCCCGGTCTGGCTGCACGCCGAGCACGGCTTCGTGTCGCGCGACCCGGCGACGCGGCAGTGGGTGCCGGCGGTCGAGCTCGGCGGCAGTTGGCGGGAGCCGGTGCTGGCAATCCTGCGCGAGATCACCCAGCGGACGCCGGGCTCGCTGGTGGAGATCAAGGCGGCCGCCCTCGCGTGGCACTACCGGATGGCCGACCAGGAAACCGGCGCCCGCCGCGCCAACGAGCTCCGGCTTCACCTGAACCAGCTCCTCAGCAACCAGCCGGTCGAGATCCTCGCGGGCAACCGGGTCATCGAGATCCGCCCCTACGGAGTCCACAAGGGACGGATCGTGCCGCCCCTGACGCCTGAGCGCCAGGCGGCCACCGCCATCCTCGCGATCGGCGACGACCGCACCGACGAGGATCTCTTCGGTGCCCTGCCACCGGAGGCCATCACCGTCCGGGTCGGGCCGGGCACGACGCGGGCGCGATTCCGCCTGGACGGCGTGGCGGCGGTGCGCCGGGTGCTCCATTCGCTGGTCGAGAGCGGGCTCGCTGCCGTGCCCGAGAAGCGGTGACACGGCTCGAGACGCTGGCCGTCCATGCCGGGCATTCGCCCGACCCAGCCACCGGGGCGGTCTCGCCACCGATCTACCTGTCCACCACGTTCGCCCGCGAGCCCGACGGCACCCTGCCGCACGGCTTCCTGTATGCCCGGAGTGACAATCCCAACCGGCGCGAGCTGGAGATCGCGCTGGCGGCGCTGGAGGGGGGCACCGCCGCGCTCGCCTTCGCCTCGGGGATGGCGGCCACCGCCGCGGTGTTCCAGTCGCTCGCCCCCGGTGACCATGTCATCGCGCCGCTGGATGCGTACTACGGCACGGCGAAGCTCCTCCGCGACGTCATGGGGGGCTGGGGGCTCGCGAGCACTCTGGTGGAGATGACCGATCCGGATGCCGTGGGACGTGCCGTGACGCCGCGGACCCGACTGATCTGGATCGAGACGCCGTCCAATCCGACGCTCGCCGTCACCGACATCGCCCGGGTGGCGGCCGTCGCGCGCGCGGCCGGTGCCCGCCTGGTCTGCGACAACACCTGGGCCACCCCGGTGCTGCAGCGCCCGCTCGAGCTCGGCGCCGACCTGGTGATGCATTCGACCACCAAGTACCTCGGCGGCCACAGCGACCTCACCGGCGGCGCGCTCGTCGCGCCGGCGGACGACGACTGGACAGCCCGGCTTCGCACCCTCCAGACGTTCGGCGGGGCGGTGCCGTCGGCGTTCGACTGCTGGCTCCTCATGCGGGGCATCCGGAGCCTGCCCTGGCGGGTGCGGGGGCACTGCGAAAACGCCGCCGCCATCGCCGCGTTTCTCGCGACGCACGAGGCGGTCGAACTGGTGCATTACCCCGGCCTCGCCGCCGATCCCGGCCACGCCGTGGCCGCCCGGCAGATGCGCGGGGCGGGCGGAATGGTTTCCGTGCAGGTGAAGGGAGGCGCACCGGCGGCGCTCGAGGTGGTGCGGCGGGTGCGGCTCTTTACCAGGGCGACGAGTCTCGGCGGGACCGAGAGCCTGATCGAGCACCGCGCATCAGTGGAGGGACCCGAGAGCCGTACGCCGCCGGGGCTGTTACGGCTCTCCATCGGGCTGGAGCACGCGGATGACCTGCTCGAGGATCTCGATCAGGCCCTCCGCGGCGGCTACTGGCCGGCCAGCGCTTCCGGCTGAATTCTCCGGATGGCGCGCTTGGCCGCTGACGCCAGCTCGTCGTTGGTCTCCTCCTCCATCATCTTCTTGAGCCGGGGCACCGCGGCGCTCGCGGCGGGGCCGATCTCTCTGAGGGCGACGGTCACAGGGAATCGCACCGCCCCTGACGGATCGTCCAGCGCTTTAATCAGGGCCGGTACGGCCGCGGCTGCCGCGGGGCCCATGCCCGAGATTTCGTACGCCGCGGCGTTCCGGGTCTGGGGTGCCGGCGCCTTGAGGTCGGCGACCCACTGCGAGAGCGTCCGTCCGTCCGCGACCGGCTCCTTCTTGGCGGTCGAGCCCTGCGCCGCCGCGTTAGTGGTGAGGAGCAGCAGGGCCGCGAAGAGCGAGCCCAGAGTTCGATTCGACATGAATCCTCCAGCGAGGGTCTTCCAACGGGCACAGGCGTACCCGATGAAATATAGACCGGATGGCCGGCCTCCCGGGCCGGTTCCCATACTTCGAGCCCCAGGACGATGAGCGCCCCATGACCGTTCGCCGCTTGACGATCGCGCTGTCCCTGCTGCTCGCCGCCGCCTTCCCCGGCCGCGCCTCGGCACAGGTCGGGATCGCCGCGGCGTACCGCGCCGCGGCCGACAGCCTCATCCGGGGCGCAACCGCCGACAGCTCCGCCTACCTCCGCCTCGGCCGGCTGGTGGACACCTTCGGGTCCCGGCTCAGCGGCTCGGCAAGTCTGGAGGCGGCGATCGACTGGGTGCTCCAGGCGATGAAGGCCGACGGCCTGGAGAACGTCCGCGGCGAGCCGGTCATGGTGCCGCGCTGGGTCCGGGGCGCGGAGTCGGCCGAGCTGGTGCGGCCTCGCCGAGCCCGACTGGCGATGCTCGGCCTGGGCGGGAGCGTCGGGACCACGGCGCGGGGGATCACGGCGCCCGTGCTCGTGGTGGGCTCGCTCGAGGAGCTCGCGCGGCGGGCCGCGGAGGCGAAGGGCAGAATCGTGCTGCTCGACGTGCCCTTCACCGAATACACGGCGACGCGGCACGTTCGCACCGACGGCCCCTCCGCGGCGGCGCGCGCCGGCGCGGTGGCCTGCCTGATCCGCTCGGTGGCCACGTTCTCGATGCGGAACCCCCACACGGGCGCCACCCTCTACGACTCGATGACGGCCAGGATTCCCGCGGCAGCGCTGAGCGTCGAAGACGCGATGATGCTCCACCGGCTCCAAGATCGCGGCGAGCCGATGGTCGTGACACTCCGCATGGGCGCGCACACGCTTCCGGACGCGCCGTCGCGCAACGTGGTGGCGGAGATCGTGGGCCGGGACAAGCCGGATGAGGTAGTCGTGCTCGGCGGGCACATCGATTCCTGGGACGTCGGGCAGGGCGCGATGGACGATGGCGGCGGATCGGTAGCCGCGTGGGAGGCGGTGCGGCTGCTGAAGCGGTTGGGCCTCCGCCCGCGACGCACCGTCCGAGTGGTGCTCTGGACCAACGAGGAGAACGGCGGCCGAGGCGCCGAGGCCTACGCACAGGCCCATGCCGGCGAGCTGAGCCGGCACGTCATGGCCATGGAATCCGACAACGGCGTGTTCAACCCGCGCGGCTACGTGCTGGGCGGCTCCGATTCAGCGGCCGCGGTGATTCGGCAGGTGGCGGCGCTGATGCAGCCAATCGGTGCCACGGGCCTCGAGCGGGTGGACGGAAGCCCCGCGGCCGACACCGAGCCGCTCGCCGCCGCCGGGGTGCCGGCGATGGAGCTCGACGTGGACGGCTCGCGCTACTTCTGGTATCACCACAGCGACGCCGACATGCTCGACAAACTGGATCCGGCCGAGCTGGCGCGCTGCGTGGCGGCAATGGCGGTGATGGCGTATGTCGTGGCGGATTTGCCGGAGAGGCTGTAGGGGGACGGACGGAAGGACGGAACGACGGAAGCTGGGAAAGGGGGAAAGGGGGACGTCGCGTGTCCCGGCACTGTCATCCCGAGCGGAGCGAAGGATCTACTCTCCCATGCTCCGAACTCAGCCCGGCCAGATCCCTCGCTCCGCTCGGGATGACAGTTGACGAAAGCTCGTTTACGCCGTGCTGCCCGCAGTTCCGTCCTTCCGTCCTTCCGTCCTTCCGTCCACGTTAGATTTCTGCCCATGAAGCGCTTCGTCCCCGACACGCTGCGCCTCTTCGGCCGGGCGCTGCGGCTGCGGTGTCCCAACTGCGGCCGGGGCAAGGTGTTCTCCTCGTGGCTCCGCATGCGCGCGCGTTGTCCCGTGTGCGGGCTGAAGCTGGAGCGGGGCGAGGAGGGGTATCAGGTCGGCTCCTACATGTTCAACATCGTGGCGGCGGAGCTCGCGTTCGCGGCCGTGTTCCTCGCCATCGTGGCGGCCACATGGCCCACGCCGCCGTGGAAGCTGCTCGAGTACGGTGGCATCGGGATGATGGTGATCGCCCCGCTCGTCTTCTTCCCGTTTTCCAAGACGCTCTTCCTCGCTTTCGATCTTGTGTTCCGGCCGGCCACGCAGGACGAGTTGCTGCCGGCCTCAAGCAACTCTCACAAGGCACATTAGATGGAGCTCGCTTTTCCAGGCTTCCGGATCCGGAGCTGGCGCCGGGGCGACGAGCCCGCGCTGGCCCGGCACGCCGACAGCGAGCAGCTCTGGCGCAACGTGCGCGATCAATTCCCGCATCCCTACACCCTGGCCGACGCCGAAGCGTGGGTGGCGCGCGCGAGCGTGGCGGAGCCCGAGACCCAGTTCGCCATCGAGGTGGAGGGCGAGGCCGCCGGCGGCATCGGCCTCTTCCTGCAGGAGGACGTCGCGCGCTACTCGGCCGAGCTGGGCTACTGGCTGGGAAAGGCCCACTGGGGCCGCGGGATCATGACCACGGCGGTGCGCGGATTCACCGAGCACGCCTTCCGGGCGTTCGATCTCTGCCGGATCTACGCCATCGTCTTCGAGTGGAACCCCGCGTCACGCCGGGTGCTGGAGAAGGCGGGTTACGCGCTGGAGGGGCAGATGCGCCGGGCGGCCGTGAAGCAGGGTCGCGTGCTCGACCAGTTCCTCTACGCCACCGTGCGAGACTTCATCGGGGCTGGTGCTGTCGGCGGCGCGCAACAATTTCCGGCCTGACCAGGCAACGCGCAATCCACCGCACTCGGCCCCGCGACGCCCTTTCAAGCCGCGCTCCCCGCGCAGCTTAGCCCGAGCTCCCGACGTCCGATCGGCACCACTCGTCGCCGGTCGCCGCTGGCCCCCGACTTGCGCCTCGCGTCCGCTGCATTCGCTCACATCCCCGTTCATCGTGCCGTCTCAATGACCCGTCCTTACCGGTGCGGCGATGCCCCTGCGCGTGCTGCTGCTCAACTACGAGTATCCGCCGAACGGCGGCGGTGCCGGCGTTGCCACCGAGATGCTGGCGCGCTCGCTCGCGGCGCGCGGGATGCGCGTCGATGTCGTGACCGCGGGCGCGACGGACGCATCCGAGTCGGTGCTGCTGTGGGACGGCGTCGCCGAGGACGAGGGGATCCTTACCGTCTACCGGGTGAAGTGCCGGCGGACGTCGGTGCACAAGGCGGGGATGCTGGATGCGGCGAGCTACCTGCTTGCCGCGCGGCCGGCGATTCGAAAGCTCATTGCCACGAACCGATACGACGTCGCCCACGTGTTCTTTTCGCTCCCTACCGGCGCGCTGCTTCCATTGCTCGATCTGCGCGACGTGCCGGTGGTGGTCTCGCTCCGGGGCTCCGACGTGCCCGGCCACGATCCGCGCGACCGCATGCTGGCGCTCGCCCACCGCATGCTGCGGCCGCTGACCCGCTGGATCTGGCGCCGGGCGGATCGCGTGGTGGCCGTCTGCGACACCCTGGGCCGCCTGACGCCTCGCACCCTGCCCGGCCTCCGGTACTCGGTTGTCCACGACGGGGTGGACCTCGATCGCTTTTGCCCGGCCGCCGGCCGGCGACGGCGCCAGCGCGATCGGATCCGCTGCCTGGCCGTGGCCCGTCTCGTCGAGCGTAAAGGCCTTCGCGATCTGATCCGCGCGTTCGCGGTGCTGGAGCGGCATCGCTTCGAGCTGGAGATCGTCGGTACCGGTCCCGAGGAAGGGGAGCTGCGCGAGCTCGCCGACGCGCTGGGCCTCGCCGGCCAGGTCCGCTTCATGGGTGCGCTCAACCGGGCCGCCGTCGCGGGACGCTACCGGGCGGCCGACCTGTTCACCCTGCCACCCATCGCGGAAGCATCAGGGAACGCCTACGCGGAGGCACTCGCCTCCGGGCTGCCGATCGTGGCGACTACCGTTGGCGGGATCCCCGATCTGGTGGAGCACGGCGTCAATGGGCTGCTCGTCTCGCCGGGGGACCCGGCCGCGCTGGCGGCCGCCATTCGCGCGCTCGCCGACGACCCGCACCGCCGGCACGAGATCGCCCGGCGCAATCGGCTCAAGGCGGAGTCGGTGCTCGACTGGCACCGCATCTCCGCGAAGTATCTCACCGTCTACCGCGGCGTTCAGCGGCTCCGCCCATCCCGCTCGGTTGTGGCCGAGCTCCCGTCGACCATCTGGTAAGCCACGAGGGCGCCCGCCTGGTTGACATATCGCCCGAGGGAACCCTAAGTTGACTGACACACTCGGGATTGAGATCCGTCCAATGCTGCATGCGCCCGCCGTTCCGCCGTGCTGCTGTATGGTCCACCTGGCCATGGGCCGGGGGGAAGGCGCCGCCGTACGCTAGCTCTGGGCAATCTTCGAGTCTGGCCGGCCGCGCTCTCCCGAGGAGTTCGCGGCCGGCTCGTTTTTCGGGCCTGCAAGCGCCGGATCCGTCCGCTCACGCATCCATGGAGGCAGTCATGACCGCCGCAACAACCGCCCCGCCGGTGACACCGATCGACCAGCGGGGCTACGCCCATCCCGAGGTGCTGGTCTCGACCGACTGGGTGGCCCAGCACCTGAACGATCCGAAGGTCCGGCTGGTGGAATCCAACGAGGACATTCTCCTCTACGATACGGGCCACATCCCCGGCGCGGTCAAGATCGACTGGACCACCGACCTCAATGACGACGTGGTCCGCGACTACGTGGACCGCGATCGCCTGCAGAAGCTGCTCCGGTCCAAGGGAATCAACAACGACACCACGATCGTCTTCTACGGTGACAAGAACAACTGGTGGGCCACCTACGCGCTCTGGGTGCTGCAGCTCTTCGGGATCTCCAACGTGAAGATCCTCGACGGCGGCCGGCTCCGCTGGGTGGACGAGGGGCGCAAGCTTTCCACCGAGGTCCAGAGTTATCCGCCAGGCAACATCACCGTGGGTGAGCGGAACGACGAGAAGATCCGCGCCTTCCGCGAGGACGTGCTGGAGCACCTCGAGAAGAAGGGCCAGTTGGTGGACGTGCGGAGCCCGGAGGAGTTCCGGGGCGAGAAGACCCATATGCCCGAGTACCCGCAGGAAGGCTGCCTCCGGGGCGGGCACATCCCGTCTGCCAAGAACGTGCCCTGGGGCAAGGCGGTGGATCCCGAGACGCACACGTTCAAGCCCGCGGCCGAGCTCAGAAAGCTGTACGAACAGGACAACGCGCTCAAGAAGGAGCAGGAGACGATCGCGTATTGCCGGATCGGCGAGCGCTCGTCACACACCTGGTTCGCGCTGACGTACCTGCTGGGGCACGAGAAGGTGCGGAACTATGATGGGTCGTGGACCGAGTGGGGGAACGCGGTGCGGCTGCCGGTGGAGAAGCCGTAGCGGCGTCGGGCGCCTCGCGCGCAATCGCCTGCACTTGACCGGCCCCCGCGTTCACGCGGGGGCCGGTCTCGTTTCCGTTCACCCGTGGAGGCGGAGCATCGCATCGCTGTGGCCGACCTGCCGCAGCGCCCCGATAGCGGAGGTCGGCGCGCCGAGAGTTTGCGCTTGCGGTCTCAGCACTTGGCACTGGTGCCGCGAACTGGCCCACCGTCTGCATTCTCGGCGCCACCTACATCCCCATCAATGCAGATGCCTGCGGCTCGCCCCGAGCCGCGCGTGCATGCCGTCCCGTTTCGCCCGATCGCGCGGGGGAGCACCCGTGCGTCCCACAAGAGGAGTGTGCCCATGAACCGCGTCCCGATTACAGCGCTGGTCGTGGCCGTATGCCTGGGGTCGGCCGGGTGTGCCGACAATCTGCTCAAGGAGCGGCCGGTCAACCGCGCCGCCCGCACGTCGGCGGTGAAGCCGACGTTTTCGGCCACCGGGTCGGCGCAAGGCGAGTCGAGCGTGTGCGCGGCGTACCGCCGGCAGCTCCGGGTGGTCCAGCTCCGGCAGACGCTGCAGAACGGCAAGACGCAGGACGAGCAGTTGAAAGGCAAGGAGCTGTCGCTCAACGCCGTGATCGCGGACGCCTGCGAGTAACCCGCTCCACCAGCCCAGACCACCCATGCTCCGGACCGCCCGCGCGCACCTTGCCGCCCTCGTTTCCGCGGTTGTGCTCGCCCTGACGCCTTCGTTGCTTTCTGCACAGAAGGCGCTGGTGTACTGCCCCATCGGTATCGATGCGACCGGGTGCAACACAGTTGTATCAGCGCTCGCGGGGGACGCGATCCGCTTCCCGGGGGGTGCGGACGCCGGGTATGACGGCACCCAGGGGACGGTGGATCTCGCGGGGGTGGACCTGTCGGGGTACGCCGTGTTCGTGGTGCCGTCATTGGCGGACGGACCCGCCCTGCAGCCGTACGCGATGCTGCGGAACGCGACGATCGCCGGGCGGCTCCGAGCGGCGTTCATGGGGCGGACGGCCGTATGGTCGGGCACGCCCGACGTCGGGTCGACCAACCGCGCGGCCAAGAACGAGCTGATCCGGAATCTGGCGGCTTGGGCGCTGGCCGACTCGGCCGCGACGCACGGGCCCGGCCTTGTGGCGCTGCAGGACAATTCGGACAACCCCGCCGCGAGATACGGCTGGCTCGGCGCGATCTCCGCGCTTTCGGTGACGTCGGATACGACCTTCGAGGTGTACTCGAACGTACAGGTGCTGACGGCGACGGGCCGGGCGATTCTGACCAACAGCGTCGGGCTCCAGATCGGCTACACCAACATGGGGTCGTTCGGGCTGGTGCGCGGCACGGACGCGAGCGGCGCCAGCGACGAGGCCACCGGCGGGCGCACCAGCCGGGTGGTGCTGGTCACGGCGGCGGGCGACCCGAGCGACCCGAACATCGCCACGGTGCGGACCGACAAGGAGGACTACCAGCCGGGAGACACCGTGACGGTCACGGGCGGGGGCTGGGAGCCGGGAGAAACGGTGACCCTGCTGTTCCACGAGGAAGTGGACCCGCCGATCCATCCGGACAAGTCGCTGAGCGCGGTGGCAGACCCGATGGGACACATCCTCAGCCGCGAGTACGAGATCGAGGAGACCGATCTCGGCGTGCGGTTCACGATCACGGCGACGGGCACCACGTCGGGGCGGACAGCGCAGGCGACGTTCACGGACGATAGGGCGATCACAGGTGCGACGGTGAATGGTGTCTCCAGCGTGACCGTGGTCCCAGGGGCGACGATCACGGCCGCGGTCACCGTAAACACCACGACGACCAGCGGCGGCGGGCAGAACTGGTTCAGCACCTTCTGGCTGTTCGCGACTTCCGCTCCGGGCAGCAGCTCGGCCACGCCCTGTGCGGATACGCCGGACCACGCCGTGGCCGGCACCTTCACCGAGTCGTTCGCAACGACCGCTCCGACCACACCAGGCACCTACAACGCCTATTTCATCGCGTACCGAACCGCCGACTGCAAGAACAATCCCAGCAACCTGTTCGTGCTGCCGAACGCGGTCGTCGTCCAGGCCAACCAGCCCCCCGTCCTCGCCGCCATCGGCAACAAGAGCGTCGACGAGCTCGCGGCGCTCGCCTTCACCGCGACCGCAACGGACCCCAACGCGGGGCAGACTCTCGCCTTTTCGCTCGACGTTGGCGCGGCCGCCGGCGCCGCCATAACCGCCGGAGGCGCGTTCACCTGGACCCCCACGGAGGCCCAGGGTCCGGGCGACTACCCGGTGACCATCCGGGTGAGCGACAACGGCGCGCCCGCGATGAGCGATTTCGAGACGATCACCATTCACGTGAACGAGGTGAACGTCGCCCCCATTCTGGGCACGATCGGCAGCAGGACGGTGGACGAGCTGGCGGAGCTGGCCTTTACCGCCACCGCCACCGATGCCGATCTGCCCGCCAACTCGCTGACCTTCAGCCTGGTCGGCGCGCCCACGGGGGCGAGCATCAACGCCTCGAGCGGTGGCTTTTCCTGGACACCAACCGAGGCACAGGGGCCGGACGACTATACGTTCACCGTCAAGGTCACCGACAGCGGCAGCGGCGGGCTCTCGGACGAGGAGAGCATCACGGTCCATGTGAACGAAGTGAACGCGGCTGCGGTGCTGACGGGCGTACCGCCGAGCCTGGCGACGAACGAGCTGGTGGCCGTGACCTTCGATGCCGATGCCACCGACGGCGACACGCCGCCGCAACCGCTCACGTTCAGCCTGGCCGGCGCGCCGAGCGGCGCGAGTATCGATGCGGGCACGGGTGCGTTCAGTTGGACGCCGACCGAGGCCCAGGGGCCGGGAAGCTATCCCTTCCATGTGGCGGTGAGCGACGGCGTGACGGCCGCGCAGGCAGCGATCACGATCACGGTGAACGAGATCAATCTGGCCCCGGTGCTGGCCGCGATCGGCAACCAGACCGCCGACGAGCTGGCCGCGCTCACCTTCACCGCGTCGGCCACGGACGCCGATCTGCCGGCGAACACCCTGAGCTTCAGCCTGGTGGGCGCACCGGTGGGAGCCGCCATCGATGCCGCGACGGGCGTGTTCACCTGGACCCCGACGGAGGCTCAGGGCCCGAGCGACCAAACCTTCACGGTCAAGGTGACGGACAACGGCTCACCGGCGCTCTCGGACGAGGAGAGCATCACGGTTCACGTGAACGAAGTGAACCAGGCGCCGGTCGTGGCGGCCATTCCGGACCGGACGGTGGACGAGCTTCAGGCGATCGAGTTCACCGCCTCGGCCGCCGACCCGGACCTTCCCGCCGATGCCTTCGCCTTCAGCCTGGTCGGAGCGCCCGCAGGCGCCACCATTAACGCCACTACCGGCGCGTTCACCTGGACGCCCGCCGAAGCGGATGGGCCGGGGGTCTACACCTTCCAGGTGCGGGCGACCGACGACGGCTCGCCGGCTGCGTTCGGCGAGACGACCGTAAAGATCACGGTGATCGAGGTGAACGTCGCCCCGGTGCTCGCCGCGATCGGGAACAAGTCGGTGGATGAGGAGACGCCGCTCACCTTCTCGGCGAGCGCCACGGATCCGGATCTTCCGGCCAATACGCTTACGTACAGCCTGGTCGGCGCGCCCGCCGGGGCAGGCATCAACGGCTCGACCGGCGGCTTCTCCTGGACCCCCACCGAAGCGCAGGGGCCGAGCGACTACGCCTTCACCGTCCGCGTGACCGACAGCGGCAGCCCCGCGCTCTCCGACGAGGAGACGATCACCATCCACGTGAACGAGGTCAACAAGGCCCCCGTCGTGGCGGCGATCCCGGATCAGCACGTGGACGAGCTCGCGGACCTGGCCTTCACGGCCTCGGCAGCGGACCCGGACCTCCCGGCCAACGACGTGAGCTACTCGCTCGCCGCCGGACCCGGCCCGGTGCCGGCCGGCGCGGGCATCAACGCGACCACCGGCGCGTTCACCTGGACGCCCACCGAGGCCCAGGGCCCGGGCACCTACACCTTCAAGGTGATGGCCACCGACGACGGCTCGCCGGCGCTCTCGGGCGAGACGCTGGTGAAGATCACCGTGAACGAGGTGAACGTCGCCCCGGCGCTCGCCGCGATCGGCAACAGGACGGTGAGTGAGGAGACGCCGCTGAGCTTCACGGCCGGCGCCACGGATGCCGACCTGCCGCCGAATGGCCTGACCTTCAGCCTGGTCGGCGCGCCGATGGGAGCCTCGATCGACGGAAGCTCAGGTGCGTTCACCTGGACGCCGTCGGAGGCCCAGGGCCCGGGGAGCTACACGTTCACCGTGAAGGTCACCGACGACGGTACGCCCGCCCTCTCGGATCAGGAAGAGATCACCGTCACAGTCAACGAGGTGAACGTGGCACCCGAGCTCGCGGTCATCGGGAGCCAGACCGTGGACGAGGAGACGTCGCTCAGATTCACCGCGAGCGCCACCGACCACGACCTCCCGCCCAATGCTCTCACGTTCTCGCTGGACGCTGGGGCGCCGGCCGGCACGAGCATCGACGCGGCCACCGGCGCGTTCTCCTGGACGCCGACGGAGGCCCAGGGCCCTGGCAGCTATCCGGTGACCATCCGGGTGAGCGACAACGGGACGCCGAGCCTGGACGACTTCGAGACGTTCACCATCACGGTCAACGAGGTGAACCAGCCGCCGGTGCTGGCCACGATCGGCAGCAGGAGCGTCAACGAAGAGACCGCGCTCGCCTTCACGGCCACGGCCGCCGACCCTGACCTGCCGCCCAACGCGCTCGGCTTCAGCCTGGTAGGGGCCCCCGCCGGCGCCTCCATCAACCCCTCGACCGGCGCGTTCACCTGGACGCCGACCGAGGCGCAGGGCCCGGGCAGCTACACCTTCGTCGTCATGGTCACCGACGACGGCACCGCGGCGCTCTCGGACGACGAGACCATCACGGTCACCGTCAACGAAGTCAACCGCGCGCCGGTGGTGGCGGCCATCGCGCCGCAAACCGTGAACGAGGCGTCCACCGTCACGTTCATCGCATCCGCGACCGACCCCGACCTGCCGCCGAACACGCTCGCATTCAGCCTGGTGGGCGCACCTGCCGGCGCGACGATCGATCCGGCCACCGGCGCGTTCAGTTGGACCCCGACCGACGACAACCCCTCCGGCACCCCCTCGGACCTGTACACCTTCAAGGTCCGCGCGACGGACAACGGTTCCCCCGTACTGTTCGGCGAATCGACCGTTACCATCACGGTCAACAACGTGGCGCCGATCCTCGCGGCGCTGACCGGACCCGTCGCTCCGAACGCCGTCGGCAGGCCGGTCGGCGTGAGCGCAGCGTTCACCGACATGGGCACCCGGGATACCCACACCGCGCTCGTAGACTGGGGTGACGGCACGACGAGCGCCGTGATCTCGGAGAGCAACGGCGCCGGCACGGCCACGGGCTCGCACGCCTACACCGCCGCGGGCGTCTACACCGTGAGAATGACCGTGACCGACGATGACGGCGGTGCGTCGAACCAGTCGGTCTTCCAGTACGTGGTCATCTACGACCCGGACGCCGGCTTCGTCACCGGCGGCGGCTGGATCGACTCGCCGCTCGGCGCCTACCGGCCGAACCCGGGCCTCACCGGCAAGGCGAACTTCGGCTTCGTCGCCAAGTACCAGAAAGGAAAGAGCGTCCCCGATGGTAATACCGAATTCCAGTTCAAGGCCGGCGACCTGAACTTCAAGAGCACCGGCTACGAGTGGCTGGTGATTTCCGGGCCCAAGGGCCAGTACAAGGGGTACGGAACCATCAACGGCGCCGGGAACTACCGCTTCGTCCTGACGATCGAGGACGGCGACCTGAAAGGCACCGGCGTCGACAAGTTCCGCATCCGGATCTGGGGTGACGGCAGCGATCTCGGCGGCAGCGGGGTAATCTACGACAACCAGTACGCCCAGGCCGCCCTGGACGACGCGAGCACGTCGCTCGGCGGCGGCAGCGTGGTGATCCACTCGGACAGCAAGACAGCGTCGAAGTAGGGGCGGCTCCAGAGTACACTCGAGTGGGGCACGAGGCACGGGGGTCAGCGTTCCGGCTCGCTCCTGCCGTCCCTCGCCTCTCGAATCACCCCCGGCACGTTCGTCACGATCCCCGCCACCCCTCGCGCCCACAGGCGCCGGGCGGTGGCGGCCTCGTTCACGGTCCACACGTGCACCGGACACCCGAGCCGCCGGGCCGCGGCCACGAACCTCCGGGTGGGCACCGTCAGCCCCCGATGCCGGAGCGGCACCGAGAGCAGCCGGTGCCGGCACGGCGGCAGCTTCCGGTGCAGCAGCACCGAGCGGTAGAGCGCCGAGATCTCCGGCCCCGACGCGCCGCAGGCGAACGGCGCTTCGCGAAAGACTTCCAGCGCTGCCGATGTGCTCCGACGCCACGACGCAGCGCCCTGCCGCGTTCTCCTCCAGCAGCACCCGCCGCACCGCCTCCTGCACCTCCGGCTCCTTCACTTCGAGCAGCACCGGCACGGCCGGAAAGCTCCACAACACCTCGGCCAGTGTGGGGATCCGGATGCCGGTACCGCGAAAGGGCAGGGTGCGGCCGCGGTCGGTCGTGAACCAGCGGCCCGCGTCCCCCGCGCGCAGCTCGGCGAGCGTCCGGGCGCGCACCGGCCCGGTGAGACTCGTGGTGCGCTCGAGCGTGGCGTCGTGCAGGACGACGGCGGCGCCGTCCCGCGTGAGCCGCACGTCCAGCTCGAACGCGTCGGCGCCCTGCTCGAGCGCCAGCTCGAACGCGGGCAGCGTGTTCTCCGGCGCGTGCGCGGACGCGCCCCGGTGGGCGATGATCGGATGAGCCGCGAGATCGAGGAGCGGGTTCACCGGCGGGGGCTCCCCTCACGCACCGCCGTAATGGCCACGATATGCGTCCCGAAGCGCCGACTTGAGGAACTTCCCCGTGGACGTGCGCGGAATCTCCGGCAGGAAGACAACGTCGTCGGGCAGCCACCAGCGCGGGAACCGCCCCTCGATCGAGGCGAGCAGCTCCTCCGGCGTGACCGACCTCCCCTCCCGCAGCACCACGGCCGCGAGCGGCCGCTCGGTCCACCTGGGGTGCGGCACCGCCACGACCGCCGCCTCCGCCACCGCCGGATGTCCCATCAGCGCGCCCTCGAGCGCCACCGAGCTGATCCACTCGCCGCCCGACTTGATCAGATCCTTCGTGCGATCACGGATTTCGAGATAGCCGTGCGGGTCGATCGTAGCGATGTCACCCGTCCGGAACCAGCCGTCCGGAGTGAACCAATCGCCGGGCTCGTCCGGCCGGTAGTACGCTGACGCCACGTAGGCGCCCCGCACCTCGAGCTCACCCAGCGTGAGGCCGTCGCGGGGGACGTCGCCATGCGCGTTGCGCACCCGCAGTTCGAGGAATGCGCCCGGCAGCCCCTGCTTCATCCGGAGTGCGTGCCGTTCGGCCGGCGGCAGCGCCGCCCCCTCGGGCGTGAGCGTGCCGACAGTGCCGACCGGCGTGATCTCCGTCATTCCCCACGAGGTGACCACGTGCAGCCCGTGCCGTTCCTCGAGCCCACGCACCAGCGCCTCCGGAGCCGCCGCGCCGCCGATCACGATCGTCCGCAGGGCCGACAGGTCGTACGCGCCGGGACAGGCGTCGAGCGCCTCCAGCACGCCGAGCCAGACGGTGGGGACGCCGGCGCTGAAGGTGACGCGCTGGGTGTGGCAGAGCTCGAGCAGCGCCGTCGGTGAGGGATGCGGCCCAGGAAAGACGAGCCCCGCGCCAGTGAGCGCCGCCGTGAACGGAAGCCCCCAGGCATTGGCGTGAAACATGGGGATGACGGCGAGCACCACGTCGGCCGACCCGAGGGAAAAGCTGCCGGGCATGGCGGTGGCCATCGAGTGGAGCACCAGTGCCCGGTGGGAGTAGACCACCGCCTTGGAGCGGCCGGTCGTCCCCGAGGTGTAGCACATGGCCGCGGCGTCGCGCTCGTCCGGCTCGGGGAACTCGGCGGCTTCGTCTCCGGAGGAAACGAGAGCCTCGTAGTCGAGCGTCTCCGGCGGCACCGCGCCGCCATCGGACACGACGATGACGTGCCGCAACGCCACGCGTTGCCGGAACCGTTCGAGCAGCGGCAGCAGCGACTCGTCCACCACCACGACACGGTCCTCCGCATGGCGCGCGATCCAGGCGAGCTCGTCCGGGTGCAGCCGGAGGTTGAGCGTGTGCAGCACCGCGCCCAGCAGCGGGACGGCGAAGTACGCTTCCAGGTGACGCTCGTGATTCCAGCAGAGCGTGGCGACGCGGTCGCCCGGGCCGACGCCGAGCCGGTGCAGGGCGGAGGCGAGTCGGCGTGCCCGGCGGAGGGAGGCAGACCAGGTGGTGCGGTGGAGCGCGCCGCTGGCCCGGCGGCTCACCACGGGCCGCTCGCCGAAGAGCGAATCGGCGCGGCGCGCGATGGCGGCGAGGGTGAGCTGGTAATCCATGGTCAGGCCGCGCATGGGCCCTCCTCTCGACTGCCGGGCCCGGCCGCGCAGGCCACTGTCGTCGCGAGCGCAGACGCCGCTGTCATCCCGAGCCCGCACGCCGCTGTCCCGAGCCCGCACGCCACTGTCATCCCGAGCCCGCACGCCGCTGTCATCCCGAGCGCAGCGAGGGATCCAGCCCGGGAGTGGCTCGAGCGCCGCAAAGCAGATCCTTCGCTCCGCTCGGGATGACAGTCCGGGTACGACTTGGCAGTCGAACAATGCGCACTACGGCCTCGGATGCCTCGCGAAGAACGCCCAGATCAACGCCGTCGCATCGATCTCCCGGCTCACCCGGCCCACCGACCGTCCCACCGGCGGCCCGCCGGGCCAGGTGTGTCCGCCGCCCTGGATGGTGTAGAGCTCCACCGCACGCCCGTCGCGGCAGCCGGAGTAAGCCGTGACCCGCACCCGCGTGCCGTCGCGCACACGGTCGGGCTCGTCGGTGACGGCCGGCGCTCCGCCGCAACCCGCCACCCGGGCCCAGAACGCGATGCTCTCGCGCGGCCGACAGCACGCTCCCCCGCCCGCCGCCCACGCCGCCGCCGGCGTACGGCAGCAGCGGGTCCGCGGTCCCCTGGATCGCGAGCACCGACACCGGCGCCGTCCGCCCGCAGCTCTCGGCGAGGTTGGCCGGCGTGGCTCCCGCCACCGGCGCAATCGCGGCGAACACGCCCGGCAGCTCGCACGCGAGCCGGTAGGAGAACATCGCGCCGTTGGAGATCCCGGCGGCGTAGACCCGGGTGGAGTCGAGACTCAGCTCGCGCTCGAGCGTATCGAGCAGCGCCTTGACGAACCCCACGTCGTCCCGCGTGGCCAGGGCGCTGCGCCCGTCATTCCACCGCCGGCCGAGCCCGTCGGGGTACACCGCCACGAACCCCTCGCGCCCGGCGAGCCGGCTGAACCCGGTGTGCGGCGCCATCCGCCGCCCGCTTCCCCCGGCGCCATGGAACACCATCACGAGCGGCGCCGGTGTGCCGGGCCGGTAGCTCGGGGGCACGTCGAGCAGGTAAGTGCGTTCGACCCCGCTCACCCGCAGTGTGCGCGGTCCTCCCGCGGCCGCCGCGGCGGACTGGGCGGACAGCGCGGCGGCGTGCACGCCGAGCGCCAGCGCGGCGACGCGCAGCGCGCGAACGATGGGCGGCATGCCCCAATCTAGCCGCGGGCGCGGGGGCCCTGCTAAGGTTCGTCGCATGAGCATCGCCGATATTCGCCGGGAATACTCGCGGGCCCGGCTCGATGAAGCCGATGTGAGCCACGACCCGCTGGTCGAGTTCGCCCGCTGGTTCGCGGAGGCGCGGGAGGCCGAGCTCCCCGACCTCAACGCCATGACCTTGGCCACCGCCTCGGCGGATGGCGCGCCGTCGGCCCGGATCGTCCTGCTCAAGGCATTCGACGAGCGCGGGTTCGTGTTCTTCACCGACTACCGGAGCCGGAAGGGCGCCGAGCTCGAGGCCAATCCTCGAGCGGCGCTGGTGCTCTACTGGGGCGAGCTGGACCGGCAGGTGCGGATCACGGGCCGGGTGAGCCGGACTTCGCAGGAGGACTCGGCCCGGTACTTCAGCAGCCGGCCGCTCGGCAGCCGGCTCGGTGCCTGGGCGTCGCACCAGAGCCGGGTGATTCCCGGACGCGCGGCGCTGGAGGCGGACCTGCGGGAGGTCGAAGCCCGGTTCGGGGATGGAGACATACCGCTGCCGGAGCACTGGGGAGGGTATCGGGTTGAGCCGGAGACGATCGAGTTCTGGCAGGGGCGGGAGAGCCGGCTGCACGACCGAATTCGGTATTCGCGGGAAGGCGGAAGCAGGTGGAGGGTCGAGAGATTGTCCCCTTGAGCCCGTGATCGGTGCACCGGCTTGACCACGCTCGGCGTAATGCGCATAACTATGGCGACCGCGCTCTCCCCTTGCCGGAGCCCTCACCGTGCGTCTGCTCGCCGCCTTGCTGTTCGCGCTGCCCGTGCCCCTGCATGCTGACGTACGCGGCCCCCCGCCCGACCGGATCACCATCCTGTACGATGCCTTCGGCGACCACCCCGGCCTTGTCCGCGACTGGGGATTCGCCGCGCTCATCGAGTACGGCGGCAAGCGGATACTGTTCGATACCGGCAACGACGCCGCGACGTTCGAGCGCAACGTCCGCGCCCTGCACGTGGACCTGCATCGGCTCGATTTTGTGGTGGTGTCGCACCGGCATGGCGACCACACCGGCGGCCTCGCGTACCTGCTGAAGGTCAATCCCGGAGTCACCATCTACGCGCCGAAGGAGAACTTCGGCACGTTCGGGGCGGAGATTCCCAGCGGATTCGTGCGGTTGGACTCGACGCTGCCGCCCCGGATGCGGTACTACGACGGCGCGCTGCCGGCGGCGATCGTCTCCTCCAGCCCCTGGCCCAGTGCCCATTTCGTCCGCCTCGACACGCTGACCGAGGTGGCGCCGGGCGTGGCCATCGTCTCGACTGTGTCCCGCACGCCGGGCACGCTCGAGTTGAGGGAGCTGTCCCTGGCGCTCCGCACGCCCGCCGGCGTGGTGCTCGTCGTCGGCTGCTCTCATCCCGGCATTGAGACCATCCTCACGGCCGCGCGTCCGTTCGGCGAGCACGTGCACGCGATCTTCGGCGGACTGCATCTGGTGGCCACGCCGGATGCCGAAATTGCCCGGATCACGATGGCGCTGCGCGACCATTGGCGATTGGACCGCATGGCGCCCGGCCACTGCACCGGGGAGCCGGCGTTCGCGGCGCTCGCACGCGCCTTCGGTGACCGGTACGTCTACGCCGGTCTCGGCACCACCGTCAAGCTCGACTGACCCCGGGAGTAAACGCCTTCGACTGACCCCGCGCAATCGTCAGGGTCTGCCAGTCGGCCCCCACCCAATGCTTCGCCAGCAGTACGATCTGCCCCACATGGTACGCCAGGTGGCCAAGGTGGCGATTGAGTGCCTGACCCACCGTGTGCGGCTCCCCTCGAATGGAGATCGTTCGCGCCACATCCTCGGCACTCAACCCTTCGACGGTGCCGGCCAGCAGATCCCACGCGCCGCCCCACTGGTCCATTAGGCGTGCTCGCGTGTCGCCGGGCTCGAGCACGAACTCGCCGTCCCGATCGCGATTCGGCTTCTCACCGTCGGACGTCAGAAAATCCGTACACCGGGACCGCAGATTACCGCTGATGTGCTTCACCGTGATTGCGATGCTGTTGTTCTCCCCATCGAGCACCTTCGTGAAATCTTCGTCAGCGACCTGCGCCATCGCCCGCTCCGCCGTGCCGCGAAGCTTTGCGAACTGCGCCTGCATGTCGGCCAGATACTCGTGACGGAAGTCGGACAAGGATTCACCTCCCGCTGATGAGCATGGCAATTATCGGAGACCCGTTCTAGCGCGCCGACCTGGCCCGCACGTCCGCGAACCAGTTCTCCGCCTCCACGAGCAGCGGCGCGGCGGCCGCCCGGTCCCCCTGCCGCTGGCGCAGGAAGAAGAACCCGCGCCCGCCGGGCAGCACGTCGTAGGACGTGTGGTAGATGTCGATGGCGAATCGCGACGCATCGAACAGCGGTCGCAATTCGCTCACCTCGAACGTCGGTGAGGTGCGGATTTCGGCGGCGACCAGGCGGAAGGTGCCGTCCAGGTAGAACAGCTCCCGGCCATCGGGCGACCAGCGCGGCTCCGACCCGCCGCCGTTGGAGACCTGCCAGCGCCCGCCCGTCGTGGAGGGGAACGGCCGGACGTAGACCTCGTTGGTGCCCGACTCGATCGAGGTATATGCGAGCCAGTGGCCGTCGGGCGAGGCGGCCGGGTGAAGCTCGGTAAATGGAGTCGCGACGAGCGGCACGGGCGCGCTGTCGCCCGCGGTGCGCACGCCGACGATGTCGCCGGCGCCGGGGCCGCCGTTGTCCGTGCGCAGCAGCAGCCAGCGTCCGTCGCTCGACCAGCTCACCTCCTGTACCTGCCGGTCGAGCCGTGCCAGCGGCCGCTCCGGCGCGCTGCCGTCCGCCAGCCGCGCGTAGACGCTGCTGCCGTTGAGCGAATCCCGGATGAACGCCACGTCCTGCCCGTCCGGCGACCACGCCGGCCGCCGGTCCTGTCCGCCGAAGGTGAGCCGGCTGAACGGTCCGCGATCGAGCTGCTTGATCCAGATGCCCAGGGTGCCGCTCGCGAGGCCGACGCCTACCGCCAGCCGGCGGCCGTCGGGTGACACAGCGAAGGAGTTGAACCCGCCGCGCCACGACGTGTCGATGACGCTCGCGGCCCCGTCCCGGCCGACCCGCACCGGCTCGAGCTCCGCGCCCGCCCCGCTGCCCTGCAGGTAGACCAGCGTGCCGGCCCGGGACCACGCCAGGAACGCGGACCCGGTCCCGACCATGACGCCGTCGAGCACCGCCACGGCCGGCCCCGATATGCGCAGGCTCTTGAGATCGAAGGGGGCGGCCAGGGCGGAGCCGTCACGGCGGAGATAGAGCAGATGACCGGTCGGGAGATAGGACGCCAGGACCGCGTCCGCGAGCAGGACGCGCTGCGCGCCTGTCCTGAGATCGAGTACGTGAACGCTCATCGTCACGCACCCCGATGCGCACACGGTGAACAGCACGCCGCGGCCGTCGGGAAGCGCGGCGAGGTTGCCCAGGCCAAGGCCGGCCAGGGTGGAGTCGCGCAGGACCACTGTCGGCGGCCCTCCTGCCGCCGGCACCCGCGACAGCTCGTCGACATCGGGGCCGGTGTAGACGATGCTTCCGTCGTCGAGCCAGGTCGAGCCCCCGAACGGCGCGTTGGCCGAGTCGGCGATGGTCGTGACGCCGCCCTCGCCGACCCGGACCTTCTTCAGGCGGCCGTCGGCGATGAACGAGATCCACTGGCCGTCCGGCGAAAAGGCAGGATACGCCGCCCGCTCGGTACCCGACACCGGCACTGCGTGCAGCTCGCTCCGCCGTTTGAGGTAGAGGCGGCCGTTCTGGCCATCCTCCCTCACCGCCAGGATGGTTCCGTCCGGCGAGAGCGCGAGCGAGGGCGTGATGGTGTTGGGCGACAGCCCTTCGCCGAGCTCGAGATACTGCCAGCTCGTGCCACGCGGGGCGGGCCGCCCGCGCCAGCTCCAGGCGGCGCCCGCCAGCGCGAGGACGGCCACGATCCATGGCGCGAACGTCGAGCGCGCGAGCCCGCGGGCCCGGCGTTCCGGCGCCACGTTCCCGTGGCCGGGCCGCCGTAGTCACCACCGTGGCCAGTCCCGGCCGGCTCAGCGCCTCGGCAAACTGCGCCGCGGTTGCGAACCGGTCGGCGGGGAGCTTCGAGAGCGCGGTGAGCACCGCGGCCTCCACGTGCGGCGGGATCGTCTTCCGCTGCAGCACGAGCGGGCGCGGCTCCTCGGTCATCACGCGGGCGATGATCGCCTGCGCGGTCGGCCCGGTAAAGGGCGGCTCGCCGGTGAGCATCTCGTAGGTCACGCAGCCCAGGGCGTACACGTCTGACCGGGCCGTGATCTCGCGCTCGCCCATCGCCTGCTCGGGGCTCATGTAGTACGGCGTGCCGAGCGACATGCCGGTCTCGGTCATCCGGCTGCCGCCGTCGGAACGCGCCGCGGCGAGCGCGATCCCGAAGTCGGCCACCAGGGCGCGGCCGTCGTGCAGCAGGATGTTCTCGGGCTTGATGTCGCGGTGGATCACGCCGTGGCGGTGGGCATAGTCGAGCGCGTCGGCCACCTCGCGAGCGATCCGGACCGCCTCGTCCACCGGGAGCTGCTTCTCGCGCGTCAGCCGGGCTCGGAGCGACTCGCCCTCGACGAACGGCATGACGTAAAAGACCAGCCCGTCGGCCTCGCCCGAGTCGAACAGGCTCAGAATGTGGGGGTGCTGGAGGTTGGCGGTGGTCTTGATCTCGGCCAGGAAGCGCTGGGCGCCGAGGATGGCGGAGAGCTCCGGCCGGAGGACTTTGAGTGCCACCTTCCGGTCGTGCCGGAGGTCCTGGGCCAGGTAGACGGTGGCCATCCCGCCCGCGCCCACCTCGCGCTCGAGGCGGTATCGGCCGGCCAGCGCCGTGGAGAGGCGGGTCGTGTCGGTGGTGGTCACGTGGGGTGCTCTCCGCGGCCGGGAGCCGCTCGGGGATGGGCTAATATCGCGCCTGGGAGGCGGGGCGCCAGGCTGGGAGGAGGGCACGCCGCCCCAAGGCCCTATTGCAGCAGCGGGCCTTGGGCGTGCAGGTGGCGCTTGGCAGGACGGCGGATCACGGCACTGTCATCCCGAGTGGAGATATCTAGTCGGCTGGGATCGAACCCTTTCCGGAGTTCGAACTCGGCCCAGCAAGATCCCTCGCTGCGCTCGGGATGACAGTGCCGGAGACGCCATGGGGATGACAGTGCCGGAGGCGCCTCGGGGGATGACAGTGCCGGAGACCCGGGGGATGAAAGTGCCCGAGACGCCTTGACGTTGCCGGAGACGGCCTGGGGGATGGCAGTGCCCAAGCACGCCCAGCTTACGGTCCCACCCGCATCGCCAGGCGCATCGACTCCGGCGCGCGGCTGATCCGCTGCAGGATGGCCGCCCGGTCCGACTCCGCGAGCAGCGGCGATGCCGCGAGCATCTCCGCCCGGTGCCCGAGCTCCCAGACCTGGCGCGGGTTCTTCTGCTCCTGCGCGATCCATGCGGCATCGAGATAGGCCAGCGCCGCCGAGCGCAGGTCGCCCCGGGCGAGGGCCTGGCCGGCGGCGTCGGCCATGTCACCCCGGGCCGTCGAACGGTCGTTCGTCGCGTACGCGAGAGCCGCGGCCTCGGTCAAACACCGGAACGCCAGGGGATCGTCTGGCGCCCGGAGCTCCGCCGAGCGGCGGTGCAGGCTGGCGGCATCGCGCCAGCGGTGCGCCGTCATGAGCGCGACCGCCGCGTCGTGCAGGCTGTCGGCCTTAGCGGCGCTGACCAGGACGGGCAGACGGTACTGCGCCGATGCGGCGGTGGGCAGACCGAGTGTTGCGAGCAGCACGCCCGCTAGGGAAAGACTGATGATGGTCGGCTTCATGGTGTACTCCCTGCGGCGAACGGGTCGTCTCTCAATGGCATGCTGCCGGGATCACGCATGAAGGTGGGTGTCGGGGAGGACGGCCGCAGGGGACGTTCGTCCCATGATTTTCATCGCTCACGGAAACTTCACGCCTGTCCGGTTACGTAGGGAGCCGTGGCCGCGGAGGCTCTAGGATGGATCTGGCGCCGCTCGTTCGAGCAGTCGAAGTGCTTATGTCCCCCCTCGAGTGGGGCAGCCGCGACGCGTGGCTCGATGAGAGCCTGCGCCGCGTCCGCGAAGTGTGCGGCGCCGACTGCCGGAGCGGATCGGCCGATCCGCTGGTCGAGCTCGACGCGGTGCTGCGGCTCCCCGCCGACGAGCCCGGCTGGCTGTCCGCGGCGCTCGACCCCGCCGTCCTGCAGCGCCAGACCGGTGCGCTCCCCGCGGTCACCGGCGCGTCCCAGGCCCTGCTGCCCGTGGTGTGCCTTCGGTGCGCCCTCGCTGCCGGGCTCCGGACGCTCGATCGGCTCGAGGGGTGGAGGAGCACGCTCGGCCAGGCGTTCGACGAGGTGGACACGGGCATGGCGATCTTCGGCAGCGATGGGTGCCGTGAAGTCGCACGCAACGCGCGCTGGGACGAACTGCTAGAGGAGGAGCCCGAGCGCGACCGGCTGGTCGAGCTCATCGCGCGGCAGGCACGACAGGCCGCCGCGTCGGGGCAATGCCTGCGGGAGGAGGATCGGGAACTGTCGCTGGCCGGCGGAACGTACCGGCTGGCGGCGAGCCGCGCGGCGGCCGGGACGCTGCTCCCCGAGGCTGCCGTGCTCGTTCTGGTGGACCAACTGAGCTCGGCGCTGCCGACCACGCGGGAGTTGCGGATCTCCTTTGGGCTCCGCGGCCGCGAGCCCCAGGTGGCGCTGCTGGCGGCGGAAGGACTCTCCAACGCGGCCATCGCCGAGCGGCTGCGGCTGAGCGCGCATACGGTGCGGCATTACCTCGAGCGCGTGCTCGATCGCCTCGGCCTCCACTCGCGCACGGCGCTGGCGCTGCATCTCATGGCGGGTGGGGTGGAACGGCCGCAGGGCGCGGAGCGGAGGGCGCGGCAGTGAGGGCGTGTGGCATTTCGGGCGGGACTGTCCTCGGCGGAGCTGTCCTCGGCGGAGCTGTCCTCGGCGGACGGTCATTTCGAGCGGAGCTGTCATCCCGAGCGGAGCGAGGGATCTTGCCGGCCGCCTTCGACCCGTTCCCGGGCAAGATCCCTCGCTCCGCTCGGGATGACAGCTCCGGTGGGACGACAGCTTCGCTGGGACAACCGTTCCGCTGGGATGCCGTTCCGCTGGGATGACCGTTGCGCAGATGACAGCTCCGCTCGTCATGGCATGACACCAGCGACCGTCGCAATGCCGAGCTCCCGCTGGTGCGATCGCGATCGGCCAGGCGGCGCTCAGCCCTGCGAGGACCTCAAGAGCGCTGGTCCGCGCTCGCTCCGCTGATCGGTCCGGTGGGATGCGGGGAGGGCTGAATACACCGTAGATTCCCATAGCGGTCACGCCTCGATCCCGCCCCGCTTCCGGAGTCGCCCATGCCCATCGCTGAGATCCTGCTGCCCGAGTTCGACCACGAGATGGCGACCACCCGGCGGCTGCTCGAGCGCGTGCCGGAGGCCGACGCCCAGTGGCGGCCCCATCCCAAGTCGTACTCCCTCGGCGATTTGGCCGCTCACATTGCCCGGATTCCCAAGTGGGGCCGCCACGTCTTCGAGCAGCCCGAGCTCGATCTGGGCGCTCCGGCCAACGCCGCGCTCGCCCGGGCTGGCTTCACCACCACAAAGCATCTGGTGGACCGGTTCGACGCCAACGTGCGGGAGACCCGCGCCGCGCTGGCCGCCGCACCGGATGAGGCGATGCGTACCACGTGGGCGCTGAGGAACGGCGGCACGACGATCTTCTCGCTGCCGCGCGCGGCGGTCTTCCGCGCGTTCATCATGAGTCACGTGATTCATCACCGGGGGCAGCTCTCGGTGTACCTGCGGCTCAGGGACGTGGCGCTGCCGTCGATCTACGGGCCGACAGCGGATGAGCACGGGTGAGACATTCAGTACGGAGATACGGGAGAATACGGCGGGCGACGGTCGGCCGTCAACAAGCTCGTTTGGCCACGGACGGACTAGAAACCTGCGGATCCGTTTTCCCCGCCGTGTCCGACCTCGACATGTTCCAGCCAGACGTGCTCCTGGCGCTCGAAAACATCGACCCCGAGGTAACCTTCGAGCGGCGCCGATCGGAGCTCCTGCGGGTTCCGGTCGCGCACAGGATACCAGACCCCTGACGTCAGCTGCTGGGCAAGCCGGGTCGCGTTCGGACGGACACGGGCGTAGCCAATGATTCGCGATGGGGGCGGGGGCGTCAGATCGCGAACGCGGCGCTCGGGACCGGCCCATCCAAGAGCGGTTTGAGGGATCGTGCGGATAGGGTGCCGCCTACCTTCCCGCCGGCGCCTCCGCAGGCAGATCGGTCTCCGCTTGCATGAGCCCACGCACCGCCGTCAGGAGCTGGTCCGAGGTGAAGGACTCGGCGAGCGTCGGCACATCGGCGGGCATCCCCGCCAGGGGCGATGCGCCGATGTGGAGTATCGGAAGGTCAGGGTGCTCCCGTCGGATGAGTCCGATGAGACTCGGTGTATCCTCGCCGGTCCCTGTCGTGTTGAGGACCAGCAGTGCGATTCGCGGTAGCTCATGGCAAAGTTCGCGTGCGGCCAGCCCGTCGTGGGCTTGGAACACGCGATACCCGGACATTCGAAGGAGGCCGGTGACAGAGAGCAGCAGCGCGTTGTAATCGCAGATGACGATGCGCCGCCCTTGGAGGGAACGGATCGGGCGCGGGGACGACATGTGAGTCCTTGGGTCCGGCGATAGCGGCCGGCCTTGGCGGGCGATGCAAGGGAGTGCTGTGAGGAAGATACCCTGTTCGCCGGGGTTCGGATAGCCGCCCGGTCCGTAAGCGCGGTGGCAGCTCGAGCAGCGCGGAGATCAGGCACATCCGGGGGCCAATGGCCTCAACCTACCTGGGTGACGACTCGCGCCAAATACCCTGCCGTCCGGCTCCCGGTCGCCCGTGCCACCTCCCCCGGCCCGCCTTCCGCCACGATCCGCCCGCCTTCGTCGCCCGCGCCGGGCCCGACGTCGATCACCCAGTCGCTGCCCGCCACCACGCGCATGTCGTGCTCCACGACGATCACCGTGTTTCCCGCCGCCACCAGGCCATCGAGCTGCGCCACCAGCTTCTCCACGTCGGCCGCATGCAGCCCGGTCGTCGGCTCGTCGAGGATGTAGAGTGTGTCGCCCCGCGCCATCCGCTGGAGCTCGGTCGCGAGCTTGATCCGCTGCGCCTCGCCGCCGCTCAGCTCCGTCGCCGGCTGGCCAAGACGGAGATAGCCCACGCCGACGTTCCGGAGCACGTCGAGCGAGCGGCGGATGGCGGGCTCGTCCGCGAAGAATGCCCACGCCTCATCAACCGTCATCCCCAGCACTTCCGCGATGTTCTTCTCCCGATGCCGGATCTCGAGCGTCTTCGCGTTGTAGCGCGCGCCGTGGCAGGTGGGGCACGGTGCGTACACGCTCGGCAGGAAGAGCAGCTCCACCATCACGAACCCCTCGCCCTCGCAGGTCTCGCAGCGTCCCTTGGCCACGTTGAACGAGAACCGCCCGGCGTCGTACCTTCGCGCCCGCGCCTGCTTCGTCGCGGCGAAGAGCTTGCGAACGCCGTCGAACAGCCCGGTGTACGTGGCCAGGTTGGAGCGCGGCGTCCGGCCGATCGGCTTCTGGTCCACCCGCACCAGGCGCCGGACACGCTCCAAACCCTCGACGATCCGGCCGGACGTTGCCTCCACCGCGCCGCGCTCGAGCTCCTCGCCCTCCGCCTCATCCTCGACCTCGCGGCCCAAATGCCGGAGCACCAGCTCCACCAGCGCCTGACTCACCAGGCTCGACTTGCCCGATCCCGAAACGCCGGTGACCGTGGTGAACACGCCGAGCGGAACGGCGATGTCCAGGTCGTGCAGGTTGTTCCGGGTGACGCCCTCGAGCCGAAGCCAGCCGGCGGGCGCGCGCGGGGTGCGCGGCGGGAGCGTCGTGTCGCCGAAGAGGTAGGAACGCGTGCGCGACTCCGGCACCCGCGCGAGCCCCTCGACCGGCCCGCTGTAGAGCACCCGCCCACCCTGCTCGCCCGCGTCGGGCCCCACATCCACGATCCAGTCGGCGTGCCGCATGACCTCGAGATCGTGCTCCACCACGAAGAGCGAGTTGCCCGCGGCCTTGAGGCGGTCGAGCGCCCGGAGCAGCGCCTCGGTGTCGGCCGGGTGGAGTCCTGCCGACGGCTCGTCCAGCACGTACACCACGCCGAACAGGTTGCTGTGCACCTGGGTGCCGAGCCGAAGGCGCTGCAACTCGCCGGGCGAGAGCGTGGGCGTGCTTCGCTCGAGCGAGAGATAGCTCAGGCCCAGCTCGATCAGCACCGCGAGCCTGGCCTCGAGCTCCTCGGCGATCCGGCGCGTGACGATCGCCTTCTCCGGGTGTTCCGCCTCCACCTTCTTCCACCCGCGTCCTCGGCCCTCCGCGTACGGCCCGAAGATCTCCGCCAGCCGCTTGAGTGGCTGCCGCGACATGTCCGCGATGTCGAGCCCGGCGAACGTCACGCCGAGCGCCTCCGGCCGGAGCCGCTTGCCGCCGCACGCCGGGCATTCCGTGCTTACCAGGAAGCGGGAGACCCGCTTCTTCATCGTCGCGCTCTCGGTCTTCGCGAAGGTCTCCAGCACGTACTTGCGCGCCCCGCTGAAGGTGCCCATGTAGCCGGGCTCCTCCTTCCGCCGGAGCGCGCGCCGCGTCTCCGCGGGGGTGTAGCCGGGGTAGACCGGGACGGTCGGCGTCTCCTCGGTGTAGAGGATCCAGTCGCGATCCTTCTTCGGCAGCTCGCGCCAGGGCCGGTCCACGTCGTAGCCCAGCGTCACCAGGATGTCGCGCAGGTTCTGGCCGTGCCAGGCCGGCGGCCAGGAGGCGATGGCGCGCTCCCGGATCGTGAGCGTATCGTCCGGCACCATCGAGCGCTCGGTGACGTCGTAGATCCGGCCGAGTCCGTGACAGCGCGGACACGCGCCTTCCGGCGTGTTGGGCGAGAACGACTCGGCGTAGAGCAGCGGCTGCCCCGCGGGATAGTCGCCCGCCCGCGAGTAGAGCATGCGGAGCAGGTTGGAGATAGTCGTGACGCTGCCGACGGAGGAGCGCGTCGTCGGCGCGCCGCGCTGCTGCTGCAGGGCCACCGCGGGCGGGAGCCCGTCGATCGCGTCCACCTCCGGCACGCCGGCCTGGTGAAACAGCCGCCGCGCGTACGGCGCTACCGACTCGAGGTAGCGCCGCTGCGCCTCGGCGTAGAGCGTGCCGAAGGCGAGCGACGACTTGCCGGAGCCCGAGACGCCGGTGAATACCACCAGCGCGTCGCGCGGGATGCGGACGTCGATGTTCCTGAGGTTGTGCACGCGGGCGCCGCGGACGTGCACGTGCCCATCGTGTGCCGCTTTGGTTGACGAAGCCGGTCCCCGACCATACGCTATCTCAGGCAATGCCACAGGTCCTCGCCTTCTCCGCGACACCGGCTCTCGAAAGGAAGGTCGTCATGGCATTCGTCATCCAGAACTCCACGGGCCGCCCGCTCCCGCAGGATGCCATGCGCAGCATCGTCGAGGCGGTCGACACATGGCGAGGTCATGGTGAAGCGTTCGTCGTGTTTCGCGGCCAGTCGCCCTACGAGATCGTGTCGGTGCATCCGACGAGTGACGCCGCTCAAGCGACGGTTACGGCCGGATCAGGGCTCGACTACTTCGGACCGGTGGCGCCCCGACGTGCAGCAGAGTCCTACGTCAAGGTTCTCAAGACCACGGGCTGCGGGCTGAGGCCCGTCGCGGCGTCCGTGTCGACGGTCGTGCTCCGTGATGCCAATGGTGTCGACGTGGAGCAGTTTACGGTGAACGACGGCAGTCGTCTCCCCGATCGCGACTCCGACATCGAGGCGATCTTCCTCACCGTCTCGGGCATCGACAAGTTCATGATCCCGTATCTGACCCGGGTGTTCGGCGCCGAGTACGCCGCGGCCAAGCGCAAGGAGTGGATCCAGGAGTAAGGCCGGTCAGGGGCGCCGCTCGAGCATCGCGACGAACGCCGGATCGTGCTGGAGCGAGCGGAACCACGGGGTGCGCGCGATGTAGCCGCGCTGCGCCCAGTTGTGATCGAGAAACGTCCTGAGCAGCGCAAGGGCGCGGTCGTTCTGTCCCACCAGCAGTCGTACATAGGCCTCGTCCGACGCGAAGCCGTCGAGGTCCACCGCGCCCTTGCGGGTGGCCACGAACGTGCGCAGGAGTGACTCCGCGCTGTCGCGCGAGCCGGCGCGCGCGAGAACGGCGGCGGTCAACAGGAGCTTGGTTCGGTAGATGTCGCTCCGCCGCGCCGGGGTCGCCCGATCCTCCGCCTTCTCCGCCAGTTGCCAGGTCCGTCTGGCCGACTCCAGGTCGGCGGCGGACCAGCCGAGAATCACGAAGGGGCAATTCACGAATGCCGGCTCGAGCGGGTACCACCGGGCCCCTCGCTCGCAGGTCTGCCGGGCATCCGCGTAGCGCTCCAGATTGAGGTCGGCCAGGATCTGCCAGCGGAGGATCTTGGGCTCGCTCAGCAGAAACGCATCGGCCTCCTGGGCCTGCGCCATGGCTTGCCGGCTCTCCCCAAACCGTCCGATGAACAGGTAGTAGGTCCCGAGCGCCTCCCAGGCGCGGGCGACATTCAGGTCCAGCGCGATGGCCCGGCCGAGCTCCAGCTCCGCTTCGCGCCCGATGCTGTCCGCCTTGTCCGACGGCGCCTCGAACCACAGCCCCACCAGCGCGACTCCGCGGAGCTCGCGGGCCTCGGCGTCGTCCGGCGCGATCCGGATCGCCGCGTCCGCCGCGGCCACGGCCTTCTCGTGGGCGGCGATCCGGGCCGGGTCCCGCTGACCCTCGGAGCCGTACAGGGCCGCGCTCTCAAGATCGGCCCAGCCGCGGGCAATGAGGGGACCGATCCAGCGCGGGTCCCGGCGGCTCGCCAGGCCGAGCAGCGAGTCGGCCACGGCCAGCCGATCGGCGCTCGCCGATGGCAGCGCGAGCGCCTCCGGTGCGCTGATCGCGTCGATGATCGCGACGGCGCGGCTCCAGTACTCGCGAGCCACGGAGTCCTTCGTCTCCGAGGCGACGGCGCGCCGTCTCACCTCCGTGCCCACGTAGCGCCGGACGAAGCGCACCACCCGCTCGACCAGGTCCGCCTCCAGCAGGGCCGCCGCGCCGGGTGCGCCCTGCTGCCCCTGTGAATAAAGCTGGATCCGGGTCGGCCCCTCGCTCACCCGGCCGATGGCCTTGAGCTCGTTTCCGTTCCGCTCGACCGACCCGGCGATGATCAGCCCGACCTCCGATCCGCGGAAGAGCGAATCGGTGGCTTGCGGGCTGTCCTCGGTCGCGACGACCGCTCGCAGGCCTCTGATCGTCGCCAGGCTGTCGGCAATGGCGTCCGGGAGCGACCGCGCCACCGCCGCCGCGAGCGTGTCGTCGCTCTCGGCCTGAAACGGCGAGACGAGGACCAGCGGAGGGCCGAGGCTGCCGGCGCCGGTATCCGACGTGTCGTGGTGTCCCATGAATCTCAGGGAGAGCACGAGGCCGACCGCGGCCGCGACCGCCCCGGCCACGCCGGCCGCCAGCCAGCGGCCGGTCGCCGCGCCTGGCCGAGCCTTTGTTGGAGTCATCCCCTCGCGCAGCGCCGCGGCGAACGCCTCGCCGCTCGGGAAGCGGTCGGCCGGCACCTTCGCCAGCGACTTGAGGACGGCAGCCTCTACCCCCACGGGCACCGTGTCACGTACGGTCCGGATCGGGGCCGGCCGTTCGGTCATCAGCCGGGCGACGACGGCCTGGCTGGTGCGGCCGCGAAAGGGAGCCTCGCCGGTGAGCATCTCGTAGATCACCGTGCCGAGGGAGAAGAGGTCGCTCCGGGGCGTCAGGGCGTGGCCACCGCCGGCCTGCTCCGGGCTCATGTACTGGGGCGTGCCCAGCGACAAGCCGGCCTCCGTCAACCTCTCGCCGGCGGCCTCGCGCACGGCCAGCGCGACCCCGAAATCGGTCACCATGGCCTCGCCCTCGTGCAGCATGATGTTTTCCGGCTTGATGTCGCGGTGGATCACGCCCTGCCGGTGCGCGTAGTCGAGCGCCGCCGCCACCTGGCAGCCGATGCGCACCGCCTCGTCCACAGAGAGCTGCTGCTCGGTTGCCAGCCGCTTGCGCAGCGATTCCCCACGGACGTAGGGCAGGACGTAATAGAGGGACCCGGCGGCCTCGCCCGAGTCGATCAGCGTGAGGATGTGGGGGTGATCCAGCCTGGCGGTGAGCGCGACTTCGGCCAGGAACCGCTCCCGACCGAGCACCTCGGCCAGCTCGGGACTGAGCACCTTGACCGCGACCTCGCGATCGTGCTTGAGATCGCGGGCGAGATACACGGTGGCCATGCCGCCGCGCCCCAGTTCGCGCTCGAGCCGGTAGCGATCGCGAAGGGCATCGGTGAGCGCGGCGGGTACATTAGCCAGGGTACGAATCCAGCGGGGGAAGCTTTCAATCTGTGTACGGCCCGGCAAGATAGCCAGCAGCGCACGGCACGGTTCCCTTGCGTCCGTGGCAGCGCTCGTGCACAATGTTCGCCAGCGTACCATCCACGACAACGATTGTGACGATGCCCGCCAGACAGCGCCCCAGGAACCCCGCTTCCATCGACTACGCCCGGCTCGCCGGCCGGAGCGACGCCGTGCTCGAGACAAGGACCGGCTGCACCTGGGAGCGCTGGGTGAAGGCGCTCGATCGGGTCCAGGCGTACACCTGGTCCCACCGGGAGATCGCCGCCCACGTGCGGGAGAAGTACGAGATCCCCGGCTGGTGGGCGCAGGGCGTCACGGTGGGCTACGAGCGCATCAAGGGCCTCCGCGCCGTCGGGCAGCGGCGGGACGGCTCGTTCGCGGCCACGAAGAGCCGAACGTTCGCCGTCCCGCTCGTCCGGCTGTACCGCGCCTTCCACGATGCGCGGACCCGCGCTCGCTGGCTCCCGAACGTGCGGCTGACGGTGCGGGCCGCCACGCGCGGGAAGTCCATGCGCATCACCTGGCCGGACCGCACATCGGTGGCGGTGGCATTCACCAGCAAGGGTCCCGCGAAGAGCGAGGTCGCGGTGCAGCACGAGAAGCTGGCGAACCGCGCGGCGGCTGCGCGGGTGAAGCAGTATTGGACGGAACGGCTGGACGACCTGCAGGCGCTGCTGGCGGCGGAATAGGCCGGGCGGCTACGGCGTGCGGCGCGACGCAAGCAGCCGCGCATCGAAGGCGAACGGCACGGGAGGAGAGATCGTGATCCTGCCGAACCCGGGGTGCTCGGGGTTCAGCAGGTAGTTCGACTCGACCTCGATGATGGCACTCGGCACTCTCAGAACGGCCGACCGCCGCTCGGCCACCCACCAATTGCCGATGGCCTGGCAGTCCCCGGAGGGCGGGTGATGGCGCCACCCAGCCGGCAGCGACGCCGCCGGCAGTGCCTCGACGCTCGCCTCGTCGACTTGGGCCGAGACGAGCGAGTACGACGCGAGCACGCTGCTCCGCTGCAGGCCCATCAGCACTTCCAGACAGGCCAGCGCGATGGACTCGGACGCGTAGGCCACGCGGACGCCAACGCTGTTCCAGCGGCCGCCGTAGAGCCGGGCACCCTCCCCTCCGAACGCGCTGTCGGCGTGGCGGCGCTTCGCGATCCGCCAGAGGGTCAACATCGCGGGCTAGGAAGGGATGCCGTGTTCCAGCCGCCCGATGAGCCGCTCGACCTCGAGGGCGCCGACATCGGTCCTCGCCAGGTCGAGCGGCACGAGGCCGCCCAGCAGCGGCTGCGGCTCCTGCAGCCACTCGCGTGCGGCATCGGCATCGCCCTCGAACAGCGCGAGCGCGCGGCCGAACACCCGCGAGGCGCGAAGGAGCCGGTCCGATTCGTCCGGCTCGAGCCGCCCGGCCGCTTTCCGGCGCGCGAGCGTGCGCGGTGGAACCTGCAGCAGGGACGCGAGCTGATCCGCGCCGAGCGAGGTGTTCCGCTGAAACCGCTCGAACGCGCTGAAGGGCAGCCCCTTCCGAACCTGGGCGTCGAGCCTGAGGGGTTCGTACACCCGCAGCCCAAGGAGCGCGACATGGATGTACTGTGCACCCGGCGCCGCCTGCAGCCGGCGGCGGATCTCGGCCAGGTCGGCGGATTCGGATTTGACGGGAACGGACACGGTGCCTCCGGGCAGGGTGGAGTGCTGCCACATGGCACCAAGTTGTGTGCCAATTGACATGGTGTCAAGCGGGCCGCCTCTCCCGCGAGCGTCGTCCAGCTCCCGGACGACAGCGCTCGTCGAAGTGGTCGATGGGCGCCGGACCGCGCCGCTCTTGGCTGACATCGAGCTGATCCCGATGCAGGGGTCAACGAGGCGTACGACCGGATGCTCAGGAGCGACGTGAGGTATCGGTTCGTGATCGACCTGGCGACGCTCACCTGAGGAGCTTGAGACTTGAGAAGCGGATCGTGCTTGCTCGACGCCGGCACCGCCGCGCCCTCCATGCTCTGGCCGCGAGAGACAGCCATGGCGCCACAGCCCAGGTCACCGCTCGCGTTCTTCCTGCTGGTTGCCGCGCTGTCCGTCCCTTTCGCCGTGCTCGGTGAGGCGACCGAGTTCCAACTGTATCCGGGGATCCCGGTCGCCGCGCTCGGTTTCGTGTGCCCGGTGACGGCGGCCTCCATACTTGCCTGGCGTGAGCACGGGAGCGCGGGGGTGGCCGCGCTGCTGAGGAGAGCGTTCGACTGGGGCCGCATCAGGAACAAAACCTGGTACTTCCCCGTGGTTCTCCTGATGCCCGCGGTGGCCGGTCTGGCGTACGGCCTCCTGTACGCGATGGGGCGCCCCGTCCGTCCGCCGTTTGCGCCGGCGCTGGCGCTCTTCCCAATTTTCCTGGTCGCCGCGCTGGGTGAAGAGCTGGGCTGGTCGGGCTACGCGCTCGACCCAATGCAGGGGCGGTGGTCTCCGCTCCGCGCGGCGCTGCTCTTGGGCGTGATCTGGGCGCTCTGGCATGTGATCGCGATGGTGCAGGCAGGTCAATCAGCAGCCTGGATCGCGTGGGGCTGCCTCGACATGGTGGCCACGCGGGTGGTGATGGTCTGGATTTACAATAATGCAGGGAAGAGTGTGTTCGCCGTGGCGTTGTACCACGCCATCGCCAATCTGAGCATCAAGACCCTCTTCCCCGGCGGGTCCTACGAGGCGGAGCGGCTCCTCAGTCTGATACTCGTGGGCGTGGCCGTACGCGTGACCCTCGCTGATGGAGACCCCGTCCATGCACGCCCATGACTGGAAGGCCTGGCTCACCGAGTGGAACCGGCAGCTCCTGGCAAGCTATGACCCTCGCGAGTACAACGCGTTTGTCGCCCCCGCCGTCACCGCCCAGGTGATTGCCTCGGGCTGGCTCGGCTTTCCAGGCGCCACCGAGCAGCAGCTTGCCGCGCTCGAGGGACGGCTCGGCACCCCGCTGCCACCGTCGTACCGATCGTTCCTGCAGGCCTCCAACGGCTTCCTGCAGCCCGGCGTGATCGTGCCCCGGCTGCTGGGCACGGACGAAGTGGACTGGTTCCGCGTCGCGCATCAGGAAACGATCGACGATTGGACCCCCGGTGCGGGCCCCGGCCAGGTCGAGTTGGCCAGCGGCCCCGACGGGTTCGAACGGTACCTGCCCTCCACCCTGCAGGTGAGCGCCCTCGAGCGGGTTGGAACGGCAGTCTATCTGCTCAACCCGAAGGTGGTGGACGGCGACGGCGAGTGGGAGGCATTCTACTTTGCCCACTGGGTGCCCGGGGTCAACCGCTATCCGTCCTTCCGGGCGCTCATGCACGCCGAGCAGGAGCACTGGAGGGCGCGGCCGCCAGCGTTGCCACCGTCGCGACCGCAGACGTACTGGAAAATACTGCGCGGGATGTTCCGGCCATGAAGGCAACTGGCTGCATGCCGCCGGCGCCGGAGATCACGGGTACGATGCGTTCATCGCCACGGTGGACGCATGGTCATCGGCCGCCAAGACGTACGCGGCGGTGCTGGCGTTCGCTGCCTGGCCCCGCGGCAATAAGCCCGTGTTCCTGCTGAGTTCCCACCCATTCACGCCCGCGCCGGCCGGTGCCCCCGTGGAACGAATGTCGGGTGCACCGGTCGAGATCGTGTCCGGCTCGACGCTCGCGGCAGCCGGCACGCTTATGTGGACGGCGGGTACGCCGTGCGATCGGGCTAGCGGCGGGCGGTCGCCGCGGGGCTGTTCGCCCCCGCCCGGAACTCTGCTTTCCGCTCCGGCGTCGCCTCCGCGAGCCCCTTCCGCACGCCGTTGGCATCGAAGTCCGTGCCGTAGACCGGGGTCCCGGGCTGCTGCCGCCAGGACTCGTCCAGACTCCCCGCGTCCACCCCGTCGAAGCCCAGCTCGTCAAGCAGTTGGATGACGACGTCCTTGGCCCGCCGGTCGTCGCCCGCGACGGGCAGAGCGATGCGATCCTTCGCTCCCTTTGGTCTGCCGCGCTCCAGCAGGTGGCGCGCGTAGATGTTGTTGAACGCCTTGACCACGGGGCGGCCGAGCTGATCGGACACCCAGCGGCTCTCGGTGGTACCGTGCTCGATGGGGTCGATCCGGCCGTCGCGCTGCGGGTAGTAGTTGCCGGTGTCCACCACGACCACGTCCGCGGGCACGCCGTCGAACAGGTCGGCGGGCAGACTGGGGATGCTCTTCTCGGGGATGGTGACGATGACCACGTCTCCGGCGCGGGCGGCCTCTTCGACCGTCACCGCCCTGGCGCCGGTCTCATGCGCGAGTGCTGCCAGGGTCTCGGGCCCGCGCGAGTTGGCGATGGAGACGTCGTGCCCGAGTGCCGTGAGCCGCCGCGCCAGCGTGCCGCCAATCTGGCCCGCGCCGATGATGCCGATTCTCAATGTGTCCTCCTTCTGATGCTGCGTGGCCGCGGGAGCGTGTGGCCCCGGGCCGGTTGATAAGGTCCGACCATGAGAGGAGGCAACCGTCGCGGCCGCGCGGTGGTTCCGGGGCGGCTCAGGGCAAGGGCGTCGAGGGGTCTTTTATGTTTGGCGAACGTCGAATCCAGTCCGGATACCCGAGCAGACCCAAGGAATGACCATGACCCGCCTCCAGCCGCTCCTTCTTCTCACGGCCGCCCTCGCGCTGGCCAGCCCGCCGCTCCGAGTCGCCGCGGGGGCCGTTCTGACGGAGCCGGTGGAGCGCCGCGTGGCCGACCTGATCCAGGGAGCGACGAGGGCCGACGCCCCCGCCGGGTCCGATGCCCGGAAGATCGGCGACTACTACGCGAGCTTCATGGACTCGACCGCCATCGACGCGGCCGGGCTGACGCCGCTCGAGCCCACGCTCGATTCCATCGCGGCCATCCGCGATCGTACGGACCTGGCCCGCTTCCTCGGTTCCACCCTCCGGGCCGACGTGGACGCGATCAACTTCACGAACTTCCACACCGAGAACCTGCTCGGCCTGTGGGTAGCGCAGGACCTCGACGACCCGACGCACTATTCCCCGTTCCTGCTCCAGGGTGGGCTCGGGATGCCCGACCGGAGCTATTACGTCGACTCCTCGTCGGCGATGGCCTCGATTCGCGCGAAGTAGCCGCAGCACGTCGCGGCCATGCTCGGCCTGGCCCGGATCGCCGGCGCCGCCGGCAAGGCCGCCGCCATCGTGCGCCTCGAGACCCGGATCGCACGCGCCCACTGGACCCGGGAAGCGTCGGGCGACGTGAGCGAGGGCAACAATCACTGGACGAGGGCCGACTTCGACGCCAGGGCCCCCGGCCTTGACTGGAGAACGTACTTCGCCGCCGCCCGGCTGGAGCAGCCCCCACGCCTCGTCGTCTGGCAGCCCAGCGCGGTGACCGGCATTTCGGCCCTCACGGCGAGCGAGCCGCTCGAGACCTGGAAAGACTACCTGACTTTCCACGCCATCCAGTCCCGGGCCGCCGTTCTTCCCGGTGCCTTCGACCGCGAGACATTCGCGTTCTTCGGCCCGGTGGTGAGCGGCGCCAGGCAGCAGCGGGACCGCTGGAAGCGCGCGGTCACGGGGACCAACGCGGCGCTCGGCTTCGCGGTCGGCCGGCTGTACGCCGACCGCTGGTTCCCGCCCGGCGGGACGAATCAGGAGTCGCGGGCATCGTGCCGGGCGCCTGGTTGCCGGAAACGTGGGGCCTAAGGTTTCACTCCCAGCTCACGTTGTAGCGGCAGACCGCCCCGCCCTTGGCCCGGCACTCCTCCTCCACGATTCGGACCCCTCTCACCCCGCACATCTCCAGCGCCTTCTTGTACCATCCGATAACAGTGAGGCAGTCCGGCGCGCTGAACGTTTCGGCGTCGTAGGTGGTGAAGACGCCCGCCCTGGGACCGATCCTGGCATACTCGCGGCGGCCCGTGTCATAGTAGAGCGAGTAGAACGAGGGTGACTTGGCCAGGAATTCGTGGGCGTTGCCCCGGGTGAGATAGCTGCTGTGGACACCGCCCAGATTCTTCTCCGCGGAGGCGGCGCCGAGCCGCTCGAAGAACTCGGGCTGGCCGCCGGCCAGCACCCGGACGATGGCATCATCCAGCCGCTTGCCCAGCTCGAACGCATACCAGTTCGAGGTGAAGAGCATCCGGAGCGTACGCCGGTCGCCTTCGGGCACCGCGGCGAGCACGCGCTCGAGCCCGTCCTTCCCGGCATGGTCCTGCACGAACGCCAGCCGTGATTTGAGCACGGCGCCCTTGATCTGCTGCAACGGCTTCTCCCGAGAGTGTTGCCGAAGCTAGGAGCGGCGGCGGGGCGCGCGCAAGCCGTGCACCCGGTAGAATTGTGGGCGCCTTCTTCCTGAGGAATCCGATGGCCGTCGACGTCCCCGGCGGGTTCATCTCCGGTCCGCTCGCCCTGGCCGATGCCGCGCTGTTGACCGATCTGTACGAGCTGACGATGGCGGCTGCCTTCCTGCGGGAGGGGGTCAGGGGCACCGCCACGTTCAGCCTGTTCGTGCGCCGGCTGCCGCCGGAGCGGGGGTTCCTGGTAGCCGCGGGGCTCGAGGACGCGCTGGAGTTTCTCCGCGATTTCCGCTTTTCGGCCGATGCGCTGGCGTACCTCCGCTCGCTGCGCCGGTTCGAGCCGGCCTTCCTCGACTTCCTCGCCGATCTCCGCTTCACAGGCGACGTGCGTGCGGTCCGCGAGGGAACCATCCTATTCGCCGACGAGCCGCTGCTCGAGGCGACGGGTCCGCTCATCGAGACGCAGCTCGTGGAGACGGCGGTCATCCACTTCTGCCATCTCCAGACCGTGCAGGCAAGCAAGGCCGCGCGCTCGGTGCTCGCGGCCGGCGGCCGGACACTGGCCGAGTTCGGGCTCCGCCGCACGCATGGCATGGACGCGGGACTCAAGGCCGCGCGGGCCGCGTATCTCACCGGCTTCGCCTCGACCAGCGACGTGCTTGCCGGGAAGGCGTACGACATCCCGCTCTCCGGCACGATGGCGCACTCCTTCGTGAGCGCGTTTCCGGGGGAGATGGACTCGTTCGAGGCCTACGCCCGGGCCTTCCCTGACAGTGCGGTGCTCCTGCTCGATACTTACGACACGGTCGCCGCGGCGCATCTGGCCGTCCAGGTGGCGCGCGGGCTCGCGGCCCGGGGGCACCGGCTGGCCGGCGTACGGCTGGACAGCGGCGACCTCGCTGCGCTGAGCCGGGCAGTCCGCCGGATCCTCGACGCCGGCGGCTGCCCCGACGTGGAGGTCATCGTGAGCGGCGGGCTGGACGAGCATGACGTGGCCGCGCTCCTTTCGGCGGGCGCGCCGATCGACGCGTTCGGCATCGGCACGCGTCTGAATGTATCGGCGGACGCGCCGTCGCTCGACATGGTCTACAAGCTCGTCCAGCTCGCGGGGCGCGATGTGCTCAAGCTGAGCCCCGGGAAGGAGACGTGGGTTGGCGGGAAGCAGGTGTTCCGGCGGCTTGACGGGGAGGGCCGCCTCGCGGGCGATACGCTTGCGCTCGAGGAGGAGCCCGTGCCCGAGGGCGCGGCGGGGCTGCTCGAGCCGGTCATGCGGGCCGGCGAGCTGCTCCGCCCGCACCCGACGCTCGCGGCGCTGCGCGAGCATTGCACCGGCCAGCTCTCCGCGCTCCCGCCGGGGTTGCGGCGGCTGCGGGATGCGGCGGTCTATCAGGCGGCGCCGAGCGAGTCGCTCCGAGCGCGGCAGGCGTCGGCGCGGGGGCGCATCGCTGGAAGTGCGCCGGAATAGATCTCTGCTCGGTTCACCACAGAGCCACGGAGGGCACAGAGGGATGGCCGCCCCAGGACGGCACCTTGGACCCGGACCCATCAAAGAGTGTTGTGGCTCGAACAGCCAGCGATCCCCGGCGACGGTTCCCCCTTCCGTCCTTCCGGCTTTCCGTCCTTCCATTCAGAACGTCGCCGTGATTCCCCCCAGCACCCGCCGTCCGATCACCGACCCGCCGTAGAGTTGGAACCGCTGCTCATCGAACAGGTTTGTGGCGGTCGCCTGGACCCGGAGATAGTTGTTGAAGCGGTAGCCCGCGCTCACGTTGACGAACTCGCTCGACGGCACGTAGCCCTGGAAGATCCCCGCGGCCCAGGCGTAGCCGTCCACCAGCCGTACGCTCACGTTGGCATCGACCCCCTGCTGCCCCGCGTAGGTCAGCGAGAACGTGGCCTTCTTGCTCGGCGTGTTGGGCACGAGCTGGTCGCCCACCTGCTGTGACTTGACGGTGAAGTCGAACCCGGTCACCGACGCATCGGCGCGGAATTCGGGGGTGAACTGATAACCCGCGCCCAGCTCGACGCCCCGCTCGGTGACCCGGCCGGCGTTGGTGTAGGAGAGGACGATCGCTCGGGTGCCGTCGGGCAGGGTGGCGAGCGCGTTGGCGCCCTGGATGCGGGTGCCGGCCTGGAGCTGCGCGTAGCCGCCGAGGAGGACGGGGATGGGCCCGCGGAGCTGCGCCGCCTGCTGGGCCGTGAGCGCGCCCTGTGCCTGCAGCCCCTGGATCCGCTGGTCGAGCGCGGTCAGCTCCGCCTGCACGTCCACCTCCTGGTTCAGCGTGAAACCGGGGTACGCCGGGTTCACGCCCGGAAGGAGATCGGTGACGAAATCCTTCAGCGAATTGATGTAGAAGTCGGCCGTGACGTAGACCTTGTTCGACGGGCTTCCCTTATAGCCGAGCTCCCAGCCGGTCACCTTCTCGACCTTGAGATCGGCGTTACCGAGCGCGAGTGCCTGCGTCTGGCCCGAAAAGTTCCAGGGGAGGTTGTCGGTGAGTGTGAGCCCGGCGAGCGCCTGGGGCGGGAGGCTGGCCCGGACCCCGGCGTAGTACTGCTCGATGCCGCCTTCGAGCGTGGCCGGGCTGCTGGTCGGCGCGGCGACCGGCACCTGCAGGAAGAACTCCGAATAGTTCGGCGTCTGGAATGCGCGGTTTACCGAGAACCGGAACGAGTGGTCCTCGCTGGGGCTGAAGACGATCGCCCCCTTGGGCGAGAACTGGGTGTCGAACAGGTCGCCATCGTCCACCCGGGCGGCGCCCACGAGCCGGACCTGCGGGACGATCCGGTACTCGACCTGCGCGTAGCCGGAATAGACGTTGTCGCTGCGATCGTCGTTCGCGAGGTTCATGAGGGTCCCGCTGGTGTTCACGTGGGTGTTCCGGAACGAGGCCCCGTAGACCACGCGCCCGCGGTCCTGCATGAAGTTCCAGTTGTTCTGGCCCTCGAGATGGAAGATGTCGCTCCGCTCCTCGAGCGGGAGCCCGGACTGGAGCGAGTACTGCGGATCGATCGAGGTGCGGCTGTTCCAGTAGGCGAACACGTTGTAGCGGTCGGCCGCCAGTGCCACCCGGGCGTACGGCTTGATCGCCTTGGTCACCTGGGCCCGGCCGATGCCGGTGACGAAGATCTCGTTCTGCACCTGCGACGCGCCGCCGTCCACCGTCAGTACCGAGCCGTTGTCGGCGTAGTAATCCACCCGGGCCGAGCCGTAGCCGTTGATGAGGGGGTCCCGATCGCCGGTCGCGGCGCCGGTCGCGGGATCGATCTGCTGCCCGTTGAGCGGCCGCACTTCCCGCGTCGGGCCCACCGGCTCGTCGCTCGCGTCGGCATACTCCCGCTCCAGCGACGATCCATCGAGCAGCGTCCGGGTGCGCGACCAGGTGTCGCTCCGGTTGTAGCCCGCGTTGACCCGGACGCCGAACCGGCCGTCGCCGAACAGGCTCGCATGCCGGAGGTCGCCACGGAAGGTCTCCAGCTCCCCGCCGGCCAGGCTCAGCTTGGTGCCGAGCGCCTCGCGCGCCGTGAGGGTGGTGATGTTGACCACCCCGCTGAACGCGTTGGCCCCGTAGAGCGCCGACCCCGGTCCGCGCACCATCTCGACCCGGCCAAGGTCCTCGAGCGGCTGGGTCAAGCCATTCCATTCCTGCGCGCCGAGGAACGCGATGGAGAGGTCGCGGCCGTCCTGCAGCACGAGCACCCGCCGGTTGAGCGAGGAGTTGAAGCCGCGGGCGTTGATGTTGAAGTCGTTGACGCCGCTCTGCACCACGTCCACCCCGGGCACCGACTGGAGCGCCATCGGCGCCTGGCCGGTAATCGATACGCGCTCGAGCACCTCGGGCGGCACCACCGAGATCGCCGCCGGTGCCTCGACGATCCGCTCCGGCGCGCGCGAGGCGCCCTGGACTACGATCTCGCCCAACGAGATGGTGACCGCCTCGAGCCCGGCGTCGGTCGTGACGGTCGCGCCGGGTGCCACGGTCACATCCACCTGGGTGGGCCGGTAGCCCAGCCAGCGGAAGACGATCCGCTGCGGGCCGGCCGGCACTCGGCGCAAGGTGTACTTGCCATCGGCACCGGTGGCGGTGCTCTGGCCGGTGGACTCCACCGTGACCGACACGCTGCTCAGCGCCGATCCTTCCCCGGCGCGCGTGACCGTGCCGGTGACGGTGCCGGTCTCCTGGGCGGCGGCGGCATCCGCGAGGACGCACACCAGGGCGAGCGAGCCGCAGAACGAGGCGAGCCTGCCGATCATGCCGGACGAATTTCGGCGCATACGGATGTTCCTCGGAGCGGGGGGAGGCGGGACTGGCGCGCGCCAGGGGCGCCGCGCGGACGCACGCTGACTTGTCGAGTGAGTTCGTGAAGGGGGAGGATAGTATAACGCCGAGCGGTCCATCAGCGGAACGGCTTCACTCTGGGCCACGCCTGGGCGGCGAACGCCGCCACCGCCAGCCCCTCCGCGCTCCGGCCGGCCAGCGCCCAGCCTTCCGCGCCCGGCACCGAGCGGCCGATGCCTACCAGCACCACGCCGAGGTTGACCAGGACGAATGCCGCCCAGCCGAGCTCCTCGCGGCCACGTTCGCGCCCGGTGCGGAACCGCGGCAGGATCCAGTAGGCGACGCCGAAGGCGAGCTGAACGGTCCACCCGACCGTGAGCAGCTCGGCGTGGAGCGGTCGCCAGCGGGCCACGCCCCCGGCGAGCGCGGGGTCGGCCAGGAGCGCGGCGCCCAGCGTCGCGCCCGCCGCGAGCGCCAGCAGCGCCGCCCGCACCATCCAGATGCTGAGCCGAGGCACGCTAGCGCTCCTTCACTCTGGGCCAGGTGTTCAGCACGAAGGCCCAGACGGCGAGAAGCTGGGTGACGGCGGAGACCAGGAGCACCGCGTGCCCGCCGCGACCGAGCGCGCGCCACGGCTCACCCACGATCCGGAGCAGCAGCCCCGCATTGAGCAGAACGAACGTAGCCCACCCCAGCCGCTCGCTCCCGCGCGGACGCTCGGCCGAGTAGCGGGGGAAGAGCCAGTAGGCCACGCCGAAGATGAGCTGCGTCAGCCAGCCCACGACCAGCACGTGCAGGTAGGTGGGCCACAGCACCGCCAGCAGGGGGTACCGGCCCGCCAACGGCAACTGCATCGCCACGCCGAGCACCAGCGCGGCGACGAGGTACAGCAGCGCCGCTTTCACCAGCCATCGGGTCAGCGGCGGCACACGCGCCGCTCAGGCGGGGTCAGGCCACACCGGCCTTCTTCACGATCAGCACCGTGACCATCCCGAACATGCCGTGTTCGGACTCCGCGTGCGGCAGGATGTGGCAGTGGAACGCCCAGACGCCGGGATTGGTGGCCTTCACGAGCACGTCCCACCGCTCGCCCGGCGCGATGTTGAGGGTGTCGCACTTCCACGGCGCCGGCTGGTCCCAGCCATCCTTGGCGATGACGGTCATGTGCATGCCGTGGAGGTGCATCGGGTGGATCATCATCCCTTCGTTCATGAACCGGATCCGTACCGTCTGCCCGAGCTTGCACGACGATCGGCTCCGTCGCCGGGAAGCTCTTGCCGTTGAGCGTGTAGCCGTGGGCGCCGTCGTTCAGGACCATCACGTAGTCCACGTCGGCCCGGTGCGCCGGGAGCGGCCGCTTCGGCTCCACGATGAACGCGCCGAGCAGGCCCTTGCCGACCTGCTTGGCGGAGTTGTGGTGCGAGTGGTACATGTGCGAGCCGGCGTTCGGCACCGTGAACTCGTAGGTGTAGCTCTCGCCCGGCTTGACCGGCGGCTGGGTGATGAAGGGCACGCCGTCCTGGTCGTTCGGCAGCTCGAGCCCGTGGAAGTGGATCGAGGTGGACTGGGCCAGCTTGTTGACCAGCCGGATGCGAACCCGGTCGCCTTCGCGGACGCGGATCTGCGGGCCGGGGACCTGGCCGTTGTACGCCCACGCCTTGACCTTCCGGCCGGGCTCCGTCTCCCACTGGATCTCCTCGGCGGTGAGCTCGAAGACCTTGACGCCCTTGTCCAGGCGGGGCTGCAGGGGCTGGTTGCCCTTGCCCTCGGTCTTTGCGGGGAAAGCCTTGATCCCCTTTTCGTGCATTGCGTCCATCTCGTCGGCCTTGTCGCGGACCGAGAGGACGGGCGCGGGCGGTGGCGGTTGCGTGGGGGCGCTTGGCGGCGTCCGTGCCGCGGCGGTCTCGGTCTCGGTGCAGGCGCCCAGGCTCGCGATGGCCGGGAGCGCAACGGCGGCGGCCGCACCCTTCCGGAGAAAGTCGCGTCGGGAGGTCGGATCTACTCGGGAGATGTGGTCGGACACGGGATCGCTCCTGTTGACTTGGCCTGGCGCGTCGTGGCGCACGCTGCTGAGGGGAGTCTAGGACCTGCCGTATGAAGGAGGGCTGGAGGCGTCGTGAAATTCGCTTTATCCGGAGGAGATCGTGGCTGTGTTCACCACGGAGGCACGAAGGGCACGAAGGAGGCTTGGGGCACGGAGCGCATCGGGGAGCGGCGCCAGCACCAGGTCCATGCATTCGTGGCTTCCCCGGCCCTTCATCGTTTCTTCATCGCCTCGTGGCTATTGTTGACTTGTAACCTTTCCGGAGCCGGGCCATGGGTCCATCCGCCGAATCTCCAGTGCCTCCCGAGGGTGCGGCTACGCTCGACGCCGTGCTGAGCCACGTGCATGACGGGTGGGTCGACCAGGTACGGCGCTTCCTGGTTCCGGCCACGACCTCGGACGCGCCATTCTGGGACCGCTGGAGCGCCGTGCGTTACCTGAACGATCAGTTCCTGGCGCACTTCGCGATGCAGCGCACGCTTCTCACCGAGCTGCGGCCGCTGATCGGGGCGCACCATCTCGATGGCCTCGACGCGGGTGCGGAGCGGGTGGCGCGGCTCCGCCTTGGCCTCGACCGGATCGGGCGGCGGCGCGGCACGGCGGCCGAGTTCGCCCTCATGGCTGACGAGCTGCTCGCCGCGCTCGAGCGGTGGTGCGCGGAGATCGAGCTGGCCGTGCGGCACATCGATCCCGAGCACCTGCCGCAGGACGGCGCCAGGAGTCTGGCGCTGCTCGAATCGGTGATGCGGCCGGTGGGATGATGATCTCGCGCGGGACTCACCGGCGCTCCGCGTCGGCCTTCACCAGCTTGAGCGACTGCCGGCGGATGAGCAGGATGCCGGGTGAGACCACCGTCCAGTAACGCCGGAACAGGGCGCGCGCCCGCGGATCGGTCGTGCTGACCCGCGTCTCCGTACGGAATCGCGAGGTCGGAGGGCCCAGGGGGATGGCTTCGAGGGTCCATGCGATTCTGGCGTAGCCCGGCTCCACGAAACGGGTGAAGCCGTCCGGATCGAGCCCGCGGAATCGCACATCTGCTCGCCAGGGCTGAGTGACCGCGCCTACCACGATCCCGCGATCCGGCACCTCGGCCAGGATGCGCCACCCGATCGCGAGGGTTTCGGTCAGGAGGGAGGCAGGTTCCCTCGCCGGAGCGCCGCGAAGGCGGGACGGAAGTGTCCGGACGGCGAAGATGGCGTGCACCAGCGGCGAGCGGTGCAGGTCCATGGCCCGGGCGGCAGCGAGGGTGAGCGCGGCCGGTGCGGCGACGTCGATCTCGTGTCGCTCGCCCACTTCGTAGTCCGGCATGAACTCGTCGAGCAGGGAACCGTCCCGCTCTCCCGCCCGTCGTTCCACCCGCTTCCCATAGCGGTACCACGTCGACCCCACGTAGGCGAGGTACGGCAGGGCGAGCAGGGCCAATCCCCCCGCGAGCGCCTCGAATGGCGCACGCCTGCCGCCGTGAGCGTGCCGCTTCATACCAGCCTCCCACCGATCCCGACGCCATGGCGTGGCGCGAACGTCGCCCGCAGCGCGTTGATGATCACGGCCACGTCGATCACCTCCTGCAGCAACGCGCCCGCAATCGGCGGGATGTAGCCGAACGCGGCTACGACCATCGCCACGCCGCTCAGCCCCAGCCCGGCCCAGATGCTCTGCCGAGCCAGCCGCAGGGTGCGGCGGCTGATGGCGATGGCCACGGCGAGCCGGGTCGGGTCGTCGGCGAGGATTACGGCGTCCGCCGCCTCCGCCGTGAGGCCGCCGCCGCCGCTCGCGAGCGCCACGCCGACCGTAGCGGTGCTCAGCGCCGGGGCGTCGTTGGTGCCGTCGCCAACCATCAGCACGTGCCCGCCCTCATCCATGAGGCGCTGAACGAAGGCGACCTTGTCCGCCGGCAGCAGCCCGCCGTGCACCTCTTCGATTCCGACCGCGCGTCCGACCGCCGAGGCGTTGGCCTGGTCATCGCCGGAGAGGAGGAGCGTGCGGCGTACACCCAGCCCGCGGAGCGTGGCCATGAAGTCGGGGAGCCCGGGACGAAGCCGGTCGGCGTACTCGACCACGCCGGCGCCGTGCCCGTCCACCGCGACGTACGCTCGGAGCCCGTCCGCGCTCGCCGCGCCCAGCACGGCGCGGAGACCCTGTTCCGCCTCCGGGTGGCGGGGCACGACAAACGACCAGGCTCCGACGGCCACAGCATGGCCCTCGACCTCGCCCAAGACTCCCTCGCCGGGCCAGTCCGTGATCTCCCGGCCCTCGGGAAGCTCGATCCCGCGGGCCAGGGCTTCGTCGACCAGCGTGCGGGCGAGGAGATGGCTCGACCCGTGCTCCACGGCGCCGGCGAGCCGCAGCACCTCTTCCGCCGTGAACGGCGGCACCGCCCGCACCTCCGCGACCGCCGGCCGCCCGATGGTGAGCGTGCCGGTCTTGTCGAACACCGCCACCGTGATGCGCGCCATCTGCTCGAGGGCGGAGCCGTGGCGGAAGACGATGCCGTGCTTCGCCGCCCGGTTGATTCCGCCCACCACCGCGACCGGCGTTGCCAGGATGAGCGGGCACGGCGTGGCCACGACCAGCACCGCGAGCACGCGGACGGCGTCCTGGGTAGCGAGCCAGGCTACGAGGCAGACCAGCAGCGTGATGGGCGTGAACCAGATGGCGTAGCGGTCGGCCAGCCGCTGCAGCGGCGACTTGCTCTCCTGCGCGGTGCGCACCAGCTCGACGATTCGGGCGTACTGGCTCTCCGCCGCGCGGGCGGTGGCCCGGATGGTGAGCGGGCCGTCGAGATTGACACTGCCGCTGAGGAGCCGCACTCCGGCGCCGGCGGTCACCGGAACCGGCTCGCCGGTGAGGCGGGCGGTATCCACCCGCGAGCGCCCCTTCAGCACCATGGCGTCAGTGGGGACGAGCTCGCCGGGGCGGACGAACAGCTCGTCGCCCACCTCCACCGCGTCGGCGGCGATGTCCTCGACCCCGCCCGCGACGACGCGGTGCGCCAGCGTGGGCGCGGCAGACTCCAGCTCGCGCACCGCGTCGGACGCGCGCCCCTCGGCGTAGCGCTCCAGCGCCTCGCCGCCCGTCTGCATGAGCACGACGATGAGACCGGCGAGCGGCTCGCCCAGCGCCAGCGCGCCGACGATGGCCAGCATCGCCACCAGGTCGGCCGCGAACCGTCCCGCCGCGACTCCCCGGATCGTGCGCCAGACCACGGGCAGGCCGGTAAGCGCCAGCCCGGCCGACCAGACCAGCCTGGCCGCGCCGGTGCTGTCCCCCAGCCGGAGGCCGAGACCGACGATGATGAAGAGAAGGGCGCCGGCGGGAAGGAAGGCGGCGCCGCCCGGGCTCAGTGCGCCTGCGAAACCTCGGAGACGTCCGTGCCGCGGCGGAGGCTGAAGCCGACTCCCCGGACCGTGCTGAGCAGGGGTTCGCCCGCCGCCTGGGTGAGCTTCCGGCGGAGATTCCCCACGTGCACGTCCACTACGTTGCTCTCCGGGTCGAAGTGCATGTCCCATACCTTCTCCAGGAGCGTGGTCCGGCGCACGACTTCCTCGGGATGCAGCAGGAAGTACTCGAGCAACTGGAACTCTTTGGGCGTGAGATCGAGCCGCGTGTCGTCGATGGTGGCGAGATGGCGCAGCCGGTCGAGCATGATCGGCCCGTAGCGCAGGATCTCGAGCCGCTCCGCGCCGCCACGGCGGTGGAGTGCCCGGATGCGGGCGAGCAGCTCGTCGAAGCGGAACGGCTTGGCCAGGTAGTCATCGGCGCCGGCATCGAGACCGCGCACCACGTCCTCGACGGCATCCCGGGAGGTGAGCATCAGGATCGGCGTGTGCCGCCCCTCCCGCCGCAGCTCCGTGGCCACCTGGAAGCCGTTCTTCTTGGGGAGGACGACGTCCAGCAGGATGACGTCGTAGTCGTACACGTGGGCCAGCATGGTGGCCTCGTCGCCGTCCGGCGCGACGTCTACCACGTAGCCCTCCTCCTTCAAGCCCTGCTCGATGAAGCCGGCGACCTTCCGGTCGTCCTCCACGACGAGAATCTTCATGGCGCCCAATCTACGGAAGGGGTCTGAACGGTCCCGGAACTCTTCGTGAAGGTGCCTTCATTCGGTCTTCGCGGCGGGGAGCTGGAGCACGAAACGGCCTCCGCCGCCCTGGACCGGGACGGCCCGGAGCTCGCCCCCCAGCAGCCGGGCGAGCCGGCGCGAGAGGGGGAGGCCCAATCCCGCGCCGCGGCTCTCGCCGGCGGCCCTGGTCACGTAGATGTCGAAGACGCGCTCCGCCTCCGTCGGCGGGACGCCCGGCCCCTCGTCGTCCACGGTGTACTGGATCGTCCCATCCCCCTCGGTCACGCCGAGCCGCACCGTGCCGGCGTCGGGTGAGTGGTGGATGGCGTTGCCCAGCAGGTTGATCAGGATCTGCTCCACCCGGCTCGCGTCGGTCTCGCAGCTCGGCAGCTCCGGTGTCACCTGGAGATCGAGACTGATCCCCCTGGCCTCGGCGGCCGGCGTGACCCGGCCCAGCGCGCGGCGGGCCATGGATTTGGGCGCCACGGCCCGGATGACGGGCCGGAGGCGGTCCTCGTCCAGCCGGCTGAGGTCGAGCAGGTCGTTGACGAGGCTGATTGCCTGCTCGGCGGAATCGAGCACCTCGAAGGCGGCACGCGGCACCGTGGCCGGGTCCTTCTTCCGCACCAGCATCTCGGCCCAGCCGTAGACGGCCGCGAGCGCGTTGCGCAGCTCGTGGTTGACCATGGCGAAGAACCGCTCGCGCGTGCGCTGCAGCTCCTGCACCTCCTCCAGCAGCCGCGCACTCTCCTCGTGCAGGCGTGCATTCTCGACCGTAGCCGCCGCGGTGGCCGCAAGCAGCACGGCGATGTGCTCGTCCTCGTCGGTGAAGGCGCCGGCGCCGATCTTCTCGCACAGGTAAAGATTACCGAAGACCACCCGGCGGCCCACGATGGGCACGCCGAGAAAGGAGTGCATCGGCGGGTGGTGGGGCGGGAAACCGTAGGAGTCGGGGTGCTTGGCCAGGTCGGGCAGCCGGACCGGTCGCGCCTCGCGGATGACGAGCCCGAGGATGCCGTGGCCGCGGGGCGGCTCACCGATGAGCGCCCGCTCCTGGGCCGTGATCCCGTAGGTGGTGAAGCTCTCCAGTATGCGGCCGTCGGGGCCCAGCACCCCGATCGCGGCGTAGTGCGCCCCGATCACCTCGGCTGCGATCTGGACGACGCGCTGCAGCACGCCATCGAGCGACAGCTCGGTGATGAGCGTCGAGGTGGCGAGCACCAGACGCTCGAGGCGGGCCGCGGTCTCGTCCCGAGGGTCAGCGGTGGGCGTGACGGTCATGCCGGAAAGGTAACATTCCCGCCTGTTTCATCGTTTCTTCACGCCATCCGGGCTAGCCTCCATGCGCAAGGAGGCAGCCATGCAACTCACACATATCGTAGCGGCCACCGACGAATCCGATGCCGGTCGTCAGGCGGTGCGGACCGCCCTGGAGCTTGCCGCGGGCGCGGGTGCGCGGGTGACCATCGTCCGCGCGGTTCACGTCGGACGCACGGTGCTCGCGGGCGTTCCCGGCGCCGTGCCCGACGACGACGAGGCCGGCGCGCCCGCGCTCGAGCGGCTGCAGCGCTGGGTCGAGGCGGACCTGCCGGAGCTCCGCAATTCTCCGGAAATCAACTACGCGGTCGCGTTCGGGCTCCCGGGTGTCGAGATCGCCCGCTTCGGTGAGCAGGAGCACGCGGACCTGATCGTCCTCGGGCGCAAGCCCCGCTCCCGGATGACGCGGCTGCTGCTGGGCGATACCGCCGACGCGGTCGCCCGGCGGAGCCGGCTGCCCTGTCTGTTCGTGCCCGTCGGAGGCAGGCTGCCTCAGCGGGTGCTGGTGGCTGTCGATGGCTCCGAGCGCGGGATGGCGGTGCTCCGGGCCGCGGACGGCTTTGCCCGGAGCGTTGGCGCCGAGCTGAGCGTATTGACGGTGGAACCGGCGCGGCCGGAGGAGCCGGCGATTCTGGCCTCCGCCACGCCGGCGACCCGGAGCACCAGGCTTCAGGAGCAGGTGCGGGGGGCCGTGGGTCACGACCTGGAGGTGCGGCGGGGCGAGCCGGCGGAGCAGATCCTCGATGCCGTGGAGCAACTGGGGCCCGACGTGCTGGTGATCGGCTCGCATCGCGGCGGGCCGGCCGGGGTGATCGAGGCCGGCAGCACGGCGCGGCGCCTGGCGCACACCGCGCCGTGCGCCGTGCTCACGGTGCCGCTCTGAACCGAGAGGAAGCATGATCCGTAACTTCGGAGTGGCCCGCCGGGCCGCCTTCCTGGTAGCCGGTGTGGAGCTGCTCCGTCCGCGGCTCCAGCGCGAGCACGCGTCCTGGCTCGAAGAGGTCGCCGAGGCATTGGGCCCCGCCCAGCGCCCCGAGGCCGGCCCGTGGGCACGATGGAACGCGCTGCGCTACCTGGAGACCACCTTCGCCGAGCGGGTCGAACGCGAGCGGCAGAGGGTACAGGAGGCGGCCCCGCGCCTCACCGAACCGCAGCGGGCCACGCTCTGGCCGCTTGGCGAGCTGCTGGACCTGTTGCCGGCGTACATCGGTCATCAGGTCGGACTGTGCCATCGCGCCGCGGAGTTCTCGGCGCTCACGGACCGGCTCGAGGCAACTCTCGGGCGCTGGTGCCGTGCCGTCGAGGAGGAGCTGGGGCCGCTGCCGGCGAGCGCGCTCCATGGTGAACCGCAGGAGGCGCTGCGAGTGGCGGCGCCGATCGAGGTCGAGGCGGGGGTTGGCTCGTAGGCGGCTTCGAGGCTTCACCCCCGCAGCAGATCCCCCACCGTCCGGTCCCGGAAAAACTCGGCCACCTTCTCGCTCACCGACTTCCACTGTCGGTGGGCGGGGCACGGGTTGGCGTCACTGCACTGCGGCCGGCCGAGCAGACAGCGGCGCTCCCCCGAAATCGGGTCGAACGGCCCGACTACGCGCAGCAGCGGCAGGCGGTCCGGGGCCACGGCCAGCCGGAAGCCGCCGCCCTGGCCGCGGCTCGAGCTCAGGACCCCTTCGCGCGCCAGCCGATGAAGGATCTTGGAGAGGTAGTTTCTGGGCACCTCCAGCCGTTCGGCGATGAGGTCCACGTTGGCAGGCTCGCCGCGATCGGCCAGGAAGAGCACCGCGCGGAGCGCGTACTCGGCGGTTCGGGACAGCATGGCACCTCGGAGGAAAGGAAAAGCAACGTTTCACCACTCCTTAATCATATCCTCATGTGAAATGGAGATACTTACTGCCGGAGCCTCGGGCGCATCCCGCGCCCGGCACGGAGCACCCAGCCATTCCAGGAGGACATGCCATGTCGCGTAGCACCACGATCCGACGCCGCCTCAGTTCGCTCGCGCTGCTGGCGGGCGGGGCTGCCGTCGCGGCCGGCTGCGGCCGCGCGGACGCCGCGCGAGTCGGCGACGTCGGCGACGCGGCCGCCAGGGTCTACGTCGCCCCCGGCAAGTATGACGAGTTCTACGCGTTCTTCTCGGGCGGCTTCGACGGCCAGGTCGGGGTGTACGGTCTCCCGTCCGGCCGGCTGCTCAAGCACGTGCCGGTGTTCTCCCAGAGCGCGGAGAACGGCTGGGGCTACAGCGAGCAGACCAAGCCGATGCTGGCCACCAGCTACGGTTTCGTCCCCTGGGACGACGCGCACCATCCGCAGCTCTCCCAGACGGGGGGCGTTCCCGACGGCCGGTGGCTCTTCATCAATGGCAACAACACGCCCCGAATCGCCCGGCTGGACCTGACCCGGTTCGAGACCGAGGAGATTCTGGAGATCCCCAACTCCGCCGGCAACCATTCCTCGCCTTTCGTCACCGAGAACACCGAGTACGTGGTGGCGGGGACGCGGTTCAGCGTGCCGGCACCCCAGCGCGACATCTCGATCGAGGAGTACAAGGACGCGTTCAACGGGATTCTGACGTACGCGCGAGTGGACAGCGCCACCGGACACATGGCGATCGCGTTCCAGATCCGGATGCCGGCGTTCGACTACGATCTTTCCCACGCGGGAAAGGGTCCCTCGCACGGCTGGTCGTTCTTCACCAGCTACAACACCGAGGAGGCCAACACCAAGCTCGAGGTGAACGCCTCCCAGAAGGACAAGGACTACATCGCGGCGGTGCACTGGAAGCAGGCCGAGCAGTGCGTGGCCCAGGGCAAGGCGACCACGGAGCCGGCCCGCTACGCCCACAACGTGATGGGCGCGGACGGCATCGCGCGGACCGATTGGGGCAGCAGCGTCAAGGTGCTCACCCCCACCTCGTGTCCGGGGCTGGTCTACCTGCTGCCGACGGCCAAGAGCCCGCACGGCGTGGACGTGGACCCGAGCGGCGAGTTCATCGTGGGCAGCGGCAAGCTCTCCACGGTGCTCACGGTACACAGCTTCTCGAAGATGCAGAAGGCGATCGCCGACAAGGCATACGCGGGCGAGGACCACGGGATCCCGGTGCTCAAGTACGAGGCCACGCTGGCCGGTGAGGTGCAGAACCCCGGCCTGGGCCCGCTGCACACCGAGTTCGACGGCAAGGGCAACGCTTACACCTCGATGTTCCTGAGCTCGGAGATCGTGAAGTGGCGCCTCAAGGATCTCAAGGTGCTCGACCGCGCGCCGGTGTACTACTCGGTGGGCCACCTGATGATCCCGGGCGGTGACAGCCGGAAGCCCTGGGGCAAGTACGTCGTGGCGCTCAACAAAATCACCAAGGACCGTTACCTGCCCACCGGCCCCGAGCTGGCACAATCGGCGCAGCTCTACGACATCAGCGGCGACCGGATGAAGCTGCTGCTCGATTTCCCCACGATCGGTGAGCCGCACTACGCGCAGGCGCTGCCGGCGGCGCTCATCAAGGACCGTCAGCTCAAGATGTATTCGCTGAAGGACAACGCTGACCCGTATGCGTCGAAGAACGAGAAGGTGACGCGGGTGGAGCGGAAGGGCCGAACCGTGCACGTGATGATGACGTCCGTCCGCAGCCACTTCATGCCGGACAAGATCGAGGGCATCCAGGTCGGCGACTCGGTGCTGTTCCACGTCACCAACCTCGAGCAGGACTGGGACGTGCCCCACGGCTTCGCGGTGCTGGGCGCCAACAACTCGGAGCTGCTGTTGATGCCGGGTCAGACGCGCACCCTGGCCTGGATGCCCGATCGGGTCGGCGTCTTCCCCTTCTACTGCACCGACTTCTGCTCGGCGCTGCACCAGGAGATGCAGGGATACATCCGGGTGTCGCCCAAGGGATCGTCGGTGGCGCTCAAGTGGAACAGTCCGAGCTACAAGGCGGACGACGCGGACGACGGCCACAGAAGGACGACGATCACAAGAAGGACGATCACGCGCAGGACCACGACCAACGCGGGACCCACTGACATGAGACGCTCCTCACGCCTGGCGGTCGCCGCCGCCTCGCTGCTGTTGCTGGCGGTGTACGTGCTGCCGCTCTGGCACATCGACCTGATCGCGCCCCAGTATCCGGAAGGGCTGGGGCTCAGGATCTGGGTGGACCAGATCACCGGTCTCAAGCCGAACGACGTGAACAGCATCAACGGGCTGAATCACTACATCGGCATGCGGGCGATCGAGCCCGACATGATTCCCGAGCTCCGGCTCATGCCGCGGCTCCTCGCCGCCGCGGTCGCCGCGGGGCTGCTCGTGGCGCTGGTCGGCCGGCGGCCGCTGCTCTACGCCTGGGCCGGCCTGTTCGCCCTGGGCGCCGCGGCCGGCCTGGGGGACTTCTGGAAGTGGGGCTACGACTACGGCCACCAGCTCGACCCGCACGCGGCCATCACCGTGCCGGGGATGACCTATCAGCCGCCGATCATCGGCAGCAAGCAACTGCTCAACTTCCATGCGACTTCGTGGCCGGGGCCGGGCGGCTGGATTGCCATCCTGGCGCTCGCCACCGTGGTCGCGGTGGCGGTGCTCGAGTGGCGCCGCGCCCGGGCACCCCGTCCGGCGGTCGCCATGGGCGCGAGCATCCGGGCGATGGAGGCGGCGTGATGGTGCGGCACCTCCGCCCGCTGGCGGCCCTGGCCGCGGTGGCGCGTCGCGTGGGCCTGCGCGCCGCCGACGCCGCGGGCGGTTTTCCTCGGGAAGGAGAACTGCCGCCACTGCCACATGGCGATCGCCGATCCCCGCTTCGCCGCCGAGCTGGTGACGGCAAAGCGGAAGGTCTACGTATTCGACGACGTCGGCTGTCTGCTCGCCTTCGTGCGGCAGGGGACGGTGCCGGAGGCGCAGGTGCACTCGCTCTGGGTCTACGACTATCTGCGGCCTGACTCGCTGCTCGACGCGCGCCGGGCGGTGTACCTGCGGCGTCGACTCGCTGGGAACGCCGATGGGCAGCCATCTGGCGGCGCTCCGGCCCGGCCGCGCAGCGGACAGCCTCCACGCCCGGCTGGGCGGCGAGCTGCTGGCCTGGGAGCAGTTGCCGAACGAGGGGCACGGTGGGTAGCGCCGTCCTGATGTTCGCGCTGATCCTGGCGGTGGCACCGCCTCGCCGCATCGTGGTCGCGCCGGGCGGGCCGGTGCGCACCGTCACCGCGGCGCTACGGCTGGCGCGCCCGGGCGATACGGTGGTGGTCACGGCCGGCGTCTACCGGGAGCCGCGGCTCGACGTCAGCGTGCCGCTCACCCTCCTCGGCGAGGGTGACGCCGTGCTGGACGGCGGTGGCGCGCACGAGGTGCTCACCATCCGCGCGGATGACGTCACGGTGCGCGGCCTCACCATCCGGAACGTCGGCACCAGCTTCACCGACGACCGCGCGGGTATCCGGATCGACGGTGTACGCGGCTGCGTGATCGCCGACAACCGGCTGCTCGACACGTTCTTCGGCATCTATGCCGAGCGCGCGGCCGACTGTGTGCTGTCCGGCAATGTGATCGAGGGGCGGGCCCGCCGGCAGGCCACGTCGGGGAACGCCATCCACCTGTTCTACTCGACGGCTTCACGGTGGCCCGGAACCGGGTCAGCGGCCACCGCGACGGGATCTATCTGGAGTTCTCGCACCGCGTTTCGCTCAGGGACAACGAGAGCCACGGCAACGTGCGCTACGGCCTCCACTTCATGTACTCGGACAGTTGCGAATACCGGCGGAACGTCTTCAGCGGCAACGCCTCGGGCGTGGCGGTGATGTACAGCCGGAGCGTGACGATGGTGGAGAACCGGTTCGAGGACAACTGGGGGCCGGCCGCGTACGGTCTCCTCCTCAAGGAGATCAAGGACAGCCGGATCGAGGGAAACCTGCTGGCGCGCAACACGGTCGGGCTGTTCGCCGAATCGGCCGACCGGCTGGTCATCGAGCGCAACCAGTTCCTCCGGAACGGCTGGGCGGTGCGCATCATGGCCAACGCCACAGACAACAGCTTTCGGTGGAACCGGTTCGAGGGCAACACCTTCGACGTGGCCACCAACAGCCAGGCGAGCAGCCCCAGCACGTTCGCGGAGAACTACTGGGACGGCTACGCCGGCTACGACCTCGACCGGGACGGATTCGGCGACACGCCGTTCCGGCCGGTGCGGCTCTTCTCGGTCATCGTGGAACAGAACGAGCCCACCCTGATCCTGCTGCGCAGCTTCTTTCTCGACCTGCTCGAGGCGGCGGAGCGTGTCATGCCCGTCCTCACCCCCGAGGCGCTGGTGGACAGCCGCCCGCTGATGCACTGGAGAGTCTTATGACCAGTCCCGCGCTCGTCTCCGCGCCCGCGCCGCTTGCGCCGCTCGCGCTCCCGCGCATGGTGGTCGCGTCGGCCGGCCTCACCAAGCGGTTCGGCCGCCTCGAAGTACTTCGGGGCGTGGACTTCGCGGTGCGGGCCGGCCGCGTGACGGCCATCCTCGGACCCAATGGCGCGGGCAAGTCCACCCTGATCAAGATCCTGCTTGGCCTGGTCAGGGCCGACGGGGGTTCGATCGCGGTGCACGGGACGAACGTCGGCGAGGACCCGACGTATCGCGCGCGGATCGGGTACATGCCGCAGCAGGCACGCTTTCCCGAGAACCTCACCGGCCGCGAGGTCGTACGCCTCCTTCGCGACCTGAGGGACGACGCTGTCCCGGAGGACGACGACCTGTTCGAGGCGTTCGGGCTGGCGCGCGAGCTCGACAAGCCGGTGCGGACGCTTTCGGGCGGCACCCGGCAGAAGCTGAACGCGGTGCTGGCGTTCATGTTTCGCCCGTCGCTCCTGATCCTGGACGAGCCGACGGCGGGGCTCGATCCGATCGCGAGCGGCGTGCTCAAGGCCCGGATCCTCCGGGCCCGGGCCGAGAGCGTGTCGGTGCTGCTCAGCTCGCACGTGCTGAGCGAGCTGGAGGAGCTGGTGGACGACGTGATCTTCCTGGTGGAGGGACAGGTCGAGTTCCAGGGCTCGCTCCGGCGGCTCAAGGAGACGACGGGCGAGACCCGGCTCGAACGGGCGATTTCCCGGTTGATGCAGCGGGGGACCAGATGACCGCCGTCAAAGTGTTGCGCTACGAGCTGCGGGACCTGCGGCGCAGCCGCTGGCTGCTGGGTTACGTGCTCCTGCTGCTCGCGCTGACCGATGCCCTGCTCTGGTTCGGCGGCGGCGGCCCGCGCGCGGTGCTGAGCCTGATGAACGTGGTGCTCGTCCTGGTGCCGCTGGTGAGTGTCGTGTTCGGCACGATGTACCTGTATGGGGCGCGTGACTTCATCGAGCTGCTGCTGGCCCAGCCGGTGGGACGCGGATCGCTGTTCGCGGGCCTCTATGGCGGGCTCGTCGCGCCGCTCGCGGTCGGATTTCTGCTCGGCGTCGGGCTGCCGTTTCTCTGGAGCGGGCAGGGCGACGGCCCGCTGGCCGGCGCGCTGACCATGCTGCTGGCCACGGGCGTGCTGCTGACGCTGGTTTTCACGGCGCTGGCGTTCCTCGTGTCGCTCCTGTTTGAGGACAGGGCCAAGGGTCTCGGCGCCGCCATCCTGGTCTGGCTCGCGGCGACGGTGCTGTATGACGCGGTGATCGTGCTGGTGGCTACGGCGTTCACCGACTATCCGCTCGAGCTGCCGATGCTCGGCCTCATCGTGCTCAACCCGGTGGATCTCGGGCGGGTGCTGCTGCTGCTGCAGTTCGACACCGCGGCGCTGATGGGGTATACGGGGGCCGTATTCGAGCGGTTCTTCGGGACGCTCGTCGGCGTCGCTGTAGCCTCCGGGGCGCTGGCGCTCTGGTGCGCGGGGCCGCTGGCGCTGGCGCGGGGGAGGTTCCGGGGGAAGGATTTCTAAGAATTCCTACAGAGCTTCGCGGCAGTGTCACCCCGAGCGAAGCGAGGGATCTCGCGCGGGAATCACTCGAGCCTCGCGGCCCAGATACTTCGGCCGCTGCGCTCCCTCAGTATGACGGTTCGCGGCATGCCCGGCTCGCGAGCCTCAGCTCGCCGCCCGCACGATCGCCGGCAGCTCGCCGAGTCCCACGTCCCCCAGCTCCGCCACCGCGCCCACGACGATCACCACCGGACTCCGGAGCCCGTCCCGCTCCACCGCCTCCGCGATGGTGCCGAGCGTGGCCCGGGTGACCCGCTGCTCCGGCGTGGTGGCGCTCTGGATGCAGGCCGCCGGCGTCGCCGCGCCGCGACCGGCTGCCAGCAATTGCGCCGCGAGCTGCGCGAGATTGCCCAGGCCCATCAGCACCACCAGCGTGTCCACGCCTGCGAGCCCGGCCAAGTCAGGCACCGCGCCGTCCGGCTCCCCGGTGTGCCCTGTGACGACCGCGAACGACCGCGCGAGCCCCCGCGCCGTGACTGGAATTCCCGCCGCTGCCGGCCCGGCCAGGGCGCTCGATACCCCCGGAACCACGTAGACCGGCACGCCTGCGTCGCGGCACGCGGCGGCCTCCTCGCTCCCCCGTCCGAAGACGAATGGATCGCCACCCTTGAGCCGGACGACGCTCCGGCCGAGCCGCGCATGCGAGATGAGCAGCGCGTTGATCTCGGCTTGCGAGTGCGGCACGTGGCCCGGGCCCTTGCCGGCGTCGATCAACTCGGCGTCAGCCCGGGCTTCCCGCAGCAGCTCGGGTCCGATCAGCCGGTCGTGCACCACGACGTCCGCGGAGCGGAGGAGCTCGAGCCCGCGCGAGGTGATGAGCCCCGGATCGCCGGGGCCGCCACCCACCAGGTGCACGGGGCCAGGCTCCTTCGGGACGATGGTGGTCATGCGCGGCCGGAATCTCGGCGCAGGCGGCGGAGTGTGTTTCCGCGCCAGGTCCACCACGATCTCCTCGAGCCCGGGGTAGCTCCCCACGGGCATATCCACGAGTACGCGCCGACCCGCCTCCGCGTCATGCAGGCCCACGAGCCGTGGCACATCCTCCAACGCGTGGCCGCCGCCGCCGATCAGGAACGGCACCACCAGCACGGTCTCTTGCCGGAGTTGCCGCATCACCGTGTCCACCGTCGGCTCCTCGTCGAGAAAGGCGGCGACGACCTGGCCCGCGACCCGCCGGCGGCGCAGCATGTCGGCCAACTGCTCGGTGGCCTCACGGCTCCGCGGGTGTCGCGGGGTGCCGTGCCCCACCAGCAGGAGGGCTGCATCGTGGCGCTCGGCGTGACCCTCGCGCAGCAGCTCGGTGACGCGCCGGGCGACGAGCGGCGCCACCCCCGGATGAGTTCCCACCGGCGGCGTCTGCCGCAGCCGCACGTCGGCGTACCGGCGGTTCCGTGCGAGCGCCTCGGGCAGCACGACCTCCGTGTAGTGGCCGGCGCTGGTGAAGAGCGGGACCACGGTCACCTCGTCCGCGGCGAGCTCGTCCAGCACGGTGTGGAACGCGGGCTCGCCATGGTGGAACGCCACCGCGACCTCGTGGAACAGCCGCTGCCGGCGAAGCGATTCCGCCAGCCGGCGCACGAGGGCGTTGGCGGCCGGCTCACGCCGCGAGCCGTGGGCCGCCAGAACCAGCGCGCGACCGCTCACGGCGCCACCGCCTCGGGCAGCAGGTCAACGGTCGGCAGCTCGCGGCCGGTGACCACGGTGCGTCTGGCGCGGAGACCCATGAGCCGCTGGTAGAAATCGCCCAGGCCCTCGCCGGTGGTGCGCTCCGCGGCCCAGCGCTGAAGCAGCGGCCGCACGCTCTCGAGCAGCTCCTCCAGCGGCACGTCCGCGCGGTAGAGATCCACCAGCCGGTCGCCCGCCAGGCCGCCGCCCACATACACGTTGTAGAGTCCGAGCGAGCGGCCCACGAACGCGAGATCGGCGGTGTAGGGCCGCGCACAGCCGTTGGGACAGCCGGTCATGCGGATGGTGAGCGGTGCGTGGCGCAGGCCGAGACTTTCGAGCTCCGCTTCGAAGCGCTGGAGGATGCCGGGAATCGCGCGCTCCGATTCGGCGACGGCCAGCCCGCAGGTCGGGAGGGCAGGGCAGGCCATCGAGTAGCGCCGCGCGGCGGAGAGCGCCGCGGGGAGGGTGACGCCGTGGGCCGTGAGGATCCGCTCCACCGTGTCCAGGTCAGCCAGCTCGAGATCGGTGAGCAGCAGGTTCTGCTGGCCGGTGAGCCGCATGCCGGGGCGGAGATGGGTGACGATCTCGCGCAGCGCCGTCCGGAGCGCGTGGCCCGCGGTGTCGGCGATCCGGCCGCTCTGGATGAACACGCCGTAGAACCAGCGGCCGTCGCTCTGGCGGTGGCGGCCCAGGTGATCGTGGAACGGCAGCGCGGCGAGTTCGACCGCTGGACCCAGGGTGAACGACGCGCGGCGCTGGAACTCCTCGCGGAAGCGCGGTGTGCCCCACTCGCCGAGCAGGTACTTGAGCCGGGCGTGGCGCCGGTCGCTCCGGTTGCCGTGGTCGCGGAAGATCGAGGCGACGAGGCGCACCGCCTCCACTCCGTGCTCCGCCGGCACGAAGCCCAGCGGCTCGGCCAGGCGCGCCGTGGTATCGCCCTTGTTGTGGGTCATGCCGAGGCCACCGCCCACGAGCAGGTTGAAGCCCTCGAGCCGGCCGTCGCGCACGATGGCCAGGAGGCCCACGTCGTGGGCCCGGATGTCCACGCAGTTGTCGGTCGAGAGGCCGACGGCGGCCTTGAACTTCCGCGGCAGGTAGTGGTCACCGTAGAACGGCTCCTCCTCTTCGCTCGAGAGCTGCTTCTCGCCGTCGAGCCAGATCTCGTGGTATGCGCGCGAGCCGGGCCGAAGCTGGATCGCCAGCGCTTCGGCCACGCGCCGCACCAGGGCGTGATCGGCGTCGCCGAGGGGAGCGGCGCAGCCCATGACGTTCCGCTGCACGTCGCCGCAGGCGGAGATGGTCGTGAGGAGGGCGTCGTTGATCCCGGCGATCGTGCGCTTGAGATCTCCCTTGAGCACGCCGTGGAACTGGAAGCCCTGGCGTGTGGTCACGCGCAGGGTGCCGTTCCCGTGCTCCGCGGCGATCCGGTCGAGCTCGAGATATTGCCCGGCCGTGACGGCGCCGGCGGGCACCGCGACCCGAACCATGAACGCGTACGCTTTCTCGAGCCCCGCCGCCTCGAGCTCCCTGCGCGCATCGCGGTCGTCCTGCTGGTAAGTCCCGTGGAACTTGAGCAACTGCAGGTCATCGTGGCCGAAGTGGGTGCGGTCCGACGCCAGCGTCTCCGCGATCGTGCCGCGGAGGTGCCGACTTCGGCACTTGGCCAGCTCGACCTTGGACTCGGGTGCGCCAGTCATCTGAGGATCACGCCTTTCTCGCGAAGTGTCGCGGAACGTCCCGGTGGAGTCCGCATTCCGTCTTCGGCGTTCCGGCCCACCGGCCGATGCGCGAATAGTCCCGGGGACCGGCGCCCGGTACCGGTGCGGTGCAGTGGGTGCAGCCCAGCGTGGGGTAGCCGCGCTCGTGCAGCTCGTTATAGGGCACGTCGTGCGCGCGCACGTACTCCCAGACACGCGCCCGATCCCATGCGGCCAGCGGGTTCACCTTGACGAGCTGGTATTGCCAGTCCCATTCGACCACGCGGAGCGCCGCGCGGTCGGCGCCCTGGCTCCGGGTCAGGCCGGTGAGCCAGACATCCACTCCCGCGCAGCGCGCGCCGCATCGGCTCGACCTTGCGCAGGACGCAGCAGAGGTCGGGGTCCTGCCGCCAGAGCTCGGGCCCGAACTGCTCGGCCTGCGCCTCGGGCGTGAGCGCCGTGCCGCGGTTCTCGAACCGGAGGTGCGGGTAGCGGGCCGCCAGCCGGTCGCGCAATGCGTAGGTCTCCGGAAAGAGGAACATCGTGTCCAGCCAGACCACGGGGACCGGAACGCCGTGGCGGGCCACCATGTCGATCAGGGCGCACCCCTCCATGCCGAACGAGGTAGTGACCACCAGCTCGCGGCCGGCGAACCGGCGGAGGGCCCAGGCCACGATCGCTTCGGGCGGGGACTCCTCGCCGACCGTCGCGGCGTCCGGCGTATCGCTTGCCATGCCGTCTCCGCTCCAGGGTACCAGAAACGAAGAGGCCCGCAGGACATTGCCTGCGGGCCTCACACCAATGCGCGTGAACGTCGAGCCGTCAGGTTGTCCGGTCGGGGGGGAGACTGCGCATACAACAACACGCCATGATGCCCGAGTGGGGCGGCAGGGCGGCAGACCGGGAACATACGGCGGAGCGCATAATCATGCCAATACGGTAGCGGGCGGGCATGGGCTTGTCAACTGGAGAGGGAAGGACGGAAGGACGGAAAGGCGGAAGGACGGGAGGAAGGACGCCTCGGGCGGCGCTGTCATCCCGAGCGGAGCGCGCCGAGTGTCTCGAGCCGTTCCTGGGCCGTCTTTCCGTCCTTCCGTCCTTCAATCCTTCCGTCCTTCCCTCTTCCGCTAACTTACGAGGCAAGCCTTTTACCGCGGAGTTGTTCCATGTCGTTGATTCAACTCTCTTCCCCGAAGCGCCTGAACGCCGCGCTGGCCGTACTTCGGCTCGTGGTCGGCTCGATCTTTGTGGCGCACGGCGCGCAAAAGCTCTTCATGCTGGGGCTGCCGACCGTCAGCGGCGGGTTCGGCCAAATGGGCATCCCGTACCCCGGGCTGGTGGCGCCGCTGGTGGCGGGGATTGAGCTCATCGGCGGGCTGGCGCTCATCTTCGGACTGGTGACCCGACTCGCCTCGGTGGCGCTGGCGCTCGACATGCTCGGCGCGATCCTTCTGGTGCACTTTCCCGGCGGCTTCTTCCTGCCTGCCGGGATCGAGTTCGCACTGTCGCTCCTCGGTGCCACGGTGGCGCTCGCCCTGGCAGGACCGGGCGATCTCTCGCTGGATGCCGCGCTCACGCGGCGGCGCGCAGGCGGGCTGCCGCCGAGGATGGTGGAGCGGCGGACGGGGCAGCGAAGGGCGGCGTGAGGCGGGCGGACGGAGAGGCAGGCGGCCGGGCGGGTCCTGGGGCCGGCGCTCGGGCGTCGAGTGGTTGAATGGACTGTCATCCCGAGCGCAGCGAGGGATCTGCTCACCCCCAGTTCGAACTCGGCCCGGCAAGATCCCTCGCTGCGCTCGGGATGACAGTACTGGCCGGTTCACTCACTGCCCGCCCGCCCGCCTGCCGCCCCGCCTGCCCGCCCGCCCGCCTGGCCGCCTGCCCGTCCCCCCGTCCCCGTCCCCCCGTTTACACTTCACCTGCCGCCAGGGGCATCCCTCCGCGCGTCCGCGCCGATGGATTGAGACGTCACCCTTGGAACCTGATCCGGTTCATACCGGCGAAGGGAGTGCGGCGCCCGCGCCTCCCGCGCCAGCGCTGCGCTTCCGTCGCCCGACCCATGGAGCGACCGCGATGGCCACGCGCACTTCCCGTCCCCGCCCGTCCCGCATCACCAAGACCGCAGCCGCGCCCGGCGCGGAGAGCTACGACGAGGCGTTTCCCCGCTCCACCAAGGTGTACGTCGAAGGGAGCCGCGGCATCCGCGTGCCGATGCGCGAGATCGCGCTCTCGGGCGGCGAGCCGCCGCTCCGGGTATACGACGCAACCGGCCCGCAGGGCTGCGACGTGCGCCTGGGGCTTCCGCCGCTCCGCCGTCCCTGGATCCTCGCGCGCCAGGTCGAGGACACCAGGCGCCGCACCGGCGGGGACCCCACGCTGGTACCGGAGGGTCTCCGCCGCGGGGTGCTCCGCGGACGCGGCCCCGTCACCCAGCTTCAGGCCGCCCGCCGGGGCGATGTCACTGAAGAGATGGAGTTCGTCGCCCTCCGCGAGGGGATGCCGGCCGAGCTGGTGCGGAGCGAAGTGGCCCGCGGGCGGGCCATCATCCCGGCCAACATCAACCATCCCGAGCTCGAGCCGATGGTCATCGGGCGCGCGTTCCAGGTGAAGATCAACGCCAACATCGGGAACTCGGCCGTGCGCTCGTCCATCGAGGACGAGGTCGAGAAGCTGCGCTGGGCCACGCTCTGGGGCGCGGACACAGTGATGGACCTCTCCACCGGCGCCGACATCCACGAGACGCGCGAGTGGATCGTCCGCAATTCCGCCGTGCCGATCGGCACGGTACCGATCTACCAGGCGCTGGAGCAGGTGGGCGGCGTGGCCGAGGACCTGACCTGGGAGGTGTACCGCGATACACTGATTGAGCAGGCGGAGCAGGGGGTGGATTACTTCACCGTCCACGCTGGGGTGCTGCTGCGCTACGTGCCGCTCACGGCGAATCGCGTGACCGGGATCGTCTCGCGTGGCGGCTCGATCATGGCCAAGTGGTGCCTGGCCCACCACCAGGAGAGCTTCCTCTATACCCGCTTCCGCGAAATCTGCGAGATCATGGCGGCGTACGATGTCTCGTTCTCGCTGGGCGACGGGCTCCGGCCCGGCAGCATCGCCGACGCGAACGACGAGGCCCAGTTCGCCGAGCTCAGGACACAGGGCGAGCTGAACGAGATCGCATGGGAGCACGGCGTGCAGGTGATGAACGAGGGGCCTGGCCACATCCCCATGCACCTCATCAGGGAGAACATGGAGAAGCAGCTCGAGTGGTGTAAGGAAGCGCCGTTCTACACCCTGGGCCCGCTCACCACCGACATCGCGCCGGGCTACGACCACATCACCAGCGCCATCGGCGCCGCGATGATCGGCTGGTTCGGTACGGCGATGCTCTGCTACGTGACGCCCAAGGAGCACCTGGGTCTGCCCGATCGCGACGACGTGAAGGCAGGCGTGATCGCGTACAAGATCGCCGCGCACGCCGCCGACCTGGCCAAGGGGCACCCGCGTGCGCGCGAATGGGACGACGCGCTGAGCCGGGCGCGGTTCGACTTCCGCTGGGAAGACCAGTTCAACCTGGCGCTCGACCCGGTCACGGCGCGCGCCTTTCACGACGAGACGCTCCCTGCCGAGGGAGCCAAGGTGGCGCACTTCTGCTCGATGTGCGGCCCGAAGTTCTGCTCGATGAAGATCACGCAGGACGTGCGCGACTACGCGGCGGAGATGGCGGCGAAGGCGGAAGAGTTCCGGGAGCGGGGCGGCGAGATCTACGTGAGGCCGGAGGCATGACCTCCCGCGCCCCAGCGTCGGAGCGGAACACGGCGTCGGTCGCGGAGCTCGCTGTCAGCACGATGCCTGGCGCATGACATGAGCACCCTGAATGAGCGGCTTCGCCGCTTGGAACTGGTCTCCGCTTGTAGCTTGGGCGCGCTGCTCCTGCCGGCCGCGACCGGCGGCTCCGCCTCGATCACCTTCACGACTGTCGCCGACGTCCCGCTCCCTGACGGCGCGAGCCGGTTCGACTACCAGAGCCTGGACGACGCCGGAGGCCGGCTTTATCTCGCCCACATGGGGGCTGGGCAGGTAATCGCCGTCGACACGCGGCAGCGACACGTGCTCGGCGTCGTCGAAGGGCTGCCGCGGGTTACCGGGGTCCTCGCCCTACCCGAGCGCCGGCGGCTCTATGCCTCGGCCACCGGTCTGCACGCGGTCGCCATCATCGACACGAAGACCCTGAAGCTGGTGGACCGGGTCGGGCGGATCGGCTTTCCTGACGGCATGGCCTACGCGCCCGCCGCCGGGAAGCTTTTCGTTTCGGACGAGGCGGGCGGCGGTGAGCTGGTGATCGACGCGGCGGGGGATCGGGCCACGGGGACGATCCCCCTCGGGGGAGAGGCGGGGAACACCATATTCGATCCCGGCTCGGGTCGCATCCTGGTGGCGGTCCAGACCCGGAACGAGCTGGCGGCCATCGATCCGGCAAACGATCGCGTGGTGGGCCGCTACCGGCTGGCCGGCGCCGCCCGGCCCCACGGCCTGGCGCTCGACGCCGCCCGACGGCTGCTGTTCGTCGCGAATGAAGAGAACGCCACGCTCCTGGTGGTCGACCTCCACACCATGCGGGTCACCGGCCGGCACCGAGTGGGGCTGGACCCTGACGTGCTGGCGTTCGACGCCGGCTGGCGCCGGCTCTACGTCGCGGCGGAATCCGGCAGTATCACGGCGTTCGAGGAGCAGGCGGATGAGCTGATACGGGTCGGCGCCCTCAAGCTGCCGCACGCGCATTCGGTAGCGGTGTCACCTGCCACGCACCTGCTGTACGTGCCGCTGGCCGATGTCGGGGGCCGGCCGGTGCTCCGTGTCCTGGCGGCCACCCCGCCGGTGGCGAGTCAGTACTGAGGCTCACCCCAGCCCGCTCCCTCGCCCGCCTGGTCGTGCTGGCATCCGGAGCGCCTGGCTTTCCATCCCGTCTAATTGGTCAGTCGTCTACATCCGCGTAGAGCGTCGCCCAACCTCCGCCTCACCCGCCAGTCTCCAACGCGATATCCTGCTTGCCCGCGAGAAGCGAAGCCACAACCTTCCGCAGTTGATCGGCCCGTGAACGGCTCACGGATGATCGGAACGTTGCGAGGGAGTTTGGCCTCGATGGCTGGGGTGGACCGGTCGATGTTGGCGATGTAGAGGATGGGCAGATTCGGCAGCCGGGCGCGCACGAGGTACACCAGATCGACCCCGGGCGTGCCGCTTACCCTGGTGTTGGTGATGATCAAGTGGACCTCATCGATCGCGAAGGCCAGCTCGGTGGCCGAGAGGCCGTCGTAGGCATGAAAGACGGCGTAGCCGTCCTCGCGCAGAGTGTCGATGATGAATGCGACCACCTTGGGGTCCTCGTCAGCAACGAGGATGCGTCGGCGACCGGTGAGGTCGTCTGAGGTGGGGCCGGTCATTGTGAGACCTTGGACCCGGCAGACAGCCGGGAGTGGCAGGCAGGGGAGGGACTTCAACTACACAGGGAAGGTAACCCTGCTGCGCTGCTACAGTCGAAGCCCGACACTGCCGATGGCCGCATGCTCTCCCGATGCGCCAGGGTAGCTCGCGGCTGTACCTTTGAAGCGACCCATGTCCCTCGAGCGCATCCCCACCGTCATCGTCGACAGCCACGACGACCTCGGCCGCCTGATCGCGCGCCGGATCGCCGAGGTCATCCGCGCCCGCGAGGCCGCCGGCCGCCGCGCCGTGCTAGGCCTGGCCACCGGGTCCACGCCGATCGGCGTTTACCGCGAGCTGATCCGGCTGCACCGGGACGAGGGACTCGACTTCGCCAACGTGGTCACCTTCAACCTCGACGAGTACTACCCGATGGATCCCGGGAGCATCCACTCCTACCATCGGTTCATGTGGGAGAACTTCTTCTCCCGGCTCGACATCCCGCGCGCGAACGTCCACCTCCTCCGGGGCGACATCCCGCCGGAGGAGGTCGAGCTCGAGTGCCGCCGCTACGAGGATTGCATCCGCGCGGCGGGCGGGATCGATCTCCAGCTCCTCGGCATCGGGCGCACCGGGCACATCGGCTTCAACGAGCCGGGCTCGGGCGCCGAGAGCAGGACGCGGGTGGTGACGCTCGACCTGGTGACCCGGCAGGACGCGGCGGCCGACTTCTTCGGCGAGGAGAACGTGCCGCGCGAGGCGCTCACCATGGGCGTGGCCACGATTCTCGAGGCGCGGGAGATCCTGATCCTCGCCACCGGCGAGCACAAGGCGCCCATCGTGCGCCGGGCGGTCGAGGGCGAGGTGGACCACGAGATCGCCGCGACGTTCCTGCAGCGGCACCCGAACACCACCTTCTATCTCGACCGCGCGGCGGCCGCCTCCCTCACCCGGGTGGCGACGCCCGTGGCTGCTGGGGTCGGTTGACTGGACGCCCGATCTCACCGTGCGCGCCGTCGTCTGGCTCTCGCACGAGAGCGGCAAGGCCATCCTCAAGCTCACCCAGCGCGACTACGCGGAGCACCGGCTCTCCTCGCTGGTGGCGCGGCACAGCTCGCCGGGCGCGCTCAACGGCGTGGTCTTCAACGCGCTCGGCGCCCGAATCCGGGGCCGCTCCAAGCTTCCGCGTGACCAGCGGGTGATCTGCTTCTCGCCCCATCCGGACGACGACGTGATCTCGATGGGCGGCATCCTGCGGAAGCTGGTGGAGAACGAGAACGAGATCACCGTCGCCTACATGACCAGCGGCAGCCTGGCCGTGTTCGACCACGACGTACGCCGTCACCTCGACTTCATGCGGCGGCTGGCGGCGGAGCGGCACATGTCGGAGCCCGCGGCGGGCGACTTGGCCCGGCGCGTGGACGAGTTCCTCGCGCGGAAGCGTCCGGGTGAGGTGGACCTGCCCGAGGTGCAGGATATCAAGCGCGTGATCCGCGAGACCGAGGCGTTGGCGGGTATCCGAACGCTCGGTCTGGATGACCACGCGGCCAGGTTTCTCAACCTGCCGTTCTATCAAACGGGCACCGTCGAGAAGGCGCCGATCGGCCCGGCCGACGTGGCGATCGTGCGCGCGTTGCTGGAGGACGTGGCGCCCGACTTGATCTTCGTGGCCGGCGACCTCTCCGACCCTCACGGCACCCACCGGATGTGCAAGGAGGCGATCGAGCGCGCCCTCGGCGAGCACGTCGCGGCTGGCGGCCGTCGGCCCGAGATGTGGCTCTATCGCGGCGCCTGGCAGGAGTGGCCGGTGACCGAGGCGACCTGGCTGGTCCCACTCTCCCAGGAGGAGCTCCGCCTCAAGATCCAGGCGATCTTCAAGCACCAGACCCAGAAGGACACGGCGCCGTTCCCCGGGCCGGACGAGCGGGAGTTCTGGCAGCGGGTGGAGGCGCGGAACAAGGGAACCGCGGCGGAGCTGGACCGGCTGGGGCTGGCGGAGTATTTCGCGATGGAGGCGTATGTGGTGGAAGAGAGTCCCGAGTCGCGAGTCACGAGTCGCGGGTCTGCGGAAATCTGACCGTGACTCGCGACTCGGGACTTGCTTCAATCAATCAGTCCTGAACAACAGATGCCCCACCCCTCCGTGCAGCACCTCCCGCTCGCGCACCAGCGCCGCCTTCCGCAGGACGCGTTGTGAGGCGAGGTTGGCGGGGAGGGTGAGCGCCACCAGGGAGGGAAATCCCAGCCAGTCCCGGCCGATCGTCACGCACGCCCGGACGGCCTCGGTGGCGAGCCCCCGGCCCCAGAACGCGGGGAGGAGCGCGCAGGCGATCTCCACCTCGGGCACGCCTTCAACTTCGAGGTGGCGCAGGCCGGCCCGGCCCATCACCCGGCCGCTCGGGTCCCGCAGCATCCAAATCCCGAAGCCGTGCTCGGCCCAGTGGGACAGGTTCCGGGCGAGGTATTCGTCGGTCTCCGCGTCCGAGCGCACGCCGCCGAGGGATGCCATGAGCTGCTCGTCGTGGTGCATGGTGCGGAGCACTGGCAGGTGCATGTCGCCGAGGCGCTCGGCCCGGATCCGGCGCAGTGAGAAGAAACTCGGGGCTGCCGCGTCCTCGGCGGGGTCGTACCCGGGCGGCCGCCAGGTGGTCGGGGCTTCCATGAGGGTGTCCATGTTGCTCTCAGGTGTGACGTAAGTCTGTGTCATGACTGATCTTATCATCTCGATGACCGGCCAGGAGCAGGGCCGAGCAGGTGAGGTCGAAGAGTCTCGGCTGGTGGGCTGGTGACATGCTGCCTCCACGTTCGATTGGTCCATCCGCACGCCCATCCTGCCTGGGCAGCGTCAAGCCGATCTCAAGCGGCCCGCGAGTGTGAGGGCCATCACGTTGCGCGGCCGCCCTCCGGCCTCCAATATTGGGCGGGTATCGAGCGTGAAAATCCTGGGCGGGGCCATGCATTCGACTCTCACCTGTCTGCACTGTGGTGGCGATCTCGGGTCCGACGATCGCTTCTGCGCCCTGTGCGGGGCAGAGTCGCTCGCGTGTGCCTCGTGCGGGCAGTTGCTCCTTGCCACCGACCACTCCTGCCCGCACTGCGGCACGCCGGCCGAGCGCGTCGTCCCGCCGGATCCTCCCGTCACGCAGAACGATTCACCGTCACCCTGGGCCGAGATGGTCGAGCGGCTCCGGCGCGCGACGCTCGGGGAGTTCGAGATCGGGCGCGAGCTCGGTCGTGGCGGGATGGCGGCCGTGTTCCTGGCGCACGACATCGCGCTCGACCGGAAGGTCGCGATCAAGGTCATGTCGCCCGCGCTCATGTTGGGCGACGGGATGATCGATCGCTTCCGGCACGAGGCGGTCACGGTGGCGAGCCTGCACCACCCGAACATCGTGCCGGTCTACTCGGTGCGGCAGGCGGAGGGGCTGCACTTCTTCGTGATGCGGTATGTGGAAGGTCCCTCGCTGGAAGAGGTCATTCAGCGGGCGGGCCGGCTGCCGCTCCCGATCGTGCGCTCGATCCTGTTTCAGGTGGGCGCGGCGCTCACCCACGCGCATCGCTCGCAGGTGATTCACCGGGACATCAAACCCGCCAACATCCTCATCGACGCCGACGGGACCGCCATCGTCACGGATTTCGGCATCGCCAAGGCGGCTGAGCGGCCGACCCGCACGCTCTCCGGGACCCTCGTGGGCACGCCGGCCTACATGAGTCCGGAGCAGTGCCGCGGCGTGGAAATCTCGGGCGCGTCCGACCAGTACGCCCTCGGCGTCGTGGCCTACGAGATGCTGACGGGGCGGCCGCCGTTCGGCGGATCCACGCTCACCATCATGCAGGCGCACGTGGAGCAGTCGCCGGCGCCCATCGCGGGACGGTGCGACGGCTGCCCGGCCGAAGTCGAGGCCGCGATCCTCCGCATGCTGGCCAAGGATCCCGCCGCGCGGTGGCCTCGCTTGGTGGATGCGACGGCCGCACTCGGCGCGGCGCCCCTGTCGGAGGACGATCCGCACCGGGCGGAGCTGAGCCGGCTGGCGGCGTGGAGCGGCGGGCCCTCCCTCTCGGATGAGCCGACGCCGACCAGCCCCGCGCCACGGACGCGGCCATCATCGCCGGGTGATCAGGCCGGCCGGCCGGTGGGCGGCATCTCGATCGTGCCGGCACCGGCCGGGTTCGAGGTGGGCGACAGCTTCCTGCTCGCGGCAGTCATCCGTGGGCCGCACGGCACCCGGCTCCCGCCGCAGTCGGTCACCTGGGGGACGGACACCCCTGCGGTCCTGCGGGTGGATGGGTCCAGCGGCATGGCCACCGGGCTCGCGCCGGGCTCGGCGCTGCTCACGGCGAGCTGCAAGGGGATCAAGGCGCTGCTCCGGGTCGAAGTCGCCGAGCCCAAGGCGGACGAGATCGTGATCGGACCGATGAGCGAGCCGCTCCACGTGGGGGACGAGATCCGGCTCGAGGCCACGCCCCGCGACAAGCGCGGGTGGCCGATCTCGCGTCCGGTAACGTGGGAATCGGCCGAGCCCGTGGTCGCGGCCGTCACGCCTCACGGCGCCATCGTCGGTCTCGCGACGGGGACGGTCCGGATCGCCGCCCGGCTGGACGATGCCCACGCGAGCATCGTGATCCCGGTGCTCCCACCTCGTGTGGCGGTAGTGGACATCGCCGCCGCGCCCGGCGCCGTGTCCGTTGGTGAGAGCTTCGTCCTGGCCGCGACGCCGCTCGACCGGATGAACGCGCCGCTCTCCGGCCGAACCACGATCTGGAGCACCAGCGATGTCGCCGTGGCGGTGGTGACGGGCGAGGGCTGGGTGGCGGCGCTCCGCCCGGGCTCGGTGGTGCTGACCGCCACCTGCGAAGGCGTGAGCGCGTCGGTGAAGGTCTCGGTGCTGGCCAGGCGTGTGCCCCCACCCGCGCCTTCACCCCGGCGCTCGCGGCGGGCGCGCCGGACGCGGGCGCTGAGCGCGGCCGGGGTGCTGACGGCGGCGGCGCTGGCGGGTGGCGCGCTCTGGCCCCGCCTCCGACCCGCCCCCGCCGATGAGCTGGCGAGCGTGCCGGCCACCACGGAAGCGCCCGCCGCGCCGGCCGATTTCCCCGTACCCGACAGCACGGCACCCGCCGCCATCGCGATCACCCGGCGGCCCGCCCGTGCGCTCCACCCCAACGCCACGACCAGGCTCGCGGCGGAGGTGCGGGACCTCGCGGGCCGCCCGGTCCCGGGCGCGGACGTCGTCTGGTCCTCCAGCGATTCGACGGTGGTGTGGGTGAGTCGGGCCACCGGAAAGGCGCGGGGGCTCCGGCCCGGCCTGGCCAGGGTCACGGCGACAAGTGGCGAGCGGCGGGACAGCGCCACCATCGCGGTGCGACTGCCGGGTGAGGAGGCGCCCTCGGCGGCGTCGATCGCGATCGCTCCGCGTCCACCGCTGCAGGTGGGCGACTCCGCCCTGCTCGACGCGGTCATCACCGGCCCCAAGGGCGACACGCTGGCCGGCGCGGAGATCGCCTGGAGCTCGAGCGACAGCGGCGTCGCCGCGGTCGAACCGGGGACGGGGATGGTGCGGGCCCTGTCCCCGGGCACGGCGCTGATCCTGGCGCGGAGCGGGGGCGAGAGCGCCATGGCGGACGTGACCGTGGTACCCGCCGCGGCGGCCGGCATCCGGATCCTCGGCGGGCGGCCGGTGGGCGTCGGGGAGACGGTCGCGCTGAGCGCGGAGGTGATCGGCGCCAAGGGGGCGGTGCTGAGCGGGCGCCCGGTCGGGTGGGCGAGCAGCGACTCCGGCGTGGCTGCCATCGACCCGGCCACTGGACTGGTTGCCGCCCGCTCGCCGGGGACGGCCGAGATCACGGCGACCTCGGAGGGCAAATCTGCGTTCGTGCGGCTCACCGTCGTTCCGCGGCCCGAGCCGATCGCGCAGCGGGGGAGCTGGGCCGCGGAGCGGGGCCGCGCCGAGGATCGGGTGCGGACGGGAGTGGATGAGTGCTACGGCGCGCTCCAGGCCCGGGACGTGGCGCGGCTGGCGGCGATCTACCGCCCGGCAACGCGCTCGGACGAGGAGAAGCTCAAGCGTCTGAGCCGCATTCTCCGCACGCGGGAGTGGGACGTCGCGGTGGGCGAGCGGGTGGACGGCGTCCGCCGGATCGGCCTCGACGCGGCGATGATGGAGTTCAGCGTGCCGCTCACCTGGAAGGACTCGTTCGGCGGGCGGCTCACGAGCGAGCCGGTGTTCCGGGCCGAGTTCGCCCGCGGGACGAATGGGTGGGCGATGTCGAGCTGTCGGATCGTCGGCTCGCCGACGCTCTGAGTCGCTCGGTCACTCGTCAGCCGCCGATGCCGACGGCCAGTCCCAGCCGGGCCATGGCGTTCGCGCCGGAGCTCGATCCCACCGGCAGCGAGGCGCCGCTCGACGCGCTGCGGAACTCGCCGGCGCTCAGCCGGTCGTAGCCGAAGGTCGCCCCCACGTCCAGATTGATCCGCGGACTCAGGCGGACGAGCAGCCCGCCTCCGCCGTTGAACTGGATGAAGCTCGAGGTGAGCGAGAGGTCGCCGCCGGTGATCCCGACCTTGAGCAGGGAAAACCGGACCGACACATAGGGGGCCGCCACGTTGCTGCCGGCGTGAATCCGGTAGCGGGGCTCGACGAAGACGCCGTACAGGTTGGCCCGCTCGGTCCGGCCTTCGAACGCGTGGCTGGTGTACTGGAAGCCCGCGCCGAACGAGAGCGCCCCCGGCGTGTAGCGGATCTGCGCCTCCCCGCCGAATCCGTTCTGAAGGTGCTCGAACAGGTTCCCGAAGACTCCATTGAACAGCGCGGACGCCTGGAGCGAAACCGGCTGCGCCGACTGCGCCTCCGCGTGCCGGGGGAGCATTCCCGCGAGCGCCACGATCAGCAGCGGGCGAACGACGCGCATGACGGCTCCGATGGACGCGGGACACGCGGAGGCTGGATGACGCTGAGTAGTATTCCCCGGCGGACCGGCTGTCAAGCAGATCCGCCGCACGCGAGGAGACGGCAGTGATCGTCTGCCGCACACTGGGGCCGGTCGAAGTCATCGTGGACGGCGCGCCCGCGCCGCCCGAGCTGCTGTGGCGGAAGCACCTCGCCCTCCTCATCTACCTGGCGCGTTCGCCCCGCCGCACGCGCAGCCGCGAGCATCTCATCGGGCTGCTCTGGGCCGACCGGACCGAAGCCGCCGCACGGCACTCGCTGAGCGAGGCGCTCCGGGTCATCCGCCGGTACGCGGGCCAGGCTGCGGTTGAGGTGACGGTCGGGCAGGTCGGGCTCACGGCCGACGCCGTGGAGCTGGATGTGGACCGGCTGGAGGAGCTCGCTGCCTCGGGCGACTGGGAAGCCGCGTCCGCCCTGATCGCGGGCGAATTCCTCGAGGGGTTCGCCGTGCCGGACGCGTCGGAGTTCGAGGACTGGCTTGCCGGCGAACGGGAGCGCTGGCGGCGGCAGGGCGTCGAGGTGCTGGTGCGCTACGCCGACCGGCTCGCGCGTGCTGGAAAGGCGCAGGAGGCGTGCGCCCTGGCGGCCCGCGCGCTCGCCATCGAGCCGGGTTCGGAGGCGGCTGTCCGCGCCTCGCTTCGCTGCCTGGTGCTGGCGGGAGACCGCGCCGGCGCGCTGGAGCTGTTCGATCGGTTCCGCGGGCGCCTGGCGGAGGACGGCGTGGAACCCGGCGCGGAGACCCGCGCGCTGGTCGAACGGGTCCGCCGCGAGCGCGGCGTGTCCCGCGGCGTCCAGGCGGACATGGCGGACGAACCCGCGGTGACCCGGCCGCCGCTCGGCGGGCGTGAGGAAGAACTGGGACGGCTGCTCGACGGCGTCGCCCGCTCGGCCCGAGCGCGCCGCGCGGTGCTGCTCATGCTCGAGGGTGAGCCGGGAATCGGGAAGAGCCGGCTGCTGGACGAGGTGCTGGCGGTACAGCGGCTCGACGGCACGTCGGTGGCGGCGGCGCGGGCGGTCGAGGGAGATCGCGCCGACGCCTGGAGCGGCGTGCTCGCGCTGGCGCGAGGCGGGCTCATCGATATGCCCGGCATCGGCGCTGCGCCGCCCCCGGTGCTGGCCGCCTTCGCCGCGGCGCTCCCGGAGTGGGCCGAGCGGTTCCCCGGGGCCATCTCCGCCGAGGCGGCCCCGCTCGGACGGGCGCTGGTCGAGGCGGTGCGCACGGCGGCGGCGGAGCAACCGGTCGTGCTGGCGGTGGACGATGCGCAGTGGCTCGACCCCGACTCCGCCCTGACGCTCGGGGTGGCGCTCCGCGACCTGGCCACGGTGCCGCTCACGCTGGTGCTGGCGATGGTGCCGTTCCCGCCCCGGCCCGAGCTGGACGAGCTCCGCAGCCGGATCGGGCGCGATGTCGAGGGCGGCGCGGTGCGGCTCCGCCGGCTCGACCGCGGCGCCATCCGGAGTCTGGCCGAGCGGATGCTGCCTGGGTACGATGCGATCGCCATCGATCGGGTGGTGCGACGGGTCGCGACCGACTCGGCCGGGCTGCCGCTCCTTGCGGCCGAGCTGCTGCGGGCCGTGGTGCTCGGGCTCGACCTGGGCACGATCTCCGGGACCTGGCCGGAGCCGCTGCACACGCTGGATCAGAGCCTGCCCGGCGATCTTCCCGACGCGGTGGTGGCGGCGATCCGGATCGCGTACCGGCGGCTGAGCACGGCGGCGCAGCGGGTGCTGGTAACGGCCGCGGTGCTGGGCGATCTGGCCGCCCCGCCGGTGCTCGAGCGCGCGCTGGGCATGGACCCCGGTGAAATGAGCCGCGCGCTGGACGAGCTGGAGTGGCACCGGTGGCTGGTGGCGGAGCCGCGCGGGTACTCGTTCGCGGCGCGCATCGTCCGCCAGGTGGTCGAGCGCGACATGCTCACGCCGGGGCAGCGGCGGCGGGTGCTGGAGGCGGTAAGGCGGTGAGAGGTAAGCGGTAAGCGGTAACAGGAAGGCGATGCGTTGGTGAGCCGCGCTCACCTCCTACCGTTCAGTTGCAGTTGGTTTTCCGGGCGGGGCTCGCGAACAGCGTCCGCGGCGCCGCGTACACGTGCGTGTGGGCCGCGGCGAGCGCCGTGAACTCGTCCCTTTCGCACTCGCCGTGGAAGACGTCGATGGGATAGGCACAGAACAGGCTGGCGGCGTGGTCTTCGAGCAGCCGGTTCCAGTACTCCTCGAGCCGGACGGCCGCCGCCGTCTGCCCGGCGCTCCACAGCACGCCGACCATTTCGCCGAACGCACGCAGGTTCTTCCCCGGGACGCGCGCGTGGAGCCCGCGAACGGCGGTGCCTACCACCTCCTGGAAGCGCTCCCAACTCGGGCTGCCGTCCACGAGAAAGCGTGCGAGCGTGGTCTCGGCATCGAGCACGACGACGCGGCCGGCGAGGGCCGCCGCCGCGAACTGGCCGCCTTCCTCTTCGAGTCCGCGCACGATAGCTTCGGTGTGCGCTTCCGTGGCAATGAGCAGCAGCCCGTCGCCCTGCCTGAGCCCCTCGGCCAGGTACTGACCCACATGCCGCGTGAGTAGCTGATCGTCCCTGCCGTAGAGCTGCACCATATGCTGTCTCGGCTCCGGCCGTTCCAGGAGCTCGGTCCACGACGACATCGTACGACCTTTCGATCCGGGTAACCTCCGGCAGCTTGTGCAACCGGATCAACCTTCGCAAGCTATGGACTGCCCGCGCGCGCTGCAACAGCAGAACGCCGCAACGTGATCCACATCACACGCCCGGGGTCACCCACAGACCGCATGGCTGCTGACGACACACGACCCGGCGAGCTCGAGGATCTGTTCGAGCAGGCACCCGTCCCCATAAAGTGGGTGGCGCCGGACGGCACGATCGTGCGCGCGAACCAGGCGGAGCTCGATCTGCTCGGCTATGCGCTGGACGAGTACGTTGGCCACCACGTCAGGGAGTTTCAGGACGACGCTGTTGACGAGTTCCTCGCTCATCTCGCCGCCGGGGAGTCGTTCCGCGACCTGCCCCTCAGACTCCGCGGCCGGGACGGATCGCTGAAGGACGCGCGGCTGGACGGCAGCGCATACCGCGAAGCCGGCCGCCCGCGCTACATGCGCTGCTTCATCCGCGACGCTTCGGCGCAGCGGCGCTTCCAGCTCGCCTCGCGCGCCACCGATGACATCATCTGGGATTGGGACCTGGGCGGCAGTCGAGTGGTGTGGGCGGGTGGCACGCCGGCGTTCTTCGGCTGCGCGGCCGATGAGATTCCGCTTCTGGCCGCCGACAGTTACGAGCCGTGGGCCTCGCGGGTGCACCCGGCCGACCTTCCGATGGCCGAGGCGGCGGCCCGCGCGGCACTCGCGAGCGGCCTGCAGTCGTGGGAGCACGAGTACCGCTTCCGCCGCGTGGACGGCGGCTGGGCGTACATGCTCGAGCGTGCCACGATCGAGCGCGACGCGGAGGGTCGCGCGGTCCGCGCCGTGGGTTCCATGCAGGATGTGACCCGGCGGAGGCAGAACGAGGAGGCCACGACCCTGCTGGCGGCCATCGTGACGTCCTCGGCCGACGCGATCATCGGGAAAACGCTGGACGGAATCGTGACGAGCTGGAACGCGGCCGCCGAGCGGATGTTCGGCTACTCCGAGTCGGAGATGATCGGGCGCCCGATCATGGTGCTGGTTCCCGAGGCGTTTCAGGAAGCCGAACGTGCGCTGCTGGAGCGGATCCGCCGGGGCGAGCGGGTGGAGACCGACGCGCAGCGTTTGCGCAAGGACGGCACCACGATCGATGTCGCGCTCGCCGTCTCGCCCATCCGGGACCCCGCGGGAGTTGTGGTGGGCGCGTCCTCCATCAAGCGGGAGATCACCGAGCGCAAGCGGGCGCAGGAGGAGCTGGCCCGGCGCGAGGAGCGGTACCGGGCGCTGGTCACGGCCACGACCTCGGTGGTGTGGACGTCCGATTCCGACGGGCAGTTCGCCGAGCCCCAGCCCTCCTGGGAGGAGTACACCGGGCAGTCGTGGGGCGACCATCGTGGCCTCGGATGGGTGGAGGCACTGCATCCGGACGACCGCGCCGCCGTCCAGTCGGCCTGGGCGCGGGCGCGCATCCGGGGCTCGGTGTTCCGCGCCGAGGGGCGCATCTGGTGCCGTGCCAGGGGCGACTACCGCCACTTCGTGGCGCGCGCGGCGCCGGTTGCGGGGGCGGACGGGGCGGTACGCGAATGGATCGGCACGCTCACGGACGTGGAGGATCGCTGGACGGTGGAGGAGCGCCTGAGGCACGCCGAGCGGATGGAGTCGGTGGGCCGGCTCGCCGGCGGCATCGCCCACGAGGCGAACAACCAGATGACGGTCGTGCTGGGCGCGGCGGCATTTCTCCTCCGCCGGGCCCGGGACGACGAAGACCGGGAAGATCTCGAGCACATCCGGCGTGCGGCGGAGCGGACGGCCGCCATCACCCAGCAACTGCTCGCCTTCAGCCGGCGGCAGGTACTGCAGCCGCAGCTCGTCGACCTCAATGCCATCGTCACCACAATCGAGCCGATCATCCGCCGCGCCCTGGGCGAGAGCTGCCGGGTGGCGGTGCAGCTCGCGCCCGACCTCGGCCGGGTCACGGCCGATCCCGGGCAGCTCGACCAGGTGCTGCTCAACCTCACGTTCAATGCCCGCGATGCGATGCCGGAGGGCGGTGTCCTCACCATCGAAACCGCCAACGTGGTGCTCGACGACGGGAGCGCGGGCCCTCGGCCGGCGGACGCGGTCCCACCGGGGCCGTACGCCCGTCTCACCGTGAGCGACACCGGGGTGGGCATGGACCAGGCGACGCTGCGCCACCTCTTCGAGCCGTTCTTCACCACCAAGGCCGTCGGCCAGGGGACCGGCCTGGGCCTCTCGACCGTCTACGGCATCGTGAACCAGAGCGGCGGACTCGTAAACGTCCGCACTGAGCTCGGGCGCGGCACCGTGTTCGAGATCTACCTGCCGCTGGCCGATGCTGAACCGGATCAGGCGCCAGCGCCGCCCTCGGTCCGGACAGCCGCGAATCGGGAACGCATCCTCGTGGTCGAGGACGAGCCGATGGTGCGGGACATCATTGCCCGGTCGCTCCGGGAGCACGGGTACGAGGTGCTGCAGGCGGCGAGCGGTCCCGAAGCCCTCGAGCTCGCCGGCCGGCAGCAGCAGCCGCCGTCGCTGGTCATCGCCGACGTCGTGATGCCGGGCATGAGCGGTGGCCAGCTCGCGGCCACACTGGCGGAGCGCTGGCCGGCGGTGCCGGTGCTCTACACGTCGGGCTACACCGGCCTGGACGCCGCGAGCCGGGGCCTGCTGGAAGAAGGGCGAGAGTTCATCCCGAAGCCGCTCGACCCCGACACGCTGGCGAAGCGGGTGCGCCAGATTCTCGATGCACGGGAGAGCGAACGGGGGTCAGGCTGAGTCCCGCCGTCGCTCCGCCACAGGGGCCGTGCCGGCCCGCTCCAGGACCACATAGAGTGCCGCGCCCACGATGGCCCTAGCGCATCAGTGCGAGATCCTCCGCATGTCCGCCAGCAGCGCCGCGGGCGAGACCGGCCCGCCCAGAAACTCCTCGACCACCTCCCGCGCCGGCCGCTCGAGCCCGAACCGGTAGAGCCGCGGCGCGAGCCAGGCATACAGCGTCGGGTCGCCCGCGACGAAGGATCCGTGCAGCGCCCGAGTGCGGGCGCGGATGGCGGCGACGAGGATGGCGCCGACCGCGTAGTTCATCATGTATCCCGGCTCGTCCACCAACTGTCCGCGCATCGCCCACCAGGAAAGCTCGGGATGCGGTCGGATGCGCAGGTAGTCGCGCGTGAGCGCCGTCCATACCAGGTCAGGATCGGCGCCCGGATCGCGGAGCATGCGGAGCTCGAACAGCGCCCAGGCCACGTCCATCACGATGCCGCCATATCGTCCGCGGAGCCCGTCGGCCAGCGTCACCGAGTCTCCCAGCCAGCGCTGCTGCCAGACGGGCTCGTAGACGTCGAGCGCGGCCAGGTCGGCCACCGCCTCGGTGAACGGGTCGCTGTCGGGCCAGTCGCGGAACGCCGGGCGCGTGCGGATGGCCGCGATGTGCACCGCGTGTCCGGTTTCGTGCAGCAGCTCGTTCAGGTTGTCGAGGCCGCCGGCGCGGTACGTCGCGAACACCCACGGCTCGATCGGCGCGCGCCCGCCGAAAGTCGTGAAGGCAACCGGGTCCTTGCCCTCGCGCGGCTCGACGTCGTAGTGCACCCGGAGCGCCCGCACGTCGGCGCCGAGCGAGCGCCACACCGCCGCGTTGAGCGGGGCGAGCCGCTCGCGCGGGATGCGGCCGCTCAGCGCCCGGGAGGCGCGCCCCGCCCGATAGTACCAGTCCCATGGCTCGATCAGCGAGTCGGGCGTGACGCCACGCCAGGTCGCGAGGATCGAGCGCAGCCACGGCTCGAGCGAGTCGGGCGGCAGGCCCGCGCCCCGCGCCTGGGCCGCGCCCGGCGGCTCGGCGCTTCCCCGGCGCGTCGCCTCCAGGGCGATGAGGCGACGGTACGGGCTCCCCGCTGTCCCGTCACCGTTCACGCTGCGCCACACGGGGCCGAGCGCGAGAAAGAGCGCGCGGCGCCGCGCCGCGTCGGCGGTGCCGCCGAGCGCGCCGAGGATCGAGAGCCGGTCGAGGGTGTCAGGGCCCACCACCACGTGAGACTGGGCCCAGCCGTAGCAGGCATAGATCCGTCCGCGGAGCGAGTCCAGGCCGCCGGGCGAGGCGGCGAGGGCGGCGGCATCGTACTCGCAGCGGGGCCGCGCGCCGCCGGCCGACTCCGCGCGGGTGTGCGTGTCGGGCAGGCGCCCGAGGTCTCGCGCCAGCGTGCGGCGCATGGCGCCGAGGGCGCGCGCGTCATCGCCGCGGAGGCCGGCCGAATCCACCGCCGCCAGGCGCGACTCGAGGCGCAGCCGGAGCGAGTCGTAGCGCGCGCCCAGGGCCGCGAGCGGGGTGCCGTCTGCCGCGGCCGCGCGGCCGGCCTCGCCGGCGACATCGATGTGGTCACGGAGATCCCGCAGCGCGGAGTAGCTCGACTCGGCCGCGGCGAAGGGCCCTGCGGGCGGCGTGGCGGCGGGCGGAGAGGCGCACGCCGCGGAGGCCAGCGCGAGCAGGGACAGCGCGGTGGAGACACGGGTCACGGTGCCCGGAAGATACGGCAACGACGAAGCCCCGCCCACCCGGACGGGGCCTCGTGCACCGGCGTCCCGCAGCGCGCCGGATCAGCCTTGGGTCAGACCGCCACGCGATTCACGTGCGCTTCGGCGATGGCCGTCAACTTCTGATCGGTTGCCTTCTCCTCGTCGAGCGTCTGCTCGAGCAGGGTGGCGCAGTCGGTCCGGCCGAGCTGCCGGGCCCAGGCGGCCAGGGTGCCGTAGCGCGCGATCTCGTAATGCTCCACCGCCTGCGCTGCCGCGAGCGCGGCGGCATCGAGCACCTCGTGGTCGCTCGCGTCACCCATGATGGCGTTGGCCTCTTCGATGATCCCGTCGATTGCAGGGCAGTCGACCGCCTTGACCGGCTCCCCGTGCATCTGGAACACCTGCTCCAGCCGCTTGATCTGGTTCCGGGTCTCCTCGAGGTGGGTTTCGAATGCCTGCTTGAGCTGCGGATCGGTCACCTTCTTGGACATCTTGGGCAGCGCCTTCGTGATCTGCTGCTCGGCGTAGTAGACGTCCTGCAGGGTGTGGACGAACAGGTCGTCCAGCGTCTTGATCGGCTTCGTGAGCAAACCCATGAAAGTCTCTCCTCTATGTTGATCTCGGCCCGGCACTCGTCTCGACGCGAGTGACGAACCCCTGGATGCGAGGCCACATGATGGCCCGGCGGCCCGGCTTCGACCGTGAGCGAGATCACCGCATCGCGGCGATCCGCCGTTCGAGAAAGCGCCGCTCCGGCTCCTGCGTCGCGAGCGCGAGCGCCCGCTCGTAGGAGGTCCGGGCGTCTTCGGTCCGGCCGAGCCGGCGGCACAGGTCGGCACGCGCCGCGTGCGCGAGGTGATACTCGCCCAGCTCACCCCGCGCCAGGATGGCGTCCACCAGCGCCAGCCCCGCTGCGGGGCCTTCGCGCATCGCCACGGCCGCGGCCCGGTTCAGCTCGATGATGGGCGACGGGTCGGCCAGCAGCAGCACGTCGTAGAGTCCGACGATCTGCGTCCAGTCGGTGGCCTCGGCGTTCGGCGCCAGCGCGTGCACCGCCGCGATCGCCGCCTGCAGGGTGTAGGGGCCGAACCGCCGCGAGGCCAGGGCCCGACGGACCAGCGCCGTACCTTCCGCGATCAGCTCGCGGTCCCAGCGCGAGCGGTCCTGATCGGCCAGCAGCACCAGCTCGCCCTCCGGCGATGTCCGCGTGGCGCGGCGGGACTCGTGGAGCAGCATCAGCGCGAGCAGCCCCATCACCTCGGGCTCCGGCAGCAGCTCGAGCAGCAGCCGGCCCAGCCGGATGGCCTCGGCCGAGAGATCGTGCCGCGTGACGGACGCGCCCGACGACGCGGAGTAGCCCTCGTTGAATACGAGATAGACCACGTGAAGCACCGAGTCGAGCCGGTCGGGTAGGTCGGCCCGTTCGGGCACCGCGTAGGGAATGCCGGCGACGCGAATCTTGGCCTTGGCCCGCACGATCCGCTGCGCCAGCGTGGGCGGCGACGTGAGGAAGGCCCGGGCGATCTCTTCAGTGGTGAGGCCGCAGACCTCGCGCAGCGTGAGCGCGATCCGGGCGTCCGCCGGAAGGGCGGGATGGCAGCAGGTGAAGATCAGGCGAAGGCGGTCGTCCTCGACGCCCTCGGCACCGCCCGGGGGCGCGTCCCCGGTGTCCGTCTCCAGCCGGAGCGCCAGCTCGGAGACCGACCGGTCGAACCGGGCCCGCCGGCGGAGGGCGTCGATCGCCTTGAAGCGGCCGGTGGAGACGAGCCAGGCGCGTGGGTTGGCGGGCACGCCGTCTCGCGGCCAGCGCTCCACCGCGGCCGTGAACGCATCGTGCAGCGCCTCTTCGGCCAGATCGAAGTCGCCGAGGAGGCGGATGAGCGTGGCGAGGACGCGCCGCGAGTCCGCGCGGTAGACGGACTCAACGGCGGCGGCGGCATCCGTGGACACGGTCCGGCCGTCGCTCCTACGCGGGCTGTGGCGGTCGCGACGCTACTCGCCGTCCTCCAGGGTGAACCCGATCTTGAGACACACCTGCCAGTGGCCCACCTCGGCGCCATTGATGTGTCCGCGGGTCTCGACCACCTCGAACCACCGCAGGTTCCGGACGGTTTCGGCGGCCTTGGCGACGGCCTTACGGATGGCATCCTCGACGCTCGTCGGGGATGACCCGACGAGCTCGATGGTCTTGTAGATATGGTCCGACATCGGTCCTCCTACGCTGGAAGCGGAATCTCGTCCTTGTGACGCGCGAGCCACTGCTCGAACGTCTGCAGCTCGGGATCGAGCGAGCGGGTAAACGCGAGGTCGCGCACGCCGGTGAAGTAGTCGCTGAAGTCTCGGTTGTACTGGAACATGTTGCCCATGTCGTCGGCCCCGGGAAAGCCGAGGCCGCGGTACGCGTCGGCCGAAATCGCGTTGTAGCGCACCTCGCGGCCGAGCGCGCGGGTCAGGGCCGCCGCCATCTCGGCGCCCGTGAGGTGCTCGCCCGCGATGGCCACGGTCTTCCCGATGAATTCGCGCCCGCGCTTGAAGATGGCGTAGGCGCACTTGCCGATGTCCTCCACGGCGATCCCGGGCAGCTTCTTCCCGTCCATGGGCATGGTGATGGCGAGCGTACCGTCCGGCATGCGCTGCGGCCCGGCGCCGAAGTAGATGAAGTTCTCCCAGTAGAAGCAGGTGAGCAGGAACGTCGTCGGGACGCCGAGGTCGCGGAAGACCTGGTCGGCCTCGCCCTTGGCATCGAAGTGGGGAACCTTGTACTTGCCGCCGAGCGTGGGCATCCGGTCATCGGAGAGTGGAATCCACTTCCGCGTATCCTCGAGCGTGGACCAGATCACGTGCTGCAGCCCGGCCGACCTGGTCGCGCGGGCCATGTTGGTGGCCTGGGCCAGCTCCCGCTCGGCGGAGAAGTGCTCCCAGAAATTGGTGACGCAGAACGCGCCGTAGGCGCCGGCGAACGCCGGACCGAGCGTCGCCGGATCGTCCAGGTCCGCGGCGACGACCTCGACGCCCTGGGCGGCGAGCGCCCGCCCCTTGTCGGCGTCGGGCTTTCGGGTGAGCGCGCGCGCCGCGAAGGGACCGCCCTTGTCGGCGAGGATGGCGCGCACGAGTCCGCCGCCCTGGGCACCGGTCGCGCCGACCACCGCGATGAGCTTTTTCTCTGGCATAACGAATCTCCGGGGGTGAGACGATCGTTCGAGAGCGTCCCAATACTACAACGGTCGGCCGGGGTTGGCCCGCCTCTTGCCCCTCGCTCCGATCCCCATCCTCAGGTGCACCCAGATGCTCAGGAACCGTGCAGGACGGGCCGCGCGCGTGCGAGGCGTGGTGGCGGTTTGCGGCACGCTGGCGGTGTCGGCGTGCGCCGCCCATTACGCGCAGATACCGGCACGCCTCGATCTCCAGCCCTACGGCCGGGTCGCCCTGGTCACGTTCACCACGGACCAGGCGAACAGGGAGCTCAGCGTAGCCGCCACCCAGCGGTTCGCCGAGGCGCTGCTGGCGACGCAGTCCGGTGTGGAGCTGCTCGAACTCACCAGCGCGGACACGTCGCTGCGGGCGCTTGCCGCCTCCGGTGATGTCTCCACCCTGGCCCAGGCGCTCGGCCGCGAGAAGAACGTGCCCGCGGTGTTCCTCGGACAGCTCACGGTGTCGGGTGTCAAGCCGCACGGGTTGCTGAGCGTTGCCGGGGGGGCCAGAGTAAGCGCGTCGGTGTCGGCCGAGCTCACGGTCCGGCTGCTGTCCACGAGCACGGGGGGCACGGTCTGGCGTTCGAGCGCGGCCGCGGATCGGACGGTAGGGAAGCTCGCGCTGAGCGGCGGCTTGCCGTCGGTGGCGGTGCGGGATCCGGACGACGCGTATGGCCAGGTGGTGAGCGAGCTGGTGCGGGGGGTGACGCGGGATCTTCGGCCGACGTGGGTGAAGCAGTAGGCCGGAGCGAGGAGGTCGGGAGCGGTGGCTGCCGAGTGTCAGGATGGTTTGGGGCGGCTGGCGACTGTCATCCCGAGCGAAGCGAGGGATCTACTCGCCCGGAGCTCGAACTGGGCCGAGCAAGATCCCTCGCTTCGCTCGGGATGACAGTGCTACCAGGTCCTTCGCATTGACAGTGCTGCCAGGTCCTTCGCATTGACAGTGCTGCCAGGTCCTTCGCATTGACAGTGCTGCCAGGTCCTTCGCATTGACAGTGCTGCCAGGTCCTTCGCATTGACATGTACGTGCTGCCTGGTCCTTCGCATTGACACTGCTGCCTGGTCCCTCGCATTTGCACTGCTGCCCGGCCCCTCGTAGTGCCGTACTTACCAGGGCGAGTCCCCGGCAACCGGCCCGGTCGCCGACCGCGACTCGGACGTCGGTCCCGCGCGCCGCCGACTCCCCGTCTCCAGATCCGGCAACCACGCGGTGAGCAGCCCCAGCGCCGGCAGGTACGCGCACAGCCGATAGACGAACTCGATGCTGGTGCCGTCCGCCAGCCGGCCCAGCACGGCGGCACCAATCCCCGCGATGCCGAACGCAAATCCAAAGAACAGCCCCGAAATCATTCCGATCTTCCCTGGTACCAGCTCCTGCGCGTAGACCAGGATCGCCGAGAAGGCTGAGGCGAGGATCAGGCCGATGACGACGCTCAGCACGCCGGTCCAGAACAGGTTCACGTGCGGGAGGATCAGCGTGAACGGCAGCACGCCAAGGATCGAGCACCAGATCACCAGCTTCCGCCCAAAGCGGTCGCCCACCGGGCCGCCCACGATGGTCCCTGCCGCCACGGCGGCGAGAAAGACGAAGAGGTGGATCTGGGAGCTTCGGACCGAGACCCCGAAGCGGTGGATCAGGTAGAACGTGTAGTAGCTCGTGAGGCTCGTGAGATAGATGTACTTGGAGAAGATGAGCACGATGAGGACGGCCAGCGCCAGCCTGACCTTCCGCGGCGGAAGCGTGGGATGAACGCGGGCGGCCTCCGCCTTTGCCGTCCGTCCGGCAGGGCGGTGGCGGGCGTACCAGCGGCCCACGTTCCAGAGCACGAGGATGGCGAGCAACGCCGCGAGCGAGAACCAGGCGACGCTCGACTGCCCGCGCGGGAGCACGATGAACGCGGCCAGCAGCGGCCCCACCGCGGAGCCGGTGTTCCCGCCGACCTGGAACAGCGACTGCGCCAGCCCATGCTGCCCCCCGGAGGCCATCCGCGCCACGCGGGACGACTCCGGGTGGAACACCGCCGAGCCGAGGCCGACAAGAGCGGCGGAAACCAGCAGGCCGGGGTAGCTGCGGGTGGCCGACAGGAACAGCAGGCCCGTCAGCGTGAACCCCATCCCCGTCATCAGCGAGTACGGCTTGGGATGGTGATCGGTGTACAGGCCGATCCCCGGCTGCAGCAGTGACGCGGTGAGCTGAAACGTGAGGGTGATGAGGCCAACCTGGCCGAAATCGAGCCCGAAGGCGGTCTTGAGCATCGGATACATCGCCGGGATGAGCGCCTGCATCATGTCGTTGAGCAGGTGACAGAAGCTGATCGCGCCGAGGATCGCGAAGACTGTCCGGGGGGGCTTCACCGCTGGGGGAATGGTCAAGCCGGGGCAGGCGGGAGCAGCACCCGCAGACGCTCCCCCAGATCGCGAAGCGCCCGCGCGGTCGGTTGATCGGAGATGGACTCGGCCGCCCGGCGCAGCGCGGCCACGTCCTCGTGGGTGAACCCGAAAGGCTGCCCGTCCAGCGCGAAGGCCGCCAGCGCCGGGCGCGCGGGCGGCGGTACCAGCACGCGGTCGTGCGCGCGGCTCATCGCGATGACGCTCCCACCAGCGCTCAGGCCAAGCTTTGCCACATACTCGGTCGAGTCGTCATCGCCGACCTGGGCGGGGTTCTCGTGTGCCCAGCGGTCCAGCTCGCGCGCGGTCTGCCGGTAGTCACGGGCTTCCCATTGCTCCGGCGTGAGCGCCGGAACGTATCGGTCTGGCATGTCGGTTCCCTCACTGCTGGTCGATGAGCGCGATCCGGCGCGCATGCCGGCCGCCGTCGAACGCCGTCGCGAGCCAGGTGGTCACGATCGGCATCAGCTCCGGCTCAGCGATCAGCCGCTCGCCCAGCGACAGGACGTTGGCGTCGTTGTGCTGGCGGGCGAGCCGCGCCGACTCGACGTTCCAGCAGAGGGTGCAGCGAACCCCGCGCACCCGGTTGGCCACGATGGCCTCGCCGTTGCCGGAGCCGCCCAGCACGATGCCGCGCTCGAACTTCCCCGCGGCCACCGCCTGCGCTACCGGCCGTACCAGCAAGGGGTAATCGACGGGCTCGGCCGAGTGGGTCCCGAAATCCGTGACCTCGTGCCCGAGGGCGCCGAGCGCGGCCTTGATCAGCTCCTTGTAGCGGAAGCCGGCGTGGTCCGATCCGATGGCGATATTCATGGGTGACGCGGTTCAGCTCGCTTGCCCCCGGCCCGCGAGGCGATTATCACACGATAGGCCCTGGATGCGGCCGGAGGCAGGATGATACGAGATCGCCCGCTGCCTTGCGGCTCGGGCGCCAACCGATAGGAGGTCGGACCATGTTCGGATTTGGGAACTCCTCCCGCCGTGGGCGGAGCGGCACCTTCAGCACCAGCAACCTGACCAAGGCGGCGCTCGCCGGCGCGGGGCTGCTTGCCGCGAAGTGGTGGCGCAACCGCCAGTCCACCAACCGGACCACCCAGCGTGCGGAGCAGCAGCCGGAAGTGAACCCCAGCGCGCCGCGCGGCTTCTGAGCGTCGGGTCCGGCCCCGCGGGCATGGCTGCTGATTCGCCATGCCCGCGGGGCTCGGCCGGCTCCATCAGTGCACCGACCGGCTCTCCTCCCGCAGCACCGCCAGGCTTCTGGATCCCAGAGTAATCAGGGCATCGAACTTCCCCTTGACGCCGAGTTTCGCCCCGGTGCGGGGCGGATCGGCCCGCTCGCTCACGACCGTGAGCGTTCCCGTCTCGTCCTTCAGCTGATAGGCGCCCACCCCGAGCCCTCCGGCCGATCCCTTCACCTCTCCGTCAACGCGGACGGTCTTGCCGTCGTACTTCGAGGGGTTGTCGAGCAATTGGCCGATCGGCGTGACCGACGCACAGCCGGCGAGCACGAGCAGGGCGGCGACCGACGTGAACGGCGCCAGCCGGCGGACGCCGTGGGTTCCAGTGGACATGAGGGCGGCTCCTGATCGGGATCCCGGTGACCGGACGGACAAGTCGAATGTACCTCGGGTCTTTCCCGGTGACCAGCAATGGCCGCCGGGCATCTTCCAGCGCGCTCCGCCGCAGCAACGGGTCGGTCGTGTGGAATGTGGGCGCGGCGAGGCCAGTCGGGGATTACCGTCTACGGGCGGCGCCGCGGCGCCGCGGCGGCGGCCACCCGAGCCGCGGGCGGTGCGGTGTCAGCGTCGGTTGCCAGCACCGGCGGTGGAGGAGTCCGGAGCTCGTCGCGATGAGGGGCGGCGGGCACCGGGCGCGCGGGCCGGCTGGTCGCCACCCAGCACGTCGTCGGCGAACGGAAGGAGCATGCACGCTGCACCGGCTCCGCGGCTCTCGGGGACGAGGTGCCGGCGGCGCAGGCGAATAGCAGCGAGACCGAGCACAGGAGCGGGAAAGTCGAGCTGGATCGTATCATAGGACCGAGCGAACGCGTGCTGTCATCCCGAGCGAACGCGTGCTGTCATCCCGAGCGAACGCGAGGGATCTTGCCCGCCACGCTCGAGCCATTCCCGGGCAAGATCTCTCGCGTTCGCTCGGGATGACAGTTGACGGCGATCGGGCGGACACGGACTCAAGGCTCGCAACCCACATCCGTCCGACCTCTGCGGACACGAACCAATGATATTGCACACCGGCCGGACGCGTGCAAGCCGGCGATCCGTCGCACCCATCCATCAAGGGAGGATCCATGCCCTACGTGAACATCCGGATTACGCGCGACGGCGCCACGGCCGAGCAGAAGGCCGAGCTGATCCGCGGCGCGACCCGTTTGCTCGTGGACGTGCTCGGCAAGAATCCGGCAACGACGTTCGTGATCATTGACGAGGTGGAGACCGACAACTGGGGCGTCGGCGGCGAGAGCACCACGGTGATCCGGCGCCGGCAGAAGTGAGCGTCCGGGCGCCGCGTTGGACAGCCCGGCGCCCGGTTGCTAAGCTTCAGGCGTCCCCCACTGCCAGGTCGCTCCCATGACGTCTCGTCGAGAGGCCCGCCTCAGGCCGGATTTCGCCGAGCTGTACCCCGGACTCCGTCCGGATGTGTGGTATTCCGCCGCCTGGCTCTCCGCGCGCCAGCTTGCCCGCACGCACTGCGACGGCGTGGCGGCCTCGATCGCCGAGGTCCTGAACAGCCGGCATTTCGAGTTCCGCGGCGGCCGGCCGCGCGCCCTCGCGGAACCCGAGCGGGACGCCTCCTAGCCTCCACCCCGCTCCACGGCGACCGGCATGCTCCCTGCCCAGATCCCGGGGAATCACACCATTTCCCCGGAGGAGCCATGCGTTCGGCCCGCATCTTCTCGATTGCTCTGGCGGTTCTCACTGCAACGGCTTGCAGCTCATATACGTCGGCGAGGCGCGAACAGCCGGCGCCGGCGGTGCGCCGCGGCCCCAGCACCGCCGCCGCCCTCGGCATTCCGCCGGGACAGCTCCCGCCGCCGGGCCTATGCCGGGTCTGGTTCCCGGGCGAGCCGCCCGGGCATCAGCCGCGGGCCCGAAGCTGCGCCCGGATCGAGCGTACGGCTCCGGCGGGAAGCTGGATCGTCTATCGCCCGGACGAGGACAGGAAGGTAGTCCACGTGCGGGTGGTCGACGAGCGGCGCCCGGGCGTGGTGGTGCGCCTCAGGGTGTACGACATCCGACGCGGGACGCTGATCCGGGAAGGCTGACCGTCGGCTGACCGGCCTGCCGGCGGAAACGTCAGAACGTGACGGTAACGGTATTCGAGCAGGTGGCGGCGCCGGCCTGACATACCCGGTACGTGAATCTGGCGGCGCCCTTCTTTCCGGTGGCGTCAGTCCAGACGCCGGAATTCGCCACGGTGACGAGCCTGGCCCCGTTGCGATACACGTCCACGTTCGTCCCGGCCGCCCCACTCCAGCGGAGATCCACGAACTCGAAGCCTCCCCGCTTCCGGCCCGCCGCGCTCAGCGAGATGCCGGTGGGATCGTTGACGATGGTGCCATCACAGGTCACGTAGCGTTCCGTGACGGCCGCGAACAGTCGGCTCAACGATGCGGTGTCGACCTGGGCGGCCAGCGCTGCCGGCGTCCGGCCGTTGAACGTGACCACGAGATCGAGCGACGGCACCACCAGCGCCCAGTTCTGCCCCGATCCCGTCGTGCGGTACATGTCGCTCGGATACTTCGCGCCCCAGTGGCAGTCCACGTTGGAGCGGATGTTGGGGTACACGGCGGACGTCGTGAAGTTCCGCAGCCATGAGGCCGCGAAGAGCCGGGTGCCGGCCCAGTCGCCCTCGTGGAGCATCAGGTATCCCAGCCGCGCGAAATCCCGGGCGCTCGCCAGCCCGTTCCCCGCGGTCGCCCATAGGTAGTCGCCCATCCCGGCCGGCCGCTTGTACGCCATCCGCCCGATTCCGATCGGATCGAGCAGCCCCTTGCGGAGATACGCGCTCGGCTCGAGGCCGCTCACGTTGCGGAACACGAGGCTGAAGTGGTTGAAGGCGACGCTCGAGTAGGGACGTCCCTTGGTGTACGTGGAGCTGTCGCCCGGGGTGAAGTAGAGGGGGGCCGATACCGGGTAGTCGGGGTCCTTTCCCACGGTGAACGGCGCGAAGTTCCAGGCGCTTTCCGTCTGCACCGAACCCGAGGCGATCTGATCCTCGGCCTCCGGAATGATCCCCGACACGTGGCGGAACACCTGGTCGATCGTAATGTCCGCCTTGCGCGCATCGGTGAGCGGGAAGCCCTCGGGAAGCCAGCGCTGGTCGTAGAGTCTGCTGTTCAGCCCGAAGCCGATGCCGGGATAGTCCTGCACCATGCGGCCGAGGAGCATGATGGTGATCGTCTTGCCGTTCGAGGCCAGGTAGTACACCGCCGTCGTTGCGCTCGCCTGGTTGTAGTACTCGCCCACGACCCAGCCGTTCTTGATGACGAGGGCGGCCTTGTTCGTGAAGTCGTAGCCGCTCACGCCGGTCTTGTACGTCTCGTACGGCAAGGCCATCAAATAAGAGCCCAGTCCGGCCAGCTTGCCGACGTCCATCCCGAGGCTCAGGATCTGAGCGGAATCACCGGTGGTGCGCCATCCACCGGCGGCCTCGGACGGCGGGAAGTAGCTGGAGAGCGTGACCGTTGCCAGTGCCGGCGGGGCGGGCGGCTCGTCGTTGGCGAATGGCGTGCCCTGGGTGCAGGCCGAGATGGCCGGCAGGAGGAGGCCCGCGAGCGGTACCGCACACCGGGCGAGCGGCCGCACGAAGGCCTCGTGGTTCGGATCGGGTCGGCTATGGAGTTGCGGGGGACGGCCGCAGCGTATCCCCAGAATCGCAGGTCGTCAAGAGCGCGCCTCAGCGGCACGCCGGCTCCGGTGCCAGGCTCTCGCCCTGGGCCAGCTTTGCCACCTCGAGGGACTGCACCCGCGCCGGCTCGGTGGGTGCCAGGGTGATGGAGACGCGCAGGTCGGCATCGCCGCAGCGCATGCGCCAGCTCCCGCGCAGCGCGTTCTCGACCTCGAACGGCCCCTCGTTGCGGCAGTCGCCCCCCGCCTCTCGGCGGAGCTGCTCGATGGCGGCGCGCCGGCGATCCTTCGACTGGTCCCGATACAGGTTCATCGCCGCGATGCTGTCCGCCAGGGCATCGTCCCACCGGGTCACCAGCCGCGTCACCTGCTCCCGGCGCTGCACCAGCACGGGAGCGGGCCGGGCTGCGCGGGGTATCAGGCCGCCGGTGCCGGAGAGGAGCTCGAGCGCTTCGCCGGTGACGCCGCTCCAGCCGGTGTAGGTGAGATTGCCCAGCGCGATGATCCCCACGCCGTAGTCCGGCAGCCAGCGCATGATCGAGCCGAAGCCGGGAAGGCCGCCGCTGTGCGACACCATATTGGGGAAGAGACATGTCCGCCGAAGCCCGAGCCCGTAGCCGTATCCGCCGATGTTGAGCACCACCTTGCCGGTCGAGTCCTTTCGGACAGTCGCGCCGACATAGCGGGCCACCTGCTGCATCTCGCGCCGGGAGGCGCGGCGAAGTGGGCCGCGGTCGCTGCCGTCGCGCGCCGGCCAGGCGTCGAGCATGAAGCCCACCCAGCGCGCGAGGTCATTGACCGAGGTGAGCATTCCGCCCATTGGACCGAACGCGCCATCGGGGAGCTGCTTCTCCTCCAGCCAGGCGTCGTCCTGCCAGCGATAGCCATGCGCCAGGTGCGTGGGCGGCACCGCCGAGGATTCGAGCGTGGTCGCCTTCATGCCGAGCGGCCCGAGCACGTGCCGGGCGACGTAGCGCGAGTACGGTTGACCCGACACGTTGGCAACGATGCGGCCAAGGATGGCGAAGCCGTAGTTCGAATACTCGTAATTGGTGCCGGGCGCGGTGGAGAACGGGATCCCCCCGCGCAGCATGCGCGTCATCTGCTCGTCGGTCACGGCGAGCTGCTGGTCACCCCACGGGTTGTCTTCCGGGAAGCCGGCGGAGTGGGACAGCAGGTGGCGGATGGTGATCCTGGGTGAATCGGTCGTGGGGTAGTGCAGCCCCGCGAGCTCCGGCACGTAGCGCTCCGCGGGATCGTCGAGCGAAAGGCGTCCCGCATCGCGGAGCTGGAGGATGGCGACCGCGGTGAAGCTCTTGGTCATCGAGGCGATGCGAAAGACCGTGGCGGTGTCGACCGGGGCGCGGGACGCCAGCTCGCGAAACCCCGCGGTGCCGACATGCGCGAGCCGCCCGTCCACGACGATCCCGTAGGCGATCCCTGGGACGTGCGATCGTTCGGCGAAGTCGCGCATGAGACTGTCGATCGCCGGGTAGGCGCCGCCCAGCCGGGCGAGCCGCTGGGGGTCGGTGAAGCCGGACGGAGCGGCGGCGGCTGTGGAGCGCGGTGACTGGGCTGCGCCCACGGCGGGGGTCAGCCCGAGGGCGACGAAGGCGAGCAACGTGGTGCGCGGGAGCATCTGGGCCTCTGTTCGCTGGGTGAGCAAGGCGTTCGGCGTGGCAACGTACTCGGGCGTACCAGCGGGAACTACCCAACCTCTCACCGCGTCAGGTATATACCGGTACCCTTCCCTCCGGAACCATGCGCATCCTTCGTCGAGTTCTCGCGGCCGTGCTGCTCGTCTGCGGCGCCGCCTTGGCCGCCTTCCGGCTCGCGGACCCCGAGCACCGCGCGCTCGACGATGCCGCGCGTGCCGAGGTGCCCGGGCGCTACGTCCGCCTGACCGACGGCGTCACCCACTACGAGACGGCCGGACCGGACACCGGCCGAGTCGTGGTGCTGGCCGCCGGTTTCTCGGTGCCGGCCTACATCTGGGACTCACTTTACCAGCGGCTGGCGGACTCCGGCTTCCGCGTGATCCGCTACGACTACTACGGACGCGGCTGGTCCGACCGGCCGCGAGCGGCGTACGATCAGGATCTGTTCGTGCGACAGCTCGCCGGCCTGCTCGACTCGCTCCGGATCGGCGGCCCGGTGGACCTTGCCGGGCTCTCGTTCGGGGGCACGGTCGCGACGAGCTTCGCGGACCGCCATCCCGAGCGCGTCCGGTCGCTCGTCTATGTCGATCCGGTCTTCAACACCGGGCGCCCCCTGCCGCCGGAGGAGCGCTCGGCGCTCGCCTGGACCATCCACATGGTGTTCCGGGGCGGCAGTGACGCGATGGCGGCCGGCCAGCTCGACGACTTCCTCCATCCGGAGCGGCACCCCGAGTGGGTCGGGCGATATCGCGCGCAGCAGCGGTTCGCGGGCACCCGTGAGGCGCTCCGGCGCACCCGCGCGGCGATCGCGGTGGCGCCGCACCAGGGCGAGCTGCTCCGGGAGCTCGGTGCGGCGCCGCGGCCGGTGTTGATCGTCTGGGGGCGGCAGGACCGGACGGCGCCGTTCGAAGCGAGCGGGGCACTGCTGGCGGCGATGCCGCATGCCACGTTCGTGCCGGTCGACTCGGCAGCGCACCTGCCGCATCTGGAGCAGCCGGAGATCGTGGCGGGGGCGGTGGTCCGGTTTCTGAGGGAGCCGCGGCCGTGAGATGAGGGCGTGGAGTCTCCCGGGCACGCGGCACCCACACGAGCCCTGGCTGGCGGCGAGCCGGAGCAGTTCACTCCTCGAGAACGACCTTCGGATTCCAGACGATTTCCCACAAGTGGTCATCGGGGTCCTGGAAGTAGCCGGCGTACCCACCCCAGAACGTGTCGCCCGCAGGCTTGGTGATCTTCCCGCCCGCGCGTCTCGCTTGTTCCAGGACCGTGTCCACCTCTCCCTTGCTCGCCACGTTGTAGCCGATGGTGAATTCCGTCGCACTGCGGGCGGCCCCGGGCACCCTCGCGTCATGGGCGATGCTGTCGCGCGGCCAGAGCGCGAGCGTGAGCCCCGCCTGCAGCTCGAAGAATGCAACCGCGCCGTGCTCGAACTCCCGGCCGACGATCCCCCTGGTCGGCAGACCGAGACCGTCACGATAGAACGCAAGCGCCCGCTCCAGGTCGTCCACGCCCAGCGTGAGGAAGGTGATTCGCGGCTTCATCGGAGCGGGGTGGCGAGCACAGGCCCCGGCTCAGACCGCCGGGCCCGGCAGAGCTTCGCCCTGCCGGCGGAGCCACCAGGTGGCGCGGAACCCCTGCGCGAGGAAGTAGCCCACGGCGATCGCGAGCAGGACCAGCACCGGCTGTCCCTGCTTCCAGCCGGCCTGCCCCAGCACGACGACGAGATAGAGCAACAGCGCGCCGGCCGCCACCCAGCTTCGCTGCACCATGCCGTGCCCCAGCCCGACCACGATCACGCCGCCCATGAGGAGCGTGAGCGAGGTCGAGAACACGCCGCCCAGCATCATGACTGCCGCACTGCCGATCGCGACGTACCAGGCGCGCTCCAGGTGGACGCGGGCGGTGGCATCGGTGATGGGGCCCCTCGGAAACAGTTCCACGGTGCCTCGCTCGGGACGAGCGGTGAGGATGTCGACTCAGGGATAGTGGAAGATGTGGGGCGGGCAGCCGGACCGCTACTCCGGCGCAGTGGCGAGCGCGGCTTCGGCACTCCCGCCGGAACGCAGCAGCATCCAGCCTCCGATGACCGCGATACCGTAGAGCACGACGCCTGTCAGATAGACCATCCTCCCCAGCACGGTGTCGTGCTCCAGCCAGCCCGCGCTGCCGAGCAGCATCGCCCAGTCGTGCTCGCCCCCCCCGACCAGCGGCAGCTCCTGGGCCCGGGCGTCCTGGACGTATACGGAGATGTTCCAGCAGTTCTGCCCCAGCCACCAGAGCGGCACGGTGGCACCGTGGCGGTCGCCCTGTCGCCAGAGCGCCACCGCGAAGGCAGCCGGCACCAGCAATTGCAGCAGGGTTCCGCCGAGCGCCGTGAGGGTCTCACCGCCGAAGCCGAACACCAGGTGCCCCGTCTCGTGGATCGCGAGGTCGAGGCTGTCGAGCCAGCGGTAGGTGCCGCGCGTCGTCATGCAGCGCCAGCCGTAGAGCGCCAGCACCAGCGTCAGCGCGCCGCGCCACCGGCGCTCTCCGGGGCCGTACCGGGAGCCGGTCAGATGCGGACGAGCGCGATGCCCGTCGCCGGGTCGAACTGGCGCCGCAGGTGCGCCGGCTCCTCCGTCACCATCACCTCGAGGGTCGGTCGCACCGTGGCTCGGAGCAGGTGGCCGCCGTGCGCCGTCCCGTCCGACTTCCCCACCACCATGTGCGCGTGCACCTGCGGCCCGCCGTCCGGCGCGAGGGTGATGTCACCCACCAGCGAGAGCACCTCGACCTGTTCGGCAATGGGAATCGGGCGGTATTCCTTGGTGTCCCAGTCGAAGTAGCCGAGCGTCACCTCGCGGCAGGCTCCGATGGCCGTGAGGCGGCTGCCGGCGAGCCGCTGCTCGCGCGCGAACGTCTGGAGTCCGGCCATCACTTCATCGCCGGTGTCGAAGATGGCGACGAACGTGCGCTGTCCCATCGCTTCGGCCAGGAGTCTGTATCGCACTCGTCCGTCCTACCGCTCCGGTTCACGCGCCTGCGCGCGGCGGGCGGTTTCCTCGTCGAGGCGCGTCCTGAGCGCGGCCAGGACAGGGTCCGCGCCGGTGAAGCGCTGGCCGTAGTCGAGGTTGAAGGCGTAGTCGAAGTCGGCCGGGTTCCTGCCCTGGGTGTGCTGGAGAATGGTCTCCAGCTTGTCCAGCCCCTTGGCGAGCTTCGCCTCGGGTGACGACGCCGCTTCGTACTCGTCCCACAGATCGAGAATCTCCTGGCGGAGTGCGGAGGGCAGCGGGGCCGTCAGCTCGACCAGGTCGGCCCGCTCCTGCAGGGCCTTGCCCGCGCCGGCCCGCTGCGCCGGCGCCGGGACGTCGCCGTGGATCGCCTCGCCCAGGTCATGAATGAGGCACATCCTGAGCAGCCGCGCGAGCTCGATGTCGGGACTGTTCCCGTAGAGCAGCATCGCCATCAGGCAGAGCCGCCACGTGTGCTCCGCCACGCTCTCCTGCTCCCCGGCGGAGGTCCACCCGTTCCGGGTGACCGTCTTCAGCCGCTCCGCCGCACGGAGAAACGTCAGGATGCCGTCGAGCTCGTCCGTCCGCATGATCTTCCCCTGGCAGCGGATGCGCTGAAGTGTGGCGCCGCCGCCCCGTGGCCGTAAGGGGCGCCGCCGCTCAGCCGAAGACGCCGAACAGGCGCGAGGCGAGCACCGTCCCTCCGACCAGGATGGCCGCGCCGACGCTCAGCATCGCCACCAGGGTCAGGGTGAGCGGCGCGTGGCCGGTGAGCGCCAGGATGCCGAGCACCACGGCGCTGATTCCGACCAGGGCCTCCCAGCCGCTCGCGGCGTAGACGCTGTCGGCCTCGCCGCGGAGCCACCGGGCCGAGCGGGCCAGGCGTGCCATGCCGCCGCCCGCGGCGACGAGCGCCGCGCCGAGCACGATGGCGGTGACGCCGAGCAGCATGAGCGGGTCGATCCGGAGCAGCGCCAGGATGCCGAGCACGACGGCGGCGACGCCGGCGATGGCCTGCAGGCCGAGGGCGCCGGCGATCTCCTGCCGGCCGCGTGAGGCGGCCGCGGCCGGCACCATGCGCGAGTAGCGGCGGGCCAGCGCCGCCCCGCCAAGCAGCAGGGCGACGCCAAGGGCGATGGCCGCGATCGCGTTCAAGGTGAGCGGGAGCAACCCGAGCAGCCCGAGAATCGCCAGCACGACGGCGGCCGCGCCCCCGACGGCCTCCGCGACGGAGCCGGCCTCCGCCTCCACGACGGTGTTGTCCTGTGCCCGCGGAGTCTGCCCCTCACGGGCGTACGGGATACCTCGATCGATCTCTACCATACGAACCTCCCCATGGTGACGGGCAACCCGGCGGGTCGCCCGCGGCCGCGGCCGCCGGCACGCAGCGCCGGCCGCAGCCGTTGCGACCCGCGGGGCAGCGAGCCCGCCGCCCTCCGGCCGAGACCGGGGGACGTGCCAGGAGCTGGAGACTGCCGGGGAGGGGTGCGGCCCGGGAACCCGGGGCGCTGAGCGCAAGCAGCGGCGACAAGCGGAGACTTCGACGACGAGCGCGGCAACGACACTGCGACAAACGACCTTTCAGGGCATGTGCCCTGTCCGGAAAAAAGCATGGGGGCCCATACAATTCAAGGGCGGCGGCCCCTCGAGGCCGGGTGCCGCCCGCCCGCCTAGGCGAGCGGGCCGGTCCCGGTGATATGGACCAGCGTCGCTTCGGGCTTCCGGCTGTCGAAGTGGGTCTCGCTGACTCGCGCCATGCCCTTCTGTCCCGAGTCGAACGTGAGCGCGAGCCGCTCGTTCGGCAGGATCCCGTCGGCGCTGCGGGACAGGAACTCGCCGCTCCACGTCTGCCGGCCCGGGCTCGAATCGGTGATGGTGACCTGCACCTCCACGTGATCGAGACTCTTCCGGTTGGTGCGCTGGATCAGTGCCATGTAGGCCGCCATACGGGTCCTTCTTTCTTGCGGGCGAGGAATGCCGCGCGGAGCGCGCGCGGGAGCAACGAGCATCCGTAATGTAGCGCAGGCGGGGCGCGGCCGTCGGCCCGTGGTGAGCGGTGTCACGGTGGGGGAGCGTCATCCGGGCCAACGTCACAATCTTGCGCCAACCAGGAGGAACAATGGCGTACGATCTCGAAGCAGGCGTCGGGCCGGATCTCCCGGTGGGCGACCGGTACTATGGCCCGCGCGAATGGGCCGGCCAGGGTGGCGGCCGCGAGGGCGACTTCGAACGCGGGTACCTGCGTGGCTCGTTCGAGGGCAGCCGGAGCCGGTACACCAGCGAAGGGTACCGCGGCACCAACATCGACAGGGAGGTCGGGATGGCACGCGCGCCGGAACGCACGCCGCACTGGGCAGTCGAGGAGTTCGAGCGGCGCTACATCGGGCGGAGCCCGACGGCGGAGGACCGGGAGGAGCCGTTCTGGCCGCGGGGCACCGAGCGGCTGTATGGCTATGCTCCGGAGTATCTCGCCCCCGGACCGGAGTTCAACCCGCGTTACCGGGGGAGGGGGCCGAAGCACTATCAACGCTCGCGTGAGCGGATCCTGGACGACGCGGCGGCGGCGCTGACCCGCGAGCCGGAGCTGGACGCGGGAGACATCACCGTCGAGGTGAACGACGAGCGCGACGTGATCCTGGGCGGCGAGGTGGGCCACAAGGCGGACAAGCGGTTGGCCGAGGACCTGGTGGCGGATGTCGTCGGGGTGCACGACGTGCACAACAACATCCGCGTGAGGCGCTGAGCCGGCCGGTCCGGCTCCGATCTCCGGGCAAATCATGGATGGCTCTTGTCCCTCGCCTGCCGCCACAGCTTCCAGTACACCAGGCCGTTCACTCCGAGAACGAGCAGGCCCAGGACGACCTGGACCTGGCGCGTGAGGCCGGAGGGATAGAGCGCGGCCGTGACGTAGTGCTCGATGAAACCGCCCGCATACGCCTGACCGCCGGCCGCGCGCCGCCACGCCTTCTCGAGCGGGGTGAGGGGACAGATGAAACCGGCAAACTCGATCGCGGCGCCCCAGAGAACGGCCGGCACATGAAGCCACGCCAGGCGGGGCCACCGGAGCACCAGAAGGCCGCCAGCCACGACGAAGAGCACGAACGTGCCGTGGAGCACGAGGAGGGCGTCCGCCAGGATTGCCAATCGGCGCCTGATGGAGGGGCAAGTCGCTAAGGGACCACGATGAGGAATGAGTGTAACGAGGCCAGGCTGTTTCGGGCCAATTCGGCGCGGTCGGCGAACCGGCGGATGCCGCCTCGTCAGCTCGCCAGCGGCACCAGGTACTGCAGCTTCCCGCTCGGGGCGTTGGGGATCCGGTCCACGAACTCGAACTCGATCTGGAAGTCGGGGCCCAGGGCGGTCTCGACCGAATGCCTGAGCCGGTGGTGCTGGGCGGGAGACGGCGGCCGACGGACGTCGAGCAGGAAGCGAAGCTGGCGGCCGGGCGCCTCCCGCACCTGGAATTTGCGGACCCACTCGTGCGCGTCCACCCGGCCGAGGAGACTGGTGATGTAGGGCGTCGTGATGAGCGCGCCGTCCCGGCGCCGGAAGGTGTGCGCCGTCCGGCCCTGGACCCGCGTCAGCAGCCCCAGGCCGCGGCCGCACTCGCAGGCACCCGGGATTCGCGCGGCCATGTCGCCGGTCCGGTAGCGGATCAGGGGCATCGAAGTGAGGCCAAGGCTCGTGATCACCAGCTCGCCCATCTCGCCCGCCGGGGTCGGGCTGCCGTCGGCCGCGAGCACCTCGATCACGAAGCTGTCGTCGTTGGTGTGCAGAACGCCCCGCCGCACCGGGCAGGACCAGGCGACCACACCGAACTCGTTGGTGACGAACACGTCCACGGCGGGCGCGTGAAACGCCCGCTCAGCGAGCTCGAGGCAACGGTCGGTCACCTCCATGGCGGTGCAGAAGACCGCCCGCGGCGGCCGCACCTGCGCGCCCGTGGCAAGTACGTGATCGGCCAGCGCCTCGATGGCCCCCGCGTAGCCGGTCAGGATCGGCGGGTTCAGGGCCTGCACCCGCTCGAGGGCCTTCGCCGGCGGCACGTCCGAGGCGACGCGTTCGACCCTCGGCAGCATCCCCAGCCGGCGCAGCAGCGAGATCGGACCGGGCCGGTCCGGCTTGTCGAGGATGCCCACGTTGATCTGCCCGTCCCGCGACCCGCAGCCGTACGCCTGATAGACGCGCCACCAGCGGGCGGAGTAGTCGGCCTCCTCTACCGTGGAGCGGAAGAAGCGGCCGGGCGTCCCGGTCGAGCCGGACGTGGACACGCCGACGAGGCCCTCGCGATCCACCGTGAGGAAAGCCTCGATGCCGTGCCGCGCGATCACCTGCCGATCGAGCAGCGGCAGCCGCTCGAGATCGCCGGGCTCGAACGCCCGCGGATCCGTGATCCCGGCGTCCCGGAGCACCGCGCCGTAATAGGCCGTCCCGGCCGCGCGCGCGAGCACCTGGCGGAGGCGGGCGCGCCGGCGGTCGGCCAGCTCGTCGGGGCCGAGCCACTGCTCCTTCTCCAGCCGCCGCATCGAGGCGAGGAGGGTGCTGATCGTCGCGATCGGTCCGGTCGTGGCGATGAGCGGTACGGGCATGGGCGTCGGGCTCCGGGGTTGGGGTCGGTCCGTTACGGGATGTTGTCCACCGGCAGCCCGCTCGGAACCACGGCGGGCACGACCGCGCGGAGGTCACGCGCGGCAGGATCGGTGAGGGCCTTGAGGAACTCGGTGATGTCGTCCACCACCGCCGGCGTGAGCGTGAGCGTCCTGAGCCGCGAGTCCCGCGTGGCCAGGATGCCGGCCGTGGTCGGCTGGAGGGTGCCGCGCAGCAGCGGCTCGAGCTGGCCGGGGTCGTAGGCCTGCAGCTTGGCGGTCGGACTGGCTGTAGTGATCCACCCAGCTCCGCAGGCTCACGATGGCGCCGTCGTGCCCGTAGGGCGGCGTGAGCTCCACGTTCCGGAGCGGCGGAGTCCGGAAGGCGTACTTCTGGCCAAGGTTCCCGGTCTGCCGCATCCGCCCGAAGTCGTCGTGGCCGTCGGGGCCGTCGCCGAACCCGGGTCCCACCTGCGGGACCGCCACGTTGTGGAACTTTCCGTCGCTGAACATCGGGCCGTTGTGGCACTGGGCACATTTGCCCACGCCGAGGAACGCCTGGGCGCCGCGGAGCTGCGCGTCGGTCAGGGCGGTATCGCTGCCGGCCAGGAAGCGATCCCATGGGGAGCTGGTGAAGCCGAACACCGACGTGATCCAGCAGCCCATCGCGTTGCCCGCGTGGGCGAAGCTCATGTTGTCGAAGCTCTGCCCCGGGTACGCCGCCTCGAACAGGGTGCGGTATTCGGGGATCGCGCCCAGCCGCTGCATCAGGAAGCGCCAGATCTTCTGCGGCTGGTCGTCGCCGATCGCGGCCAGCTCGTTCCCGGCGTCGGCGCGCATCTCGTTCCGGGAGAGCACCGGGAACATCGGCAGGGCGGACACGGTGCCGCACTCGAGGACCGCGCGCTGCGAGGGCAGCAGGTTTGCGCCCGGCGAGCGGATCACTCCCTGCGCGTTCTTGAACACCCGGCCATCCCACGTGAGCGTGGACATCGCGTGGAGGTTGAACAGCGGCGGCGCGTTCCGGTGAATAAACTTCCCGTCGGGATGCACCCGGGTGGGCCCCAGCCCGGTCGCGCCCTGGCCGATCGCTATGCTGTGGCCGTCGGTGGTGGCGAGCTTGGCGAGATGGCACGTCATGCAGGAGATGTCGCGGTTACCGCTCAGCTCCTTGTCGAATGCCAGCGCCCGGCCGAGGACGTTGAGCTCGCGCCGGACCGGGGCCGGGCGTTGCAGCGGGGTCAGGCCGGCGGCGGCGGCAAGCTGCCGGACCTGCGCCGCCAGCGCCGCGGTCTCGGCGGTCGCGGTCTGGATCTCGGGGGGCGCGGCGGGGGCCGTTGCCTCGTCGCCGCAGCCGGCGAGCCACAGCGTGGTGCAGATACCAAGCGTGACCGTCAGATTTCTACGCAACATGCGGATTGCCTCGCTCGGAACGTGCCCGGCCGCGGGGTTCGCCGACACACTTCGTGCGTGTCGGATGCTGTGAGCTGCTCGCTGTCGTTCGGGAGTTGGCTGCGGGGGGATGGAAGTGCGACTCTCGTGCCAGTGGCCGGCCGGCTCGGTGCTGTCAGCTATTGCAGTGTCGGCGGCCCCAGGTGCGCGGGATTGCAGCGACCTGGGGAGACTCTGGAGAGCACGGGCGCCGCATGTGGCGTCGGGCGCTCAGCCACCTACACGGTTGCCTTCACCACGGCGGGGATGTGCAAGTACCACTGCGCCATTGATTGGAGCCCGGGCCGGCTCACCTCGCGCTTGCGATCGGGACGGGGGTCGAGCGGCTCGTGGTTGTACCGTCACCGAGGTAGCCTTCGGTGTTCTCGCCCCAGCAGTAGCCCCGGGCGTCGGTGGTCACGCCGCAGGTGTAATTGCCGAAGCGGCCGTCGGCGGCCAGCACGGCATCGAAGTGGAGCGACCCGGCTACGGCCACGGGGCTCAGACGGTCCACGACGAACGGCTCGCCCCCGCTGGCATCAGTCCCGTCGCCTACCTGACCGTACCAGTTGTAGCCCCAGCAGTAGGCGCGCTTGTCGGTCGTGACCCCGCAGGTGTGCGCCGCACCGGCGCTGACGCCGCTGAACGCCAACCCGCCCGCCACCGGCAGCGGCCTCGAGTGGCGATCGGTGGTACCGTCGCCCAGGCTCCCATAGCGGTTCCACCCCCAGCAGTACGCCTGGTGATCGGTGGCGACCCCGCAGGTGTGCGCGCCGCCGGCGCTGATCGTTGCGAAGGCGATACTGCCCGACACCGCGACCGGCGTGAGGCGCGTCGTGCTGGTGCGGTCGCCGATCTGCCCCGTCCGGTTCAGTCCCCAGCAATAGGCCTTCTTGAGGCTGGTCAAGCCGCACGTGTGGAAGGCACCCGTGCTCACGTGGACGAACGCGATCCCGCCGGCCACCCTGACGGGCGCGCGCCGGCCCTTCAGAGTGCCGTCACCGAGCTGGCCGTCCTCATTGGCACCCCAGCAAAAGGTGACGCCGCTGAGCGCAATGGCGCAGGCGTGATCTTCCCCCACGCGCAGCTGGCGGTACCGGCGAGCGCCTGCCAGGCGGACCGGCTCAAGGCTGTACTGGCTGCTGCTACCATCGCCGAGCTGGCCGTCGGTGTTGGACCCCCAGCAGAAGATGTGATTGTCGGTCGTCAAGCCGCAGGTGTGCTCGGCGCCCGCGCGCACGTCCAGAAACCGCAGGCTGGCGGCGGCAGCCACCGGCCTCGTGACCGCGGCGGCACCGGGGTTGCCGTCGCCCAACTCGCCGGAGAAGTTCTGACCCCAGCAGTACGCGCGGTCATCCGTGGTCACGCCGCAGGCATGCCAGCTACCCGCGCTCACCTGGCGGAACGCGAGCGCTCCAGTGGTCGTGCCGGCGAGCGCCGGCTCGGATGATGGCGAGGTGGGCGACTGGGTGTCCTCCTGGCAGGCCGGGGCAGCGGCGAGCACCACCCCTGCGAGCAGGGAAAGCTTCGAGAACCAACGGGGTCCGTGCATCGGGTGCCGCCTCGCGATCGGGAATCCTGCGCGCGCCGAGTCGAGCGGGGCAACGCGGGACCAGTCTAGCGGGCGGCCCTCAAGCGGATCTCAAGTGGGCTGGTAAGGCCAGTCACCGCACTCCCACGCCCGGAGGCAGGATTGAAGCGGTCGCCCACCGCGGACCTTCCGCCCGCCAACAGGCGCGGGAGCCGACCCGGAGGAGCAGCATGCGATTCGTACTCGGAACCGCCCTGATCGTAGCCGGACTCGCCGGATCAGCCGCGCCGGGGAGAGCGAGCGCGTCGGACAGGCACAGGTGAGGGCGGACGCTAGCGGTCCACGTGCAGCACTGTCATCATCCCGGCGCCGAGGTGCTCCGCGATGTGGCAGTGCAGCATCCACGCGCCGGGATTGGACGCGTCGATCAGCAGGTCCACCGTTGAGCCGACCGGGATGAGGGCGGTGTCCTTCCAGACGAGATTGCTCATGCGCACGCCGTCACGGGCGAGCACCAGCATGCGCTGCCCGTGCAGGTGGATCGGGTGCTGCATGGGATGGAACGAGTGGGGGTCGTTGAACAGCCGGAGCTTCACCACCGACCCCTGCTTCGCGTGCCAGTCGATGGCGCCGTTCTCGTTGCCCGTGGCCTCGTCGCGCAGGATCCAGCGCACCTGCTTCGAGGTCGAGAGCCAGTTCATGTCCGGCATCCCGTCCACCCACTCGACCGGCGCGTAGTAGGCGGTGTCGATCGTCATGAACTGCACGGTGGCGAGCGGCAGGCCCGAGGTGCGTACGGTCAGCGTGAGCCGCTTGTCGGGCGGTGAATCGAAGTACCGGCGAAATCGCTCGACGTCACTCGTGACCGCGGCATTGGCCCGGAGGCTGTCGAACGCGGCCCCAAGGTCCGGCGTGGCGGGCGCCGAGTCCACCGCCACCATGCCCAGTGTGTCCACCGCTGCCTGGAACTCTCCCCGGTAGTGGTTGATGGCCTGGACCCGGTTGACCAGCGCGTAGCGGCCCGGCCGGTCGAACCGCACCTCCACGATGTAGCGCTCCGCCGGCGCCAGCACCACGCTCGGCACCCGGGCCTCGCGCTCGAACCGGCTCACGTCCGAGGCGAGCAGCTTGATCGGCGCGCCGCCGAACGAGAGGTTGAACGTGCGCGAGCTTGCCGTGTTGGTGAGATAGAACCGCACCACCTCACCCTGGTGCGCACGGAGCGTGTAGTCGGGCTCGCCGTTCACCAGCAGGACGTTGCCCACCCGTCCCATCAGCGCGAAGTCGGGCGCCTCGCCTCCGTAGGGGATCAGCGTGTCCCCCTGCATGAGCAGGTCGCCCAGCACCAGCGCCTGCTCGCGATTGGCCGGCGAGTACCAGTTCGGGTCCGGCGCGTCCACCAGCAGGTTGCCGAACAGGCCCATCGCCTGCTCGACGTCTTCCCGCACGTGCGGGTGATACCAGTAGACGCCGGCATCCGGGAAGCGGACGCTGTAGACGAAGTCGCCGCCCGGTGGCACCGGTCGCTGGGTGACACCGACCGCGCCGTCGTTCGGGTTGTCCAGCCGGACGCCATGCCAGTGCACGCTGCTCGGGAGGTCGATCCGATTGTGGAAGCGGACGGTGATCGCGGCCCCGCGGGGCACCCGGATGAGCGGGCCCGGCACCTGGCCGTTGAAGCCGTACATGGCGAAGGCATGGCCGCGGATGGTGCGGCGCACGAGGGTCGCGGTGAGGTCGAAGGTATCGCCGTTCTCGAGCGGGGTGATGGCCCCCGGTGTGGCGGCCGGGAGCGTCCGCGGATCGACGCCGCCACCGGGCAGGAACGGCGTCACGCCAGGCGTGAGCCCCACGAGCCCCGGCATCATCTTCATGCCGGCCGGCATCGGGACCGGCATGGCCATCGTGGTATCCGACGGGGCCATGCCCGGCATGCCGCGCATCCCGTTGACCGGCTGCTGGGCCGCCGCCGGCGCGCCGGCGGCGGCCAGCACCCCCGCCAGAGCGAGCGCCGCACGGGTCACCGCAATGGTCACGGTGCGTATCACTGCGCGGGTCACTGCGCGATGCCGCGGAACAGCGGATGGGTGACGAAGGACTGGAGCCAACCGCTGGGTGAGGTGCCGTGGAGGACGTTGGGCCCGGTATGCGCGGGCGCCGCCGTGTCCGGCTCGGCCGTGATGACGAGCAGGAACTTGTTGAGCTCCACCGGACCCACGGTGGAGGTGCCGTTCCGGACGGTGCCCAGCCGGACCCAGTGGGTCAGGTCAGGCGTGGCCGCCCACGCCACGTAGCCGGCGAAGCGGCCCAGGCTCCCGGGCCGCGGCAGTCCGGCGGCGGAGACCTGGATGTCGTACCGTGCCCGGCCGTCCTCCGTGATGGCGATGCCGAAGGGCGAGCGGGCCGACACCAGCCGGGCTCGCCCCTCAGCGCCGGGCGCCGCTGCCGTCGGGTGCAGCGCCACGTCGTACGGTCCCGGCCTGGGCGCCAGCAGCAGCAGACCAGCGGCGAGGGCGAGGAGCGGCGGGCGCCGTCTGGTCACCGGCTGCCGGTCTTTCCGGAGCGTACGGCAGCGGCCGCTACCGGCCCGCGGTCGTAGTCCTGAACGCTCGAGATGTTGGGCATCCTGTAATCGTGGCCGTTCCATCCGTTGAAGCCATCCAGCCTGAACAGCCAGAGCCCGCTCCGCATGTCGGACAAGACGATCAGGCCGTCGCGGTTTCGCACGTCCACGCCGAACGCGCCCTGCTCCACGCTGTTGCTGCCCTGCCAGCCATTGTCGGGGTTGCCGCCGAATCCCTTCCCGTGCTCGCACTCACAGGTATAGTACCAGCCGTCCGTCTTCGGCTGCTTGGGGTCCTTGAGGTCGAACACCTGGAAGCCGTCCTCGTAGGCGGACACGAAAACGTAGGGCCAGCGGACCTCGTGGTTGTGCGACAGGTCGCGCCAGTCGGCCGTCCAGGCGCTGATCGCGAGGTCCAGGTTATTGGTCGAGTCGCGCTGCCCGGGCGCCAGGTCCCAGATCCTGAGCGGAGTGTACTCGTACTCGGTCTCGGTCACGGCGTAGCGCCCATCGGGCGACGGCGTGAACGTGTGGGCGATGTCGAAGCCGAGTCCGGTGACCGTGAACATCTGCGTGGGCGCGTCGGGATGGGTCACGTCCCACACCGAGTAGCCGCCCAGGCCCGCGCCGTAGAACTTGTCCTGCCGGGTGGCGGGGTCGTAGCCGACGTAGAAGTCGTGGTAGCCGCCGGCCCCGATCTGCTTGAACGGAGTCGGGTTGGGCACCGAGCCGACGAGCCAGGTGCTCGAGTCCGGGGTGCTCACCACCTTGCCCAGGTCGTAGATGAGCGCCCTGGTCTCGTTGACGGTGGCGAACAGCAGCACGCGCCCGTCCGAGTGCTTGTAGGCGAAGATATTGTGGAAGCCGCCGGGCGCCTGGGGATAGTTGATCCGTGCCACCGCCCGGACCTTGCTCGAGTCAGGCAGACCGGTCACGTCGAACACCACGGCGCCGAGCTCGGCGTCGGGACTCCCCTGCATGAACTGGAAGGACTGCACGTAGTAGTACTTGTCGCCCTGCTTGAAGTACTTGCCGTCCATGGCGCCGATGCCGCGGTGCAGCTCGGGGTTCTCAATGTGCCAGTCGAAGACCTTGCGCGGGTGGGACGGGTCCTTCACGTCATAGATCTGGGTATCGAAATTGACGAACCCGGAGACGTATACGTAGGGACGGCCGGGGTCCTGCTCCATCTCGATGTCGGCCGCCTTCCACGGACCAGGGTTGGTCACGACATGCCCCAGCAGGTGCACCGACTTGCTGCCGCCGTGCTTCTGATCGAAGGGACGCACGGCCATGCCGGGATCCTGTGCGTGGGCGGCGAGTGGGATGGCGCACAGCGCCAGGCCGACGAGCGTGCGGTACATCGGGGATCCTCGGATGATAGTGGATGGAAAGTGGAGAGAACTGCCCCGCATCTCGCTACGCGGCCAGCCGGAAGGGCGGGTACCGGTCGGTCGTGAGCAGGAACGCGTACGCCGCCACCCGAAGCCACCAGCGAAATACGCCGACGACGAACTCGAAGAGCGTGCGCGGGTAGCGCCCGGTAAAGAGAATCGCAAACCACGCGATGAGCACACAGAACACCCCGACAACGCTCAGAAACGCCAGCACGACATAGTGCGGAATCGCGAGGAGCCACTTGACCAGCGGGAGCCAGCGGTTCAGCTCCCATGCCGCGTCGGGGTAGGGAATCTCGACGTAGACGGCCTGGTGCTCGTCGGTCGAGGGATACTCGTCGCGCAGCAGCGCCAGGTACGCCAGCACCCGGATGCCGAACCGCGTCAGCTCCAGGCTCCAGTCGAACCACCAGCGCGGGTACTTACGGCGGAACACCAGCATGAGCACCGTCGCGAGAAAGATGCTCCCGCTCCCCGCCACCGTGTAGTCGGGCGAGTGGCTCCGCCCTTCGGAGCTGGACAGCAGCGCCAGGATCACGGCGATGGGAATGACGAGGATCGGACGGAAGAAGCTCGTGACCCAGTTCAGCTCGCGGTCGGGGTAGTCGATCTCGAGCAGTGCCGGGTAGCCGGTGGGGACGACGTCGGTGGGAGCGTGAGTCACGAGGTGAAGCTACGGGAAGTCGCGCGGGGCGTCCAGCCGGGGCCTGTGGCTGGTTCATGGGCCCTGCCGGACCCAGATTCGTCTCACCTCAATCCGGACGGATCCGTGAAACACACCCTCGCCCTCGTTGCCGCCGTCCTGGTCGCCGCCGGCGCGGCGACGCCTCGCGCGCTCGCCCAATCCGCCACCGCCAGCGAGTGGACCGCCTATGCTGGCGGCCCGGGCGGTGCCCGCTTCTCGTCGCTGGACCGGATCGACACCGCCAATGTCCGCCAGCTCCGCCTGGCCTGGGTGTACCGCACGGGCGATCTGTTGCGGTCGAGCGGCAGATTCGAGGCGACACCCCTCCTGATCGACGGCGTGCTGTACCTCTCCACGCCGCTGGGCCGGGTCTCCGCCCTCGACCCGACTACCGGCGCCGAGCGCTGGACGTATGACCCGCGGGTGGACCTCAGCCGTGACTACGGCGACCTGGCCAATCGCGGCGTCTCGGCGTGGCGCGACCCCCGCGCGCGGGCCGGCGCCGCCTGCGGGCTGCGAATCTACGTGGCGACGATCGACGCCAGGTTGATCGCGCTCGACGCCGCGACGGGGAAGCCCTGCGGGGATTTTGGCCGCGACGGCACCGTAGACCTGAGTCGAGATCTGCTCAACGCCCCCGCGTTCCCGGGGGAGTACGAGGTCACCTCCCCGCCGGTCGTGATCGGCGGCCTGGTGATCACCGGCTCGGCCATCGGCGACAACAACCGCACCGACGCGCCGAGCGGCGTCGTGCGCGCCTACGACGCGCGGACCGGCGCCCAGCGCTGGAGCTGGGACCCGATCCCCCGGCGCCCCGGCGCCCCGGGCTACGACACCTGGCAGGGGCCGTCGGCGCACCGGACCGGAGCGGCGAATGCCTGGAGCATCATGTCGGCCGACCCCGGGCGCGACCTGCTGTTCGTGCCGGTCGGGAGCGCGTCGCCCGACTTCTACGGCGGTGAGCGGAAAGGCCGGAACCAGTACGCCAACTCCGTCGTCGCGCTGCGCGCCTCGACCGGAGCCGTGGTGTGGTCGTTCCAGGCCGTGCACCACGATCTCTGGGACTATGACGTGCCCGCGCAACCCGTCGCGTTCACGCTCGAGCACGACGGGCAGCCGGTGCCCGCGCTCGCCGTCGCCACCAAGATGGGGCACCTGTTCATCCTTGACCGCCGCACCGGCCGGCCGCTCGTCCCTGTGCGCGAGCTCCCGGTGCCGCGCTCGGGCGTGGCCGGCGAGGAGTCGTCGCCAACGCAGCCGTTCCCACCCCCCGCCTACCGCTTCGTGGCCGAGTCGCTCGCACCATCGGATGCGTTCGGCCTCAGTGCCGAGAGCCGGTCGGCGTGCGAGCGGCGCATCGCGTCGCTCGATTACCGGGGGATCTTCACCCCCTCGTCGCTGCGTGGCGCCATCCACTTTCCCGGCCACCTCGGCGGGTTCAACTGGTCCGGCGTGTCGGTGGACGAGGCCGACGGCCTGCTCGTCGCCCCCATCAACCAGCTCGGCATGGTGGTGACGCTGATCCCGCGCGACTCGATGCACGCCGTTCGCATGCGCCACCCCGACGCCGAGATCAACGACCAGCGCGGCACGCCCTTCGGAATGATGCGCGAGACGCTCGTGGGACCGGACCGCGTGCCCTGCAATCCGCCGCCCTGGGGTGAGCTGGTGGCGTTCGACCTGGCGCGCGGCGCCGTCCGGTGGCGCGTGCCGCTCGGCGACGTGAAAGGGCTCGAGGGCCGGGGCTACGGCTCGCCCGAGCTCGGTGGCGTGCTGCTCACGAGGGGCGGACTCGCGTTCGTGGCGGGCACGCTCGACCGGCACCTCCGCGCGCTCGACCTGGCGAGCGGGCGGGAGTTGTGGAGCGCGCCGCTGCCCGTCGGCGGCCACGCGCTGCCCATGACTTACGTAGCCGGCGGTCGGCAGTACGTCGTGATCGCCGCGGGTGGCCACGACCGACTGACCGTGGGCCCGCCGTTACTGGGCGACTACGTGCTCGCCTACGCGCTGGACGCGCCCGGTGCCGCGCGGCCGGATACGGAAGCAGCCCCGCTCGAGGGCCGGTGGGCCGGCGAGCTGCGGGTGGACGACCACGAGCGCTTTCCCATCAGCCTCGAGCTCGCGGCCCGGGGTGACTCGCTCGTGGGGCAGGTCGCCGCGGGAAGCGGTCGCATCGCCGGACCCGTCGTCGTGCGCCGCGCGGGCGCCCGGGTCTCGCTGCGCTTCGCGTTCGACTACCCCGCAAAGCATTGCGGCGGGGAGATGTCGGGCAAGGGAGATGAGGCGAACGGCGGCACGCTGCTGGTAGGTAGGCTCGAGCTTCGGACGAGCTGCGGCGAGCACCGTGAGCTAACCGGTACGTTTTCGTTCCGGCGCCCGGCGCGGTAGCTTCGCGGGATGCAGCGCGCGCGACTCAGGCTCCGGGTGCTCTGGTTCGGGCGTTCGCCGCCCTGGGGCTCCTCATGTTCGCGCACTTCTACCTCGACGTGCTTGCCCGGGGCCGGTCCGAGCCGGCCGGCGTCCACGACCAGTACGCGCTCCGCGCGTTCGACGCACATGCGCTAGACTACGTGCTCGAGCCGTTCGATGCCGAGCGGCTGGCACGCGCGCTCGGTCGCGCCAAGGCGGCCGTGGCCGGATGACAGGATCGCGAGGCGCGGAGTCGGCCGGAGCAGTTTCTGCCGTGACGCCGCCCGGAACAGCCGAAACTCATCAGAAGCCCTTCCGACATGTACGCCATTCTCCTACTCCTCACCGCCGCCGCCGCTCGACCCCTGGCCCATCGTCCCACGTACGCCGACACCGCGCGCTGGGCGCGCGAGGCGAGAGCGGCCACCATCGTCCGCGACGACTGGGGCATCCCGCACGTCCGAGGAAAGACCGACGCCGACGCGGTCTTTGGCATGATCTACGCCCAGGCGGAAGACGACTTCAACCGGGTCGAGACCAACTACCTCAACGCGATGGGGCGCCTGGCCGAGGCGGAGGGCGAGAGCGCCCTCTGGCAGGATTTGCGGATGAAGCTGTTCATCGATCCGGACAGCATGAAGGCGAAGTACGCCGCAAGTCCCGCGTGGCTTCAGCGGTTGATGGACGCCTGGGCCGACGGTCTCAACTACTACCTCTACACCCATCCGCGGGTGAAGCCGCGGGTCATCACCCGGTTCGAGCCGTGGATGGCGCTCACGTTCAGCGAGGGCAGTATCGGCGGCGATATCGAGAGCATCTCGCTGGAGGCGCTGCAGGCGTTCTACGGCGACAGCGCCGGCCGCCCCCAGCCGACGGAGGAAAGCGGCCGGCCCGGGGAGCCGTCGGGGTCCAACGGTTTCGCGATTGCACCGTCGAACACCCTCAACCACCGCGCGCTCCTGCTCATCAACCCTCACACTTCGTTTTTCTTCCGCGCCGAGCTCCAGATGGCGAGCGACGAGGGTCTCGACGCCTACGGCGCGGCGACATGGGGCCAGTTCTTCATCTATCAGGGCTTCAACGACCGCGTCGGCTGGATCCACAGCTCGACCGGCGCGGATGCGGTGGACGAGTACGCAGAGACCGTCGTGCGGAACGGTGGCCGGCTCTACTATCGGTACGGCCGCGGCGAGCGGCCGCTCACGGCGGTCCGGATCACAGTTCCCTACCGGACCGCCACGGGCATGGCGAGCCAGACGTTCACCGCCTACCGGACCCACCACGGCCCCATCGTGCGCGCGGCTGCTGGCAAGTGGATCAGCGTCCGGCTGATGGAGAAGCCGGTCGAGGCGCTGAGCCAGTCGTTCCTGCGCACCAAGGCGCGCACGCTCGCGGCGTACCGCAAGGTGATGGAGCTTCACGCCAACTCGTCGAACAACACGGTCTACGCGGACGCGGATGGACACATCGCCTACTTCCACCCCCAGTTCGTGCCCCGGCGGGATGACCGGTTCGACTGGACCCGCCCGGTGGACGGCAGCGACCCCGCTACCGAGTGGCACGGCGTGCACGGGGTGGAAGACAGCCCGCACGTGGTGGATCCTCCGAACGGATGGATTCAGAACACCAACGACTGGCCGTACTCGGCCGCGGGGCGCTACAGCCCCAGGCGGGAGGAGTTCCCGGCATACATGGACAACGCCGGTGAGAGCCCGCGCGGGCTGCACGCGATCCGGGTGCTGGAGGGGCGGAAGGATTTCACCCCGGGGCGGCTCCGCGATGCGGCGTTCGACAGCTACCTCACCGCGTTCGCGCGGCTCGTGCCGCCGCTGCTGGCGGCGTACGATTCGATCGCCGGCGCGGCGCCGCGGGCCGACTCGCTGCAGTCGAGGCTGGCCGGGCCGATCGCGGCGCTCCGCGCCTGGGACTACCGCTGGTCGGCGAGCTCCGTGGCGACGTCGCTCGCGGTGTACTGGGGTGATACGCTCGCGGCGCTGACACGGGCGGATGCCCGCGCGGCCGGCACCACGGGCTACGAGTACATGACAACGCGCGCGACGGCGGAAGAGCGGCTCGCCGCACTCGCCGCCGCGGCCGCCCGGCTGACGCGCGACTTCGGCACCTGGCGCACGCCGTGGGGCGAGATCAACCGCTTCCAGCGCCTCACGGGCGGCATCGTCCAGCCGTTCACCGACGCCGGACCGAGCATCCCGGTGCCGTTCACGTCGTCGCGATGGGGGTCGCTGGCGTCGTTCGGCGCCCGGACGTATCCGGGTACGAAGCGGATGTACGGGACGAGCGGAAACAGCTTCGTCGCGGTGGTCGAATTCGGGAAGGACAGCGTGCGGGCACGGGCGGTGACGGCCGGCGGGGAGAGTGGGGACTCGCGCTCGCCGCACTTCGACGATCAGGCGGAGCGGTATGCCTCCGGGAACCTTCGGGAGATCTACTACTACCCGGGGCAGCTCGAGGGGCATACGGAGCGCAGGTACCATCCCGGTGAGTGAGCGGGCAGGGGTGCGGCGGCGACGTCAACGTGGGCTTATGTCGCGTTCTGCTGGGGAAGCAACAACCAAGCCGCTCGCCGTTCTTCTACTCCTACTGCGCTCGAGCGTCCGACGAACCACGCGTCGGGCGCTCGATGTCCATCCGCCTCAACCCGCCAGCGCACCTGGCCGGGGCATCGCTACGGGTGGCTGGCCTGCGGGTCGTCCGCGGGGTTCACGTAGGTCATCGCAAACGGTCCCATTGACGTGACCGAGACCACCGTCGCTCCCTTGGCGATCGCGTAGTGGTGATGGTTGGCGGGCATCTTCCCCCTGGCGCCGACCTTCATGGTCTTGGTCTTCGAGACATCCAGCGTATCTCCCATGCCCACCAGGAAGGTCCCCTTCTTCACTGCAACGGTTTCGTCGGTGGGATGGAAGTGGGGCGGAATGCGGTACCCGTCCGGGAACGAGAGCTCCACCGTGAACGGCTTCGCCTGGGCGGGATCGCCGCTGACCACGGCCATTTTCGCTCCCGCGGGGAACACGGCCGGCGCCGGGCCCCAGGAAAGTGTGGGCGACTTGTGGGTCGAGGATGTCTGCCCGTGCAGCGTGACGGCCCACAGCAGCAGGCCGGCCGAGAGGGGAAGTGCGCGCATACCGAATCTCCGGATGAAAGGTTTGGGTGCCGAGGGCAACAGGGTACGTGTTGCCGGAGTAGGGGACAAGTACGAGATTCGTACCGCCTTCCACCCGAGGGTTCCGATGACGAGCTGTCCTCCCCGGAGCTATGGCTCCTTCTGCCCGGTCGCCCAGGCCTCCGAAGTCGTGGCGCAGCGGTGGGTGCCGCTGATCCTCCGCGAGATCATGGTGGGCTACCACAGGTTCAACGAGATCCGCAACGCACTGCCCCTCATCTCGCCGTCGGTGCTGTCCCAGCGGCTCAAGTCGCTGGAGGAGGACGGCGTCATTCGCCGCCACAGCGACGGGGAGGGCGTGTCCTATCATCTCACCGCCGCGGGCGAGGAGCTCCGGCCCATCGTGGACGCGCTCGGCCACTGGGCGAGGAAATGGATCACGCGCGATTACCGGTCGTACGAGCTCGATCCCGGAGTGCTCATGTGGTCGCTCCGGCGCCATGTCGTCCCGGCACGCTTTCCGCCCGGGCGCACCGTGCTGCATTTCCAGCTCCAGGGGGAAGCCCGGCCTCGCCGCTACTGGTGGCTCGTCGTGCAGCACGGGGAGGAGGACGTGGACGTCTGCCTCACCGATCCGGGCTACCCGGTGACGCTCACCGTGACCGCCCCGCTGAGGGTCCTCGTGGACGTGCTGATGGGGGACGCGAAGCTCGCCGACGCGCTGCGGCAGGGGCACCTCGTGCTGGAGGGAGAGCGCGAGCTGGCGCGGCGGTTCGAGACGCTGTTCGAGTTGGGCACGTCGGAGTCGTTCACGGGCGGCGGCCGGTCGCCAGGGCCCGGTGTCACGGTGCCGGCGGGGTAAGACGCGGTCAGGGCGGCCCGCCGCTCACGATGAGCACGATCGCGGCGAGCGCGCACCCGACGCCTGTGATCTGCCGAGCGTTGAGCCGCTCGCCCAGGACCACCCGCGCGAGCAGCACGGTGCTCGCCGGATAGAGCGACGACAGCGTCACCACCACGCTGAGCGGACCGGACCTCGCGGCCAGCAGGTAGAGCGCATTGGCCGACATGTCGGCCACCCCGCAGACCAGTGCGAGCAGCAGCACCCCCGGCAGCCGCAGCGAGCGCCGGCCGGCCGCCGCGGCCGCGCCGAACAGGGTCACCGATACCGCCCGGGACACCAGAATCGGCCACATCCCCGCCTCGGCGCTGGTCCGCGCGAGCGACAGAAAGAACAGCCCGATCGCCACGCCCGAGACCAGCGCGAGCGCGATGCCCGGCGGGAGTCGTCCCGCCGGCGCGGGGCCGCCGGCGCCCTCCGTTGCCGTCTGCTGGCTCACCAGCACGATGGAGCCGACACCCAGCAGGATTCCGGCGGCGGCGGGCAGTCCCGGCCGCTCGCCCAGCAGCACCGCTACCAGCACCGGGATGGCGACGGCGCAGACGGCCGTGGTCGGCGCCACGACGGCCATGCGGCCGACGGCCAGCGCGCGGTAGAGCAGCGCGACGCCGGCGCCGCCCGTAAGCGCGGCCGACACGCTCCAGAGGAGATCGGTGCGCGAGGGCCACGCCGGTGGGAGAACGGGCAGGAACACGAGGAGCAGTACGAGTCCGCTCAACTGCGACACCACGACCACGGGCAGCACGCCCGCTCGCCGGGTGGCGAGTCCGCCGGTAAAGTCCCCGGCGCCATAGAGCAGCGCGGAGGCGAGGGCGAGCAAGTAGGGCGCACTGGCAGGTTGTGACATTCGGTCGTTTCCATCCGAGACGCAGCGTTGCCCGTCCACGCCCGACGTCCAATATTGCGCGGCCACCGTTCAGAGTCACAGGCAGCTCGCGTGGCAAAGAAAACCCGGGCGGTGCCTCGGTCGGGACCGCCCCCCGCGGCTGATCGTTGACTTCGGGCGCACCGGGGAGCAGAATCTGCGGGCACCAGGCAGTCGTCAGCACGTCCACCAGCCGAGGAACGGTCATGCCGGGTGATGCAGACGGGCCCCGCGCCACGCACGGCGGGCGAGGGCCGGCGGACGACGTTCCGGGCTATCGGGCCCTGCTCGAGGCTGCGGCGCCATGGCGCGCCGTGTTCGAGAACTCGGCCATCGGCATCGCGCTGACCGACCTCGAGGGGCGCTTCTGCACCGTGAATCCCGCATACGAGAAGATGCTGGGTTACACCGAGCGGGAGCTTCAGGCGCTCACCTTCCTCGACCTCACCCACGAGGACCACCGCGACTTCAACTGGGCCCTGGTCACCGAGCTGCTGGCGGGGGAACGCGAGCGGTTTCAGATCGACAAGCAGTATCGCCGCAAGGACGGCAGCGTCATCTGGGTGAGAAACACCGCGTCGCTGGTGCCCGGCGCCGGGCCCGTGCCGCGCTTCCTCATGGCGGTATCCGAGGACATCACCGAGCGCAAACGCGGCGACGAGGCGCTGCGGCGGAGCGAGGAGCGCTCCCGCACACTGCTCGAGATCAACAACGCCATCGTCACCCACCTCACCCGGGATGCGCTGCTCCACTCGGTGTCCCAGGCGCTGCACCGCATCATACCGTTCGACCGGGCGGCGTTCACGTTGTACAACCCGGCGCGGGAGACGTTCCGCTATCTCGCGATGGAAGGCCCGCTTCCCTCGGAGTACTTCCACGCGGGGATGGAGTTCCACCGCTCCGAGACCATGGCCGCGCGGGTGTTCGACCAGCAGCGCCCGGTCCTCCGCCGCGACCTGGAGCGGGAACAGGAGTTTCCCAACGATCGCCGGCTCGTGGCCGAAGGCATAAAGACCGACTGCCTGGTCCCACTGATCGTGGGCGGACGAAGCATCGGGACGCTCAACGTCGGAAGCAGGACCCCCGATTGCTACTCGGAGCATGATCTGAATCTCCTGCAGGAGCTCGGGAACCAGGTCGCGCTGGCCGTGGAGAACATGCAGTCGTACGAGGAGATCGCGGCCCTCAAGGCCAGACTGGAAAAGGAGAACGTCTACCTGCAGGAGGAGATCCGCACCGAGCACAATTTCGAGGAGATCGTCGGCGGCAGCCCGCCCTGCTGGCGGTGCTCTACAAGCTGGAACAGGTCGCCCCGACCGATTCCACCGTGCTCATCTGCGGCGAGACGGGGACCGGCAAGGAACTGATCGCCCGGGCCATTCACGGCCGGAGCCCGCGCAACGAGCGCCCTCTCGTGAAGGTGAACTGCAGCGCGATCTCGGCGGGGCTGGTCGAAAGCGAGCTCTTCGGGCACGTGAAGGGGGCGTTCACCGGCGCGATCGAGCGGCGCATCGGCCGGTTCGAGCTGGCCGACGGCGGCACCATCTTCCTGGACGAGGTCGGCGACCTGCCGCTGGAGACGCAAGTCAAGCTGCTGCGCGTGCTGCAGGAACAGGAGTTCGAGCGGGTCGGGAGCAGCCGGTCGCTGCGGGTGGACGTGCGGGTGATCGCGGCCACCAACCGCGACCTCGCGACAGCCGTTGCAGGCCGGCGCGTTCCGCGCCGACCTCTTCTACCGGCTCAATGTATTTCCGCTCGACGTGCCGCCGCTGCGCGAGCGCCGCGCCGACATCCCGCCGCTCGCGGTGTTTTTCCTGTCGCATTGCGCCAAGAAGCTGGGCAAGCACATGGAGGGATCTCCCGCGGTGCCATGGACAGCCTGACGAGCTACGACTGGCCGGGAAACGTGCGGGAGCTGCAGAACGTCATCGAGCGGGCGATCATCCTTGCCCGGAGCCCGATCCTGGAGGCCGAGCCCGACCTCGTCTCCATGCTGACCTCGGGCGTGTTCCCCGTGGTGTCTCGGCAAGCCGAGGAGCCGAGTCCCGTGACTGCGCCCGCAGGGTCCGCGTTCGCGACCCTGAAGGACGTCGAGCGCGGTCACATCCTCGCCGCGCTGAAGCAGACCGGCGGCGTGGTCGAGGGTCCGAAGGGCGCGGCGAAGATCCTGAACCTCCATCCAAACACCCTGCGCCACCGCATGGACAAACTGGGAATCAAGCGCTCGACCTCCCGCATATCGTAGTCGCCTCCCGGAAAGCATCTCTCGCCCACCAGAGACGGTGGGCCTCCTGCGGCACGATTGCCGCCGCTCTCTCCGCAACTCACACGTCGGTCTCTACATAGCCCGAAGGCTCCCGCGAGTTCGCACGCGGCACACGACCTGCTTTCCAGAGCGACGGCAGGCCATGCGCCGGCGTCACGATGGAGGCACGCGGGGGCGCCGCTGCGATCGAACCAGGCTCACATGCTCTTGCACGATTCACATTCGGAACGGGGGATCTCATGACCACGCGATTTCTGATGGCCGCGGCGCTGGCGGTACTCGCCGGGTGCTCGGGCAACTCACCGTCGGCCCCGGATGGCGGAGGCGGACCGACGGGCGGCGGTACCGGCAGCCCGGCTCCGTCCACCGCGGCCGTCACCATCGGTAACATCTTCTTCAAGAGCGGGCAGGACGGGACGAGCAACCCGGCCCAGACCACGCTTGCGGTGGGCGGGACGGTTACCTGGACCTGGACCGGCACCGGGGGTGAGCCTCACAGCGTGCAGTCCCTGGGCTCGCCGGGCTTCACCAGCAGCGCCGTCAAGACCGGAGAGGGCAGCACGTATCAGGTCACGTTCGCCACGGCGGGCACCTACCGATACGATTGCGCCGTCCATGGCGCGGCGATGTCGGGAACGATCGTCGTCCGCTGAGCGCGTCCAACGGAAGTTCACCCATTCACGACACCAACCCAGCAGCCGGAGGTACCGCATGAGCCAGCGTTCCGATGTTCTCGCCGACCGACTCGAGCAGGGGGCCCGCGCGCTCGCCAACGTCGCGGGCACCCTCACCGACGCGGAGTGGCGCATCCGGGTGCCCGGCGACGGGCGCCCGATCGGCGTCATCGTCCATCACGTTGCCAGCATGTACCCGCTGGAGATCCAGTTGGCCCAGCAGCTCGCCACCGGCACGCCGGTGACGGGCGTGACCTGGGCGGATGTCCATGCGTTGAATGCCGAGCATGCCCGGGAGAACGATGGCGTCACCAGGGCGGCTGCGCTGGAGCTGCTCGAGCGGAACAGCCGGGCGGCCGCGGCGGCGATTCGGGCGCTCAGTGATGCGCAGCTCGACAGCGCCGCGACGCTCTCACTCAACGCGGACGCGCCGCTCACCTGCCAGTTCATGCTCGAGGACCATGCGGTGCGGCACAGCTATCACCACCTGGCCGCCGTACGGGGGGCACTGGGCACGCGACTGGCCGCGGCGTCGGCGGCGTAGCGCGGCGTGGGGCATCTCGCGGCGGGCAACCGGCGTCGACTCTCACACGCACATCAGGCGGTAGGGGCGGGCGTCACCAGATGCGCACCCGATCCGCCGGCGGCACATACAGGCTTGTCCCCGGGCTTCACGGCGAATGCGATGTACCACGCGTCGATGTTTCGGACCGCGCCATTGACGCGGAAGCTGCCGCGGGCTGTGCGGGTCGCTCACGACCTGCTGCTGCACGTAGTCGTCGGTCACTTTGCCGCGCCATGCCTGCGCCCACCCGAGGAAGACACGCTGCTCGCCTGTGAGCCCGCCGAGCACCGGCGCCGGCCTGCCGTGCAGCGACGCGTGATACGCATCGAGCGCCAGGGTCACGCCACCCAGATCGGCGATGTTCTCGCCCATGGTGAGGGATCGCCGTTCACGTGCACGCCCGGGAGCGGCTCGAACGCGGAATACTGCGCCGCCAGCCGCTGTGCGCGGGCCTCGAAGATCCTGGCATCGGCCGGCGCCACCAGTCCCGCAGCGTTCCAGCCGCGTCGATCTTGCGGCCCTCGTCGTCGAAGCCGTGCGTGAGCTCGTGCCCGATGATGCCGCCGGCCGCGCCATAATTGATCGGCCATGTCGGCGTTCGGATCGAATATCGGGGGCTGCAGGATCCCCGCGGGAAACACGATGTCGCGCAACGCGCCGTTGTAGGCGTCGTTGGTCTGCGGCGTCATCCACCAGTCGGTACGATCGACCGGGCCGTTCAGCCGCCCCACGTGGAATCGCCAGTCCAGCGCGCCCACGCCGCCGCACGTTGCCCAGCAGGTCGTCATCCCGAACGAGCAGCTTCGAGTAGTCGCGCGGGTGGTCCGGATAGCCCACCTTGATCGTGTAGGTGTCGAGCTTCTTCAGCGCCTCCTGCCGGGTGGCCGGACTCATCCAGTCGAGGTGTTCGATGCGCGCGCGATAGGCCGCCTTCAGGTTGGAGACCAGCTCCTCAATCTTGGCCCGGGCAGCGGGTGGGAAATATTTCGCGGTGTAGAGTTGTCCCACGCCGAAACCGATGCTGCCGAACCGGTCGAAGCGGCTGCCGGTCCCGACGTCTCCTCCGCCCACCGCGTGAACCGCGCGCTTCCAGCGCGCGCCCTGCGCTTGCTGTCCGCCCAGGGTCTTCTGCCGCATCTCGAAGAAGGCGTCCCCGAACGGCCGCGCGAGAAAGGGCGCGGCATTGTCGGCGAGGGTGAACGCCTCCCATGCCTGCAGCGTCCGCACGGGTGTGCTCGCGAAGATCGCGGCGATCCTCGGCACGGCGCTCCTCTCGCCGACGATGATGCGCGTGAGATGCGGCAGCCTCGCGGACTCCAGATAGCCGTGCCAGTCGAAGCCGGGCGCGAGCCTGACGAGGTCGGCAACCGGCATCGGATTGTATTCAGCCCTCACGTCGCGCTGCTGCACCTTCGTCCAGCTCACCCGGGCGATGGCCGTCTCGAAGGCGAGGATGTCCGCCGCCCTGGCGTCCGCCGCCGGCCAGTCGATGAGCTTGAGGAGGGTGGTGGCGTACCGCTGGTAGGCCGCGCGCGGCGTCGCGAACTCGGGTTTGAGGTAGTAGTCGCGGTCGGGAAGGCCGAGCCCTGCCTGATTGAGATAGACCGAGTAGATCTTCGGATTCCGGAGATCGGCTTCGATGTAGCTGCCGAAGATGGTGCCGTTGAAATCGAGATTGTTGCGGCCCATGAGCGCCGCGATCGCCTCGCGCGTGCCGGCGGCCCGCACGCGCGCGAGCTGCGGCGCGAGCGGCGATGCGCCGAGCCGCTCGACCCGGGCCGAGTCCATGAATGCCCTGTAGTAGGCGCCGATCTTCCCTTCCAGGTCGGTCGGAGCGTGGGCCGCCCTGGCCGCCGCCGCTTCCATGATGGCGTGAAGTCGGGCCTCCGTCGTATCGCTCATCAGGAGCCGGAGCGTGATCCCGGTCTTGTCCGCGGGGATAACCGTACGCGCGAGCCAGCTGCCGTTCACGTGGTTGAAGAAGTCATCTCCGGGCCGCACAGTCGTGTCCCGCCCCGCCAGGTCGATGCCCCAGGCGCCGTACTGGGGTGTGAGGGGGGCCTGGTGTGAGGGCGCGGGCGAGCAGGCGCCCGCGAGCAGGAGCACTGCGCAACCGGACAGTCGAGGCATAGGGAACCTCCGCTGGATGTCACCCGATCGTGCTGAAGTATGCGCGCAGCCGCTCGGCGCGAGCCTCGGGGTCCGCCAGCGCGACGTACCCATCGGGCCTGATGAGATAGAGCGCGCCCTGGCTGAGTCCCGCGTGCCGCATGGCCGGCCGCCACTCGAAGACTTGGAGCGGGACCCCGAGGTCCGAGCAGGTCTTCGCGAGCTCTGGCTCGGGCGCGCCGTACACGTGCACCTGCCACGCCAGCGCGGCGAGCGGGGCGAAGTTGTCCTCGGCCGTCCCGATCTCGACCCAGGGCAGCCGGTCGCCGCCGTGCACCGACCCGGCTGTGCCCGCGCTGAGCGGACTGGCCCGGTAGCTGACGCCGATCTGCGACGCGGTCCGGAAGAGGAAACGGCGCGCCGGCTCCAGCCGGAAGAGCGCCGGCGCCATGAGAGGCACGAGCCGCGTGCGAACCCACCGCGCGATCGGGCCCGGCTTCGTCACCAGGGAGAACGCCCGATCGGTGGTGGCCACAAGCCGGCGGGCGAAGCCGATCCGCTCCAGCTCGTAGCTGGCCAGCAAGGCGTCGCGGGCGCGGCCGCTCAGCACGGCCGCGAGCTTCCACGACAGGTTCACGGCGTCGCCGATGCCGGTGTTCATCCCCTGGCCACCGACCGGGCTGTGCACGTGAGCGGCATCGCCCAGCAGGAAGGCACGCCCCTGGCGGAAGGCGGTCGCCACCCGGTGATGCACGTGATAGGTGGAGAACCAGTTCACCGCGCCCACCGTGAGCTTCAGGTTCGCGATCGCGCGTCCGCTGATGTCGTTGAAGGTGGGCTCGCCGTGCTTCCGGCCCGGGTCCCGATGGAGCGGCCCGACCAGGCGCAGCCGACCCATGCCTCGGAGGGGAAAGACGGCCAGAAAATCGGTGTCTTCGAGATCTACGTGGATTTCGCCGTCTGCGGCCGGTCCGGAGGCGTCCACGTCGGCCACATAGAACACTCCCGAGTAAGTGCCGCCGGGAAAGCCCGCCCTTATCTGTTCCCGAACGGTCGAGCCGGCACCATCGCAGCCGGCGAGGTAGGCCGCCTCGCACATTTCCTTCGTGCCGTCAGGACGCGTGAGCTCGGCGCGCACGCCTTCGGGGCTTTGCTCGAACCCGACCAGGGCCGTCCGGCGCTCCACTGTCACGCCGAGGGCACCCAGTCGCTCGATCAGCAGGCGCTCGTGGGCGTCCTGCGGGTAGACCAGCACGTAGGGGAAGGGACTGAGTCCCTGTCCGATGCGCCCCAGCGGCACGCGCGCCGCTCTTTCGCCGCCTGTCCAGAGGTTCACACCGGTGATTCTGACTCCTGCCTCGACGACCGCGTCGGCCAGGCCCACCTGGCGGTAGAGCTCCAGCGTCCGCGCCTGGACGGCGAGCGCCCGCGAGGTGGTGCCGGGTTCGGCGGTGCGGTCGATGATCCGCACGCGCACGCCCAGTCTGGTCAGCCAGAAGGCGAGCACGAGGCCGGTGGGCCCGGCGCCGACGATCAGGACGGCGCCGGGCATCGGCGTGCTGCGTTCCGGCCCTCGCTCAGAGATAGCTGAGCCACCAATCGCCGCGGCGCCGCTTGAGACCGGCGAACCAGCGGCACAGCGGGTAGAGGGCGATCACGACGCCGGCCCAGATCAGGTACACCCAGGGCAGGCCGAGGGGCCAGCCTGGCGGCTGGGTGACGGGAAACTGCTCCATCCCGTTCGACTGGAACATCCAGTGCACCGCACCGTAGCGCGCGTAGCACACGGCCACCGCCAGCAGGTGAATCAAGGGTACGTGGAGCAGATAGTAGAAGAGCGGCACCCTGCCGAACACCAGCGCGGGGCGGAGCAGGCGCGGGAGTCCCGGCATCCAGTGCCCTCAGGAACAACAGGATCGGTCCGAGGGTCATCAGCAGAAACAGCAGCGACGGCGGGTACTTGTTGGCATTCAGAAAGGAGAGCACCGTAAAGACGGCTGACTTCTGGGCCGACCAGGGGCGCGGATCGCCGTAGATGTTCAGGGTCCGGAGCACCAGGAACGCCGCCACCGTGACGAGGCCCAGTTGAAGCAGGAACCGCCGTCTCCGCTCCGCCTCCCACCGGTACACCTCGCCCAGTCCGTAACCGACCGCGGTCACGCCGATCCACGGTATCAGAGCATAGGCCAGGAAGACGACGTGCCGGGAATCGTCCAGGATCACGCCCGGCGCGTGCAGGACGTTCCACAGGGGAGCGAGCACGCCGAGTGACGCCGGCTGGACGCCGTCGAGCACATTGTGCGTCGCGATCATCAGGGCGCCGATGGCTGTGACCGTCCAGGTGGGCAGCCGGACCAGGGCCGACAGGAAGATCATCGCCCAGCCGAGCGCCCAGAGCACGTTGAGCACCGTGAGCCGATAATCGAAATTGAACTGCCAGCCGAGATCGCGGACGATCACGATCTCGAGGAAGATGAGCCAGAGGCCGCGGGTGAACAGAAACCGCGCCAGCTCCCCGCGCGACAGCCGCCGCAGCGTGAGTGCCGCGCCGACGCCGGTCAGCAGGAAGAAGCCCGGGGCGCAGATGTGGGTCACCCAGCGAGTGAAGAACAACGGCACCGTGGTCGTGGCGGGATCGGTCGGATTGGCCGCGGCGTTTCCGAAGAAGTCGCGGGTATGATCGAGCGCCATGAGAATCATGATGATTCCGCGGAGCACGTCGATCGACTCGACGCGGGCGCGGCGCGGGGCCGTGCCGGGCGCGGACGGAGAACGCTGCGGGCCATCCACCACCACGTTCGCCTGTGGCATCGGGCTTAATCCTCGACCGCGCGCGCCGCTGCCGCGACCGCGCGGTCCACGTCGGAGGCCGTTGTCCGCCAGCTCGACACCGAGACGCGCATGCAGCGCATGCCCCGCCAGGTCGTGCCGGTGAAGAAGGCTTCGCCGGTGGTGTTGATGGCGGCCATGACCGCGTCGGTCCGGCGGTCGTGGTCCTCCTCGGTCGCTCCCGGCCGGACATCGGAGAAGCGCACCAGGCCCTGATTGATCCGGGGGACGCACATGACGCGGGCGCTCGGCAGCGAGCCGATCCGGATCACGAGGTCGTGCGCGTACCGGCAGCAGCGGTCGATGAGGTCGGACAGGCCGGCGCGCCCCAGCTCGCGCAGCGCGGCCCACGTGGCAAAGCCGCGCGCGCGGCGCGAGTGCTCAGGCGTCCAGTCGAGCTCGTCGCGGACGTCGTCCGCGTGGACCAGGTAACTCGCCCGGTGCTCCATGCCGGCGCGGTGGTGCTCGGGGTGGGCGACGAAGGCGTACCCGCAGTCGTACGGCACGTTGAGCCACTTGTGGCCGTCGGTGGCCCAGGAGTCCGCCGCCTCGGCGCCCGCGAGCAGGTGACGCAACGTCGGGGAGGCGTTGCACCAGAGCCCCATGGCGCCGTCGATGTGCACCCACGCTCCGGCCTCCCGCGCGAGGGGGACGAGCTCGGGAAAGGGATCGAACGCGCCGCAGTTGACGTCGCCCGCCTGGAGGACCACGATCGTGGGTTTCCCGGCCTCGCGCGACAGGGCCTCGCTCAGGATCGGCGGGGCGAGGCGCGACGACGGATCGCTCGGCAGCACGACCATGTTCGCGGTGCCGATCCCGAGCAGCTTCACGGCGCGCGTGGTGGTGCCATGGACTTCGCTCGAGGTGAGCACGCGAACGGGCGGCGCGCCGGCGAGTCCGTCGCGATTGACGTCCCACCCGGCGCGCGCGAGCACCGCGTGCCGGGCCGCGGCCAGGCAGGTGACGTGGGCCATCTGACAGCCGGTCACGAGCGCGAACGACGCGTGGGCCGGGAGTCCGAGCACGTCCTTGAGCCAGGTGCCGCAGACTTCCTCGACCACCGCGGCCGCGGGCCCGCAGGCATAGAGGCCCGCGGCCTGATCCCACGCCGACGTGAGCCAGTCGGTGGCGAGCGCGGCGGGCAGGCCGGCGCCGATGACCCAGCCATAGAAGCGGCCACCGGCGCTCCCGAGCAGGCCGCCAGCCACGTCGCGCGCGAGCTCCTCGATGATCGCGACGGGATCGGCGCCCTCGTCGGGCAGCGGATGCGCGAACCGCCGCCGCAGCTCGGCGAGCGAGGCCGTGGCGCATACGGGCGCGGTATCGAGCGATTCGAGAAACGCGAGAGCGAGCTCGGTCGCTCGCTCGAGAGCGAGCTGCTGTCGGGTGGGGTCGTCGGTGAGCATGGCTTGTCCCAAGTGAGATGACCGGGCTGCGCGCCGGCGGCGCGGGCGCTCTCGCTCAGCGATCGGCCTCCCGTTCCCGCCGGACCAATCCTTGCGCGCTCAACCAGTCGTAGAATGCCTCGATCCAGTGATCGCTGCTCGTACCCTGCTTGCGCAGGCCGAAGCCGTGGCCGCCCGCGGCGTACATGTGGACCTCCGGCCCGTAGCCCGCCGCCGTCAACGCCTCGTACAGCCGGCGCGCCGGGCCGAGCGCCACGGAATCATCCTGGGCCCAGGCGAGAAACATGGGCGGCAGGCTCGCCGGAATGGACGGCATCACGCCGAACGGGCCACCGTAGATCATTCCCGCAAAATCGGGACGCGCCGCGACATCCGGCTGGAGCAGGGTTCCGCTCGCGACCATGGCCCCGGCGGAGAATCCCAGAAAGCCCACTCGATCGGGCGAGATGCCCCACTCCGCCGCGCGCCGGCGCACCACCCGAATGGCCTGGATGCCATCGGCAATGCCGTACCGGCCGGCGGTGTCCATGTCCATCTCCGGAATGCCCCCCTGGCGCTTTTCCACGAGCCGATACTTGAGCACGAAGGCGGCGATGCCCCGCGCCTCGAGCCAGCGCGCGACGTCCCCACCTTCCAGGTCCAGGGCGAGCGCCACGAACGCACCGCCCGGCGCGATGATGACGCCGGTGCCCGTGGCCTTCGCGGGTGGCGGGAGGTAGGCGGTCAGCGTCGGCGTCACAACGTTGAATACCACGGTGCCGAGGGGAGTGTTCTCCACCTTCCGTTCCTTCCGGGTCCAGCTTTCCGAACCCGGAGCGGCACCGGGCCAGATCGGCACGGTCTGCGCGTGCGCGGCACAGGGACCGAGGGCGAGACCCGTCGCGATCAACCCAGTCGCAGCCAACAGCATTGTTCGAAGCACGCGTCCTCATCCCCTGTTCGGAAGCTGTCCGGAGGCCCTGGGCGGCGTTCGGCTCAGGTCCCGGCCGTACCCGTCCTCCCCCGCCGGGCGAGGCGATTCGCCAGCCGCCAGCCACGCACAGCCATGAACACCGACCCGACCACCGTCACGGCCGCGGCGGTGACGGCAAAGGCGGGCCCCCGCACGCCGGCCACAGTCGGCAGCGCCGCGGCGAGCACCACCAGGAGGATGCCCAGGGCCATCATGTCTCGGCCGGCCACGGCATTGGCCTCGTACCATACGTGGGGATCGGCGAACGTGGCGGGCACGCGGAGGCCGTACCAGCGATTCGGGCCGACCCGCCGGCGGGCCAGAGGCCAGCCGAGACCGACCAGCAGCACGCCCAGCGCTGCGAAGAGCATCTCGGGGCTCAGGTCGCGCTTCCCCGCTCGTGGAGGAGCATCCACGACGTGCCGAACCGGTCGCGGAGCATGGCGAAGCGCGACGCGAAAAAGGTCTCCTCCAGCTTCATGAAGATCTGACCGCCGTCGGAGAGCAGCGCATACAGGCGCTCCGCTTCCTCGGCGCTGTCGACCGTCAGGGTCAGATACGCGCTCCGCATCGGCTCGGAGCCGGGAATATCGGCACCCATGAGCACGGTCCTGCCGATCTCGATGCGGGCGTGGAGGATGGCGTCCTTCCGGTCGGGCGGCACGCTGGCGGGGTTCGGCTGCTGGCCGTGCGTCATCATCATCGTGATCCTGCCGCCGAGGTGCTGCTCGTAGAAGCGGAAGGCCTGCTCGCAATTGCCATTGTAGTTGAGATAGATATCGAGTTTCATCGAATCCCCTTGGTGCCATCCGGAACCCCACCCACTTCTCGATCAGATCCGGCTCGGCGCGCTCGCAGCAACTGAGTGAGTCATACGAGGCCCACCCCAAAGCGGCGCCGCCGGCGAAGAGCCGCACAAAGTCCACCGTGCGCACATGAACACGGGCCCACCGGGCTCCGTCGGCTGCATCCTCCGTTCGCACGTCGGCACCCGTGTGAAGCTGAACCGGCGCGGCCCATTGGTACCCAGGTCCTGGTGCAGATGGTACGGCCCTGCCGCTTATGCCTGTGCTCGCGGGCGAGCGTCCATGCCGAAATCGACCTTCAACCGATCATACCAGGCATCGTCGTCCAGGGCTCCCCAGTCGACCCACTCCTCGTCGCCCATCGCCCGGCGCCAGCCGAGGAAACCCTCCGCGTCAGGACCCACCGGATGGCGCAGTTGCCAGGTGCCGCTGTCGGCGATGTCGACCACCTTCGTTGCCACTATCGCGGGCACGGCAGGGTGTGCCAGCGATGCCGTGAACATCGCGCCGAACCTGCGCTGTTGAGGATAGCGCGAAGGATTGGGTGGCCTCTCGATGCGTCTGGCCATCGGCGTGTCGATGATGCCCGGTTCCACGATCGCGACTCGGACATTGAAGGGCTTCATTTCCTGGGCCAGTGATTCGCTCAACGCCTCCAGGGCGAATTTCGAAGCGGCGTAAGGAGCCAGGGGCGAACAGGCGATGCGCCCCGCGATCGAGGCGATATTGATGATGCAGCCGCGACCGCGTGCGCGCATCGCCGGAATCACGGCCTTGATACAGCGCAGCGCGCCAAAGTAATTCGTCTCCATCACCGCCCGGAACTCGGCCAGGGGGAGCTCCTCCACCGAGCCACTGCGTTCGATCCCCGCGTTGTTGACGAGCACGTCGATGGCCCCGCCCTCGTTCACGATACGCTCGATGCCCGCATTCACCGAGTCGTCGGAGTCGACATCCATCGCCGCAACGGTGATCGGGAGTTCTTCCGATCTGGCCAGGTGCCCGAGCTCGGGTGCACCAGCTGGATTGCGCATCGTCGCATACACCGTGTGGCCCGCCCTGGCGAAGGCCACCGCGGTGGCCAGCCCGATGCCCGAGCTGGTGCCTGTAATGAGGACTTGTGCCATCACCCACCTCCTCTGCAGGGACAGAATCCAGAGCCCCCGAACGGACTGCAAACCAGGTCCGGGCGGGCTCGAGAGCCGTCAGCCTCTCCGCGCGATTTGCGCGATCGCGACGCCGAAGATCACCCCAACGACCAGCCCGATGGGGACGTTATGATACTCGACCCCGATGGCAGCGCCCATGGCCATACCGATCGCCACCCAGAGAGCGGTTCGGGCACTGAATCGGTCAGCCACGTTCACTCATTTCGTCGGACGCTGGTGGAAAAAGTCATGGAACACAACACCCTACTGCTCGAGCCGGTCCACGAGGTGTGGCAGGTCCTGCAGGCTGACCTCGAACGCAAAGTATTGGAGACGAACTCGTCCGGGCGGACGGTCCCACAGGCCGAGCATGCCGTGCCCGGGACCCCCGAACCAGAGCAGCGTAAAGCGGCTCGCACCCAGGTCGTGCGCCTCGAGGTGACCTGCGTGACGACCGAACTATCCTCCAACCACAATCCTCGCCCTGCCGCCGCCGACCTCAATGTGCGGACCCGCACCGCCCGGGGTAAGACCCCGATCCGCAGCGCGGAGCGCCACGCTGGCGACACCCGCCTTCCGCAAGGCCCATCGCGGCGTTTACGTATGCCATCGGCGACGTGCCGCCCATTCCGGAGCTTCCCAATGGCCGAACCCAAGGCTGCCAAGAAGAAGTCCACCCCTCGCCGGAAGAAGCGTCCCGAGGGCGCGCCCCGCTCCCGCGGCGTCACCGCCGACGCACTCGCCTCCGGCGCTCCACCCGCCGCCGTGACCCGCCTGGCCGAGACGATCGAGGCCGACGGCGGGAGCGTGCTCTCGGTCTACCGTGACCCGCTGGGCGGGAACTGGCAGCTCTTCGCCGGGCTGCCGATCGATCTCGTGGAGCCCACGCCATACCAGCGGGACCTCTCCGACGCCCACGTCGCCAAGCTCTGCTCCGCCATCGACCGGCTCGGCCGCTACCTTGACCCCATGGTGGTCGTCCGCTCCGGCGACGGGCACTACTGGACCCCCAACGGCAACCACCGCTTGGCTGCGCTCCGCACCCTCGGCGCCCGCGCCGCGGTCGCGATCGTGGTGCCCGAGCCCGAGGTGGCGCAGCGCATCCTGATACTCAACACCGAGAAGGCTCACAATCTCCGCGAGCGCGCCCTGGAAGTGGCGCGCCTGGCGGAGCACCTGGCCCAGCTCGACGACCGTCCGGAGCGCGAGTTCGAGACGGAGTTCGAGGAAGCGGCGCTGGTGACGCTGGGACTCTGCTACATGCAGAATGGACGCTTCGCCGGGGGAGCCTACCATCCGGTGCTGCGGCGGATCGACCGCTTTCTCACCTCGTCGTTGCCCAAGGCGCTCGAGATCCGGCGCGAGCGCGCGGCCATGGTGCTGGAGCTGGAAGACGCGGTGGCCGACGCGGTCAAGGGACTCAAGGAGCGCGGCTTCGAGAGTCCCTACCTCCGAGCCTTCGTGGTCGCCCGAATCAACCCGCTCCGGTTCAAGCGCGGCGCCAAGGCGGAGTTCGATGAGACGATCGAGAAGATGACGGCGTCGGCCCGCCGCTTCGACGCAGCCAGGGTCAAGGCCGATCAGGTCGCGCGTGCGTCGGGACCGCCCGAGGAGTCGGCCTCGTAGCGATCACCACCGCCGGCCGCGCTGTCGGACCTCGAACGACGCCGAGCCCCGCTCGGATCCTTGTTCGCTAGGGCGCGGACTCTCCGGGAAGTGTCCGCAGGGTGACCATGGGGTCCTGCAGCGCCCCCTCGATTACCGGTTCGAGCTCACCCGCTTCCCGCTGCCGGCATTCCTGCTTCAAGTCCTCGACGTCCTCCGCGAGAAACCGCCCCAGAAACGAATCCAGGGTGATCTCGAAGGCCGGCAGCTCCTTCTTCGCCGCGGTGTTGGAGTAGAAGGCGAGGACGGCGCGATCGTCGAACCGGTAAAACGAGAACGTGGGATACCGACTGAAGAGCCAGACCGGCACGGGCTTCCCGAACTCGTGCGAGAGCCGCGCGAAGTAGCGATACGCGTCCACCACGAGCGCGGGGATCAGCGGCCCGTCCTCGAAGTGCCGGCCGAGCGAGTACATCAGCTCGTGGCTCTCAAGGTCGGGGAGAAACACCTCGATGGCCGTCCCCTCCCGGCCGAGGAACGCCTTGATCGCGGCGTCGTGATTCTCGCGCCAGCGCCGGGAGTGGATGAAGTAGAGCTCCATCCGGGTGGAGGAGCCGATGAGGTCCTCGAACCGCTGCACGAACCCGCTGAAGGGCTCGACCCGGACGATGCCGGACGGGGGGTCGGTCTCGGGGCTCATGACCCGAAGATGCCACCCGTCCCGCGGCGCGGGCAAGCGCGTGCCTCAGCGCGGCCGCACCGCCGCCCCCAGCGTCTCCTGCCCCACGAGCTGCTCCGGCCGGAGCTCGAGCACCAGCTCCCCCTGGCCCGACGCCACGGCACGCACCAGCAGCGCGTGGGGGGCCGCACGGACGCCGAGCACCCGGCCCGAGCTGACGTCCATCCCGAGGTGGACGCCATCGGCCAGATCGCGGTTGAGATTCTGCTCCAGCAGGTCCCGACCATCGGCCAGGACGGAGCCGAGCTTGATGCGCACCCGAGTCCGCAGAAAGTCCTCGATCTGGCCGCCCGCCAGCCAGGCGAGCGTGCCCGTCAGCAGATCGCGCGTCCCCACGTCGTACACCAGGTCGGGCATGTACAACTGGGCCGTGGCCGTGTCGTAGGCCGGGTGACCCACCGCGTAGAGCACGCCGCGCACCGAGCCGTGGACGGCCAGCCCCACGGCGACGCGTCCATCGCCCACACCCAGGAGCTGCAGGCTGTCGAGCACGAGCAGCTGGCGCGCCACCTTGATGGTGGTGCCGCGCAGCTCCCTCGTCAGAATGCTGCTGGCCACGTCATAGGGCACCCGGCCTTCCGTGAGCAGGTGCAACACCGGAGGTCGCGAGGTGGAGTCCTGCGGTGGGGGCATGGGCAGGGGCGCGGGGTCCGGCCTCGGGCCACCAAGGACGCGCGGGTTGGCGGAGAGACCGAGCGTGGTGACGAGCGTGTCGCCCCGCATCCGGAGCATGCCGATCCGGATGGTGGATGGGTGGATCACCAGCCAGAGACTGTCCGTGAGCTTGAGCGGCGAGCCGAGGACGTCCCACAGCCGGCGCGACTCGCCGGGCAGATCGAACGCGGCGATCTCGCGCGTCCAGGCCGGCAAGCTTCCGCTGCAGCGCCTCCTGCGCCGCGTCCATCACTTTGTCGGTCACATCCACCTTGAGGAAGGTGACCTTGCACCGGTCGCGCCTCGAGAGCGGGGTGACGACAGCGCGGGTGCGCGGACGGAGGGTCCAGCCACTGGTGAGCTGGACGGTGGTCGCGACCGTCAGGCGCGCGCGGGGCTGGTCGTCGCCGCCGCCGCACCTGGCGCTGATCTCGGGGAGCACCGGCGGGTTGTACCAGGCACGGACCCGGTACCGTACGTCGGCCTGGAGGACCGCGGTGCGGCCGTTCACGCGGAGGCTGAACGGTCCGCGCTCGGCGGTGTAGGCGTAGTGCAGCCGCTGCTTGCCCGGCACCTCGTGCCGCTCCTCCAGATTGCCCAGCGTGGTGGGCACCTCGGACTCCAGCCAGCGCATGGCCGGGCCGAGGTCGTAGCGGACGGGCACGTCGAGATAGGAGGTGGGAACCGGGGGCAGCGAGTCCACCCATACCGCCGTGGCACGCGGCAACGGCGGCGCCACCTTCTCCGACCCGCAGGCCGCGGCCGTGCCCAGGGCGGCGAGGAGAGCGCAGCGATGCACTGCAATCGCAACCATGGCGCCTCCCCGCGAGCGTATGGCAAACCTGCGCGAGCTGGTGGACGGACGCTATCAAGCTCGTGGGGGGGAGGGGCGCGGGCCATGATGGGGATCACGCCTTCCTGCGCTCGTGACGCCGGTCACAGGGACGGCATGGGCCTGGGTTCACCACAGAGGCACAGAGGTCACAGAGGTGCACAGAGAAAAAGCCATGGTAGTTGCCTCCGTGCACCTCTGTGACCTCTGTGCCTCTGTGGTGAAGGGGTGGCAGATACGAGACGATCGAGGGCCCGGAAATGGGCAGCCATGTGCAGGTCGCACTATCTTGCGCGCAGCATCGATATTCACGCAGCGCGCGCTCAACGGAGGAGCAAAGCATGACCGGATCACGCTGGAGCCCCGCCATCGCGGTCCTGACCCTGGCTGCGGCGTGCGGCGGGCGGGACGCCCGCGCCCCCGCGACCACAGCCGATACGGCCGCGACCAGCACTGCCGCCGCCGACACGACCGCCGCCGCCGGCCCGTCGCGGCTCGAAGGTTTCCAGAACCCGGAGTCCGCCAGATACGACGCCGAGCTCGACGTGTGGTACGTCTCCAACGTCAACGGCTCGCCGGTCGCCAAGGACGGCAACGGCTACATCTCCCGCCTCCACGGCGACGGCACCGTCGATTCCATGAAGTGGATCGTCGGCGGCGCCAGGCGCGTCACCCTGAACGCCCCCAAGGGTCTGGGGCTGCAGGGTGACACGCTCTGGGTCGCGGACGTCGATGTTGTCCGCGCGTTCAACCGCCGCACCGGCGCGCCCGTGGCCTCGGTGGACCTCAAGGGCAAGGCCAAGTTCCTGAACGATCTGGTGGTCGGCCCCGACGGCGTCTACATCACCGACACCGGCGTCGAGAGCAGCGGCGGCGGGATGAAGCACACCGGCCCCGACCAGGTGTTCCACATCGGCGCCGGACACAAGGCGACCGTGGCGCTCGCGTCCGACAGCCTCATGGGCCCGAACGGGATCGCCTGGGACGGCGGCCACGGGCGCTACGTCATCGTGCCGTTCGCCGGCACGGTCGTCCGCGGGTGGACGCCGGGGAGCAGGACCGTCACCTCGCTCGGCACGACGGCCGGGCAGCTCGACGGGGTCGAAGTGCTCGACTCCAGCCGGCTACTCATCACGAGCTGGACCGACTCGAGTCTGTTCGTGCTGCAGGATGGGAAGTCCACCAGAGTCGCCGGCGATCTGCCGTCGCCGGCCGACATCGGCATCGATACGAAGCGCCACAGGGTCGCCATTCCGCTGCTGATGGAGAACCGGGTGGAGTTCAGGAGCCTGCCATGACCAGCGCGGACAGTCGCGGGCGCCTCCGCGGCGCCGCCACCTACGCCGCCGTCGCCGCGCTCGCCGCGGCCGTGGGCGGCTCGGTGGCGTGGATGGCGCGCGGCGGCCAGCCAGCTCGGCCCGACGGCGTCACGACGCACGGCGAGTGGGTGAAGATCCCCGGGGCACCGACACGGTCCGGGCGTATATCGCCTATCCGGAGCGGAAGTCGAAGGCGCCGGCCGTGATCGTGATCCACGAGATCTTCGGCCTCACCGATTGGGAGCCGACCGTGGCGGACCGGCTGGCCAAGGAAGGGTTCGTGGCCATCGTTCCCGACCTGCTGTCCTCGAAGCACGGGCGGAGCCCGGCCGACGCCGACTCCGGCCGCAAGCTGGTGGCGGAGCTCGAGCCCGAGCGCATTACCGCCGACCTCGACGCCACCTACGGCTACGTGAACGCGCTCCCGGCGGTGCTGAAGGACGATATCGGCACCATCGGCTTCTGCTGGGGCGGCGGGCAGAGCTTCCGCTACGCCACGAACAACCCGAACCTCCGCGCCGCCGTCGTCTGCTACGGACCTGCGCCCGACTCCGCGGCGATTCGCCGGATCCAGGCGCCGGTGCTCGGCATCTACGGCGAGAACGACGCGCGGATCACCGCGGCGTTGCCGGACGTCGTGGCGCGAGATGCAGTCGGCCGGGAAGACGTTCGTGCACGAGATCTACCCCGGCACCGGCCACGGCTTCCTCAAGCCGGGGCGCGAGGGGTCCGGCGGTCCGCAGGTGGAGCGCGCATGGAAGCGGATTCTCCAGTTCTTCCACGCGCGGCTGGGCAAGTGAGGGGCTTCGCCGGCGTGCTGCCCGCGCTGCTCCTCGCCGCCGCGGCGACGCTCGCCGCGCAGGAAGGCCCCGCTCGGCCGCACGATCCCCTCCGCTACGACATCACCATCGTCACCAGCGACACCGGTGCCTACCTCCTCGGCGAGGTCGAGACCGGCTGGCGCCTGGAGTCCGTCAACCCGGTCGAGATGGAGCTCGACTCCGCGATGGACGTCATCCGCGTGCTGGTGGACGGCCAGCCCAACACCCGGCTCTCGCGCACGATGTACTCGCGCGACAGCGCCCTCGTGGTGGTGCCCCACGAGAAGGCGCCCGGCGACACGCTCACGACCCGCGTCCGCTATCACGGCTACCCCTCGGGCGGCTTCCACGTGGGGCCCGACCGGACCGGCGCGCGCGCGCTCGCGGGGAGCACCGCCGGAACGACGGCCCGGCTCTGGCTACCGGTTCCCACCGGCCCCCCCGGGCGGGCGACCGTCACCTGGAACGTGCAGGCGTCGGAGGGCCAGCGGGTCGTGGCCAATGGCGTGCTCACGGGGATCGACACGCTCAACTACGGCCACAGCACCTGGCACTTCCGGATGGACGTGCCGGTGCCGCTCGATGCGCTCGCGGTCGCGGCCGGACGGTACGCCGTCACCACGCTGCCGCACCCGGGGTGCACCAGAGCGTGCGTGCCGGTGACGCTCTGGACCTCGCCGGCCGACTCCGCGGCGGCGGCCGCCGGCGCGTTCCGCCGCGCGGGAGAAATGGTGGATTGGCTGAGTGGCTTGCTGGGACCCTTTCCCTATCCGGGGCTCGCGCACGTCTCGGCGATTCTGGCACCAGTCGGATACGCGGGGGCGTCCGTCGTGCTGTACGATCAGGCGCGCGTGCATGGTGGACAGATCGACGAGCGCGAGGTGGCCCGAGCCACGGCGGCCCAGTGGTTCGGCGACGCCGTGAGCGAGCCGGGCCCGCTCTCCGACCGGCCGTCGAGCGCGGTGGCCGTCTACCTGGCCGCGCTCTGGGCGCATCACACGGGCGAAAAGGGCCCTGCCGTCGCGCCCACGCGCCAACTGAGTGCGATCCAGCAGCTCCACCGGAGCGTGGGCGACTCCGTGTTCTTCCGCGGACTTCGGGGCTACCTCGCGGCCCACCGGAATGGCACCGCCGCTCCAGGCGACCTCGAGCGCGCGATGTCCGAAGCGGCAGGGCGGCCGCTGGACTGGAGGTTCAGCCGGGCGGTCGGCACCGGGCCATGAAGCTGCCGGCTGTACGATGGGCGGGCGCGCTCGCGCTCGTTACGGCATGCGGGGGCACGCTGCCGCCGCTGCGTGGGCAGATGGAGGTGGGGCGCGATTCGTACGCCGTGTTCGTGGGCGGCGGCGGCCCCGCGGGCGGCGACCTCTACGCCGTTCGCACCGAGGGCGGCCCGGCGGTGCAGATCACCTTCACTCCCGTAGGCGAAATGCGGCCGGCGCTCTCGCCCGACGGCGGGATGGTGGCGTTCATCCGTGGCGAGTCGCTGCGCGACTCCACGCCGGGCACCATCTGGGTGCTGAACCTGATGAGCGGCGCCGAGCGCGAGATCGAGCTGCCGCGTGGCGGAGGGGTGCCGGCGCAGGTAGGCTGGGCACCGGATGGACGCTCGCTGGTGGTGAGATCCGCCGCCGGCCTCTACCGGTCCCCCGCGCCGCCGGCCGAGTCCGAGCTCCGTCCCGTGCCGGCCGCCGAGCGCGCTTCCGCCGAGTCGAGCCTCGCGGTGCTGCTGGGGCAGCCGGCGTTTGCGCGCGTGGTGCGATGCCCGGACGCGGCCGGGATCTGCGTCGCGGCGGACACCGGCGCCCCGGGCCTGCTGGCGCGCGACGCGCACGGGGCATTCCGCTGGGGATCGGACTCGGTCGCCTACTTCCGCGGGGATGGTGGCGCGGTGGAAATCCGGCCGGTGGGCCCGGGGCGGGCCCGCCTGCTCCGGCTGGAGAATCCGCCCCGGCGAGTGCGGGAGATGACGGTCTTTGTGGGAGGGCGGTGAGGCGGGCGGGCGGATGGTCACGCGGTCGGAGGCGCCGCGGCAGTGTCATCCCGAGCGCAGCGAGGGATCTAGGCGGGCCGAGTTCGAGCAATGCGGGGTAGATCCCTCGCTGCGCTCGGAATGACACTCGACCGTTGCCACACCGCTGCCCGCCCGACCGTCTGCCCCCCTACCCGTCCCCCTCACCGCTGCGCGATCGCGTCCCAGCCCGCGTCCAGCGCCATCCCGACCGAGGGCGAGTCCACCGCCCATTCGCGCGAGCCCACCCGCTCGGCCACGAACGCCACCAGCGCGAGCCAGACATCGGTCCAGAGGTCCGGCGGCCCCTGGCGCACCTTCCCCTCCGACCGGCCGGCCGCCATCACCTGCTGGAGCGCGCCGCGGAACTCCCGCTCCGCTTCGCGGCTCCGTTCGTCCAGGTGCTGCTCGTCGCGGTGGCGCAGGAGCATGCGGGTGAGCGGGGCGTCGCGGGCCGCCGTTTCCAGCAGCCGCTGCGCGATCTGGCGCAACCGACGCGGCGCGGGCTGCTCGCCCTCGGTCTCCCGCACGACCGCGGTGCCCCAGCGCTGCGCGTTGCGGAACACCTCGTTGAGCAGATGCTCCTTGCCGCTGAAGTGGCGGTAGATCGTGCCTTCGGCCACGCCGGCGCGGGCGGCGATGGCGGGCGTCGTGGTGGCCCGGAACCCCACGGTGGTGTACAACTCGAGTGCTGCTCGAAGCAGCCGCTGACGGGTAGCTTCACCGTCGCGGCGGGTTGGCTGGGGAGAAGTCATGCCGAAGAATAGTCCTCGTCGCCGTTGAATCGCGACCCCGTCCGGCGATATCTTCCGGGGCTTTTTCTCCGTCACTCTTCCGTGGGGTCGTCGATGAAAATGCTGGTCCTCGGTGCCGGTCTGCAGGGGTGCGCCTGTGCGTACGATCTGCTCCAGAGTCCCGCGGTCGGCGGGGTCACCCTGGCCGATCTCCGGCCGGACCACCTGCCCCCGTTCCTGGCGGGGGACTGGGGCGGCCGCCTCACCACGGTCCGGCTCGACGTCACCGACCCGGTGGCGGTGCGGGAAACGCTCCGCGGCCATACCGCCGTGATGAGCGCGATCCCCTACTACTACAACGGCCCGATGGCGCGGGCGGCCGTCGAGGCCGGCTGCCACTTCGCCGATCTCGGCGGCAACACTGAGATCGTGTTCGAGCAGAAGAAGCTCGACGACCAGGCGGTCGCGAAGGGCATCTCGATCATCCCCGACTGCGGCCTGGCCCCGGGGATGGTCAACATCCTGGCCGCCGAGGGGATCCGCCGCCTCGACCACGCGCAGCAGGTCAAGATCTATGTGGGCGGCCTGCCGCAGCATCCCGAACCCCCGCTCAATTACCAGATCGTCTACTCGCTCGAGGGCGCGCTCGACTACTACACGACACCCTCGTGGGTGCTCCGCGACGGCAAGCCGATTCAGGTGGACGCGCTGAGCGAGCTCGAGGCGGTGGACTTCCCCGAGCCGGTGGGCACGCTCGAGGCGTTCCACACCGGCGGCGGCATCAGCACACTCCCGTTCGCCTACGAGGGCAAGGTGGACGTGATGGAGTACAAGACCCTGCGCTACCCCGGGCACGCGGCCATCATGCGGCCCATCCGGGAGCTGGGGCTGCTGGGCGCGAAGCCGATCGAGGTGAAGGGGAAGCCCGTGGTCCCGCGCGACGTGTTCATCGCCGCGGTGCACCCCCGACTCCACAAGCCGCAGGGCCGGGATCTCGTGGCGCTTCGCGTGTCGGTCACCGGGCAGAAGGGCGGCAAGCCGGCCAGAGTGGCCTTCAGGCTGATCGACCGCTACGACGCGGTGCACGGCATCAGCGCCATGATGCGCACCACCGGTTACTCGCTCTCGATCACCGGACAGATGCAGGCGAACGGGCGGATCGCGCTCAAGGGCGTGCACACGCCGGACGAGGCGGTGCCGTTCGGGCCATACGTCGAGGAGCTGGGAAAGCGCGGCGTCCGCATCGAGGAACTCTAGCCGCCGGCGGGCTGTTATTCCCCGTCTTCAACCAGGGCCGGTCGATGCTGGATTTCAGAACGCTGTGGGACAACGCGCTGACCTTCGATGCCTTCCTGGCGGCGAGCACGAAGCACAAGGGGCTCTGGGAAGGGCTGTACGGCATTTCCCGGATCCCCCTCTGGGCGGCGAGCGCCGTTCCGGCGGACGCCCGTCGGAAGCTCCTCGTCATCGCCGAGGACTGGTGCGGCGACGCTTCGAGCACCGTACCTCTCCTGGCTCGGCTCGCGTCCGAGGTGCCCGGGCTCGAGCTCCGGATCATCCCGCGCGACCAGCACCCGGCCGTGATGGACCGCTATCTCACGAACGGCTCGCGGTCCATCCCCATCGTCATCGCCCTTGATGACGAGTACAACGAGCTGGGCCACTGGGGTCCTCGCCCCCGGCAGCTCCAGGCGTGGGTGATGGAGAACCGGAATGCGATGCCCAAGGAGCAGCTCTATCCGCAGGTCAGGCAGTGGTACGCGAGGGACCGTGGGGAAACCACGTTGCGGGAGGTGCTGGAGGCCGCAGGGCTGGCCGTAGGCCGAGCCGCGTAGCCGGCTCGCCGGTCACCTCTTGCCGCTCTTCAAAACATCCATCCGTTCCCGATGGTGAACGTGAAGCCGTCGGGCCCGCCCGCAAAATTGAACGTGAAGATGGTCGACCGGAGCAGTCTGAGCGCGATTCCGCCGCCCGCGCCGACCTTCATGTCTTCCGTGGTCAGTCTGAACGACTCCTGCTCGAACACCCGCCCCGCATCCAGAAACGCCAGCAGCGTCACCGCGCCCAGGTCGCCGAAGGGTAGCAGGTCGTGGCGCACCTCGAAGTTGCCGAACAGCGTTCCCTTGCCCGTCAGCCGCCCGTAGTCGAGTCCGCGGTTGGAGTTCTGGCCGCCGAGCACCGGGATGAGCGACTCCCAGCCTGGGATCACGAAGCGGCTGTCGAGCGAGGGCGTGCCGCCCATCCCCGAGCCGGCGATCCGCGCGGCCAGGACCGTCCCCTCCCGCACCTGCAGATACCCGCGCAGCACGACATACTGCCGGGTGTATCCGTCGCCGCCGCTTCCCACCTGCGATCCGGCCTCGAGCAGCAGCCCCTGGTGGGTGTTGTACTCGTTGTCGCGCGTGTCGTAGATCAACGCCAGCCGTCCCGACACGTCGTCCTGCTTCAGCTCGCCGGACGGAAACTCGGCCGCGAAGATGGACGGACCGGGCAGTGACGTGAAGTTCGCGTGCTGCACCTCGCCCAGCAGGGCGGCCTGAAGCGGCCCGCGAATCCGGCGCGTCACCTCGACCGCGGCCCGATAGCGCGTCCGGCGCAGCCGGTAGAGATACGGATCGTCCGGGCCCACGGCGTCGCCGTCGTAGGTGGTCCCGTTCCCCAGCCCGAAGTAGCCGTAGCGGCTCTGCCGTTCCGCCACGGCCTGCGCCGAGAGGCGCCAGCCATCCCACAGCCCCGGCGCCTTGAACTGCACGGAGGCGTAGCGGCTGCCGCGCGTGGATATCCCGGCGTCGGCGTTCAGCGCCGCGGTGTAGGTGGTCCGCGCCTCGTACTCGGCGGGCTGCCAGTGCCGTACCCGGAAATTCAGCACCGGAGTGTCGTTGGCGCCGCCGGTGAGATAGGGGAACCAACTGGTGCGCCAGCGCGCGCCTGGCGTCGGGGCGGCGGTATCCGCCGGCTGTGGTGCCGTCTCGACCTGGGGCACCTGCGCGGCCAGCACCGGCGCCCAGACCGACAGAAGAAGCACGAGCCCGTGCGCGCGCCACCAGCCACGCGAGACACTCTCCGGCATGCGCTGCCTCCGTGAAACAACAGGGAAGGGAGGACCACGGGTCGCGAAACAGCCGGGATTTACGAGGGGGCTGGACGGAAGTCAACACAGGCGGGCGGGCGGTCGGGCGGTCGGGCGGTCAGGACGGGGACAGACCCAGGCGGCGTGGACCCGGAGGGAGCGTCAGTGCGCGTTCGGCTCCCTGCGCCCTCTCCAACGACGAAGCGCACTGCGGCGACCGCAGGGTCCGCCGCGTCCTCGCGGCCGCCGTCACGCCTGCCCACAAGCCCGCTCGTATGCACCGCCAGGTGCGATAGATTGAGACAGCGGCCGGCTTCCGTGGATGAACCGGCCTTCACGTGTGACTGGAGCCGACATGACCCGACTGATCTTCTGGGACGTCGACACCCTGTACGACTTCATGCGATCGGACGGCAAGCTCTACGTGCCGGGCAGCGAAGAGATCATTCCTGCGCTCGAGGCGTTGACTGACTTTGCCCATGCGCACCGAGTGCCTGTCGTCGCCTCCGCCGACAACCACGAGATGTCGGACGCCGAGATCAGCGATGCGCCCGACTGGAGCACCACCTTTCCGCCCCATTGCATGCGGGGTACTCCCGGACAGCTCAAGATCGCGGAGACCGCGCTCAAGGACCCGCTGGTCATCGAGCCCGAGCTGGAGGATCCTGGAGCGCTGTCGCACCGGATCCTGGGGCACCGGGGAGACTTCCTGCTGCACAAGCGCACGGTCGACGTCTTCACCAATGCCAACGTCCAGACGCTGCTGCGCACGCTCGAGCCCGAGGCCATCGTCATCTATGGAGTCGCCACCGATTTCTGCGACCGGTACACCGTCGAGGGGCTGCTGCGGCACTCGCCCAGATCCGAGCTGTTTCTGGTGACCGATGCCATCCGCGCCATCTATCCCGAGAAGGCGGCTCCGCTCCTTGAGAGCTGGCGCGAGCGCGGCGTCCAGGAGGTGACCTCGGCTGGAATCCTCTCCGGCCGAGCCCTCGAGCGCTACTTGGCGATCAGCGTGTGATGCAGGGCACAGCGGCCCCTCCGCGGGACCCTATTTTCGTGCCTAGTGGGAGTAGGCCCGAACGGCACTTTGCGAGACGTCCGAGAAAACCCTGAGCTCCCTGCTCTGAGGCCGGACGCGCCATTCGATCCCCTGCTCTCGCTGTTACTTCCCATCACTCCCCCCTTCTCCAATCATCTCGCGGGAACGGGCATTCGTGCCCGTTCCACCCACCTTTTTACCACCAGGTGTGACCAGGGGCACCGACCCGCCGGGCGCGCGGCTCGATGTTCCTGTCCGTCTACTCACTCGGGAGACGACACCATGCCGCGCGGCGACAAGTCGGCGTACACCGGCAAGCAGAAGCGGAAGGCTCACCACATCGAGGAAGGTTACGAGGACCGGGGAGTCTCGCAGGACGAAGCGGAACGGAGAGCCTGGGCGACCGTGAACAAGGAGTCGGGCGGCGGGAAGAAGAGCGGCTCGGGTCGGGGCAAGAAGACCAGCAAGAGCTCCTCGCGAAAGGGCGGCCGCGCCGGCGGACGTGCCTCGGCATCACGGCCCAAGTCGGCCCGCTCGGCGTCGGCCCGGAAAGCCGCGGCAACTCGCAAGCGGAAGGCCGCGGGCGGAAGCCGGAAACGGTCCTCGTCCGGCGGCGCGCGGAAGAGCTCGTCGCGGAGCTCGTCGCGCAAGAGCACATCCCGGAAGAGTGCCTCCCGCAAGAGTGCCTCCCGCAAGAGTGCCTCCCGGAAGGGCACGGGCAGCCGCGCCAAGCGGTCCAGCAGCCGGAGCAAACGCTAGCGCCGGCGGGGCCGCCTGCGACATTGGAAGCCGCTGCGCGCGAACGGGTTACGCAGGGCCGGGTGATGCAGTTCACACCCGGAGCTGCCTCGGCTTCACAGCGTGGCCCGGGTAGACGGTCGCATCCTACCCCCGTCGGGTGAGGTGCCCGGCCCCCGCCGCGCGACGGTGCACGGCGGGTACCGTCTACACCGGAGTGTGTATGTCGATCCTGAAACGAACCCCAGTTCCGGCGATCGTGGCTGCCGCTGCCCTGTTTGCGGCCGTGCCGGGAACGGCGGCGGCGCAGACGGGGGTCAGCCTCGTCCCCTGGGCCGGCGCCTACATCCCCACCAAGAACTCCGTGTCCGATCTCGACAACGCCTTGAGCCGCGACGTGAGCGTCATCGGCGGCGCGCGCCTCACCTTCTGGGGCACCGGCAGGCTGGGCTTCGAGGCGGTCGGCGGGTATGCACCGGCCAAGATCTCGGGGACGACCATCAACGAGAAGAACACCGACCTGCTGGCCGCGAGCGCGCGCCTGCTGCTGGCCCTGAGCCCGGTCACCAACCCCGTCGGCTTCTACATCGCCGCCGGTCCGGCACTGCTCACCCGGGGCAAGAATCCGTTCGACAACAACAGGAGCAAGACCGACTTCGGCGCCAACCTGGGTGCCGGCTTCCGCTTCGCGCTGAATCAGTCAGGCAGCACGGCGCTCCGGCTCGATCTCGAGGACTACATGTACAACGGCGACTTCGGCGGCGGAGACTCGTTCCAGAACGATCTCGTCACGTCACTCGGGCTGTCGATCTCGCTCGGAGGCAACGCGGGGGGCAGCGACTAGCGCTCGGCGAGCTCGCTCAGGCAATCAGAAGGGGGCATGACGCACGTCATGCCCCCTTTGCTTCGCTGAGGCTGCCTCGTCCGCGCCGCGCCGCGAGCGCGTGCCGGAGCGCCTCCGCCAGCGCCGGTGCGGTAAAGGGCTTGGCAAGGAACGCGACGTTCTCCTGCACCACACCCTGCCGGAGCACGACGTCGGGGGTGTACCCGGACATGAACAGCACGGCGAGCCCCGGACGGACCACCTGCAGCTCCTCGGCCAGCTCGCGCCCGCTTCCACCGGGCATGACGACGTCGGTCAACAGCAGGTCGATACGGCCGCCGGCCTCTCCGGCTCGCGCCCGGCCTTCCGCGGCGCTTCCCGCCGACACGACGGAGTAGCCCAGCTCCTGCAGCATTCGGAGGGTCACCCCCCGGACGGTCTCGTCGTCCTCCACCAGCAGAATGGTTTCTCCGCTGGACGGAATTTCCGGAGCGGCCGCCGCCCCCGGCGCGCGGGCCCGGGCTCCATCCTGCGGCAGGAGCACGGTGAACCGGCTGCCCTGGCCGGGCTCGCTCTCGACCATGATGTGACCGTCCGACTGCTTCACGATCCCGTAGCACATCGCCAGCCCGAGGCCGGTGCCCGCGCCCGGCGGCTTGGTGGTGAAGAACGGCTCGAAGATGTGGGCCTGCACCTCCGGCGTCATGCCGACGCCGGTGTCCTCCACGTCGAGCGCCACGTAGCTCCCCGCGCGCGCCTCGGGATGCAGGCGTGCCGCCTGCTCGGTGAGCGCGGTCTCGCGGGTCCGCAGGCGCAACGCGCCGCCCGAGGGCATCGCATCGCGCGCGTTGGCGACGAGGTTGAGCACCACCTGCTCGAGCTGGCCCGGATCGACCCGGGTCGGCGCGAGCGGCTCTACGAGCTCTGCCGTCACCTCGATATCCTCGCCCACCAGCCGGCGCACCATCGGCGTGAGCGCGGCGACGGTCGCGTTGAGATCGACCGAGGTCGGCACCACCATCTGCCGCCGCGCATAGGACAGAAGCTGGGACGTCAGCGCCGCCGCCCGACGCGCGGCCCGCTCCACCTCGGCCAGGTCCTCGTGCACCACCGCGTCCGGGGGGAGCCGCCGCTTCACGAAGCCGAGGTAGCCGATGATGCCGGTCAGCAGGTTGTTGAAGTCGTGCGCGACGCCGCCGGCCAGGTTGCCGATCGCCTCCATGCGCTGGGACTGGATGAGCTGGTGCTCGATCCGCCGCTGCTCGGTCACGTCCTGCGCCACGCCGATCAGGCGCACCGCGTCAGTGGCCTCGTCGCGGAAGACCTGGCCTCGGACGGCCGTCCAGCGCTCCTCCGCCTGGGCGCCGGCGGCCCGGAACTCCACGGCGAACCCGGCGTGGCTGGCGAGCGCCGACCGCATCCGCCCGGCGACGGCGTCGCGATCGTCGGGGTGCACTCGATCCAGCAGCCCGGCGAACGACGGATCGCCGCCGCGCGGGAGATCCACGATCCAGGTTTCCATCTTCGCCGCCTCCAGGGCCAGCCGGAGGCGGGCCTCGCCCTGCCGGAGGGCGCTCTGCTGCGCCGCGACCGTCGCGACCATGCGGTTGAAGGCATCGGTGAGCGCGCCGATCTCGGCGCCCTGCCCGGTCGGCACCCGGAGGCGGTATTCGCCGGTCTCCGAGATCGTGCGGGCCGTGCCGGCGAGCGCCAGCAGCGGCGCCGACACCGAGCGGCCCAGCATGCCGAGCAGCAGGACGCTGGCGGTGCCGAGCGCGAGCAGGACGACGGCCGCCATGATCCCGTACTGCGGCAGCCGGCGCCAGAGCGGGGGGATGTCGTACTGCAGCGTGAGCCAGCCGATCAGTTGGCCGTCGACCTCCATCCGGTCGATGAGGACCAGGCGGTCGGGAAGGAAGCGAACACCGGCCCGAAGCGCCGCCGGCGTCGGCGGTGCCCCGGGAGAGGCATACCGCGCGACGAGCGCGCCGTCGGGCCCGAACAGGCTGGCTGAGAGGATCTCCGGCCGGGTGCGAAGGGTGGCGAGATTCTCGGCAGCCGCCTCGCGGTCCTTGAACTGGAGCGCGGCGATGCTGTTGGCCCGGATGAGGTCGGCCTGGGTTCGCGCGTCGCGGACGGCACGCGGCCGGAAGGTGGTCACCTCGTAGAGCACCACCGCGCCGCCTGCCAGCAGCAGGGCGATGATGGACGCGACGCCGATGAGCAGCGCGACCTTCTGCCGGATCGGCCGGTTCAGGAGCCACGCCATCAGCGGGCCTCCGCCGGTCCGCCGCTCACGCTCGTGGCGAGCGCGAGCACGCGTGAGCTGATCTGCAGCCCGGCGCGGCGCACCGCGCCCGCGTCGATCTCGAAGCGAAGGGTCTCGTCCACGAGCACGAACGCAATCATCCCGCCAATGCCCAGGAACTCCGGGCCGTCCCCGACGGTCAGGGTCGGCGAGTGGCGCAGCGCGGCGAGCCAGGCCCGGGCCTCGCGCGATCGGCCCGCCACGAACGCGATATGACAATCGCCGGCCTGGGCGGGCGCATCGGGCTCGAGCACGCGGATCGGCCGCCCCCGCGACCGGCGGCCCTGCACGCTCTGCCGCATGACACCGCCGAACGAGTTCTCCCCCAGCACACAGAGATTCACCGGCGCGTCAGCATCGACGAACGTGCCCGCCGGCCAGTCCACGTAGCGGGTAAAGTTGAGCAGATAGGCCGCCTTCACCGCCTGCTCCGGGGCGGCGGGCGAGCTCTGCGCGCGGGCCGGGATGACGGGAGCGGCGGTACACCCCAGCGCCACGAGCCAGCGTGCGACGAGGAGCGTGCCGGCCCCCGGGCTCAGAAGCGCCATTCGAGCTGCAACTCGCCGCGGCGCTGAATTTCCCGCTGCGGCTGGCTCCAGAACTCCGGGTGCTGCTCGTGGAGCAGGTCGCGACCCACCAGTGAGAGCGTCAGCCCGGGGCGCGCGCTCCAGCCGAGCCGCGCGTCGGCTTCCGCATACCCGGGAATGCGCGGTTGCGGCAGCACACCCACGTAGCGCAACGCCAGATCCACCTCCAAGCCGCGCGGCAGGTTGAGCGATGACCGGAGCGCCGCCTGGTGCTCCGGGTTGTACCCGGGATTCGCGTTGGGGAAGCTGCCGGGCGGCGCGTCGTCGGTGGGCTGGATCGCCATCTTGAGCAGCGTATAGCTCCCCTGGAGCCGGAGCGCGGGATGCGGCTGCCAGGTGGCGGCCACGGTGCCGCCGTACGCGTGGCCACGGGCGTCGTTGTCCACCCGGAGTGGCTGGACCACGTCGCCGCCTTCCACGAACGCGGGGAGCGGTGTGATCGAGCGGATCCGGTCGTACCAGCCGTAGTAGAGCGAGAGGTCGGCGGAGAGCGTGGGATGCACCAGAACCCGGTAGCCGCCCTCGAGTGATACCAGCTCCTCCGACTCGAAATCCTCGTTGCCGTCCACCCGCACGATCGTGAGCGGCGACGTCGGGAGCACCTGCGTCACCACGCGCACGTCGGCGTCCAGCCGCGACGGGATCCGGACCGCGCGCGAGACCGCGGACCACACCGTGTGCCCCGCCGCCGGCAGCCACAACATGCGGACATTGGGCTGCAGCTCGAGGCCGGAGAGGTCGTTGTGCTCGAGTTTGGCGCCGATGGTGAGATACCAGCGCTCGGGCGCGAGCTCGATCTCGTCCTGGGCGAAGCCGGTCACCAGGTGGGTCGTGCGGGCGCCCGGAACCAGCGCGGTGGGAAAGGTGCCCGAAACGGTGTCGGAGTTGATCCGGTAGCCCAGGCCCCAGACGACATCGTGCCGCCGGCCCAGCGGGAGCCGGTACTGCATGTCGATGTCGGCGATGTCGACCGCGATCCGGCCGTAGGAGCTGGGGAGCTTGCGGATGGCGCGGTCGTAATAGGCCTGCACCTGGAGGTCGGAGGCCTCGCCCAGACTCCGGGACCAGCGGGCGAGCAGGTTGCCGCCGTGGGTGTCCAGCTCGTCCTCGACCACCGTGGTGAACGGTGGGCCCAGCACCGCCCCGCGCACGTCCTGACTCCCCGAGGCAGCGTACAGGTCTCCCTGAAACGTCAGCCGGTCACGCGATCCGGCGTCCAGGTCTGCACGAAAGCCGCCCTGGCCCTGCTGCCAGTCGTCCTCCCCGAGCTCGCCCCCGGCCAGGTGGGAGGGCGCCCGATCGAGGAAGCTGCCGTAGACCCGGAGCGCGCCGGCGGCACCGAGAGCGGTGCCGTAGCGGGCGCTGGCATTCAGGTGCTCGGCTGTCCCTGCGTGGACCGCCAGCAGCCGGCTCCTGGTGTCGGCGGCGGAGCGGGTGATGACGTTGATCACGCCGTTTACGGCGTTCGACCCCCAGAGCGTCGCCCCCGGACCGAGGATCACCTCGATGCGGTCCACGTCCTCCATCACGACGTCCTGCACGTCCCAGAAGGTGCCGGCAAAGAGCGGGGAATAAATCGCCCGTCCGTCGACCAACACCAGCAGCTTGTTGGGGGATTGTTCGGCAAAGCCGCGCGCCGTGATGGACCAGTCGCGCGCGCTCACCCGCGCCACCTGGAGCCCGGGGGCGAGCCGCAGGGCCTCGGGCAGCGAGCTCGAGCCCGAACGGCGGATGTCCTCGCGGGTGATCACGAAGATGGCGGCGGTGGCGCGGGAGGCGGCCTCGGGCCGGCGGGAAACGGAGGTGATGCGGATCCGGCCGAGCTCCTCGATGTCGAGGTCGGCCACGTCGGAGGGTCCGGGGGCCGGTTGCTGCGCGGCCGTGGGCCTCGGAGCGGCAAGGGCGGCCCATGCCGCAAACCCGAGCGCGAGCGCCCGGCGCCGCCTCAGCAATTCTGCAGGAGGCTGGCTACGTGCCGCACCAGCTCGTCGGCATCGAATGGCTTTCGGAGGAAGGCTTCGGGCTGGCCGGACCGCGGCCCACCACGGGTCAACTCCACGTCATAGCCGGAGATATAGAGGACCGGGAGCCGGGGCCAGCGTTCGCGCAACCGCCGGCCGAGCTCCCAGCCATCCATCACCGGCATACGGACGTCGGTGACCACCAAGTCGAACGCGCCGGAGCCGCGCAAGGCCAGGCGGAGCGCGTCGTCGCCGTGGCGGGCGGTCCGCACCTCATAGCCCTCGTCGGCGAGGAATCGTTCGATGACGCTGCGGACCATCGGGTCGTCCTCGGCCACGAGGACGCGCCGCCGCGCGAGGGGCGCGGGGGAGGGCTCCGGCTCCGGCCCCGTCTCGGGGCGCCAGGGCTCACTCAGGTCCGGAGACTCGTCGGTGAGCAGGAACAGGGTAGGGATAACGACTCCGACCGGGTGAGGCGGCGCGATGAATTGCAGGGGTACGATGGATGTTACGAGCCGGCGGAGCCCTGTCAAGCGGAGCGCGTGCCGCGCGACCCGGCTCGCGCCGGTGCTCAGCTCTCCTTGCGCACCTCCGCCGCCGACTTGTCCTCCCGGAGCCCCAGATACCGCGGGTGCCTGAGCAGCCCGGCCGGCGTCCACTCCCCGAACCCGATCTCCACCACGAGCCGCGGCGTCACCCACTGCACCTCCGCCGCCGGCGCCGGACCCGGCGCGAACGGCGAGGTGCGCCGGTGGAGCGGCGCCAGCTTCCGGGACAGGAGTTCGAGCGTGGCTCGATCGTACCCGGTACCCACCTTGCCGGCATAGCGCAGCGCGCCGTGCTCGTAGTAGCCCACCAGGAGCGCGCCCAGGTTCTCCCGGGAGCCCTTGGGCGCCGTGTACCCGCCCACCACGAATTCCTGCTGGTGCACGCATTTGATCTTGAGCCAGTCGGCCGACCGCGCGCTCACGTACCGGCCCTCCGCCCGCTTGGCGATGATGCCTTCGGCTCCCCTGGCGCACGCCTCACGGAACATCGCCGCGGAGCCGGTGGTGCGGAACGGCGTGAACCGGATGGGGTCATCGTACCAGACGACGTCGCGCAGCACCGCCTTCCGGTCCACCAGCGGGAGGTTGGTGAGGTCGATGCCCTCGTAGAACATGCAGTCGAAGAGATAGAGCTCGACCGGGACCCCGCTCCCGCGCGCGCGGGCCTCGTCGCGGAGCTGCATGCGGCGCTGGAGTCGGGAGAAGCTGCTCTGGCCGGTCGCCGGATCCACCGCGACAACCTCGCCGTCGAGCACCGCGTCGCCCCGGACCGCGAATGAGAGTGTGTCGACCAGCTCGGGATAGGCGCCGTCGAGGGGCTTCCGGTTCCGGGAGAAGAGCTGGACGTTTCCTCCGCTGGCGTACACCAGGACACGCACGCCGTCGAGCTTGGGCTCATAGATCCATTCGCCCCCGCGAGGCGGCGCGTCGGCCAGCGTGGCGAGCATCGGCGGGATCCACCCCGGCTGCGCGCGGTAGCGGAGCCGTGCGCCGGCCGTCCGGGAGAGCGTGTCGAGCCGCCGGCTCACGGTGCGCTCTCCGCGCCGAGCACTTGGGCCAGATCCTGCCGCGCGTCGAGCATCCCGTCCCAGGCATCGCCCTCACGCTCGAGCCGGTCGGGCGCGGTGTGGATGGTGAAGTCGGTGGGATAGACCCGCTCGATCTCGTCCCAGGCGAGCGGCATGGACACCGTGGCCGCGGGATGGCGCCGGGGCGAATACGGCACCGCCAGCGACTTCCCGCGGCTGTTCTGGTTGTAGTCGAAGAAGATCTTGCCCGTGCGGCGGCGCACCGCCCATTCGATCGTGACCTCCTTCGGCCGTTCCTGGCGCACGTGCCGCGCGATCGTCTCCGCCACTCCGCGCGCCGCGTCGAAGTCGAGGTCGCGCACGATGGGGAGATAGAGGTGCAGGCCGGTCCGGCCCGAGGTCTTGATGAAGGTCACGAGGCCGAGCCCCTCGAGAATCTCCCGGATGCGAAGCGCGAGCGAGCGCACCCGCACGAACGCGCGCCGGTGCAGCTCCGGCTCCTCGCCGCGGCCCTCTCGGCCGGAGTAGAGGTAAGGGTCCAGATCGAAGACGATGAAGTCGGGATAGTTGAGGATCGAGCGCTCGAGCGCGGCCTCGGAGCCGGTGAACTTGCGGCTTCGGCCCGTCGCATCCGGCTCCGGGTTGGTGCGGGAGAACCAGCCGTGCAGCTCGAGGCCCGCCATCTGACCGAGCCAGAGCAGGGTCGCGAGGTTGTCGCAGAGGAGATAGTCGCCGTCGCGGTCGTTCGCGGCCGAGTGGATCTTCACGGTCCGCGCGAACGGCGGGGCCGGCTCCCAGTGCTTCTGGAAAAAGCTCTTCCCCGTGATGCCGTTGGGAAAGCGGGTGACGAAGATCGGGCGGTCCGCCAGGTGCGGGCGAATGAACGGCCACACTCGCGTGAGATAGCGCAGCAGGTCGCGCTTGGTGGCGCCTTTCCGGCGCCCCTGGCCGGGCCAGAGCGGCTTGTCGAGGCTGGTGACCGGCAGCTCATGGCCCTCCACCGTGAGCGTGGTGCGCTCCTCGGCCTTGGCGAGCTGATCGAGAACCTCGCGGCCGGTGACGGCAGGGCGGCGCTTCGTCATGGCTTCACCACAGAGGCACAGAGGGCACGGAGGTGCACGGAGCAGCTCCGGTGGCCATTCACCACGAAGGCACGAAGGGCACGAAGGTTCACGCAGAGCAACAGACAATTAGTTGTTCTCTCCGTGTACCTCCGTGCCTCTGTGCCTCTGTGGTGAAGCCGATGTATGCGGCGCACGGCGCTCAGCTCACCTTGCGCGTGCGGGGTGCGCGAGTCCGCCGCCGGGCCGGCGCCTTGGCCGCGGCCCTGGCCTTGCCGCCCTTTTTCGCGGCCTCGACGCTCCGGCGGAGCGCGTCGGCCAGGTCGATCACCCCAGTCTCCCGCGTCGGCGGCGCCTTCACCACCTCGCGCCCCTCGAGCTTGGCGTCGATGAGCTGCGCCAGTGCCTCGCGGTAGTGATCGTGGTACTCCTCGGGCTCGAACGGCTTCCGGAGCAGCTCGATCAGCGTGAACGCCATGCCCAGCTCGCGCTCGCTCACCTTGGTGTTGTCGAGATCCACGTCGGGCTGCCGCACCTCGTCCGGGTAGTACAGCGTCTCCAGCGCGATCGCCCCGCTCTTGGGCCGGATGGCGCAGAGCTGCTCTTTCTTCCGGATGGTGATCGTGGCCAGCGCGGTGAGCTGCTTCTGCTCCATCGCCTGGAGCAGCAGGGCGTACGGCTTCTCCGCGCGCTCGTCGGGCGCGAGATAGTAGCTCCGCTCGTAGTAGACCGGGTCGATTTCCGACTCCTTCACGAACGCGGTGAGCTCGATCGTATGCCGGCTCGGGAGCGGGAGCTTCTCGAAGTCCTCGTCGGTGAGGGTGACGTACTGGTCTTTGGCGTACTCGTAGCCGCGCACGGTCTCGCTCCAGGGCACCTCGACCTCGTCGGTCGGGCACCAGCGGAGCTGCTTGAGCCGAGTGCCGCAGGTGGCGTGGAGCAGGTGGAAGCTGATGTCCTTGCTCTCGGTGGCGCCGAACAGCTTCACCGGAATGCTGACCATCCCGAAGCTGATCGAGCCGCTCCAGATCGCTCTGGCCATTCGCCCTCCCCTGGCACCGGCCCGCCGGGCCGCATGAACGGAAGCCGCGGCAGTTTTCCACACCGCGAGCGGGATATCCACAGGATTGTCAACATAAGTTGTTGATAAACAACAACTTAGCCCAGCGGATAATCTAACGTGGGGGAGGACGTTGCTGTGGGGGGAATCACACCGGCGTCAGGGCTTGGGTGCCGCCTCCGTGCCGCTCACTGCCTGCAGGATCCGCTTGAGTGCCGACGAGTCGCGGTGGCGCGACTGGCTGTCGAGGCTGTCCGCGTCGGGAAGCGCGGGGGCCGTGAGGTCCACGTCGACGGACGCGGGCGCGGTGACGAGTCCCGAGTCGAGCGCGCCGCCCGCGGCAGGTCGTGGAGGGACAACGGCCGGCGCGGAGACGTTGGCGCGCGGCTCGAGCGCCGCCGCAAAACCGGAAGACGCGGGCGGTAGGGGCGCGGGCCTGGCTACAACGCTCGAGATCGGCGGCGTGGGCGGCAGCCGCGCAGGCTCGCGGCCAGCCGACCGCTGGGGCATCGTCGGTCGGGGCACCGTGGCGGCCGTCGGCGTGGTGTCCCGGCGGGCGGGTGAGAACGCGGAGACCACCAGGTAGCCACCGAGCGCCAGCGCGAGCGCCAGCCCCGCGAGGTGCAGCGGCCGCCGGGTTCGCTCGCCATCGCCGGCACGGTTCGACACCGGCTCCTCCGCCGGCGTGATCAGCGGATAGATGATCTTCGGAAGCTGCAGCACGGGCGACGCGGTCACCGGCAGGAGGACGCCGTTCGCCGAATCCGCGGGCTCGCCCTCGGAAATCGGTTCGCTCTCGTTCTCGGGCTCGGTGGGCTCGGGCTCCTGCTCGAAGAAGCTGGGCGTGACCGCGGGCGCATGGGCCATCGCCGCTAGGGCTGGCGGCTGCGACGGCAGCCCCTTGAGGCCGGTGCGCTCGCTCCGTGGCCGCTCCGCCGGTGCGGGCGACGGAATCTCGACCGGCTGTCCCGCGGGAGTTTCGACCACTCGCTTGTAGTGGGGATGGAACTCGATCGGGAGCCACTTCTCCGACGCGCCGTGATAGATGCGGGCACGCGAAGTGATGACACCATTGCGCACGCCGGTGGCCAGCTCCTCGATCGTGCGGAAGACGGTAACCTCGCCCGGCGCGAGCTCGATCCGGTACATGCCGCATCCTCTGTGAATGGCGATGGACCCGCATCAGCCTGCCAATTTCGTGCTACGCGCCGGGTGCACTCTTCTGCATGCGGAACGAAGGACCGAGGGGCAGGCCCATACACGTGCGCTCGGCTTCTGAGACCGCAACACCACCCGGAAGACTCGGCCGCCGATGGGGTTACCAGCCACGTAGCTGGTGTTCGCCGTGACCTGCTCGCCCGGCACGGTCCGGTCGCGTGCCCTCGCGGGGTGCGCTGCCGCACCGCTGTCTCCCGGCGTCCCCGTAGTTTGCGAGACCGGCCGGCGCTCTCGCCGGCTGCCTGGAGGCGCAATGGCAAACGAGACGGGGGAGCGAATGGTGACGTGGATCGCCCGGGTGCAGGGCTGGTTCTACCTGCTTACCGGCCTCTGGGCGATCGTGGACATCGAAAGCTTCCAGCGGGTCACCGGCCCCAAGGTCGACCTGTGGCTGGTGAAGACGGTAGGCGTCCTCGTCATCGTCATCGGCGCGAGCCTGCTCGCCGCGACGCGCGAGCGGCGCTACGGCGCGCCCGTCCTGGTGCTCGCGGTGGGAAGCGCGCTGGGCCTGGCCGGGATCGACCTGGTCTATGCGCTGGGCGGCCGCATCTCACCCATCTATCTGCTGGATGCGGCCGCGGAGATCGTGCTCGCCGTGCTCTGGGGCATCGCCCGCACGCGGCGCTGACCGGCTGCTCTGTCTCGCTCCGGGGGCGGGGGGTAAGTTGCCCCGATGCCCGACACCATCGCCCTCGAGGCGCGGGAGGTCACGAAGCGATACGCCGGCGTGGTGGCGCTCGACCGCGTCTCACTGGAAGTGCACCGCGGCGAGTGCGTCGCCCTGATCGGCGAGAGCGGATCGGGCAAGACGACGCTGCTCCGCTGCTTCAACCGGCTGACCGATCCTGACGCGGGTGCCGTGCTGGTGGACGGCGCGGACGCGGCCCGGGCGGATCCGGTCGCGCTCCGCCGGCGGGTGGGCTATGTGCCGCAGGAGGGTGGGTTGCTGCCGCACTGGCGCGTCCGCCGGAACGTCGCGCTCGTGCCCTGGCTTCGCCATCTGTCGGGCCGGCCGGCCCTGGCCAACCGCGCGCTCGAGCTCGTGGGCCTCGACCCGTCGGTCGTGGGTGACCGGTGGCCGCGCGAGCTCTCGGGCGGCCAGCGGCAGCGGGTCGCGGTGGCGCGGGCACTCGCCGCCCGGCCGGACATCATCCTCCTCGACGAGCCGTTCGGCGCGCTCGACGCGATCACCCGTGCCGACCTGCAGGCGAGCTTCGTGGAATTGCGGCGCGAGCTCGGGCTCACGGCGTTGCTGGTGACGCACGACATCGCGGAGGCATTTCTGCTCGCCGACCGCATCGCCGTCATGCGGCTGGGGCAGGTGGAGCAGGTCGCGCCCGCGGCCGACCTGCGCGCCAGGCCCGCGACGGAATACGTGCGCGAGCTGCTGACCCGGGCGCGGGTACCCGTGTGAGCGGTGCTCGCCGGCGCTCGTGGCGCGCGGCCGCGGTCCTCGCGATCGCCGCCCTCGCGGCCGCGATAATCGGCGCGCTGCCGGCCGCCACCTCGCGAGCCGCCGCAGCGGAGCCGCCTCGCCCGATCGTGGTAGCCTCGAAGCCGTTCGGCGAGTCCTACCTGCTCGCCGAGATGTTCGCGCAGCTCCTGGAAGCGCACGGCATCACCGCGGACCGGCGACCCGGCCTCGGCGCCACCGAGATCGCCTTCCGCGCGCTCCGGCGCGGCGCGATCGACGTGTATCCCGAGTATACCGGCACCGGTCTGTTGGTCATCCTGCACGAGCGGCCGGCCGGCGACGCGCGCGCGGTGTACGCGCAGGTGGCGCGCGAGTTCGCCGAGCGGTTCGACATGCGCTGGCTCCCGCCGCTCGGCTTCCAGAACACCTACGCCATCGCCGTTCGCCGCGAGACGGCGGAGCGGCTTGGCCTTCACACGTTGAGCGACCTCGCGCGGGTGGGCCCGACCCTGCGCGCGGGACTCACGCCCGATTTCATCGGACGGGCCGATGGCCTGCCGGGGCTCCAGAAGGCGTACGGCCTCCGCTTCCGCGAGGTGCGGGCGCTGCTCCCGGCGGTCAAGTACCAGGCGCTCGCGGCCGGCGGCGTGGACGTCATCGACGGCTATGCCACCGACGGCCTGATCGCGCGCTACGATCTGGTGGTGCTCGACGACGATCGCGCCTTCTTCCCGCCGTACGAGGCCGCGGCGCTCCTGGCCCCCGGGCTCGCCGAGCAGCGCCCCGACGCTGTGGCCGCGCTTACCGAGCTGAGCGGACGCCTGAGTGAAGCCGAGATGCGCGCGCTCAATCGCCGGGTAGAGGTCGATGGCGAGCCGGTTGCACGCGTGGCGGGCGATGCGCTGACCCAGCTCGGCCTGTTGCGGCAGCCGGCGGCCGATGCGGCGCGGCGGCCGGTCCGCACGCGCGCCGGGGGCGACACGGGCCTGCTCGCCTATCTGTGGGACGACCGTACTACGCTCCTCCGGCTGACGGGGCGGCATCTCCTGCTGGTGGGCGTGTCGCTTGCCGGCGCGATCGCGCTTGCGGTGCCGCTTGGCCTGGCACTCGAGCGGGGCCGGCGTGGCGCCGAGAGCGTCATCCGGGGGGTGGGGGTCCTGCAGACCGTTCCGGGGATCGCGCTGCTGGCGTTCATGATCCCGGTATTCGGCATCGGCGTGGTGCCGGCGCTGGTGGCGTTGTTCCTCTACTCGCTCTATCCGATTCTCCGGAACACGTACACCGGCGTGCGTGACGCGGCGCCCGACGCGGTGGGCGCCGCGCGCGCGCTTGGCATGACGCCCGGCCAGGTCCTCCGCCACGTGCGGCTCCCGCTCGCGGCGCCGCTCATCATGGCGGGGATCCGGACCGCGGCGGTGATCAACGTCGGCACCGCCACCCTGGCCGCGTTCATCGGTGCCGGGGGCCTCGGCGATCCCATTGCCGCCGGCCTGGCGTTGTCGGACACCCGGATGATCCTCTCCGGCGCGCTGCCCGCCGCCGCGCTGGCGCTGGTAGTGGACGGGCTGCTCGGGCTGGCGGAGCGGGGGGTGAGACCGGGGGGGTGAGGGGCGGACGCGCGGTAAGGACGGAAAGACGGAAGGTCGGAAAGGCGGAAAGACTGAAAGACGGAAGGGGCGGAAGGTGGGAAAGACGGAAGTATGGCACGGGCCGCGGGCGCCGGCGCTGTCATCCCGAGCGCAGCGAGGGATCTTGCCGGGCCAAGTTCGAGGTCTGCGACGGTGTTCGATGCCAGCCGAGTAGATCCCTCGCTGCGCTCGGGATGACAGCGCCGCCTGGATGCGACGTTACGTCTTTCCGTCCTTCCCGTCCTTCCCACCCTTCCGTCTTGCCCCGACTCCGCCTAGGATGCCGTCGTCCTCCTCCGCGTGTCTTTCTTCGGGGCTCCGCCGCATGCGTCTGCATCCCTTCCGCGCCCTCCGTCCCGCACCCGAGCTCGCCGAGCAGGTGGCGGCGGTGCCGTATGACGTGGTCACCCGGGCCGAGGCGGCCGCGCTGGCGGAGGGAAACCCGTACAGTTTTCTCCACGTGGGCCGGTCCGACATCGACCTCCCCGAGAACGTGGATCCGCACGACCCCCGGATCTACGCCAGGGCACGCGAAGCGCTCGACCGGTTCCAGGCTGACGGAACACTGGTTCGCGAGGCGGCACCGTCGCTGTACCTGTACCGGCAGACCATGGCCGGCCGCGAGCAGATCGGCGTGGTCGGGTGCGTCCACATCGACGATTACGAGCACGACATCATCCGCAAACACGAGAAGACCCGGCAGGACAAGGAGGACGATCGCACCCGCCACGTGCTGGCGCTCCGGGCCAATGCGGAGCCTGTCTTTCTGACCTACCCTGGCCGGCCCGACATCGAGGACCTCGGCCGGCGGGTCGCCGCTACCGAGGCACTGTACGACTTCGTCGCGCCCGACGGCGTGCGCCATACTGTCTGGCGGATCGACGAGCCGGAGCCGTTTCTGGCCGCGTTCCGGGCGGTGCCGCACGCGTACGTGGCGGACGGCCACCATCGCTCCGCCAGCGCATGGCGCGCGGGCCGCGAGCTGCGCCAGGCGCCGTCCCAGCACCGGGGCGACGGCGAGTACAACTGGTTCCTGGCCGTGCTCTTCCCGGCGGAGCAGCTCCGGATCCTGCCCTACAACCGGCTGGTGCGCGACCTTGCCGGCCAGGAGCCGCCCGAGGTGCTTGCCCGCATCGCGCGCGTGGGGCGGGTGAGCGTCACGGAGCAGGCCGACCCTCCCCGGCCCGGCAGCTTCGGCGTGTTCCTCATGAACCGCTGGTACCGGCTGGAGCTGGACGAGCGGACCATCGACCGGAGCGATCCGATCGCCTCGCTCGACGTGTCGCTGCTGCAGGACCGGGTGCTCGGCCCGATTCTCGGCGTGGGCGATCCGCGCACCGACCAGCGCATCGATTTCGTCGGCGGCATCCGGGGCACGGCGGAGCTGGAGCGCCGGGTGCGCTCGGGCGAGATGGCGATCGCCTTCGCGCTCTACCCCACGACCGTGGAGCAGCTCATGGCGGTGTCGGACGCGGGCAAGATCATGCCGCCCAAGAGCACCTGGTTCGAGCCCAAGCTGCGCAGCGGCCTCTTCGTACATACCTTGTAGGCTTCCGACACCGGTGGAGCGGCGTCACATGAAGGTGCTGATCGCGGACAAGTTCGAAAAAGTCGGAATCGACGGGCTGAAGGAGCTCGGCTGCACCGTCGTATCGCAGCCGGACGTCAAGGCGGAGGCGCTGCCGGCGCTCATTCGGGAGACCGATCCGCACATCCTGATCGTGCGCGGCAAGAAGGTGAGTGCCGAGGCGCTCGAGGCCGGGACCGCGCTGACGCTGGTGATCCGCGCCGGCGCCGGGATCGACACGATCGACGTGGAGACGGCCTCGGGGCTCGGCGTCTTCGTCTCGAACTGCCCGGGGAAGAACTCGGTGGCCGTGGCCGAGCTGGTGCTGGGGCTGCTGCTCGCGTGCGACCGGCGAATCCCCGACCAGACGGCCGACCTCCGCCAGGGCACCTGGAACAAGAGCGAGTACTCCAAGGCCCGAGGCCTCTTCGGCCGGCGGCTCGGGATCGTCGGGCTGGGGCAGATCGGGCGGGAAGTGGCCGCGCGGGCGCAGGCGTTCGGGATGCGGGTGATCGCCTGGTCGCGGAGCCTCACGCAGGAGGAGGCCGATCGCCTGGGCGTGGTCTACGCGCAGACGCCGCTGGACGTGGCACGGCTGTCGGACGCCGTCTCCATCAACTGCGCCGCGAACGCGGACACGAAGCACCTGGTGAACGCCGAATTCCTGGCGGCAATGCGGCCGGGCGCCTATCTCATCAACACCTCGCGTGGTTCCGTGGTGGACGAGGCGGCGCTCGAGCGGGCGGTGCGGGAGAAGGGGCTTCGGATCGGGCTCGATGTCTTCCAGAATGAGCCACCGGGGGGAACGGGCGGGTTCACCAACGCCATCGTGCAGGCGCCCGGCGTCTACGGCACGCACCACGTCGGCGCGTCCACCGAGCAGGCGCAGGTCGCGATCGCCCACGAGGTCATCCGCATCGTCCGGACCTTCCAGGCGACGGGCGAGGTCCCCAACGTGGTCAACCGGCTCGCCCGCAGCTCGGCGACGCATGTGCTGTCGGTCCGGCATCGGAACCGGCCCGGCGTGCTGGCCCACGTCTTCAGTGTGCTCGCCGGCGGCGACATCAACGTGGAAGAGGTGGAGAGCATCATCTATCACGGCGCGCAGGCCACGCTGGTGAGGATTCATCTGGACGGGCCGCCCGAGGGGTCGGCGCTGGAGCGGATCCGGACGGGCAATCCGGATATCATCAGCGTGGAGCTGGGGGAGATTGATGGGAGACGACGGTAGGGGAGGCAGCGAAGGCGCGCTACAAGGACCGCACACCAAAGGATTCAGCATGACCGACCGCATCTACAACTTCAGCGCCGGCCCCGCCGTGCTGCCCGAGCCCGTCCTCCGCAAGGCGCAGGAGGCCGTCTGGAACATCGCCGGCAGCGGCATCGGCATCATGGAGCACAGTCACCGCGGCAAGGTGTTCGACCGCATCATCAACGAGGCCGAAGCCGAGTGTCGCTCCCTGGCCGGGATTCCGGACGATTACGACGTGCTCTTTCTGCAGGGGGGCGCTTCGCTCCAGTTCTCCATGGTGCCGATGAACCTGCTCCCGGCCGACCGCACCGCCGACTTTCTCCTGACCGGCGTGTGGGCGAAGAAGGCGGTCAAGGAGGCCAAGGTGCTCGGCCGGACCGTGCACCTCGCCGCCAGCAGCGAAGCCACCAACTTCGATCGGATCCCGCAGCCGGACGAAATCCGCTACTCGTCCAATCCGGCCTACGTCCACCTCACCACCAACAACACCATCTACGGCACCCAGTGGAAAACCGAGCCGGCCGTGCCCACGGGCGCGCCGCTCGTGGCCGACACGTCGAGCGACATGTACAGCCGCCCGATCGATGTCCGGAAGTACGGCCTGATCTACGCCGGCGCGCAGAAGAACCTCGGCCCCTCGGGCGTGGTGCTGGTGATCATCCGGAAGGCGCTGGTCGAGGCGGGTCCGAAGACGCTTCCCACGATGCTGCAGTACCGCACCTTCGCCGCGGACCGCTCGATGTACAACACCCCGCCCACCTTCGGGATCTACATCATGGGCGAGGTGTTCAAGTGGATCCAGTCGCAGGGTGGGCTCGGCGCCATGGCCGAGCGGAATGCCGAGAAGGCCGCGCTCCTCTACGATTACATCGATGGGAGCGATTTCTTCCGGGGCACGGTGCAGCCCGACAGCCGCTCCCTGATGAACGTCTGCTTCCGCGCGCCTACTGAAGAGCTGGAGGGCAGGTTCATCGCCGAGGCCACCCGCCGAGGCCTCGACGGTCTCAAGGGGCACCGGTCCGTGGGCGGCATGCGCGCGAGCATCTACAACGCATGTCCGAGGCCGGCCGTCGAGGCCCTGGTGGCCTTCATGAAGGAGTTCGAGCAGGCCAATCGGGCGACAGCCGCACGGAGCTGAACCTGCAATGGGCAGAGGCAAGGGGACATGCCCCAGCGCATGCCCCCTTCCATTGCTTTCGGTCCTTCCGTCGTTCGTCCTTCCCCGCGTCACCCCGCCGCCAGCGCCCTGACCAGCTCCTCGTTGCTCCGGTTCCGCCGCATGTCGGTGAGCAGGTCGTTCATCGCATTGATCGCCGTCATTCCCGCCAGCCGTTGCCGCAGCGTACGGCTGACCGCGAGCGCTTCCGGTGAGAGCAGCAGCTCCTCCCGCCGGGTGGCGCTCGCGACCAGGTCGATGGCGGGGTAGATCCGCCGCTCCGCCAGCTCGCGGCTCAGGACCAGCTCGCTGTTGCCCGTCCCCTTGAACTCCTCGAAGATCACCTGATCCATCTTGCTGCCGGTATCCACCAGGGCCGTGGCGATGATCGTGAGCGACCCGCCGCCCTGCGCCACGTCGATCTTGCGCGCGCTGCCGAGGAACCGCTTCGGCCGCTCGAGCGACTGCGCGTCCAGCCCGCCCGACAGCGTGCGCCCGGTTCCCTTCTCGACCGTGTTGTAGGCGCGTGCCAGGCGGGTGAGCGAATCGACGATGAGCACCACGTCTTCCCCCAGCTCCACCCGCCGGCGCGCGCGCTCGAGCGTGAGCTCCGCGACCGCGACGTGCTGCGACGCCGGGTTGTCGAAGCTCGACGCGATCACCTCGCCCACGCCGAGGGCCTCCATCTCGAACACCTCTTCCGGGCGCTCGTCCACCAGCAGCACGTAGAGGCCCGCGCCCGGATAATTGGCGCTGATCCCCTCGGCGATGGCCTGCAGCACCATCGTCTTGCCGGCCTTGGCCGGCGCCACGATCAGGGCGCGCTGGCCCTTGCCGAAAGGGCAGATGATGTCGATGACGCGATTGGTGAAGTCGGGCTGTCCCTGGCGCACGAGCCCGCACTCAAGCCGGAGCTGCTCGTTGGGGTGGATCGCGCCGAGGCTGCTGAACTCGGGGCGGCGGCGAAGCTCGGCGGGGGGACGGCCGTTGACGGCGGTGACGTTCTCGAGCGTCGCGCTCCGGCCCTTGCCGCCGGGACGGGTCTCGCCCTCGATCTCGTCGCCCGGCCGGAGCTCGAACCGCCGGATGACGCGCTCGCCCACGTGCACGTCGCTCCTGGACGGGAGGTAGCCCGCCTCGCGCCGTCGGAGGAAGCCGCTGCCCCGGTTGGCGAGCTCGAGGACGCCGAGCATCACGCGGCGGCGGCCACGGAACGCTTGATCCGATACAGGATCGCGGTAAGCCCCTGAGTGCGGGTCATGCCGAGGGTCTCGCTCAGGCCGAGCTGGTCGAGCAGATCGTCCGGCACGCGGGCCACTTCGGCCGGCGCGGCGCCATTGAGTGTCCGGGCCAGGAGCGAGATGAACCCGCGCACCGTGGGCGACTCGGGGGGCACGTCGGCGTGGATGTGGACCTTGTGGTCGTCGACCTCGACCCACAGGAATACCGGGGTCTGACACTCGTCCACCCGGTGCCCGTCCCGCGATCGCTCCTCCCAGAACCGCTCCGGGAGGGGCGGAAGCTTCCGCGAGTAGTCGAGCAGCGTTTCGAGGCGGGTGGTGCGGTCGGCGGCCTTGAACCTGGGGATCACGGTGTCGAGCGTCGGCATGAAGGAATACTGTCACCATCGCGGGCCCGGGGGTACCCCTCGGGCCGGCCGCGGCCCCGCGCTGTCGTCAGCGCGCGAGCGGGGGTGCGCGGCGCTTGACGGGCGCCACTCCGGGCGTGTATAACTATGCAGACCCATGACACCGATGCCCGCGCTGCTCGCCGAGATTATTCCGCTCCGGCTCTCTACCAGAGGCGGCGCGCAAGCACAGGGATAGCAGGCGGATCCCCGACACTCCAGCGACACGCGGCCTCTCCAGCACGAGAGGCCGCGCTCATTTTGCCCCTGTTCGACTGCCCTGACCCCGACCGGACCGGCCATGCCCCTGCAACTCTACGACACCACACTGCGTGACGGGACCCAGCGCGAGGGTCTGTCACTCTCGGTCGAGGACAAGGTGAAGATCGCCCGCGCGCTCGACGGACTGGGCGTGAGCTACATCGAGGGCGGCTGGCCCGGATCCAATCCCAAGGACGCCGACTTCTTCCGCCGCCTCCGGGCGGTCCCGCTCGGCCACGCCAAGCTCGCGGCGTTCGGAAGCACCCGCCGGGCCGGCGTGCGCCCGGAGGACGACGACAACCTCCGCGCCTTGGTGGCCGCGGAGACCCCAGTGGTGACTCTCGTGGGGAAGAGCTCGACGCTGCACGTGGACCGCATCCTCGAGACCACGCGCGAGGAGAACCTGCGCATGATCGGCGACAGCATCGCCTTCCTCAAGCGGCTTGGCCGGGAGGTGGTCTACGACGCGGAGCACTTCTTCGACGGCTGGCGGCTCGACCCCGGCTACGCCTTCGCGACGGTGGCAGCCGCGGCGGAGGCGGGCGCCGACTGGGTGGTGCTGTGCGACACCAATGGGGGCGAGCTGCCGGAGATCGTGGCGGAGCGCGTGGTGGAGTTGGGCGCGCGGCTCCGTGTCCCGCTCGGCATTCACCCGCATAACGACGCGGGGCTCGCCGTGGCCAACGCACTGGCCGCGGTCCGGGCGGGCTGCGCCCAGGTGCAGGGGACGATCAACGGGTACGGCGAGCGCTGCGGAAACCTCGACCTGGTCCCGCTCGTCGCGACGCTCCAGCTCAAGCTCGGACTCGAGGTGCTGCCGGCGGACTCGCTGCGGCGGCTCACCGAGGTGTCGCACTACGTCGCCGCGGTGGCCAACCAGCACCCCGATCCGCACGCGCCCTACGTCGGCCGGAGTGCCTTCGCCCACAAGGGCGGGATCCACGTCGCGGCCATCGCCAAGCTGCCCGAGAGCTATCAGCACGTGAGCCCCGAAGCCGTGGGGAACGCCGCCCGGGTCGTCGTGAGCGAGGTGGCCGGGCGCCGGAACATCCGGCTGCGCGCCCGGGAGCTCGGCCTCACCCCGGGCGAGACCGAGACCGTGGTGCTCCAGCGGATCAAGGAGCTGGAGCACCAGGGGTTCCAGTTCGAAGCCGCGGAGGGCTCGTTCGAGATGCTGCTCCGCCGGAGCGCGCCGGAGTACCGTGCGCCCTTCGTGCTGGATGAATTCACCGTGCTGGTGGAGAAGCGGGGCACCGGCGGGAGCCGCGCGCAGGCCACGGTCAAGCTGCGGGTGGCCGGCGAGCTGATGCACACGGCCGCCGAAGGCGATGGGCCAGTGAACGCGCTCGACCGCGCGGTCCGGAAAGCACTGCTGCCGCACTACCCCGAGCTGGCCGAGGTGCATCTGGTGGATTACAAGGTGCGCATCGTGGACGAACACCTGGGCACCGCGGCCAGGCCCCGGGTCATCATCGAATCGGCGCGCGGCCCGGAGCGGTGGAGCACTGTCGGCTGCTCGGAGAACATCATCGAGGCGAGCTGGCTGGCGCTGTGCGACGGGTTGGAGCTGGCGTTGTTGCGGACGGCGAGTGCCGTGACGAGCACCTAGTCACGGCAATCCGGCCGGGAGCTTGCGGCCATCACCTTCCGCGACGCACGTTGGGAGGGCGTCCGGAACCACCCGGCGCCTGGACTCGTTACTCCTGGGATCCGTGGCATCAGTTACCCCAGCCTCATGTCCATGAGTCTTCCCGAGCGGTACGACGCCATCGTCATCGGTGCGGGCCAGGCTGGCGGTCCGCTGGCCATCGCACTCGCGCGGAGCGGCAGGCGTACCGCGCTCATCGAGCGCAAGCACGTGGGCGGCACCTGCGTCAACGAGGGGTGCACACCCACCAAGACGATGGTGGCGAGCGCTCGCGTAGCCTACCTGGCACGCCGCGGCGCCGATTACGGGGTGAACACCGGCGCCGTCACCGTGGACATGGCCCGGGTGCGTGCGCGCAAACGGGCCATCGTCGAGAGCTTCCGCTCAGGCAACCTGCGCCGGGTGGAGGCCACAGCCGGGCTCGAGCTGATCTGCGGCGAGGCGCGGTTCACCGGGCCGCGCGAGCTGGCCGTGGGTGGCCGCGCGCTCACGGCGGACCTGGTCTTCATCAACAGCGGCGGGCGCCCCGCTCGGCCGGATGTAGCGGGGCTCGATCGCGTTGCGTCGCTCGATTCCACGTCGATCATGGAGCTCGATCACCTCCCCGAGCACCTGCTCGTCGTGGGCGGCGGATACGTCGGCCTCGAGTTCGGCCAGATGTTCCGCCGCTTCGGGAGCCGCGTGACCGTCGCGGCGCGCGGCCCGCAGCTCCTGGAGCACGAGGACGAAGATGTGGCCGACGCGGTACTCGGCGTCCTCCGGGAGGACGGCGTCGAGGTGCTCCTGAACGCCGAGGCGTGCCGGGCCGAGCCCCGGCCAGGCGGCGGCGCACGGCTCACCCTCCGGCTTCCGGCCGGGGAGCGGATCGTGGAGGGCTCGCACCTCCTGCTGGCGACCGGACGGGTGCCGAACACCGACCGGCTCGACCTGCCGAGCGCCGGCGTCGCCACTGACGCCACGCGGCTTCGTCACCGTCAACCCGCGGCTCGAGACCTCCGCGCCGGGCGTCTACGCGCTCGGCGACGTGAACGGCGGACCGGCGTTCACCCACATCTCGTACGACGATTTTCGGATCATCCGCGCCAATCTGCTGGACGGCGAGAACGCGTGCACCACCGGGCGGCTGGTCCCCTACACGGTCTTCATCGATCCGCAGCTCGGGCGCATCGGATTGAGCGAGAAGGAGGCGCGTGGCCACGGACGGGCGTACCGGGTGGCCCGGATGCCGATGAGCCACGTGGCCCGCGCGCTCGAGGTGGATGAACCCCGCGGCTTCATGAAGGCGCTGGTGGCGCCGGACACCGGTATCATCCTCGGCGCCGTGGTCCTCGGCATCGAGGGCGGCGAGCTCATGTCGATGCTGCAGCTCGCGATGATGGGAGGCTCCCGTACGTTCGGCTCCGGGACGCGGTCTTTGCCCATCCGACGCTCGCCGAATCGCTCAACAACCTGTTCTCGACGCTCGAGTCCTGACGGCTCGGCAGGGAGGTCAAGATGACGCTTGCAACGGCGCCGAGCCGCATCGATCGGGAGACCATCGCCGACGCGGCTGCTCGAGGCGCGGGCGCGCACGCTGCTGCTGGTGACGCCACTGAGCGACGACGATCTCCACCGGCAGCACGATCCGCTGATGAGTCCCATTCTCTGGGACCTCGGTCACATCGCCCACTTCGAGGAGCTGTGGCTCACCCGGAACCTCGATGGGCCGGTCGAGTTCGTCGAGATGCCGGGATTGTACAATCCGTTCGAGCACCCGCGGAGCACTCGCGCGTCGCTCCAGCTCCCGGACCTGGCCGAGTGTCGCGGAATCATGGACGAGATCCGGCGCCGGGTCCTGGCCCGGCTCGACGATGCCGACCTGGATGCATCGTCCCCGCTCCTCCGGGACGGCTTCGTCTACCGAATGGTCCTGCAGCACGAGTACCAGCACGGCGAGACGATCCTCCAGACGCTGCAGCTCAAGCAGGGCGCGCCCTACACCCCGCTCGTCCGCCTGGAAGCGGGAGACGGCGGCGTGCGCGGAACTGGACGCGCCGAGACGGTCGAGATGGTGCGCTTCCCCGGAGGTACGGTGTCGATCGGCACCGACGACCGGCGTGCGGCCTACGACAATGAACGGCCCGCGCACCCCGCGGCCGTGGCGCCGTTCTGGATGGACGTGCACCCCGTCACCAACCGCGACTTTCTGGCGTTCATGGCGCGGGCGGGTACGACAGGCCCGAGCACTGGTCGGAGGCGGGCTGGAAGTGGCGGATGGAGACGGGCGCGAACGCCCCCAGGTACTGGGAGTGCCGCGATGACGTGTGGACTACGCGGAGCATGGACCGGAGTGGTCCGGTGGATCCACGCCACCCCGTGTGTCACGTGTCCTGGTACGAGGCAGACGCGTTCGCACGCTTTGCCGGGAAGCGCCTCCCGACGGAGATCGAGTGGGAGGCGGCCGCCTCGTGGGACCCGGCCACCGGGAGCAAGCGGACCTATCCCTGGGGTGAGACGCCACCCGATCACACCTTTGCCAACGTGGACCAGCTCGTGTTCGGCACGGCCCCCGTGGGGAGCTACGCCGCCAACGTCTCGCCGATCGGCTGCTCCGGGATGATCGGCGACGTCTGGGAGTGGACCGCGAGCGACTTCGGGCCCTGGCCGGGATTCGAGAGCTTTCCGTACCGTGAATACTCCGAGGTGTTCTTCGGCACCGAGTACAAAGTCCTCCGCGGGGGCTCGTGGGCCACGCGACCGGGCGCCATTCGCAATACGTTCCGCAACTGGGACTACCCCGTCCGCCGCCAGATTTTCAGCGGCTTCAGGTGCGCCCGTGACGACTAACCATTCCGCCCTGGCGAGCCGGCGCGTCAACCCCCGTATGCTGGCGGAGGTGGCCGCCGGCCTCTCCGCGCCCCAGAAGGAGCTCCCGCCGAAGTACTTCTACGACCAGCGGGGCTCCGAGCTGTTCGAGGAAATCACCCGTCTGCCCGAGTACTACCCGACTCGCACCGAGCGTGCGCTGCTCCAGGGCTGGATGCCGGAGCTGATGGCGCAGCTCGGTACGCGCACGCTGATCGAGCTCGGGGCGGGCAGCGCCGAGAAGAGCCGGCTCATTCTCGATGCCATGCGGGCGACGGGCCTCGCCGAGCTGTACGTGCCGATCGACGTGAGCGCCACCTTCCTGAGCCAGACGGCCGCGCAGCTCCGTCGCGAATATCCGGCCCTGCGGGTCGAGCCGGCGGTCGCCGATATCGCGGAGGAGCTCAACCTGCCGCGCCGGATGCCGCGTCCGGCGCTGTTCGCCTTCCTCGGCAGCACGATCGGCAACTTCTATCCCCCGGCCGCGATCCGCCTGCTCGCGCGGGTGCGCGCCGCGATGGAGCCGGGCGACCGGTTCCTGCTGGGCGTGGACCTGCGGAAGGACATCGCGCGGATCGAGGCGGCGTACAACGACAGCCAGGGTATCACGGCCGAGTTCAACCGGAACATGCTCCGGGTGCTGAACCACGAGCTCGGCGCGAATTTCGACCCGGAGGCGTTCGAGCATCGCGCGTTCTACGACACTGTGGCCCACCGGATCGAGATGCACCTCGTTGCGTCGCGCGATCAGCTCGTCACCATCCCCGGCCTCGAGCCGGTCGTCGTTGCCCGGGGCGAGTCGATCCGGACCGAGATCAGCTCCAAGTACGACCGCGACAGCGTGGCCGCGCTGTTCGCGGCCGCGGAGCTCCGCATCGAGGCATGGCCCACCGACCCGACGACCCCGTTCGGCCTGGTGGTGGGAGCGCCGGCATGACGGGGCTCACGCGCTCGGCGCTGCTGGCCGACCTCGCGGCGCACGCGTTCGCCGCGCCGGCCGGCGCCTCCCTCATGCCGCGGCGCGTCGGCGTAGAGACCGAGCTCATCCCGGTCGAGACCACGACGGGCCGCCGCTGCCCGATCGAGGGAGACGACCCCCTCCTACCCTGCCGTTTCTCCGGCGCCACGCCGCGCGGCAGGGGTGGCGGGAGACGCCGCACACCGAAGGACACGCCCTGCTTCCTGCTCCCGGCCGGGGGCGACCTGACCTTCGAGCCCGGCGGCCAGCTCGAGTACAGCTCGCCGCCGTGCCGGTCCCCGGGCGCGCTCCTCTCGCTGCTCCGCTCGGTGGTGCCGCCGCTCCGATCGGCCGCCGCCGACGAGGGGATCACCCTGCTCGCGCTGGGGATCGACCCGGCCAACCCGATCGAGGACGCTCCGCTGCTGCTCCACAACCGGCGCTACGCGCGCATGGCGGAGTATCTGGAGCGGCGCGGCGTCGCGGGTGCGCGGATGATGCGCCAGACGGCGTCATTCCAGATCAGCCTCGATGCCGGCCGCGAACGCTGGCTCCGCTGGCGAGTGCTCAACGCGGCGGCGCCGTGCTTTGTCGCCATGTTCGCCAACTCCTCGGTGTACGAGGGCGCGCCCGCCGGCTGCCCCAGCATGCGCGCGCAGGTGTGGCGGGCGCTGGACCCGGCCCGGACCGGACTGCCCTGGGGGCGCGCGCCGCGGAGCGATACCTCGAGTTCGCGCTCGAGGCGCCGGCGCTCCTCCTTCCCGCGCTGGATGGCGAGTACCGGCCGTTCGGCGAGTGGCTGACCCAGGCACAGGTGAGCCTGGAGGAGTGGCACGACCACCTGACCACCCTGTTCCCTGAAGTCAGGCCGCGCGGCCACTTCGAGCTCCGCTCGCCGGATGCCGTGGCGCCAGAGTGGTACGCGGCGCCGCTCGCGCTCGCCGCGGGAATCACCGAGGATCCCCGCGCGCTCCCTCGCCGCCGCCGATCTGCTCGGCGAGCCTGACCCCGCGTTGCTCGAGCGCGCCGGCCGGCTCGGGCTCGGCGACCCCGTGCTCGCGCGCATGGCATCGGATCTCGCCGCCATCGCGCTGCAGGGATGCGCCGCGCTGCCGTCCGGGTACTTCCCCCGGCCGGATCTGGAGCAGGCGCGGGAGTTCTTCGACCGCTACACCCGCCGTGGACGCTCGCCGGCCGACGAACTGGACGCCGCGGTGGTCGCGGTCTAGCGCGGAGCGAGAGCGCTCACTGTCCGGGCGCGCTCCGCGAGGCATCCCGAATGTGAGGGCTGTCACCGACCCCGCTGTCCCGCCGCCCTAACTTCAGCCCCCTTGATCGAACGGCACCGTTATCCGCAACCGCGATTCTGGTCGCCCGTTCTCCACCATCGCTCGCGAGTAGCGCCGCCGGGGCGGCCGCCGCAAGCTGAAATCCCATAGGAGGGCTGACATGATGGCTCGCAACACCAGACCCGACGACGTCACGCCCGGCACTCGGGGCCGGACCGTGGTCGGTCTCTTCACGGATCGCTCCAACGCCGAGAGCGCCATCCGCGAGCTCAAGGACGCCGGATTCACCGAGAAGCAGATCGGCGTCGCGATGCGGGATCGCGACGAGCAGCGCCATCTCATGGAGGACACCGGGACGACCACCGCCGAAGGCGCGGCCGTGGGCGCCGTGAGCGGCGGTGTCGTCGGCGGGCTCATCGGCCTGCTGGGCTCCCTGCTCATTCCCGGCGTCGGCCCGATCATCGTGGGCGGCGTGCTCGCCTCCACGCTGACGGGCGCCGGCATCGGCGCGGCGGCCGGCGGCATCATCGGCGCCCTGATGGGCATCGGCGTTCCCGAGGCCGACGCCGAGCACTTCGATCGTGGCATCCGCTCGGGCGGCGTGCTGGTCACCGTCGACGCCGGCGACCGCCTCGACCAGGCGATTGCGATCCTCCAGCACAACAAGGCCGACCTCGGCCCCTCGGGGATCGGGCGCTTTCAGACCACCGGTGCGGCGGCCGGCGCGGTCGGCAGGGAGGACCTCGAAGACCAGCAGCGGCTCAAGCTCCGCGAGGAACAGCTCGATGTTCAGAAGGAGCGGGTCCAGGCGGGCGAGGTCCGGGTCCGGAAGGAGGTCGTCACCGAGCGACAGAACATCGAGGTCCCGGTGAGCCGGGAAGAGGTCGTGATCGAGCGCCGCCCCGCCGCGGATGTGGAGGCGTCGGGCACGCCGATCGGGGACGACAAGGAGATCAGGATCCCGCTGAGCGAGGAGCGTGTCAACGTCGAGAAGCGGCCCGTCGTACGCGAGGAGATCGAGGTGGGCAAGCGTACGGTGACCGGCACCGAGCACGTGTCGGACGAGGTCCGCCGGGAGGAAGCGCGGATCGATACCAAGGGCAAGGCGTCCGTCCAGCCCCTCGGCGGCCGGCAGGCGTCCCCCTACGGCGGCAAGGAGCGCCGCCGCCGTCGGGATACCAGCTACGCGGGCCCCGAGCGGCGCGAGGCGCAGCTCTAGCCTGCGCACCGCAGTCCGCACGGCGAGCGTGCACCTACCTGTGAGCACGCTCACCCATGCCGCCGCGCCGGGGTTCTACCTTGGCGCGGCGGCAGTGCGTCGGGGCCGATTACCCGAATCTCGAGAGGAACGAATGGCGCACGGGAGTGATGCCGAGCACGCGGATCAGGAGACGACCAGCCGCACGGTGGTCGGCTTGTTCGGGGAGCGGAGCCGCGCGGAAGCCGCGATCCGTGAGCTCAAGCGAGAGGGCTTCACCGACGAACAGATCGGGATGGCCACCGAGGACCGGGACGACCCGCGCGACTCGGCGGCGACCGGCGCCGTGAGCGGCGGGCTGCTCGGCGGGCTCATCGGCCTGCTCGGCTCTCTGTTGATCCCGGGCGTGGGGCCGATCGTCGTCGGCGGGGTGCTCGCCTCGACCGTGGCCGCAGCGGGGGTGGGTGCTGCCGCCGGCGGAATAATCGGCGCGCTGGCGGACATGGGAGTCCCCGAGCAGGACGCGCAGCATTTCGATCGAGGACTCCGCTCCGGCGCCACGCTGGTCTCGGTGGACGCCGGTCCCCGGACCGGCGAGGCGCTTGCGTTGCTCGAGTGGCACGGCATGGACTTCGGGCCCTCCGGCGTCGCGCGGTATGGCGGGTCCGATCGCTCGGCCGCACGCGGGCCGTTCACCGGCCGGGACCGGCGCTCGCGGCGGGATCCGGCCTATGGTGGACCGGAGCGGCGGCTGGCCGCTGCCCGACTGTGATCTGGAACCCGGTCGGCTCGTTCGAACTCGCGCCTAGGTTAACCCGACTCGAACGGGAGCAGACCCATGCAGCGCCTCATCATCCTGGCCGTCGCCGCCTCGCTCGTGGGCTGCCACAGCCGGAACAACGAAGCCGCCGGCGCCGCGCCGGATCGCGGCGACAGCACAGCTACGCACGTCGTTGATACGCACCGCACCGGCCCGCCGGGCACCGCCGGTCGTCCCGGCAATGCCACCGTGAACGTGGACAGCCTCGGCGTGGACAGCACCGGCGCGCGCGTCGACACTTCGGCCGCTCAGGCTGCGAAGGCTCGCCGGTCCATTCCGCAGGACACGCTGGGCCCGAGCAACATCGACACCACCCGGGCCGACACGACGGCCCGCTGAGCGCGTCCAGTCTTGCGCTGGAGCCGAAACGGGGGAGGGCGATGGCGCCCTTCCCCGTTTTGCCATCACATTACGTCACCCTCTCCAGGAGCGCCCACGTGAAGGCCATCCGAATCCACGCCTACGGCGATGCGAGCGCCCTCCGGTTCGAGGAAGCCGAGGTCCCGCGGCCCGGGCCCGGCCAGGCGCTGCTTCGCATCGAGGCCGTCGGCGTCAATTTCGTGGAGGTCTACCAGCGCGCCGGTCTCTACCCGCAGACGCTGCCGTTCACGCCGGGCTCGGAAGCGGCCGGCACGGTCGAGGCCGTCGGACCTGGGGTGACGCTGGTGCAGCCGGGCGACCGGGTCGGGTCGGTCAACGTGCTCGGCGCCTATGCCGAGTATTCGGTGGCACCGGCCGAAAAGCTCGTGCCGCTGCCGGATCGGGTGAGCACGCGGCAGGCGGCGGCGGTGCTGCTCCAGGGGATGACCGCGCAGTATCTCACCACGTCCACCTATCCGCTGCGCAAGGGTGACACCTGCCTGGTGCACGCGGCTGCCGGCGGGGTGGGCCTGCTGCTCTGCCAGATGGCCAACCGGCTCGGGGCACGGGTGATCGGCACCGTCTCGACCGAAGAGAAGGCGGCGCTTGCCCGCGGAGCCGGGGCCGATGACGTCATCCTCTATACCCGGACCGACTTCGCGGCCGAGGTGAAGCGTCTGATGGGAGGCCGTGGGATCCAGGTGGTCTACGACTCCGTCGGCCGGACCACCTTCGAGAAGGGGCTCGACCTCCTCGCGCCCCGAGGGATGATGGTGCTCTTCGGCCAGAGCAGCGGACCGGTCGAGCCGATCAACCCGCAAGTGCTGAACGCGAAAGGCTCGCTCTACCTGACCCGCCCGAGCCTCGGCCACTACACGGCGACGCGCGCCGAGCTGCTCGAGCGCGCCGGCGACGTACTCGGCCGCGTGGCCGACGGGTCGCTCAGGGTCAGGATCGATCGCGAGTTTCCGCTGGCGCAGGCGGCCGACGCCCAGCGCGCGCTCGAGGGCCGCGGGACCGCGGGAAAGCTGCTGCTCGTGCCATGACCGCGCCCTTGCCGTCGCTGGTCTCGACCGAGTGGCTCGACGCCCGCCTGGGCGGACCCGGGCTCCGCGTCGTGGACGGGTCGTGGTACCTGCCGGCCGGCGGGCGCAACCCCGCCAGGGAATACGCTGCCGGGCACATTCCGGGCGCCGTGTTCTTCGACCTCGACGCGAGCAGCGATCGCGCGTCACCGCTGCCCCACATGCTGCCCGACGCCGAGAGCTTCGGCCGGAGGATGTCCGCGCTGGGGCTGAGCGACACGGACGATCTGGTGGTCTACGACGGCTCGGGGGTCAACCTCAGCGCGCCACGAGTCTGGTGGACTTTCCGTACGTTCGGGCACAGCCGCGTGGCGGTGCTGGATGGCGGAATGATCAAGTGGCGGCGCGAGGGGCGTCCGCTGGAAACGGGCGTCGTTGCCGCGACTCCCGGCCGGTTCACCGCGCGGCTCGACCGCACGGCGGTTCGCGATCTCGAGGCGGTGCGCGCGAATCTCGGGAGCGGGGCCGAGCAGGTGGTGGACATGCGGCCGGCCGGGCGATTCACCGGCGCCGCTCCCGAGCCCCGGGCCGGGCTCCGCGGCGGGCACGTGCCGGGCAGCGTGAACCTTCCCTACGAGGAGCTGGTGGCGGAGGACGGGACGCTGCTCCCGCGGGATGCGCTCCGGCGCCGCATCGCGCTGGCCGGCATCGATCCCACGCGGCCGATCGTGGCCACCTGTGGCTCGGGCACGAGCGCCTGCGCGCTGGTGTACGCGCTGCACGTGCTCGGGCACGACGCGGTGTCCGTGTACGATGGGTCGTGGACCGAGTGGGGCGGGCGGGCGGACACGCCGGTCGCCACGGGGCCGGCGTGACGGCGGGACGGAGCCGCTAGTGCGAGGGCGGCGCCAGGTTTCCGCAGGCCACGATCGTCCCCATGTTACTGGCCGACGCGTGGACGTTCACGAAATACTGGCCGGTGCGCGGCATCACCAGAGGCAGGATCGCGTCCGCGTCCGCCTTGCCGTCGCCGTTCACCTTGAGCACCGGGTAGGCGTTGGCGGGCCCCAGGATGCCACGGTCGGCGCCGCACTGGCCCATGTGGACGTGCCACGGGTGCCGGCCGCCCGGTGCCGCGTTCTCGATGGCGACGTGCGCCTCGGTTTGCGTGGTGTCCTTCTCCCGGGTGCCCATCCACCCGGTGCCCCTCACCTGGGTCACGCCGGCGAGCTGCGCCGGCGTGGCGAGGATGGCGTTCCAGCGGCCGGCAACCGGCTGGGCGTCCTGGTTGATGCGGATACCGCCACCGCCGCCGCACCCGGCGATGGCAATGGCGGCGGAGACGATCAGGCCGGCGGTAACCGAGCTGCGCATGGGAGCCTCCACGGCGGGACCTCGAGTGTCGGGTCTGCTGCGCCTATATGTAATCCGCGAGCAGTCGCTGCGGTGACGAGCGACACAGGGTGCTCCGCTACCTGTGGTTGCGCACGCCGCAGGCGCGGAGCAGCCGCGCGGGGGCCGGATAGTTGGGGAACAGGTCGCGCGCCGCGCTCGCGTGGGGAATCGCGCGGTCGCAGCGGCCCGTGCGCGCCCAGGCCAGCGCGAGCAGCATCCGGATCCGGTAGCTCCCGGGGTCGATGGCGGCGGCGCGCTCCATGGCAGCGCGGTCGCCGCCGTCGAACACGCCCATTGCGACCGTCTGCGCGGCGCTCCGTCCCAGGAACAGCGAGCCCTACCAGCGCCACGGCCGACCAGCGCGCCGCGCCGGCGACCTGCGCGTGAGTGGGACCACGCCGAGCGGCCGTGCGGACGAAGCGAGCGCGCCGAGAATGGTCCAGGCGAACAGCGTCGGCAGGGGCAGCAGCAGCACGGCATCGAACGCACCCACCACCGCCGTCGCGAGCACCGTCGCCACGATCAGCAGGTCGGTGAGCGCCGGCGCCCGGCGCGCCCCCCGACGCACCCGCGCCCAGGCGCCCAGTGCGATCGACGCGCCCACCAGCGTCAGCAGCAGCAGCGCGACGAAGCCGCGCTCCGACGCCATCGCCATCCAGTCGCTGCTGGGCCATGGGTTGGTGGGGATGATATCGTCCGCGTCGAACGATGGATCACCGGCGGACATGTAGAGCGGGTACTGGACCGGCCAGTTGCCGGGGCCCACGCCCAGGAGCGGGTGGCGGGCCGCCATCTCGAGCGTATTGCCGTACTGAATGAGCCGTCCCCGCCCGCTCCCTTCCTTGTAGTTGGCCAATCCGGTGAGCGATTCCAGGTAGGGCGAGTCCGAGCGCCAGTTGAGCCGGTTGGGCAGCAGCAGCGCGAGCACGAGGCCCGTCAGCGGCGACCGTGGCGAGCTCGCACCACCCGCCGCCGGAGTCGCTCGTCCTGCCATAGCCCGCCCAGCCACAGGCCCTCGACCGCGAGGAACGCCCCGCAGGCGCCCGCGCCGACCCATGCAGCCCGCGAGCGCGAGAGCACCAGCGCGCCGGCGCAGAGCGCCACGCCGACTGCGCCGACCGCGAATCGGGGGCGGGTGCGCGCCTCGACCGTCGCGAAGAGCAGCACCGGCAGGCCGATGGTGACCAGGTGCGCCATGAAGTTGCGGTTGCCGAAGGTGCCGCCGGGCGCGCGGGTCAGGCTGGCCAGGTCCGGGGTCGACGAGCCCGTACGCCTGCGCCAGTCCGGTCACGGCGCCCAGCACCACCGCGCCCGCCAGCCCCACGAGCAGCGCCTCGCCGCGGCCGGCCCGTGCCACGGTCCGCGCGCACCAGAAGAGCGCCGCGCCCGCCAGGCTCACGCCCAGCGCGCGGAAGGCGAGCCAGCCGTTGGTGGCGAAAAGGGCCGAGGCGGCCGACACGAGGAGAAAGCCGGCCAGCAGTGTGTCCACCATGAACAGGGTGAGCCGCCGCGCGGAGCCCAGGCAGAGCAGCGTCGCGCCCAGGGCGGCGATGCCGAGGACCAGCTCCTTGGGAAAGGTGTAGCGGTCGAGCTGGAAGACCGGGTAGGGGAGCCACGGCGAGGACTACGGCGACCGCGCCCACCTGGAGCAGGACCGCCGCGAGGCGGACCGCCGCCGGTGCATCCGGCACTGGGACACGCGCGGAGCGCCGCTGAGGCGTTGCAGCGCGCCGTGGGGGCAACTCGATGGACAAGATCCGCTCCTGGGGAACGACGGGTCGGCGGCCCAAGTATAACATTGGAGGATGTACACCGCGGCCGTGGGCTCGGTTCGCTATCGTTTCCCGGATCTCCGCACCCTGCTTGCGAGGGCCTCGCCGGCCCGCTCGGGTGATGCGCTGGCCGGGCTTGCGGCCGCGAGCGCGGAGGAGCGGGTCGCGGCGCAGATGGCGCTGGCCGATCTCCCGCTCCGGACCTTGCTCGACGAGGCGGTGATTCCGTACGAGCTGGATGACGTCACCCGCCTCATTCTGGACAGCCACGACGCGTCGGCGTTCGCTCCGGTCGCGGCACCTGACGGTGGGCGGCTTCCGCGAATGGCTGCTCTCGCACGAGGCCACGCCGGATGCCCTGGCCGCGCTGGCGCCCGGGCGTCACCCCGGAGATGGCGGCGGCGGTCTCCAAGATCATGCGGCTCCAGGATCTGGTGCTGGTGGCGCGGAAGTGCCACGTGCTCACGCGGTTTCGCAATACGCTCGGCCTTCCCGGGCGGCTCAGCGTCCGGCTCCAGCCCAACCACCCCACCGATGATCCGCGCGGGATCGGCGCGGCGATTCTCGACGGCCTGCTCTACGGCAGCGGCGACGCCGTGATCGGCATCAACCCGGCCACCGACAGCCCGCGGACGGTCATCGCGCTGCTCGAGATGGTGGACGAGCTGCGCGAGCGCTACGCCATCCCGACCCAGAGCTGCGTCCTGGCCCACGTGACCACGACCCTCGAGGCCATCCGCCGCGGCGCGCCGGTGGACCTGGTCTTCCAGTCGATCGCCGGCACCGAGGCGGCCAACGCCGCCTTCGGCGTCACCCTCGCGCTGCTGGCCGAGGCGCGGGACGCAGCCCTGTCGCTCGGCCGGGGAACGCCTGGGCCGAAACGTCATGTACTTCGAGACCGGCCAGGGCAGCGCGCTCTCCGCCGAGGCGCACCACGGTGTGGACCAGCAGACCTGCGAGGCCCGCGCCTACGCCGTGGCCCGCCGGTTCGAGCCGCTGCTGGTGAACACCGTCGTCGGTTTCATCGGCCCGGAATACCTCTATGACGGCAAGCAGATCACCCGGGCAGGGCTCGAAGACCACTTCTGCGGCAAGCTGCTGGGGCTGCCCATGGGCTGTGACGTCTGCTACACCAACCACGCGGAGGCCGATCAGGACGACATGGATGCGCTGCTGACGGTGCTCGCGGCGGCGGGGGTCACCTATGTGATGGGCGTCCCCGGGGCCGACGACGTGATGCTCGGCTACCAGAGCACGTCCTTCCATGACGCGCTCTATCTACGCGAGCTGCTCGGCCTCCGCCCGGCTCCGGAATTCGAGCGCTGGCTCCGCGAGATGGGCGTCTTCGATGAGGCCAACCGGCTATTGCCGCCCAATCGGCGCGCGCTGCGGCTGCTGGGACCACAGGGGATCCCCTTCCGCACGTGATTTGGCACACCGCAGCCACCCTGCCCGAGGACACATGGTACAGCCCCTTAGGACGTGGGAGACCATACCGCGGGGCCGCAGGCCGGCCGCGGCACAGGAGCGACAGCGATGACGATGCCCAACACGACGACCCCGCCGTCCCCCGCAGCGCCATCCAGCGCGGAGACGAGTGACGAATCCAGGACCGGAGGGGCGCGGGCCCAGATCCGGGAAGTGAAGGACCAGGTGGTCGACCAGGCGAAGGACACCTTTCGCAAGGCGCGGGACAGCGCCGCCGGCAGCCTGAGCACCAGCCGGAGCGAGGCCGCCGACCGCATCGGCGGGATCGCGAGCGCGTTCCGGCGCACGAGCGACAATCTCCGCTCCGAGAACCAGAACCGGGTGGCCAATCTGACCGACACGCTGGCGGAGCAGACCGAGCGGCTGTCGGCCTACTTGCGGAATCATGATCTCAAGGACGTCCGCACCGACGTCGAGAACCTCGCGCGGCGGCAGCCGGCCATCGCGATCGGCGCCGCACTGGCGCTCGGCATGCTGGGCGCGCGGTTCCTCAAGAGCTCGGAGCGGGCTGGGCGCGACCAGTGGCAGCACGATGACAGGAGTGGAGGGGGCTATGGCGGAGTATAAATCGCGGACGGGCGAGGATCGCTCGATCGGCGAGCTGTTCGGCGAGCTCTCGCAGGACATGGCGCTGCTGGTTCGGCAGGAAACCCAGCTCGCCAAGACGGAGATGCAGCAGAAGCTGTCGAAAGTCACGACGGACCTGGTGGCCCTGGCGACCGGCGGAATCGTCGCATATCTGGGCGGGTTGGCCCTCACGGCCTTCGTGATCCTCCTGCTCATCGATCCCATCGGCCTCAAGCCGTGGCTGGCCGCGCTGATCGTCGGCGTGGTCCTGGGAGTCGTGGGCTGGATGATGCTGCAGCGCGGGCTCAAGGAGCTGAAGCGGACCGATCCGACGCCCCGGCGGGCCGTGGATTCCATCAAGGACGATATCCAGTGGGCGAAGGAGCAGCGGCCATGAACGAATACCAGCGGCAGGAGTCGGAGGAGCGGGAGTTCGCCGACGACAGTTCCGCCACCGAGCGCTCGCCCGCGGAAATCGAGCGGGAGATCGAACGCACCCGGGAGCGGATGAGCAGCAACATCGACCAGTTGGGCGAGCGGCTCAGCCCCGACAACCTGAAGCAGCAGGCGCGGGAGGCGATCTCGGTCAAGGCCCAGGACGTCGTATCCAATGTCGGCGATCAGGCGCGCGAAACCGGCATCACGGGTCATCGATTTCATCACCCAGAATCCCCTGCCGGTGGCCGCGGTGAGCCTCGGCGCAATCTGGCTTTTCGGCCTCCGCAACAGGAGCGAGGTGTCGGGCGATCGCATGGCGCGCTTCGCCTACACCGGCCCCGAGCGGCGTGAGCCCAACGGCCGCCCGAGCCTCGGCCGGCGGCTGGCCGACCGGGCCGGGCAGATGAAGGAGAAGATGAGCAGTGCCACGAGCCAGGCGGGAGAACGTGCCGGCGAGCTCAAGGATCGCATGCAGGAGCGCGCCGGGGAGCTCGAGGACACGGCCGCGGAGCGGGCACGCCAGGCCAAGAGCGGCCTCGAACGCACGATGCACGAGAACCCGCTCGCCATCGCCATCGGTGCCGCGGTGGTCGGCCTTGCCCTCGGCCTGATGCTTCCCGAGACCGACCGCGAGCGTGAGATGATGGGCCCTGCCCGCGATCGCCTGGGCGATCGGGTCCAGGACACCGCCGAGCGGGTGAAGGACGCGGCCGCCGAAGCGGGGCGCGAAGTCAAGGACACGGTCAAGGAGGAGATGGCGTACCGTGGCCCCGAAGTGAAGGCCACGCTCAAGGACGCGGCCGCGACCGTCGGACAGCAGGTGAAGGAATCCGCCGGCCGGGTGGCGCAGGAAGCCAAGGAGGAGGCCAAGCGGAGCCGCCCCGCGGGCGGGAGCACCACGGGGTGAGCCGGTGAGCGTCGCCAAGGAAGCTTTCACCCTGCTCAGGGACAGCGGCAAGGAGTTCATGGACGATGGCTGCACTACACAGGCGGCCGCGCTCTCGTACTACACGATCTTCTCCCTTCCGCCGCTGCTGCTGCTGATCCTGCTCATCCTGGGGGCCGTGCTCGACCCCCGGGAGGTGCAGGCGCAGCTCGAGGGCCAGTTCGGTGCCCTCATGGGACCCTCCGCCAGCGAACAGATCCGGACGATTCTCCAGCAGGCGCACCAGTCCGGATCGGGTGGTCCGCTGGCGACGGTGCTCAGCATCGCGGCATTGCTCTTTGGCGCCACGGGCGCCTTCGGCCAGCTCCAGGCAGCCCTCAACCGCGCTTGGGAGGTCACGCCCGATCCCGACCAGGGCGGCTGGAAGGCGGTGCTGCTGAAGCGCCTGTTCTCGTTCGGCATGATCCTCAGCATCGCGTTCCTGCTGCTCGTTTCGCTGGCGCTGAGCGCGGCGCTCTCCGCTTTCGGGGGCGCGCTCGGCTCGGTGCTGCCGAGCGGGATCTCGGCAACCCTGCTGCAGGTCGTCAATCAGCTCGTCTCGCTCCTGGTGATCGCCGGATTGTTCGCGGCGATCTTCAAGGTGCTCCCCGACGCCCGTGTCGCCTGGCGCGACGTGTGGGCCGGCGCGGCATTCACCGCCCTCCTGTTCGTGGTGGGCAAGTTCCTGATCGGCCTCTACCTCGGCCGGAGCAACCCGGGCCAGGCGTTCGGGGCGGCGGGGAGTCTGGCCGTCATGTTCGTCTGGGTCTACTACTCTTCCATGATTCTGCTGTTCGGCGCGGAGTTCACCCAGACCTGGGCCAAGCGGCACGGCAAGGGCATCGCGCCCGACAAGGGGGCTGTGCGGGTACTCGAGGAAAAGCGACACCTGCGGGAAGGGCAGCCGGCCCCGGCGTAGCACGTGCGTCGGCGGCCGGGGCCTGGACCCGGATCTACGCGGTCGTGCGGCGGATTCCGCGCGGCCGCGTAGCTACGTATGGGCAGGTGGCGGAGCTCGCCGGCCTCGCCGGCCACGCCCGCCAGGTGGGCTACGCACTGCACGCGCTCCCCGCCGGGAGCACGGTGCCGTGGCACCGGGTGCTCAACGCGGCGGGCGCCGTGAGCCGGCGCGCCTCGCCCGGCGGCGAGCTCACGCAGCGGCAGCTGCTGGAGCGCGAAGGCGTGCGCTTCGATCCGCGCGGCCGGGTGCGCCTGGCCGCCGTGCGGTGGCGGCCCCGCACCCGCAACTCAGTCCGGGGTGGTAAGATTCCCCCATGAAAATCTTCCTGACCGGCGCAACAGGGTACCTCGGTCGCGCCATCGCGGAGCGGCTCCGCGCGGCGGGGTACGAGCTCACCGGCCTCGCCCGCAGCGCCGCGGCGACCTCCCGCCTGGCCGAGGCGGGCGTCGGCGTGGTGCGCGGCGACTTCGCCGATCCTCCCAGCCTTGCTGCCGGTGCCCGCGCGGCCGATGGCGTCATCAGCACGGCCACCACTGATGACGCGGCCATCGATGGTCCTGCCGTGGACGCGATGCTGGACGCGCTCGAGGGCAGCGGCAAGCCATTCATCTACACCAGCGGCATCTGGGCCCACGGCGACACAGGCGGCGCCGTCGTCGACGAGACCACGCCGGCGAACCCTGCCGCCCTGATCGCCTGGCGTCAGGCAGTGGAAGACCGGGTGCTCGAGGGTGCCGCTCGGGGAATCCGCACCGTGGTCATCCGGCCGGCCATCGTCTATGGGCGAGGCGGCGGAATCCCGGCGGCCTTCGTGGAGTCGGCACGGCAACAGGGCGCCGCCCGCTACATCGGCACCGGCGAGAACCGCTGGCCTTTCGTGCACGCGGACGATCTGGCCGACCTCTACCTGCTCGCACTCGAGCGTGCGCCGGCCGGGTCGCTGTTCCTCGCCGTCGCCGGACCGGCGCACCCGGTGCGTGAGGTAGCCGCGGCGGCGAGCCGCGGGGCCGGGGCCGGTGGACGGACCGCGAGCACACCGCTGGATGAGGCGCGCCGGAGCACCGGAGCGTACGCCGACGCGCTGGTGATGGACCAGCAGGCGTCCGGACGGCACGCCGAGGAGCTGCTCGGCTGGCGGCCGCACCGCCCGGACGTGCTCGAGGACCTCGAGCACGGCTCGTACACGCCGCCCCGCCACCGGTGAGCCTCCCGCCCGCCGCACCCGACCCGTGGGCCGCGCTCCGCGCGCTGACGCCGGCCCGCATCGCGCTGGGCCGCGCGGGCCAGAGCCTTCCTACCCGTGCGCATCTCGAGTTTCAGCTCGCCCACGCCCGGGCCCGCGACGCGGTCCACCGGGCGCTTGATGCCGACGGGCTCGGTGACGCGCTGGCGGTCGCGGGACTCGAGTCGCTTCAGGTCCGGAGCGCCGCGCCCGACCGCGCCACCTATCTCCAGCGGCCGGACCTGGGCCGCCGGCTCGAGCCGGCCTCGCGCGCCGCGCTCGCTGCAGCGGCGGCGCCGGACGGCGTGAACGCGGCCCTCGTCGTCGCTGATGGTCTCTCCGCCGGAGCCGCCCAGTCGCATGCGCCGCCACTGCTTGCGGCACTGGTGCCGCGGCTCCGTGACGCCGGCTGGCGGCTCGCGCCCGCGGTCGTCGCCGTCCAGGCCCGGGTGGCCCTCGGCGACGAGATCGGCACGCTGCTTCGGGCCCGGCTCGTCCTCGTGCTGCTCGGCGAGCGGCCCGGGCTGAGCGCGCCCCATAGCCTCGGCGCCTATCTGACCTGGGACCCACGGCCCGGCCGCACCGACGCGGAACGGAACTGCGTGTCCAACATCCGACCCGAGGGGCTGGCGCCCACGCTCGCGGCCGGCAGGCTGTACCACCTGATGCTCGAGGCCGCGCGGCGCCGGCTCTCGGGCGTCACCCTCAAGGCCGACGACCCGATGCTCGGCGCATGATCGTCCACGTCCTGGGCGTGCCCATGGATCTGGGCTCCGGTCGGCGCGGCGTGGACATGGGGCCCTCCGCGATCCGGATCGCCGGCCTCGAGGCTCGGCTCCGCGAGCTGGGCCACACGGTCGTGGACGACGGCGACATCACCATCAGGAACATGGAGGAGCTCAAGGTCGGCGACGTGCGGGCCCGCTACCTGGCCGAGATCGCGCGGGCGGCCGCGGTGGCGTGCCGCAAGGTGGAGCGCATCATGAGCCGGGGGCACTTCCCGCTCGTGCTCGGCGGCGACCACTCGATCGCCGTCGGCACCGTGTCGGGCATCGCCGCCTATTGCCGGCGCGAGGGGAAGAAGCTGGGTCTCCTCTGGGTGGATGCGCACGGTGACATCAACACGCCGGAATCCTCCCCGTCCGGCAACATCCACGGGATGCCCGTCGCCGCGCTGCTCGGGTACGGTCCCGACAAGCTCACGGGCATCGGTGGAAAGTTCCCCAAGCTCGACCCGGCGAACGTGGCCCTGGTCGGGATCCGGAGCCTGGATGAGGGCGAGAAGCACCGCCTCAAGGAAGTCGGCGTGCAGGTCCACACGATGGCGGACATCGACCGGCACGGAATCCACCGGATCATGAAGAAGGCGCTCTCGCGGGTCACCGACGGGATAGACTGCGTACACGTGAGCTTCGATCTCGACGCAGTGGACCCGACGGTGGCGCCGGGCGTGGGCACGCCGGTGAAGGGCGGCCTGGACTACCGCGAGGCGCACCTCATCATGGAGCTGCTCAACGACTCGGGGGTAATGACGTCACTGGAGATGGTGGAGGTGAACCCGATCCTGGACCAGGGGAATGCGTCGGCGGCGTTCGCGGTGGAGCTGGTGCAGTCGGCGTTCGGCAAGAAGATCATATAGGCGCTGCCACGCGAGCCTTACGCGGCCGGCGGCGCCGCCCAGCCGTCCAGGACCGTGCGCACCATGCGAGCGAGCACGTACGGCGGAAAAGGCTCCTGCAGAAACGGCGCTCTCGGGTGCAGCAGACCCCGCCGGATGTTTTCCGCGCGCCCATCCGCCGAGGTGAAGATCACCGGCGTGTGCGGCCAGAGCGAGTCCAGCGACATCCCCAGGTGGTAGTCGCGCGAGGGCGGTGGGGCGAGGTCGATCAGGAGCAGATCCACCTCCGCTCCGTGGCGCTCGACGCACCATTGCGCCGCCACCGAGTGCGGGGAGGGGATAGTGGTATAGCCCTGGGCCCTCAACGTGCGGCACACGTGCGTCCGCAGCGCTTCATCCTCGTGCACGACCAGAATCGTCTCGCGAGACGGGGTCATCGGCGGTGCTCCACGGGGTTGTGTTGGGGTGACCTGATGGCTGGACGGCAAAATCGCTGCACGACCCGGGCCATACGCACGTACGACGGAGCAACTTCCAACGTCACGTCGAACGCTGCCGTGAATCGCGGCATCGCTGCACATCGCCAGAAGAATCGAACGCTCTCGAATTGGTGACCACAGTCACTGTAGGTCTGTGGCGCGACCGATAGGTTCTCGGCACGTGGTTGCCGGGATCGTTGGCGTCGTGGCCGTGCTCCCGTCTGGTAGGTCCCTTCCGCCCGATTCGCCGCAGCCACTCCGACGAGGCAGGACTTTCATCGCGGCCGACCCGCGCGCGTCACGCGTGAGGTCGGAGCGTCTCAACTTTCAGAGCGTGGAGGAGGATGCAGCATGGATCGCGACAACTACGACGACTACGGCCGGCGCGGGCAGCAGCGCGGCCCCGAGCAGTTCAATGACCGCGAGTGGCAGCAGGGCCAGCGAGGCTGGTCGCAGGGACGCCCCAGGTACGAGGGAAGGTATGGCCGCGGCGGCTACGGCGGGTATGACAGCGCCTACGGCCAGGGAGGATACGGCACGGGGCGCTATGACCAGGGCTTCCAGGGCAGTTATGGCCAATCGTCCTACGGCCAGCCGCGGAGCGGCCAGACCGGCGGGTGGCAGGGTCGGGAAGGGCAGGGAATGTACGGCGGCTATGGCCAAGGCGGCTACAGCCAGGGAGGCTACGGTCAGGGCGGCTACGGCGAAGGCCGGGTCGCGTGGCCCGAGGAGCGGGAGAACCAGTTCCGGGAGCGCGGATCCGGGCGCGGCTCATCCGGCGAGCAGGAGAAGCAGCGCGGCCAGTTCGCGGGCCGGGGCCCCAAGGGCTACAAACGCTCCGATGACCGGATCCGCGAGGACGTGAACGAGGAGTTGACGCGGAACCCCGACATCGACGCGAGCGACATCGAAGTCAAGGTCGAGAGCGGCGAAGTGACGCTGACCGGCACCGTGGACAGCCGTCAGACCAAGCGGCTGGCCGAAGACCTGGCCGAAGGCTGCTCCGGCGTGCACGAGGTGCACAATCAGCTCCGCATCAAGCACCCGCAGTCGGGCAACGCACCCGAAGGCGGCGAGGCGCGGCCAAAATCCGGACGGACCACCTCGACCGCGAGCTCCTGACGCTCAGCAGAAGGGAATGACGATCATGGCACAAGGTGACTGGACCTACGGAGACCGCTCGCAGTACGGCGGGAATCCCGAATACCGGCAGGGCGAACAGCAGGGCCGCCAGTGGCAGGGCGGCCAGTGGGAAGGTGGCCAGCAGGGCGGAGGCTATCGGGGCGGCTACCAGGGCGGCGGATTCCCAGGCCAGAGCGGCTATCAGGGCGCCGGATATCAGGGCAGCGGGGGCGGCGGGTTCCAGGGCGGTCCGCAGGGGGGCGGTTATCCGGGCGGACCGCAGGGCGGATGGGACCAGATGACCAACCTGGGCCGCGGCTACGGTGAGTCGTCCGGTCCCGGCATGGGCCAGGGCGGTGGACAGCAGGGCTACTATCAGGGCGGCTACGGCGGCCAGGGCTTCCAGGATCGGTACACCGGCCAGGAATATCGGGGCGGTTACGGCGGGAGCCAGCACCGCGGCTTCGAGGGTCAGCAGCAGTACGGCGGCCAGGGCTACGGCGGCCAGGGCTACGGGGGCCAGGGCTACGGCATGCAGCAGTACGGCTCACCCGAATACGGTTCCCAGGGCTATGGCAGCCAAGGCTACAGCAGCCAAGGTTACGGCTCCCAGGGCTATGGCAGCCAGGGCTACGGCAACTCCGAGGGTTGGCAGACCTACGGCCAGCCCGGCACTTCTGGCTACGGTGGAATGAGCCAGTCCCCGGCCTACGTCTATGGGTACGTCGTTACGACCTACACCGGCCGCGGCCCCAAGGGCTACAAACGGTCCGACGAGCGCATCCAGGAGGAGATCAGCGACGAGCTCACCCGCCACCCCGAGATCGACGCCAGCGACATCGAGGTGCAGGTGCAGGACGGTGAGGTGACGCTCAGCGGAACCGTGGACGATCGCAAGACCAAGCGCCTCGCCGAGGATATCGCGGAGCAGTGCTCCGGCGTCCAGCAGGTGCACAACCGCGTGCGCGTCCAGAAGAGCTCGGCGCAGCAGTCATCGCAGGGCGCCGGCGAGAGCACCAGGTCGCGTGGAGGACGGTCCAGCGGCGGCACCGGCTGAGCCGCTACCGCAGGTGAAGGGGGCATGCCGGGGCAAGCGTCCGGGCATGCCCCCTTCGCACGTCCGGTCCTGTGTCGGCTGTCACACGCCGGGATGGTGCTGGGGCGACGCGGAGACCGCGCGGCCGGCGCATAGTAGATGAGACCCCGGACTTGGATCCACGAGCAAAGGAGGACCCCGTGAGCCCCAAGACCCCAGCGGTGCTCGTCGCCGTGTTGCTGCTGGCGGGCGCGCGTATGGCATCGGCGCAGGACTCCGGCCTGTCGCCGAGCCCGACGCTGCCGAGTGACACGCTCGAGGCCAACTATGCGCCCCGCTCCGCGCCCGGCCCGATGCCCGAGCTGGCACCGACGCTGCCGAGCGACACGCTGGACGCGACCGCGCCGGTGGACTCGTTCCCCACGGACCCGTTCGACGGAGCCGGGCCCGGTGATTCCGTGCCCGGCGACTCCGCCCAGGACGATATGACCCCGGGCGACGCCTCACCCGCGACACCGGATGACAGCGCCGCGCTGCGTGATCTTCGGAGCTGGATTCAGCTCCACCCCGGCATCGAGCTGCCGGTGCCGCCGCCCCCGCCCAGGGCCGTGCTGGCCCGGGTCTGAGCTCACTGCCGCCCGGCGGCCCCTCCCGCGGGCCGCTGCGCCTTCAGGAATCGCAGCATGTCCGCCGTCCGCTCGAATACCCGGACCGCGGGATCCGCGAGTGCGCGGTCCCGCGGCGCGAGCTTGAGATCCAGGTGGGGCCACCGCCGGTTCCCCAGATGAAGCGCCGCGGACGGCGCGCCGACGCGCTCCCGGAACCGCTCCAGCTCGGCCACATCGTTGGTGGTGGACAGCACGTGCGACCACCCCGGCGCCGACCGGTTCTCCCGGTCCATCACGATCATGGGTCGGCCCCCGCGCTAAGAAACTCGACCGTCCGGCGCACCACCGCCGGATCGCGCAGGATCGCGCGGTGGCCCAGCCCCGTCGTCGGAATCAGCCGCGCGCCCGGCCAGGCCGAGGCGATTTCCTCCGCACTGGCGAACGGGACATCGAGGTCCTCGCGGTCGTGGAAGAGCAGGGCCGCCGTCCCGAGTGACCGTGCGATCGTCGCGACATGGAGCTCGTCCCACCGCGCCTCCAGCCGCGCCTCCAGGTTCCGGCGCATCGCGGAGCGCACCGAAGGCGGAAGCCGGAGGTGGTTCGCGAATGCCGTCGTGAACCGCGTCACGTCGGCCGGCGCGGCGACGAGCACCACCCGCTCGGCCCGGAGCCCGTCGCGCAAGGCCACCGCCGCGGCGGCGCCCCCCAGCGAATGTCCGACCACTCCGTGAAGCGGTCCGACCACATCACCGACGGCTTGCATCGCGCGGGCGAACTGTGGCAGCGAAGCGAACCGGCCGCTCGAGCGCCCGTGCGCCGGCGCGTCGTATACCACCACCCGGAATCCGGCCGACGAGAGCGCCCGGGCCATGGCGCCGAACCGCCCGGCCCGGCTCCCCCAGCCGTGCGCCAGCAGGACCGTCCGGCCCTCGCCCCACTCCCACGCGGCCAGCTCCTCCCCATCGGCGCGCACGGTGAACGCGCGTCCCGTCTGGAGGAACTCTTCGTCGCCGGTGCGTGCCTGGTGCCGCGGAGGCGTGCAGAAGATGGTTTCCGCCCAGCGCGCCGCGATTTCGGGGGCCGCGGTGCCGACAGTTCGAAACACGGCACGGAGCGCGAGGACGCGGGCCGGGGGAGGTCTGATGCGTAGCCGCTGCATGCGGGAGTATGGCGAGGGCCGCGGGGTCGGCGCAAACGCCGGCGGCCGGGCCGGCGTGACCACGGTCACCCGATGGCCGCCGCTCGCGAGCTACGTTGGTTGGGTTCGCACCAGATCCTTTGCCAATCCGGTGACATGGAGGAGCGCATGGCCGACGACGACCGGGATGCCCGCGGCGAGCTGGGGACCGACTGGAAGGCCGCCTGGGAGACCGAGGACAACTACTGGCAGGAGAACTTCAGCAGCCGTCCCTACGCCCTAGGACCCGACTACTACGACCGCTTCCGGCCCGCGTACCGTTACGGCTTCGAGTCCGCGCGCGACAACCTGGGCCGCTCCTGGGACGACGCGGAGCCCGACCTGCGCGAGGGGTGGACGCGCTATCAGAACGAGAGCGGCAGCCCGTCGGCGTGGGAGGAGATCAAGGCCGCCGTCCGGGACGCGTGGGACCGGGTGACCGGCGGGCACACCGCCGACGACCAGGTTCCGCGGCCACCGACCCGCGAGTAGTGCCATATTTCCTGAATGGCCGATTCCATTCGCGACCTGTTCTTCGGGGCGCCCTCGCGGGAGCTCGTCGAGGCCGTCGAGCCGCGGCGCTCGTTCGATGACGTGGTGCTCCCGGAGCGGACGCTCCGCTCGCTCAACCACGCGCTCGCCATCGTGCGGAAGCACGACCTCATCTTCCGCCAGTGGGGCCTGGCCGAGCGGCACGACACGGGCATGGGCCTGGCGTTCCACTTCGCCGGGCCGCCGGGGACGGGGAAGACGATCTGCGCCGAGGCGCTGGCGCTACTCGCTCGACCGGCGGCTGCTGGTGGTGCGCTACGCCGAGCTCGAGTCCCGCTGGGTAGGCCAGACCGCCAAGCACGTGGCCGCCGTGTTCCGTGCGGCGGAGCGGCAGAACGCGGTGCTCTTCTTCGACGAGGCCGACGCGATCGCCGGGCGGCGCTTCAGCTCCGTCCAGGCGGCGGTGGAGCGCGAGGCCAACTCCGTCGTGAACGTGCTGCTCCACGAGCTCGAGTCGTTTCCGGGAGTCGTCATCTTCGCGACCAACCTGGCCTCGAACATGGACCCGGCCTTCGAGCGCCGCATCCGGACCCACATTCTCTTCGAAATGCCCTCCGCCGAGGAGCGCGAGCGGATCTGGCAGGTGCAGCTCCATCCGCGGAAGACGCCGCTCGCCGACGACGTGGATTTCCGCGCGCTGGCGGAGGCCTACCCTCGGAGCGGGGGCGACATCAAGAACGCGGTGCTCAAGGCGGCCCAGATCGCCACCACCGAGGCCGGCCCGGATGCCGCGAAGCGCATCCACCAGCGGCACTTCGTGCAGGGGATGGAGGAAGTCGTCGCGGGCACGAGCGTGATGGGCCAGTCCCTGTTCGACGAGACTCCCGGCCCGAGCCTGATGGAGGCGATGTCGGAAGGCCAGGAGTCGCTCCGCGCCGAGCTCGCGCTCCTCGCCGAGCGAATCGAAGGGCTGGAGCGCCGCCAGGACAAGCGCCTCCAGAAACTCGATGAGCGGCACGAGGCCGCCGCCAAAGCCGCCGCCGAGGCCGCGGCGTCGGACGCCCTCGCCACACGCGCCCGCCTGCGCCTCGTTTGGGGGGCCACGATCATCGCTGTGATCCTGAGCTTCGCCGCGCTCCTGCTCCCCCTGCTACGCTCCGCCTGACCGCCTGACCGCCTGACCGCCTGACCGCCTGACCGCCTGACCGCCTGCCCGCTCACCTTGCCTTCAACAACACATCCTCGCTCCGCACGTTCGCGCCGACCATCAGCACCAGCAGCCGCGATTCGTAGCCCGGTGCCGTCACCCGCACGTATTGCGTGCGGCAGTTGTCCACCAGCGCCATGTCGAATCGGAAGCGGTACTCGCCGGCCGGATCGGTAAAGGTGACGTACGGCGTGCCCAGCATCTGCAGGTGCGCGCCCGAGAGCGGCTTCCCGTCGTCCTTCCGGAAGATCTTTCCCACCACTACGCCGTACTGCGTCGCTCCCGCCGAGTCCGCCGGCGCGGCTGGCCTCGGAATACACCGCTCGGGATGGTCGGGGAGGTACGCCTCCATCGGGCGCACCGCGCGCGGCCCCGCGCCGGGCCGCGTGCCGGCGTCGGGAGTCCCGAAGATCCGCTTCGCCTCGGACTCCATCGTCACGGCCGCGGGATTGGTGGCCGCGCGTGCCCCGGGCCTCGCGTCCGCGCGCGCTCGCTCGCCGCCGGCGCGCTCGTCGCTCGTCGGCTCCTCGCCCTCGGCACGTCTGGCCTCCGGCGGCGCGTTGGCATCGGGCTCGGGGGTGTGCTGCTCCTTTTCGGGCGGAGGTGCCGTCGCTTTCGGCGGCGCGGGCGGTGGTGGCTGCCGCGGCGGCTGTTCCCTGGGCGGCCGAGGGTCCGGCGGCCGCGGAGGCGGGGTCCTCGCCGCCGGAGGCTCGAGATACACCATCTGGGTCTCACGTTCCGGATCCGGCACCGCCTGCTCCTTCCCCGACGGCTTCTCGGCATGCTCGCGCGTGAGCAACACCACCAGCACCAGAAGCGCCGCGTGCAGCGCGGCGCTCAAGGTGAGGGAGATCCACGGGCGTTGGGCGGGAGAAGCGTCCATCGGCTTGGGCAGCGGTCCTCGGAAGGACGGAAAGGCGGAAGGACGGAAACGCGGAAGGACGGTCGGACGAGCCGGAATCTAGCCGGATGCGGCGGTCACAGGCGCGGTCACCCTCCAGCCGAGCCCGCGATCCGCCCGCGATTGCCTCCAGCTTCGCTCAGAATGCAGCTCCCAACCTCCGCGCGCCTTCGCCTTCCGCCCCTCCTTCCGCTCCGCCCCCCGCTAAACCTCCTCCCCCGCCCGCCACCCCCTCGCCCGGAGACCCTCGAGCAGCGCGAGCACCTGCGGCCGGTCCTGGTGCACGGTCAGCACCAGCAGGTCTCCGGGCTGCGCCCACGCGAGCGCGTCCCGCACGGCCGCGAGCTCGGTGCCCGGTTGGCTCAGCGACTCCGCCGACACGCCGAGCCGGATCAGCTCGTCCGCCATGAGCGCGGGGACTTCGCCAGGACTGCGGCCGCGGAGATAGCGCTCCATCTCCTTCAGCACTACGCGATCCGGCCGGACCGCGAGCGCCGTGCGGGCGAGCTCGCGAATCGCCTCGTCCGACCGGTCTCCGGCCTGGCCCAGGAGGACCAGCCGCCGGCGCGCCGGCATCGCCCGCGTCATCGCCGCGAGCGCCGCCATCCCGTGCGGGTTGTGCGCGTAGTCCACCACGACCGCGCACGCCGCCGAGCTCGAAGAGATTGGCCCGGCCGACGTTGTCGCCCTCGCCGCCGAACCGCCGGAGCGCGCGTGCGACCACGTCCGGCGCCACGCCCAGGACCGATGCGGCGCCCAGCGCGGCCAGCGCGTTGGCGACGTTGTGACGCGCCGTCCCGCCGGCAGCCACCGGCACCTCGTCCACCGACATCACCTGCGTCCGCGCGGCTCCCTCGATCAGCACCAGCCGTCCGTGGTCGTGGATGGCCGCCCTGCCGCTCGCGGCCACGAGCTCGGCGATCTCCGGAAGCTCGGGATCGAGCGCGAACCAGAGAACCGGCGCACGGACATCGGCGGCGCGCTCCCGCAGCAGCGGCTCGTTGGCGTTGAGCACCACCGCCCCGCCGGGCCGGACCGCGCGGGCCACGAGCAGCTTCACTTCCGCCAGCGCCCCCACGTCCTGGATCCCGTACTCGCCCAGGTGGTCGTCCGCGACGTTGGTCACCACCGCCACCTCGGCCTGCTCGACCGGCAGGCCCGCGCCTCAGCAGTCCGCCGCGTGCGGTCTCGAGCACCGCCGCCTCCACGTCCGGGCACCGGAGCAGCAGCCGCGCCCCGCTCGGCCCCGAGTAGTCGCCCTCGGCGATCCGCACGCCGCCCACGCTCACGCCGTCGGTGGAGGTGACGCCGGCCGCGCGGCCCGCTTCGGCCAGGATGGCGGCGAGCATGCGCACCACGGTGGTCTTGCCGTTCGATCCCGTGACGAGCGCGACCGGCACGTCGTGCACCCGGTCCCATTCGACCGCCTCGGGCGGCGGCAGCACGGACGCCGGCCAGACCAGCGCTCCGGTCCCCGTGCCGAGCGAGACCAGCTCCTCGCCGGCAAGGAAGCTCACCCCGTGTGCCCGTGCCGCGTCGTGGAGCGCGAGGAGGGCAGGGTCGCGCTCCTCGGCGATCGCCTGCTCGAGGCGCGCGACGGTCGCCGCGTGATCGGGCGCCGCCCGGCCCTCGAGCGTGGCCGCGGCGATCTCCCATGCCGACTCGTTGAGCGTCGTGGCGGCGTAGAGCGCGTCCACCGGCGCGGTGAGCGCCAGGCTCACGCCGCCCGCGAATGCACGGGTCGCGAGCGTTTCGCCCGGCCAGCCTGCCGCGTCGAGCAGCCGCCGGGCGGCCGCGCGCCACGCGGCGATGGCCCCTTCACGCACGGCATCGTCCAGCCGGACCTCGAGAATGGCGCCCGGCCGGTCGAGCAGGAGGGACGGTCCGGTGAGCCGGCGGGAATCGGCGACGCTCAGTCCGCCACTTCCTCGCGTGGGAGCCACACCCCTCGGCTGTCGCGCACGAACTCGCGGCGGCTCTCCTCGCCCGGCGGCGCCGTGACCGGCATGGGCGCCCGTTCGGGGCGGGAGACCCGCGGCCGCTCGGCCAGGCGCGCCGGCGCCTCCGGCCGGAACTGGATCACCTGTTTCCAGCTCCGCGTGATCCCGTCGGCGAAGATGAGCACCAGGTCGCCCGCCTCGGCTTCTCGAAGCGCGGCGTCGGTGGCCGCCTGCTCGTCGGGGATCACCAGCACCTGTTCGGCCGCGACCCCGGCGCCGAGCAGCGCGTCGCGCAGCAGGTGCGGCACTTCGTCCGGCTGCCGCCCGCGGAGCGTGTCGTCCCGGCGGCAGATGTAGCGGTCGAAGTGGCCCGCCGCGATGCGCCCGATCTCGGCGATGTCCTCGTCCCGCCGGTCGCCCGGTGCGGCCAGCACGCAGATCCGCCGTCCGGCCACGTCGAGCCGCCCGACCAGCTCGCACATCACCTCGACCGCGGCCGGGTTGTGGCCGTAGTCGAGGATCACCTTGAACGGATGCTCGTCGAAGATGTTCATCCGGCCCGGCGCCTGGAAGAACGTCGTATCGAACGTGCGGAGCCCGTGCCGGATGTCCTCCAGCTTGAGCCCCATGCTGAACGCCATCGCCGCCGCGAACATCGCGTTCTGCACGTTGTGCAGCGCGCGTCCCTCGAGCGTGGCGGGAATGAGATGGGTCCAGAGCAGGGGGATGTGGGCGCCGTGATCGTAGATGGTGATCATCTGCCCCTTGATCCCCGACTCGAGCACCACGCCGCGGCCGCCGGCCCGGATGTGCTCGCCCACCAGCGCGTGGGTCGGGTCCATGGTGACGTAGCAGAGCTGCTTGGCCGAGGTGTAGTCGGCCATCTTGAGGCAGAGCGGATCGTCTGCGTTGAGGATGGCCGCGTCGCGCGCCACCTCGACCACGATCCGCTTGACCGCCGCCAGCTCCTCGAGCGTGCCGATGCCGCGGAGGCCGAGGTGGTCCGACTTGATGTTGAGCACCGCGCCCACGTCGCAGTGGCGGACGCCCATCCCCGCGCGCAGCAGCCCGCCGCGCGCGATCTCGAGCACCGCCACGTCCACGTTGGGGTCGCTCAGCACCATGCGCGTGGCGACGGGGCCGGTCATGTCGCCCGCCACCGTACGCTGGCCGTCGATGTACACGCCGTCGGTGCTGGTGAGCCCCACGTGATGCCCGGCCAGCTTCTGGATGTGGGCGAGCATGCGCACCGTGGTCGTCTTCCCGTTGGTGCCCGTCACGGCCGCGATCGGAATCCGGCTCGGCATCCCCGGCGGGAAGAGCATGTCGAGCACCGGTCCCGCCACGTCGCGCGGGCGGCCCTCGCTCGGCGCCATGTGCATCCGGAACCCCGGCGCCGCGTTGATCTCGCAGATGGCGCCGCCGATCTCCTTGTAGGACTGGGTGATGTCGGTCGTGAGGAAGTCCACGCCGCCCACATCGAGCCCGATCGCCTTGACCGCGCGCACCGCCATCTCGGCGTTGTCCGGGTGCACCAGGTCGGTCATGTCCGTGGCGGTGCCGCCGGTGGAGAGGTTGCCGGTGGAGCGGAGGAACACGTGCTCGCCGGCCGGTGGGACGGTCTCCCTGGTGTATCCCTTCCGGGCCAGCATCGCGTCCGCCTGGTGATCGAACACCAGGCGCGTGAGCACCTTCTCGTGCCCGATCCCGCGGCGAGGATCCAGATTCACCCGGTCCACCAGCTCCTCGATCGTGTGCAGGCCGTCACCCACCACGTGGCCCGGCACGCGCTTCGATACGGCGACGAGCTCGCCGGCGATCACCAGCATCCGGTGGTCCTCGCCGGTGATGAAGCTCTCGATGATGACGCTCCGGCTGTGCTCCCGCGCCACCTCGAACGCGGCGCGCACCTGCTCCTCGGTGGTGAGGTGGATCGAGATCCCACGGCCGTGGTTGGCGTTGAACGGCTTCACCACCACCGGATACCCCACCCGCTCCGCCGCCGCCGCGGCGTCGTCGGCCCGCTGCACCAGCCGCTGGCGCGGCACCGGGAGGCCCAGGTGGGCGAGGATGCGGTTGGTCTCCTCCTTGTCGGAGGCGAGCTCGACCGCGATGTGGGAGGTGCGGCTGGTGATCGTGGCCTGGACCCGCTGCTGGAAGCGCCCGTGGCCGAGCTGGATGAGGCTCTGCTCGTTAAGCCGGATCCACGGGATCCGCCGGTCCTCCGCCGCCCGGACCAGCGCCGCGGTGCTCGGGCCCAGCGCACGGCTCTGCGCGAACCGGATGAACTCGTCCCGTTCGGCGGCGAAGTCGAAGTCGCCCGGGACGGCGCCCTCGGGCCTGAGCTCGGGCGGCAGGAGAGAGTGCAGCAGCACCAGGGCCAACTGGCCGGCCTCGAGCCCGACGTCTTCCTGGTGGTACTGATAGACCACGTGGTAGCGGCCCTCGCTGCCCGCGCCGCGCGTCTTGCCGAACGTCACGGCTTCGCCGGCCACGTTCTGCAGCTCGATGGCGACGTGCTCGAGGATGTGGCCCATCCAGGTGCCGTCCTCCTCGGTGAGCCGCCGGATGAACCCGCCGGGCTCGCCGTAGGAGCAGCCGTGCTCGTGCAGTCCCGGAAGTGCCGCGATCAGCCGGTCGGTGAACGCCGGCCCCAGCTTCCCCGACGGCCATTCCTCCAGCGGCCCCAGGTCCACATCGAGCCGGATGACCGGAAAGTGGGCGTACAGGCTGGGGCCGACATAGACGGTCCGGTCGAGTATCCGCATCGTGGTTCCCTATCTGGCTCGTGCTCGCCGGGCTGGATTCACCACAGAGGCACAGAGGGCACGGAGGTACACAGAGGGTTCCCGGTCAGGAAAGGCTCCTTGGACCCGGACAACTCCACCTCTTTGATGGTGGCTCGGCTTCCCGATGCGCTCCGCTTCCCGGTCCCTCTGTGTTCCTCCGTGCCCTCTGTGCCTCTGTGGTGAACACGGCAAAGATCTACACCCGCCGCGCGATCTCCGGCGCGGCCGCCGCTTCGCGCGTATGCAGGTTGAACGTCGCACCGATGTCCAGAATATGCAGCCTGAGCCCGATCAGGCACACGGGGTCGTTCTTCCGCACCCGCGCCATGGACGAGAACTCCAGCTCCGCCGGGTCCACGATCGTGAGCGCCCCGCTTCCCACCACCTCCAGCGTCTCGTCCGGCGCGATGAAGCCCGCCGTGTTCTCGTCCAGCCCGATCCCGATGGCGAACGGGTTGTACGCCAGTGCCGTGAGCAGCCGCCCCAGCCGGTCGCGCTGGCGGAAGTGCTGGTCGATGATGATCCGGTTCGTGAGCCCGAGGCCGGGCGCCAGCATGACGCTCTTGGCCCGCGGCGACGCGCCCTCCCGCCCGAACGCGATCATGTGCTCGCACAGGAACGCCGCGCCCGCGGAGGTGCCGGCGATGTGGAGCCCGGCCGCGTTCCGGAGCCGCAGCGCCTTGGCCACGGGTGTCCCCCCGATCGTGGTGCTCAGCCGGAGCTGGTTGCCGCCGGTGAGGAAGACGGCGTCCACCTCGTCCAGGATCCCCACCAGCTCTTCGCTGGCCGCGTCCGCCCGGGTCAGGATGGGGAGCACGCGCGCCTCGGACGCGCCGAGCTCGCGGAACAGCTTCTCGTACCGCGCCCCGGTCTCGCTCAGCTCCGAGGCGGTCGGAATGATCGCGATCCTGGCCTCCGGCCCGCACAGCCCCACGAACCGCCGCAGGATCGCGACATCGCCGATCTTCTCTTCCGCGCCGCCCACCGGAATGATGTAGCCGCGGACATCCGCCACGAGCGCCCTCCGGCCAAGTGTATGGCCGGCGGGGGTCGCCGCCGGCCTGTAGGGTGTCAGCGAACCTAAGATAGCCGCCCTGAGGGGCGCCGGGTCGTGCTGGGCCGATTCGGCCCATTGACCGCACCGAGGCCGAACCCTACATCAGGGCCGTACCGCGGATCACGACCGCGGTTAGCACCGAGTATCAGCACCCCCGACAGAGACCGTAATCCCAAGTCCACGGCCCTCCGCTCCGGCGATCGCCGAGTTGCCGGACGGCGACTGCACCCTTGTCACCCCGCACCGGAGGCAACTATGCGCAGCACTTACCTCGCTCTGCCGCTCGTGCTCGCCACTCTCCTCGCGTGCCAGCCGACCGATGATCCCTCGGCGTCGGGCGACCCAGTCTTCCCCTCGGCGCCGGCGCCGAGCCTCGGGGCTGCGGCCTTCAAGATCCCCTTGAACTACTTCCTGGTGTACGATCCCGACCGGGGCTACACGGCAACCTTCGGCCTCGTGTCGCCGGTGAGCGACCTGCCCGAATGTGGCGGCTCTCAACCAGGGTATGATGGAGGAGGCACCGAGCACATCGTGGAGACTCCGTCCGGCGCCCTCCATCTGCGTAATGACCTGCACCAGGCCACCATCGTGCTCTACGAGGGGGCCACCCCCGATGTGTGCGAGCTGACCACCCATCCGGTGCTGGCGCAGGGCAGGGGCAACCTGCACTGGACCGAAAAGGCGTTGGGGAATGGCTCGTTCACCGTGCAGGCAACATTCGGCGGGATCCTCCAGCTGGTGGCCGGCGGACGGGCCCGCATGCTCGGAGTCGGGAATGTGCGCTTCGACGAACTGGGCAACCCGATCGTCCACGAGGACCACTTCGAGCTGAAGCCGATCGGGAAGTGAGGCGGAGACCGGTCCCAAGCACACGAAGAACACGAAGGGGGATCGGGGCACGGAGCATCTGGGAGCGGAGCCACCACCAACAACTTGTTGGTGGTGGCCGGGTCCAAAGAGCCCTCCTGGGTTGGGATCCCTTCGTGTCCTCCGTGCCCTTCGTGCCTTCGTGGTGAATACGGCAGCGATCTACACCCCCCGCACCATCCCGAGCGCGCCCTCCGCCTCGAACACCCCCCGCACCACCGCCCGCCCGTCACGCACGTGCCACCGCCCGCGCGCCATCACGTCCGACACGGCCACCGGAGCCATCGAGCACCACCAGATCCGCATCGGCCCCCGGCGTCAGATGCCCCTTCCGCTCGAGCCGGAGCACCCGCGCCGGGTTGGCCGTGAACGCCGGCAGCACCCGCTCGAGCGGCTGGCCGCGCATCGAGCAGGGTGCGGAGCGCTCCGCCCACCGCCGCACGGGCTGCCGACGTCCATCCCGGTGACCCGCCCCTCCGCGTCGAACGTCGGCAGGCACCCGCCGCCGTCCGAGCTGACCGTCACGCGCGACGCGTCCAGCCCCGCGTCCAGGTAGCGCACCAGCGCCTCGTCGGCCGTCCAGCGCATCCTCGCCCGTCCGCCACCGGAAACGCCGTGATGTCGATGGTGCAGCCCCGCTCGGTCAGCGCCATCGCCTCCTCGAACAGCGCCCGCCGGCGGTTCACGTGCGTCGGGTTGAACACGCCGGCCGGCAGCTCGCTCCGGTCCAGCGCCTGGCGCACCAGCTCGAGCCCGCGCGGCCCGTCGCCCACGTGCAGGTGGACGATCCCGGCCTTGCCGCTCATGAGCCCGCCCACGTGCGCGTCGCCCGCGATGCGGAGCAGCTCGTCGAGCGTCGGCTGGCTGGAGCGGTGATCGCTGATCGCCAGCTCGCCCACGCCGAGCACCAGGTCGATGAGCACGATGTCGAGCCGGACGCTGCCGGTGGCGGTGGTGGGCGGGACGTGATAGCCGCCGGTGTGGCACCACGCGCTCAGCCCCTGCGCCACGAGCCCGCGCGCCACCGTCACCAGCTCGGCGGTGGTGCGCACCGTGTCGTCGGTGCCGAGCACGCCGACCGCGGTGGTGACGCCGCCCAGCGTGAGCCGCCGAAAGCGCGACCGGCGGCACCCGGGTCTCCGGGCCCGCCTCGCCGCCGCCGCCGGTCAGGTGCACGTGCCCGTCGATCAGCCCCGGGATCACGCGCCGGCCGCCGAGGTCCACCTCCTGGACCTCGAGCGCCGGGTCGAGCGTCGGCACGTCGCGTCCGGCCCACACGCAGCCGCTCGCCGGCCACCAGCAGGTGGCGGCGCCCGCGCGGCGCCGGGTCGTACAGCTCCGCGTTCCGGAGCAGCAGGAGCGTCGCTGCTCACGTCGAGCTTGAAGCCGCCGACCGCGCCCGTGAGCCGCTCGGCCGCGTCGGCCAGGTGCGTGGCGGACGATCGAGATCTCCTCGGTCGACGCGTTGAGCTGCTCCGCCGCCGCGGCGATCTCCTCGGCCGCCGCCGCGTAGTCCTCCGTGCCGGCCGAGACCTCGCGCATCCGGCCGGCGATCCCCTCGATCAGCCCGCGCACCTCGCCGGCCGACGCGGAGATGCGCCGGGTCCACTCGTCGTTCGCCTCCGCGTCGGCCGCCACGTTGAGCAGGCCGGCCGCCGCCTCGTGCGCCGCGTCCTTGGCCGCGAGCCCGCCCTTGCCCAGCCGGAGCAGCCGCTCGCGCGCCGTCCGCACCCGCTCGACGCACCAGTCTGCACCGTCTCGCTCGTGGTCCCCGCCGAGCGCGCCGCCTGGCCGGCCAGCTTCCGCACCTCCTCGGCGACGACGCTGAACCCCTTGCCCTCCTCGCCCGCGCGAGCCGCCTCGATCGACGCGTTGAGCGCCAGCATGTGCGTCTGCTTGGCGATCGCCTTGGTCTGGGCGACGAACTTCTCGATCTCCTCCGAGGCCGCCGGTGAGCGCGTCGGCCTCGACCGCCGCCTGCTCCACCTCCTCCGCCAGCCGGGCGAGCTCGGCCGTGCTCACGTCCAGCCGCTCGCGGTGCGACCGCGCCAGCCGCGCGAGCGCCGCGTTCCGCTCGGCCGACTGCATGGCGCCCGCCGCCAGCTCCTGGGCGATGTCGAGGATCTTGCTCGCGTCCTCCGCCGCCGCCCGCACCACCACCGCCTGCTGGTTGGCGCGCTCGGTCAGGTCGCCGGTGGTGCTGGCCACCTCCTGGGTGGACGCGCGTCATCTGCTGGGTGGAGGCGGCGATCTCCTGCGACATCGCCGCCGCCTCGTGCGCGTGCTGCCGGATGGTGCCGACCAGGTCGCGCAGCTTGTCGAGCATCGCGGCGAGCGAGCCGTGAGCAGGTCCTTGCCGGCCTGCCGCCGGCGCCCGCTCCAGGCTCAGGTCGCCCCGGCCACGCGGCTCGCGATGCTGGCGGCGCGGCCGGTCGGCTTGAGGACGTTGTTCGACCAGCAGCGCGGACGAGGATCACTTCGACGACCAGCGCGCACGAGCGAGGAAGATCAGCGTGCCCTCGACGATCGCGCCGCGTCCGCCTCGGGGCCGCGGCGCGCCCGAGCAGCACGGCCACCACGCACGCCGAGCAGCAGCACCGCGGCCGAGGCCGACCAGATGCAGGCGTAGGACGAACTTCTGGCGCGCGGTGGCCATGGGCGGGTCACGGGCTAGGGTGAGCGGTACGGCAAGGTAGAGAAGCAGCCGTGCGCGGAGGGAAGCGCTCGGCGAGGCGTCGCGACGCAGGCGGATCGCTCCGGCGGCGAGCGCCGCCGATGCAGCCGCCGCGCCGGCGAGCCCGGCGCACCCCCGCGCGCCGAGCAGCAGCACGCCGGCGCACCCCTTCTTGCCGGCGCGCGCCGGCGCCGCCGCACGGCCGCCGTCGGGTCGGCGGCGGTGGCGGGCCGGCGCCCGCCCGGCCAGCGCGTCCGCGAACTCGGCCGCCGTCGCGTAGCGCTCGGCCGGATCCTTGGCCAGCGCCCGGACGATGCGCGCGCTTCGACGTGCTCCGGGATCTGCACCATCGGCCGGAGCGGCCGCGGCGGCCCCATGAACCGGCGCATGAGCGTCGCCTGCGGGTTCGGGCCCTTGAACGGCGGCTCGCCGGCCAGCATCTCGTACAGCACGCAGCCGAGCGCGAAGATGTCGCTCCGGCCGTCGATCGCCTTGTCGCCGCTCGCCTGCTCGGGGCTCATGTAGGTCGGCGTGCCGACGATCATGCCCGTGGCGGTGAGCTTCTCCGCCACCTCGCTCACCGCCCGGGCCACGCCGAAGTCGGCCACCAGCACCTGGTCGCCCGAGAGCAGGATGTTGTCGGGCTTGATGTCCCGGTGCACCACGCCCTGCTCGTGGGCGTAGGCCAGCGCGCTCGCCGCGGCCGTCGCGATCCGGAGCGCCTCCGCCGGCGCGAACTGCTGCACCCGCTGCAGCCGCTCGTACACGTTCTCGCCCTCGACGAAGGGCATCGTGAACCAGAGCTGGCCGCCGGGCGTCTCGCCCGAGTCGAGCACGCTCGAGGATGTTGGGGTGCTGCGAGCCGCGCGGCCACGCGGATCTCGCGCTTGAACCGGTCGCCACCCACGGTGGGGCCGAGCTCGGGATGGAGCACCTTGAGCGCCACCATGCGGTCGTGCTGGAGGTCGCGCGCGAGCACCACGCTCGCCATGCCGCCGCGGCCGAGGTCGCGGTCGAGGGTGTAGCGCTCGGCGATCGCCGCCTGGACCTGTTCGCGGAGCTCGGGTTTCACTGGAAGCCTCGTGTCAGAGCGCGGCCGGCGCCGCCGGCTGCCGCCCCGCCGCGAGCAGCTCCCCGACCGCCGCCGCCGGCAGCGCCGGCCAGAAGTAGTGTCCCTGCCCGAGCGTGCACCCGAGCTGGAGCAGCGCCGCGCGCTGCTCCGCCATCTCGATCCCCTCGGCGATCGTATCGAGCCGGAGCGTGTCCCCCAGCCCGATGATCGCCCGTGCCAGCGCCGAGCGGTCGGCGCCCTTGCCCACCTCTTCCACGAACGGCTTGGCGATCTTGAGGATGTCGATCGGGAACCGCTGAAGATAGCTCAGCGACGAGTACCCTGTCCCGAAGTCGTCGATCGCGAGCCGCACGCCGAGCGCCTTGAGCTGCCGCAGCCGGTCGAGCACGGAATCGGTCTCCTGCATCAGCACGCTCTCGGTGATCTCGAGCACCACCCTGGCCGGGTCCACGCCCGACGATGCGAGCGCCCGGCGGAGTGCGTCGGCCAGTCCGGCGCCCTGGAGCTGCCGGCCCGAGATGTTGACCGACACCGCGAGCACCGCGTCCGGGTGCGCCCGCCGCCATGCCTGAAGCTGCCGGCACGCCTCCTCCAGCACCCAGGCACCGAGCTGCACGATGAGCCCGGTCTCCTCCGCCAGGGGCACGAAGTGCTGCGGCATGAGTCGGCCGAACTGCGGGTGCTCCCAGCGCAGCAGGGCTTCGACCCCGTAGATCGCGCCGCTCCGGAGCTGCACGATCGGCTGGTAGTGCAGCACCAGCTCGCGGCGCTCGAGCGCGCCGCGGAGCGCCGCCTCGAGGTCCAGCCGCTCGCGAATGTCGGCATACATGCGGGATTCGTAGGTGGCGGAGCGCCCCTTGCCGTGCCGCTTGGCCTCGTACATCGCGACGTCGGCGTTCCGGAGCAGGTCGTCCGCGCTCTCGCCGCCGACGGCCGCGGCCACTCCGATGCTCGCCGTCACCCGCACCTGATTGCCGCTCAGCGAGAACGAATGCACCATCGCGGCGGTGAGCCGCTCCAGCAGTCCTTCCCGCCCCTCGGCACCCTCGATCAGGATGGCGAACTCGTCGCCGCCCAGCCGCGCCACCGTGTCGGTGCTCCGGGCGCAGGAGAGAAACCGCTCCGCCGCGGCGATGAGCAGCCGGTCGCCCTCCGCGTGCCCCAGGCTGTCGTTCACCATCTTGAAGTCGTCGAGATCGAGGAACAGCACCGTGATCGGGTGCCCCCGCCGCTGCGCCAGCGCCAGCGCGTGGCTCACCCGGTCCCGGAACAGCGCGCGGTTGGCGAGCCCGGTGAGCGGGTCGTGGAACGCCTGGTGGGTGAGCTGCTCCTCCAGCCGTTTCCGCTCGCTCACGTCCCGGGTGTTGAGCACGATGCCCTTGACGCTCGCGTCCCGCAGCAGGTTGGTCGCGAGGATCTCCGCGTGGAGCCAGGAGCCGTCGGGCTGGCGGAAGCGCCACTCCACCGGCCCGCTCACGCCCGGCGCCAGCCCGGCCTCCCGAAAGAAGGCGGCGGCGCGCTCGCGGTCGTCCGGGTGGAGCAGCGCGGGCACCGCCGTCCGCACCATCGCCTCGGGATCGTACCCGAACACCCGCGCGGCGGAGGGGCTGGCGAACCGGATCGTGCCATCGGTCCGGGTCACGATGATGACGTCCGAGGAGTGCTGCACCAGCGACCGGAACCGCGCCTCGTTCTGGCGCGCGGCGGTCTCGGCCAGGAGCCGGAGGTTCTCCCGGACCGTGAGGAGCTGTCGCACGACCACCAGGGCCGTGATCAGCAGCGCGCCGACCGCGAGCCCGCTCACCGGGTCGGCCCACGGCCTGAGGGCGACGAAGAGGAGCAGGCCGTAGGTCGTGGCCACGGCCAGGTACGGGAGCGGACTCAACTGCTGCAGCCGGGTGACCGGCACGTTGGCGGCGGCGCGGAGCGGCGCCGGCCGCCGCAGGTACAGCTCCCCCGCGCCGATCAGCAGGACATAGCAGAGCAGGTACACGCCGTCGGTCCAGGCCGCGCTGCGCTCGTTCGCCTCGAGCGAGACCCAGTTGAACGTCAGGTCCGCCACCACCCCGGCCGACACCCCCGCCACCACCAGGGCGAACGCCAGCCGGTTCCCATCCACCGGCCGGCGGAGCAGCACCGTGGTGACCCCGAGCAGCACCAGGAGGCTCGCCAGCGGGTAGGCAAAGGCCATCAGGGTGACGACCACGCTGCTCCCCTCGGAGGCCACCGTGGGCCGCACCGAGAGGTACCAGAGCGCCACCGCCCCACCCACCAGCACCATGGCGGCGTCGAGTACGAACTTCCATCGCTCCAGCCGAGTGCGGCGGGCGAGGGGGAAGGCGAGCAGGGCGGCCAGCGTCAGCAGGGAGTCCGAGAGATAGAACGGGTCGGCCCAGGAGACCGGCGGGTTGGCGTGCCACACCTCGAGGTACCAGACCGAGATGCCGTTGCCGATGAACACCATCGCCGATCCGGTGGCGAACAGGGCCAGCGCACGGCGCACCCCGGCGTCCAGGGCCCGGTTCCGCGAGGCGAGTGCGTACACCGCCACGACCGCCAGGTTCAGCGGCATGAATGCCACGTTCCCCAGCAGGTCGCGCAACCCCGCGCTGCCCCAGTCGCTGCGCTCCCAGAGCAGGTAGGTGGCGGCGTAGACCGCCGTCAGCAGCGCGAGCGTGCCGACCGGAAATACCGACTCGGCAAATGTGCCCGATGCCGCGCCGGTCGCATTCTGCAACTCGGGCGTGGCGGAAGGCTCGTCGTCGGCGTCAGTCGGACGTGATGCGGGCATGGCCCCTGGCCAAAGGCAATGATGGTGCCGGGCGTTTCAGGTAAGGAGGGAGTGCTGCAAGTAAACGCTGGGATTCGACCCGCGCCACCCCGTGGCGCGGAGCCGGGCGTAACCATGATCTTCATCGTGCACGAACGTACCGAGGCAGCAGGGAGCCGCAACGTGATGGTGCGAGTCGTTCTGAGAAATCGGCGCCGCGTTCTTCTGACGCTCGGCGCCCTCGCCGTGGGCCTGGCACTGGCAGTACCGCAGGGCCTTCGCCAGCACGTCGGCGAGGATTTCGCCGTGTTCTGGCAGGCCGGGCGGAGCTTCGCCACGGGCGGACCGCTCTACCACGGCTACCTCCCGGGCGCGAGGCCCCTCAAGTACCCGCCCTTCGCGGCGCTGGTCTTCACGCCGCTGGCCCTCTTCCCGCTGCCGGTGGCCGCGGTGCTGGTCTCCCTCCTCAATCTCGGGCTCTGGATCGTGGCCGTCTTCCTGACGCGGGACATCGTCGCCCGCACCTTCCCCGGCCGCAACCCCTCCGCCGTGCCCCTCGCGCTCGCCGTGCTGCTGAGTGCCCAGTTCTTCCTCGACAACTTCCACCACGTGCAGGTGAACGGGATCATCTTCGTGCTGGTGCTGCTGGGAGTCAGAGCCGCCCTGCTTGGACGCGATGTCCGCGCGGCGGCCGCGATCGTGGCCGCCACCGCGATCAAGATCACCCCGATCTTCTTCGCCGTGTGGCTGGTGATCCGCGGGCCGCGCCGTGCGGCGCTCGCGGCCATCCCGATCGCGCTCGCCTGCGTGCTGGTGCCGCTGGGGCTCCGGGGTCCGGCAAGGGGGGCGGGCGAGCTGGTCGAGTACTACCACACGTTCCTGGAGGGGCATCAGCATGGGGAGATCGGCGCGTACACGGCGGGTCAGAACATCGCCGCGCTGGTGAGCAGGATGACGCGCAGGCCCGACGCCGGCGAGCGGACGTCGTACCGATACCTCCCGGCCAGCGAGCGCACCGCTCAGCTCGCCTACCAGGGGCTCTGGGTCGCGATCCTGCTGCTGTTCCTTGTCGAGCTGATCGTGCTCAGGCTTCGGGAAGCGCCCGTATCGGCATTCGAGCTGGCGCTGGTCTCTCTCACCGCCCTGCTGCTGAGTCCCATCACGTTTACCACCCATCTCGTCCCGCTGCTGTTCGTCTTCGCCGTGGCCCTATCCATCCGGCCGGAAACCATCCGCGGCCCGGCACGGGTCCTGGCGATCGTGATCTGCCTGGGCATGGCGGCGAGTGGGCTCAGCGGCCGCGACCTCGTGGGCGGCAGGATGTACCGCGACGTCGGCGGGTACAGCATCCACGCGTGGACGATGGTCCTGCTGCTCCTTGTCATGGCCGCGCTGGCTGCCCGCGAACCGCCGGAGCGGCCGGTCACGCTTCCGGCCGGGGTGCCGGGGTAACAGTGTTCACCATGGCCCCCCGGCGCTTCCCTGTGCGCGTAGCCTTTGTGAGCCACCATCCGCACATGCGCATGGGGGGGCAGCGCAGCATGGCGCTGCTGATCGAGCACCTGGACCGTAGCCGTCGTCGAGCCCATGGCGATCTGCCCCGGCCCGGGCGAGCTGACCGATCATCTCACGGCGCTCGGCTGCCCGGTGGTGCACATCCCGCTGTCCCACATCAAGCCCCGAACGCTGCGCGCGGTCTGGCGATCCAGTCGGCGCATCCGAGCCCTGTTGCGCGAACGGTCCATCGACGTCGTCGCACCTGACGCGCCCCGTGATGCGCTCACCTGCGGGCTGGCGAAGGTCGGCACACCGACCAGGATGGTCTGGTTCGTCCGGCTCACCACCCGCCATAACCTCGATCCCGATCCTGGAGCGTATGTCCGACGGGATGATCGGCGTGTCCGAGGCCACTCGGCGACGCTTCTCCGCCGCCGCTCGCGTCGACGGCGCGCTACCGGACGATCGTGGACGGGGCGGACATGCGGCGCTTCCGCCCGCCCGATGACCGCGCCGGCGCTGCGCCGCGCGCTCGACCTCCCCGTTGACGGTTTCATCCTGCTGTTCGTCGGGCAGGTCAAGGCAGCCAAAGGCGTGCTCGACATCGTGGACGCGATGGGCGCGCTTGCCGCCGCGCACGCACGCGCCACCCCGCCCGCTGCTGCTCGTCATCGGCACGCCCGATCCGCCGGCCATCATCGGGGAGATCGTGCGCCGGGCTCGTGCCCTGAACATCGCCGAGCACGTGCGCGTGCTGCCCCAGCAAGCCGGTATCGAGCGGTGGCTGCAGGCCGCCGACCTGCTGGTGAGCGCCTCGCACCAGGATACCGAAGGGCTGTCGCGGGTGCTGTTCGAAGCGATGTCGTGCGGGGCCGTGCCGGTGGCCACAGACATAGATGGCAATCGCGAGGCCCTGTCACCGGAGACCGGCGTCCTCGTCCCCGAGCGGTCTCCCGATGCGATCGCCGGTGCCGTGTCGGAGCTGATGGCCGCATCGCCCGACCGGCTCGCCGCACTCCGGGCGGCGGGCGTGCGGCGGGCGCGCGAGACGTTCGATATCCGGCGACACGCTCGCCGGGTCGAGGCTTTCTATCTGGAGACGCTGGGGATTCCAGCCGCATGAGACTGGCGCGACTTACACCTATCGGAGGCAACACCATGCGCACACGGCTCCCGATGCTCCTTCTGGGTGCCGGTCTGATCGCCACGATGCTCGCGGGGACCGCCGCACGGGCCTTCGCGCAGGGAGACAGCACCAGGCCCGCGCGAGCCGTGCCGGCTGCGCTGGTCGATGCCGGCGAGCACGCAGAAAACCTGTATGACGCCGCCAAGGCAAAGGCATGGCGCACCGCCGCCCGGCGATTGAAGGCGCTCGAGACCGATGTCGCGCGGCTTCACCCCGAAGCGGATTCCGCCCCAGCCGGGGAATCGGACCGACTCGAGCGCCAGGTCGCGGCACTCAAGAGCTCGGTGGCCCGGCGGCAGCGCCAGGCGACGATGGTGGCGGCGAACCAGGTCACGCTGATCGCCGCGAACATGACCGCGGTGTACGCGCCGAGGGTGCCGGTCGAAGTGACCCGACTGGACTTCTACGGGCGCGAGTTGGAGATCTGGGCTGAGACGGGCGAGGCGGCTCGTCTCGACAGCGCGACGCGAGGCGTGCGGCGCGAGTGGGACGCCGTCCACCCCGCGGTGTCCGCCCGCAGCCCCGCGGTGGCGCGGAAGTTCGATACCCTCGTCGCCCGGGTGGAGCGAGCCGGGTCGCCCGCGGAGTATCGCCGCCTGGCGCAAGTGGAGCTGGCCCAGGTGGACGATCTCGAGCGGGTATTCGAGCGGCCCTAACGAACTTCGAACTCCGCCCGGCAGCCGTCGGCCACCCAGATGACGCCCGGGCGGGTGCCCCAGGTGCTGTTGTAGACGCAGGCGGTGTTGCTGAGCTGGCGTGCCAGCCGCACCTGCGCGCCGGCCCGGATGCGGCACTCGGACCGTTCGCCGCCCTTCGACTCGCAGGTCACCTGCTGCGGCAGGCCGGTGCCGCCGGCGTTCCCGCTTCCCACGCCGGCCGCCGTGACCTCGAACTCCGCCCCGCACCCGCGGTTCACCCAGACGAACGTCGCCCCGGTGCCCCAGGTCTCACCCTCTCGGCAGGCGGCCGTCGTGACCTGCTTGATCATCCGCACGCTCGCCCCCTCGGGAATCGGGCACTGCCGCTGCGCGTTGCCGACCGACTGGCAGACGACCCTGCTGGTCGTGCCATACCCGCCGCCGGCGATCGGCCCGGTGACTGGACCGGTGGCCGGCGCGACACCGGGCACGGTCACCTCGAATTCGGCGCGACAGCCCTTGGCGACCCACAGATAGCCCTGGCCGGTTCCGTACGTGTCGTTGAGTCGGCAGGGGTTCTGGCTGATCTGCCGCACCAGCCGCACCTGCGCGCGCTGGGGGATGGGGCACTCTTCCCGATCGGTGCTCCGCGACTCGCAGGTGAGCTGCGTCGTCGTGGCCGGCGTCGCGTAGCCCCCGCTCGGGCCGGGCGCCCCGCCCGTGCTGAACCGGAGGATCCGCCCGTCCGTGGCCACGCTGCAGAGCCCGGCGGAGGTCGCCGTCCACCACCGCACCTCGGCCACGCTCCCTTTCCGTGACTGCGGCTCGACGCCGATCTGGCCGTACGTATAGCCCGGCAGCCGCCGGTCCGCTTCGACCCGGCAGGCGCGGAGCTGGACGGGGGTGGCGGACGCATTCGACGCGGGGACGCCCGCATAGCCCTCGGTCACCGTGAACTCCGCCCGGCAGCCGCCCGATACCCAGATGTAGGCCGGACCCTGGCCCCAGTTCACTTCGCGGCGGCAGGGCGTGTCGCTCAGTTGCCGCGCCAGCTCCACGGTGGCGTCGCGCTGGATGGCGCACTGCTCGCGGCTGCTGCCCTTCGACTCGCAGGTCACGGTTCCGGTCTGGGCGGACAATCGGGGTGCCGACAGTGCGGCAAGCAGGGCGAGCACCAGACCCACCATCACGATTCGCATGCGCCGATGCATCCGTTACCTCCCAGGCTCGTGGTCGACTCGGAAACTTCGACCCACGATAGGGTGCTCCCCCCGCCGCGTCTGTGATCTGGGGAGCACGGCCCCGAACGAACGCGTGCCGCGGCTGTGATCCCGAGTGCTGTCATCCCGAGCGCAGCGAGGGATCCAGCCCGGGAACGGCTCGAGCGCTGCCGCCACGATCCCTCGCTTCGCCCGGAATGACACCGAGTTCGCCGGCTTCAGCTCGACCCTTCCCGAATCCCGCCCGGAGTGGATATTAATGCCACCACTCCCATGAACGCCCCCCCGTCCCACCTCGCCGCCGCGCTGGCCGATCGCTACCGCATCGAGCGCGAGCTCGGCGCGGGCGGCATGGCCACCGTCTACCTCGCGCAGGACCTCAAGCACGACCGCAAGGTCGCGATCAAGGTCCTCCGTCCGGAGCTCGCCGCCGTGATCGGCGCCGAGCGGTTCCTGAGCGAGATCAAGACCACCGCCAACCTGCAGCATCCGCACATCCTGCCGCTGTTCGACTCGGGCGAAGGCCGACGGCCTCGCTGTTCTACGTCATGCCGTTCGTCGAGGGCGAATCGCTCCGCGACCGGCTGAACCGCGAGAAGCAGCTCCCCATCGCCGACGCCGTGCGCATCGCGACCGAGGTCGCCAGCGCGCTCGACTACGCGCACCGCCACGGCGTCATCCACCGCGACATCAAGCCCGAGAACATCCTGCTGCACGACGGCCGGCGCTGGTGGCCGACTTCGGCATCGCGCTGGCCGCGAGCAAGGCGGGCGGCACCCGGATGACCGAGACCGGGATGTCGCTCGGCACGCCGCACTACATGAGCCCCGAGCAGGCGATGGGCGAGCGGGAGATCACCGCCCGGAGCGACATCTACGCGCTGGGCGCGATCACCTACGAGATGCTGCTCGGGCGAGCCGCCCTTCACCGGCCCCACGGCGCAGGCGATCGTGGCCAAGGTCCTGACCGAGGAGCCGCGCCCCTCTGGTCGCCCCGCCGGCGCTCGATCCCGCCGCGAGGTCGAGGACACGGTTCTCACCGCGCTGGAGAAGCTGCCGGCCGACCGGTTCGGGTCGGCCGCACGAGTTCGCGTCGGGCTGGCCGGCGAGCGCCCGCCGGCCCGCCGCACCGGCGGACGGGCGCGGCGGCCGCCGGCCGCCGGCGCGGCGTCATGGCGGCGGCGCATCCCCCCTGGCGCTGGTCGCGCTCGGCCGTCGCGGCGTATCTCCTCGGCGCCCGCCGTCGCGCTCCTGCCGCCCGCCGATCAGCTTCGGCTCAGCCATGAAGGTGACCTGGGATCCCGCGCTCGAGGTGCTGCCGGCGATCTCGCCCGACGGGAAGACGCGTCGCCTACGCCAGCGGCACCCCCGAGCGCATGCGCGTCTTCGTCCGGCCGGTTGCCGGCGGCCGCGGCATCCCGCTCACCGACGACACCACCGAGGTCCAGTCGCATCCCCGCTGGTCCCCGACGGGAGCCGGGTTCTGTTCCTCGAGCGGCGGCGGCGTGGTGAGCGCCCCCGCCGCGGGCGGCGCCGAGACGCCCGAGGTGCCGCCGGCCCGGAGCGGACCGGTCATCTCGGCGGCCTACTCGCCGGACGGCAAACGCATTGCGTACGTGGTCGGCGACTCCCTGTTCCTGCGGGAGAGCCGGGGCGACTCCCCTCCGCTGCCCGGCTCTTCGAGGCGTACGGCTGCACTTGGAGTCCCGGCCGGGAGTACCTCGCATGCTCCTGCGGCAACGCCATCTCCCTGATTCTCGGAAACCTCTTCGGCAACATCTCGCCCAGCGGGCTCGTGACTCTGCGGGTGTCCGATGGACGGCTCGTCCGCTCACCGACAGCCTCTCACTCAACCAGAGCCCGGCCTGGTCGCCCGACGGACGCTGGCTCTACTACGTCTCCAACCGCTTCGGGCCGCGGGACGTCTTCGCGCAGGAGTGTCCGGCGGGCCACCCCGCGGCCCGGCGCTCCGGCTGACCACGGGCCTCGATGCGCATACCATCTCGCTCTCGCCGGACGGCCGGCGGCTGGCCTACGCCAGTCTGGCGCCCGAGAGCAACATCTGGTCCCTGGCCTCCCGGCCCTCCGCCGGGTAGGATCCGGCGGCGACCAGCTGACCCGAGGATCCCAGTACATCGAGCCGCCGAATCTCTCGGAGGACGGCCATGGCTGTTCTACGATTCCGACCTGGGCGGCAACATGGATCTGTACCGGATATCGTTCCCGCCGGCGACGCCCGAGCGGCTGACCACCGACCCGAGCGACGACTTCTTCGCCGGAACCGTCGCCCGACGGCCGGGAGGTCGCGTTCCACTCGTGGCGCGGAGGCTCGCGCGACATCTAGGTGGTGCCCCTCGACGGCGGGCCGGTCCAGCGGGTCACCTACACGCCGGCGCAGGAGGCGATGCCGTCGTGGTCGCCCGACGGCAATCGCCTGGTCTACAGCATCTTCACGGGCCAGCGGCGGCATCTGGACCGCGCGCCGGACCAACGGCGTGTGGCGCAAGCCGGTCGAGCGGACCGGGTTCGGCTTCTTTCCGCACCTGGTCGCCCGACGGCCGGCGACCTGGTGTTCAGCGGCGCGCTCTCGACGGGGCGCTCTGGATCGTGCCGGTGGATTCGGGCGCGCCGCGACTGCTCGCGGACACCACCGGACCCCGGGCCCTCCGGGGCGACCAGATCGTGTGGAGCGAGGACCGGCATGCGCTGTACACCCGGAGCTTCGACGCCCAGGGCAACTCGCTGTTCTGGAGCATTCCGCCCGGCGGCGGCGCGCCCCAGCTGCTGCTCACGATCGACGCCGCGAAGCGCGTGTTCGGGTGGGGCACCGCCGGAGGCCGGCTGGTCTACACCGTCACCGAGCAGCGGAGCGACGTGTGGGTGATGGAGGTGGTGGGCGGGGGACGGTGAGCGGTGAGCGGGGGGGACCTGTCGCCAGGACTGTCATCCCGAGCGGAGCGAGGGATCTAGCGGGCCGAGCTCGAACCACGGGTGAGTAGATCCCTCCCCTTCGCTTCGCTCCGGGTCGGGATGACAGCTCCGCGCGCCACCCGCTCACCGCTCACCGCTTCTCCCGCTCAGCCCGGCCCGAACAGCTCCGCGACCGGCAGCACGAAGCCGGGCACGACGTCCTCGCCCTCGATCGCCTCACCGGCGGTGAGCACCCGCGGCGGACGGTCGCGGCAGCGCGCCGGCCGCGACGGCTCAGCTCCTCGGCCTCGTCAGCGCGACGAAATCCGCGCGGCTCCGGAGCGTCGCCAGCGCGGGATCGAGGTGGATCCACGTCGGCCAGGCGCCGTGGTCGAGCGCCTCGCGCACCCGCGCGACGGCGTCGTCCGGCCGCCCCAGGAGCGCCGCCAGGTGCGCGCGGTAGACGTCGGCGCTCCAGCCCACCCGCGCGACGGACTGGGTGGCCAGCCACCGGTCGAGCGAGTCGGCCCGGGCGGTGTCGCCGCGCCGCGCGGCCAGCGAGGCCAGCTCCCCCACGACGTCCACGTTGGCCGAGTCGTCGGCCAGCAGATGGCGCGCGAGCGTGTCGGCGTCGGCGAGCTGTCCCACGATCTCCAGCGCCCAGCTCAGGACCAGCCGTTCCTCGAACGTGGCCCGCTCCTCCGCGGGCCGGCTCCGGTACCACGCCACCGACCGCATCGCGGCCTGGCGTGAGGCCGTGGTATCGCCGTGGACGGCGAACTCACGCGCGACCCACCACGCGATCCATCCCGGCGTCGCGTCGTACTGCGCCCGGCCGTCGGTGAACGGCGCGAGGCCGATGTTGTTGATCGTCTCGACCGGCAGCGGGAGCGCGCTGTCGAGCACGCCGAGCGCCGCCGTCGGGCGGCCCAGCGCCGCCAACGCGGAGGCCCGGTACCAGGCGCGTGTCAGCGGGGCGCTGGCGGGCATGCGGTCGGCGGTGGCCAGCTCTTCGGTGTGGCGGCCGAGCATGTGCAACGCGCCGGTGATGCCGCCCCAGTAGCCCACGTGGGCCGTGTCGGTGCTGTAGGCGAGATCGACGCTCGGGTCGATGCGGCGAAGCAGCCTGAGCGCCGTAGTGGGACGATTGGCCCAGTTGGCTGCCGCGGCGGCCGACGCGAGCGCGCCGGTCGTGCGCGGCAGCAGCTCCGCCCGCTCGATCGACAGGCGCAGCATCTCCTCGTTGCTGCCATGACACTTTGCCGAGGAGATCTCGATCGAGAGCCGGTCCACCCGATCGAGGGGCCGTGCCGCGAGGACGCGGGCGAGCGAGTCGACCAGGCTGCAATGGCTGTAGTTGCTCCCGGTGGCCGCGGCGGAGAGGAGGGCGGAGACGAATCCGGTGTCGCGTCGCGCGGCGCCGAGGAAGAGGGTTTCGGCGCGCGCTTTATCGCCGTGCCAGAACGCGTCCCAGCCCTCGATGTAGGCCTGGTAGGCGTCGAACGGGGGAATCTCCTCGCTCGTGGCGAGCGTGCCCGCCGCGTGCAGGTCCACCAGGGTGGCGAGCGCGGTCATGACCCGGGCCCTGAGCTCGTCGATCCCGGCCACCGGGTCCCGGGTGGTGGAGAGCACCGGCCCGACGGCCTTCGCGATGCGTCCCGTGCGGGCGTCGGTGATCGCCGCCTGGAGAAACAGCGTGTCGCCCGAGCGGTAGTAGGCGCCCGAAACCACGAGGCCGGCGCCGGTGCGGCGCGCCAGCACGAGCGGGTCCGCCGCCGCGGCCGAGTCGAGGCGGCCCTGCTGGAGAGCAGCGCTCGGGTCCACCACGTCTACGAGCTGCGTCCGGAGCAGTCCCTGCGAGAGCCAGTCCTGCGCCATCCGTCCGAGCGGCTGGAGCGAGGCATCGCCGGTGCGGTTGTCGAATATCGACACCAGCACCCGGCGGGGCGCCGCCGCGCTCTGTCGGTGCGACGCGATTGCCGCGCCCACGCCGAGTCCCGACGCCGAAGCGATCAGCACCACGATCGCGACCCCGAGCGCGACCCGGCGGCGCCGCCGGGGTAACTCGCCGGGGCCGGCCTCGGGCGCCGCCGCCCGAGGCGCCGCCGGGGAGGCCACGGGCATCCGCTTTCCGCCGCCGTCCCTGATCCGATCCGCCAGCGCCACCGTCTCGGCGCTCGGCGTCGCCTCGAACTCGCTCGCGAGCCGCCCGGCCGCCGCCTCGTACAGCCGGAGCGCGCCGCCGGTGTCGCCGCCCGCGTCGAGCAGCACCATCGCCCGCCGGATCCAGCTCTCGTCTCCCGGCGCCAGGGCGCAGGCGCGCTGGGCCCAGCGCGCCGCGGCGTCGAGCCGGCCGGCCTGCTCCTCGTGCTCGGCCAGCGCCTTGACGGCGCACATCACCAGATCGTCCACCCGCCGCCGCTCCCGTGACAGCCACTCCTCGAACGCCTCGCCCGCGTTGGGCACGTGCACGCCGGCCAGCAGCTCGCCCCGGGCCAGCTCCATCGCCTCCTCGTAGCGGCGCGCCCCTACGGCGTCGCCCAGCCGCGTGACGTCGCAGGTGAGGCGCGCGGGGTCGATCGCCACGGCTTCGTCGCCGCGGGTCACGATGACGCCGTCGCCCAGCGCGTCGCGCAGATGGTAGAGGGTGTTCCGGAGCGCGCGCCGGGCCGCGAACTGGTCCATGTCGGGCCAGAACATCGCGGCGAGACTGTCGCGCTGGTGGTAGCCGTCGCCGGCACCGACCGCCAGGAAGGCGAGGAACGCGAACCGCTTGGGCTGCGCCGGCAGGGAGGCGAGCTCCCGTCCATCCGAGTCCCGGACCGCCTGAAGCCCGAGCAGGCTGAGCTCGATCATGAGCGATCCGAATGTAGGGCGCGCTCCGTCGCCCGGCAACAAACGGCGGGGCGACGGCGGAGAGACGCGGCCCGGCGATGTTGCCCCCGCCAGTCACGCTCCACCCCAGTCAGCTCGAGGTCAACATGAAGATGCCGCTTGCTTTGGCCGTCCTGCTCCTGCCGCCGCTGGGCGGATGCGGCGGCGGCGACCGCGCCCACGACCCCTGCACGCTCGTCTCGGCGGCGGAGGCCAGGCCCTACGTCGGCGTCCTGGCCGTGCAGCCCTATCGCGCGAGCGACGGGACCGCCGATGCCGGCGGTGACCAGTGCGTCTACCGCGGCCGGGACGGCCGGCAGGTGACGCTCAACCCGGGCTGGAGCGGCGGCGGGATGATGGGACACGCGCTCGAGGTTCCGGGCAAGGTCATGGGCGTCCTGGCCAGGGGCGCTCCGGGTCTCGACAGCATGACCAACCGGGTGATGAAGCACGAGGCCGGTCCCTGGGACCAGGCGACCTGGATTCCCGGGGGCGCGCTGTTCGCCTCGAAGGGGGAGACCCAGGTGCAGGTCGATGTGGGCGGTGCGAGCGGCAGGGAGGCCGACGCCCTGGCGCTTGCCCGGATCGCGATGCCCCGCTTCGCCCATCCGCTCGACTACGACGGCGCGAAAGCGGTGGCCGCGGCGCCCAGGCCGCGGGCCCATCCCGCCCACGCCTGCGATCTGGTGCCGCGCTCCGCCGTCGAGGCGGCGATCGGCGCGCTCGACGGGCCCCCCACCTCGGACGCGCCCGAGACCTCCTGCACCTGGCGAGTGCACTCGCCGGAGGGGGAGCGCACCTACGCGGTCGAGCTGGTGTGGCAGGGCGGCGCGAAGAACTACGGGATGCTGGTACACGGCATGTCCACCGCCACGGGAATGATGGGCCTCGACTCCGCCCAGACGGCCCTCGGCTCGGTGAAGCCGCCGCCCGAGATGCAGGCCGCCATCGGCGGCCTCATGAAGATGGTCACCGGCGCCTCCGAGGGCGGCGGGCCGGGCAGCGCGCCCGGCGCGGCGGCGAAGGTGGGGTTCGCCACCGATACGACGCTCAAAGGTCCGTGGGACCGGGCGGCGCTGCTGCACGGCACCCAGCTCGTCGCCGTGCGGAACGACGCGTTCGTCGGCATGAGCCTCGTGTCCGCCGATCTCGACCAGGCCAAGGCGCTCCTCGGCGCCATCTGCGAGCGGTTGTGAGGCACTCTGGAAGGGAGTCACCACGATGAGATTCAAACTGCGGTGCTTGTCACCACTGCTCGTGCTGCCGGCGCTCGCGTGCGCGGCCGCGCATGGAGCCACTGACGCCGCCACGGCTCCGACGACACGGGTCTACTACATTGCCGCCGACGAGGTGCCCTGGGACTACGATCCGGGCGGTCGGGATGACATCGCCGGCCGGCCCTACGGCGACTCGGCGTTCTTCGCCGGCGCCAAGCCGCTGCCGGTCAGTACGGTCTACCGCAAGGTGCTCTACCGCGCGTACACCGACAGCACCTTCCGGACGCTCCAGACCCGTGGCCCCCGAGTGGGCCCACCTCGGTTTCCTGGGCCCCGTCATCCACGCGGTCGTTGGGGACACCATCCGGGTCGTGTTCCGCAACAACGGATCGCGTCCCTTCAGCATGCACCCGCACGGCGTCTTCTACGAGAAGGCGTCGGAAGGTGCGCCGTACAACGACTCGGCCGGCGCCGGCCGCACCGGCGACGGCGTGCCGCCGGGCGCGACCTTCACCTACGTGTGGCCGGTGCCCGAACGCGCCGGCCCCGGACCGATGGACGGCAGCTCGGTCCTCTGGATGTACCACTCGCACGTGGACGAAGTCCGCGACATCAACTCCGGGCTGCTCGGCCCGATCATCGTCACCGCCCGCAACATGGCCCGGCCCGACGGCACGCCCAAGGACGTGGACCGCGAGATCGTGACCGCCTTCGCGCAGGTGGAGGAGAACTTGAGCTGGCTGTCGGACTCGAACCGGGCGGGCGAGCACCTCCCGGCCGATGCGGCGCACGCGCGACCCGTCCCGAACCCGTCGGAGACCGACGCCGGCTATCCCTGGTACGTGAAGTTCGCCATCAACGGCTATATCCACGGCAGCCTGCCGCTCGCCGATCTCACGCTGCGGCAAGGCGAGCGCGTGCGCTGGTACGTCATGTCCTCGACCAACGACTTCGACGTCCACGCGCCGCACTGGCACGGGAACGACGTCCTCGTCGGGGGCATGCGCACGGACGTGCTCACGCTGTCGTTCATGGGGATGGTCGTCGCCAACATGGTGCCCGACAACCCGGGTACGTGGCTGTTCCACTGCCACGTGTCGTTCCACAACTCGGCGGGGATGGCGGTCCGGTACCGGGTCACGTCATAGCAAGAAGGCCCGCCAGTTGGCGGGCCTTCGCACTACCGGATCCGGGATCACCGTCGCCCGGTCAGTGGCTCCTGGCGTACAGCGACCGCAGCGCGGCGAGGTCGGTCGGCAGCAGGTCTCGCTTCTCGCCGCCGAGCGAGAACGGATTCATCACCGCCTCGGGGTCGAACACCCGGCCGTTGGGCTTCAGCTTGAACGGCTGGTTGGGGTTCGGCCCGCCGAAGTGCCCGAGGCCGAGCGCGTGCCCGAGCTCGTGGACCTCGATCGACTGGACGTCGAACGGCCCGTCCAAGTCGAGGTACTGCGAGCCGCTGGTCACGTAGCCCAAGGCGTCGTTGAAATACTGTTCCGCGTACACCAGGTCGGCGAAGTTGTCGTGGTTGGAGTCCACGTCGGTGAAGTACCACGTCACCGCGATGATGTCGCCGCTGCCCAGGCAGTCACGGAAGTAGTCCTCGCCCAGCCAGCCGCCCACCACGATATCCGCGTACGGACCCTGCCACGCGGGGTCGGTGATGTCCACGCACTCGCCCGCCTGGTTCCGGGTGATCACGTCGAGCAGGTCGGGATTGGCGTGGGTGTCGGCGACGCGCGTCAGGCCCACGCTCACGCGCGGCACCGCGTCCCACGTTTCGAACGCGTTCACCAGGGCGTTGATGACGGCGCCCTGGGGCGCGTCCTGCGTGATGTCGGAGGCATCGATCAGGTAGGTGAGGTTGCTCGCGTCGGGCCAGCGGTCGCCGGTGCGAAGCTGGCGGAAGGCGGGCACGCCGCGCCCCACGGTGAAGAAGGTCGCTCCGGCGACGCGGAACTTCGACCCGCGCGCGGCCAGCCGCGTGTTGGCCCGCTCGGCGAGGCGTGCCGCGCGGTCGGCCGGCGTGCTCACGGCAGCCTTGGCGGCCGAGAGGGCGGGCTGGTCGGCCTCGCGCGACGCGGTGGGGGAGACGTTGTCCTGACAGGCGGCGAGGCCGAGCAGGGCCCCGAGTGCGAGAAGTGGGGTGATCCGACGAGTGCAATGATTGGGCATGCTGCTCTCCAGGCGGGCGGCACGACGCGTCCACGGGGCAGGCAGGGTCACGCGGGCGGTCGGCCGGCGGTGATGGTTGCTGCGATGGGTTGATGTTCCACCTGGGACCGTGCGGTCGTGTGGCCCCGAGCGGTGGGAGCGTCAACTTACGCCTGGACGGGTGGGACTGGCAAGATGAGCGGGCGCCGGGCCGCGGCGACTAGCGGGGCCGCGCGAACTTCAGGTGCGTCACCTTCGCCGTGGCCACCGTCCGCACCGGCCGGAGCCCGGCGAGATCGGTGCCCACCCCCTCGAACAGCCGCGCGCCGCCGCCGAGAAGGACGGGGGCCAGATTCAGTAGCATCTCGTCCACCAGTCCGGCGGCCAGGTATTGCTGCGCCGCCTTGGCACCGCCGGCGAGCGCCACGTCGCGCTCTCCCGCGGCCCGGCGTGCCCGATCCAGCGCCTCCTCCATGCCTCCGGTGACGAAGTGGAAGGTCGTCCCGCCCTCCAGCTCGAGCGGCGGCCGGGCGTGGTGGGTCAGGACGAACACCGGGTGGTGGAACGGCGGCGTGCGACCCCACCAGCCGTTCCAGGGGTTCTCCGCGTTCCAGGGGCCGGGGTGCCCGCCGAACATGTTGCGCCCCATGATGGTGGCGCCGATACCGGCAGTCCATTCCTCCAGGACCGCGCTGCTCTCGTTCACCTCGCCGCCGGGCAGCCCGTGGGGCTCCCGCCAGGCCGCGAGCGGAAGACCCACTCATGGAGCTGCTCGCCGCCGACGCCGAGGGGCTTGTCCACGCTCTGATGGGGACCGGCCACGTAGCCGTCCAGCGACATCGAAATGCCGAACCGTAATCGGGACATGACACCTCCTGCGGCCACATTTTGCTCTTACATGACCGGGCCCCGCAAGCCGGATGACCGACACTTGCAAGCTGACTGCCGTGCCGCTTCAACCCATCCGCAGTCAGGCCGGGAGTCGCCTACGCCTCAGCAGATGAGTAAAGCGCGGGTCACCACGAAGAGGCTCGAGCCACGGCAGGCCCGCAATGCCTGCGATGCCGTCGTCATGGGCGGCGTAGCCGCGTTCGAGGCATCCAAGTGCCGCATTCAAGTCCCCGAGCGCTACGTAGACCGCGGCGAAATCCTTGTTCGGTGGCCACGATCGCGTCGTGGGCTGCTCCACCCTCCTCAGGATCCTTCGCGTCTCCTCGCGTTGGCCGAATCGCGGCATAGGCACACGCCCTCGTGGACCGCCGCGAACAGGCGGTCCATCGCTTCGGTGCTGCCGGCCCGAAGCTCGAGGAGCAGGTCGGTGACCTGCTGGTGGTCGGCCTGGCCTGCACCATCGGCGTGTGGCATAGGAATGCGAGAGGCCGGCCCGGCGGCCCCCGGGGCGGAGAACGGGGATCCGATCCTCACCAAAATGAGCCCCGGTGCGAGGCTTGGCAACGGGCCGATGTCGGGATTGGCGCCGGAGCCACGCTTCTAGAAGCAAGAGATCGAATCCCAACGATGATCACGCCTGTTCCTGAGGAGGGCTCCGATGCGCCGATCGACGTTGTGCCTGATCCTGGCCGCCGTACTGGGGGGATGCGAGTCCGCCGCGGACCCTGCGGACCCCGCGAGATGGAAGCGGGGATGTCGCCGAGCTCGTCGCAGCGAGTGGAGCCGTCGATGAGTCGAGGCTCGACCCGCCGCTATCCACCAACTTCGACTGGCGCTGCCACCTCGAGGCCGGCAGCCGGCCCGTGTGCATCGGGCAGGGGCCGTCTAACGACAATACCGATGGATGGGCTCCGACCGGGTCCGACGCGGTGTGCGATGGCGGCAGACTCATCTATCACAACCTGTCGGTGAACGGCATGGGCGTGCGCCATTACGACAGCGACTACCGCTTGACGGATCGCCGGGTCCATTGGATAGGGCGCGAACGCTTCAGCCTCGCGCCCGACGGCTCCGGCAAGACTGCGAGCGGAGAGTCCAACTTCTTCGACAGTTTCGTCTACGCCGTCCCCGCCGACGACGGCACCATCACCGAGACCGTTCGCGGAACCGACTCCAAGGCGGCCACGGACCAGCCTCCCCACCAGCTCGTCTTCCTCAACAAGGGTGAGGTCCGGTTCACGCCCGACGGCAATCTCGAGGTTCTGTCCGGACGATGGGACTTCGTCGATGACTTTGAGGGCGCGGTCCAGCGTCTGTGCGGCGCGCTCCAGTAGGACTCGCTCCGGCCGCCTCTCCGCGGCGGGTCACGTATCCATCGTCAAGGCAGGATCGGCGACAGATTCGCGCGCTCGAGTAATTGTGCGAACCGCGGATCGGATCGCAGCGGGTCGAAGATCGGGTCGACCTGCAGTGTCGCAACCACGGTCGAGTGCGCATCGGCGGCACGCTGCAGCCATGCAAACGCCTGGTCCCGGTCACCCAGTCCGGTGTAGGCCACGGCCAGCTCTTGGGGAGCGATGTCTGGCCGCGGGCATCCTCCGTGAGCTCCCGCAGGACCCAAGCGCGCGGGCACGCTGGCCCGAGACCGCATAGACATACGCCAGGTCGCCCAGATACGCCTGCCGATCCGGTCAGGCGCACGGCCGCTTCCGCTCTCGGTCACCCCGGAGCGTGTCCTCACCCTTGGCCAGATAGGCCAGTCGCCAGCCAGTCGTGGGCGGTCGCGAAGTCCGGATCCAGGTCGAGCGTCCGGCGGAGTTGCGCGATAGCCGCGTCGTATCGCCGGCTGACGTAGAGAATCCTGCCGTGGTCGGTGCTGATGATGCGCGAGAGCGGGTCGAGGGCATTGGCTCGCTCGATCTCGGTCAGCGCTTCGTTCAGCCGCCCCGGCCACGTGCTGAGATAGGCGGCGTACCAATGATGCGCCGTCGCGTCGCTGGGATTGAGCGTGATCGCGCGCCGGTACTGCTCATCGGCGCCTTCCCAGTCCCACTCGTGATATGCCTGCTGGTCCGCCAGCACGATGTACGGTTGGCCGAGCGTGCTGTCGATCGAGAGGGCCCGCAGGGCCGCCGCCTTCGCCTTGGGAATCGCCTCACTCACAGGGGCGACCTCGTAGTCGGGGAACAGCTCATACGTCGCCGCCAGCCCGGAGTAGGCCTCGGCGTACGCGGAGTCTTGCCGGATCGCCAACTCGAAATAGCGCGCGGCGTTCCGAAGTGCGCTCGGGGTGCGCTGATTCCAGAAGGTCCGGGCCTGGAGGTAGAGGCCGTAGGCCGCGAGGTTCCGGGTGGGCGTCTCGGCCAGCCGCTCCCGCACGCTCGCGCGGAGCGATACGCCGAGGACTTCCGCCACACGCGCCGCCACATCGGACTGCGCCCGGAAAACGTCCTTCACTTCGGCCTCGAATGGCTGGGCCCACCTCTCGGCCCCGGTCGCCGCATCCATCAATCGGGAGCGAATCAGAACGCGATTCGGATGCCCAGCGTCTTCGCCCAGTCGACCGTCCCGGTGAGCAGATAGTTCGCCCCGAGCTCGCGCCCGATCTGCCCGGGCCCCTTCGAGCTGTGGCGGTACCGGTCGGAGCTGCCAGGCGCGATGACGTCGAGGCCCTTCCAGCGCTGCGAGCTTGTCGCGGACGGCGTCGGTGATCCCCTCGGCGAACTGGGCGTCGGCCGAGTCACCCAGATTCTCGAAAGGGAGCACGGCCAGACGATTGATCGGGCGCAACGCTCGTGTTCGCGGGCGCGGTAGGGAGACGATCGCTCGTGGCCCAGCCAGAGCGCACCGCCCACGAGCAGGCGAGCGCCATGCCGACTCCTACCGCCACCCACCGCCGCCGTGCTGGGCCGGTGTGCCGCCCAGACTCCCTGGCAACGCCTCGGCGAACGCCTGCGCGGTCGGATAGCGGTCGTCGGGCGCCTTGGCCAGCGCCCGCTGAATCACCTGCTCGAGCGCCGGCGAGACCGTCTGCCGCGACAAGCGGAGCGACGGCACGGGCTCATGGACGTGGCCAGCCAGAACCTGGTCCACCGAGTCGCCGGTGAACGGCGGCCGGCCGGCAAGCATCTCGTACAGGACGCACCCAAGCGCATAGATGTCCGTCCGCCCGTCCATCGCCGCGGCGTCCGAGGCCTGCTCCGGACTCATGTAGGCCGGCGTGCCGGTACCCCGGCCCACTCGCGCTCAGGCGATCCGAGCCCGCTGCGTTGATGGCGCGGGCGATGCCGAAGTCGGCGACGATCGCCTGGCCATCCTGCAGCAGGATGTTCTCCGGCTTGATGTCCCGGTGTACTACACCCCGCCGGTGCGCATGATCGAGGGCGCCGGCGATTTCCTGTGCGATGCGGATCGCCTCCTGAACCGATACGCTGGTCGCCCTGAGCCAGCGCGCTGCCGCAGCGACTCGCCTTCGACGTGCGGCATCACGTAGTACAGCAGACCGTCGGCGATGCCGGAATCGAAGAGCGGGAGGATATGAGGGTGATGCAGGGTGGCGGCGATCTCGATCTCGCGGAGGAAGCGCTCCATCCCGAGGGCAGCACTCAACTCGGGATGCAGCACCTTGATCGCAACCGAACGGTGATGCTTCGGGTCGCGCGCCAGAGTATACTGTGGCCGTCGCTCCGCGGCCCGAGCCGGCCGGCCAACTCGTAGGCGCCGAGCGTGGTCCCGGGTGCCAGTGGCTCGGATTCGGGTTCCCAATTCGACCAGCCGCGCGGCGGACGGTGAGGTCGGGTCTCCCAGGAAGCGATCCGACCTCGTCGATGGCCCGGAGGAGCCGCTCGACCTCGGCCTCGAGCACGCGGCTCACCCGCGCACAGCCGTTCGATCAGCGACGGCCGCTGGTCCACGGGCACGTCGAGCGCCTGATCGACCACCTGCTCGATCGCCGCCCAGCGCTCTGGTGAGCGATGGTCCGTCACGACGCCTCCGCTACCCGACCGCTCTCAACCGCGGAGCTCGAGATACAGCCAGCCCCGCGCCTTTACCCAATCGCGCTGCACCGTTCGGGTCGTGACGCCCAAGCGCCTCGGCGGTTTCCTCCTCGGTCAACCCACCGAAAAAGCGGCACTCGACGACCTGGCTCAGCCGCGCGCTCACGGTTGACAGCCGCTCCAGGGCCTCGTCCAAGGCGAGGACCAGCTCTCCGCGCTCGGGCGCGGGCACATCGTCGTCGAGAAACGTGGGAGGAATGCCGCCTCCCCGTCGGAGGGATCGATGCCGTCGCGCGTAATCCACCAGGATCCGACGCATGGCGCCGGACGCGACTCGAAAGAAGTGACTTCGGCCCTGCCAGTCGATGCGGGAGAGATCCACCAGTCTGATGTAGGTCTCGTGGACCAGGCCGGTCGTCTGGAGGGTATGGCCCGCCGGCTCGCGCGGAGGTGCCGATGCGCGATCTGTCGCAGCTGCTCGTAGACCGCCGAGTACAGTCGTTCGGTGACATCGGGGTCGCCGCCACGAGCTGCAGGAGGAGATCGGTGATCTGCTCGGGAGAGGCCATGCGATTCCAAGATCGCCTCCGCCGCAGACTACCGCAAACCCCGGCCGGACCCTCGGGCCGACCGCCCATGGTCAGCGACGCACCGATGTCGGGTTCCATGACGGGGCCGCGCCTTTTCAGGGTGTAGCCTAGACACCCCGAGAACCAACGAGCGTCCGTCTTGTACCCCGAGGTGCGGCATGTACCACAACACCAACCCGTTTCAGCTCATAGCGTGCCTCACGTTTGCCGCTATCGCCGGCTGTCGATCGACCACGGAACCGACAGCGCCCACGAGCGGGACAATCAACCGACCGACAACCGGCCGACGACCGACAACCGGCCGACTGATGAGCCCGAGTGGACAGAT
>CAWHQC010000030.1:0-202000 GCA_963831425.1 uncultured Gemmatimonadales bacterium | reverse complement strand
GGACTACGAGGAGCAGGCGCGCCAGGTGCTGGTGCGCGATGCGCCCACCGTCCTCGAGGACAAGGTCTGGCGCGCGTACGGGCTGCTCCGCTATGCGCGGTCACTCTCGTTCGACGAGGCGATGAATCTGCTGAGCGGTGTGCGGCTCGGCGTCGGCGTGGGTCTCATTCCCGATGTCGCGATGTACACGCTCAACAAGCTGCTGATCTACGCACAGCCCGCCCATCTGGCGGTGGCGGAGGGCATCACGCCGGACGATGCCGAGTTGCCGCTGCGCCGGGCACGCTTCGTGCGAAAAGTGTTGGAATCCGAAGTGGGACGCCGTGGATGAGCCGCGACGACGGCCTTCGGAGCAACGTAGGGTACCGCGATGAACGGCTACAACTTCACTGATCGTGTCCGGAAGGTCCTGCAGATGGCCCGCGAAGAGGCGGCCCGTCTTCACCACGAGTACGTCGGCACGGAACACATTCTGCTCGGCCTCATCCGCGAGGGCGAGGGAGTGGCGGCGGCGGTGCTCACCAACCTGAACGTCGACCTCGAGGACATCCAGCAGAAGATCGAGGAGACCGTCAAGAAGGGGAAAGCGGCCGCGGCTGCCGGCCCCGACCTGCCGTATACGTCGCGTGCCAAGAAGGTGCTCGAGCTGGCCATGACCGAGGCCCGGGAGCTCAACCACTCCTATGTCGGCACCGAGCACCTGCTGCTCGGGCTGCTGCGCGAGGAGAAGGGCATCGCCGCCCAGGTCCTGACCGACGCGGGCGTGAACCTCGAGCAGAGCCGCGCCGAAACGCTGCGGCTGCTGGGGAGCGACATGCCCCAGGCGTCCGCCGGCGGCAGCCGCCGGCGCAGCCGAGCTCCGCGCCCAAGTCGGAAAAGAAATCCAAGACACCCGCGCTCGACCACTTCTGCCGCGACCTCACGCAACTCGCCGCCGAAGGCCAGCTCGATCCCACGATCGGCCGGGCCAAGGAGATCGAGCGCGTCATGGAGATCCTGGCGCGCCGGAAGAAGAACAATCCCGTGCTCATCGGCGAGCCGGGCGTCGGCAAGACCGCCATCGTCGAAGGGCTCGCGCTGCTGATCTCGAGCGGGCTCTGCCCCGACGTGCTCCGGGATCACCGGGTGCTCTCGCTCGACATGGCCGCGGTCATCGCCGGCACCAAGTACCGGGGCCAGTTCGAGGAGCGGCTCAAGGCGGTGATGAACGAGATCGCCCAGAACAAGCAGATCATCCTCTTCATCGATGAGCTGCACACGCTGGTCGGCGCCGGCGCGGCCGAAGGCGCCATCGACGCCTCCAACATGCTCAAGCCCGCGCTCGCGCGCGGGGAGCTGCAGTGCGTCGGCGCGTCCACGCTCAACGAGTACCGGAAGTACATCGAGAAGGACGGCGCGCTCGAGCGGCGCTTCCAGACCGTGGTCGTGGAACCGCCCACCGTCGAAGAGACCGTGGAGATCCTCAAGGGTCTCCGGAAGAAGTACGAGGATCACCACCGGATCAGCCTCCCGGATCCCACCCTCACCGCCGCGGCCGAGCTGTCCGAGCGCTACATCACGGACCGCTTCCTGCCGGACAAGGCCATCGACGTGATCGACGAGGCCGGCGCCCGCGCGCGTCTGGCATCGCAGGTCCCGCCGGCCGAGGTGGCCGAGCTCAAGGCCGCCCTGGAAAAGGTGAACCTCCAGAAGGAGGACGCCGTTCGCGACCAGAACTTCGAGCGCGCGGCCTCGCTCCGCGATCAGGAGCGCGATCTCCAGAACCAGATCCGGCTGAAGAACGAGGAGTGGGAGAAGGAGCGCCAGACGCGGCGTCCGGTGATCGACGAGGAGGCCATCGCCTTCATCGTCTCGCGGTGGACCGGCATCCCGGTCACCCGGCTGCAGGAGGCCGAGACCGCGCGCCTGATGCGCATGGAAGACGAGATCCACGCGTCGGTGGTGGGCCAGGACGAAGCCATCAAGGCGGTATCCCGGGCCATCCGCCGCTCGCGCGCGGGGCTCAAGGACCCGAACCGGCCGATCGGCTCGTTCATCTTTTCCGGCCCGACGGGCGTGGGGAAGACCGAGCTCGCCCGCGCCCTGGCCAGGTTCCTTTTCGCCGACGCCTCCGCGCTCATCCGGGTGGATATGTCGGAGTACATGGAGAAGTTTTCGGTCTCGCGCCTCATCGGCGCGCCGCCGGGCTACGTGGGCTACGAAGACTCCGGCACCCTGACCAAGGCTGTGCGCCGGAAGCCCTACTCGGTCGTCCTTCTGGACGAGATCGAGAAGGCGCACCCGGACGTCTTCAACATCCTGCTCCAGGTGCTCGACGAGGGTCATCTCACCGACAACTACGGCCGGGTGATCGACTTCAAGAACACGGTCGTGATCATGACCTCGAACGTCGGCGCCCGGGACATCATGTCCGGCAAGACGCTGGGCTTCCACGGTGGGGATGCGAAGGGCGGCTTCGAGAAGATGCAGGAGACGGTCAAGGACGAGATGAACAAGGTGTTCAACCCCGAGTTCCTCAACCGGCTCGACGACGTCATCGTGTTCCACCCGCTCGACAAGCAGCACATCGCGCAGATCGTCACGATCCTCCTGCGCGAGGTCCAGCGCCGCCTGGGCGACGAAGTGAGGCTCACCCCGGCCGCCGTGGAGTTCCTGGTCGAGCACGGCTACGACCAGAGCTATGGCGCCCGGCCGCTCAAGCGGTCGATCCAGCGCTACATCGAGGACCCGCTCAGCGAGAAGATCCTGATGGGCGAGTTCGGACGCGGCGACGAGATCGAGGTGGATGTCGCGCCCGACGGTGAGCGGCTGGTTTTCCGGGCGCTGACGGGCACCCAGGCGTAGGGCCACCCCGCCTCCCGTCGAGTGCGGATGCAGCGTCTCCTTCTCCTCAGCGCCGCCGTGGCCCTCTTCCTGGGGGCTCCGGCGGCGCTTTCCGCGCAGGACGTCCAGCCGCCGCTGATCGACAGCATCGCGGTCCACGGCAGCGCGCGGCTCACCGCGTCCCAGATCGTCGGCACGTCCGGCCTCGTGGCCAAGCAGCCGGTCAACTATCGCGACATCCAACGCGCCATCACGGCCCTTTTCCGGACCGGGCAGTTCGACGACGTCCTCGTCGAGCAGCAGCCGCACGGCGGCGGACTCCTGCTCACCATCAAGGTGAAGGAGCGCCCGCTGCTCGAGAAATGGGCCGTGCGCGGCGTCACCAAGCTCTCCGAGGGCGAGGTCAAGGGCAGGGTCAAGCTCGTGAACGGCCGGCCGCTCGACCGGAACGCCGTCGAGCAGTCCCGCGCCGCCATCGATTCGCTCTACACCCACAACGGCTACTACTCCGCCCAGGTGAAGACACTCGAGCTGCCCCAGGGCCCCGGTCGGGAGCGCATCGTCTTCGACGTGGACGAGGGCCAGCGGGTCGCGATCAGCCAGGTCGTCATCGAGGGCAACAAGCGCTTCTCGGACAAGCAGGTCGTCAAGCACATGGACACCCGGCCCGAGGGGTTCTGGTGGTTCCAGAAGGGCGAGTACGACGAGCGCAAGGTGGACCAGGACGTCCGCGAGCGCCTGCCGGGCTGGTACGCCGACCAGGGCTATGTGGACTTCCAGGTGACGCACGACTCGCTCGTGGCCGACTCGAGCGGGGGCAAGGCGAGCCTCCGGCTCAAAGTGGAGGAGGGACAGCAGTATCAGGTCGGCACCTTCACGATCGACGGCAACCGGCGCTTCTCCAGCGAGGAGCTGCAGACGCTCTACCCCTTCGGGCCGGTCGGCCCCACCGGCGCGCCGCAGGGCGGGCCGCGGCCGTTCAGCCGGGCTGATTGGGAGGCCGCCACGTCCAAGCTGCAGGACCTCTACGCCAACAACGGCTACATCTACGCCCAGGTCGAGCCCGGCGAAGCCCGGCGCACCGGGCGCGACGGCAAGCCGGTCGTGGACCTGCGCTGGACCATCCGCGAGGGCTCGCCGGCCACGATCAACAAGATCGAGATCGTCGGCAACGACGTGACCCACGAGCGGGTCATCCGCGAGGCGATCGTCATGCTCCCGGGCGACCTGTTCAGCCGCGAGCGGCTGATCCGGTCGTACCAGAACGTCGCCAACCTCGGCTTCTTTCAGCAGCCGCTGCCGAGCCCCGACGTGAAGCCCGCGGCCAACGGCGTGGACGTGGACGTGACGTTCCGGGTCGAGGAGCGGCGCACGGGAAACGTCAACTTCGGTGCCTCGCTCGGGCAGGGCACCGGCGTCGGCGGGTTCCTGGGACTGGAGGAGCCCAACCTCTTCGGCAAGGGCAAGCGCGGCAAGCTGCAGTGGCAGTTCGGCAAGAACATCAACGACTTCACGCTGAGCTACACCGATCCGGCCATCCGGGAGAGCCGGATCTCCGGCACCGTCTCGCTGTTCGACTCGCGCGCGCGGTACACCATCGGCGATCTCGGCCGCCGCAAGCAGACGGGCGGCAGCCTCCAGCTCGGCTTCCCCTTCCTCGGCTCACGCTATACCCGGTTCTTCACCTCCTACTCGTACCAGCGGGTGCGCTACACGGAGGGCTCGGCCGATCTGCGCGCCCGGTTCAGTTGCAGCGCCTGCAGCCGCTCCTCGCTCGGAACCAGCATCCTGCGGGATACCCGCGTCGGGCTCCCGTTCGCGGTGGGCGGCTCGCTCACCAACGTGAGCGGCGAGCTCAACGGCGGCTTCCTCGGCGGCACGGGAAACTACCGGAAGGTGGACCTCGAGGGCCGGTGGTACGCCCCGCTGGGCACCATGGGGGGCGGAGGGCAGCTCGGCGCCGGGGTACAGTTCGTGCTAGGGCTCACGGCCAAGTCGGGATTCATCTTCGGAGACGCGGGGCCGTTCTTCACCGAGCTCTACTCGCTCGGCGGCGTGCAGTACGGCATCCCGCTCCGCGGCTACGACGAGTTCTCGATCACGCCCAACGGGTTCGACCCCTCGGCCAGCGGCAACCAGGCCAGCCCGGACGCCTTCGGGAAGTCGTACGCGGCGTTCACGGTCGAAGGCGGCGCGCGTATCAGCCAGTCGCTCTACGTGAGCGCGTTCTTCGACGCGGGCAACGTCTACCGCAGCGCGCGCCAGTGGGATCCGACCCGGCTCTTCCGGGGCGCGGGCGTCGGCGCAGCGGTCATCTCGCCGCTGGGACCGATCGGCGTGGACCTGGGCTACGGCTTCGACAAGGTGAATGGGCAGGGTCTCCCCGCGCCCGGGTGGCAGCTCCACTTCAAGCTGGGCAATTTCTTCTAGCACTACGACCGCACCTTTCATCGGGAGCAACGCATGAAGCTGTCCGTCGCGACAACCTGGGCCGTCCTGCTCACCCTCGTCTGTGCCGCCGCACCGCTCGCGGCACAGCAGGGGGGCGGGACGAAGATCGCCTACGTCAACACCCAGGCGATCCTCAAGGCGACGCCGGGCTATGCGCAGGCCGAGTCCACCTTCACGAAGGAGCTCGCGAGCTACCGGGGAGAAGTTCAGAAGCTGCAGGCCAGCCTTGACTCCGCGGCCTCCGACTTCGAACAGCAGTCGGTCATGCTCAGCCCGACGCAGCGAGCGGCCAAGCGGAAGGACCTTCAGGGCCAGCAGCAGAAGCTGGAGCAGCGGACGCAGGAGCTGCAGCAGCGCGCGACGGGTCGCGAGCGGGAACTGCTCGACCCGATCCAGTCCAAGGTCAACAGCGTCATCGAAGGCATGCGGGCCTCGGGCAACTATTCGGTCATCTTCGACGTGAGTGCGCCCAACAGCGGGATCGTCACGGCGGACAAGTCGCTGGACCTCACCCAGAAGGTCATCCAGCAGCTCAAGTCGGGCAGCTAGCCACGTGGCCGCGGCAGGTCTCACCGCGCAGGCGGTCGCCGATCTCGTCGGTGGCCGCCTGCTTGGCGATGGGACCGTGACGGTCAGCGCCGTGCGCCCGCTCGACCGGGCGGGCCCCGAGGCGCTCTCGCTGGCCGTCTCGGCGCGCTACGCCGAGGCGCTCCGGAGCTCCCGGGCCGGCGCCGTGCTGGTACCGGACGCACTGGCCGTGGCACCCGAGGGCCGGCGCGCGCGCATCGTGGTCCCGGACCCGTATGCGGCGCTGGTGCGCGTGATGGCCTCCCTCTTTCCCCCAGCCACCGTCCCGGCCGGCGTGGATCCCGCCGCGCGCCTTGGCCCCGGATGCGTGCTCGGTTCCGACGTCAGCGTCGGCCCGTTCGTGGTGCTGGGGCGGGACGTCCGGCTGGGGGCGCGGTCCCGGCTGGCGCAAGGCGTGTCGCTCGGCGACGGGGTGTCCATCGGCGAGGACACCGTGATCGGCCCCCGTGCCGTGTGCTACGCCGAGACGCGGATCGGCAGCCGAGTGGTGATCAAGGCCGGTGCGGTCATCGGCGGCCCGGGCTTCGGGTACCGGCGGGGTCCCGCGGGTCACGACCGGATTCCCCACGTGGGCGGCTGCATCGTGGCGGACGAGGTGGAGATCGGTTCCAACTCCTGCGTCGACCGCGGGAGCGTGGACGACACCGTCATCGGGCGCGGCACCAAGCTCGACAACCTGGTGCACGTGGGGCACAATGTCCGGATCGGCGAGCGCTGCCTGCTGATGGCCGGCGTCGGGATCGCGGGCAGCACCCACATCGGGAACGACGTCATCCTGGCGGGCCACGTGGGCGTCACGGACCACCTCCTGATCGATGACGGAGCGCGGATCGCGGCCAAGAGCGCGGTGTTCGGGGACATCCCGGCGGGCGCCTCGTTCAGCGGCCACCCCGCACGGCCGCACCGCCAGTTCCTCCGGGCACAGGCGGCACTCTATCGGTTGGCGCCGATCATCGCGGACCTGGAGCGAGTCGCGGGGAGGGAGAGTCGCCGATGCCTAGACGGACGCTCGCGGGGGTCGCCGTGGTGCGCGGCACGGGTCTGCATACCGGACGTCAGGCCACCGTCCGCTGCCTCGAGGCGCCGGCGGGCGCAGGGGATCGTCTTCCAGCGGGTGGATCTGCCGGGCGCCCCGCGCATCCCGGCACGCATCACCGAAGTGCAGAGCACCGATCGGCGGACCGCGCTGGGCGAGGGCAGCGCGACGGTGCAGACGGTCGAGCACCTGCTGGCGGCCGCGGCCGCGCTCGGCTTGGACGATCTCACCATCGAGCTCGACGGCCCCGAGCCGCCGATCGGCGACGGGTCGTTCGCGCCATTCCTGGCGGCGCTCAGTGCGGCCGGCATCAGCGGAGATCGCCGGGCGAGCCGGTCGGTCTACCGCGTCACCGCGCCGTTCCAGCTCGCGGAAGGAGACGCCGAGCTACGTGGTGGCGCCGGCCCGATCGCTCCGGCTCACCACCACGATCGAGTGGTCGCACCCGCTGATCGGCCGGCAGAGCGGCGCCTACGAGATCACCCCGGCCGAGTTCGCGCGGGAGCTGGCGGGCGCCCGCACGTTCGGGTTCCTGCACGAGGCGGAGGCGCTCCGCGCGCGCGGGCTGGCGCTGGGCGCGGGGCTCGACTCCACCCTGGTGCTCTCCGACGACGGACTTGTGGGCGATGCCAGCCTCCGCTGGCCGGACGAGTTCGTTCGCCACAAGTCGGCCGACATTCTGGGCGACCTGGCGCTGGTCGGCGGCCGGATCGAAGCGCACGTGATCGCAACCAAGCCGAGCCATCAGGGCAACATCGCGCTGGCCCGCTGGCTCACCCGGACGGCGCAGCGCGACGGAGGCGTGGCGATGGACATCGGCCGGATCCTCGACGTGATCCCCCACCGGTACCCGTTCCTGCTGGTGGACCGCATCCTCGAGGTGGAGGGGACGAAGCGGATCGTCGGGATCAAGAACGTCACCATCAACGAGCCGTTCTTCCAGGGCCACTTTCCCGGCCACCCCATCATGCCCGGCGTGCTCATCATCGAGGCCATGGCCCAGGTCGGCGGGATGCTGCTGCTCGGTACGATCGAAGACCCCGACCAGAAGGTGGTGTACTTCATGTCGCTCGACAACGTGAAGTTCCGCCGGCCCGTGCTCCCGGGCGACCAGCTTCGCTGCGAGCTGGAGATGCTGCAGAACCGCGGGCGCACCTGCCGGATGAAAGGGGTGGCCTACGTGGACGGCAACGTCGTGGCCGAGGCCGAGATGATGGCGCGGGTGGTGGACCGGTGACCACGCGCCGTCCACCCGACCGCGCTCGTCGACCCGTCGGCGCGAATCGGGGCGGACGTGGAGATCGGCCCGTGGGTGATGGTGGGGCCCGCGGTCACCGTGGGTGACCGCTGCCGGCTGGGGCCGCGCGCGCGGCTGGTGCGCAACGTGGTGCTGGCCGAGGACGTGACCGTCGGCGACGGCATCGATTCTCGGCGGCGATCCCCAGGACCTCAAGTTCAAGGGCGAGGAGACCTGGGTGGAGATCGGCGCGGGCACCATCATCCGGGAATACACCACCATCAACCGGGCCACCTCGCAGAGCTACCGCACGGTGGTCGGCCGGCGCTGCTTCATCATGACCTACGTGCACCTGGCGCACGACTGCCACGTGGGCGACGAGGTGACGATCGCCAACGGCACCCAGTGCGCCGGCCACGTGACCATCCACGACCGCGCGGTCCTGAGCGGACTCAATGCGGTGCACCAGTTCGTCACCATCGGCACCCATGCGTTCGTCGGCGGCGGGTCGAGGGTGAACCAGGACATCCCGCCCTACGTCAAGGCAGTGGGGAACCCGATGGAGCTCTATGGGCTCAACTCGATCGGCCTCCAGCGGGCGGGCTTCTCGGGCGACACGATCGCGGCGCTCAAGCGCGCCTACCGGCTGTTCTTCAATTCGGAGCTCAACCTGTCGCAGGCGCTCGAGCGCGCCCGGAGCGATCTCCCGGTGTCGCCCGAGGTGGAGCGGTTCCTCGCGTTCGTGGAATCGTCCGAGCGCGGGGTGCCCGCGTGAGCGCCCGCCTGCCCGTCGGGGTGATCGGCGTCGGCGCGCTCGGCCGGCACCATGCGCGGCACCTGGCCGGGCTCGCCGACGCCCGGCTGGCGGCATCTACGACACCGACGCCGAGCGCGCGCCGCCAGGTCGCCCGCGAGCTCGGCACCACCGCCTGCGCCGATCTCGACGAGCTGCTCGGCGCGGTCGAGGCGGTGACGGTCGCGGTGCCCACGCCGGCGCACGCGGAGGTCGGACTCGCCGCGCTCGCGCGGGGGGTCCCGGTGCTGATGGAGAAGCCGCTCGCCGCCACGGTGGCCGAGGCGGACGCGCTCATCGCCGCGGCGGCGCGGGGCGGGCTGCAGCTCCAGGTGGGGCACATCGAACGGTACAATCGCGCCATCCGCGCGGCCGAGCCGTACCTGCGAGGGCCCGCGGTACATCGAGAGCCAGCGGCTGGCGCCCGTTCCAGCCGCGCGGCACCGACGTGGCCGTGGTGCTCGATCTCATGATCCACGACCTGGATCTCGTGCTGCACCTCACCGGCGGCGCGGAGGCCCTCGAGGTGCGGGCGTCCGGACTGCCGCTCCTCAGCGCGCACCTCGACCTCGCCAACGCGCGGGTCGAGTTCGCCAACGGGGCGGTGGCGCTGGCCACGGCCAGCCGGGTGTCGCGCGAGCGCGTGCGCCGGCTCCGGCTCTTCCAGCCGAACGGCTACTTCTCGCTGGACCTCGCGAGCGGCGCCGGGGAGTTCATGCGCGTCCGCGGTGACTGGCAGCCGGGCACGGGGAAGGCGCTGACCGACGTGGTGGAGCGCATCGTGCTGGAGGCGCCGGAGGCCGATGCGCTCCAGCTGGAGCTCCGGAGCTTCGTCCACGCGGTGCGTGGCCAGCGGGAGCCGGTCGTGAGCGGCGAGGAGGGACGGGCGGCGCTCGCGCTGGCGCTGCGGGTGGCCGAGGCCGTCCGGACCTCGCCGCTCGCCGTTTCCGCGGCTGGATGATCGCGCGGCCCGCCGCCCCGCATCTTCATCTCCGCCGGCGAGCCCTCGGGCGACCTTCACGGCGCCGGCGTGGTTCGCGCGCTTCGCGCGCGACACCCCGATTCGGTCATCGAGGCGCTGGGCGGCCCGCTGATGGCGGCGGCGGGCGCGACGATCCGCTACCCCATGGAAGGGCTTGCCGCCTTCGGCGTGGTCGAGATCGTCACCAAGCTTGCGCGCGCACGTGCGCCTGCTTCGTGCCCTGCGCGCCGACTTCCGCGCCGGCCGCTACGATCTCGTCGATCGTGATCGACTACCCCGGCTTTCACGTGCGGGTGGCCGAGGCGGCCCGGCAGGCGGGCATCAAGGTCCTTTACTACATTGCGCCGCAGCTCTGGGCGTGGCGGCCGGGCCGGGCGCGCCGGTTCGCGTCGGCGGTGGACCGGCTGGCCGTCGTGCTGCCGTTCGAGCAGCGCTTCTTCGGTGGGCTGGGGCTGCGGAGCGACTACGTGGGCCACCCGCTGGTGGACCGCGGGGCCTGGCCCAGCCGCGCCGCCGCGCGGGAGCAGGTCGGCATCGCGGCCGGACGCGCGGGTGCTCGGGCTCTTTCCCGGGAGCCGGCACGCAGGAGATCCGCCGGCTCTGGCGGCCGTTTCGGGACGCCGCGCTCCAGCTCCTGCGCGAGCGGCGCTGCGATCGGGTGCTGGTGGCGGGAACGCCCGACGGCGACTATCCCGATCCCGGCCCGCTCGAGATCCTCCGCGGCGATCCCATCCCGGTCTTCGCGGCGGCGGACGCGGCCCTCGCCAAGTCGGGCACCACCACGCTCGAGGCCGCGCTCGCCGACGTGCCGATGGTGGTCGCGTACAAGGTGCATCCGCTGACCTGGCACATGTTCCAGCGGCTCCGGACGGTGCAGTGGGTGAGCCTCGTCAACCTCGTCGCCGAGCGGGAGGTCGTGCCCGAGATGCTGCAGGACCGCGCGGAGGCGGGCCCGCTGGCCGAGGCGCTCCGGCCGCTGCTCGACCCGCGCGACCCCGCGCACCGTGGCGCAGCGCGAGGGACTTGCGCTGGTGCGGCGAGCGACTGGGCGAGCCCGGCGCCACCACCCGGGTCGTGGCGCTGGCCGACGAACTGCTGGGCGCGTGAGGCTCCGGGTCCCGCCGGCCGCGGCGCGGGCGCTCGCGGGGCCGGCCGTCCGGGCGCTCGCCACGACCTGGCGCATCACCACCGTGCACGAGGACCGCTGGCGGCCGTTGTACGAGGCCCGGCGACCCCACGTCTTCCTGCTGTGGCACGAGGCGCTGCTGCCGCTCCTGTGGCATCACCGGCGTCAGGCCATCGCCATCGTGGTCAGCGAAGCGCGCGACGGGCAGTACCTGGCGGACTTCGCCGCCTCGCTGGGGTACCGGGCCGTGCGGGGCTCGAGCACCCGGGGCGCCGCGCGGGCGCTCCTCGGCGCGGTCCGGGAGCTCCGGTCGCGGGTACGCGGTCGCCTTCACGCCCGACGGCCCGCGGGGCCCCGCCGGGAGCTCAAGCCCGGGGTGGTGGCGGCGGCGCAGCGCGGCGGGGGCATCGTCGTGCCGCTCCACGCCGAGGCGGAGCGGGCCTGGCGGTTAAATTCCTGGGACCGGTTCATGATCCCGAAGCCGGCGGCGCGCGTGCGGATCGTGTACGGGCGCCCGTTCGAGGTGGCCGCCGGCGACGCGGGGCTCGCCCGGGGACTGGCGGACGCGGAGGAGCGACTGCGCGAGATCGCGGGGAGCGGCCGATGAGCCGGCGGGGCGACACGCATCGGGTCATGCGCTGGCTGTGGACCAGCCGGCGGGCGGACGCGCGGCTCGCCCGCCTGGCGCTGCTGCCCGTGTCCGGGCTCTGGCGCGTCGCCATGGGCGCCCGGCGGACGGCCTACCGGCGGGGCTGGTTCCCGGTGCACGACCTTCCGCTGCCGAGCGTGGCGGTCGGCAATCTCACCGTGGGCGGCTCCGGCAAGACCCCCATCGCCATCTGGATCGCCCGGCACTACGTGGCGCGCGGTCTTCGCCCGGGCATCCTCCTCCGCGGCTACGGCGGCGACGAGACGCTGGTGCATCAGCATTCGGTGCCCGAGGCGGTGGTCGTGGCCGATCCCGACCGGGCGGCGGGCGCCGAGCGCGCGCTGGCCCACGGCGCGGAGGTGCTGGTGCTGGACGACGCCTACCAGCGGCTCGACGTGCGCCGCGACCTCAACCTCGCTGGTCATGAGCGCCGAGACGACCCGCGCGGTGCGCTGGCCGCTGCCGGCCGGACCGTGGCGCGAGGGCTGGGACGCGCTCGACCGGGCCGACGCCCTGATCGTGACCCGGAAGCGGGCCACCGCGGAGGCCGCCCGGACGCTGGCGCCGAGCTGGCGGGCCGGATCGACGGCCCGGTCGCGGTCGCCCACCTCGGCCTCCGGCACGCTCGAGGGGCTGGTGTCGGCACCCGCCTCCCCGCGGAGCAGCTCGCGGGCAAGCGGGTGGTGGCCGCCTCCGGCATCGCCGATCCCGACGCCTTCGTGGCGCAGACCAAGGCCACCGGCGCCGCGGTGCAGGTGGCCACGTGGAAGGACCATCACGACTACCGCGACGAGGACGTCGCCTGGCTGGCCCACGCCGCGCGGCGCGCCGACCACGTGGTGATCACCCAGAAGGACGCCGTCAAGCTGCGCGACCGCTGGCCGGCCACCGTGCCCGAGCCGCTGGTGGCGGTGCTCGACCTGGCGTGGGAGGAGGGCGGCGAGCGGATCGCCGCCGCGCTGGATGCCGTCGTCACCCCGGTGGAACGCCTGTAACCCACTATCGGAGCATCCCGGACCCTCTATGAGCACCGCCACCCTCCCTCCAGCCCTCATCCGCCCCGACAAGGACCGCTTCCTCAACGAGGAAAACCCGTTCGAGGCGATGATGTCACGCTTCGACTACGCGGCCCAGCGGCTGAGTCTCGATCCCGGGCTCTACAAGGTGCTGCGGCGCCCGGAGAAGCAGATCATCGTCTCCATTCCCGTTCCTGCGGGACAACGGCGAGGTCGAGGTCTACACCGGCTACCGGGTGCTCTACAACACGTCGCGCGGCCCGGCCAAGGGCGGCATCCGGTTCGACCTGAACGTGACGCTCGACGAGGTGAAGGCGCTGGCCGCGTGGATGACCTGGAAGTGCGCGGTCGTCAACATCCCGTTCGGCGGGGCCAAAGGCGGGGTGGTCTGCGACCCGCCGACGCTGTCCAACGCCGAGCTCGAGCGCATCACCCGCCGCTACACCTCCGCCATCATCGAAACCCTGGGACCCGACTCCGACGTCCCCGCGCCCGACGTGAACACCAACGAGCGGATGATGGCGTGGATCATGGACACCTACTCCATGCACAAGCGCCACACCGTGACCGCCGTGGTCACCGGCAAGCCGATCGAGATGGGCGGCTCGCTCGGGCCGGCGCGAGGCGACCGGCCGCGGCTGCATGATCGTCACCCGCGAGGCGCTCAAGCGGCTCGGGATGCCGGTCGCAGGGCACCCGCGTGGCGGTGCAGGGCTTCGGCAACGTCGGCTCGATCGCGGCGCAGCTGATGGAGGAGCTGGGCCTCACCGTCGTCGCGGTGAGCGACAAGTCCGGCGGCATCTACAACCCGAAGGGCCTCGAGATCAAGGAGCGTGCAGCAGCACGTGCGGCAGCACCGCTTCCTGGGCGACGTACAAGGAGGCGGAGCACATCACCAACGAGGAGCTGCTCACGCTCGACTGCGACGTGCTGGTGCCGGCCGCGCTGGAGAACGTGATCACCAGCCACAATGCCGCGCGACATCAAGGCGCGGATCATCTGCGAGGGCGCCAACGGCCCCACCACCGCCAACGCCGACAAGATCCTGGAGGAGAACGGGCGTGTTCGTCATCCCCGACATCCTGGCCAACGCCGGCGGCGTCACGGTCAGCTACTTCGAGTGGGTGCAGGACCGCGGCGGCTACTTCTGGGACGAGGAGACGGTGAACCAGCGGCTCGAGCAGATCATGGTGCAGTCGTTCGACGAGGTGGCGGCCATGGCGGCACGCACGGCGTCAACATGCGGATCGGCGCGTACATGCAGGCGATCGAGCGGGTCGCGGCGGTGCACCGGCTGCGCGGGATGTACGCCTAGGTGGAGCATGCGTACGCCGGTCGGAGCTCACCGTCCTCGGCCGTCGGCAAGCTGCGCCCGAGCTTCCGCGAGGCCTGCGACGACTACCTGCCGCGCGGCTCGGCGCGCTACTCGACGTTCGCGCGAGGTCGAGGTGCGAGAGGCCAGCCGGGCGCCGACCGCTCGACGGCGCAGCGGGAGGAGGAGGCCGCGCGGCTCGGCGCGCGGGCTGCCGGCGCGGAGCACGCCTCGTGGCGCTCGACCCGGGAGGGACGCGGCTGGAGCAGCGAGGAGCTGGCGCGCCGAGCTGGACCGCTGGTGCGCGGCGGCGCGGCCGGTGGCGCTCGCCATCGGCGGCTCGCACGGCCTCGCCCCGGACGCTCCTCGCGCCGGCCGGCCGACCGCTGGAGCCTGGGCCCGCTCACGCTGCCGCACGAGCTGGCGCGGGTCGTCGTGGCGGAGCAGCTCTACCGGGCCGGCACGATCCTGCGCGGGGAGCCGTATCACAAGGGAGGCTAAGGGCTCGAGCCTCGCGACCTCGAGCTCGTATGACCGAATGGTTCGAGGAGTGGTTCGGCGAAGAATACCTGCAGCTCTATCCGCACCGGGACGAGGCCGAGGCCGAACGCGCGGTGGCGCTCATCCTGGAGCGGTCGTGCCGTTCGCGCCGGGCTGGCGGGTGCTCGACGTCGCCTGCGGCGCGGGCCGGCACGCGCGCGCGTTCGAGGCCGGCGGGCGCCCGCTGCGTCGGGCTCGATCTCTCCGCCAGCGCTCCTGCGCGTCGCGCGGGACGTGACCGGCGCGCCGCTGGTGCGGGCCGACATGCGGCGCGCTGCCGGTCCGGCCCGGCTCCATGGATCTCACGGTGAACCTGTTCACCAGCTTCGGCTACTTCGAGCGCGACGCGGAGCACGCGCGACGCGCTCGAGGAGATGGTGGCGACGCTGCGCCCCGGCGGGTGGTTCGTGATCGACTTCCTGAACGCGGCCGCGGTCCGCGCGCGGCTGGTGCCGCGCGAGCGCTGTGGCTCGACGGCACCGCGGTGACGTGACCCGCTCGGTCTCGGCCGACGGGCGGTTCGTCTGCAAGACCATCGAGCCGCCGGACGGCCGCCGCTTCACCGAGCGCGTCCGGCTGTTCGAGCCGGACGAGATCGCGGCCATGCTGGCGGCGGCCGGCGTCACCGTCCAGCACCGGTTCGGCGACTACGACGCCTCGCCGCTCACCGCCGACTCCCCTCGCACCATCCTGATCGGACAGGCGGCATGACGCTGCGATTCGTCCCGACGCCGCTCGAGCACCCGCTCGCGCCGCCGCGCCGCGCCCGGGCGGGCTTCGACCCGGCCCTGGCCGACGGCGTTCGTGCCTTCGCCGGCGCGCGACGCGGCGCTGCGCGCGGCTGCTCCGGCCCGGCGCCCTGGCCGTCACCACCGGCCAGCAGCCGGGGCTCTTCACCGGCCCGCTCTACACCATCCACAAGGCGCTGTCGCCGCCGCGCTGGCACGCGTGCTCGAGCGGCGTTGGGAGCGCCCGGTCGTCCCGGTGTTCTGGCTCGCCGGCGACGACCACGACTTCGCCGAGGCGAGCCAGCGCGTCGTGGATCGCGGCCGACGGCGTCGGTGGCGACGGCGGCGCTCCCGCCGCGCCCGGCCGACGCGCCGCTCACGCCGATGTACCGCCAGCCCCTGGGCGAGGCGTCGTGCCGGCGCTGGCGGCGCTCGCGGCCGGACCTGCCGCCGTCGGAGTTCCGCGACGCGACCCTCGCCTGGCTCGAGCGGCACTATCGGCCGGAGCCACCGTCGCGGGCGCTTTGCCGGCGCCATGGCCGAGCTGCTCGGCGCCGCTCGGCGTGCTCTGCCTCGACAGCACGCATCCCGCCGCCAAGCGGGCCGCGGCGCCGCACCTGGTGCGCGGCGCTCCGACAGGCGGAGCGAGCTCGACGACGCGCTCGACCGCTGGGCGGAAGAGCACGGCGACGGCGGCCCGCACTCCGGGCGTCACCGTCGGCGACGGCGCCGCGCTCGTGATGCTGGAGGCCGCCGCAGGGCCGCGACCGCCTGGTGCGGGACGGCGGCGGGTTCGTCACCCGGCGGAGCCGGGAGCGCTTCGATCTCGCGGCCCTCGAGCGGATCGCGGCGGACGCGCCCTACGCGGCTCTCGCCCAACGTCCTGCTCCGGCCCGGTGGTGGAAAGCGCGCTGCTGCCCGACCGTGGCCTACCTGGGCGGCCCCGGCGAGCTCCGCTACCTGGCGCTCACGCCGCCGGTCTACGCGCGCATCGGAGTCCCGCGGCAGCTTCCGCTGCCGCGCTGGTCGGGCATCATCGTCGAGCCGCGGGTGGACCGGGTGCTCGAGAAATTCGGGTTGACGCTCGACGAGCTGCTCGCGCCCGCCGGGCGCGCTCGAGGCCCGGCTGGTCCGCTCACAGCTTCCGCCGGAGGCGCTCGCGGCGCTCGAGCGCTCCGGCCGCGCTCGACGCGGAGTACGGTCGCTCGAGCGCGCCGCCGCGGAGATCGACCCGACGCTGGCGCGGCCGACCCAGGGTGCCCGGCAACAGGCGCTGGCCGGGACCCAGGACATGGAGAAGAAGCTGGTGCAGCACCTCAAGCGCCGGCAGGAGACCGAGCTCGGACAGTTCGGCCCGGGCCCGGACCGCGGTGGCGCCGGGCGGCAAGCCGCAGGAACGGGTGCTCACCGTCGCACCGTTCCTCGCGCGCTACGGCCCGGCGCTGCTCGAGGAGCTGCGCCGAGGCGATCGAAGCGTGGTATCGCGGCCGCCCTTGAAGGGCCGCCGGAACCCGCGTAGACTCGACCCATGTCGGTCATCGCGCTCTTCCTGCTCGTCGCGCTCCTGATCCCGATCCTGGGGATCGTGGTGGACTCGCCGATCGGGCGCGCGCTGGCGCGGCGGCTGGAAGGTCCGCAGGAAACGCCGCCGACGTCGTCGGCGCTCGCCAAGCGCGTCGAACTGCTCGAGGCGGAAGTGGACGACCTCAACCGCACGATGCAGGGGCTGCAGGACGAGGCGGCCTTCCTCCAGCGCCTGCTCGCGACTCCCGCCCGCGCTCCCCCTCCCACCGTCACCCGAGTCCTGACCGCCGGCCAGCGCCGCGCCGCGCGACCCGCGGTCATGGTGGCGGCCGGCATCCTCCTGAGCCGGCTCGTCGGTCTCGTCCGCAATCGGGTCTTCGCCCACTATTTCGGCACCTCCGACGCCGCGGATGCGTTCAACGCGGCGTTCAGGATCCCGAACTTCCTGCAGAACCTCTTCGGCGAAGGCGTGCTCTCCGCCTCGTTCATCCCGGTGTACGCGGGGCTCCGCGCCCGGGGGGACGAGACGGAGGCGCGCCGCGTGGCCGGCGCCGTGGCCGCGCTGCTGGCGCTGGTTACGTCGCTGCTCGTGCTGGTCGGCGTGTTGCTCACGCCGTGGCTCATCGCCATCATCGCGCCGGGCTTCAGGGCGAGAAGCGCGAGGCGACGATCCGCCTCGTCCGCATCCTGTTCCCCGGCGCCGGGCTGCTGGTGCTCTCCGCCTGGTGTCTCGGTGTCCTCAACAGCCACCGCCGGTTCTTCCTGAGCTACGCCGCGCCGGTGCTGTGGAACCTGGCGATCATCGCGAGCCTGGTCGCCTTCGGACGGAGCAGGGCGGCAGTACCCGCTGGCGGAGATCGCCGCCTGGAGCTCGGTGCTGGGCAGTCTGCTCCAGCTCCTGGTGCAGCTCCCGACGGTGGCGAAGCTGCTGCGCGGCATCCGGCCCGCGCCTGCTCCGTGGCTCCGCCGCAGGTGCGCGCGGTGCTCCGCAACTTCGGGCCGGTGTTCGTCGGCCGCGGTGTGGTGCAGATCAGCGCGTACGTGGACACCGTGCTGGCGAGCCTGCTGCCCACGGGGCGCCGTCGCGGCGCTCTCGTACGCGCAGGTGCTCTACACGCTCCCGGTGAGCCTGTTCGGCATGTCGGTCTCGGCGGCCGAGCTGCCCGCGATGGCGAGCGCGGTCGGGCAGCGACGAGGAACGCGCCGCCTACCTCCGCCAGCGCCTTGGCGCGGGGCTCCGGCAGATCGCGTTCTTCGTGGTGCCCTCGGCCGTGGCGTTTCTCGCGCTGGGCGATGTCGTCGCGGGGGCGCTCTACCAGTCGGGCGCGTTCACGCGGGCGATGACCCTGTACGTCTGGGGCATCCTGGCGGGGCTCGGCCGTCGGGCTGCTCGCGTCGACGATGGGCCGGCTGTACGCCTCCACCTACTACGCGCTGCAGGACACGCGCACGCCGCTCCGCTTCGCCGTGGTTCGGGTCGCCCTCACGATCGCGCTGGGCTACCTGTTCGCGCTGCCGCTGCCGAGAGCGCTGGGCGTGGACCAGCGCTGGGGCGCGGCGGGCCTCACCGCGTCGGCGGGCATCGCGGGGTGGATCGAGTTCCTGCTCCTCCGCCGCGCGCTCAACGCCCGCATCGGCACGACCGGGCTGCCGGTTCCGCTGATCGGCGCAGCTCTGGGTGGCGGCGCGGCCTGGCGGCCGCGGCCGCCTGGGCGCTCCGCGCCGCGGTGCCGATCCGGCACCCGGTGATCTCGGCGCTCGTGCTGCTGACGGTCTACGGGGCGGTGTATTTTTCGGTCACCCACCGCTTCGGCGTTCCCGAGCCAGGCCGCATGCGCCGCCTTCGCGGTGATCCGAGACCGGCTCCGGTTACCTGCGACAACTCTCATGACGGCACCCCGCACTTCCCGACGCGCTGCAGCGCAAGCTCGATACCCTGCCCGACGGCCCCGGCGTCTACCTCTGGAAGGACGCTGCCGGGGAGGTTCTGTACGTCGGCAAGGCCAAGCGGCTCAGCAGCCGGGTGCGCAGCTACTTCGCCGCCGACTTCGACGGCGAGCCCCAAGAATCGCCTGCTCCAGCGGCTGATCGCGGACGTCGAGACGATCGTGGTCGCCTCCGAGGCCCAGTCGCTGATCCTCGAGAACAACCTGATCAAGGAGTACCGCCCGCGGTTCAATGTCCGGCTCAAGGACGACAAGAGCTACCCGTCCATCGCCGTGACGCTGGCGGAGCCGTTTCCCCGGGTGCTGGTGACCCGGCGGCGCGACATCCCGGGCGCTCGCTACTATCGGTCCGTACACCGACGTGGGCCAGCTCCGGCGCACGCTGGCGATCATCCGCCGGCTCTACACCGTCCGGAGCTGCGCCGACGATCTGCCCGCCGAGTCGGCGCGAGCGCCCGTGCCTCGACTATCACATCGGCCGCTGCCGGGCGCCGTGCGTGGGCTGGCAGTCGGCAGGCCGACTACCGGCGGATGGTAGAGGATGTCGTCGATTTCCTCGAGGGGCGCACGGGCGATGTCCGACAGAAGGTGCGCGAGGCGATGCTGGCCGCCAGCGGCCGCGAAGACTACGAGCGCGCCAAGGAGATGCGCGACGCGCTCCGCTGGCTCGAACGGCTGGAGGAGCCGGCCAGCGTGGAAGTGATCGGCACCGGCGACGCCGACGTCGTGGGCTACGCCCGGGACGGCGACGACGCGGTGGGGGTGCTGATCCGGGTGCGCGAAGGCCGGGTGGTGGGCCGCGAGCACCGCTTCCTTGAGGGGCTCGAGGAGGAGGCCGACGGCGCGGTGCTGAGCGCCTTCCTCGTCCGCTACTACGTGCCGAGCGAGGCGCGGGCGCGGCGCGTCGTGGTCCCGTTTCCGCCGGACGACTGGGATGCGCTGCGCGAGCTCGCTCCCCGAGGCGGACTGGACATCCCGCAGCGGGGGACCGCGCACCGCTGGCTCGAGCTGGCCGACCACAACGCCCGGCACCTGCTCGAGAGCCTGCGGATCGAGTCGTTCGAAACGGAGGAGCGCGCCGAGGATCCGGTCTACGCCCTGGGCCGCGATCTGGGCCTCAACGCGGTGCCGCGCAGCCTGGTCTGCGTGGACATCTCCCACAATCAGGGCCGCGACACGGTCGGCTCGCTGGTCTGGTTCGAGGCCGGTCGGCCGAAGAAGAGCGAGTACCGGAAGTTCCGGATCCAGGGCCTGGGCCAGCAGGACGACTTCGCCGCGATCCACGAGGTCATCACCCGCTATCTCACGCGCCGCCGGGACGAGGCGACTGCCGCTGCCCGACCTCATCGTGATCGACGGCGGCAAGGGCCAGCTCAACGCCGCGCTCGACGCGATGGACAAGGTGGGCCTCGGGCCGATCCCGATGGTGAGCCTGGCCAAGCGCGAGGAGGAAGTGTTCCTGCCCGGGCCGCTCGGAGAGCCTGCGGCTGCCGCGCCGCAGCCCATCGCTGCGGCTGCTGCAGCGCGCGCGCGACGAGGCGCACCGGTTCGGCCTGGCCTACAACCGGCAGCGCCGCACCCGGCGCACCATCACCTCGGAGCTGCTCAACATCCCCGGCGTGGGCCCGAACCGGCGGCGCCGGCTGCTGGAGCGCTTCGGCAGCCTGGCGGGCGTGAAGTCCGCCTCGGTGACCGAGCTCGCCACCGTGCCGGGATTCTCCGACCCGCCTGGCCGAGCGCATCCTCTCCCACCTCAACGGCACCCGTGACCGCCACTGCCCGCCGACTGGACGCTCGAGTGCTCGGGTTGCGGCGCGGGACGCGGGCCTGAAGGGCTGCCCACCGTGTGCGAGCGCTGCGGCATGCCGTGGCTGGTGCGCTACCCCGACCGGGTGCCGGTGCTCGTCGATCGCGCGGAGCTGCGCCGACAGCACGGCATGTGGCGATTCCGGCGGTTCCTGCCGCTGCTGACCGGGAGAGGAGCCGGTCACGCTCGGCGAAGGCGACACGCCGCTCCTCCGGATCGCGCGCACGGGCAGCCGGCTCGGCCTCCACGATCTGTGGGTCAAGGACGAGGGCGCCAACCCGACCGGCTCGTTCAAGGCGCGGGGGCTGAGCGCCGCCGATAACGCGCGCGGTGCTCGCGGGCGCCGGAGCGCTTCGTGCTGCCCACGGCGGGCAACGCCGGCGTGGCGGCCGCCGCGTATGCTGCCCGCGCCGGTGTGCCGGTTCGGGTCTATGCGCCGCGCACGACACCCGCGCGACCATCCTGTCGCAGATCCTGGCCTTCGGCGGCGAGCTCGTGCTGCTGGACGGACACATCGGCCACTGCGGCTCGGCGGCGCGGGCCTACGCGGCGGAGACCGGGGCAGTGGACCTCTCCACGCTTGCGGGAGCCCTATCGCATCGAGGGGAAGAAGACGCTCGGGCTGGAGCTTGCCCTGCAGCTCGGCTGGACGGCTGCCGGCACGCCATCATCTACCCGACGGGCGGCGGCACGGGTCTCATCGGCATGTGGAAGGCGTTTGCCGAGCTCCGGGCCGCGGGCTGGGTCCAGGGCGCGCTTGCCCCGCATGTACACGGTGCAGAGCAGCGGCTGCGCGCCGGTGGTGCGAGCGTTCGACGCGGGTGCCGAGCGCTGCGAGCCGTGGGAGGCACCGGAGACCGTCGCGAGCGGCCTCCGGGTCCCCAGCCCCCTCGGCGGCCGGCTGATGCTGCAGGCGCTCCGGGAGAGCGGAGGAGGCGCCGTCGCGGTGAGCGACGTCGAGCTGGAGCGCGAGGCCGCGGGCTGCGACCCGCGAGGAAGGCATCGACTTCTCTCCTGAGGGAGGCGCCACGCTGGCCGCGGCGCGCGCGCTGCTCGACCGCCGGAGCGCTCCGGCCGGACGAGCGAGTGGTCGCGTTCAACACCGGAGCCGGCTGGCTCTATCGGGACCCCGCGGGTTTGCCTCTGGTCTGATCCCCGGCCATATTCACAAGTCTATGGCTGATGGACGTTTTGCCATCCTCGACCCGGCGGCGGGAATCAGCGGGGACATGCTGCTGGGTGCGCTCGTCGCGGCCGGCGCACCCGTGGAGTGGCTGCGCGGACTCCCGGCTCGGCTGGGCGCCCCTGAAGTCACGGTCTCGGTCGACCCCGGTGGACCGGTGCGGGTTGCGGGCGACCAAAGTGGACGTGCATCCTGCCCGGCGGCGAGCAGGAGCAACCGAGCAGCCCCGTCGTACATGCGCACACGCACGACGAGGGCGGCCCAGGCGGGGCTCACCATTCCCACGAGCACCCACCCCACCCGCACGGGGCCCACCGGCACATCACCGACCTGATCGCCGCCGTCGAGCGCGCACCGCTGTCGGCCTGGGTGCGGGAGCGTGCCGTGCGAGCCTTCCGGCTGCTTGGCCAGGCTGAGGGGCGCATCCACGGGATGCCGGCCGAGCAGGTGGCGCTCCACGAGGTCGGCGCGCTCGACGCGCTGATCGATATCGTGGGGGCCATCGAGGGCTTCGAGCAGCTCGGCATCAGCCGGATCTACAATCGTCCGATCGGCGTGGGAGACGGCTGGGTGCGGGCCGCGCACGGCGTCATGCCAGTTCCAGCCCCCGCCACGGCGATTCTGCTCGAGGGACTCGAGGTCGGCCCCAACGGCCCGGTCACCGGCGAGGCCGTGACCCCCACGGGTGCGGTGCTGCTGCGCGTGCTCTCCGAGGGAGCGCCACCGGCCCGCTGGCGGGGCGTGCTGGCGGGCGCCTGGGGCGCGGGCGGCCGCAATCCCTCCACGTATGCCAACGCGCTCCGGCTTATCATCGCCGAGCCGGTGACGGAAGCGGGTGAAATTGTCGTCCTGTCTACCAACCTCGACGACATGAGCCCCGAGTACCTCGACCCGTTGCGCGAGGCACTGGTCGCGGCCGGCGCGCTCGACGTGCAGGTCTGGTCCACCCAGATGAAGAAGGGCCGCACCGGATTCCGGGTGGAGGCGCGTGGCACCGGCGCCGCGCGTGGACGCGGTGACGGACGCCTTCTTCCGCCACAGCACCACCGCGGGGGTGCGGCGGCAGCCCGGCCGAGCGGGTGACGCTCCCGCGGCGCGAGGTCCAGGTCGAGGCGGCCGACGGCACGCACGTGCGGGTGAAGGTGCTCGATGCGCCCGGCGGACCTCGGATGAAACCGGAATACGACGATGTGGCCGCCCTGTGCCCGGCGGACCGGACAGCCCGCCCATGAGGTGGCAAGGGACTTGCGTGAGCGGGCGCTTCGCCTGGTGAGCCCCGAGGGTGCCGCCGGGCTCCGGACCTCGAACAAGGAGTCGTGACGAGTGAACGCCCAGATCGCGTCGGCCTTCATCCTGCTGTCCCTGAGTGCCACCGCGCTGGGCGCCCAGCAGCCGCGCGCTGAATGATCGCGTGGCGCAGGCGATGCCGAGCAAGTACGAGCCGCGCCAGTTGCGGCATCAAGCCGAACCATTTCAAGGTGAGCAGCGGAGCGTCGCTACCTGAAGACGAGCATCGAGACGGAAGTCCCGGAAAACAAGGTGCGGTCACTCGGCAACGGCGAGCGGGTGCTGCTCGAGGCCATCAAGCAGAACGGCCAGGACAAGAATCCGGCCGCCTGGTACTACCTCGGCCGGATCTACCTGCGGCAGGGTGACCTGCACCACGCGGACTCGGCGCTCACCCGCGCGCAGGCAGCTCGCACCGGACTGCGCCAAGGACATCGCCGGCTACCGCCGCAATGGCCTGGGTCGCGCTGCTCAACGCGGGCAGCAAGTTCGAGGAGGAGAAGAACGTCGACTCGGCGCTGGCCATGTTCCGGCAGGCCGGAGTCATCTACCCGGGGTCGCCCATCGCGTCTACTACCGGACGGCCACGATCTTGAACGACAAGGGCCAGACCGACAGCGCGGCGTACTACTTCGGCCAGGCGGCATCGGCGGGCGAGAACGCCACGGATACGATCGACGTGAAGATCCGCAACCGGTCCGCCTTCAACCAGGCGGCGCTGCTGCTCAACGCCAAGAAGTATGACGAGGCGGCGGCCGTCTTCGAGCAGTATCTCAAGTGGATACCCGAAGGACGTCGAGGCCAAGCGCGGGCTCGCCGGCGCGTATCGTGGGGCCGGCAAGGTCGAGCAGGCACAGGCACTCGAGAAGGAGCTCGTCGCCGCCGGCGGCGCGCCGAGCGCCGCGGGGGCGCCCACGGCTTCGCAGGACCTGATGTCGATCGGTGTCAACTTCTACAACGAGAAGAAGTACGCCGGACGCCGCGGCGGCGTTCGAGAAGGTGGTCGCGTCGGAGCCCTACAACCGGGATGCGCTCTCGAACCTGAGTAACACCTACCTGGCCATGAAGAATGGCGCCAAGCTGGCGGAGTCGGCCGCCAAGCTGGTGGCCATCGAGCCGCTGAGCGAGAATGCCCTGAAGCTCCTCGGCGAGGGTTACAAGCAGGCAGGCAAGGTGGACGAGGCGGTCAAGACCGCCGAGCAGGTCCTGGCCCTGCCGGCTGACGTGAAGGCCTCGAACTTCGTCGTCTCCGCGGGAGATGCCAAGCTGACCCTGCCGGCGACCGGCCGTGCGGCTCAGACGCCTTCCGGCAAGGCCATTCCGCCGGCGCCGGTGGCGATCGTGGTCGAGTTCCTCAATGCGGCCGGCGGTGTGGTCGCCACGCAGGAGGCCCAGATCCCCGCGCTCAAGTCGCGGCGCCTCGCAGGATATCCCGGTCGCAGGGAAGGGGAGCGGCATCACGGCCTGGCGCTACCGGCGGAAGTAGGCTGAAGCAGACCACAGAGGAGGGGCCATGGCGGGGGCACGAGCGGAGCGCGCGATCGAGAGCGGACTGACCACCACGCGCGCGCCGTTCATCGAACAGGCGCAGGCCGAAGGGCCGGCTGTACATCCATCAGCCCTACGAGCTGTACACCGACGGCAACCACGAAGCCTGGCGGCGGCTGTTCACCCGCATGGAAGACCGCTGGCGCCGCTACGCCAACCCGCGGTTTCTCCAGGGGATCGACAACCTCTGCCTCGATCCGGCGCGCGTACCCCGGCTCGAGGACGTCAACCGATTTCTCAGCCCGCTCACCGGCTTCCAGGCCAAGCCGGTGAGCGGGTACGTTCCTTCCTTCCTGTTCTTCGACTGTCTGCGCAACCGCGAATTCCCCACCACGATCACCATCCGGGACGGCGCCACGCTCGACTACCTGCCCGAGCCGGACATCTTCCACGATATCGCCGGGCACGTGCCGATGCACACCGATCGGGCGTTCGCCGACACGCTGGTCCGGTTCGGCGACTGTGCCCACACGGCGGCGGAGATCGTGGCGGGCATCAGGGACGAGCACGAGCAGATCCGGCGGGTCACCAGCATCTTCAAGGCGCTGGCGCGGTTCTTCTGGTTCACGATCGAGTTCGGGCTGATGCGGGGCCCGGACGGGCACGGCCTCAAGGTGTACGGCAGCGGGCTGCTGAGCTCGCACGGCGAGATCGCTCACGCGATCGATTCACCCGAGGTGCAGCGGTATCCGATGCAGCTCGAGTGGGTCATCAACCAGTACTTCGAGATCGACCACTACCAGCCCCTTCTATTCGTGGTGGACTCGTTCGACCACCTCTTCGAGCTGGTCGGCGAGCTGGAGCGGTGGATGCGGGAGGGCCGGCTGGACAACGTCTCGCCCGGGGAGCCGGCGGTGAGCGAGCCGGACCTCCGGAGCTTCCTGGAAGCGTCGCGGGGGAAGTAAGCCCGCACTCGGCTTGACACCGGCCGGCGGGGCGATGACATTCACCCCTCAGTCGCGGGCGTAATTCAGTGGTAGAATGCCAGCTTCCCAAGCTGGACGTCGCCGGTTCGAGTCCGGTCGCCCGCTCTTAGTAGGTCCGGACGCAGGAGGTTACGTAGCCCGGCGCCAAGTCATGGCTTGGCGCCGGGATTTTTGTGTAAGCCCGTGCAGTCGAGCGGAGAGCGACCTGCGACCCGGAATCAGCGGGGCCACGTTGGGGCCCACACCCGGGCGGATAAGCCGACCGCGCCGGAATGAAGACGGAGGAGCGTGAGGCGGAGGCCGTGAATCGTCCCGCAGGCCATGGATTCCGCATCGGCGCCATCGTACGGCGAAGACGAAGAGCGATCTCTTCGGCGGCCGTAACTAGATTGCAAATGGATGCCGTAACTCTGCGGGGTCCCATCCACCAGCACGGCGCCTCGCTCGGAAGGGCGGGGCGTTCGTGTGAGCAGGACACCCCAGCCGACCCGGCCTCTTGCCAGAATGCGCCCGCGCTGCACATTGGAACCATGTCTTAGCATCCCGAGCCCCTGCCACCCCCTGGCGCAGGGGCGAACCGCCGGCAACATGCACGTTACCGACACGCTGATGACCCGACCGCTCATCCTTGTGGTCGATGACACGGGGAGCGTGCGCTCGGTCCTCGCGCGCGCCCTCCTCGACGCCGGCTACCACGTGCTTACGGCCTCCGATGCCTTCGACGCGCTTCGGCTGCTCGATCGGCTCGCGGCACGGCCGGATCTCGCGGTGATCGATCTGTACATGCCCCAGGGCTCGGGCGAGGCGTTGGCGGCGGAGCTCTCCCGTCGGCAGCCCGGCCTTCCGCTCGTTTTCCTCTCCGCCTTCGGGCATCATCCTGATGCCATATTGCCGGGCCTCCTATTCGAGAAGCCGGTGCGCCTAGGGGTGTTGTGTGGCGCCATCGCCCACATGCTGGGCGTGGCCCCCGTCGTCCCGGGAGCTGGTCCACTTGGTCCGATGCTTGGAGGCCGCCGCCATGATGAGGAAACGCTGGGCATGAATGACGAGCCGGAGGACGGGACGCAGCATCGCACGCCGGCGGCGGGGCCGCGGGTGATCGGCCGGGCACGCGTGTCCTCCGGCAACCGGCTGCTCGGGCTCCCGCGACACCGCTGGCTTCCCATCGTGGCCCGGAATCCCGACGCGCCCCACCCGGAGGCGCTCAAGGGCTATGTCTGGCTGGAAGTGGACGGGCGGCTCCGGCGCGTGTGGGCCGCATACCTCGAGCTCGAGTACGACCCGGTGCCGGTAGACCAGACCGGATCGAGGGGGATCACCTACGCCCTGGAAACCTGCGGCGGACGACTGGTGCTCCGCGTCAGGATGGCCGACGATGTGAGGGCCGAGCCGCTGGCGCACCACCTGCTGCACTTGGCCGCCGAGCAACTGTTCGGCTGCCCGCAACTGGTGGACGTGCGCGCCGGCCGGCTCGCGCTGAGCCGGGACGACGTTACCTGGATCGTGGGGCTCATCGCCGGGTTGCGCCACGTGCATGGGCCCTCCCGGGTCGGGATGGTGGTGGGGGATGAGGCGAGCTATGTCGCCGCGCGGCTGTACGGCACCTTGGCGAGGCGGAGCGATCCGGGCTTCGCCGTCTTCCGGGAGCTCACCGCAGCGCAGGGGTGGGTGTGTCACGCGGAGACCGGGCCCGATCCGGCGAGCAGCCCGGAGGTGTAAGTCAACCGGGGCCGCAGTGTCGCAATTCTCGCATCGACCGGACGGTGTCCAGCTAGACGTACATTGGCGTCTTTCGGACCCTTCGAATGGTCCTCATTGCGGCGGCCGTAGTGCACGTGTGGCGCGTGGCGGAGCCGCTCGGGCCGGGATGGTGTGACGAGCTAGCCGGAGCCTTCGTGAGTCGCACCGCTGTAGTGCTGCCGCTGATCGACCCCTTTCGTGCCGGGTACGCGCCGCTCGGCCACTCTCCGCGCCAGAAACACCCTTCCAGGCGCATCCCTCCCGAATCGTAGCTGTGCTAGACTAGAGGCATGGAATCAACCGACCGTCAACGGTGGGCCCGCGTACCGCCAGTGCGCGCGTGGAAGCAGCCGGGGTTGCCCACTGAGGGGGTGCGCGTGCTCGAGGCGGCACCAGGAAGGCGTGGCGGCGCTGCCGGGGCACCTGTGGCTCGACATGCCGGGGAAGGCGCGGCACGTCCAGGCCCGCGAGCTCGAGTTTACCGACCAACCCCCACGCCAGTGGAGCACGCGGGAGTGATCGTGTTAGGTCCTTCCACCCAATGAAGAAAGGCCGGGGGAACTCGCCCCGGCCCGCTATTCTTGCCTGACCCGCTCGCTTGCTTCGCTCGTCTCGCGGAGTCCATCTCCCGCTCGCAGTAACGACAGTAGCACACCCCAGAGGGAGCGGCCTGTGGTCCGGGTCACAGTGGCGGGAGCGGGCCGGACGTGCCGGTTGGGGAACTCGGGTTTTCGTGAGGCGTCGGCCGGCGGAGGCGCCTAGCACCTCTAACTGCACCCCGAACGTGCACATTTCCCGGCGCATGCTGGCGCACTACGGCGCGTCGTCCCAGGGGAGAGTAGAGTTTCCGAGGGGCGTCCGAACTCATAATGCGGGGGTCGCATGTTCGAGTGGCTCTCTCCGGTCCGATTACTCTCCGCGGTCCGGCCCGTGCCTCCAGGGCTTTGCGTGAATGTCCGTGTCTTCTTGAACGATCAGGAAGCGCGTCTTGGGCCCAGCGCGCATCCGGTCCGCGATCCCGAGCCGGTCGAGCGCGGCCACCAAGGCTGCCGGGTCGTTGTCCTCGAGAACGGTGCGGGCAATCCACAATGTGGGAGAGCCACTACCCGGAGCGGTGGACGAGCCGCCACCTGCCTCGTGCCGCCAAGCAAAGACTTCCTCGTCGCTGTAGTATCGCGTTGAGCCCACCTGCAAGCCTTGCCGTTTCATCCACTCGCGAACCGCCGCGTCCGTAATGGGCGGTGGCTTCCAGTCGGCCTCTGATGGCATTCCGAGTACCTCCTCGTTGCCTCAAGGCTGCTTCGGTGGTCGACCGCCTGTCAAGTGCGCAGATCTGCTCTGTGGGCCTGTGCAGGCAGCGGACCCGACCGGTTACCGAGCCTCACCCAGATCCAGAACGTTCGCTCCACGCTTGACTCCGGAAGGGTCACCGGTGCTACTGGAAGTAGGCCGTCAACAGTCTCAAACGCCCGAGTTCAAGCCGGCTGCCCTGAGCGCCTCCCGAGCCTGACGCACGTTCACACCGGCTATCTCGAGCAGGACCATAGCGGCGAACTCGGCCGCGTGGGCAGCTGATCAAAGGACTCGCACCGAGGATATGTAAGCCCGGATAGTTCCGCCGACGCCCGACACTGTTGTGGAGCAACATAGCCGACGAGTGTGCAAGTATCTGTGCCAAGTTTCCCCAATCATCCTGCCCATTTCTGATCCTTCGGCCGTGCATCCTGCACACCTTACCCTCTGGATTCAGGGGGAAGCCAACGAAATGTTCGCCAGCCCCTCGCCACGCGGCTTAGGCATGGACAAGCCCCTGATCCGGCTGGTGGTGCACTGGACGCTCCTCGCTACGCCCGAGCCCTACTACCAATGAGGCCGCGCGGGGCCCGACGGCGAGTTCGCGCGCTGCATGCTCCTCTGGCGCCTCGGCGATGACGGCCGCTCGACGTCACGTTTCCGCCCGCGACCTGCTTGAGGGGCTCGCAGGCGCGCTCTACTCATGGCGCAAGGGCCGCATAGCCGACTCACTGTGCATGCTCGGAGTGGTGTGGTGGCGTGCCAGTGGTCAGGAGGGCTGGGTCTCGCGGGGATGATCCTCGTTGTCCTCGTGCTCGCGTTCGACGTGCGGCGCTGGGTGAGGAAGCGCCATGACCGAGCCTGGCACGCCCGCAGTCCCCCCAACGCCGGGCGCGTGGGCCGCTAGGCCTCGCCTGGCAGCGGCGCGGCCTGCCGACCGAGTGGGTACGGGGCTTGAGCGCCATCCGGAGGGCGTGGAGGCGCTGCCGGGCTACGTGGCTGGATTTGACGGCAAAGGTGCGCCACGTCGCCGAGCACGACCTGGAGTTCACCCACCGCACACCGGCGTGATGAGGGCCACCTGAATGTGCGTGGGCATTCCTGGCCCATGCACACCGTGGCACAACGCCTTATCTACAGCATTCGAACCCTCGACAAAGGCACACCCGGCGAAAGCCGGGGCCGCAAAAGCCACGGGTCCTCGCCTCCTCCGCGACGCCAGACGCCACGAAGGACCCCACGACCGCCAGGCCACGGAAGGGGTTGCTCTGCGGTTCGCACGGTTCTGTACGCAGGTGCACCGGTCCATCACGATTTAGGAGAGTACCTCTTACCCGTGGAGATTGTATGAGAATCTCTCCGAACGCACTACTCATCTGTCTTACGGTAGTTGCCGCATGTGGTGGTGGGGACAACACAGGGCCCACGGCAAAACAGAAGCTGGTGATCCCCGAGCAACTGTACCAAGTTGACTTTAACGCATCGACCAACGACTGTAACGCTACCAATCTGGATGCTTTCAAAGGGTTAGTTCTCACTAAGGCTGGAGGTACTTCTCTCCTAGGTTTGGATACGGTACCGATCCCTGCCACCGTGACGGACACTGATCGAGTAACTTTTTCCGATCCAATCCATCTCCAGGGAGACACGGTCGTCACATTCGCTGGTGACTGGACCTTCGCAGAGGATAGACACACGTTCATGGGATCGGTGACCTTCGCCGCATCCTTCGGCGGGCCGGTCGTCTGCACATTTACCTCAGCGACCACCGGGCAGCACAGCACTACACCGGCGGCCGTTCCTACTGCCCCTACCGGCGCTCCAAATGGCCGAATCACGCGGCCGGAGCACAGCGGCGCGATCGGACTAGCCTCAGCAGAGCCTGCTCGCTGGGGCAACACCGCACAAGTGATTTTTTACGGCGTCGGAGGAGCCTGCTTCACTGTGACCGCGAATGGGTCCTCCTCTACTTCTGTCTCGCCATCGGAAGTTTTCGCTAGTGCGCGTGATTCGCGGGCTGGTCAGGAGGAAGACATTGTTGCCTGGCACTGGCAACTCTATGGATTCTCCGATGAGGCGACCGCGGATCTGAGTCTGCTTAACGCCACCCTTGGCAGCTTCGACCGCACGGGGCTAGTGAAAGAGTCGGACTGGTTCTGGCATTACGAATTTGATCCGAAACCGTTCTTGGCCGCTCCCCAGGACTGGTTCAGCTTCGTAGAAGGGGGCGCGCCATTCTCCCAAAGCGGCCAAAACGCCCAGGCGGTGCAGTCTGGATACTGGTTCATCGTCATCGACGTGTATTGGTATGACCGAGAGGGTCTCGGATACGGCTGGTATCGGAATGTGCCAGCAGGGATTTGCCACGCACCATGAGAAGGGGAGGGTAAGGCTCAATATTCGCGAACACGCTATGGGACGATGAACGAGACCCTAGCTGCAGGAGCCCACCGAACACAACGGGGCGCATATCGGCGCCCCGTTGTGTCGCTCACTTCCAGTCGTTTGTCGGGAAGTGGGCTCCCCGTTACAGAAGTGTGCAAACTTGTGTACCAACTTCCCCTGAACATCCTGCACATATCTGACTCTCCCGCTGTGCATCCTGCACAAATCACCCCTCATTTCCCTCTGAAGCCGCCGAAATGTTCGGTAGCGCCTAGCCAAGCGGATTAGGGATCGACAAGCCGCAGAGCCGCCTCGTGGTGCACTGGATGCTACGCGCCACGCCGGAGGCGACTATCGGGAGGTGGGCGGGACCGGGAGGGATCGCGAGTTCGCGGGCTGCGTGCCCCTCTGGCGCCCGGGAAACGCGATGCTGCACCTCCGCCAGCTCGAGGTCACATTCCCGCCGCGCGCCGTGCTCGCGCGGGTGTGGCGGGAGGGCGACCGCTGCACCGGGTCCCGGCCATCATGGGATGCACTCCTGCTTCTGCCGGGTCAACTGGGGTGAGGAGGGACGCACGAGGCTTCGGAAGCGCACGCGACGGCAACCTAGAACTTGACGACGCACTTGGGGACACTCCAACACTCGGCCATGAGACTCTGGATCTCCCCTGTCTTCGGGTCCTGGGCATCGACACGGATTCGGGAAGGTTCTTTCAGATGAAACTCGACGGTGCCAGAATCATCTCCGGGGTTGCTGTACGAGAACAATTCGAGTTGGCCAGGGTCGATGTACGTGAGATGGATCGACGCACCGCTGCGGCGAAACAATACGCAGCAACCGACTCGTTGGCCCATCGGGGGATCCCCTAGCGTCCGGAGAGTTGAGATTGGCTGCGACACTGTCGATCGATGACATCGTGCACCGTTTGTAGACAGTCGTGAGCTTCGGAGAACTGTCACACTACGCTCCACGGGTCCCTCCCTCTCCGAGAATGGAACCGCGGGGGCCCGTGACCACACGGCTGCGGCCACCTGCACGAACCGGCGCAATCAAGTGTGGTTTCGACGCGGGATTCGCGAGCTCCAGTGACACTCCCAGTGACAAACGATCCGGCGCAGACTAGCGGGGGCCAGCGGGGCAGGGGAGCTAACCAGTTGATTTACGCCGGTGGGCGCTGGTCCGCGCCGGGTTCCTCCGCTTCCCAAGCTGGACGTCGCCGGTTCGAGTCCGGTCGCCCGCTCTCGGAAGTTGTTCGCCTGACGTGGGCACGCCTGCGTCAGGCGTTTTCATGCGCCGTAGGCGCATCGTGGAGCGGCAGCCCTCCGACGTCAACCTTCAGCTCCAGATCCGCTTCGGCGTAGGTTGAGAGATGGTCCTCCCGGGCGATGAGTCCTACATGCGGCGCTGCCTCGCGCTCGCGCACCGTGCACTCGCTGCGGGCGAGGTCCCGGTCGGCGCGATCGTCGTGCGCGACGGCGGCGTGATCGGCGAGGGATCCGAGCGAACGCGTGAACTGCTCGACCCCGCGGCGCACGCCGAGATCGAGGCCCTTCGCGCCGCGTGCCGCGCCAGCGGCGCGCTCGATCTGTCCGGCGCCACGCTCTATAGCACCGTCGAGCCATGCGTGCTCTGCGCCTATGCCGTGCGGCGAACGCGCATCCACCGCGTGGTCTTCGGGGTACACGCCGGCGTGCTTGGCGGGGTGAGCGGGGCCTGCCCGCTGCTCACCGATGTCACGTCATTCGCGGGTGCTTCACCGCCCCTGCTGTCGGGCGGCGTGCTGGCCGAGGAGTGCCGGCGACTGCTCGCCGAGCGCCGCCCGGACACATAGCAGGGCCGCGGCGCACCCGAGCGGGGCGGGGCGCCTCCTCGCCTGTGACCAGCCTCACGGCTCGAGGCGGATCAATGACCGAGTATGACTCGGTGCAGGCGCTCAAGCGGAGCGCCGCCGGATTTTGTCGAGGAGGACACATGAAAGGATTGTTACTCGGGATCGGGGCGCTCGCGGCCGTCATGCTCATCCCGGCCACCGCCAGCGCGCAGATGCCGGTCGTCCTGGTATGCCAGGACGGGAGCACTCAGCCGGGGCCGTCGCAGGTCGCCTGCAAAAACCACGGCGACGTGGACTGGAATACGACCAACGCCTGGACCAAGATGCGGGCCGGACAGTTCGCGGCCACGGACACGGTGGCATGCAAGGACGGGCAGGCCGCCGCAGCGTCGGCCACGGCATGCGATAGCCACGGCGGTGTGGACAGCGTCTCGACCCTTGCGGCCATCAAGCGCCGCCAGCAGGCGAACCGGTACGCCCGGCCGGACAGCGGAAAGGTCGGCGCGGACACGACTCGCGGCTATCAGCCGGGTGCGACCGGTGCCGACACCACGGCCAGGTCGGATACTTCTTCCATGAAGAACAGTTCCTCGTCGGCCGACACGGCCTCGATGGGGAACTCGTCGTCCCTGGGAGACTCGTCATCGATGCGGGACACGTCGTCGGCTGGCGCGCCATCGAGTAACGATAGCTCGCATTCGAAGTAGCCGGCCCGCCTGCGGGACCGCTCCGAGGCCCCTATCCCCACCGGAGGATCGGGGCCTCGGCATTCCGCCCCCGGGCGCTTGACTCCCCGCGCTCGGAGGCGGATCATTCCGGTACCCCCTTCGTTTCATGTCGCGGAATTCCCGTGGACGAGCCCGTTCGTCGCGCGACCCGCACGCGGCGTTTCCCTTTCGCCGGCCTGCGCGTACTGGTGGTGACCCAGGACCCGGAGGTGACGGCCGACGCGCGGACCACACTCTGCGGCCAAGGTCCGCCGGAGTTTGCCCTGGTGGCGGCCTCCCGGGTCGCCGCGGCCCTGGGACAGCTCCAGGCAGACCGGTTCGACGCGGTGCTGCTCGACCTCACCATCCCGGAGCTCGGCGGCCCGCCGACGATCCTCTCGCTGCACGAGCGCTGGCCTGAGCTGCCGATCATCGCGCTCGGTGCCGACGGCGAGCCCGCGGCCGGCGCGGAGGCGCTGAGGCTCGGGGCACAGGATTTCCTCCCGCGCGCGGCCCTCCGGACCCCCCACCTGGCACGCTCGCTCCGCCACGCCGTCTGGCGCGCCGCGGCCGGCCGGGCGCGAGTGCAGCGCGAGAGCGAGCGGCAGCTCCACAGCATAACGGAAGGCATTCCAGGCGCCGTGTACCACTATCGGCTTTCGCCGGACGGCCGCGAGTCGTTCCGCTTCCTGAGCGCGGGCATCCGGAAGCTGGCCGGCATCGGGTCGGAAGAAGCCGAAGCCGACGGCGGCCGCTTCTGGTCCCTGGTGCACGCGGACGACATCGCCACCTGCCGTGCGACTCTGCTGCAGTCGGCGCGAACGCTCCGGCCCTGGCTGCTCGAGTTCCGCCTCACGCCGAAGGATGGCGCCCCGAAGTGGATCAGGGGCAGCGCGCTCCCCACACCGGAAGCCGACGGCGGCACGTTGTGGAACGGCATCTTCGTGGACGTGGGCGAGCAGCGGTTCCTCGAGGAGCAGCTCCGGCAGGCACAGAAGATGGAAGCGGTCGGCCAGCTCGCGGGCGGCGTCGCGCACGACTTCAACAATCTGCTCACCGCCATCGGCAGCTCGGCCGATATGGCACTGGAGGAGCTGGCGGACCAGGAAGCGGTGCGAGAGCACCTGGGCGAGATCCACCGCGCCACCGTACGCGCGGCGGACCTGACGCGCCAGCTCCTGGCGTTCAGCCGCCGCCAGGTCTTGAACCTGGAAGTGGTCGCGCTGGCTGACGTCGTACACGAGGGCGAGCGCATGCTGCGGCGGCTCATCGGCGAACCCGTCCGGCTCGAGACCGCGATCGATGCGACCGCGCCGCCGGTGCGCGCCGACCGCACCCAGCTTGCCCAGGTCCTCATGAACCTGGCCGTGAACGCGCGTGACGCCATGCCAGACGGGGGCACGCTCACGCTGGCGACCGGGCACCGCGTCGTCCGCCCCTCGGACGCGCGGCGCCAGCGCGGCCTCTCGCCCGGGGCGTACAGCCTGCTGATAGTGCGGGACACGGGCACCGGCATGGACGAGGCGACCCGCTCCCGCATCTTCGAGCCGTTCTTCACCACGAAGGAGCGGGGGAAGGGCACCGGCCTCGGGCTCTCGATGGTGTACGGCATCGTGAAACAGACCGGCGGGTACATTCACGTGGACACCGCGCCCGGACGCGGCACGGCGTTCACGATCCACCTGCCCGTCGCCCCGGCAGGCCTGGGCGGGGTCGAGCGGCCACCGGCGCGGCGCCGGGTGCGGAGCCGAGGCACGGAGCGCGTGCTGGTCGTGGAAGATGAGGACGGCGTGCGCGCCCCCGTGCGCCGGATCCTGCTGGCGCACGGCTACCGCGTCCTGGAGGCGGCCGACGGACCGTCCGCGTTGCGGGTGGCGGAGGAGCAGTCGGGGAAGATCGACCTGCTGCTGACCGACGTGGTGATGCCGGGGATGAACGGCGGCGAACTCGCCCGCCGGCTGCGCCGGCTCAAGCCCGGCATCAGAGTCGTGTTCATGTCGGGCTACAGCGCCGAGGCGGTCGCGATGCATGGCGAGCTCTCGCCCGGCGCCGCCTTCCTGCAGAAGCCCTTCAGCGTCGAGGAGCTGACGGAGCGGCTCCGGGACGCGCTGGAGCACGAGCAGCCGTAGTCCAACATGCCCGCCTCACCGCCCGTCGTGATGGCGCCACAGTCGGCCGAGCGGGCTTGCCGAACCGCTCTGACGACAACGCGTTGAGCGGCGGCGCACAGCCTTCCGGCTGGCGCGAAACCTGCGCTTCCGGCCGGAATGCTCAATCCCCTGAATCCGATGGCTCCGGCGTCGCGCCGCTGTACCCGTCTGCTGCTGGCCGCGTCCCTCGCGGTTGCGTCGGTCACGTGCGGCGGCGAGGAACTCACCCAGCCGACCGAGCCCACCGCGGGCGGCGTCTCGCTCTCGGCGGGCCCGGCCGCCTCGATCAAGATCGTCACCCAGCCACCGGTGAGCGCCCTCGATCGCGAAGTGTGGGACCCGGCCCGTCAACCCGTAGTCCTCGTCAAGGACGCAAGCGGAAGCGGAGTCGGGGGCGCGGTCGTGACGGTGAGCATCGCCAGCGGATCAGGAACCGTGCAGGGGACCGCGACGGCGACGACGCTTGCCACCGGCAAGGCCAAGTTCACCGACCTGGGCATCGCGGGCACGGGCCCGCACACGCTCCGCTACACGACGGGAGCCGTCACGGCAACGTCATCCACCATCACGCTCGGCGCGCTGCCGCCGGAGGCGACGACCGGCCAGTGGGACGCGCCCGTCAACTGGGACATCGTCCCCCTGCACATGAGCCTCCTGCCGACCGGGAAGATCATCGCCTGGGGCAAGTACGAAGCGGGCACGGCGAAGATGGCCAACCCACGCCTCTGGGACCCGGCCGCCGGCCCACCCACGACGGCCATCGAGGTACCCGCCGACACCATGCTGTTCTGCTCGGGGCACGCGCTCATGGCCGATGGCCGCCTGATGGTCTCGGGCGGCCACAAGGACGACGATCGCGGGCTCGACGTCACCAACATCTTCGACCCGGTCACGGAGCGCTGGGTCGCCGGGCCTCCCCAAGATGGCCCAGGGCCGCTGGTACCCCACCGTCACGACGCTCGCGGACGGGCGCATGGTCACCGTCGCGGGGCGCGACACCACGTCAACCGAAGTGCTCATCCCGGAAATCTGGGAAAACGGGCGGTGGGTGCGCCTGACCGGCGCGAGCCTCAAGCTGCCGTACTACCCCCGGCAGTTCCTGGCGCCCAACGGGAAGCTGTTCTATGCGGGCGAACGGGTGAAGGCGCGGTGGCTCGACGTGGATATCGTGACATCCAGCGGCCGGGGCAAGTGGACTTCGGGCTCCGGGCTGACGCACATCTGGCCCTTCAACCGTGACTACGGCTCGGCGGTGATGTACGAGACCGGCAAGGTCCTGGTCGTCGGCGGCGGCGGCGACCTCAAGTGGAGCACGAACGATCCCAAGTCCAGCACGCCCACGGCGACGGCCGAAACGATCGACCTGAACACGTCCAGCCCGCGCTGGACCAGCACCGACCCGATGCAGTTCGCTCGGCGGCACATGAACGCGACGATCCTGCCGGATGGCCAGGTGCTGGCGACGGGCGGCACCAGCGCGGGCGGTTTCAACACCCTGTCCGGCGCCGTGCACGCGGCGGAGGTGTGGAACCCCCGGACCGGTCACTGGACGCAGCTCGCCAGCAACCGGATCGACCGGGCGTACCATTCGGTGTCGCTGCTGCTGCCCGACGGCACGGTGCTGCACGGGGCGAGCGGCGACGCGAACGTTCCGCTCACGCCGGAGCCGTATCCGGCCCAGCGCAACCACGAGATCTTCCGGCCACCGTATCTATTCAAAGGCGCCCGCCCCGTCATCACCAGCCTGTCCCAGACGACAGTGGGATACGGCCAGAGCTTCTTCGTCACCACGCCCAATGCCGCCCAGATTACCGAAGCGCGGTGGATCCGGCTCGGATCGGTCACGCACGCGTTCGACGCGAACCAGCGCGCCAACACGTTGACGCTGGCGCGGCTCTCGGGAAAGGTGCGCGTCACGACGCCGACCACCAGCCGGCGCGCCCCGCCCGGCCACTATATCCTGTTCCTGCTGAATCGGAACGGAGTGCCGTCGGCCGGCACGATCGTGAAGCTGCAGTAGCCAGCGGAGCAGGAGCGGCGTTGAACCGCTCCCTCTCGCGTCGTTTGTGCTTGTCGGATGCCTCGCCGGACCGACTAGATTCCGGTGTGACCAGACCGATTCCCACCCTCGATACTTCCACGGCGGCAGCGGCGCTGGAGCGCGCGCTGCACGAGCGGTTCGGCCTCCGCGCCTTCCGGCCCGGGCAGCGGGACGCCGCGCTGGCCGTGCTGCAGGGGCGGGACCTCGTGGCCGTCATGCCCACCGGCGCGGGAAGTCCCTCTGCTTTCAGCTTCCCGCGCTGCTGCTCGACGGCACGACCGTCGTGGTCTCACCGCTGATCGCCCTGATGAAGGACCAGGTCGACGGGCTGCGCGCCCGCGGCATCGCGGCCGCCGCGCTCCACTCCGGCCTGGCGCCGCACGAGCGCGCCGCGGTGGAGGGCGAGCTCGCCGCCGGGCGGCTCGACCTGCTGTACGTCGCCCCGGAGCGGCTGGGGAGCCCGGCCTTCCGTGACGCGCTCCGGCGGATCTCGCCCGCTCGGCTGATCGTCGACGAGGCCCACTGCATCAGCCAATGGGGCCACGATTTCCGACCGGACTACCGGCGGCTCGCCGGCTTCCGCGCGGAGCTCGGGGTGCCGGCGGCGGCGTTCACGGCGACGGCCACGCCGGAGGTCCGCGCCGACATCGCGACGCAGCTCGAGCTCCGTGATCCGCTGGACCTCATCACCGGTTTCGAGCGGACCAATCTGACGCTCGCGGTCGAGACCTGTCGCGGGCGCGACGACAAGGCCGCCGCGCTCGCGCGCCTCGTCACCGAAGTCGGGCCGCCCGGCATCGTCTACGCGGCCACGCGAAAGGCGGTGGAGCTGTGGGGGGACTACCTCACGGGGCTCGGACTGCGCGCCGGGCGGTACCACGCCGGACTGTCCGACGAGGAGCGGTCCGGGGCGCAGGAGGACTTCTTGGCCGGACGACTCGACGTGATCGCCGCCACGAACGCGTTCGGGATGGGCGTCGACAAGCCGGACATCCGGTTCGTCGCTCACGCGGAGCTGCCCGGCAGCGTGGAGGCGTACTACCAGGAGGCGGGCCGCGCGGGGCGCGACGGACAGCCCGCGCGGTGCACGCTGCTTTTCTCGCCGGCCGACGTGCGCACGCAGGAGTTCTTTCTGGCCGGCGCGAATCCGTCGCCGGCGGTGCTGCGGGCGGTGTGGCGCCTGCTGGGCGAGGGGACGAGCGACGAAGAGATCGTGAACCGGCTGGGGAACGACGGTGCGTCGTCATCGATGGGCGCGGGGACGGCGGTGCGGCTGCTCCGGCGCACGGCGGAGGGCGCGGGGACACTTCCGGGCGCGGGCCCGATGCCGCTCGCAGACAATGTCCGCGCACTCAAGGCCCAGCGCGACCGCCAGCGGCTCGATACCATGGTCCGCTACGCCTTCTCGCGCGGCTGCCGGACTCGGTTCATCTATGACTACTTCGCCGGGGGCGCCCGCGGGGGCGCGGCCCCGCGTTGCGGGACGTGCGACGTGTGCCTCGGCTGGGGCCGCAGCCACGGCCGTCCGCTCGATGACGGCGAGCTACTGCGTGTCCGCATCGCCCTCTCGGGGGTGGGCCGGCTCTCCGGACGGTTCGGGGTCGAGCGGATCGCGCAGGTGCTGACGGGTAGCCAGGTGCGTGAAATCCTCTCCCGCCGGCTCGACCGGGTGCCGACCTATGGAAAGCTGGCGGGAGTCCCCGTCGACCAGGTCAAGGAACTGCTCAACGTGCTGGCCGACGCGGGGCTGATCGAGCGTCAGGGCATTGAGGGCGGCCGGCCCGGCGCCTTCGTGCTCGCGCTGACGGCGGAGGGCCGGCGGGTCGCCATGGGCGAGGTCCGGCCGGAGCTGGCGCTGCCCTCGGCGGCGGCACCTCGAAGCCGGACGGCGCGCGGGGCGCGGCGAGGAACCGGACTGGCGGCCGCGCCGACCGACGCGCCCCCGGCAAACGTCGATCCCGAGCTCCTCGCCCGGCTCAAGACCTGGCGCTCCGAGGAGGCGCGGCGGCAGGGGATGCCACCTTACGTGATCTTCCACGACCGCACCCTCGAGTCGCTGGCGGCCACCCAGCCGCACGATCGTGAGGCGTTGCGCCAAGTCCGCGGCATCGGCCCGGCCAAACTGGAGGCGTACGGCGAGGCGCTTCTCCGGCTGCTGGCCTGACGGCAGCTAAGAAGTCACTTCCCAGCTCGGCGGGAAGTGCTTCGACGTCTTGAATTTAGCTGCCTCACCGACGATCTTTGCGAGCCTGGCGACAGGGAATTATCTCGGAGAGGTGCGCAGGAATGATTCGGGTAACCGCGGTAGCGGCGGAGTCGATCGGCGAAGAGCTCGGGCTTCAGGTCGGCACCGAGCTGCTCTCGGTGAACGGGCGCGAGCTCGAGGATTTCCTCGACTGGGAGTTCCTCACCGCCGAGGAACAGATGCTGCTCCACGTCCGCCAGCCTGACGGCGAGGAGATCGAGTACGACATCGAGCGGCCGCTCGGCGAGCCGATGGGCATCTCACTCGAGCCCGCGCGCATCCGCCGCTGCGCCAACCGCTGCGACTTCTGCTTCGTGGACGGGCTTCCGGACGGGCTCCGTGACGTGCTCTACATCCGGGACGACGACTATCGGCTGTCGTTCCGCTATGGCAACTTCGCGACGCTGACCAACCTGAAGCCGAGGGACACGGAGCGCATCATCGAGTACCGGCTCTCCCCGCTGTACGTCTCGGTCCACGCCACCGACCCCACCGTGCGGCGTTACCTCCTGCGCAACCCGACGGCTCCCGAGATCCTCCCGCAACTCCGCATGTTCGCCGACCACGGCATCCGCTTTCATACGCAGATCGTGATGTCCCCGGGCGTCAATGACGGCGCGGTGCTCGAGCAGACGCTGCACGAGCTGTACGAGTTCGGGCCCGAGATCCTCGGCTGTTCGGTCGTGCCGGTCGGCCTCACCGAGTACAGCAAGCATCAGCTCGTCCGCGAGCCGACCAGAGACGAGTGCCGAGCCGCGATCGAGCTCGTCACCGCGCGCGCGGCCATTGCGCTTCGCGAGCGCGGCATCCACTGGGCGCTCGGCGCGGACGAGCTCTTCCTGCGCGCGGGCGTCGAGCTCCCGCCGCCCGGGATCTACGATGAGTTCGACCAGGTCGAGAACGGTGTGGGCAGCGTCCGGTGGCTGCAGCGCCAGATCGAGCGCGGGGCGGGGGACCTGCCGGTCGCGCCGGGCCGCCGCGTCGGCGTCGTGACCGGCACGGCGATGGCGCCGCTGATGCCGATGGTGCTCGAGCCGCTTGCCCGCGCCACCGGCGGCGCCTACGAGCTGCTGCCGGTGGTGAACACGCTCTTCGGCGCGTCGGTTACCACCGCGGGGCTGCTGCCGGGCATGGCCATGCAGCAGGCGCTCGTGGCGCGGCACGATCTCGACCTCGCGCTGTTGCCGAGAGAATCCGTCAATGACGACGGCCTCTTCATGGACGGCATGCGCCTCGAGCTTCTGGCCGCCTCGGTTCCGATGGAGCTCCGGCTCTCCCGGGATTTCGTGGACGCGCTCGCGGAGCCGGCGGCCGCGTGAGCAAGCCCACGGTCGCCATCGTGGGCCGGCCCAACGTCGGCAAATCCACCCTCTTCAATCGCATTCTCGGCGGCCGGCCGGCCATCGTCTCGGAGCAGCCCGGCACCACCCGCGACCGGCATTTCGGCGAGGCCGAATGGCAGGGACGCCATTTCTGGCTGGTGGACACGGGGGGGCTGATGCCGGAGTCCGAGGACTCCATGGACCGCGCCATCCGCCGGCAGGTGGAGTTCGCGCTGGCGGAGTCGGACGTGGTGCTCTTCGTCGTGGACGGCCGCGAGGGGCTCAACCCGGTGGACGAAGCGATCGCCAGTCTGCTGCGCAAGACCCGGCGGCCGGTCGTGCTCGCCGTGAACAAGCTCGATGACCTGGAGCGCAGCACGGCGCAATACGACTTCTACCGGCTGGGCTTCGGCGACCCGGCCGGCGTGAGCGCGGCGATCGGGAAGGGAAGCGGCGACCTGCTGGACGCGGTGGTCGAGCGGCTCCCCGCGTTCGACCCGCTGGAAGCGGAGGACGCGATCCGGGTAGCGGTGGTCGGGCGGCCGAACGCGGGCAAGTCGTCCCTGGTCAACCGGCTGCTGGGGGAGGAGCGCCACGTGGTGGCGCCGGAGGCGGGGACGACACGCGACGCGGTAGACTCCCTCTTGCGCTATCGAGACAAAAACCTGAACTTCGTTGATACCGCAGGCTTACGTCGTCGTGCTAAAGTAGAAGATGACCTCGAGTTCTACTCGTCCCTCCGGACCGAGCGGGCCATCGAGCGGGCCGAGGTGTGTGTCCTGGTGGTGGACGCGACGCTGGGCATGCACAACCAGGACCTGCGGATCGCCACGGAGGCGTGGGATCACGGGTGCGGGCTGATCGTGGTCGTGAACAAGTGGGATCTGGTCGAAGGCAAGGACGCCAACACGGCGCGTCGCGGGCAGGAGGAGCTGATCGCCAAGGCGCCGTTTCTCCAGTACGTTCCGTTTCTCTACGCCTCGGCGCTCACGGGCCAGCGGGTGCGGAAGCTCCTCGACCTCATCCTCGAGGTGGCGGAGGCCAGGGCGCGGCGGGTGCCGACCGCGGAGGTGAATCGGGTGCTGACGTCCCTGCTCGAGCGCACGGCGCCCCCGCAGAAGCCGGGTGAAGAGGTGAAGCTGCTCTACGCCTCTCAGATCGACGTGGCCCCGCCCACGATCGCGATCGTGAGCAACCGGCCGCACGATGTGCCCGAGGCCTACCAGCGCTACCTGGTGCACGGCTTTCGCGAGGCGTGGCCGTTCCCGGGCTCACCGCTCCGGCTCAAGTTCACCGCGCGCGGCTCCCGGCGTTGATGGCGGCGCTTCCCTGGCTGCTGGCTTCCTATCTCCTCGGCGCCATTCCGACGAGCTATCTGGCGGCCCGGGCGTTCCGCGGCATCGACCTGCGCGAGCACGGCAGCCGGAACCTCGGCGCCACCAACCTCTACCGCGTGCTCGGGTGGCGCTTCGCGGTCCCGGTGGGACTGTTCGACGCGGCCAAGGGGCTGATCCCGGTGCTGGTGTTCGCCCCGCGGGTATCCTCGTCGGAGCTGTTCGCCCTGGTGTGCGGGCTCACGGCGGTGGTGGGGCACGTCTTCTCCGTGTTCGTCGGGTTCCGTGGCGGGAAGGGCGTCGCCACCGCGGCGGGCGTCATGCTCGGGCTCACGCCGGCGGCGCTGGGCGTGGCGCTCGCCGTCTGGATCGTGGTGGTGTACTGCACCGGCTACGTCTCGCTCGGGAGCATCGCGGGCGCGGCCATCTTTCCGGTCGCCGTGCTGCTGCTCGACCCGCCGTCGGCGCCGCTGGTGCTCTGGCTCGACATCGCCGTCGCGGCGGCGATCATCTGGCTGCACCGCGGCAACATCAAGCGCCTGCTCAACGGGACGGAGAATCGCTTCGGCCGCCGGGCGGCCCCCGCGCCCCGACGGTGAGCGCCGTCGCGGTCCTCGGCGCCGGGAGCTGGGGAACCACCCTGGCCAATCTGCTCGCTCGCAAGGGCGAGACCGTCCGCCTCTGGGCGCTACGAGGCCGACGTCGTCGAAGCGATCAACCGCGAGCACGAGAACCCGGTGTTCCTTCCCGGTATCCCGCTTGCCCGCGAGCTCCGCGCCCTCGCCGATGCCCGGGAGGCGGTGGACGGCGCGCGGGTCATCGTGTCGGTGGCGCCGAGTCACGCGGTGCGGAGCGTCATCGGACTCGTCGCCGGCGCGGTGGCGCCGGGCACGCTGGTGGTGAGCGCCACCAAGGGCATCGAGATCGAGAGCCTCGCGCTCATGTCCGCGGTCGTGAGCGAGTGCCTGCCGGAGGCCCGCTTCGCGGCGCTCTCGGGGCCGAGCTTCGCGCTCGAGGTGTGCCAGGACCAGCCGACCGCGGTGGTGGCGGCGGCGACGCGACGAGGCCACGGCGCGCGACGGCGCAGCAGCTCTTCGCCACCTCCACGTTCCGGGTGTACTCGGGAACCGACGTGACCGGCGTGGAGCTGGCGGGCGCCCTCAAGAACGTGATCGCGATCGCGGCGGGGATCCTCGAGGGGCTCGGGCTGGGCCACAATCCGCGCGCGGCGCTGATCACCCGCGGCCTGGCCGAGATCACCCGGCTCGGCATGCGCGATGGGGGCGGACCCGCTCACCTTTGCCGGCCTGGCCGGCATGGGCGATCTGGTGCTCACCACCACCGGCAGCCTGAGCCGGAACCGCGCGCTGGGCGTGGCGCTGGCGGAGGGCACACGCTGGAGCAGTACCGGGCCGCCCACCGCAGCGTCGCCGAAGGCGCCAACACCTCGCGCGCGGGCGCGGCGCTCGGCGCACGTCATGGGCGTGGAGCTTCCGATCATCGAGAAAGTCTGCGAGGTGCTGTTCAGCGGCAAGTCGGCGCGCAGCGCCGTGTCCCGAGCTCATGGGGCGCGAACTCAAGTCGGAGCACTGGAGATGACCACGACACGGCCGGTCCAGGAGTTCTACTCGATTGGCGAGGTCTGTGCCCTCACGGACCTCAAGCCCCATGTGCTGCGCTACTGGGAAAGCCAGTTCCGCTTCCTCAATCCGGCCAAGAACCGGTCGGGCAACCGGGTCTACAAGAGCCGGGAGGTGGAGCTGATCATGCTGGTCAAGCACCTGCTCTACACCGAGAAGTTCACCATCGACGGCGCGCGCCAGCGGATCGACCAGTACCGGCGCACCGGAGAGCTCCGCGCCTCGGCCCGCACCGCGTACGCGGCCGAGCTGGCCACCGAGATGCGGGCGACGATCGAGGACGTCCTGGCGATCCTGGAGGGCAGGGCTCACCTTTCGCCCCCATGAACATCCTGGTCACCAACGACGATGGGATCCTCGCGCCCGGCGTGGCCCTGCTGGCCGATGTCTGCCGCGAGGTGGCGACCGTGACGGTCGTGGCGCCGGACCGCGAGCAGAGTGGCACGTCGCACTCTCTCACGCTGCACCGGCCACTCCGGCCGGCGCGGCGGCCGGACGGAGCATGGCAGGTGGACGGGACGCCGACGGACTGCGTGATGCTCGCGGTCCAGGCGCTGATCCCCGAGCGGCCCGACTTCGTCTTCTCCGGGGTCAACCACGGCCCCAACATGGGCGAGGACGTGTTCTATTCGGGCACCGTGGCGGCGGCCATGGAGGCGGTGACGCTCGATGTGCCCGGCATCGCCATCTCGTTCTCGGGCAGCCAGCCGGAGATGCTCGGCACCTACCGGCACCTGCTGGTGGAGCTGGTGCGGCGGATCACCAGCGTCCCGAGCTTTCCGGAGCTGATGCTGCTCAACATCAATCTCCCGGCCGTGCCCGCCTCCGAAGTGCTCGGCATCCGGGTCACGAAGCTCGGGAGCCGGTTCTTCTCCGAATCGCTCACCCGGATGACGGACCCATGGGGCCGAGAGATCTTCTGGATCGGCGGCGGGACCATCACGTGGACCGGGACGGAGAACTCGGACCATCTCGCCGTGGCCGAGGGGTACATCTCGGTCACGCCGCTCCACATGGACCTCACCAACTACTCGCTGCTCGAGACGGTCAAGGGATGGGCGCTGGAGGGGTAGGGGCGGGCGACAGCTACGGGGGCTATCGGAGCCAACTGGTCGAGACGCTGCAGCAGAAGGGCATCCGCGACCTGTCCGTGCTGCGCGCCGTCGGCACCGTGCCCCGGCACCTGTTCGTCCCCGAGAGTGTCCGCCACCGCGCCTACGATGACGCGGCGCTCCCGATCGGGGGCGGCCAGACCATCTCGCAGCCATGGGTGCAGGCACGCTATCTCGAGCTCTGCGCGCTGACCGGCCGGGAGCGGGTGCTCGAGGTCGGCGCCGGCTCGGGCTACCAGACGGGGCTGCTCGCCCAGCTCGCCGACGGCGTCTTCGCGGTCGAGCGCATCCCGGCCCTGGCGCAGCACGCGCGGGCGGCGCTCGAGGCCGCGGGGATCCGCAACGTCACCGTGCTCGTGGGCGACGGCACGCTCGGCTGGCGCCCGTTCGCGCCCTACGACGCGATCCTCGTGGCCGCAGCCTCGCCGGAGGTGCCGCTGCCGCTCATCGAGCAGCTCGCGCCCGGGGGCCGCCTGGTCATCCCCATCGGAGACCGGCACTCGCAGGTGCTGACGCTGGTTCAGCGGGTGGGAGACGACGTGCGGACGAGCACCGTCGCCGACGTCCGCTTCGTCCCGCTGCTCGGCGAGTTCGGCTTTCGCTGAGCCGCCGCTTCACTTCCGGAGCCCACGCATGGAACTGCTGAAAAAGCTGGCCGATCTCTTTCTGCACCTGGACACCCACCTGAGCCAGGTGATCGCCCAGTACGGGGTGTGGACCTATCTCATCCTGTTTCTCATCATCTTCTGCGAGACCGGCCTGGTCGTGACGCCGTTCCTGCCGGGTGATTCGCTCCTGTTCGCGGCCGGCGCCTTCGCCGCGCTCGGCGCGCTGGACGTGCGCCTGCTGGTGCCGCTGCTGATCGTCGCCGCCGTCCTGGGCGATACGATCAATTACCGGGTGGGCGCCGCCATCGGCCCGCGGGCGTTCGAGGGGAACCATCGCTTCCTGCGGAAGGAACACCTGGACCGCACGCGCGCCTTCTACGACCGCCACGGCGGCAAGACGATCATCCTGGCGCGGTTCGTCCCCATCGTGCGGACGTTCGCGCCGTTCGTGGCGGGCGTGGGCACGATGAGCTATGGGCGGTTCCTCACCTATAATCTGGTGGGGGCCGTGCTCTGGGTCGGGCTGCTGGTCCTCGCGGGGTACTTCTTCGGCAACGTTCCCGTGGTGCGCGAGAACTTCTCGCTCGTGGTCCTGGCCATCATCGCGATCTCGGTCATGCCGATCGCGGTCGAGGCGGTGCGGGGCAGGAGGCGGCCGGCGTGATCTGCCGGTTTCTCGTGACCGGCGTGGTGCAGGGGGTGGGATACCGCTGGTTTGCCGCCCGGCACGCGCGCGAGCTCGGGCTGTCGGGATTCGCGCAGAACATGGGAGACGGCCGCGTGGAAGTGGTGGCCGCCGGCGGCGACGCCGCGGCCATGGGCCGGCTCGAGGCGCTGCTCCGCGCCGGCCCTGCCCATGCCCGCGTGGATGCGGTCGAGCGCCATGACGACGTGACGGACCCGCAGGTCCCGACGAGGAGCTTCGATATCCGATGACGACCGTAACCCCGCTCTCCCGCCACGTGCTCGACACGCTCCGGGCCGTGCCGAACTACCCGAAGCCCGGGATCATCTACCAGGACATCACCCCGGTGCTCCGTGATGGTCGGCTGTTCCACACCGTAGTCCAGGCCATGGCGGAGCCGTTTCGCGAGCTCGACGTCACCCACGTGCTCGGGATCGAAGCGCGCGGCTTCATCCTCGGCGGCGCAGTGGCCGTGAACCTGGGCGCCGGCTTCGTCCCCGCGCGGAAGCCAGGGAAGCTGCCCTGGGAGCGGGTCACCGAGTCGTACGACCTGGAGTACGGCCAGGATGCCCTCGAGTGCCACCGGGATGGACTGCCGGCACCGGCCCGGGTGTTGATCGTGGACGACGTGCTCGCCACCGGTGGGACGGCGAGGGCGGCGGGCCTCCTGGCGCGGGGACTGGGCGCGGAGGTCGTGGGGTGGAGCTTTCTCCTGGAGATCGCCGGCCTGGGCGGGCTGGAAAAGCTCGCCGGGGGCATCATCCACGTAGTGGCCAAACGCTGACCCCGGGGTTACCATACCGCCCGGCGTACCGCCCGCGACCGCGTTATTTTCCGGCACCACCCGGCCCCCGTAGCTCAGATGGATAGAGCAGCAGTTTCCTAAACTGTTGGCCGCGTGTTCGAGTCACGCCGGGGGCACTGCGGGACGGCAGTGAACCGCGCCACCACCTTTCAGTCGGATCGACATGGCAACGATAGTGCAACCCACGACGCGGGAACGGACCAGCGTGGAGACGACGGCGGCAGCCCCTTGGTATCGCGCCCGGAGACGGCAACTGATCGCCGGTGTCGCCGCGCTCGTGGTGGCGGGCCTCATCGCGTGGCTGCTGGTGAGCAGCGGCCGCCGGAAGGAGGAATTTGCCGCGCGGAGCCTCAACCAGGCCCGGGCGGCCGCGGAGGCGGGCAATCTGCCGCTGGCGTCGAGCGAGTTGCAGAAGCTGATTCAGAGCTACAAGGGCACCAACGCCGCCAAGGAGGCGGTCATCACCCTGAACCAGGTGCGCATGGTCAACGGCCAGAGCGAACTGGCGGCGGTCGGCCTGCGGGAGTTCCTGGCCACCAACCCACCGCCCGAGTACGCCGCCCCCGCCTACGGCCTGCTGGGCTCGGCGCTCGAGAACGCGAAGAAATGGTCGGACGCGGGAGACGCGTTCGCGAGCGGCGCCAAGGCGGCCGAGCTCGAGTATCTGAAGGCGCGTTACCTGGTGGAAGCGGGCCGGGCATACCGGGAGGCCGGCAAGACCCAGGCGGCGGAGGCGGCCTATCGTGAGGTAATCCAGAAATACCCGAAGAGCTCCAGCATGACCGAGGCCCAGGTGCGGCTGGCGGAGTTGACGGACGGGAAGATGTAGTAGTCCCAAGGAGAATTCCCATGCGTGGAAAGCATCTGATGCTGGCGGCCGCCGCGGCCGCCATGGGGGCGCGGGGGCCTCATCCCTGACTGCCCAGACGGGGTTCAACGGCGTCATCACGTTCACGCAGGATCGCGACGGCAAGCCCGCCACCTTCGTGCAGACCACCAAGGGCCGGAAGGTACGATTGCAGGGCTTCGGCAGTGACTCCGGCGCATTGATCGTCGATGGCGATGCCAAGGTCATGATGATGGTGAACCCCAGGGAGCAGCAGTACATGGTCATGACGGACGAGGATGCGAAACAGATGGCCGCGATGGCGGAGCAGATGAAGGCGAAGCGCCCGGAGGCCGATCGGGGCCAGATGAGCTTCACGAACACGGGTCGGCGGGAAACGGTGGCGGGCGTCCCGTGCGAGGTGTGGCACGGGACCTATTCGGGCAGCGAGCAGGACGAGAAGCGCGAGGGCGACGCCTGCATGGCCAAGGGGGTCGGATTCGCCCTGGCGGAGATCACCCTGGGCAATCCGATGCTGCAGCGTGGGGCGCCGGGTTGGTCGCAGATGCAGCAATACCGTGACCTCGTGGCCGGCGGCAAGGGCATCCTCAAGGCGACGACCATCAAGGACGGCAAGGTCACGACCGAGCTGGAGGCCACCAAGATCGAGCCGAAGGTGGTGAGTGACGACGCGTTCACGCCGCCCGCCGGCTACAAGGAAATCCGGATGGGCGACATGATGCTGAAGGCGCAGAACGCGATGAAGGAGCTGCGGGACAAGATGAAGGCGAATCAGGGGGCGTCGCAGCCGTAGCACGGAGGAGCCGATCGGCCGCGGTCAGAAGGCGGCCGATCGGCAGCTTGATGCCTCGTCGAGCTAACGACGTATAAGATATGTTATGTTAAGTTGGTTCGTGGATATCTGTGGAGAACTGGGCGGTTCTCCACCCCGGTGCCGCTATTCTATGGTGTGGCTTGGAGTTGCGGGTATGGGTGACGCGAGGTGGAGGCCGTCGGCTTCCCAGACAGCGCGGAATACGAGCTTGCCCTGGCCGCCGAGCCAGACGTTCGAGGCCTGAACGCCGTCCAGGTCTGCCTCGACCAGCAGCGGCTCCCCGCCCCTGCTTCTCAGGGTCACCGGGAGCGAGGCCTCACCCTGGGCAGCCAGAAGCACTCCGGCAGCCACCGTCCCCGTGCCGCAGGCCAGCGTCTCGCCTTCGATCCCTCGCTCGTAGGTCCGGATCAGCCACGTCTCGCCCGCACGCCCTGGCCCACGAAATTCACGTTGGCGCCGGCAGTGCCGAGCCGCGGGTCCAAGCGCAGGCTGCGCCCGCGGCCGAGCAGGTCGATGCGCTCGATGTCGTCCACGCGGACGACCAGGTGCGGCACCCCGACCCGGGCGAACCTATCCAGCGCTCACCGGCCGCCGGCGCCACCCCGACCTCGCGGGTGATCTCGAATTCCGGCAGCCGGATCTCCGCCCGGTCGCCCCCCAGCGGCGCGCGGGCCGGGACCGCGCCGGCATCCGTGAGCAGGCACAGCTCGCCCGGCGGCACGAGCTCCAGGTGACGGCCAGTCGCGCGCCGCAGAGCGCCGCGTTACCGCACATCGCCGCGCGCGAGCCGTCGGCGTTCCAGTACGCCATGCGGATCGCGCCGGGGCCCTCGGGCGTCAGGATCACGAGACCGTCGGCGCCCACGCCGGCGCGGCGATCGCACAGCGCCGCAACCCGCGCGGCGGGCCATGCCTCGGGGAGCGCCGTGCGGCCGTCGAGCAGGACGAAGTCGTTGCCCGACCCCGTCATCTTGTGCACGATGGTGCCTCTCACAGTCTCCCCGCCACGGATTGCAGCCGGAGCCACCACACCATCCAGATCGCCTCGCGCACGATACGCTTGTTCATCTTGCTCTGGCCCTCTACGCGATCGGTGAAGATGATCGGGATCTCGAGCAGGCGAAATCCCTTCTTCCACGCGCGGAAGCTCATCTCGATCTGGAAGGAATAGCCGTTGGACCGCACCCGGTCGAGGTCGATGGCCTCGAGCACCTGCCGCCGGAAACACTTGAAGCCGCCGGTGGAATCGGTGAGCGGAAGGCCGGTGACCCGCCGGGCGTACTCGTTGGCCCCCACGGAGAGCAGCAGGCGCGCGATCGGCCAGTTGATCACGTTGACGCCGTGGCGGTAGCGCGAACCGATCACCAGGTCGGCGTGCTCGATCGCGCGCAGGAACTCGGGAAGGAACTTGGGGTCGTGGCTGAAGTCCGCGTCCATCTCGAATACCAGATCGTACCCGCGCTCGAGCGCCCAGCGAAACCCCGCGATGTACGCCTTGCCCAGTCCCGCCTTCCCCGGCCGGTGCAGCACGTGGACCCGCGGCTGGGCCGCGCGCAGCTCGTCGGCCAGGCGGCCGGTACCATCGGGCGAGTTGTCGTCGACCACGAGTACCTCGAGCCGCGGATCCTGCTGGAGGATCTGCGGCACGACGAGCGGAAGGTTCACCCGCTCGTTGTACGTGGGAATGACGACGAGTGCCCGCTCAGCCATCGACCGTTCTCCGCCGTTCCCGCCGCCAGAGCGGCGCGGCCAGGAGCGCCGCGGTCGCGAGCAGCGCCACCAGGGTGACAAGCTTGCCCCTGGCGTAGGCGGCCGAGGCGAAGTGCAGCGTCACCTCGCGCGCGCCGGGCGGCAGCACCACGCTGAGGAGCGCGTGGTCGGCCCGCAGGAGCGGGACCGGTTTCCCGTCCACCTCCGCATGCCAGTCGGGATACCAGGTCTCGCCGATCACGAGATAGCTCGCGCTGTCGGCGGCGCCGTCCAGCCGGATCCGCATGTGCCCCGGCCCCCAGTCGGCCAGTGTGGCATGGACCGGCACGGGTGCAGGCACCTGTCCGCCCCGGATGGGCGCGGGCTTCACGGAAGCGGTGTCGGGGTAGAGCGCGATCCGGTTGTATGGGAACCGGGGATCGATCACGGTCGGGATCACCTGATCATCGGGCAGCCTGGCGGCGGCGGGCAGGACCCGCACGTAGGCGGGCAGCGTGTCGCGCTCGAGCAGGACCGCGGGCGAGCCGGGCGTGGTGGGGACGGGGCCGAGCACGTGGTGGTAGCCCGGCACAGCCTGCGCCTGGGGCAGCAGCAGGTAGCGCACGGCGAGGAGGTCCAGCAGCGCCGGACTCCCCGCGTTGCCCCACTGCCCCTTCCCGCCGAGGAGCTCGTCGTAGAAGCGGACCTCGTTCCCGTGATAGCCGAGCATGGTCTGGATGTCGTGGGCCATGAGATAGGAGCCCTGATACACGCCGACGTCGAGCACGCGGAAGGCTTCCGCTCCGCGCGGAGCCGGCTGGTGACCGCATCGTCCGCGAAGATGACGGACGCTGGGCCGCGGAAGTCGAAGAAGAGCCGATCGATGCTCCACATGTCGCCGACGACCACCGCGGCGAGTACCGCGGCGGCGGCGCCCGCTCCGAGCCGGCCGCTCCACACCGACCAGAGCGCCGCCCCGCCGATCAGGGTGACGAGGAGCAGCCGGAGCGCCCCCAGTTGCAGCGCGGGTGCGTTGGCCGCCACCCGCGCCGCCTGGTCCGGACCGGCGAGCACCACGGCGACCGACTGCAGCAGGCCGATCGCCCCGAGCACCGCGATGGCGCCCAGCACCGCCACGGGCACGACGAGCGCGTTGCGCGACACCTCGCGGCGGAGGAGCCGGTCGGTCCCGAAGCCGGCGAACGCCGCGACGGGGAGTGCCACCAGAAAGAAGGCCATGCCGGGGGCGCGCACCTTCTTCATCATCGGCATCACCTCGTACCACGCATAATAGAACGGCGTGTGGCCGCCGAAGGCGACGAGGAGGAAGAGCACGGCGATGACACCCAGCGCCCGGACGGTGCGGCGCCGGGTCCGGTCGCCCAGGCCGAGGACCGCGAGCACCACGACGACGGCTCCGAGATACTCCGTGTGCAGCTTGAAGACGTTCCGGCCCCAGTAGCTCTGCAGCACTCCATTGAACTGCGGCAGAACCGTCGTGACAATCTCCTCCGGAGGCATCGAGAACAACACGGCGTAGTCCCAGCCGCCGCTGGGCCCGCCCGCCGCCCGGGGCGAGTACGGGATGTACTGGAGAAACGGCAGCACCTGGATGGCCGCGATGGCCAGCCCGAGCAGCACGGCGCCGAAGGCGAGGGCGAGCTCGCGCCACCACACCAGGCTCGCCGGGCGCTCGGGATCGAAGAACACCAGATACACGGTCCAGACCGCCGTGCCGACCAGCAGGTAATAGGTCAACTGGTAATGCGGGCTCAGCATGCAGAGCCCGACCACCAGCGCAAGCAGGCCGTATCCCCACCACCGGCGGTCGCGCACGGCCGCAAGCAACGCCAGCAGCGCGAGCGGCGCCAGCGCCGACACGAAGAGCTTGCCGTCGTGTCCCGGCTTGACCAGCGAGGCGACGATCCCGGTCAGCTCGTACGCCAGCCCGCCCACCAGCGCGCCCGTCCAGCTCACGCGGAGCGCGCGCAACAGGGCGTACATGCACGCGCCCGCCAGCACGATGTGCGCGAAGAACCCCAGGTTCATCGCGGTGTCGACCGGGAGAATCCAGCGCAGCCATGCGGTCGGGTAGAAGATGTCTCCGTGCTGCGCGGCGATGTACGGCAGGCCGCCGAACAGGTAGGGGTTCCACTCCGGGATGCGGCCGGTAGCGCGGAACATCTCGGCACCGAACAGGCGGAAGCCGTAGCCGGCGATGTACTGATCATCGCCCAGAAGCCAGCGGCCGGCGAGCATGGGCCAGCAGAGGGTGAGCGCGGCCAGGACGAACACCGCCGTCGCGAGCAGCGCCGGCCGGCGGGGCTCGAACGGGACGGCCGAGGGGGGCTCAGGGTGCGACACGCGCTCTCCACCGGGTGAAGACGAGGAACGGGACGGCAGCCCCGAGCTCGGTGATCGTGAGCAGCAGCCGCGAGGCGACCGCCAGCGCCGTGGCGGCGCCGATGCCGAGCGGGCGCTGCAGCATGAGGATGAACAGCGCTTCCCGCACGCCCAGACCGCCGGGGGCAAAGAGCGCGAGGAAGCCCGCGAGATACGACGCCGTAAACACGGCGACGGCGAGCCCGGGCTCGAGACCAGCCTCCGGCAGCAGTCCGCGGGCGAGCAGCCAGAGTGCCGCGCCGTAGCCCAGCCAGGCGATCACGTTGGCGGCGATCCCCAGGCCGATGCCGGCCGCGGCCGGCGCACCGCGTGCCTCCGCGTCCGGCGCGAGCAGGCGAAGCAGCCGGCGGAGGAACGGCGGCCAGAGGAGCAGGGCGATCCCGGCGACGGAGCCCACCACGAGGAGCGCGAGCACCGCGCGGGCCCCGGGATGGGCCGCCTCGAGCGCCTCGCGTCCCGTCAGGCCGGCCACCGCGGCGCCGGTGCCGATCGCGAGCCCCTGCATCACCACGGCTGAGCCGGTTGCCGCCCAGGGCGGCACGCCGGCCCGCTGCGCCATGATCGCCATGCCGGCCACCGCCCACACCTTCCCCGGGAGATACTTCCCCAGGCTGGAGATCGTCCAGATGGCGCCGGCCGTCCAACCGTCGAGCCGCTGTCCCCATCCGGCCAGCACGCCGCGCCAGGCGATAATCAGGACGCCGTACATCAGCCAGACGACCAGCGCGCTCAGCACGAGCCAGCCGGGCTCGATGCGCCAGTCGAGCGGCTGCGACCGGAGCTCCTCCCAGTTTCGCGCCAGGCTCCGCGCCGCGAACGCCACGATCGCGAGCCCCACGAGCCCGAGCAGCACCCGCACCCACGGCCTACGCACCGAGCGCCTCGCGGTACCAGCCCTCGCACAACTCGGCCACGTGCGCGGGGGAGAGCCGGGCACGCCAGGATTCGCCCACCAGCCTGGCCGCCGCGAGGCGGTCGGGCTCCTGGAGCAGGTCCAGCGTGGCGTCGCTGAGTGCTTCGGGCGAGGGCAGCGTGAGGCGCCCCGCGCCGGACTCCGGGACGACGTCGAGCAGCCCGCCGCCGTCCCAGCACGCCACCACCGGGACCCCGGCCATCAGCGCCTCCGCGGCCGCGAGCCCGAACCCCTCGCCCTGCGCGGGGAAGAACATCACGTCGGCCGTCGCCAGATGGCTGATCACCTCGCCGGGAGGCACCGCCCCGGCGAACCGGACGAACGGCGCGATCCCGAGCCGCTCGATCTGGCGCTCGAGCGCCGCGCGCTCGGGGCCGTCGCCGACCACCGTGAGCGGCAGGCCGTGGCCGCACGAGGCCAGAAACGCCGTCGTCTCCATCGCCAGCTCGATCCGCTTCTGCGTGGTGAGGCGGGCGACGACGATCGCGCCGCCGCCGCCCGTGGTCCACGGCCAGTCTCGGGTATCCACCGGCATCGGATGGACGTGAGTGGGCGGTATGGGGCGGCCGGTGGCGGTCTGGACCCAGCCCGCGAGCTCGCGCGAGACGGCCGTGACGACCCGGGCGCGGTGGAACACCGGCCGGGCCAGCCGCCGCGCCAGCCGCGAGCGGCGGAGCAGCGCCGCGTCGGTGCCGTGTACGGTCAGCACCAACGGCGCCGCCGGCGGGGCCGCCAGGCCGGCCGGCACCCACCAGTGGGCGTGTACCAGGTCCGCACCGGCGGCGACCTCCTCGCGGGCCGCGCGACGGAGGGCGCGCCACAGCCCGGCGAGCGCGCGCCATCCGCCCGGCGCCCGGAGCGCGGCCGCCATGGTGCCGCGGTACGCGAGCGTCTCGCCCCGGGCCGACGCGTAGCGCACCCGGCGCACGTGCACACCGTCGACCTCCTCCTCCCCGCCCTGCCCCGCATCGCTCGGCGCGACCACCCGGACCTCGAGCCCGCGGCGCACGAGCGCCGTGGCGAGGGTGCCGAGAAACGAGCCCGATAGATCGCCGGGCCAGCGGGGATAGTTGTGGGTCAGGAACACGACCCGCACCGCTCAGTCCCGCAGGTCGGGCTTGTCCAGCCGATCGAGCGCGCGGGCGACCGCCCGCGTCTCCTCCTGCAGCCCGCGACCATCTCGCCGAGCAGCCCGAAGCCGAACAGCACGATGCCGCTGATCACCATCGTCTCGACGAGGTTGAGGAGCGGCCGGAAGCCGATGCCGAAGCCGAACCGCAGCACCAGCGCGACGACTCCCGCCAGGAGGCCGATGACGAACAGCCTCGCGCCGCCGATGCCGAAGAACAGCATCGGCTTCCGGCCGAAGCGGAGCTGGAACCAGACGCTGAGCAGGTCGAACATCCCGACCGGAATCCGGCGCCAGGTGAACTTCGAAACGCCCGGCGCGGCGCGGGTAGAGCGGCACCGGCAGCGAGTCGAGGCGGAAGCCGTCGGCCGCGGCGATGACCACCATGTAGCGGTGCCAGTCGGGCCGGAGCGGGACGCCCTGCATGACCTCGCGCCGATAGGCCTTGACCGAGTTGAGGTCGGTCACCCGCACGCCGAAGAGCCAGCGGCAGAGCGTGTTGTAGACCCGGCTGACGAACGCCTTCTCGTACTTCCCCTGCTTGGTGCCGGTGACGATGTCGGCGCGGCCGGCCGAGGATCGGGCGCCACCAGCCGGGGAATGTCCTCGGGGAGGTACTGCAGGTCGGCGGGGTAGAACACGAAGACGTCGCCGCGGGCGACGTCGCCGGCGGAGCGGAGCGCGTCGGCGATGCCGCGCTGGCGGCGGTGGGTGACGACGCGGAGGAAGGGATAGGTCCGCTCCAGCTCGCGCAGCACGCGCGCGCTCTCGTCGCGCGAGCCGTCGTTCACGACCACGACCTCGAACGAGAAGCCGGCCGGCCCCAGCGCCTCGGCGCACAGCCGGACGAACTCGGGGAGGTTGGCCGCCTCGTCCTTCGCCGGAACGAGGACGCTGACGTCCAGCGTCTCGGCGGCGGGAAGGGTCATACCCGCTTCCGCATGCGCGCCGGCAGGATCCCGAGCTGGTCGCGGTACTTGGCGACGGTGCGCCGGGCGATCTGGATGCCCTGCTCCTGGAACAGGTGCACGATCTGCTGGTCGGTGAGCGGCTTCCCGCTGTCCTCCTCGCCCACCATCTTCTGCAGCTTGGCCCGGATGGAGCGCGCGCTGGCGTCCTCACCCGAGGCGGTGGCGAGCGCGCTCGAGAAGAAGAACTTGAGCGGGAGCACGCCGCGGGGGGTCTGCACGTACTTCTCGTTGGTCACCCGGCTGACGGTGGACTCGTGCATGTTGATCACCTCCGCCACTTCGCGCAGGGTGAGCGGCCGGAGGTGCTCGATGCCCTTCTCGAAGAAGTCGCGCTGCCGGTCGACGATGAAGTTCATGACCTTGAGCATGGTCTGCCGGCGCTGCTCGATGGCCTGAATCATCCAGTTGGCGCTGTTCATCTTGCGACGCGATGAACTCGCGGTTCTCCGGCGTCATCTTCTTCTTGTCGCGCGCGATCTCCTGGTAGGAGCGGCTGAGCCGCAGGCGGGGCATCCCGGTGTCGTTGAGGAACACCTGGTAGCGGCCGCCGATCTTCTCCACGATCAGGTCGGGGATGATGTAGCCGTCGCTCTGGCTGGCGTGCTTGAGCCCGGGCTTGGGATCGAGCCGGGCCAGCTCGTCGGCCGCGGCCTGCACCGCGCCGGGCTCCACGCCGAAGCGCTTGGCCAGGTCGTTCCACCGGTGCGCGATGAGGTCCTGGAAGGCGTCGTGCACCAGGCGGTAGGTGAGCGAGTCGGCGTCCGCCTGCTCGCCGAGCTGAATGAGGAGGCACTCGCGCAGGTCCCGCGCCCCGATGCCGGGCGGGTCGAGCCGCTGGATGATGGCCAGCATCTCCTCGGCCTCGGCCATGGTGTAGAAGGCGGCCGGGGGCGCGGCGGCAGCGGCGGCAGCCGCGCCCGCGGCGGCCGGCACGTCCACCGCCGTCGGTGTCGTCCCCGCCCTCGCCGTCCTCGCCGTCGCCCTCGACGTGTCCCGCGACCAGCTGATTGACCGAGCCGAGGATCTCCTCCAGCGATGCCGCCAGGTAGCCCTCGTCGTTGATGTTGCCGAGGAACTCCTCGGCGAGGAGGAGCTGCCGGGGCGTCAGCGTCAGCATCTGGAGCTGCTCGCGCAGGTAGTCGATCAGGTCCTTGGTCTCGACCGTCACGGGCTCGGTGTACTCGAGCTGCTCGTACTGCTCGCGCGTGCCGCCGACCTCGAAGCCGTTGAGGAGGATCTCCTCCCAGTCCATCTCCTCCTCCTTCTCCTTCTGCTCCTTTTCCTGCTCGGCGTCCTTCTGCTCGGGCGCCTCTTCCTCCTCGGGCTCCAGCAGCTCCAGGAACGGGTTGACCAGCAGCTCCTGCTTCAGGTGCTGCTGGAGGTCCATCATGGGCATGTAGAGCATGTCCATGGCCTGGTAGAGCCGCGGGTTGACGCGCAGCTCCTGCCGCATGCTGGTGTGCTGGGAGAGCCCCGTTCTCATGCCACCGACTCCAGACGGGCGCGCAGGCGCGCGGTGAGAGTGGGACCCAGATAGAGCTGGGCCACGCGGTCGTCGTACACGAGCTCGCTGACTTTGCCGGCTGCCTGCACTTTGCCTTCGAACATGATGTAGGCCCGGTCCACGATATCGAGGGTCTGCTCGACGTTATGATCGGTGATGAGCACGCCGATGCCCCGGTGCCGCAGGCCGGCGACGATGGTCTGGATGTCGTGCACCGCGATCGGGTCCACCCCCGCGAAGGGCTCGTCGAGCAGCATGAACTTGGGATCGGTCACCAGCGCCCGGGTGATCTCGAGGCGCCGGCGCTCGCCGCCGCTCAGGCTGTAGGCGCGGTTCCGCCGGAGATGCTTGATCGACAGCTCGTCGAGCATGCGGTCGAGCTGGCGCTGGCGGTCGGCCCGCGACAGGTCCCTCGTCTCCAGGATGGCCAGAATGTTTTCCTCGACCGTCATCTTCCGGAAGATCGAGGGTTCCTGGGCCAGGTACCCGATCCCGGCCCGGGCCCGCTCGTACATCGGCGCCCGGGTCAGGTCGAGCCCGTCGAGGCGCACATGCCCGGCGTCCGGCCGGATGAGCCCCGTTATAAGGTAGAAGGTCGTGGTCTTTCCCGCGCCGTTGGGGCCGAGCAGACCCACGATCTCGCCCTGCGCGACGCGGACGCTCACTTCGTTGACCACCCGCCGGCCCTTGAAACTCTTGACGAGGCGCACGCCCTCCAGAACGCTGGTGGCGGCGCGCGCCGACGCCGCCGGCCTGGAGCGCTGGGCCGCGCGCCGGGCCGCGGCGACCAGCGCGTCGTAGATCGTCCGCCGCTCGTCCGCGTCCGCGCCCCACCACGCGACCCGAGGCCGGACGGGATTCCACTCCGTCTCGGCGGTGTCGAGGATCCAGCCCTCGGTCGCCAGGCGCGGCAGGACCGAGCGGCCCAGGTGGGCGCGGGTTTCGTCGCCCGTGATCTCCTGCTCCTTGACAGTGCCGATCGCCTGGTAGCAGGCGAGGTGCGCCTCGCGGTAGGTCATGACGAGGTCGGCGAACGGGGCCGAGTCGCTCGGGCCCGCGGCCTTGGCGATCGCGGCGAGCCCGATGGCGACGGACGGATCCCGGTCGCCGAGCGCGGCGATCCATTCGGGGGCGGTCACCGCGTCGTCCCGCGTTTCCGCGACGTGTCGGCCGGCGTGGCGGTCGAATCGGGCGCGGCCTCGAGCTGGATCCCGTCCACCTTGCCGCGGATGTCCACCCGTTCCACGCCGCCGTCGGGCGCGGGGGCCATGGTGACCGTGATCGCCTCGCCCCGGGCGTAATTGATGGACGGCCGCCGGGGCGCGCTGGCGTTGCGCTCCAGGTGGTACGACTGCGCCCCCGTCCGCGCCTCGATGCGGCTCAGCACCGCGCGCTTCCGGCCGGCGGAATCGGCGGCCGCGAACCGGGCGATCACGGTATCCCCCCGCATCCAGTCCCGGTCCTTCGCGGCCGAGTCCACCGTGCCGCCGAGCCACGCCTTGCCGAAGCCGCGCACCTCCTTGAGGAGCTGACCCGGCGACTCGAGCACGAGCGAATCGGCCCGCATCGCATAGCTCGGCGAGACCGCGTAGGGCCGCGTCGTCTTCCCCCAGGCCAGCGTGCGCTCCAGCTTCCGGTCCTTAAGGTCGAGCGCGATGGTGTCGGCCACGAGGTCCCAGTCGCCGTTGACGGCGTGGCCCGCGCCCTTGGCCACGACCCGGTTGAGCTCACGCTGCTGGAGCTTCAGATCGATCCGCGTGCCGGTGAGCCGGAAGCTGTCGGCGCCAAGGCCGTGGAGGACCGGCTCGCCGCCCAGCAGCGTGCCGTCGCTCCCCGCGCCGGTGTCGAGCCGCATCGAGTCGGAGCGGGCGGCGAAGTCGCTCCGGTCGATCGTGACCTTGCCGCCGGCGAAGATCCGGTCGTTGCCCTTGAACCGGACGCGATCGGCCACGATGAGATACGGTTCGGGGCGGCGCCCGGCAGCGGCGCTGTCGGCCTCGACGTACTGGATCTTCGGACGGCCGACGGCGTACATCTCGAGCGTGTCGCGCACGCCGGGCACCGCGCGGTAGTAGTCGAGCGATGGACCGGTCAGGGTCGAGCCGGTTTCGAGATTCTTCGTGCTCACGTCGCCACGGGCGGCCCAGCGCTCCCCGTTCTTGTAGTACGTCCCGCGGTCGGCGTCCATGGTGAGCGTCGAATCCCGGTACTTCACGTGCCCGATGAACTGCACCACGTTGCCGCCGTACGCCGCGACGCTATCGCTCTGCATGGCGATCTCGGTGCCGCGGCAGCTCAGCCGCACGTTGCCGCCGGCGAAATAGTTGGTCCCGGTCGGGGTCTCATTCACGGCGCCTCGCCGATCCACGTTGTCGATCTGGAACACGCACCGCTCGGAGGGGGCCGGGGCTGCCCTGGGCGGGGCCGGTTTGGGCGCGGGCGGCGTGGGAGCCGGCGGCTTCCGCCCCCCGGGCTGCTGGGCGGCGGCCCCGGTGACCAGCGCCAGCCACGCGATGACCGCCATCCCGAGCGCTCTGGCGCCGAGCCCCGCACGGCGTTCCGTCACTGTTCCTGGCCCGGCAGCAGCAGCCCGTCGCCGGCGACGCCACGCGGACGGTCGGTGACGACGTTCTTGAAGTCGGGATCGGAGGTGAAGCTGTTCCCTTCCAGATGCTCCGTGCCCTTGTCGAAGGTGAAGTGGGTGCTCGTCGAGATGGTGTTCTTCGCGTTGTCGTACCGGAGATTCGCGGTGCGCAGCGTCCGCCCGTCCGGCGATACCACGACCACCGTGCTCTCGGCGTCCATCGACCCGTCCTGCCAGCGGTATGTGCCCCGTTTGGCGGTGAGCGTGGACCCTTCCGCACCGCGGGCGTCGAAGAAGACGACCCGGATATTGCGCAGGTCCGTGATCTGGCTGGCCTCGTAGAAATATGCGGTGTCGGCATCCACTCGGCTCCGCCGGATGCCCTCCCTGGTCACGTAATGCGAGAACCCCTCGAGCACCTGGTCGGCACTGTCGGGCGCCTGGACGGTGGTCGTGGGCTTGGCCCCGCTCTCTTCACAGGCGGAGAGGACGGCAACGGCCGAGAGAATCACCAGTGCGTCTCTTCTGAGGGCCCCGGTCCTCACACCGCCCCCGCCCGCATCAGATCGTGCAGGTGCACCGTGCCGACCACGGCGCCGCCGCCATCCACCACCGGCAGGGCGATGACGCCGTGCCGCTCCATCGTGCCGACGGCCGCGGCGGCAAGCTCGTCGGCGGCCGCGGTTCGCGGGGCGCGGGTCATGACGGACGCCACGGGGCAGTCGAGGAAGCCCGGATCGCGCTCCGCGAGCCGGGTGAGATCGCCAGTCGTGAGCACGCCGGCGAGCCGGCCATCGTCCACCACGAGCGCCAGTCCGCGGTCGCGCGCCAGGCTCACCACCGCCTCCCGCATCGTGGCCCCGGCACCGAGCAGGTGCACCGGCTGGATCATCACGTCCCGCACGCGAAGCAGCAATCTGCGACCGAGGGAACCGCCGGGATGAAGCGCCGCGAAGTCCTCGCGGCGGAACCCCTTCACCTTCAGCACGGCGATGGCCAGCGCGTCGCCCAGCGCGAGGGCGACCGTGGTACTCGTCGTCGGGGCGAGTCCGTGTGGGCAGGCCTCATCCGCGACCCCGCCGTTGAGCGCCACGGTGGCCACCCGCGCGAGCGTCGAGCCCATGGCACCGGTGATCGCGACGATCGGCACGCCTGTCCGCTGCAGCGCGCCCACCAGCCCAAACAGCTCCTCCGATTCGCCGCTCTTGCTCAGCACGATGGCCGCGTCGCTGGGCCGGACGAGCCCAAGGTCGCCGTGCAGCGAATCCACCGGATGGACGTAGCTGGCCGGCGTGCCGGTCGAGGTGAGCGTGGCCGCAAGCTTCCGGGCGATGAGCCCCGACTTGCCGACGCCCGATACGATGACCCGACCCGAGGCGTCGGCCAGCAGCCGCACGGCCCGCGCGAACCGGTCGTCGAGTCGTTCGGCCGCGGCGATGACGGCGGCGGCCTCCTGTTCCAGCACCCGGCGCCCGAGGGCGGTGAGTGCCGGGGCCTCAAACGGCACGGGCCGCCGGCTCCGAGAAGTAGCGCTCGAGCATCTCCGGCCAGACGCCGCGGGCCCGAAGCAGCGCCTCAACTACTTCGCGCACCGCGCCGTGACCGCCGGGCGCCCGGGTGACGAAGCTCGCCACGGCCTTCACCTCCGCCACCGCATTGGCGACCGCGATCGGGAGCCCCACGCGGCGGAGCACCTGCAGGTCCGCCAGGTCGTCGCCCACGAAGGCGACCTCGTCCCAGCCGATGCCCCGGCGCTGGAGCAGGTCGCCCACGGCCTCCAGCTTCTGTGGGCCGGGCACCTGCAGCAGCTCGTCGATCGCGAGCTCGCGCGCGCGCAGCGCGGTGGCCTCCGAGTGCCGGCCGCTGACCCAGACGACCGGCAGCCCCGCGCTCCTCAGGAGCACGTGCCCGAGCCCGTCCTGGATATCGAATCGCTTGAGCTCGACCGGCCGGCCGTCCACCGGGCCGACGAAAATGCCATTGTCGGTGAGCACGCCGTCCACGTCGAGTCCAAGGAGGCGAATGCGCCCCGCGAGCGCCGGATCAATCATGGGCGTGATGCGCGCGCGCCCAGAGATCGAGCGTCCGGCCGAGCAGCGCGTCGAGCTGGTCGAGCGGCCACTGGGTGGCCGCGTCGCTCAGGGCGCGCGCCGGATCGGGGTGGGTCTCCAGAAAGAATCCGTCGGCGCCGGCCACAGCCGCCGCGGCGAGCAGCGCCGGGATGTGCTCCCGCGCGCCGCCGCTGGCCCCATCGGCGCCCCGGCCGGGCTGCTGCACGGCATGGGTCGCGTCGAAGATCACGGGGGCGCCGGTGCTCTCCCGCAGGCGGGCGAAGCTCCGCATGTCCACCACGAGATCGCCATAGCCGAAGAAGGTGCCGCGCTCGGTGACTGCCACATCGGCGCCGCCCGCCGCACGCACCTTCTCCAGGGCGCCGGCCATCGCCTCGGGCTGCAGCCACTGCCCCTTCTTCACGTTGACGGGCCGGCCGGTGCGCCCCGCGGCAGTGAGCAGGTCGGTCTGCCGGCAGAGGAACGCCGGAATCTGCAGCGCGTCGGCGACCGCGGCCGTGGGGGCGGCCTGGGCCGCCTCGTGGATGTCGGTCAGCACCGGCAGGCCGCTCGCGGCGCGCACCCGCTCGAGTACCCGAAGCCCCTCGTCCAGCCCGGGGCCGCGGGCCGCGCCGAGCCGCGCGCGGTTGGCCTTGTCGAAGCTCGCCTTGAAACAGATGGGAATGCCGCGGGACGCGCTGAGCCGCGCCAGCGCCTCCGCCACCCGCGGGAGCAGGTCACCCGGCTCGATGACGCAGGGCCCGGCGATCAGGAACGGCGCACGTCCGAACGACCATCCCATCAGCGTCCGATCTCGGCCAGCTCCTTCGCCGCCACGTCCGGCGCGCCACCCTGGCGATGCCGGAGCGCCGCGCCGACGAACCCGGCGAAGAGCGGATGCGGGCGGGTGGGCCGCGACTTGAGCTCCGGATGGAACTGGCAGCCGATGAACCACGCGTGGTCCGGGAGCTCGATCGTTTCCACCAGCCCCCCGTCGGGCGACTGACCCGACAGCCGGAGCCCGTATTCGGCGAGCACGTCGCGGTAGGCGTTGCTCACTTCCCAGCGATGGCGGTGGCGCTCGCTGATCTCGGTCGTGCCGTAGGCCTGCGCCACGCGCGAGCCGGGACGGAGCCGCGCGGTGTAGGCCCCCAGGCGCATGGTGCCGCCCATCGTGCTGACGTCCCGCTGCGACTGCATGAGCGCGATGACCGGCGAGGCGCACTCGGGGGCGAACTCGGTGCTGTTCGTATCCGGCAGCCCGCAGACGTCGCGCGCGAACTCGATGATCGCGACCTGCAGGCCCAGGCAGATGCCGAAGAACGGGAGATCGTTCTCGCGCGCCCAGCGGATCGCCTCGATCATTCCCTCGACGCCGCGCTCACCGAAGCCGCCCGGAATGAGCAGCCCGTCCACCGCCGAGAGCAGCCGGCCCGCGGCCGCCTGGTCGGTGAACCGGTCACTGGGGATCCACTCGACCTCGGCCCGGGTGTCGTGCGGGATCCCGCCATGGATCAGGGCCTCACCGACCGATTTGTAGGCGTCGTGCAGCGCGGTGTACTTCCCCACCACGGCGATGCGCACCCGGTGTGCCGGCTCCAGGATCCGGTCGGTCATCGCTTTCCAGCCGCGGAGGTCGGGGTCCTTCGTGTCCAGCCGGAGCCGCTGGCACACTTCGCGGTCGAGCCCCTGCTCGAAGAAGCGGAGCGGGATCTCGTAGATGGAGCGCACGTCCGGGCTTTCGATCACGCAGCCGAAGTCCACGTTGCAGAAGAGCGCGATCTTCCGCTTGATGTCGGCGGAGATCGGCTGCTCGCTGCGGCAGATGAGGAGGTCGGGCTGGATCCCGATCTGCATGAGGTCGCGCACCGAGTGCTGCGTCGGCTTGGTCTTGAGCTCGCCCGCCGCGGCGATGTACGGCACCAGCGTCAGGTGGATGAACAGCGCGTTGTCGCGGCCCACCTCCTGGCGGAACTGGCGGATCGCCTCGAGGAACGGGAGCGACTCGATGTCACCCACGGTGCCGCCGATCTCGGTGATGACCACGTCGTGGCCGGGCGCCGGCCGCCGGATGGCGTTCTTGATCTCGTCGGTGATGTGGGGAATGACCTGGACCGTCGAACCGAGATACTCGCCCCGGCGCTCCTTGTTGATGACCGACTGGTAGATCCGGCCCGTGGTGACGTTGTTCTGCTGCGAGAGCGACCGGTCGATGAACCGCTCGTAGTGGCCGAGATCGAGGTCCGTCTCCGCGCCGTCGTCGGTCACGAACACCTCGCCGTGCTGGAACGGCGACATCGTGCCCGGGTCCACGTTGATGTAGGGATCGAACTTCTGCATCGTGACGCTGAGGCCGCGCTCGACGAGCAGGCGCCCAAGCGATGCGGCGGCGATGCCTTTCCCGAGGGAGGAGACGACGCCGCCGGTCACAAAGATGTACTTGGTCGCGCTGGGTGACGAAGTCATGTGTGTCTTACCCCTGTAGTGCGTGCCAGTGAGCTTCCGCCCGTCGGAGATCCTCCGGCGTGTCCACGCCGGGCGGCGAGGGCTCGGTCAACCGGGCCACGCCGATGGTGAGCCCGCAGTGGAGCGCCCGGAGCTGCTCGAGCCGCTCGGCCCGCTCGGCGGGACTCGGCGGGCTTGCCACCCAGCGCTCCAGCGCCACCCGCGTGTACACGTACACTCCCACGTGCTGCCAGTAGAGTCCGCCGGCGGGGTCGGTCGCCTCGCGGCGGTGCGGGATCACGGCCCGCGAGAAGTACAGCGCCCGGCCATCGGCGTCCGTGACCACCTTGACCCGCGCGGGATCGGCCACGTCCTGGAGCGCCAGCGGCGCGGCGGCCGTCCCGATGTCGTCCCCCCGGGTGATCCGGTCGAGCGCTCCGGCCAGAGCCTCGCGCGAGAGGAAGGGCTCGTCGCCCTGCACGTTGGCCACCACGTCGTAATCGGCGAACTCCGCCCGCCCCGCCGTCTCCGCCACCCGCTCGGTGCCCGAGAGGTGCCCGTCCGCCGTCAGCACCGCGCGCACGCCCGCACGCTCGACCACCTGCGCGATCATCGAGGAGTCGGTGGCGACGACCAGCTCCTGCAACACGCCATGCTCCACGACACGCTGAATCACCCGGGTGATGAGCGGCTCACCGGCCAGTAGCTGAAGCGGTTTGTTGGGGAGACGGGTGGAGCCTAGACGAGCCGGAATGACACCCAGGACGCGCATCACGGAAGGTAATAACCTGGCGGGGGCCAGTCAAAAGTCGTGCCGGGGTGCCCGGCATGGCCAGGCGGCCCGCTATGCGTAATGTTGCGAGAGGCTTACAGTCCGCGCGAGGAAGTTGGCCAGGAGCTGCTTTCCATGTCCGGTTCCGACCGACTCGGGATGGAACTGCACGCCGCAGATGGGCAGCTCGCGGTGACACAGCGCCATGATCTCGCTGCCGGCGGCGCGATCGTCGGCCCAGGCGGTCACCTCCAGCTCGGCGGGGACGCCGGCCGTGGAGACGACGAGCGAGTGGTACCGCATCACCTCGAACGGCGAGGGGAGGCCCTGAAACAGCGCGTGCCCGGTATGGGCGACCATCGTGGTCTTCCCATGCATCAGGCGGTCGGCCCGGACCACGCGGCCGCCGAACGCTTCACCGATGGCCTGGTGGCCCAGACAGACACCCAGCAGCGGCACGCCCGCCGCCGCCGCCGCGCGGACCAGCGGCACGCTGATCCCCGCCTCCGCCGGCGTGCGCGGGCCCGGCGAGATGACGATCGCGTCGGGCTCCAGCGCGAGCGCAGCCTCGACGCTCAGGGCGTCGTTCCGATACACCACCGGCTCGGCGCCGAGCTCACCGGCGTACTGGACGAGGTTGTAGGTGAAGCTGTCGTAGTTGTCGAGGACGAGGAGCATGGTCCACGAAGCTAGCGGCGCGGCAGCGAGTCCGCCAATTCCCGGAGCACCGAGTCGGCCCGGCGCTGGCCGACGCGGCGGAGGGAATCACCCAGACGCCTCCCCGCCGCGGCAAGCGATTCCGCCCGGACATCCTGGCGGCGCGCCATCGAGTCGGCCGAACGCTCCGCCCTGCCGGCCAGCGACTCCGCGTGCGCCTCGAGCGCATCGGTCGAGTCAGCGCCGCTCTCCCACTCGCCGGACTGGAGCTGATCGGCCAGCGACTCCGGAATCAGCAGCGGGACCGTGACGTCGCCCGGCGACAGGTGGACCGTCCCGAATTCGACCAGCGAGCTGTCATCGCCCACGCAGGAGAAGAAGGCTTCCCGGCCCTTCCGGCCGACATGGACGTTCAGGTCCCCGGGTTTGTTGGTATCGCTCTCGACGTTGGCGGCGAGGCGGCAGCCGGCGAGCCCCTGCGCCACGAGGGAATCGTCGAGCTTCACCTCGAGGTCCACCGAGGACACCTTCTTGGGAGCGTCGCGATTGACCACCAGCCGCTCGACCTTGCCCAGCCGGTTGCCGTCGAGCTCGAACGGGACGAACGGCAGCGGAATGCTGAGCGGGCCGGCGCCGGCCACGACCTCGTGTACCTTTTCCGCGCTCCGCCGGTAGAAGGTGACGCCGATCATCCCGATGGCAAAGATGGCCACGGCGCCCAGCAGAATTCGCATCCAGTAACTTCGCATGGGGGTCGGCCTCCGTGGCCGCTCACTGGGGTTCCGCACCCGTAACGGGGGACCATGTTTCAACGAGAGACGATTCCGGACACCCGGAAGTTTCACCGGCGGGCCTCCGTCCGACAGCCCCGGACGGGAGGCCGCCGGTGATCGAGGTCGAGAGCCTGGACAAGCTGTACGGCGACTTCCCGGCCGTCCGCGGCCTCTCGTTCCGGGTCCAGCCGGGCGAGGTGCTCGGGTTGGTCGGCCCGAACGGGGCCGGCAAGACGACGACGATCCGGAGCATCGCGGGGATCATCATCCCGACCCGGGGCCGGATCGCGATCGGGGGGCACGACCTGGCGAAAGATGCAGTGGCGGCCAAGTCGCTGCTTGCCTTCATTCCCGACGAGCCTCACCTGTTCGACTACCTCACCGTCGAGGAGCACCTCCGGTTCGTCGGCCGGCTCTACCAGGTGGCCGACGTGGACTCGCGGATCCCCGGGCTGCTCGAGGAGATGGAGCTCGCCGAGCAAGCGGTCGGCGCTCCCGGGCGAGCTGTCGCGCGGCATGAAGCAGAAGCTGGCCATCGCGTGCGGCCTGCTGCACCACCCGCGCGCCCTCCTGCTGGATGAGCCGCTCACCGGCCTCGATCCCGTGGGCATCCGGCGGATGAAGGCCACGATCACCCGGCGCGCGGAGTCCGGCGCGGCCGTCATCCTGAGCTCGCACCTGCTCCATCTGGTCGAGGAGATCTGCACGCGCGTGCTCGTCATGCGCGGCGGGTGCGCGGTGGCGTTCGGGACCATCGCGGAAATCGTGGCGAGCCGCCCCGCGCTGGCGGGGCGCCGGCTCGAGGACGTGTTCCTGGCGCTGATCGGTCCCGGCAGCGAGGGGTCGGAGTGATCCGCGTGTTCGCCTACCTGGCCTGGCGCTCGACCGCCAACCGGGTGGCGCGCCAGCTCCGCCAGCTCAGGAGCCCGCGCTACCTCGCGGCGCTCGCGCTGGGCATCGGGTATCTCTACGTCATGGCGGTGGAGCAGCGGCCGCGGGCAGCACCCGCCGTGGGAACCCGCTGGATCGAGCTGCTCGGCTCCCTCGGTGTGGTCGGAGCGATCCTCTGGGGGTGGATCTTCGGGGTGGAGCGGCGCGTGCTCGCGTTCACGCCGGCGGAGGTGACGTTTCTCTTTTCCGGGCCGGTGACGCGCCGGGGACTGGTGCAGTACAAGCTGCTGCGCAACCAGCTCCTGATCCTCTTCAACGCCCTGCTGTGGACCCTGATTCTCGCGCGCGAGCGCTTCGGCACTTCGCCCTGGCTGCGGGCGATCTCGATCTGGGTGCTGCTGACCACGATCTCGTTCCATCGGCTGGGCGCGTCGTTCGTGCGAACGAGTCTCCTGGAGCACGGCCGCATCGGGCTGCGGCACCGGGTGGTCTCGCTGGTGCTGCTGGGCGCGGCGCTGATCGCGCTCACGTGGGGCGTTCAGGACGCGCTGCCCGCCATCGCCGCCGGGTGGGCGGGGGGCGTGGCCACGTTCCTCGACGCCCTCACCGAGGCGGCCGCGAAGCCGGTACCGCACCTGCTGCTGACGCCGTTCCGGGCGATGGTCCGACCGCTGGCCGCGCATTCGCTGGCGGAGTGGGCGCGCGCCATGGGGCCGGCGCTGCTGCTGTTGCTGCTGCACTATGTCTGGGTGATCCGCGCCGACACCGCATTCGAGGAAGCGGCCGCCGAGACATCGCTCCGCCGGGCGGAGCAGCGGGCGCTGCGCGGCGCGGCGGCGACGCCGGCCCTGACACACCGCCGCGTGCCGCGCTTCCTCCGGCTGGCGCCCCTCGGCTGGCCCGGAGGCGCCATCCTGTGGAAGAACCTCCTCGGCGTGGTGCGGCTCCGCCGGACCAGAAACGCCGTCGTGGCGTTCGTCGCCGCCTCGACCGTGGCCGGGCTGCTGTCGTTCGATCCGGACGGCACCCTGGCCTACGCCGCCGGCTGGTTCACGGCCACCTGGGCCGGGCTCACCATCGTCATCGGGCCGCAGTGGATCCGGAACGATCTCCGGAGCGACCTGCTCAAGCTGGAGCTGCTCCGCAGCTATCCGCTGCGGGGACGGGCGGTCGTCGCCGCGGAGGCGGCGGCCTCCACGCTGGTGGTCACCGCGCTGCAGCTCGGCCTGGTGGTGGTCGCGTACCTCGCCTTTCTGGGCAACACCCGGATGGAGCCGGACCTCCAGACCCGCTCGGTGCTGCTGCTGGCCGCCGTGGCGTGCCTTCCCGGGGTGAACTACCTGGGGATGCTGATCCAGAACGCGGCCGCGCTGCTCTTCCCCGCCTGGGTGCATCTCGGAGCGGGCCGGCCCAGCGGGGTCGAGGCGCTCGGGCAGAACATGTTGATGATCATCGCGTATCTGGCGCTCCTCGCGGCGGCGCTGGCCGTGCCCGCGGCACTGGCGGGCGGCCTGTACATCACGCTCGAGCCCGGGATCGGCGGCTGGGCGGCGCTGCCGGCGCTCGTCGTGCTGCAGGCGGGTGTGGCGGGGGAGGCGGCAGTCATGATCCGCTGGCTCGGAACGGTGTTCGAACGGATGGATCCGGCGACCGCGGGTTTCGCGGCCTGAGGCCACGGTCAGTCGTTGGACGCGGGCCCGGCGCCGAACTGGCCGAAACGGAGCGCGAGGGTGGGCAGCACGAACAGGCTGAGCAGGGTGGATGTGACCAGCCCTCCGAGGATCACGATCGCCATGGGGCCCTCGATCTCGCGGCCGGGGTCGCCGCTCCCCAGCGCGAGCGGGAGCAGCCCCAGCGCGGTGACGAGCGCGGTCATGAGAATCGGGCCGAGCCGCTCGAGCGCGCCCCGGCGGGCCGTCTCCCGGCCCCAATGCTCGCCCTCCACGGTCACGAGATGATCGTAGTGGGAAATGAGCATCACCGCGTTCCGCGTCGCGATGCCGAAGAGGGTCACGAAGCCCACGAGCGACCCCAGGCTCAGGAGCCCGCCGGTCGCGAACACGGCGAGCACGCCGCCGACCAGCGCGAACGGCAGGTTCGCCAGCACGAGCAGCAGCCGGCTCGATTCCCCGAAGGCCACCCAGAGGAGCATCACGATCCCGGCGCCGGCCAGGAGGCTGTTCCGGAACAGCTCGCGCCGGGCCTGCCGCTGCGCCGTGCCGCTCCCTCCAACCTCGGCATAGACCCCGACCGGGAGACGGGCGGAGGGACCGAGCCCGGCCTCCACCGCGCGGGTGACCCCTTCGACGTCGCCGCCGCGCACGTTCGCGGTCACGGTCTGCACCCGGCGGGCCCCGACGTGGGCGATCATGAACCGGCCCGTGGTTCGCGCCACGACGGCCACGTCGCCCAGCGCCGCCTGCCGCCCGCTGGCGGAGGTCACCGGGAGAGCGCGCAGGTCCTCGGGCCGGTCGCGCCCTCCCGGCAGCAGGGTGACGACCACGTCCGTGGACCGGTTGCCCTCGAACACCTGTGCCACCCGGACGCCGCGGGTCGCCATCTCGATAGTCGACAGCACCTCGCCCGGCCGGAGGCCGTAGATGGGGAGCGCCTCCGGCTTGAGCCGCAGCGTGACCTCGGGCGCGACGGGGGGCGCGTCGTACTGCACGTCGGCGGTGCCCGGCGTGCGGCCGAGCAGCTCGGCCACGCGCCGGGCGGCGACGTCGAGGCTGTCGAGGTCGTCGCCGAAGACGCGCACCACGAGCTCCGCGGTGGAGCCCGTGAGCGTCTCCTCGATGCGTTCCGCCAGGAAGCCGCGGATCGCGAAGTTGACGCCGGGGAACCCCGCGAGTATCCGGCGGAGGTCATCCTGCACCGTTTCCGCGTCCTCGCCGGTGAGCGGCACGAGGTCCACTTCGAACTCGGTGTAGTGCGTCCCCCAGGTGTCTTCCGAGAGCTCCGCGCGGCCGATGCGTTGGGCCACGGTGCGCACCCGCGGATCCCGCCGGAGCGCTTCGGTGACCCGGGCGCCGAGACGGAACGACTCGTCGAGCGAGGTGCCCGGCACGGCTGACATGTGCACCAGGTAGTGGCCCTCGCGGAACTCCGGCAGGAAGGTGGCGCCGAAGAACGGGAGCGTCGCCGCGGCGGCCAGGCAGAGCCCCGCCGCCGCGGCGCCGACGCCGAGCGGGTGATCGGCGAGACCATCGAGCACCCGGGCGTACCGGGCCTTGAGCCATCCGAGGGCGCGCGACTCGCGGGCGCGATGGCTGCGCCGGCCGAGGAGCAGCAGCGTCAGGGCCGGCGTCACCGTGAGCGCCACGACGAGCGAGGCCAGGATCGCGAGGATGTACGCGAGACCCAGCGGGCGAAAGAGCGCACCCTGCACGCCGGTGAGTGTGAGCACCGGGAGGAACACCAGCGCCACCACGAACGTGGCATACACGACGCTGCTTCGCACCTCGAGCGAAGCCTCCACCACCACCGCGGCCGAGCGCCGGGGCGCCGCCGCGCGCGCGTTCTCGCGCAGCCGGCGGGCGATGTTCTCCACGTCGATGATCGCGTCGTCCACCACCTCGCCGAGGGCGATGGCCAGCCCACCGAGCGTGAGCGTATTGAGCCCGAAGCCGAGCTTGTCCAGCACGATAAGCGCCGCCATCAGCGAGAGCGGGATCGCGGTGAGCGAAATGGCCGCCGCGCCCACATCCGAGAGGAAGACGAGCAGCACCAGCGCCACCAGCACCGCCCCAAGCAGCAGCGACGTGATGATGTTGCGCAGCGCGAGATCGATGAACTCCGAGGGCCGGAAGATGTCGGCCCGGAGCGTCAGCCCCTGCGCGCGCATCGCGGGCTCCAGCCCCGCCAGCGCCGCCTCGACCCGCTGCGCCACGATCTTGGTGTTGGCGCCGAGCTGGGCCGAGATCACGATGACGAGGCCGCGCCGGCCGTCCACGCCGCCCTCGCCGAATCGCGGCTCGGGCGCTTCGACCACCCGACCGAGATCCGCCAGGCGGAGCACCGACCCGCCGCGCTCGCGGACCACGGTCCCGCCCAGGGCGGCCGGGGTCACCGCCTGCCCCTCGGCGCGCACGGTGATCCGCTGGTTGGGCACCATCGATGACCCCCGCGCCGCGGACGCCCGTCGCCTGGGCCGCGGCATCGGCCACTTCGGCGGCGCCGATCCCGTAGAGCCGGAGGCGCGCCGGGTCGAGCTGGATCTGCAACTGGCGCACCTCACCGCCGAAGACGGCGACCTTGGAAACGCCGGGCGTCGCCAGGAGACGCGGACGCAGCACCCAGTCCGCGAAGGTGCGCTGCTCCATCAGGGTGCGACTCGTCGAGGTGATGCCGATGACGAGCACCGTGCTCGAGGACGAGGTGAGCGGCGTGAGCACCGGGGGCGCGACCGTTTCGGGCAGGCGCCCGGCGACCTCGACCAGCCGTTCCGCCAGCGACTGGCGCGCCCGGTAGATGTTCTGGTTCTCGGCGAGCACCGCGGTGATGACGGAGAGCCCCTGGATGGACTGCGAACGGACGGTGGCGATCCCTTCGACGCCGTTGATCGCGTCCTCGATCGGCTTGGTGACGAGCACTTCGACCTGCTCGGGCGAGAGGCCGGGCGCCTCGGTCTGGATGGATACCTGCGGCGGGGCGAATTCGGGAAAGACGTCGAGCCGCGAGCCGGCCACCACCCCCGCCCCGTACACCACCAGCGCCAGCGCGAGTCCGACGACCACGCCGCGGTGACGGACCGACTGGCGGACGAGCGTGGTCAGCATGCCGCCGCCGACGCCCTCACTCACCAGCCTCGTCGCCGACGGTGACGCTCGCGCGGAACTCTTCCGACAACAGCTCCTGCGCGCCGCGGACCACGACGGTGTCGTCCACGCCAAGCGGCGCCCCGGCGAGCCACCCGCCCGGCACGGGATGATCGGTGGGCACACGCACGCGGTGGAACCGCCCGGGGGCGCGCTGCACGTACGCCCAGGCGAGCCCTTCCCACTGCACCACCGCCGAATCGGGCACGAGGACGCCGCTGGCCTGGTGCCCGGTGCGCGGGCGCAGGAGGACGGCCGGCGTGCCGGGCGTGGCACCGGGCCACGCCCGGACGGCGCGATAGAGGTATACCGGCTGTCGCGTCACCGGGTCGGCCTCGGGCGCGGGTCCCACCAGCGTGGCGTCGACCCGGACGTCGGCCGTCGCAGGGCCCACCTTCGCGCGCGCAGGCGGGGTGCCGCCTTCCTGCGCGGGCCACGGCACGCGGACGAGCGGCCGCCGGTAATCGGCCACTTCGAGCAGGGACTGGCCGGCCTCCACCAGCGCTCCCGGCTGGGCGCCCACGCTCGTGACCACGCCGCCGATCGGCAGCGCCAGTGGCCGGGCGTCGGATACCCGCGCGAGCGCCACGCCGGCGGCGACGCGCTCGCCGAGCGCCGGCCAGCGCGCGCCGGCCGGCAGCGTGAGCCGCCCCGCGACCGGCGCGCGCAGTACCGCCGTGCGCCCGCTCTCGGCGACCACTTCACCGGGCAGGCGGTCTTCGGGCACGCGCGAGGTCGCACCCAGCGGGGAAAGTGCCAGCCCGACGCGGCGGCGCTCGGCGGAATCGAGCGTCACCACCACGCCTTCCACCTTCCGCAGGCGGCTGGGCGCGACCACCGGCGCATCGCGCTCGGCTTCGCGCTGGACCTCCGACATGTGGTTCCGGTACAGGACGACCAGGCCGATCGCCACGGCCAGCGCGATGCAGACCGCGACGGTGCGTCGCCCGATAGTGTTCACCTCCGCGCTCCTTCCAGATCCTCGGTTGCCCGGACATCCGGCCAGCGCTGGCCGGGACCGCTGCACCACGCGCCGAGCGCGGCCTCGAGCGCTTGTCCTGCCGCGAGGAGGCGCGTCTCGGCGGACTGGCGCGACCCCTCGGCGCGCACGAGCGTGAGCGCGGCGAGCGCCGGCTCGAGCCGCGTGGTCTCGCCCCGGCCGTACGCCGCACGCGCCAGCGCCGCCGCGCGTCGGGCCACCGCGACTTGCGAGTCCGCGGCGGCGCGCTCGAGCACCGCCGCGCCGCATCCCGCGGCGGCCGCGTCCACCTCGGCGAGCAGCGAATCCTGCGCTTCGGCCACCCGCGCGGCCGCCGCGGCGCGCGCCGCCTCGGCCTCCACGATCGGGGCCCGGTTGCGGAAGCCAAGCAGGCCGGGGAGGACCAGGCCCAGCGTCCAGCGTTTGACGCCCTGATCGAAGATGAACCCCGGCCCGAGCTCGAGATCCGGGCGCTGGCGCGCGACCTCGAGCCGGACGTCTGCCTCGGCCACGGCGTATTCGGCGAGCGCGCGGGCGATCTCCGGACGCCGCGTGAGCGACAGGACGGCCATCGAGTCGGCGCCCGCGGAATCCGGCAGCGTACAGCCGACGCTCCGGACCGGCGCGACCGCGACCGCCTCGAGCGCCGCCGCCGGCAGGGCGAGCGCGCCGGCGAGCTCGGCGCGCGCCGCGAGCGCGGAGCCTTCGGCGGCGCTCACCTGCGCGCGGGCCGCCTCCACCTCCGCCCCGGTGCGGGCGAGCTCCGCACTGCCAAGGGAGGCCTCCTGGTACCGGCCGCGCTCCAGCGCCTGCACGTCGCGCACGGCCTCCACTTCACGCCGCGCCTGCGCCAGCCCCGCCTCCGCCCCGGCGAGCGCCGCTGCCGCGGCGCGCGTGCGCTGCACGATTCGCCAGGCGGTGAGTCGGAGCTCGCCCTCCGCCACGGTGGTGCGGGCGCGGGCGCGCTGCAGCCGGGCCCCGCGCTTCCCGCCGAGCTCCACGGTGACGAGCCCCGCGAGCGAGACCACCCAGGGCGATTCGCCCGCGCTGCCGGCCACCGCGCGCTCCACATCGGCCTGCGCGCCCGGCACCGGCCGCGCGCCCGCCGTCCGCTCGGCCGCGAGTGCCGTCCGCCACTCGGCGCGGGCCCGGACCAGCTCCGCGCGAAACCGGAGCGCCGCGAGCGCGAGCTGGCGGTCGGTCCACCGGCCCGCGGCGGGCGGCCCCGCGAAACGGCCGACCCACGCCACGAGTGCCGTATCGTCGAGGCGGCGGGCCTGGTATGCCGCGGGGTGCGCGGCGGGATCGACAGGCCGGGGCACGTACCGCGCGCAGGCCGCGAGCGCGACGAGGAACGCTCCAAGGAGCTGATGGCGCGGGAGCGGATGGCGCGCGAGGCGATGGTGCATCGCGTCAGCCCCGCGGATGATACTGCTTGTGAACCGAGCGGAGATACTCGCGGTCGACGTGGGTATAGATCTGCGTCGTCGAGAGGTCCGCATGGCCAAGCATTTCCTGCACGGCGCGCAGGTCGGCGCCGCCCTCGAGGAGATGCGTGGCGAAACTGTGCCGCAGCGTGTGCGGTGTGACCCGCTTGGCGATGCCGGCCCGCGCGGCGGCGCGCTTCACGATGCCCCACGCGCCCACCCGGGAGAGCGGACGGCCACGCACGTTGAGCAGCACCCGCCCGGCACTGGCGCCGCGGTCGAGCGTCGGGCGGAGCTGGTGGAGGTAGACCGAGACCGCGCCGATGACGGTGCGTCCGATGGGCACCAGCCGCTCCTTCCCGCCCTTCCCGAACACCCGCACCAGGTTCTCGGTGAGCAGGAGATCGGTGACGCCCAGGCCGCAGAGCTCGGAGACGCGGAGCCCGGCCCCGTAGCCCAGCTCGAGCAGCGCGCGATCGCGCCAGGCGAGCGGCTGGTCCACGTGCGGGGCCGCGAGCAGCGCCGCCACCTCCGACACGCCCAGGGTGTCGGGCAGGACGCGGCCGCGGCGGGGCGATTCGAGACGATCGCTCGGGTCGGCGGACACGCGGCCCTCGGCGACAAGAAACCCGTAGTAGGTCCGGACGGCGGAGACCTCACGGCGGATGGTGGCAGCGCTCAGGCCGAGATCCTTGAGGAGATACACGAACTCGCGCAGCAACACCCGGGTGACCCCGGCCGGATCGCGCACGCCCCGGGACGCCGCGAACTCGGCCAGCCGCTGCAGGTCCCGCAGGTACGCCTCGACCGTGTTCTCGCTGTGGCCGGACTCGAGGGCGAGATAGTCGCGGAAGCCCTCCAGCCAGAAGTCACGCGCGGCGCGCTCGCGCAGCTCGACGACGGTCATCCGTCGCGCCGGGCCTGCAGCCGGTGGCGGAGCGCGGCCAGCTCCGCCGGCCGGATGCCCAGCAGCTCCGCGGCCAGATGCATGAGCCGCGCCTCGTGCGCGTCGATCTTGCCGTCGGCGAAGGCGACGGTCCACATGCGCTCCACCAGCGCGAGCCGCTCCGCGCGACCCGCCCGCCGCCGGAGCCGCCGCGCGTAGCGGGCGAACAGCGTGCGGCGCTCCTCCTCGGGCGGCGCGGGGGCGGGCGCCGAGCACGCAAAGCCCCAACGCTCCTGCAGGTGCTCGGCGATGAGGGCGCGCTCCTCCGGCGTGAGCGCCGGATCGGCGTAGGCCAGCTCCAGCACGACCAGCGCGGCGGCCTGGCGCGCGGAGCCCTCGGCCACCTCGGTGCCCGCGAGGAACGACGGTGCCGCGGGCTCGAGCGCGTCCTCCGTCGCGTGCCACACTCGCTCGCGCCGGCGGCCGCGGGTCCGCACGATGTACCAGATCGCGCCGACCACCGCCAGCACGAGCGCCGCGACGGCGAGCGTCCGATTGATGCTCAGGAGGAGTGCGGTGATCCGGCCCCACTCGGAACCGACGAGCGCGCCCAGGAGGGTGATGCCGCCGTACCAGAGCGCCGACGCGATCCCGATCGGGACGAACGTCCGGGCCGCGCTCAGTCCGATGAGTCCGGCGAACGGCGGCACCACGGCGCGGATGCCGGGCAGGAAGCGGCTGAGAAAGATGCCCACGGTGCCGAAGCGGAGATACTCGCGCTCGATGATCGCGAGCGAGCGCGGCGCCAGCAGCCGGCGTCCGGTGGGCGAGGCGAAGAGCCGCCGGCCGTAACGCCGGGCCGCCAGGTAGACGCCGGCCGCGCCCAGCAGGTTCGCCACCCAGGTTACCAGGAAGACCAAGGGCGGCGTGGTCACGCCACGGTGGGAAAGGAAAGCGCCCAGGGCCACGGCCGCATCCGAGGGGACCGGCGGCACGACGTTCTCCACCGCCGCGAGCAGGGCGAGCACCGCGTACACGGCGGCCGGCGGGAGCTGCGACAGCCAATCGAGCAGGGTCTCGATCAGCGGGCCTCCAGCACGGCCACGGCAATGACCGCGAGCCCCTCGCCCCGGCCGATGAAGCCCATGCCCTCGTTGGTCTTGGCTTTTACGCTGATGGCGCCGCGCTCGACGCCGAGGCAGGCGGCGAGCGCGGCGGCCATCGCGAGCAGGTGGGGCGCGAGTCGGGGGGCCTCCGTAATGACCGCACAGTCGGCCTGGGCGAGCGTGAGCCCGCGGTCGCGGACGAGCTCGTGTGCCGTCCCGAGCAGCTCCATCGAGTCGGCCTCTTTCCACCGCGGATCGGTGTCGGGAAACAACTGGCCGATATTGCCGGCGCCGGCGGCGCCGAGGATCGCATCGGTGAGCGCGTGGGCGACGGCGTCCGCGTCGGAATGCCCGACAAGACCGTGGGTGTGCGGCACGGCGACGCCGCCCAGGACGAGCGGGCGGCCCGCGAGGAACCGGTGCGAGTCATACCCGATCCCCACGCGCGTCACGCGGCGACGGGCTCCCCGATCACGCTGTAGTCCTGCCGGCGGCGCATCGGAGTGAACCCGGCGTCGCGAATGATGCGGTCGATCTCGCCCAGGGTGGTGCGATAGGTGGTGCCCGCGGCGGAGACGACGTTCTCCTCCATCATGAGGCTGCCGTAGTCATTGGCGCCGAAGCGGAGCGCGATCTGCCCCACCTTGTGCCCCATGGTCACCCACGAGGACTGCAGGTTGGGCACGTTGTCGCAGCACCACCCGGCTCAGCGCGAGCGTGCGCAGGTAAGTGACGGCGTCCGTCTTCCGGTAGTGCGACATCCCCGGCGTTCCCTCCGGCTGCAGCGGCCAGCAGATGAAGGCGGTGAACCCGCCGGTGCGCTGCTGCAGCTCGCGCACCCGGAGCAGGTGTTCGACCCGGTCTTCGTCGGTCTCCCCGAGCCCGTACATCATGGTGACCGACGTCTTCATGCCCTGCCGGTGCGCTTCCTCCTGGACCCCGAGCCATTCCTCCGTCTGGGCTTTCTTCTTCGCCACCCGCTCGCGGATCCGGTCCACCAGAATCTCGCCGCCGCCGCCCGGGATGCTGTCGAGGCCCGCGTCCCGGAGCTCCCGCACCACGTCGGGAACGGAGAGCCGGAAGCGCTCGCTGAAGAACACGACCTCCGAGGGAGAGAAGCCATGGATGTGGATCGGATGGTTGCGCTTGATGTAGCGCATGAGCTCGAGATACCACTCGAACGGGATGTACGGGTTGTGGCCGCCCTGGAGCAGGATCTGGACGCCGCCGATCGCCTTGCACTCGTCGATCTTGGCGCCGATGGCCTCGAAGCTGAGCACATAGCCCTGGCCGTCGCGGGGCCGGCGGTAGAACGCGCAGAACTCGCAATCGGCGACGCAGACATTGGTGTAGTTGATGTTCCGGTCGATGATGTAGGTGACGACCGGGTCCGGGTGGCGGCGCCAGCGCTCGGCGTCGGCGAGCTGGGCCAGCTCGAGGAGGGGCGCGCGCTGGTAGAGCTCGAGGAAGCCTCTGAATTCACTCGACGTGCGATCGACCACGTTATTACCCGTCACGGCTTTATCCGATCGTTGTGATGTCATTTCTGCGTGTCTCCCGCTCAAGCAGCACCCCTCAGGCCGCCGAAATGAACGAGAGCGATCCGTCCGGCACGAGTCCCTCCTGTGCCAGGCGCCGGAAGAAATCCGTGAGCCCCGCCAGGTGCCGGTACGAGAGCGCGTAGTCCAGATCGCCCAGATAGGCCCGGCACACGTCCGCGGGCACCCCGGTGCTCCGTGCCGCGTCGGCCGCAAGCTCATCGAGGTGCGCGAGCCCCCACCGACGCGACTCGAGCAGTCGGCCGTGAATCTCGCGCACGGCGTCCGACCCGACGTCGCGCCGCGCCGCCCACACGGCGAACACGAACGGCAGCCCCGTCCACGCCTTCCACTCGGCGCCGAGATCCACGCGTACCGGGTAGACCCGCTCCGCGGCCAGGAGCAGCGCCGCGTCGCCGATCACGAGCACCGCCTCGTGCGGCAGTCCGGCGAGCGCGGCGAGATCGGCCGCCTCGGCGCGGGCGGTCGCATAGCGCGGGCGCACGTGCCACCGGTGGCGGGCGAGCAGGTCGAGCAGCAGCACCGACGTACGCGACGACGCGGTACGCAGCACCGTGCACCCATCGAGCTGCGCCACCGGCCGCCGCGAAAACAGCGCGACGCTGTGCACCGGCCCGTCGCAGGTGATCGCCAGGTCCGGCAGCAGATGGTACGCCGCGGCGTTCCGCGCGTACTCGACGGCGGAGACGACGCTCACCTGCAGCTCGCCGGCGGCGAGCAGATCGTTGAGCTCCGAGGCGGTGCCGGTGACCAGCTCCGCGGCGACCGACACCAGCCCGCGATCGATCGCGCCGTACACCGGATGGCAGTTGATCCAGGGAATGCGGCCGAGCCTCATGCGGCGTGCACCACCGGCAGCCCGGCGCCCCGGCGGAAGGTCGGCTCGGGCGGCGGATCGTCGAACTCCTCGCGCACCGCGCGGTACAGGCTGTCGCGCTCGACGGGCCGCTTCCCCGCCCCACGGATGAGCCGCACCAGCTCGAGGTAGGGCATGTGCATCTGGGTGTGCGCACCCGCTTCGTGGTAGACCCGCTCGTAGACCACCGTGCCCTCGACATCGTCGCACCCGAAGCCGAGCGCGATCTGAGAGAGAAACGGCGTGACCATCGGCCAGTGGGTCTTCACGTGCGGGACGTTGTCGAGGAACAACCGGCGCCACGGCGACGTTCTTCAGGTCCTCGTACCCCGTCGTGGCGGTGCCGACCCGACCCATCTCCTCGCCCAGCTCGTTGTGGTCCGGATGGTAGGCGAGCGGGATGTAGGTCAGGAATCCGCCGGTCTCATCCTGCAGCGCGCGCAACATCGCGAGGTGGTCAACCCGGTCGGCGGCGGTCTCGACGTGGCCGTAGAGCATCGTGCAGTTGGTCCGGATGCCGAGCTCGTGAGCCGTGCGGTGCACCCGGATCCACTCCTCGCCGGTGAGCTTGCGCTCGGCGATCGTGGCACGCACCGCGGTGCTGAACACCTCGGCCCCGCCACCGGGCAGACTGGTGAGCCCGGCCTCCTTGAGAGCGAACAGCACGTCCCGCTCGGAGCAACGCTCGATGCGCGCGAGGTGCGCGATCTCCACCGCCGTGAGCGCCTTGATGTGCACGCTCGGGTGCCGCTCCTTGAGCCCGCGCAACATGTCCGTGTAGTAGCTCAGCCGGAGCTTGGGGTGGAGTCCGCCCACGATATGGAACTCGCGTGTCGGCATGCCGCGGGCCTGCTCGGCCTCGTGGAAGACCTCCTCCAGCGAGCGGGTGTAGGCACCCTCTTCCCTCGGCATTCGCGCGAACGAGCAGAACGTGCACGTGTTGCGGAGCACGCAGACGTTGGTGGGATTGATGTGCTGGTTGGCGGAGAAGAAGACGCGATCGCCGTTGCGGCGCGCATTGGCGTGCTCGGCGAGCCGGCCAAGGCCCAGGAGGTCCTCGGTGGCGTAGAGTGCGAGCCCGTCCGCGGTCTCCAGGCGCACACCCGACAGGACCTTCTCGGCCACCGGATGAAGCGCCGGATCTCTCAGGCGGAGGGCTTCGATCCCTTCTGGCATGCTATCTCCTTGGGACAGCAAGGGTAAGCCTGCGCAAATCTAGCCTGGTGTCAGGGCAGGCGGCCAGCCGCCCGCGAGGTGGCGTGCGAGCTCGCTCCCCCGCCGGGGAGAACTGCCGCCGGGTAGAACTGCCGGGCCGCAGAGCAGGCGCGGCAGGGAGTCAAGGATCTGGGGTACCGGTCCGTCCGTTGCTCCCGCGCACTCAACTCAACGCCGCGTCCGGTTGGTGAGTCCGCGGGGCGCATCCGCGCCCGTTTTTCGGCCGGGCTGGGGGTGCCCCAAACGCCGCCGACATTTTGTACCCGTTTAGGATAGTTTGGCCGCGTCCGGCACTTCCTGACCTAGGACGCATGTAGGCGTTCAGTCCGTTGGATTTACCCACAGCGATGCACACGGGGTCCGCCCTGCGTTTTGTTTACGTACATTTCCCACAAACGCTTGTGTGGAGAGTACCAACGCGTAAATTGGGGAGAACTTCAGTCCGGAGCAGACATGGGGCCCGAGCCCGACTATTCCCGCGCCGCCCTCGCGCGGTTCATTGAATTCGTGGTCGACAAGGGACTGGTGCACCCCGCGACCGCGCAGGGCTGGCGCGTGGCCACCACCAAGGTTCTGGAGGACCTGGCGTCCGGAGGAAGCGGAGGATGTCCGCCGGATCGACGTGGAGGCCACTTTCCGGGCGTTCCTCAATCGTAATCCCGGACGGCTGTCGCCCGCGTCGGTGGGGGAGTATCGCCGCCGCGTGAGCCGGGCGATCGAGGAGTTCGTGCGGTGGGTGGAGGATCCGGGGAGCTACGCGTTCAGGCCGGCGGGACGGATCCCGAAGGCCGAGACGCGAAGCCGCGCTCCCCACGCCGCGTCCGCGGCGACGCGCACCGGCGGAAAAGACACCGATGGAGCCCACGGCCAGAGTTCGCGGCCGCGATGGGATCGCCGGCGGCTGATTCGGAGATCTCGCTCGAGTATCCCCTCCGGCCCGACCTGCTCGCCCAGGTGGTCATTCCCCGTGACCTCACGGTGGAGGAGGCCCGCCGGATGGGCGCCTTTCTCGTCACCCTGGCCGTGGACTTCCGGCCCCCGTGCCGGGCGGATAAGCGGCGCTCAGTCGCCCAGAAACTCGGCCACGGGAGCGAGGCTCGCCACGTGCTCACCGAGAATCTTCAGCGTGGCGAGGATCGGCACCGCCAGGAAGGCGCCGGGGACGCCCCACAGTAACCACCAGAACAGCACGCCCACCAGCACCGCCACCGGATTGAGCCGCAGCCCGCGGCCATAGGCCACCGGGCTCACCAGGTTGTTCTGCAGCGTCGTGATCGTCAGATAGACCGCGGGCGGCAGCAGCGGCCTGCCCCAGGCTGTCGAACGTGGCCAGCCCGGCCAGCGCTGAGCAGCATGATCATGATCGCGCCGCCCAGGTACGGGACGAACTCCAGCACGAAGGTGAGGATGCCCCAGAGGAGCGGATTCGGCAGGTGCAGGAGCCACATGGCCAGCCCCACCAGCGGCGCCCTGGCCGGCATTGATGAGCGCGGTCGCCACCATGTAGCGCGACACCGCCCTTTCCGCCTCGCTCGGCGATCTCGACGGCCTCCCGCTTCTCCCGCTGCCAGACGGCAGCACCTTGACCAGTTTCTCGAGGAACGCGTCGCCCGAGGCGAGCAGCAGGAAAGTCAGCAGGACCACCTCGACCAGTCCGTGCGACCAGGCCTGTCGTGGTCCCGAACACCCGCGCCGCGACGGGCCGACGCCGGACGGCCGGACGGCGGCCGTCGGCCGGGCTCGCCGGGGTGCCGCCGCGCCCTCCACCTGCTTGGCCGCCGCGCTGATCGTGGGCTCTGAGCGGTCGCCGCAGTGCCTCCAGCCGCCGTGGGCCGCGGCGAGCGTCGAGGGCGCCTGCGCGACCCAGCCCCGCACCGGATCCGCCAGCGCCAGGCCGCCGCCGACGAGCGCCCAACGAAAGGCCAGCACGACGATGGTCGCGCCGACCGGCGGCGGCAGATCGAGCCGCCTCGAGCCGGCGCACCAGGGGACGCAGCAGTCCCGGTGAACAGAATCGAGAGTGCGAGCGGGACGAAGAAGTCTCGGGCGAGGTAGAGCGCAGCAGCCGACCGCGATCGTCGCCAGCACGACGATGCCGGCCGAATGCGAGTGATGGGATCCAGCCGGCGGCGCTGAGGCCATGGGGCGATTCCGATGGCGACTCCGCGGGGCCGCCGGCGCGCAGGGCTAGGTCCGCCACCTCCGTACGGCCAGCGTCACGTTGTGCCCGCCGAAGCCGAACGAATTGGAGAGCGCCACATTCACCGGACGCTCGACCTTGTGGTTCGGCGCCGAATCGAGATCGCACTCGGGATCGGCGGTGAACTGGTTGATCGTCGGCGGGATGACGCCGCAGCGGGCCGCGAGCAGCGACACGGCGAACTCGAGCGCGCCGGCGCCGCCCAGCAGGTGTCCCGTCATCGACTTGGTGGAACCGAAGATCAGCTTGCGCGCGTGCTCGCCGAAGACGGCCTTCACGGCCTCGGTTTCGGCCACGTCCCCCTGCTGCGTCGAGGTGCCGTGAGCGTTGATGTAGCCCACGTCCGCGGGATCGATGTTTCCGTCGGCCAGGCAGAGCGCGCATGGCCCGCTGCGCCCCTTCGCCGTGCTCGGCGGGCGAGGTGATGTGATAGGCGTCGGCGCTGAGCCCGTAGCCCAGGACCTCCCCCAGGATCTCGGCGCCGCGCCGTTCGGCATGCTCCAGACTTTCCAGCACCACGATCGCCCCGCCGTCGCCCAGGACGAAGCCGTCGCGGTCCCGGTCGAACGGCCGGCTCGCCGTCTCGGGCGAGTCGTTGCGGGTCGAGAGCGCCTTCATGTTCGAGAACGCGGCCACGGTGAGCCCGGTGATGGCGGCCTCGGCGCCGCCCGTCACCATCGCGTCGGCCATACCGTTCCGGATCAGGTGGAACGAATCGCCGATCGCATGGGCCGAGGAGGCGCAGGCCGATACGGTGGCGTAGTTGGGCCCTTTCAGGCCGTAGCGGATGGACACCAGGCCGGCGGCGATGTCCGGGATGAACATGGGACGAAGAAGGGGGAGACCCGGTCGGGGCCCTTCAACACGTACGCGGCGCAGTTCTCCTCGTACGTCTGCATCCCGCCGATCCCGCTGCCGATGATGACGCCGGTGCGCTCGGGCGGGGGAAACCTCCCCTCCAGCCCGGCCTGGCTCACGGCCTGGTGGGCCGCGGCAAGCGCGAACTGGGCGAAGAGGTCGTAGCGCCGGGCTTCCTTCCGGTCCATGTACTGCAGGGCGTCGAAGCCCTTGACCTCGCAGGCGAACCGGACGGACAGCCTGGCGGGATCGAACTTGGTGATCGGGGCCGCGCCGGGTGTGCCGGCGAGCAGCGCGGCCCAGGTGGAAGCGACATCGGTCCCGACGGGTGTCACCAGCCCCAGGCCGGTGACGACGACACGGTGCGCCAAGCTACTTCCCGATCTTCTCGTGGAGGTAGTTCATGGCATCCCCGACGGTGCGGAGCTTCTCCGCGTCCTCGTCCGGAATGTCGATATCGAACTCCTTCTCGAACGCCATCACGAGCTCCACCGTGTCCAGGCTGTCGGCGCCGAGGTCCTCCATGAAGCTCGCTTCGCCGGTGAGCTTCTCGCGCTCGACGCCGAGCTCCTCGACGATGATATCCTTGACCTTCTCTTCGACGTTGCTCATGTCGTCCTCGATTGGAGTTTCACTGACAGCGGTCAGATGACCATGCCACCATCGACCACCAGCACCTGCCCGGTCACGTAGCCGGCCAGATCGGAAGCCAGAAAGAGTACCGCACCGGCCACGTCGTCGGGCTGCCCCAGCCGCCCCAGGGCAATGTCCTGTAATAATGTAGCCCTCGCGTCATCGGGCAAGGCGGCGGTCATGTCGGTGGCGATGAAGCCCGGCGCCACGCAGTTGGCCAGCACGCCCCGGCTGGCGTATTCGCGGGCGACCGACTTGGTGAACCCGATCAGCCCGGCCTTGCTCGCGGCGTAGTTGGCCTGCCCCTTGTTGCCGGTCAGGCCGACCACGCTGGTGATGTTCACGATGCGGCCGGCGCGCCGCTTCATCATTCCCTTGATCACCGCGCGGGTGGTGTGGAACGCGCCCTTGAGATTGGCGTCGAGCACGGCGTCCCAGTCCTCGTCGGTCAGCCGGAGCAGGATGTTGTCCCGGGTGAGGCCCGCGTTGTTGACCAGGATGTCGATGGGCCCGAGCGCCTGCTCGGCCGCGGCCACGGCGGCCTGGACCTCGCCGGCCGACGTGACGTCGCAGCCCACGCCCGCCGCACCCTCGCCCAGCTCGCCCGCCACGGCCTGCGCCCGCTCGAGCGCCCGGCCGACCACCGCGACCCGCGCCCCCGCCGCGTGGAGCGCCCGCGCGATGGCGAGCCCGATGCCGCGGGTACTGCCGGTGACGAAGGCGGTCTTGCCGGCGAGCGAGATGGTGGTCATCCGAGGAACGCCTCCACCTCGTCCGCCGTCCCCAGCGTCACCGCCGCCGCGCCGGGGACGATCCGCTTGAGCAGTCCGGTGAGCACATTCCCCGGCCCGATCTCGAGGAAGGTGGCGCCCGGCGCCAGCTCGGCGGCGGCCTGCATGCAGCCGACCCAGCGAACCGGCGCCGTGAGCTGGTCGAGCAGCAGCCGCTTGGCGTCGAGCCCGGTGCGCACCGGCTGCGCGCTCGCATTGGCCACCACGGGAAACGCGGGGTCGGCGAAGTCCACGTCGGTCAGGGCGTCGTGCAGGCCGTCCACGGCCGGCGCCATCAGGGGCGAATGGAACGCCCCGCTCACCTTGAGCGGCACGACCCGCCTGGCGCCGCGCGCGCGGCAGCCCTCGCCGGCGCGGGCGACGGCGGCAGGATCGCCCGAGATGACCGTCTGATCGGGGGCGTTCATGTTGGCGGCCACCGCCACGCCGTCGCTCGCGGAGGCCTCGTTGCACGCCGCGTCGACGAGCTCGGTGGCCAGCCCGAGCACCGCGGCCATTGCTCCCGCGCGCTGCTGGCCGGCAGCGTACATCAGCTCACCCCGCTGGCGGACCAGGCGCGCGGCAGCGGTGGGGCCCAGCGAGCCGGCGGCCACGTGCGCGCTGTATTCGCCCAGGCTGTGGCCGGCCGCGGCGCGGACGCCGCTCGTCACCCGATCTTTCACGACGGCCCAGACCGCCGCGGAGTGGGCGAGGATGGCGGGCTGCGTGTTGTGCGTCAGCGTAAGCTCGTTCTCGGGGCCCTCCCACATGATGCGCGAGAGGCCAACGCCGAGCGCGTCGTCGATGGCCTCGAAGGTCTCGCGGGCGGCCGGGAAGCGCTCGGCGAGGTCGCGCCCCATGCCGACGCGCTGGGCACCCTGCCCCGGACACATGAGCACGCTCACCACCGGATGACCGTGCTGCCCCAGGTGAAGCCCGCGCCGAACGCCACCAGCAGCACCACCGACCCCGGACCAACCCGCCCCTCGGCGAGAGCCTCCTCGAGCGCCAGCGGGATCGAGGCGGACGACGTGTTGCCGTAGCGATCGACGTTGACCATCACCTTGGACATCGGGATGCCGGCGTGCTTGGCGGTGGCCTCGATGATCCGCAGGTTGGCCTGATGCGGGACGAGCAGATCTACCTGGCCCGCCGAGATGCCCGCCCGGCGGAGGGCCTGGTCGCACGCCTCCGCCATGGCGAGCACAGCCGCCTTGAACACCTCCCGCCCGGCCATTTTCATGTAGTGCGATCGCTCGCAGACCACCTTCTCGCTGATCGGGTCGGCGGAGCCGCCGCCCGGCCGGTAGAGCAGCGGCGCGAGCCGGCCGTCCGACTTGATGTAGGTGGAGAGGATGCCGCGGCCCGGCCGCGTCGAGCGGCGGACCACCGACGCTCCGGCGCCGTCGCCGAAGAGGATGGCGGTGGAGCGGTCCTGGAAATCGGTGATCGTCGAGAGCTTCTCGGCACCCACCACGAGCACCGTCCGGCTCTGCCCGGAGGCGATGAGCCCCTCCGCCACGGTGAGCGCGTAGATGTAGCCCGGGCACGCGGCACCGATGTCGAACGCCGCGGCGTTCTCGGCGCCGAGCAGCGCCTGCAGATCGCAGGCCGTCGAGGGAAGGAGCCGGTCGGGACTCGCGGTGGCGAGGACGATCGCGTCGAGGTCGGCGGCGGCGGTACCGGCGGCGGCGAGCGCGCGCGTGGCCGCGTCGTGGCTCAACATGGCGACCGATTGCTCGGGCGTCGCGATGTGCCGCTCACGGATGCCGGTGCGCTCGACGATCCATTCGTCCGACGTGTCGACCACCCGGCTCAGGTCGGCGTTGGTGAGGACACCGGGCGGCACCGCGACCCCGACGCTGGCCACCTCCGCGAACGGCCGCTCCATCATGACTGGGCGGCGGGCTCGCGCTGGGCGAACTCGGCTGCGATGTGGGCGTTGAGGCCGGCGTTGACCGCCTGGAGGGCTACCCGAATGCCGTTCTTGATGGCGTTGGGGCTGGACGACCCGTGGCAGATGATCGACACACCGCGCACGCCGAGCAGCGGCGCGCCGCCGTAGCTGGAGTAGTCGAGCAGGCCGACCAGCTCGCGGAGGGCGGGCCGCTCGAGCACGTCGGGCGCCCGAGCCGAAAGCATCGCGACGAAGAGGCGGCCGGCGGATTCGTAGAACTTGAGGACGATGTTCCCCACGAAGCCGTCGCAGACGACGACGTCCACGTGGGTGCGGCGCTGCGGGCCGGGAAGGATGTCGCGCCCCTCGACGTTGCCGGTGTAGCTGAGCCGAGGCGACTGCTTGAGCAGGTGGTGCGCCTCGCGCACCACGGCCGTCCCCTTCTCCTCCTCCTCGCCGACGTTGAGCAGGCCCACGACGGGGCTGGCGCGGCCGAGGATGTCGCGCATGTAGACGGTGCCGAGATAGGCGAATCCGACGAGCTCCCGGGCGGAGCAATCGAGGTTGGCGCCGCCGTCGAGGACGAGCACCGGGTCGCTACCGGTCGGGAAGAGCGTCGCCACGGTGGCGCGCTCGACGCCATCATGCAGGCCGAAGATGACGGTGGAGGCGGCGAGGACGGCGCCGGTGTTGCCGGCGGAAAGGAAGGCATCGGAGCGGCCCTGCTTCTGGAGCGTCAGGCCGACGACGATGCTCGAGCGGGGCTTCCGCCGAACGGCCGCCAGCGGCTTTTCCCCCATGCCGATAACGTCAGCCGCCTCGTGGATCTCGAGGCGGCTGCGATCGGCATCCGGATGTTTGGCAAGCTCGGCTTCGATGATCTCGGAGCGGCCCACGAGCTGCACCACGAACTCGTCCGGCAGGTCAGCGAGGGCCTGGAGCACTCCGGCGATCTCGGCCTCGGGCGCGCGGTCGCCTCCCATCGCGTCTACGGCGACGCGAATCACGCTCAGACGTCCTCGACCTCGACCTGCTTCTTGCCGCGGTAGTAGCCGCAGGAATCGCACACGCGGTGGGAGAGCTTGGGCGATCCACAACGCGGGCAGGCCTGGGTGGCTACCCCCGCGCCCGTGTGATGCCCGCGCCTGAGCCGCTTCCGGGACTTCGAGGTCCGACGCTTCGGAACCGCCATGGTGTCCTCAAACAGGTTCGGCAGGGGTGTGGCACCCACACGGCCCCGCGTTCAGGTCCGCCCCGCAGCGGGGGCAGAGTCCGGCACAGTCGTCCCGGCAGAGCAACAGAGCGGCCTGCGCGGCCAGGGCCAGCTCTTCCCGTACCACGTCGGTCACGTCCACGCCGGTGGCGCGGTCAGGGAGCGGATAGAAATCGGGATCGTCGGCCAGCTCGGGATCGGCGGAGAAGACCGCCGCATCCACATCGATGTCCAGCTCATTGCGCACATCGGTCAGACACCGGCGGCACTCACCGGTGACCACGCCGTGAACGTGGCCGCGCCACAGGTACTCGCCGTCTCCCGTGGCCTGGAGCTGCCCCTCGACCGTCACCGGCGCGGCCAGCGTGAGTCCCAGCCCCTCAAATGCGGGATCCGCGGGGTCGAGCTGCCCGTCGGTCCGGACGGGCCCCCGCTGGAGGTCACGGATATCCACTCGCAGCATAGCCGCTTAGGATAGTCGGGACAACGACTTGGGTCAAGGACGGGGGACGGCGGTAGGAGGTGAGCGGTAAGAGGTAAGCGGTGAGAGGTGAGAGGTGAGAGGGACGAATTTCGACCGGACCACTGCCGATGGCGCTCGCCAGCCTTTTACCTCTTGCCGCTCACCTCTTACCACTTACCTCCTCTTGCTCACCGCAACCCCGCCAGCTCCCCTTCCGAGAAGAAGAACGCCACCTCGCGTGCGGCGTTGTCGTCGCTGTCGGAGGCGTGGATGGCATTCCGGCCTTTCGACTCCGCGTAGAGCTTACGGATGGTGCCCGGGGCCGCCTCGGCGGGGTCGGTGGCGCCGATCACGGTTCGGAGGGTGGCCACCGCATCCGTGCGCTCGAGCGCCATGGGAAGGCATGGGCCGCTCGTCATGAACGCCACCAGGTCGGCATAGAAAGGGCGGCCCCGGTGGACCTCGTAGAAGGCGCCGGCCTGCTCCGGGGTCAGGCGCACGAGCCGCGCGGCCCGAAGGGTGAACCCCGCCTCCTCCAGGTGCGCCAGGATCTTCCCCGTCTTGCCAGTGGCGACGGCGTCCGGCTTCACGATGCCCAAGGTCAGCGAAACGGCCACGAGGTGCTCCTCCAGGAGGTTGCTGCGTTGACGGGGCGGTGCGGATACCTGTAACGATGTCTGTCAGCGGCACTGCTGAGCCACTGCGATCGGATCTGCTGAGCGCCTCGAACCTGTCATCCGTGGCGTGCTGTCATCCCGAGCGAAGCGAGGGATCTCCTCGGCCAAGTTCGAGCCATTCCCGGGCAAGATCCCTCGCTTCGCTCGGGATGACAGCTTGCGCCGCTCGGGATGACAGCTTGCGCCGCTCGGGATGACAGCTTCGCGGAAGTGGCCGTTCCAGACGACAGCCCGCGCCGCTCCAGATGACAGCCCGCGCCGCTCCAGATGACAGCTCGCGTTTTCCCGGATGACAGTGCGATCAGGCAGCCAGGATGCCACTCGGCCCGTCCGCCCACCCGCCCGTCCGTCCGCTACCCGCCCGCCCGTCAGCGCTCCCGCGAGCAGCCGGCGCACGAGATCGGCACGGGTGACGAACCCGCGGAGCACGCCCTCCCGCACCACGGGTACCCGCTCGACATCGCGGGCGGCGAGAAGCTGTGCGGCATCGGCCAGCGTCTGATCCTCCGAGATGCAGAGGACGGTGCGCGCCATGGCGTCCCGAACGAGCGCCGGGCGCGGCTCGGCCGCCGAGCTCGCGGCAGTGACCCGCTGCACGTAGCCGGGCACGAGCTGCCGGAGCAGCTCGCGATACGAGAGCAGGCCGACGAGCTCGCCCGTGTCGCTCACCACCGGCAGCCCGTCCACCCCCTGGCGCTGCAGCAGCGCCGCGGCGGCCTCGAGGGTCTCCTCCGGCCGGAGCGCCACCGCCTGGACGCGCATGATGTCGCGGACGAGGAGCTGGCCCTCGAGCGCCACATCGCGGAGCGCGGGCAACTCCAGCACCTCTGCCGGTGACCGGGCGGAGAGCAACCCTGCGGCGACTTCGGGCCGGGCGAGCGCCCGGGCGAACCCCGCGACCGTCTGCAGATACGCGGCGTTGTCGCCCGGCGGCGCCACGATCAGCAGGATGAGCCGCGGCCCGGGTTCGTCCCGGACGACGGGCTCGCCGCCCCGCGCGATCGGCGCCGCCGCGATGCCCAGGGCCGCCACCAGCGCGGGCACGGCGTCGGTGCGGAAGTGTGGCAGCCACGCATGGGGACCGAGGCTCATGGTATCCTCGGGCCAGCTCTCCCGGATCGCTTCCCGGAGCCGCGCCGGATCCGCCACGCGTCCGTCGGCCTCGCAGGCATCCACCAGGATGCGGATTCCCTCCTCCAGCGTGCCCGCCGCCAGGGGCACCACGACCCGGCGACGGCTCAGGAGCTCGGTGAGTCTCACACCCTCGACCGGAGCAGGTCGACGACGTCGGCCGGCCGGCGCATGATCCCGATGCCGGCCGCCTCGAAGGCCGCGAGCTTCTCTTCCGCGGTGCCCGATGAGCCGGAGATGATCGCTCCCGCGTGACCCATGCGGCGGCCCTTCGGCGCCGTCTGCCCGGCGATGAAGCCGACCACCGGCTTGCTGACGTGTTCCCTGACGAACGCGGCGGCGTTCTGCTCGTCGGTGCCGCCGATCTCGCCGATCATGACGATGGCGTCCGTGCCGGGATCGTCCTGGAACGCGCGCAGGCAGTCGATGAAGTTGGTGCCGATGATCGGGTCGCCGCCGATGCCGACGCAGCTGCTCTGGCCGATGCCGGCACGCGTGAGGTGGTTGACCACCTCGTAGGTGAGCGTGCCGCTTCGGGACACCATGCCGACCCGGCCGGGGCTGCAGATGTTGCCGGGAATGATTCCGACCTTGGCCCGCGCCTCGGGCGCGATCAGCCCCGGGCAGTTGGGTCCGATCAGCCGGACGCCGCGGCTCCGGACGAAGGGCATCGTCCGGCTCATGTGCATCACCGGAATGCCCTCGGTGATGCACACGATCAGCGGCAGGCCGGCGTCGGCCGCCTCGACGACGGCCGCGGCCGCGGCCATCGGCGGCACGTAGATGACCGACACGTTGGCCCCGGTGGCCCGCACCGCCTCATCCACCGTGTTGAAGACGGGGACCCTGTTCTCGAACGTCTGCCCGCCCTTGCCCGGCGTCACGCCCGCCACGATCGCGGTGCCGTACTCGAGCATCTGACGCGAGTGGAACGAGCCCTCGCGGCCCGTGATGCCCTGGACCAGCAGCCTGGTGTCCCGGTCCACGAAAATGCTCACGCCGCCCCCCGGGCGAGCTGTACGACCTGCTGCACCGCCTGGTCCATATCGCTCAGCGCGCGCATGCCGACGCCTTCCAGGATCCGGATCGCCTCGACCTCGTTGGTGCCGGTGAGGCGGATGACGAGCGGCACGTCCACCTTGAACTGCCGGGTGGCGGCGACGATGCCGTTGGCCACGTCGTCGGTCCGGGTGATGCCGCCGAAGATATTGAACAGGATGGCCTTCACGTGCGGGTCGGCGGTGATGATCTTGAGCGCGTTGATGACCTTCTCCGGGCTGGAGCTGCCGCCGATGTCGAGGAAGTTGGCGGGCTCGCCGCCGTAGTACTTCACCAGATCCATCGTGGCCATCGCGAGGCCGGCGCCGTTCACGACGCAGCCGACGTTGCCATCGAGCTTGATGAACGAGAGATTGGCGCGCCGCGCGGCCGCCTCGCTCGGCTCCTCGGCGGAGTCGTCCCGCAGCACGCCCAGGTCGGGACGCCAGAAGAGCTCGTTGTCGTCGATCACGATCTTGGCGTCGAGCGCCAGCACGCGGCCGTCGGGCGCCGTCACCAGCGGATTGATCTCGGCCAGCGAGGCGCCATTGCCCACGAACGCGGCGTAGAGCTGCTCCATGATCCGGGCCGCGGCCTTCACCTGGGTGAAGTCTCGGTAGAGCACGAACGCGAGCCGGAGCGCCTGGTGCGGAAACAGGCCGTAGGTCGGGTCCACGGGAAGCCGGACGATCTTCTCGGGCGTCTTGGCCGCCACCTCCTCGATGTCCACGCCCCCCGCGGCGCTCACCATGAATACGGGACACTGCGCCTCCCGGTCCATGATCAGCCCGACGTAGCTCTCGGTGGCGATCTCGGCGGCCGGCACGACGAGCACCTTGTGCACGGTGAGGCCCTTGATCGTCATGCCGAGAATCTGGGCCGCCTCGTCCATGGCCTCCGCGGGGCTCCGGGCGAGCTTCACGCCGCCCGCCTTGCCCCGGCCGCCGGCATGGACCTGTGCCTTGACCACGACCGTGCCGCCGATCCGCCGCGCGATCGCCTCCGCCTCCGTCGGGGTCGAGGCAACGTCGCCCTCGAACATCGGGATCCCCGCGGCCTTGAGCAGCGTGCGCGCTTGGTACTCGTGCAGGTTCACGTGTCCCTCGTGATCGTGGTCCCCGTCTGCCCGCGCAACGCCGCGGGCCCGCCGCTCAGCCGGGCGATGATGCCCCGGCCGCCGGAAGCGCGGGCGAAGCCGGCCGCGGCCTCGACCTTGGGCCTCATGCCGCCCTCGTCCAGCCCACCGGCGGCGATCAGCGATTCGGCCTGCGCGACGGTCATTCGCGCGATCGGCCGCGCGGCCGGCGTCCCCCATCCTTCGAACACCGCGTCCACGTTGGTGAGGATCATCAGCACCTCCGCCCCCAGCTGCGAGGCCAGAATGGCGGCGACCCGGTCCTTGTCCACCACCGCGTCGACGCCTTCGAGGCCGAGCAGCGGGTCGTCGTAGACCGGCGGGCCGCCGCCGCCCGCGGCGATCACGATGGTGCCCTGCTGCACCAGGGTCCGGACGACCGGCAGCTCGACCACGCCGAGCGGCATCGGGCTGGCGGTCATCCGACGCCAGTTGCCCGCACCGTCCCGGCCCACCGCGCGTTCCGCTTCGCGAAGCCGCGCCACTTCGACCTCCGTAAGCGCGTGGCCGATGGGTTTCGTGGGGCGGCCGAGCGCCGGATCGTAGCGGTCCACCAGCGTCTGGGTGACGAGGGTGACCACGTCGCGCCGCAGGCGCGCCGCCGCGAGCGCGTTCTGCAGCGACTGCTGCAGCATGTAGCCGATCCAGCCGGCCGTCTCCGCGACCAGCACGCCGAGCGGCAGCGGCTGCACCAGCCGGCGGGCGGCCTCGTTGCGCGCCAGCTCGTCGCCGACCTGGGGCCCGTTGCCGTGCACCAGGACGATCTGCCAGCCGGCCCGGGCCAGCTCCACCACCATCGCCATGCTCTCGCGCGCGCGCCGGAACTGATTGACGACCGTGGGCTCCTCGCCCTCGCAGGCGAGCGCGTTGCCGCCGAGCGCCAGGACGGCGGTCCTCATCGCCGGCCGCCCGGGGCAAAAGCCCCCGAAGGTAGTCCTTGCCTCCCGGCCGATCAAGCTCATGGCGCGGCCGAGTCGGGGGGGAGGCCGAGCGCGCTGCGGAGGTTGCTCCAGGCCCGGCCGAACCCCTCCCAGTCGGCGGCGCGGAGCGCCGAATCGGCCCGCAGCAGCTCCCGCCGCGCGTCATCCAGCCGGGTGGACTGCGCCTGGCCGGCAATCGCCGGCACCGAGGCTCCCATCAGATTGCTCCAGGCCTCGTTCAGCGTGTGCCCCGCGCCGAGCCGATCGCCGGTGGCCACAGTGACCCACACGAGGACCGGCTTCCCGGCCGCGGCCGGGACGGACGCCTCAGCGTAGTGCGACTGGTAACCCACCATCCCGTCGGGCCCGATGTCGAACCGCACCGGCCCGCGCTCCAGCCGCCCCCCGTCGTCGCGGATGGAGTCGTTCAGCGCGTCGAAGGAGGGGAAGCGGGACCAGCGGCTCTCGAGCGCGCCGGCGGACGGCAGCGCGGCGGCGGAATCGAACCGCGCCAGCCGCAGCGCGTCGCTCCCCTCCTCGCGCGTGGCCAGGAGCAGCGCGCTCAGGCGGCGCTCGCCGGGGCGCTCGAACGCCGCCGTGAGCGCCGGTCCCGTGGTATCGCGGAGCCACGACGCCTGCACGCTTGGCGGCTCGGGAGACTCCGCCGCGGCGCGCCCGCCCGCGCTGCCGAACGAACGTTCCGAGCGCTCGAGGGCGCGCGCCTGCAGCCGGAACAATTCCGCGGGGTACGGGGCGGCGCGCCAGATTCCGTCCGGGATGGCGGAGGCCGGCTCGACCACTCCGCCGGCGATCGCGGCCCACGCGGCGGCCAGCGCGTCGCTCCCGGGCCGCAGAAAGATCCGGGTCACGCCACTCCGGGCCAGCACGACGCCGACCAGTCCGGCGCGGACACCGGCCGTGCCGCGGCCGCGCCATTCGAGCCGCGAGGAGAGCGGGAAGGCGGCCGCGGGCAGGTAGCCGTCCGCAAGCCATACGAGCTCGCCATCCACCACGCGCGCGACCGCGTCCCCCCAATCGGCGAACGGCGCCAGGCGCACCAGCCGCTGCGCCGGCGAGAGCTCCCAGTCCACCCGCATACCGGGCGCGAGCGGACTCAGGATCTCCGGCGCCTGCAGCGTCCAGGCGAGCGGGATGCGCCGGAGCCAGCTATCGAGCGCCACGCCCGGATCGTCGTCCCGCCCGAGCCGGTACGCGGGCGCCTGCGGATGGTAGGAGCGCTCGCCCAGCTCGAGCAAAGGAAGCGCGGCGGGCACCGGAAGCGAATCCTGGCGACGGTAGAACAGCGCCTCGCCACCGGGGCCGGCGCGATCGTCCGCCTGCGCGGTGACCACCAGACGGTCGCGCGGCAGCACCCGCGCGACGAGCCAGACCGGGCGCCGCCGACCCGCCACCGTGATGAGCGCGGGATCCGCCGAGATGACGTCCGCGGAGTCGCTCGCGACGAGGCGCGACGCCATGGCCGGGTTCCAGAGCGACGGCACGGGCGGCGGGTACGTCCGGGTGCCGGTGGGCGCCGGCATCTCGCCGAGCGACTCGAGCCCGTACGCCATGCCCTGCAGCAGGTCGGTGACGCGCCGGTCGGCCGCCGGCTCTCCCTGGCCGCGGAGCGCGGGCGGCACCATCCAGTGACCCACCATGGAGGCGAGCGGCAGCACGATCCAGCCGGCGGCCGCGAGCGCGTGGCGCGCGCGGACGGCCCACACCGCGGAGAGGAGCGCGGTGGCCAGCGCCACGCCGCCGAGCAGGGGCGCCGTGAACCTGGTCGCCGTCCAGAGCGCCCGGTCCGGCGTGCCGGTCAGCCCGGCAACGAGCTCGTAGGGCTCGAGCATGTAGCCCCAGAAAAGCAGGAGGGCGAGTGCCACGAGCAGCCAGCCGAGGTGGCTGCGCGCGTGCCCATTGATGGCGGGGCGGCCGTCGATCCAGCGGATGGCCCCCACCAGCAGATAGAGGCCGAAGACGAGGCCGAGCGCGAGGGTGACGAGGAGAAAGCAGAACCCATGCGCCGCGAGCCAGAGCGGAAGTTGCGCGACGTACAGGCCCAGGTCGCGCTGCATGAGCGGATCGGCGACGCCGTAGGTGACACCCTGCCAGGCAAGGGCCACGTCCGACGCGTGGCCGGCGAAGTTCCCGCCGACGACGATGCCAAGGAGGGCGCCGGCCCCGACCGCCAGCACCAGGAGCGAGCCCGGGGTGAGCGCCTCGCGGAACTCGAGGTTGGCCACGTTCCGGCGCACCTGGACGGAGCCCACGGCGCGATAGACGACCAGCAGGTGTCCGATGAACCAGGCGGCCGCCACGGCGATGCCGGCCAGGCGAAGCGTGAGGTGCAGCAGGTCCCAACTCGTGAGGAACTCGACGGCCGCGGGCGACGTCTCCGCGGCCCACCAGCGGTCGGCCAGGAGCCGCGACAGCCACTGGCCCGCGAAGAGCAGCAGGACGACCGCCGTCAGCGCGAGGGTCAGCCGGCGCGCGCGGCGGGACACGAGACTACGCGCGGACGCCCTGCCCCGCGAGCCAGCCGACGACTTCGCTGCGGGCGGCGTCCAGGGCGTGCGGGTCGCTGGCCTCGAAGCGGAGCACGAGAATGGGCTGGGTGTTCGAGGCGCGGAGCAGCCCCCAGCCGTGCGGAAAGGTGATGCGAACACCGTCGATGGTGTTGACCGGGTATATCGCCGAGAAGTGCTCGGCCGCCCGTGCCACGATCGGGAACTTCCGCTCCTCCGGCACGTCCACCCGGATCTCCGGCGTGGAGGTGGTCCGGGGCAGGTCGGCCAGGAGGGCCGCGAGTCCGAACGGGCCGCGGCTCACGATCTCGAGCAGCCGCGCCGCGGCGAACAGGGCGTCGTCGAAGCCCAGGTAGTCGCCGCCGAAGAACATGTGGCCGCTCATCTCGCCGGCGAGCGGAGCCTCGAGCTCCTTCATTCTGGCCTTGATCAGCGAATGGCCCGTCTTCCACATGACCGGCCGCGCGCCCGCCGCCGTCAGCGCCGCCGGGAGCACCTCGGAGCATTTCACGTCGAAGATCACCGGCGTGCCGGGGCCGAAACGGCGCACGGCGTCGCGGCCGAGGACGACCAGCAGCAGATCGCCCCAGACGATCTCGCCGGTCTCGTCCACGGCGCCGATCCGGTCGGCATCGCCGTCGAAGGCCAGCCCGAGCTCCGCGCCGGTCCGGCGGACCTCCGCCTGCAGGTCGCGCAGGTTCGCGGGCACGGTCGGGTCGGGGTGGTGATTGGGAAACGTGCCATCCGAGTCGCAGAAGAGCGGCGTGACCTCGGCGCCGAGCGCGCGCAGGGTAGCCACGGATACGAGGCTGCCGGCACCGTTGCCGCAGTCCACCACCACCCGCACGGCGCGCTCGAGATGGTGGCGGGCGACGATGGCCGCGCGATAGCGCTCGAGCACGGAGCCGTCGCTCGTCTCCCGGCCACTGCCGCCCCGCCACCGCTCGGTGACGATCAGCTCCCACAGCGCGAGGATCTCCTCCCCGTGAAAGGCGTCGCCGCCCAGGACCAGCTTGAATCCGTTGAATTCGGGCGGGTTGTGCGAGCCGGTTACCTGCACGCCGCCATCGGCGCCAAGGGTGGGAACGGCGAAGTAGAGCGCGGGCGTGGGCAGCGTTCCCACGTCGACGGCGGTGGCGCCGGCCTCCACCACGCCGGCACGCACCGCCTGGGCCAGCGCCATCCCCGAGGGCCGGTTGTCGCGGCCCACCACGAGTACGGGCGCGCGTCCCAGGCGTTCCCACCGACCGTGGCAAAGGCTCGGCCGATGCCGCGCGCGAGCTCGGGGGTGAGCTCCGCCCCCACGAGCCCCCGGATATCGTACTGGCGGAAGATGGACCGGGGAACGTTCATCAGGGCCCGGCGAACGGCAGCCCCGTCTGGGTCAGCGTCAGGGCGCTCCGCCCCGCGACGTCGAGCAGCGGGCCCGGCCAGACCCCGAAGAGGAGCACCACGGCAACCGAGAGCGCGATGGCGCCGAGCGCGGCCGGGGCGAGCCGCACGCCGGCGTAGCGGTCGCTGTCGGGCGCGGGACGCATGTACATCGCCATGACCACCGGCAGATAGTACCCGGCGCTCACCACGCTGGTCAGCACCAGGATGACCGGCAGGATGTACTGCCGCTCGGCCGCGAGGGACGAGATGATGTACCACTTTCCCATGAAGCCGAAGGTGCCGGGGAAGCCCAGCAGCGAGAACATGCAGACGCTGAAGCCGAACGCCACCCAGGGCCGGCTTCGGGCCAGGCCGGCGATGTCGTCCAGCGACACGTCCCGCTCCCCGCCTCGACCGAATACGGAGAGAAACCCGAACGCCGCGAGCGTGACGAGGCTGTAGGCCAGCAGGTAGAACAGCACCGCGCCGGCGCCTGCCTGGGTGCCGGCCCAGACGGCGGTGAGCAGATAGCCGGCGTGCCCGATGGAGCTGTAGGCCAGCATCCGCTTGAGCGAGCGCTGAACCAGCGCCGCCAGGTTGCCCACCAGCATGGACGCGATGGCCAGGCCGGCGACGATCGGCTGCCAGAGCGAGGTGGCCGAGGGGAACGCCTCGAGCAGCACGCGGACCAGTGCGGCGAAGGCCGCCGCCTTGACGCCGGTGGCCATGAAGCCGGTGACCGGCGTGGGTGAGCCATCGTACACGTCCGGCGCCCACATGTGGAACGGCACCGCCGCCACCTTGAATCCGAGGCCGATGAGCAGGAGGCCGAGTCCCAGCGCCGCCATGAGCGGCAGCGGCCGCCCCGCGAGCTGCGCGCCCACGAGCGAGAGGTTGGTCGTGCCCGTGGCGCCATAGACCAGCGCGATGCCGTACAGCAGGAAGCCGGAGGCGAACGCGCCGATGAGGAAATATTTGAGCGCCGCTTCGGCGGACGCGGGGTTGTGCCGGTCGTAGCCCGCCAGCACGTACACCCCGACCGACATCACCTCGAGGCCGAGAAACAGGACGATCAGGTCTTCCGCCCCGGCGAGAAACAGCATGCCGGCGGTGGACAGCAGCACCAGCGGGTAGTACTCGGGCGCCAGCAGCGACTCGCGCTCGAGATAGCCGAGGGAGAGCAGGATCGTGCCACCGGCGGCGATCAACGCCACGGCGTCGGCGCCGTAGCGGAACGGGTCGAGCGCCACCATCTGCGCCAGGCCGGCGGGCGTGGCGCCATTGACCCAGAGGGCCGCCAGCCCGGCCGCGCTGACCGCGACCCCCGCGAAGCTGAGCCAGCCCGCCAGCCGGCTGTCCTCGGCTGTCCGGTGGCGCCAGGCGACCACCAGCAGGACGAGGAGCGCCCAGCCGGTGAGCAGGATCTCCGGCAGAAGCGCCAGCATCACTCCCCCGGGGGTGCCGAGATCGAGCTGGGTCATCGCCGCGCCTCCTCGACCATGTGTCGCGAGGCGTCGAGCGCCGTGGTGGGGCCGGTCCGGGTGACGGCGGTCGCTTCGAGATACTGCCGCGTCGCGGGCTCCATCCGGCGGAGGATGGGCGCGGGATACAGCCCGATCCACACGATGCCGAGCACCAGCGGCAGAATCACCGCCAGCTCCCGCGCGTTGAGGTCGCCGAAGCGCTCGTTCTCGGGGTCATCGAGCCGGTTGTAGATGATGCGCTGGATGGCCCACAGCAGATACCCGGCGGCGAAGATGACGACCGTCGTGGCAACGATCGTGGCCCGGGGAAAGGCGGTGATGCTGCCCAGCAGGACGAGGAACTCGCCCACGAAGCCGTTGAGGCCGGGGAGCCCGATGGAGGAGAACGCCACCACCGTCAGCAGCAGGCTGAACACCGGCACCACCCGGGCAATCCCGCCGTACGCGTCGATGAGGCGGGTGTGCCGGCGCTCGTACATCATCCCGATCAGGAGGAAGAGCGCGCCGGTCGAGAGCCCATGGCTGATCATGACGATCAGGGCACCCTGCACGCTCTGCATGGTACCGCCCCAGATCCCCAGCATGACCAGGCCGAGGTGGCTCACCGAGGAGTAGGCGACCAGCTTCTTGAAATCCGGCTGCACCAGCGCCACGAGCGCGCCGTAGATGACGCCGATCACGGCGAGCGTCACCATCAGGGCGCTCACGGCCGGGCTCAGCGCCACCCCGGGAAAGAACGGCACGGCGAACCGAAGGAAGCCGTAGGTGCCGATCTTGAGCATGACGGAAGCGAGCAGCACGCTGCCCGCCGTGGGCGCCTCGACGTGCGCGTCGGGGAGCCAGGTGTGGAACGGAAAGATCGGGACCTTGATGGCGAAGGCGAGCGCAAACGCCGCGAACAGCCAGGGCGCGGCGCTACCGGCCGCGCCCGCATTCCGCAGCAGATGCTCGTACGCGAACGAGAGCTGGCCGGTGGCGGCCTGCACCTTCCACACCAGCACCACGATGGCCACCAGCATGAGCAGCGAGCCGGCCATGGTGTACACGAAGAACTTGATCGCCGCGTAGACCCGGTTGGTGCCGCCCCAGATCCCGATGATGAAGTACATCGGGATCAGCGTCAGCTCGAAGAAGACGTAGAACAGGAACAGGTCGAGCGCGATGAACACGCCGACGAGGGCGGTGAGCATCGTGAGCATGAGGGCGTAGAACCCCCGCTCGCGGGTCGAGATGTAGTGCCAGCTCGCGAGCACGCTGAGCGGCATCAGCACGGTGGTGAGCAGCACCATGACGAGCGAGATGCCGTCGATCCCGACGCGGTAGCTGATCCCCCAGCTCGGGATCCAGGGGATGTTCGCGACGAGCTGCAGGCCGCCCTGCCCCGGCGCCAGGGCCCACCAGAGCCCGGCGGAGAGGATGAACTCGAGCGTGGTTACCACCAGCGCCGTGCGGCGGGCCGAGCGGGCGTCGCCCAGGAGCACGGGGACCACGCCGAGCAGCGGCAGGACGATCAGGGCGTGGAGGATCCACTGCCCGTACTGGATGGACTGCAGGAATTGGGTCATGGCGTGCTCACCGGATCACGGCGCGCAGGATCCAGAGCGCGCCGACGAGGAACAGCACCACGTAGGCGCCGACGTGCCCGGTCTGCAGCAGGCGCAAGCCGCCGCCGAACACGCGCGACGTCCACGCCGCGCCGTTGACCGCGGCCCCGTCCACCAGGCCCTGGTCGACCCCGCGCCAGAGCACCACGCGGGAGAGCCAGAGCAGCGGCCGGACCACCACCGCATCATACAGCTCGTCGATGTAGTACTTGCGGTTGAGCACCAGGGCCAACCCGGTGTCCGGCGGCGCCTCGCGCGCCGGGAGGATCCGCCGACCGAGCGTAGCGCGGAAACCGAGCAGCAGGCCGATCACCCCGATGGCGACGGCGGCGCCGACGAGCAGGTATTCGGTGCTTCCCTCGGGCATGCTGAGCCGCCCGACCGCGAGCGCCGGCGCCAGCACCGGCTCGAGCCACCGCTCCAGCGCCGCGTGGCCGCCGACCAGGTGCGGCAGGTTGAGCGCGCCGCCCACCGTGCTGAGCACGCCGAGCGCGAGGAGAGGTCCCGTCATGATCCAGGGAGCCTCATGCAGGTGGGTCCGCTCCCGCTCGCCGGTCCGGTTCCGGCCCATGAACGTCATGGCCATCAGCCGCGCCATGTAGTAGGCGGTGAGCAGCGCCGCGACGAGGCCCATGGCGTAGAACAGGTAGTAGATCGGGGCTTCGCCGCCGCGGGCGAACGCCGCGGACAGGATCTCGTCCTTGGAGAAGAAGCCGGAGAACGGCGGGATGCCCGCGATGGCGAGGGTGGCCACCAGCATGAGGCCGAAGGTCCACGGCATGGCGTGCCGGAGCCCGCCCATGTTGCGCATGTCCTGGGCATCCTCGTGCGAATGGGTGGCGTGATAGGCCTGGTGCATCGCGTGAATGACGCTGCCCGCGCCGAGGAAGAGGAGCGCCTTGAAGAAGGCGTGGGTAGCCAGATGGAACATGCCCGCGGCGTAGGCGCCGGTCCCGACGCCGACGAACATGTAGCCGAGCTGGGAGACCGTGGAGTACGCCAGCACCTTCTTGATGTCGTACTGCCGAAGCGCGATCGTGGCCGCGAACAGCGCGGTGAGGGCCCCGACGCCGGCGACGATCGTGCTCGAGAGCGGCGCCAGCGCGAACAGCACGTTCGTCCGCGCCACCAGGTACACGCCGGCGGTGACCATCGTGGCCGCGTGAATCAGCGCGGACACGGGCGTCGGGCCGGCCATGGCGTCGGGCAGCCAGGTGTAGAGCGGGATCTGGGCCGACTTGCCGGTGCAGCCGAGAAAGAGGAACAGGGTGATCGCCGTGACCACCGCCCCGCCGGGTGCGAGCGTGCCGGCGGCGTGCCCCGTGACGTAGGTGAAATCGAGGCTGCCGAAGGCGCGCCAGAGGAGGAACATGGCCACCAGGAAGCCGACGTCGCCGATGCGGTTCATGATGAACGCCTTGAGGCCGGCGTCCGCGTTCACCTTGTCGTTGAACCAGAACCCGATCAGCAGGTAGGAGCAGAGCCCCACGCCTTCCCAGCCGATGAACATCACGGGGAAGCTGGAGCCGAGCACCAGGACCAGCATGAAGGCGACGAACAGATTCATGTAGGCGAAGAACCGCGCGTAGCCCGGATCGGCCTTCATGTACCCCACGCTGTACAGGTGGATGAGGCTTCCGACGCCGGTGATGATGAGCAGCATCACCGCCGAGAGCTGGTCCACCTGGAACGCGAGGTCCACCTGGAGCTGCCCCACCGGGAGCCACGACCAGAGACTCACGACGATCGGGGCGTGGGGCGGCTCGCGCCACAGCTCGAGGAAGATCCCCGCGGCCACCACGAAGGCGGCGATGAGCACGCCGGGCCCCACCAGGGACACCAGCCCGATGGCCCGGGGACGCTTGAGCGCGAGCGCACCGTTCACGAGGAAGCCGGCGAGCGGGAGCGCGACGGCGAGCCAGACCGCATGCGAGAAGGTCATCAGCCCTGGAGGAGGTTGATCTGCTTGAGGTCGACGGACTGTTTGAGACGGAAGATCGCGAGAATGATGGCCAGCCCCACCGCCGCCTCCGCCGCCGCGACCGTCATCACGAAGAGCACGATGATCTGGCCGCCGGACCCGTGGAGCTGCGCCAGCGCGATGAAGGAGAGATTCACCGCGTTGAGCATCAGCTCGATGCACATGAACAGCACGATGGCGTTCCGGCGCAGGAGCACCCCGGCGACGCCGAGGCTGAACAGGATGGCGGACAGCCCGAGCGAGGGCCCGAGCAGCGACGTGGCGGGCATCAGAGTCTCCGCTTGGCGAGCACCACCGCCCCGACCAGGGCGGTGAGCAGGAGAACGGAGGTGATCTCGAAGGGCACCAGGTACACCTGGAAGAGCGGGCCGGCCAGGCCGCCCACCACCCCGCGCACGGCCGTCTCGTGCCGGCTGAGCTCGCCGGCGGCGAAGACCGTGGCCGGGTCCGAGAGCGTGGGTGCCTGGGCCAGGTCGGCGGCGAGCCGGGCCGGGGTATAGCGCCAGAGCGTGAGGAGCTCGATCAGCAGCAGGCCGATGATGACCACCGTGGCTCCGATGGTCCCCGAGCCGCGCAGGTCGGTGGTCGCGCGCGTCAGGTTGAGCAGCATGATCACGAACAGGAACACCACCATGATCGCGCCCACGTACACCAGGATCTGGAGAATGCCGATCAGCTCCGACCCGAGCAGGAAGAAGATGGCCGCCAGCGAGAACATGGTGGACATGAGCCACATGGCCGACGCGACCGGATTGCGGTTGAGGACGCACAGCGTGGCCCCAAGTACCGCGGCGGCGGCAAAGACCCAGAACACGAACGCGGTCATCTACTCGCCCCGGGGATCCGACGGGTCCCAGAGCGTCGACACGGCGTGCGTCTGCGACTGCAGCCGCTCCAGGTCGTACACGAAGCGCCCACGGCTGTACTCCGAGTTCTCGAAGTGGACGCCCACGTGGATGGCCTCCTCGGGGCAGACCTCCTGGCAGTAGCCGCAGAAGATGCAGCGGAACTCGTCGATCTCGTAGATCAGTGGATAGCGGTTCCCGTGCTCATCCTCGCCCGGCACCAGCTTGATGCAGTTGGCCGGACAGACCTGGGGGCAGAGTCCGCAGGCCACGCACTTGGAGCGGCCCTGCTCGTCGGTGAGCATCCGGTGGGTGCCGCGCCAGCGCTGGGACAGGCTCCAGTCGGGCGTGCTCTTCTGCTCGGGGTACTGCATCGTCACCCTGGGCTCGAACATGTGCTTGAAGGTGAGGGCCATCCCCTTGAGCGTGGCCCGCACGTAGCTGACCTGCCGCTCGGGCCGCTTCATGACCTTGACGCCGATCGCCATCAGCCCGGCACCTCGAACGTTTGGGGGCGCCGGCTGGCGGCGCCCTTGATAAAGAGCCCGCTGTCGAGCAGGCCGAAGACCAGGACGCCGAGCACGACGTTCACCCCGAAGAGGATGAGGGCGCTCAGCCGGGGGTCGGTGATGCCGGCGACGTGCTGAATCAGGTAGATCGCCGTGCAGACGACCATGATGTACGCCAGCGCGAGGGGCGTGAGGACCTTCCACCCGAGCGTCATCAGTTGATCGTAGCGGAACCGCGGCAGCGTCCAGCGGATCCACATCACGAAGAAGATCCAGAACATCAGCTTGAGGAAGAAGAACCCGCCCGTGGCGAGGGTCTGCAGCACCCCACCCTGCTCGTCCCACCGCCCCGGAATGTCCCAGCCGCCGAAGAAAAGCGTGGTCACCATGGCGCAGACCGTCACCACGTTGGCGTACTCGGCGATGAAGAAGAAGGAGAACTTCATCGCGCTGTACTCGGTGTGGTAGCCCGCGATCAGCTCCGATTCGGCCTCGGGCAGGTCGAAGGGCAGCCGGTTGGTCTCGGCGAAGCCCGAGACCAGGAAGATGAAGAACGAGAGAAACAGCGGGAGCACGTACCAGAGCCCGGCCTGCTGGCTCCGGATGATGGCCCCGAAGCTGACGTCTCCGCTCATGAGGAGGACGGGAATGAGGCTCAGCCCCATCGCCACCTCGTAGGAGATCATCTGCGCGCTGGCGCGGAGGCCGCCCAGGAGCGCGTACTTGCTGTTGGACGACCACCCGGCGAGCGCGATCCCGTAGACGCCCATCGAGCTGATCGCCAGCACGAAGAGAAACCCGACGGGCACGTCGGCGACGACCATCGGCATGAGGCCGTGGTGGACGAAGCGGCCGAGCGGCCCGAGCGTGAAGTCGAAGTCCACCGGCAGCGGCGCGGCGAACGGAATGACGGCGGAAAGGAGCAGCGCCGGAATGAACGACATCGCCGGCGCCAGCAGGAAGAGCCACTTGTTGGCCTGCGCCGGGTAGGTCTCCTCCTTGAGGATGTTCTTCACCCCGTCGGCGGCGGGCTGGAGCAGGCCGGCCCAGCCGACCCGGTTGGGCCCGAGCCGGTTCTGCATCCACGCGCTGACCTTCCGCTCCATCAGGGTGAGCATCGCCACGCCGATCATGACCACCGTGAAGACGAAGAGCATCTTCAGCACGCTGAGCAGGAGGAACCCCTTCAGCTCGGGCGTCATCGGGCAACCTCCTCGCCACCGGTCAGGGCGGACGCCGGGGCCGCCGGCAGCACCCGGCCGGTGAAGCCCATGTCGGCATAGGTCAGCCCGGCGAACACCGGCCACCGTTCGCCCAGCAGCTCGAACGCTTCGGCGGCGGTGGAGGGCGCATCGGCGCTGGGGCCGGGCCCGGCCAGTACCTCGCCCGCGACCCACCACGCCGGCCGCGCCATGCCGGGCTGCGCCCTGGCCTGGAGATACCGCTGGATCCGGCGGTCGCGATTCACGTACGTGCCGTTCTCCTCGGCCATGGTGGTGACGGGGAGCACCAGCTCGGCGTTCCTGAGCCCGTCGGCGAACACGGTTCCCAGAATGACGACGGCGCCGGGCGCGGCGGCGAGGGCCGCCTCGTCGGCCTTGCCGAGCTCGGGATCGAGGACGATCACGAGGGCGGCGGAGAGTGCCTGCCGCATCGCGGCTTCCCAGTGCCGGGTATACCCGAGCAGCTCGGCGCCTGCCACATTGGGCGCGCGCTCGCGCCGGAGCGCCAGGTTAGGGACCCCGACCAGCGGCGCCTCGTCGCCCAGCGGCACCTGGACGGCGGCGGTGACGTCGAACCGGTCTACCAGCCGCCGCACCAGGCCGAGCGATTCGGTGGAAGCTCGGCCGGAGGCGAGCACCACCGCCGAACCCGAAGCGCCGCGGAGGAGCTGCTCGAGCCGGGCGAGCGCCGTGTCCCAGTCCGTGGCCACGTGCCGGGCGCCCTCGCGGACGAGCGGCGCCTCGATCCGGTCACCGCGGTTCATCCAGCGGTAGTTCATCCGGCCGTAGTCACAGATGAAGTGGCGGTTGACCTCGAGATTCGGCCGCGGCCGGAGCCGCACGACGATATCGTCGCGGGTGTCGATGTTGATGTTGCAGCCCTGGGTGCAGCCGGGGCAGATGCTCGCCGTCTTGTCGAGGTCCCAGGCGCGGGCCTTGTGCAGGAAGTCCTTCGAGAGGAGCGAGCCGACCGGACAGAGGTCCACCACGTTGCCCGACCACGCGTGGTCGAGCGACTGCTCCTCGGAGATCCCGATGTACGCCCGGTCGCCGCGCTCGCTGACGTTGATCACGGGATCCCGGGCCACGTCCTCCATGAAGCGGACGCACCGGGTGCAGAGGATGCAGCGGTTGGGGACGTAGAGGATGTCGGGCCCGAAGTCCTCGACCGGGTTGTAGCGCTTGGGGTAATCGGCGTAGCGGCCGGCCGCACGGCCTTCCTGGAAGGTGTAGTCCTGGAGCTCGCACTCGCCCGACTGGTCGCAGATGGGACAGTCGAGCGGGTGGTTGATGAGCAGGAGCTCGAGCACGCCCTCGCGCGCCTTCTTGGCGACGGGGCTGTTGACGTGGACCACCTGCCCTTCCGTCACGGCGGTGACGCACGCGGGCATGAGCTTGGGCGCCTTCTCCACCTCGACCAGGCACATGCGGCACACGGCCGGCGCCGGCAGCGAAGGATGGTAGCAGTAGTGCGGCACGAGGATACCGCTCTGCTTGGCGGCCTCGATGATGGTAGTGCCCTTGGGCACGCTGACGGGCATGCCGTCGATCGTTACGCTGACCAGGTCGTCGGGCATCTGGCTTCCTTATTGGGCTCCGCGGTGGATCCGGCCGCGTGGTTCACCACAGAGGCACGGAGGGCACGGAGGGCTCACGGCAGAGGAGGGCTCCTTGGACCCGGACAACACCAACGACTTGGTGCTGGCTCCGCTCCCGGGAAGGTTCCTCGTCCAAGATGCCTCCGTGCCCTCCGTGCCTCTGTGGTGAACCATGACGAAACTCAAACCGCAGCCAATGCCGGCTCGCGCGCCCCGGCGATGTACGCCTCGAACTCGGAGCGAAACTTCTGAATGCCGCTCACGACCGGCGCGGCGCAGGAGTCGCTCAGAACGCAGATGGTCTTGCCGGTCATGTTCTCCGCCAGATCGAGCAGGAGCTGATAGTCCTCCTGCTTGCCCTGGCCGGCCAGGATGCGCGCCAGGACGCGGGTGGTCCAGGCCGTCCCCTCCCGGCATTGGGTGCACTGGGCGCACGACTCGTGGGCGTAGAACCGGGCCAGCCGCCAGATCTGGTACACCATATCGGTGGTGTCGTCCATGACGATCATGCCGGCCGAGCCGAGCATGGAGCCCTGCGCGACGATTCCCTCGTAGTCGAACAGGGCCGCCTCGGCTTCCTCGCGCGTCATGATCGGCACCGAGCTGCCGCCGGGGATGATCGCCTTGAAGGCGTGGCCCGGCCGCGGCCCGCCCGCCATCTCGTAGAGGATCTCCCGGAGCGGCGTGCCCATGGTGACCTCGTAGTTGCCGGGCCGCTGGATGTGGCCGCAGATAGAGATCAGCTTGGTGCCCGTGCTCTTCGGGTTTCCGAGGCAGAGCGACTTGTACCAGGCAGCGCCGCGGGTGAGGATGTGCGGCACCGCCGCCAGCGTCTCGACGTTGTTGATCGTGGTCGGCATCCCGAAGAGGCCGGCCACGGCGGGGAACGGCGGCTTGATGCGGGGATTGCCGCGCTTCCCCTCGACCGAGTTCATCATCGCGGTCTCTTCGCCGCAGATGTAGGCGCCCGCGCCGCGGTGGAGCACCATGTCCACCCGCTTGCCGCTCCCGAACGCGTTCGCGCCGAGCGCGCCGTGGGCGTACGCTTCCTCGACCGCCGCGCTCATCACGGCCCAGGGCTCGGTGAACTCGCCGCGGATGTAGATGTAGCAGCGCTCCGCCCCGATGGCGTGCGCGGCGATGGCGCATCCCTCGATCAGCGCGTGGGGCGTCCACCGCATAATTTCGCGGTCCTTGAACGTCCCGGGCTCCGATTCATCGGCGTTGCACAGGAGGTAATGGGGCTTCACGACCTCCTTGGGCATGAACGACCACTTGAGGCCGGTGGGAAAGCCCGCGCCGCCGCGGCCGCGGAGTCCGGAGGCCTTCACCTCCTCCACGATCGCCTCGCGCGTCATGCCCAGCGCCTTTCGCAGCGCTTCGTAGCCGCCCCGCTTGACCCAGCCGTCGTAGGTCCGAGCCTCGGGGTCGCCGAAGTACCGCGACAGCACCACCGTCTCCTTCGGGTGGCTTGGATACGGATAGCCCATTACGGATACCTCTGCAGGATGCCGGGCACCTTGTCCGGAGTCACGTTCTCGATGAAGTCATCGTCCACCAGGATGGGCGTGGCGAAGCCGCACGCGCCGAGACATTCGACTTCGATCACGGTGAAGCGGCCGTCGGGGCTGGTGGCGCCCAGGTCGCCGCAGCCGGTGGCCGAGAGCACGGCTTTCACCACGTCCTCGGCGCCGCAGATGTTGCAGGGCGTGGTGGTGCAGACCTGGATGAAGTGCCGGCCGACCGGATGGGTGTGGTACATGGTGTAGAAGGTCACCACGCCCTTCACGTACGCCGGGGTGAGCCCGAGCGCCTCCGCCACCTCGCCGATGGCCGGCTCCGAGATCCAGCCGCGCACCTCCTGCACCATCCAGAGCGCCGGGAGGAGGCACGCCTGCTTCGTGGGGTAGAGGGCGAACAGCCGCTCCAGCCGCTCCCGCGCCTCTCCCACGAACACCGGCTCGTGCGGAACGGTGGTCGCGCTGCCGTGGCCCCCGTGGGCGGAGTGTGCGTTCATCGGTCGACTTCCCCCATGACGATGTCGACGCTCGCGTTGATCGCGATGACGTCGGACAGGAGCGCGCCCTCGCACATCCGGGGCAGGCTCGCCAGGTTGATGAACGACGGCGGCCGGATGCGCCAGCGGACCGGCTTGGCGGTGCCGTCGGAGACGAAATAGTAGCCCAGCTCGCCCTTCGGGTTCTCGATGCCCACGTAGGCTTCGCCGGCGGGCGGCTTGATCCCTTCCATCACCTGCTTGAAGTGGTGGATCATGGATTCCATGTCGCTCATCGCGAGCGCCTTGGGCGGCAGGATGACCCGGGGGTCGTCCACGTTGATCGGCGCGCCCTCGAGGCGGGCCAGCCGGTCGAGCGCTTGCTCGAGGATCCGGTTGGACTGCCCCATTTCCTCCAGCCGCACGCGGTAGCGGTCGTAGACGTCCCCGTGCTCGCCGACCGGGACGTCGAAGTCGTAGGTCTCGTAGTCCAGGTACGGCCGGTCCTTCCGGACGTCGTAGTCCACGCCGCTCGCCCGGAGCATGGGGCCCGAGAGCGAGTAGTTGATGGCCTCCTCGGCCGACAGCGCGCCCACTCCCTGCGTCCGCCCGATCCAGATCGCGTTCCGGGTGAACATCGTATCCACTTCGGACAGCGTCTTGGGAAACGTGCGGGTGAACTCGCGCAGGCCGGCCGCGAAGCCGTCAGGCACGTCGGCCATGAGCCCGCCCACGCGGGTGACGCTGGTGGTGAGGCGCGCCCCGGTCCACATCTCCTGCAGGTTGTAGACGCGCTCCCGCTCCTGGAACGACCACAGGAACGGCGTGTAGGCGCCGAGGTCGATGCCGGTGGTGCCGAGCCAGACGAGGTGGGAGATGATCCGGCTCATCTCGCAGGCGATGACCCGCAGCACCCGGCAGCGCTCCGTCACCTCGATCCCCATGAGTTTCTCCGCCGCCATGGCCAGACAGACGTTGTTGGCCATGGGCGAGAGATAGTCGGTGCGGTCGGTGAGCGGGATGATCTGGTTGTACTGGCGGTATTCGCCGAGCTTCTCGAAGCCGCTGTGCAGGTATCCGATATGGGGGATGCAGCGCGTGACCGTCTCGCCCTCCAGCTCGAGCACCAGCCGGAGCACGCCGTGCGTCGCCGGGTGCTGCGGGCCGATGTTCACCAGCATCGGCTCCGCGCCAGGCTCGGGCAGCGCCCCGTCGCCGTCCCCGGCGCCGAGCGGCACGCGCATGGGCCGGCCCTCGGCGTCGAGGCCCGGGGTGGCGAGCGCCATCTCCACGGTCCGCAGGCTCATTTCAGGAACCCCCGCTCGCCTCGCGCCAGCCGCGCCCGCATATCGGCGGGCAGCTCCTGATACGCGTCGGCGATGGACAACTCTTCCAGGGAATAGTGCGCCTCGGGATTGGCGGCCAGCGCCTGCCGGGTCTGCTCCGACCGGCTGAAGTGCCCGCGCAGGGGAAAGTTCTTCCGCAGCGGATAGCCCTCGGCGTAGGTCTCCCACATGAGGATGCGGCGGAGGTCGGGATGCCCGGCGAAGACGACGCCGAACATGTCGTAGACCTCGCGCTCCAGCCAGTCGGCGCCGCGCCACAGATCCCACACCGACCGGACCTCCAGCGGCCCGGCCTGGTCGAGCTCGACCTTGACGCGCAGGTCCGCCTTCCGCCCCAGCGAGCGGAGCTGCCACACCACTTCGAGCGGCCGCTCGGGATCCCGGTACTCGACCGCCGTGATGTCGGTGAGGTAATCGAACTGCTGGCCGGGTGCATCCTTGAGCCAGGCGAGCACGTCATGCGCCCGCTCGCGGTCCACGTAGACGATCGTGTCGCCGCAGGAGACCGCGTGGCGCGTGATCCCCCCCCCCGAACTGGGCGCGCAGCGGGGCGACGGATGGAGACAGCACCGGCGCGACCGCCGTCATGCAAGCCTCCCCGCGGACATGTCCCTTGACCCGGTGGAGAGGGCGCCGGCCGAGGGGCGCCCCCGCGGAGGACTGTCGGCTTGTCCGGAGCGGGGGCGCCCCTCCGCCGAAGCCCGGCTCCGGAGCGCACGAACCCCGACACGCACCCGCCCCCCCGCCCCACAGGGCGCGAAGTCAGTGGAGGCGTGCATCAGGTCGACCGCGTCTGCGAAACGGAGTTGCCGAACGGCTCCGAGAGCTCGTCCACCCGGTCGGCCGGCAGGAAGAGCCCCGCCGGCCCGACCGGATGCTCCTCCCGGAGCATGTCGTTGTCGATGCTCTCGCCCATGATCTTCTTCTGAAGCAGCCGGATCCCGTAGATGAGCCCCTCGGGGCGAGGCGGGCAGCCCGGGACGTACACATCCACCGGGATGATGGTGTCGATTCCCTGCACCATCGAGTAATTGTCGAAGATCCCTCCGGTGGATGCGCAGGCGCCCATCGAGATGGACCACTTGGGCTGCGGCATCTGGTCCCAGATGCGCCGGATCACCGGCGCCAGCTTGAACGGCAGCCGCCCGGCGCAGATCAGCACGTCCGCCTGCCGAGGCGAGAAGCTCTGGCGCTCCATCCCGAAGCGGGCGATGTCGAACCGGCTGGCGGCCGTCGCCATGTACTCGATGGCGCAGCACGCCGTGCCGAACGGCATCGGCCAGAGCGAGTTGCTCCGAGCCCAGTTGGTGAGGAAATCGAGCCGGGTGGTGACCCAGTTCGGCGAGACCGACGTGACCGTCGTGCCCGAGTCGGCCCCGCGGTATTCGGTAGCGGGATTGGTCAATCCCATTGCAGTGCTCCACGCTTCCAGATATACACGTACCCCACCGCGAGGACCGCGATGAAGACGAACATTTCGATGATGAGCAGCCCCGCCATGTCGCCCAACTGATGGAACGCGACCGCCCACGGGATCATGAACACGGCCTCGATGTCGAAGATGATGAACAGCATCGCGACCAGGTAGAACTTGATCGGGAACCGCTCGCGCGCGTCGCCCAGGACCGGCATGCCGGATTCGTAGGGGGCGATCTTGGTGGGGGTCCGGCGGTAGGTCGAGAGGAGGTGCGACAGCCCCAGCATCAGGATCGCGTTCGCCACGACGAAGACGATCAGGATCAGGATCGGAATGTAGGGCTGAAGCATACGCCTCGGCTTTCGTGAATTTTTTCACTTATCGTGCAGAAGGTAATTGACTTAGGAGGTCAATTCAACCCGCGTCGGATCCGACTATATTCCCCGCCCGACGACCCGGGTCCGCGCCCACCATCTTCCCCGAGGCCGCATGACCATCAAGTCCGACCGCTGGATCCGCCGCATGGCCACCGAGCACGGGATGATCGAGCCGTTCGTGGATGCCCAGGTGCGGCAGACCGATGCGCAGGGCCGGCGGGTCATTTCCTACGGGGTGTCCAGCTACGGCTACGACATGCGGGTGGCGCCCGAGTTCAAGATCTTCACCAACGTGCTGAGCGCGATCGTGGACCCCAAGGACTTCGACTCGCGCAGCTTCGTCGAGTTCGACGGGGCGACGTCTGCATCGTGCCGCCCAACAGCTTCGCCCTGGCCCGGTCGGTGGAGTACTTCCGCATCCCGCGCGAGGTGCTCACCATCTGCGTCGGGAAGAGCACCTACGCGCGCTGCGGCATCATCACCAACGTGACCCCGTTCGAGCCCGAGTGGGAGGGGCACGTCACGCTCGAGATCAGCAACACCACGCCGCTGCCCGCCCGGATCTACGCCAACGAGGGGATCTGCCAGGTCCTCTTCTTCGAGGCCGACGCGGACGACATCTGCGAGACCAGCTACGCCGACAAGGCCGGCAAGTACCAGCGGCAAACCGGCGTCACGCTGCCGAAGCTCTAACCGCCGGGACCCCCATGCGCCATCTCGTGCTCCTCCTCGTGCTGGCCGCGCCTCTGGCCGCCCAGCAGCCGGACACGAACGCTCCGCGCAGCACGCGCGCCCGCTGACCCTGCAACCGGCGCTCAAGCCGCCGGTGGCCGACACCGGCATCTTCAGCCCGGTGCCGCTGCCGCCGCCGAACGCCGTACGGAGTCCCGACGGCGCGCCCGGCCCCGGCTACTGGCAGCAGCAGGCCGACTACACGCTCAAGGCCACGCTCGATACCGCCGCCAAGCGGCTCACGGGCACGGAGCAGATCCGCTATACCAACAACTCGCCCGACACCCTGCGCTTCGTCTGGATGCAGCTCGACCAGAACCTGTTCCGCCCGGGCAGCGTCGGCTCGCTCCTGTTCGCGGCGGAGAGCCGGTTCGGCGGTGCCGGCTTTCCGGGCGGGTTCGACATCGCGAGTCTCACCCAGACCGCGGCGCCGGCGCGGCCCGCCGCGCGGCCGGCGAACCGCCGCCGGCCAGCGCCCACCGTGGCGGCGCCGGCCCCGCTTCGCTTCCGGGTGGACGACACCATGATGTACGTCGATCTCGCCACGCCGATCCCGCCCGGCGGCAGCACGACGTTCGACCTGGCCTATGCGTTCAACATCCCCGAGCACGGCGCCGACCGGATGGGCCGCGACGGCAGCCTGTACGAGATCGCCCAGTGGTATCCGCGCATGGCGGTCTACGACGATGTGCGCGGCTGGAACACCGATCCCTACCTGGGCCAGGGCGAGTTCTACCTGGAGTACGGCGACATCGACTACGAGGTGACGGTCCCGGCCGGCTACATCGTCGCCGGCAGCGGCACGCTGCAGAACCCCGAGGAGGTCCTGACCGCCACGCAGCGGAGCCGCCTCGCGGCCGCGGTGAAGTCCGACAGCACCATGGCCATCGTGACGCCCGAGGAGCTGGCCTCCGGCGCCGCCCGCCCCCGCACCGACGGCACGCTCACCTGGCGCTTCCGCGCCGCAGCGGGTGCGTGACGTGGCCTGGGCCGCGTCGCCCGAGTACCAGTGGGACGCGTCGGGCTGGGACGGAATCCTGGCCCAGGCCTACTACCGCCCATCCGCCGACGCCACCTGGAAGGACGCGGCGAAGATGAGCCGCTACTCCATCCTCGAGTACAGCACCGCGCTGGTACCGCTACGCGTACCCGCAGATCTCCGCCGTCGAGGGGCCGGTGTCGGGGATGGAGTACCCCATGGTCGCGATGGAAGCGCGGGGCGACGACCTGCCGGATCTATACAACGTGGTGACCCACGAGATCGGGCACATGTGGTACCCGATGATGGTCGGCTCCAACGAGCGCCGCTACGCGTGGATGGACGAAGGCTTCAATACCTTCATCAACACCTTCTCGGAAGAGGACTACTGGAAGCGCGACGACAGCAACGTCCGCCGGAACGAGACCCGGTTCGTCACCTCGCTCGACCAGACGCCGACGGCGCAGCCCATCATGACCCCGGCGAACCGGTACCGCAACAACGACAATCTGGGCAGCCTGGCCTACGTGAAGCCGTCCATCGTGCTGCTGGCGCTCAGGAACAAGGTCCTGGGGCCGGAGGTGTTCGACACGGCGTTCCGGGAGTACACCCGCCGCTGGGTCTTCAAGCACCCGCAGCCGGCGGACTTCTTCCGCACCATGGAAGAGGTCTCCGGGCGCGACCTGTCCTGGTTCTGGCGCGGGTTCTTCTTCACCACCGCTGCACTCGACCAGAGCGTGGAGACGGTGGGCCAGGGCCCCGACGGGAGCACGCTGGTCACGCTCCGCAGTCTCGGCGCGGCGGTCATGCCGGTCGAGCTCGGGCTGGCCTTCGCGGACGGCACCCGCCAGATGGTGAAGCTGCCCGTGGAGATCTGGTACGGCGGCAACCGCTACGTCTACCGGGTCGAGCCCGGGAAGCAGGTCGTGAGCGCACGGGTCAATCCCGATGGGCGGTTCCCCGACGTGGTGCCATCGAACGACGCCTGGACGGCGGGGCCGCGGGCGACGCCGTGAGGATCGGGTGCAGCGTGGCGGCCGTGCGCACCGAAGCCGGGTTCGGCTGAGGGGCACCCCCGCTCCCGACAAGCCGACAGTCGTCCGCGGGAGTGCCCCTCAGCCGAGCCCTCGGTACCAGGCCGATGCGGTAGGCCAGCCGGCCTGATCTCTTCATCCCCTGGAGGACGCGTCCCGTGCGATCGAGTTCCGTTTGCCTGCTCATGTCGCTCCTCGCCCAGCCTCTCGCCGCGCAGAGCAGCGCGTCCGGCGATACCAGCGCCGCGGCGCGGCTTCCAGCGGCTGGACCTGCCCACGCCGACCACGATCCGCACCGGCAGCGGTGAGCCCGGGCCCGGCTACTGGCAGCAGCGCGCCGACTACGTCATCCGCGCCACGCTCGATACCACCACCCGCTCGATCCGGGGCGAGGAGCGGATCACCTACACCAACAACTCGCCCGATACGCTCCGCTACGTATGGCTGCAGCTCGACCAGAACCTGTTCAACGGACCAGAGCCGGGGGTATCGGGTGTTCGGGCAGGACCCGCGGTTCGGCACCAAGGGGGCCGAGGTGTCGGTGCGCCTGCTCAAGGTGGGCGAGCCGGCGGTTGCCGCGGCGCGGGGACGGAAGGCCTCGCCGGCGGCGGCGCTGCCGTACCTGGTGAACGGCACGGTCATGCGGATCAACCTGGCCCGGCCGCTCCCGCCCAGGGGCCGTCAAGTGCTGGAGCTGGGCTGGTCCTTCCCGTTCGGTCCCAACAGCAGCCGGATGGGCATGGAGGACATCGACGGCTCGACCATTTACGAGGTGGCGCAGTGGTATCCGCGGATGGCCGTCTACGACGACGTGCGCGGCTGGAACACGGAGCAGTACCTCGGCCAGGGCGAGTTCTACCTCGAGTACGGCAGCTTCGACGTGAGCCTCACGGTGCCGGCCGACATGATCGTCGCGGCGACCGGTACGCTGAAGAACCCCGACGAGGTGCTCACGGCGGCGCAGCGCGCCCGGCTGGCGCGGGCCCGGACCAGCGACCAGACCGTGGTCATCCGCGGCAAGGACGAGATCGGCGACCCGGCCTCGCGGCCGCCGACGGAGTATCCGACGCTCACCTGGCGCTTCACCGCCGACAGCGTCCGCGACTTCGCCTGGGCGGCCGCGCGGCACTTCATCTGGGACGCGGCCGGCGTGAACGGCGGGAAGACGCTGGCGATGAGCTACTATCCGCCCTCCGCCGACTCCATCTGGAAGGACGCGACGCAGTACGCCAAGACGGCCATCGAGTATTACTCGAAGCAGTGGGCGCCGTTATCCCTATCCCGTCGCCAGCAACGTGAACGGGATCGAGGGCGGGATGGAGTACCCGATGATCGTCTTCTGCCACAACCGGACCGACCCGCAGGCGCTCTACAGCGTGACCGATCACGAGTTCGGCCACACCTGGTTCCCCATGGTGGTGGGGAGCAACGAGCGGCGCTACGGCTGGATGGACGAAGGCTTCAACAGCTTCATGAACCACTACAGCTTCCCGCGCAAGTACCCCGGCTCCCCACTGCCGAACTCGCGCGGCGTGCCCGAGACGTACATCAAGAACGCGCTCTCGGGCGACGAGCAGACGATCATGACGCCCCCCGACCGGATGCACAGCACCGAGAACTGGCGGCAGTCGGTCTACAACAAGCCCGCGGTCGGGCTGGTGCTGCTCCGCGACCACATCACCTCGCCCGAGCGGTTCGACCCGGTGTTCCGCGAGTACTTCCGCCGCTGGGCCTACAAGCATCCCACCCCGGCCGACTTCTTCCGCACGATGGAGGACGGCCTGGGCGAGGACCTGAGCTGGTTCTGGCGGAGCTGGTTCTACACGACGGAGCGGCTGGACCAGGCGGTGGACTCGGTGGCACTATCCGATTCGGCGGGGGTGGTCTCGCGGGTCTATCTGCGGAACGCCGGCCAGATGCCGATGCCGGTGGAGCTCTCGCTCCTGCTGGACGACGGCAGCACGCGGCGACTCACGCTGCCGGTGGAAATCTGGGGCCAGGGCGACCGCTACACCGCGCTGATCCCGGGGCCGAAGAAGGTGAACGGCGTCACCATCGATCCGGACGGATGGTACCCCGACGTGGATCGGACGAACAACCGGTGGCCGGCGTCCAGGTGAGCGGTGAGCGGTGAGCGGTGAAGGGGAGAAAGTACCGCTTACCGCGCACCGCTCACCGGAGTCAGCTGCCACAACCCGCTCAGCATGTCGACTCGCATACAGCGACCCGCCCGCGAGCTGCACACCCCAGGTATAGGTGTTCCCCGCCCCGCCCGGTTGCACCTGCGCGATCAGCCGGCTGGAGAGATCACCGGCCAGCGTGCCGGACACGTCCAGCGCCACCACGCCCGCGTTGTAGTACGCGGCGTAGAGGATCTGGCGCGATTCGTCCATCCAGAAATTGTGCGTGCCCGCGCCGTCGAGGTGAAAGAAGGCCACCTCCCGCGGCTGCGCCAGATCAGCGACGTCCACCACGTGGATGTCGCCGCTCGAGCGTGAGCCGAGGACGCCCGCGCCCTCCTGGCCAACGAAGAGGTAGCGGTGCTCGCCCGTCACGGGATTGTGGAACCACCAGCCGTTGTGCGCGGCGGGGCCGCCCGCGACGTCGTCGTCCGCAGTCACGAGCCTGCTCACCTCCACCGGCGCATCGGGCGTCCCGCCCCGCATGCCGTTCCCCACGTCGTAGATGATGATCCCGGTGTTCCAGGCGAACACGAAGGCGAGCCCGTCGCGCACGTAGGTGTCGTGGATGCCGTACGCCGGCGGGATCGGCACCGTGGCCCGGAGCGCGATCGCCGCCGGCTCGGTGATGTCGTACACCAGCAGCGCGGGCTCGGGTGGATTCCGCGCGCAGAACACGTAGCGCCGGCCGGCGAGATCCGCCACGGTGGCCGTATGAATCCCCTGCGCCACGAGGGCACTGTCGCGGAATGTCGGCCGGCTGGGGTCGGTGAGCCCGTAGACGTAGAGCCCCGCGTTGGTCCCGAGCTCGGTGCTGAAGACGAGCACCGCACCGTCGTCGCTCACCTGCACGTCGCTCACGGTGCCGATCGAGGGCAGCACCACCGAATCCGCCAGGGAGGGCGCACCCGCGGGGTCGAGCGACCAGATCTTCACGACGTTGCCCGGCGTGCCGTTGCGCCGGGCCGCGCCCCAGGTGCCGGTGTAGGCCCAGGGACCGTGAACCCAGAGGTCCGAGGTATACCGGTCGGGGACATTGTCACCACCGCCCTCTACCTGGAAGGTGTCGCCGGGCGGCGGACCGGTGCCCGAGTCCGCGCCGCCGCCGCAGGCGGCAAGCACCACCAGCAGGCCCAGCGACGGCCCGCGGCGCACGCAACCCGTCCGCCTCATCAAGACGCCCCGCCGTGCTCCTGCATGGTCGCTTCCGGCTCCGCCGACGCGCCGTAGCGGCCCATCCGGTGCATCGGCGCGCCGGCCGCGACCCGCACGCCGAGCGTGACGGTCCAGAGGTTGCTTCGGCCGTACAGCCCGGCGACGTCGAACAGTCCGCCGCCCACCTTGCCCATCCTGGCGTACGTCACTTCCGCGAGCGGCCGCACCTCGAGTCCGTCGCGTCGGAGCGCGACCAGGTCGTACCCCAGCGTGTGCGTGGTCCAGCGAGTGATGCCCAGGATGGAGTTCTCCAGGTGTGGGCGGAGCGAGCGGAATCGGGTGATGCGCTCCTCCCCCGGCCGCTCGGTGCGCTCGAAGCGATACTGGAGACGATGGCGCCCCGCCCCCCATGCACCCTCGGCCAGCAGACTGTGAAACACGAAGAACCCGCCGGCCTCCGAGGTCCGTGCCCATTCCAGCAGCCCGTACACCGGATGGCCGCCCAGGGGCCGCGACCACCGCGCCGACAGGCTCCACTTTGCCTGGTCGGTCCCGGCGCCCGGTCGGTGCTCGGGCGAATGCACCCGGGCGTGCGAGCCCTGCAGCGTCACACCGGGCTCGAGGGTGCCGGTGAGCCGCGCGCTCCACGAGTCCCCGAACCGGCCGCCGACGCGGGGCCACTGGCCCGGCCGCTCCGGCTCGTCGCCGTTGAAGAGGCCCAGCTCGGCGGCCACGGGCCCGGCCCGGAGTGCGGCGATACCTACGGCCCGCTCGAGGATCTGCGCCAGGTGGTGATTGACAGGGTAACGGAGGAAGGGGCGCACCATCGGATCATCGGTGCCGAACGGAGCGAACCCCTTGCCGGCACTGAGCGAGAGGCTGGCCGGCCCGTCCCGATCGCCCAGCAGATCGTCGGCGGTAAGGATGAGCTCGTGCAGGTAGGTGTGCGGATGGCGCCGGTCCACGAACCCCTCGCCCCAGTTACCGGGAGCGAGCTCGCCCTGGGGCATGGTGAGGCCCTCGAGGTCGAGCATGCCGGTGAGGCGGAGCCGCCCAGACGCGCGGGCGTGGAGGTAGATGACCGGCTGGACCACCCGCACCTCGCCCAGCGAGCCGCCGCCCGGCACGGGATCGGCCCGCTCGAAGGCAGCGACCGCCTGCGCGCCGACGTGCACCCAGGCGTTCTTCTGCGCGGCGAGGTGGGCCGGTCCGGCGAGCAGCGCCAGGGAGGCCGCCGCGGCTCTCAGTCCGACTCGACCGCCGCCCCGCGCTCGGGCGCCGTCAGCGCCCGGAGGTAATCGCGGTTCATCCGGGTGATCGTGTCGATGCTGATCTCCTTCGGACACGCCTCCTGGCACTCGCCGTAGAGCGAGCATTGGCCGAACCCTTCGATGTCCATCTGCTCCACCATCCGCCGCGCGCGCCGGGCCCGCTCGGGCTGCCCCTGCGGCAGCAGCCCCAGGTGGGTGATCTTGGCCGCCGTGAACAGCGACGCCGACCCGTTGGGGCACGCGGCGACGCACGCCCCGCAGCCGATGCACTGGGCCGCGTCCATCGCCGTCTCCACGGCGTCCTTGGGGATCAGCGTGGCGTTCCCGTCGGGCGCGCTGCCGGTGGGCGCGCTCGCGTAGCCGCCCACGGCGATGATGCGGTCGAGCGCCGAGCGGTTGACGACCAGATCCTTCACCACCGGGAACGCACGCGCCCGCCACGGCTCCACGTGGATCTCCTGGCCGTCCCGGAAGCTGCGCATGTGCAGTTGGCAACTGGCGGTGCCGCGCTCGGGCCCGTGCGCCACGCCGTTGATCATGAGGCTGCACGAGCCGCAGATCCCCTCCCGGCAGTCGTGGTCGAAGGCGATCGGCGCCTCGCCGGTCTCCATCAGCCGCTCGTTCACGACGTCGAGCATCTCGAGAAACGACATCTCGGGACTGATGTCGGCGGCCTGATAGCGGACCATGCGGCCGGGCGCGTCGGGGCCCGGCTGGCGCCAGACGTGGAGGGTCAGGTTCATGGGGGCTCCTGTGGAGAGTCGCGGGCCGCGGGTCACGAGTCGCGGATCGAGACCCGCGACTCGTGACCCGCGACGCCCGACCCGCGATCATCTACTTGTAACTCCGCTGCGCCAGATGCACATACTCGAAATCGAGCGGCTCCTTGTGCAGCCGCGGGTGCCCGAGGTCGCCGGTGTATTCCCAGGCGGCGACGTAGGCGAAGTGCTCGTCGTCGCGTTTCGCCTCGCCGTCGGCGGTCTGGTATTCCTCGCGGAAATGGCCCCCGCACGACTCCTCCCGATCCAGCGCGTCGCGGCACATGAGCTCGCCCAGCTCGAGGAAATCCGCCACCCGGCCGGCCTTTTCCAGCGCCTGGTTGAGCTCGGCGTCGCTGCCGGGAACGTTCACGTTCCGCCAGAACTCCTCCCGCAGCTCGGGGATCTGCGCCAGCGCCTGCTCGAGGCCCGCGGCGGTCCGGGCCATCCCGCACTTCTCCCACAGGATGTGGCCGAGTTCCCGGTGAAACGAGTCCACGGTCCGCTTGCCGCCGATGGCGAGCAGCGTCCGCGTCCGCTCGGCGACCTCCGCCTCGACCCGCCGGAACTCGGCGTGCGAGGTGTCCGCCGCCCTCGGCGCGACCGACGCGAGGTAATCGCTCACGGTGCTCGGCAGCACGAAGTAGCCGTCCGCCAGCCCCTGCATCAGCGCGCTGGCGCCCAGGCGGTTGGCCCCGTGGTCGGAGAAGTTGGCCTCGCCGATCACATGGAGCCCGGGGATCGTGCTCATCAGATTGTAGTCCACCCACAGGCCGCCCATGGTGTAGTGGACGGCCGGGTAGATCCGCATGGGCACTTCGTACGGGTTCTCGTCGGTAATGCGCCGGTACATCTCGAACAGATTGCCGTAGCGCTCCCGGATCGTCTCCGCGCCCACCCGGTGGATCGCGTCGGCGAAGTCGAGGTAGACGCCGCGCCCACCCGGCCCGACACCGCGACCTTCGTCGCACACCAGTTTGGCCGATCGGGAGGCGATGTCGCGCGGCGCCAGGTTGCCGAAGCTGGGATACCGGCGCTCCAGGTAGTAGTCGCGCTCGGCCTCGGGAATCTCGAACGGCGGTCGGTCGTCACCGCCGCGCTTCGGCACCCAGACGCGGCCGTCGTTCCGCAGCGACTCGCTCATCAGCGTGAGCTTCGATTGGTACTCGCCGCTCACCGGAATGCAGGTCGGATGGATCTGGGTGTAGCAGGGGTTGGCGAACGCCGCCCCGCGCTTGTGCGCGCGCCAGATGGCGGTGGCGTTGGAGCCCTTGGCGTTGGTGGAGAGGTAGAACACGTTGCCGTAGCCGCCGGTGCCGAGCACCACGGCATCGGCCGCGTGGCTCTCGATTCGACCGGTGATCATGTCGCGCACCACGATTCCGCGCGCCCGCCCGTCGATGACCACGAGATCGAGCATCTCGGTGCGGGGATACATCGTGACGCCGCCGCGCGCCACCTCCTTCTCGAGCGCCTGGTAGGCGCCGAGCAGGAGCTGCTGGCCCGTCTGGCCCCGCGCGTAGAACGTGCGCGACACCTGGGCGCCGCCGAACGACCGGTTGGCCAGCAGGCCGCCATACTCCCGCGCGAAGGGCACGCCCTGGGCCACGCACTGATCGATGATCTCCACGCTGATCTGGGCCAGGCGGTAGACGTTGGCTTCGCGGGAGCGGAAGTCTCCGCCCTTGACCGTATCGTAGAACAGGCGGTAGACGCTGTCGCCGTCGTTGCGGTAGTTCTTGGCGGCGTTGATGCCGCCCTGGGCCGCAATCGAGTGCGCCCGCCGGGGCGAGTCCTGGAAGCAGAAGCACTTCACGTGGTAGCCCAGCTCGCTCAGCGTGGCCGCCGTGGACCCGCCGGCCAGCCCGCTGCCGACCACGATCACGGTGTACTTCCGCTTGTTGGCCGGGTTGACCAGCTTCATCTCGAAGCGGTGCTTGTCCCATTTCTGCTCGATGGGACCGCCGGGAATCTTCGCATTCAGTTCCATCGCAGTCTCCCGTGGCCCGCCGCCCGCCCCCTCATCGCACCGCCCCCGCGGACACCGCGATGGGAATCACCGCGAACCCCGCCCAGATCAGCAGCGACAGCACCAGCGCCAGTTGCCGCTTGAGCGGGTGCGGCGACGGCGGGCTCACGCCGAGGCTCCGCCCGCTGCTCCAGATCCCGTGATACAGGTGGAGGCCGAGCGCGGCCAGCGCGAGCTCGTAGAAGACGACCACCAGCGGATTGCCGAACCCGGCGGCCACGTTGTGGTACGGATCACCTTCGACGAACGAAGGGTGCACGGTGCCCAGGGTGAAGTGGAGGAGTGGTAGACGATGAAGATCAGGATGAGCACGCCGCCCCAGCGGATGGTCCGCGACGCGACGGTCGAGACCTGCGGCTCCCGCCCCGCGGCGTAGGCCACCGGCCGCGCCGCCTGCCGCCGGGCCGTGAGCTGCGCGGCGGCGACCACGTGGAGCACCAGTGCCGCGATCAGCACCAGCCGCGCCACCCAGAGCGCCCCGCCGGTCCCGTGGAGGAACGCGCTGTAGGCGTTGATCTTCTCGGGCCCTGGAAGACCAGCAGGTTGGCCAGCACGTGGGTGATCAGGTACGCCACCATGATCAGGCCGGTCACCGCCATGACCGCCTTCTTGCCCACGGACGTGTCCCACAGCCGCTGCAGCCGGTTCATCGCTTATCCCTCAGCTCGCGTCGACGGCCGCCTGGGTGGCCCGCACCGCCTCCGCGGATTGTGCAGCGCCGCGCGCTCGGCGTCGGTCAGCGCGATCTCGATGACCCGCTCGAGCCCGCCGCGCCCGAGCTTGCAGGGCACGCCGCAGAACACGTCCCGGAGGCCGAACTCCCCCTGGAGCCAGGCGGAGCACGGCAGAATCCGCTGCTTGTCGAGCGCGATCGCCTCCACCATCTGGACCGCCGCCGCGCTCGGCGCGTAGTAGGCCGAGCCGGTCTTGAGGAAGGCGACGATCTCCGCGCCGCCGTTCCGCGTCCGGGTGACGATCGACGTCGAGCTTCTCGGCGGGTCGATGCAGCTGGCTGACCGGAATCCCCGAAACGGTCGTGTAGGAGACCAGCGGCACCATGGTGTCGCCGTGGCCGCCGAGCACCATGGCCTGGATATCCTCGACCGAGACGTCCAGCGCCTCGGCCAGAAACATCCGGTAGCGCGCGGTGTCGAGCACGCCGGCCATGCCGAGAACCCGCTCGCGCGGGAAGCCGCTGGCCCTCATGGCCACGTAGCACATCATGTCGAGCGGATTGGAGACCACGACGATGATCGACTTCGGCGCCACGCGCGCGATCTCCTCGCGCCACCGAGCGCACGATGCCGGCGTTGGTCTTGACCAGGTCGTCCCGGCTCATCCCCGGCTTCCGGGCGATCCCGGCGGTCACCACGAACAGCTCGGCGCCCGCCGCCTCGTCGTACCGGTTGGTGCCGACGACCCGGGTGTCGAAGCCCTCGATGGGCCCGGACTGCCACTGATCGAGTGCCTTGCCCTGCGGGACGCCCTCGACGACGTCGATCATCACGACGGTGCGCGCGAGCTTCTTTTCGGCCAGCCGCTGCGCCGCGGTCGCGCCGACGTTGCCTGCCCCGACGACCGCCACTTTCTCGAGCATCAGGATCGCTCTCGTGCCTGCGGGTTGGGTGAACCGCCTCAGAGTGGCGAATGTAGCCGCTCAGGAATCCGACGGCCAACCCCGACCGGCAGCGCGAGACCGAGCTGCCGCAGCCCCTCGTACAGCACCACGCTCACGGCGTTGGCGAGATTGAGGCTCCGCACGTCACCGGGCATCGGAATGCGGAAGCAGCGCTCGGGATGCTTCTCCAGGATGCGCGGCGGCATCCCCTCGGTTTCGTTGCCGAAGACCAGCACCCGCCCGGGACGGAACGGCGCCGCGCGGTAGTCACGCTCGGCGTTGGCGGAGAAGTAGAGGCAGCGCTCGCGGCTGATGGCGTCCCGGAACGCGAACCAGTCCGGGTGCACCCAGAGGTCGGTCTTGTCCCAGTAGTCGAGTCCGGCGCGCCGCACCTCGCGCTCGTCCATGCGAGAAGCCGAGCGGGCCGATCAGGTGCAGCGGCGTGTCGGTCGCCGCGCACAGGCGGGCGATGTTGCCGGTGTTGGGAGGGATCCGGGGCTGGATGAGCGCGACGTGCAGCGCCATCAGCCGCCGCGCGTGTGCATCTCGCGCCGGGGGTCGGCGCGCAGGACTCTCGATCTGATAAGCACCCCGCGGTCCGCCAGCGCGGCGCGGGCCTCCGCGCCCCGGTCGGCACGCGCCGCACCAGACTTCGCCGATCCGTCCGGCGATCTCCTCGTCCGAGGCGCCGAGCCGGAGCAGCTCGCGCAGGTCGAGGCCGCTCTCGCCGTAGAGACAGAGCAGCAGCGTGCCGTCGGCGGTGAGCCGGGCCCGGTCGCAGGTACGGCAGAACGGCGCCGTGGTGGAGGCGATGACGCCGAAGACCGTACCATCCTCGAGCCTGAACCGCTCGGCCGGCGCCCAGTCGTGCTCACGGAGCGGGGTGACCCGGCCGTGGCGCTCCGAGACCGCGTCCAGGATCTCCCGCTGCGAGACCACCTTGCCCATGTCCCACTGGGTGGCCCCACCCACGTCCATGTATTCGATGAATCGGATCTCCGCGCCGGCGTCGCGGGCAAACTCGAGCAGGTCGAGGAGCTCGTCGTCGTTGTACCCGCGAATGAGCACCGTGTTGAGCTTGACCGAGGCGAATCCCGCCGCCTTCGCCGCCGCGATTCCCTCCAGCACGTCTCCGTGGCGCGCGCTCCGGGCAAACGCCACCATCCGTTCGGGCCGGAGCGTATCCAGGCTCACGGTGACCCGCCGGAGGCCCGCCGCACGGAGCGCCTCCGCCATAGCGGGCCAGCAGGATGCCGTTGGTGGTGAGCGCGATGTCTTCGACGTTCTGGTGACGCGCCAGCAGCCGGACCAGTGTGGCGAGGTCGTGGCGCAGCAGCGGCTCGCCGCCGGTGAGCCGGATCTTCCGCACGCCCAGATCCGCGAAGATACCGACCAGCCGGTCGAGCTCCTCGAAGGTGAGGATGGATTCCCGCGGCAGCCACACGTACTCCGCCTCGGGCATGCAGTAGCGGCACCGCATGTTGCACCGGTCGGTGACGGAGATGCGCAGGGTTCGCGGAGCGGCCGGCCGAGCGTATGCGGTGCGGCATCAGGCGTGCTGCAGCGTCGGCCCCGCGGTGGGATCCACCCAGAGACTCGGTGCCGTCGGCGTAGTACTCGCGTTTCCAGATCGGCACCCGGCGTTTGACCTCCTCGATCACGTAACGGCAAGCGGCGAACGCCTCGTCCCGATGCGCCGACGCGGCGGCCGCCGCGACCGCCACGTCGCCCACCGCGAGCGACCCGACCCGGTGGCGGAGCGCCACCGCCACGTGCGAGCGCGCTTCGGCTTCCGCCACGATGCGGGCGCACTCGGCCTCCGCCATGGGCGCGTAGGCAGAGTAGTCCAGCCGGAGCACCGCGCGTCCGCCGTGGTGGTTGCGCACGAGTCCGACGAACGAGGCGACCCCGCCCCGCTCGGGCGCCTGCACCGCGGCGATCAGCGGCGCCAGTTCGATCGGCTCGGCGGTGACGAAGCCCACGTCAGCCGCCCGCCAGCGGCGGAAGGACGGCGATCTCGTCGCCCGCGGCGACCGGCTCGTCCGCCGCACGCATGAGCCAGGTTGCGCGCGCACAGGGGTTTGAGCGGGAGCTGCTCGCCCCCAGGCAATGCCCGGAGGTGATCGACGACAGTGGCGAGCGTGGCCGGGGACGGAAGCGTCAGGCTGACGGACTCGGCACCCAGTGCGTCGGCGTAGCTGGCGAAGAGAAGGACGCGAACCGTGAGGCTCGGTGTGATCGAGGCAGGCATGAGCTAAACCTACTACCAGACAGGGCCGCCCCGCGACCACTGCGCGGAGCGGTTTGCGGCGACGACGGCTACAGACCCGGGACCGGCTCCGCCTCCGGCTGTCCCTCGTCGGCCACCAGCGCCCTCAACTCCTTGCTGGGCTTGAACACCGGCACCGGACGCGCCGCCACCTCGACCGGCTCGCCCGTGCGCGGATTGCGCGCCATGCGCGTCTTGCGACGGCGGATCTTGAAGGTCCCGAACCCGCGAACCTCGATGTTGTGCTGCTGCTTGAGCGCGTCCTTGACCGCCTCGAGGAAGGCATCGACGACCCGGGCGCAGTCCTTCTTGGAGATCATGGGCCCCGCGGTCTTGGCGATCGTTTCGGTTACCTGTTCGACGAGATCAGCCTTGGTCATGCGTCCCCCAGACGGGTTACAGGCAGCGGAGCTGAGAGCCTCCCTTGCGCCGATACTATGAGCTTAAGTGTTGCCTGTCAAGGGGTTGCCTGTCCGGGCAGCGTTCGCGCGCCGGATCGAGGCCATGAATTCGGCGAAGTGGGGGAAGGCGTCATGCGGCCCCGGCGAGGCCTCGGGGTGATACTGCACGGCGAACAGCGGCAGCTCGCGATGCCGCACGCCTTCGATGGTGCCGTCATTGAGATTGAGGTGCGTCACCTCGAGCTCGGGCGCGCCCGGCACGCCGTCGGCGTCGCCAACTACGGCAAATCCATGGTTTTGCGTCGTGATCAGCACCTGGCCGGAGCGCAGGTCCCGCACAGGATGATTTCCCCCGCGATGACCGTAGGGCATCTTGGCCGTGGAGCCGCCGAACGCGAGGCCGACGAGCTGATGGCCGAGGCAGATGCCGAACGTCGGCAGTCCGGAGCCGGCCAGGTCGCGCAGCGTGGCGAGGGCGAACGCCACGGCGGCAGGATCGCCGGGACCGTTCGAAAGGAAGAGCCCATCGGGATTTAGCGCGCGGACCGCCGCGGCGGGTGTCTCCGCGGGCACCACCGTCACGCGGCAGCCGGCGTTCACCAGCATGCGGACGATGTTCCGCTTCATGCCGTAGTCGTACGCGACGACGTGCGGCCCCGCCTGGCCCTCGCTCCACGGCTCGCGCACCGTGGCGCGCGAGGCCAGGTCGAGCCCTTCCATCGAGGGCGACGCCAGCAGTTGGGCCGAGAGCTCACGGCTGGGCTGCCGCCCCTCGGCCACGACGCCGCGCATGGCCCCGCGCTCGCGCAGGTGCCGGGTCAGCCGGCGGGTGTCGATCTCTTCGAGCACCGGCACGCCCGCCTCGGCCAGCCAGTCGCCGAGGCTCCGCGTCGACTGCCAGTTGGAGGGATGCCGGCTCAGCTCGCGGACGACGACGCCCGTCACCTGCGGCCGCGCGGACTCCATGTCGTGGGCGTTGACGCCGTAGTTCCCGATCATCGGGGCCGTCATCACGACGATCTGTCCCAGGTAGCTCGGGTCGGTGAACGTCTCCTGGTAGCCGGTGAGATTGGTGGTGAAGACGACCTCGCCGAAGGACGGGTCGATCGGGCGGGCGGTGGTGCCGGGAAACCAGGCGCCGTCCTCCAGCAATACGAAGGCGGGGCGATCGGTCATCCGGTCACCCCGCGTTCGGCTGCCTTCACTTCTTGGGCTGGGCGGGAGCGGGAGCTCCCGGGGAGGGCGCCGGCGTCGTGGCGCCGGCGGGCGCCTTGGCAGCGGGTGAATTTGCGCCGGCCGGCCCCTCTGCGGGCGGCGGGAGCGGCGTGCCGCCGAGCGGCAGCGGCGCGTTCGTGGCCGGCTCGGGGGTCGTGGCGCGAAGGCGCTGCTGCAGCGCGCTCGGGTTGCTGCCGTGCGGCACGAGCGAGAGCGCGAGCGCGAGCACGAGGAAGATCCCGCCACACCACCACGTGGCCTTGGTCAGCAGGGTCACCGCCTGCCGGCCGCCGAGCACGGTGTCGGTGGTCCCGCCCCCGCCGCCGAGCGACGCGAGCCCCCCGCCCTGGCCGGACTGGAGCAGCACGACGACCGAGAGCAGCAGCGCGTCGAGAATGAGCAGCGTGAGCAGAAACGCAAACATGTCGTCCCCTCCTGGGCAGCCGGGAAGTCTAGCCGGCGGCGCAGGTTGGGTCAACTACGCGCGTTGCGCCGCGCGGACGGAGAGGACCTTGCCGATGAGACCACCGATGGCGCCCGTGAAGGCTGATCCGGCGGTGCCGAAGCCGAGCACCGCCGCCGGGACATCGCCGAGGAGGTGCGACACCAGGATCCCCACGAAGGCGCAGATGCCGCCCGCCACGGCCCCCTTCCCTGCCGCGGACGCGAGCGACGCCGGGCGGCTGGCCAGCGCGGCCAGCACACCCACGAGACCGGAGATCCCCATGCCGCCCGCGGCGAACACGTCCTTGACGGCGGGGGAGTAGTGGCCGACGACGACCATGAGCAGTTGAAGTCCCGTCCCGATGAGAGTCGGCCCGAGGATGGACCGCTCCGCGTCTCGACTGACGTCCATGGAGCACCTCCGCCAGAGTTTACTCGCCCGCCTCCGCGTGCTTCCGCACGGTCCGCCCCACCAGGATGGTGATGTTGTCCGTCCCGCCGCCGTCCAGCGCATCCTGGAGCAGCGACTCGCACACCTGCCGCGCCGATGTCATCGTCCGCAACTGCTCTCCGATGCGTTCGTCCGAGACGTGCCGGGTCAGCCCGTCGGTGCAGAGCATCCCGACATTGCCCCACTCCTGATCCAGTCGGGTGACGATCGGCTCCGTCTGCCGCCCGCCGATGGCGCTGGAGAGGGTGTTTGCCCAGCGCGTGCGATTGGCTTCCGCTCGCGCGAGCACGCCGGCGTCCACCAGCTCCTGCGCCATCGTCTGGTCGCGGGAGATCTGGGTGAGCTCGCCGTCGCGGAGGAGATAGCAGCGGCTGTCGCCCACCTGCAGCAGGTACGCCCGCGGCCACACGCCGAGCCAGAGCGTGAGCGTCGTCGCCAGGCCGGCGAGCTCCGGCTGCTCCTGGCCCAGCGCGGAGACGTCCGCGTGGCACTGCATCGCCGCTTCCTGCAGCGCGTCCAGGAAGGCGGCGTCACTCTGACCGGCGGACGCGTAGTAGCACTGCATGCCGTGCGCGACGTAGCGTGACACCACCTCCACCGCCAGCCGGCTCGCGGTCTCGCCGGCGGCGCTCCCGCCCACGCCATCCGCCACGACCGCCAGAAATGCGAGCCGCTCCGCGAGGGTCGGCAACGTCGCGAGGTCCGGCAGGCTGGTGAGGTGGATCTCCATCTGTTTCCGGAGCGAGCTGATGAGGAAATGGTCCTGATTGGTCTTCCGCACCTTGCCGGGATGGGTGAGACCGTAGACGTCGAGCTCGTCGTCGGCGGGCTTCTCCACGGGCCGGGTGGCGATACTGGCGGAGGGCTGGGTCATGCGCGCCTCGCATGGTTGGCTGCGTCGGGGGGCATCCGCTTGCCAAGATGCGTCACGGCCCCGGTGTCCGCCAGCACCCGGCGGTCCGGTGCGGTTGTCCGCGCTCCCGGCCGCCCTCATGTTTCGGGTGTCCGGGTCTCTCCTCACGCGGAGCGTGCATGTCACATCGTGTTCCGGTCCTCCTGCTGGCGGCCCTCACGGCCGCCACTCGGCTGCCCGCGCAGATCAGCCCCGGCGATTATGCCGCCCGGCGGGACACGGTCGCGGCCCGCCTCCATGACGGAATCGTGCTCGCGTTCGGCGCGCCGGCACCCACCACGGACGAAGCCGACTTCCACCAGCTTCCGTCGTTCGCCTACCTGACCGGCTACACCCGGATGGATGCCGCGTTCGTGATGGTGGTGCGCCAGGGCCGACCGGTGTTCCAGATGTTGTACGAGCCGCCCACGGATCCCCGTCTCGCGCTCTACAACGGCTTCCGGCCGGACTCGGCGGACCTGGCCCGGCGCACGGGGCTGGGCCTGGCGCAGCTCGCGGGGCTGCGCCCGCTGCTGGACACCACGGTCCGGGGCGGCACGCTGCACGTCGTCACCGACGTGCACTCCCGCGACGCCTTCGAAGAGGATTCGCTCACCCGCGGGCGTCGCTTTGTCGAGGACTTCTGGGCGGCCCATCCGCGGGTGACGGTACGGAGCGCCGATCTCCTGCTGGACTCGCTCCGCGTGCGGAAGAGCCCGGCCGAGGTGGCGCTGCTCCGGAAGGCGGTGGCGATCAGCGTCGACGGCGAGCGCGCGGCCATGCGGGCCGTGCGGCCCGGCGTGAACGAGCGCGAGATCGCCGCGCTCGCCGACTACACCTTCCGGATGGCCGGCGCGTCCGGGCCATCCTTCCGCGCCATCATCGGCTCGGGCCCGAACTCGACCAGCTATCACTACCGCGCCAACGACCGGGTGATGCGTGCGGGCGAGGTCGTGGTGATGGACATGGGCGCGCTCTACGCCGGGTACGCGGGCGATGTGACACGGACCGTCCCGGTGAGCGGCCGGTTCTCCGCCGGGCAGGCGGCGATCTACCGCGCCGTGCGCGCCGCGCAGGCGGCCGCGGAGCGGCTGGCGGCCCCGGGCGCGCCGGTCGCGGCCGGCGATTCGGCCGTCCGCGCGGTGGAGGCGCGGGAGCTCACGCGGCTCGGGCTCATCGAGTCCCCGGAGGCCACCTTCGATCCGCCGTGGGCCGACTCGACGCGGTGCGCCGCCGTGCCGGTGCCGCTCCCCTGCCGGCAGGTGTTCCTCTATCAGGCGCACGGCCTCGGCCACGGGATCGGCCTCGAGGTGCACGACGCGGGCGGCTACTCGTACTCGCCCACCGGCGTCTTCCAGCCGGGCGAGGTGTTCACCATCGAGCCCGGCATCTACGTGAGCACCGCGCTGCTCGATATGCTCGCCGACACGCCCAAGAACCGCGCGTTCATCGGCCACGTGCGCGCGGCGGTGGAGCGATACAATCACATCGGCGTGCGGATCGAGGACGATTACCTGGTCACCGACACCGGCGTGGAGTGGCTGTCCCGCGCGCCGCGCGAGCTCGAGGAGGTCGAGGCGGCGATGCGCGCAGCGCCGCCGCGGGCCGCGGCCCGGTGACCGCGGCCGGGACGCCTCCCCTGCTCCTCGACGTGGCGCGGCTCGAGCGCCTGTTTTACGAGGGCCGCCCCGACATCGAGGACCCGGCGCAGCGGGTGAGCTTCGGCACCAGCGGTCACCGCGGCACCCCGCTCGACGGCAGCTTCACCGAAAGCCACATCCTGGCCATCAGCCAGGCGATCGCCGAGCACCGCGGGAGTGAAGGCATCTCCGGCCCACTCTACCTCGGCAAGGATACCCACGCGGTCTCGCGTCCCGCGGAGCGTGCCGCGCTCGAGGTGCTGGCAGCGAACGGCGTCACGGTCGTGCTGCAGCAGGAGGATGGCTACACCCCGACGCCGGCCGTCTCGCGCGCCATCCTTGCCTGGAACGAGGGGCGCACCGACGCGCTGGCGGACGGGATCCTGATCACGCCCTCGCACAATCCGCCGGAGGACGGCGGCATCAAATACAATCCCCCCGACGGCGGCCCGGCAGACACCACGGTCACCGGCCGCATCGAAGCGCGCGCCAACGCGCTGCTCGCGGGCGGGAACCGGGAGGTGCGCCGCGTCGGCCTCGATGCGGCGCGGTCGGCCGGGACGACGCACGAGGCGGATCTGCTCGAGCCCTACGTCGAGGCGCTGGCCGACGCGATCGACGTCGATGCCGTCCGCGAGGCCGGTATCCGCATCGGGGTAGACCCGCTCGGGGGTGCCTCGCTGGCGTACTGGCCTCGGATCGCGGAGCGCTACCGGCTCGATCTCACCGTGGTGAATCCGGTGCTCGATCCGACGTTCAGCTTCATGCCGGTGGACCACGACGGCCGGATCCGCATGGACTGCTCGAGTCCGTGGGCCATGGCCGGACTGGTGCAGCTCAAGGACCGGTTCGACGTGGCCTGGGGCAACGATCCCGACGCGGACCGGCACGGGATCGTGACGCCCTCGGCCGGGCTGCTCAATCCGAATCACTACCTGGCGGTCGCGATCCACTATCTGCTCACGCACCGCTCGGACTGGGCCCGCACCGCGCGGGTCGGCAAGACGCTGGTCTCGAGCGCGTTGATCGACCGCGTGGTGGCCGAGCTCGGGCGGGAGCTGTACGAGGTACCGGTGGGCTTCAAGTGGTTCGTGCCGGGACTGTACGATGGGAGCTGCTGCTTCGGCGGCGAGGAGAGCGCGGGCGCCAGTTTCCTCCGCCATGACGGGCGGGTCTGGACCACCGACAAGGACGGGCTGCTCCTCGGCCTCCTCGCCGCCGAGATCACGGCGGTCACCGGCCGGGATCCGGGGCTCCACTACGCGGAACTGACGGCGCGGCTGGGCGCGCCGCTGTATACCAGGAGCGACACACCGTGCACGCCGGCGGAAAAGGCGGCGTTCACGCGGCTCACGCCCGAGGCCGTGACGGCGGCCACGCTGGCGGGCGACCCCATCGAGCGCCGGCTCACGCGCGCGCCGGGCAACGGCGCGCCCATCGGCGGGCTCAAGGTGACGACGGCCCGGGGGTGGTTCGCCGCGCGGCCGAGCGGGACGGAGAACGTGTACAAGCTGTATGCGGAGAGCTTCCGGGACGCCGAGCACCTGGCGCGGCTCGTGGCGGAGGCGCGGGAGCTCGTCGGGCGCGTGCTCAGGACCTGAGGCGCGCGGCGGACTATCTCACCGGGTTGCCATCGACGTCCTGGAGCCAGTGCAGCACGAAGTCGATCCGCCTGGGCCCCCAGTCGTGCAGCGGGAGGATGTTGGGATGCTGCAGATTGGCGGTGAGTTTGATTTCGGTCAGAAAGCGTTGAGCGCCCAGCATGGCCGCGAGCTCCGGACGCAGCATCTTGATCGCCACTCGGCGGTCGTGCCGAAGTTCATGCGCGAGGTAGACCGTGGCCATCCCGCCCTCTTCGAGCTCGCGCTCGAAGAGGTAGCGGGCAGCCAACGCCCGCACCAGACCGTTCAGGCGCGATGGCCATGGGCAGCCCATTCCTCCGGTGACTCGCCGCCGGCGGCGGGCGATGCGACAACCAGCGTGCCCGCGTCCATCCGCCGATCCACCGCCGTGAACAGCCAGACCGCCGCGGCCGCGAAGCCGAACAGCGAGCCGGTGGCCAGCGCCGCTGGCCAGCCCAGCCACTCGACCATGAGCGGGACCGCCACCGCGCCCATCCCGCCGACGAGGTTGCCTCCGGTGTTGAGCACGCCGCACGCCGCGGACGCTCGTCGGCCGGACACGGCGATCGTCCCGGCCCAGTAGATCGGGTCGGTGAACTGCTGCGCGCCCAGACAGAGCGACAGCAGGATCACGACGGCGAGCGGGCCGGGCGCCACGGCCGCCCCCGCCAGAAACACACCGGAGAGCGCCATCCCCGCGGCTCCCGGAATCCGGCACGCCCACCGCGCCCCGAGCCGCCGCCAGAGGCGATCACACACCCAGCCGCCGAAGACCGCGCCGAATGCGCCGGTGATCCAGGGCGCCGCCGCGTAGACGCCGCCCTCGAGCAGCCTGAGCCCGCGGCTCTCGATGAGATAGATGAACAGCCAGTTGAAGAAGAAGTAGAAGACGTAATTGCTGCAGAAGTAGCCGAACGTGAGCAGCAGCACCTGCGGGTCGCGGAGGACGGCGCGCCACGCGCCCGCCTCGGCCGGCTCGGCGTCCGCCGGGGGGCGGCCGGCGTCGATCAGCGCCCGCTCCGCCCGGTTTACCCGCGGATGCTGTGCCGGATGGTCGCGCCCGTACCACCACCAGACCACCGCGAGCAGCAGCGCCAGGGGCGCGGTCAGCAGGAAGGACTGCCGCCAGCCGTAGCGCTGGGTGAGCCCGGCGATCACCACGCCCGTCGCGGCGCTCCCGAAGGTGAGGCCGGCATTCTGGAGCGCGTTGGGAAGCGCCCAGCCCGAGATGGGAAACCAGTTGCAGGTGGTGCCGCCACCGATGACCGGGAAGAGCGGCGCCTGCGCCGCACCCATCAGGAACCGGAGCGCGAGCAGCAGGAGCAGCACCCCGGTGGTCGAGAGCGCCGCCGCCGCGGGCACAAGGCCGACGAGAAGATTGAGCACGCCCCAGAGCACCGCCATCCCCACCAGGGCGCGCCGCGCGCCGATCCGGTCGCCGATGACGCCACCGGGGAACTGGAAGAGGGCGTAGCCCCACGCGAAGCTGCCGAGCACGATGCCGAGCTGCACCGGGGTGAGCCCCAGATCCGCGGCCATCGGCCCTCCGGCGATGCTCATGTTGGTGCGCAGCAGATAGGCCACGAAGCTCGCGATGGTGAGCAGCGCGCAGATGTTCCAGCGGACGGCCGTGGGCCGGTCGGCGGGCGGCGCGGCGGGCATCGAGGCCATGGCGACTATTCTACCTCGTCGATCGATCGGGGCCAGTCCTGGCGCAGGATACGCGAGAGCGCCCGGTCGGCCAGCAGCCGGCCACCGGTCTGGCAACGGGGGCAGTAGTTGGTCTCGTTGGCGGCGTAGCGGATCCGCTGCACCGGCGTGCCGCAGTCGGGGCACGGCTCACCGTACCGGCCGTGCACCGCCATCCCCTCGCGGAACGCCGTCACCTTTTCGGGGAAGCCGTCGCCCGCCTCCGCGCGCAGCCGCGCCGTCCAGTCGCGCAGGGTGGACTGCGTGGCGGCGAACAGCCGCGTCGATCGCGTCGGCATCGAGCTTCCGCGTGAGCGCGAGCGGCGAGAGCCGCGCTCGGTGCAGGATCTCGTCCGAGTACGCGTTGCCGATTCCGCTGAAGAGGCGCGGGTCGGTCAGCGCACGCTTGAGCGTGTGGTTCTCCGCCAGCAGGCGGCCGGCGAAAGCCTCGCGCTCCACCTCGAGGACCTCGAGACCACCCCGGTCGAAAGCCCGGAGGGCTTCCTCGCCCGCGACCAGGTGCAGCGAGGCGCGCCGGGTGCTCCCTGCCTCGGTCAGCAGCAGGGCGCCGGTCGGGAACTCGAGCACCGCGAGTGCCGCCTTGCCGGGCGCCTTCGCTCCCGCAGGTCGCCACCGGAGCCGCCCGGCGATCATGAGGTGAATGACGAGGAACCGCTCCCCCTCGAGCTCGAGTACGATCCGCTTCCCCATGCGCCGGAGCCCGACCACCAGCAGCCCCTCGACCTCCGCCGGCGCCGGCGTGACCGAGCGCAGCACGAACGGATTCGTGATTCGGAGCCGCTCGAGTCGCTGCCCGCCGACGCGCGGGGCGAGGCAGTCGAGATAGACGGAGATGTCGGGCAGCTCGGGCATCGGACACCTGCGGAGATCAGGCGACGCGAGGGTTCGTCGGGACCAGACTGTCATCCCGAGCGGAGCGAGGGATCTACTATCCCGCGGTTCGACCTCGGCCCGGCAAGATCCCTCGCTTCGCTCGGGATGACAGTCCCGCTCACCGCCCCACCGCCCCACCGCCCCACCTCTCACCTCTCACCTCTCACCTCTCACCGCTCATGGCTCACCGCTCACCTCCCCCGCCCCCTCCACCTCCCCCCCACAAACGTCCCCGCGATCACCTCGTTCCCCGCCCCGAACACCAGCGCCTCCAGCAGCCGCGCCCGCGGCACCTCGGCGAGTGCCGGCGCGTCCAGGTCCACCGCCGCGAAGTCCGCCCAGTACCCCCGGGCGATCCGCCCCGCGGGAATCCCGAGCGCACGGGCGCCGCCGCCCGTGGCCGCGTCCAGCAGCGAGGGCGCGACGTTCCCGGCCGGATCGGGCAACGCCCCGCGGAGCTCGTCCCGGAGCCGCTGGCCATACTCGAGCCAGCGCATCTCCTCCAGCATCGCGAGCCGGTTGTTGCTGTCCGTGCCGATCGCCAGGCGCCCCCCGCCGCGTGCGCCCGCGCGAGCCGCGGGATGCCGTCGCCCAGGTTCCCTTCGGTGAGCGGGCACAGGCAGGCGCTGCCACCCGACGCCAGGAACCGCTCCATGTCGCCATCGGACGTGTGGGTGCAGTGTACGGCGGTGAACGGCTTCTCCTCGACCGCGTCCAGGATCAGCGCCATGGGGCTGCGTCCGTACGCGGCAAGCGACTCCTCGATCTCGCGAGGCTGCTCCTCGACGTGCAGGTGCACTGGAAACCCTCGGCGGCACGCCTCGCCATGGAGCAGCCGGATCTCCGCCGGGCTTGCCGCGCGGATGCTGTGCGGCGCGATCCCGAGCGTCTGGGTGTCCGGCGCCAGCACGCCGGCGAGCCGGTCCACCTGAAGCCAGAACTCGTCCGGCGACGGGGTCGCGAAGCGGCGCTGGGCGCCCTCCAGCGGGCGACCCGGCGCGCCCGTGGCGTAATAGCTGTAGAGCAGCACCAGGCGGATGCCCGCGTCGGCCGCGGCCTCGACCACGGCGTCGTCCAGCGCGAAGTCCCCCTCGCGCTCGTGGTGCAGGTAGTGAAACTCGCCGACGGTCGTGATGCCCGCGTCGCGCATCTCGGCAAAGGCACGGGCGGAGAGCCGGCGCATGGTGTCGCGGTCGAGCGACTCCACCAGCGCATACATCGCCTCGCGCCAGCTCCAGAAGCTTCCGGCGCCCGCCGGAAATGCTTCCCCCCGGCCACGGAGACCACGCTGGAAGGCGTGCGAGTGCGCATCCACGAACCCGGGGAGGAGTGCCATGCGGGCGAGGCGGGTCGGATCAGGACGCCCGAGCGGCCCCACGTCCGCGATGCGCCCATGGTCATCCACGACGACCTGCACGTGCGGCGCGAACCCCGCGCCGGTCCAGGTCAGCTCCGCCTCGAGCACCCGGCTCACGCCCGTGCGCAGCTCCGGTCGATCAGTTCGTCCAGCACCTCGCCCGCGCGGCGGAATTCCGCCACGGGAAGAAACTCGTTCGGCCGGTGCGCCACCTCGATGCTGCCGGGTCCGAACAGCACACAGGAAAAGCCGGCGCGCTGGAGCCACCCGGCGTCGGTGGCGAACATGACGCTGTGCGAGCCGCGCTGCCCGACCAGCTCGCAGAGCGCGCGGTGGATCGGGGCATCGGCGCCGGCGATCATCGCCGGGCTCTCGCTGATCTGCTCGAGCGTGAACGGCTCATCGACCGCCGCGCGGACCGCCCCGGTCACGCGCTCCACCATCGCCACGGCCGGCATCCCGGGGAGGAGCCGGATACCGAGCTGTATGTCACAGTGGTCGGGGATCACGTTGACCGCGCTGCCGCCCGACGACCGTGCCCACGTTGAGCGCGGCGAACGGCACGTCCGGGAACTCCTCGGCGTGGGGCGGCCGCTCCGATTCCAGCTCACGCCGGAGAGCCGCGAGCGCCACGATGGCGCGCGCGGCGGGCTCGATGGCGCTCCGGCCGAGGTGCGGATAGCCCGAGTGCGCCGCCTGGCCCCGGAAGCCGAGCCGGAGACGCAGCATCCCCTTGTGCGCGCGGACCACGCGGAGACTGGTCGGCTCGCCGATCACGACGTCTCGCGGCAGCCGCGCCACCCCGGGGAAGGTCTCGGTAAAATGTCGGGCGCCGAGCGTCCCCACCTCTTCGTCGTAGGTGAACAGCAGCGAAAGCTGGCGGCGGAAAGCGGCGCTCGCGGCGCTGGCGGCGACGGCCAGCCGGTTGGCGGCAAGCGCCAGGAAGCCCTTCATGTCGGCGGTGCCGCGGCCCACGTAGCGGTCGCCCGCGTCGGTCATGCTGAACGGGTCCGAGCGCCACTCGGGCTCCGCGGCTGGCACCACGTCCATGTGGCCGGAGAGGACGAGGCCCGCGCGGTCCTCGTGCTCGGGCCCCACGCTTATGGCCAGGTTGGTCTTGCCGCCGTCCGGGGAGGGGTGTCGGACGATCCGCACCCCGGGGCGGTCGAGATAGTCGCAGAGGAAATCGGCCAGCGGCAGGTTGCTCGCGGAGCTGGTCGTGTCAAAGGCCACGAGCCGGGCCAGCAGCACGCGATCATCCAGCAGCGGGCGCGGATCCGTCAGGTCCCGGCCTCCGTAGAGAGCCGTGCCAGCCGGGCGCGCACCTCGCGGACGCCCGGCTGGAGCTCCGGATCGGCGTCCTTCCACAGTTCGACAAAGCGGCGGTAGCGCTCGGCGGCCTTGGCGCGATCGCCCCTGGCTTCGTAGAGCTCGCCGGAGCGCTTGAGCGCCGGGGCGAGCTCGAACGCATCGAGATTGAAGCGGCGCAATCCGGGAGTGGTGACGCCCCGATCGTACAGCGCGAGGGCCGAGTCGGTCTGTCCCGCCTGGTCGGCCATGCGGGCCAGGTCGAAGAATCCGCACGCGCTGCATTCGCCGAACTCATCGTGCCAGGTGCGGTAGGCGGCGGCGGCCTCCGCCGGACGGTGCTCCGCCTCCGCCAACGCGCCGGCGGCCAGGGGCACCATGCGGTTTCCCCGGCGCAGTCCTTCCGGGACCGAGGCCTCGAACTCACGAGTCAGGCGCCGGGCCACCTCGGGGTTCCCGAGCATGGCGTAGGTCATGATCAGAATCGGGTAGGGACGGTCCAGCACAGCGATCCGGCCGAGCGGATGCCGCGCGAGCGCCGCGTTGACCGTGGCGAGCCCCGAATCGGCGCGACCGCGGAAGTCGAGCTCCAGGAGCCCGAGCTCCGTGGCACCCGCCAGATACTCGCCAAGCGCACCCCGCCGCTCGTTTTCGTCCATGTTGGCGCGCAGGTAGCGCTCGGCCTCCCCGAGCTTGCCGGTGAGGCGGCTCACCCGCGCCAGCTCGAGGCTCGTGCTGGCCTGCCAGCCGGGGCTCGCCGACTGCGCCGCGCGGAGCTCGGTCAGCAGGCGGACGCCAGCCGCGTAGTCGCCGCGTGCCAGGGCAAAGAGGGCCCGATCTTCGAGCAGGTAGGGACTCGCCGGGGCGGCCGCCGCATAGCGGGTCAGCGTGGCCGCGGCCGCGTCGAAGTGCCCCTGGGCAACCTGGGCCTGCAGCGCGTTTTCGAAGAAGGCGGCGTTATGCCCGAGGTCCATCGCCCGAACGGCCAGGCTTTCTCCTGCCGCCCACTGCCGGGTCGACTGCAAGGCGACGGAGAGGTTGTTGAGCGCCACGGTGTTGTCGGGGTCCACCGCCAGTGCAGCGCGGTAGGCGGCGGCGGTCTTCTCGGCATCGTAGGCCACCCACTGAAAGTAGTACCCGGCCGTGAGGTCGCCCTCGAGCTCGGGCAGCCGCTCCCGGTGGGCAAAGGCGCGTGACGCGGCGGCCACCTGGGCCGCGTCGTTGCCGCCCATATTGCCGAAGATGACGGCCAGCTTCCGGTAGGCCATCGCGAAGCCGGTGTCGAGCGTGACCGCCTCCTGCAGGAGCGGGATCGCGGACTCGGGCTTGCCTTCCTCCTCCAGCCTGAGCGCCTCGGAATATTTCCGGAGCGCGGTCAGCGACCCTGTGGTCACCTGCTCGAGCGGCGGATTCCCCCGGATCGAGACGAGCGACTCGCCCACGCGCTCGCGGATCCGCTTCGACAATCGGTCGATCGCGCCGAGCAGCTCGTCCTCGCCCTGGGCCGTCTCCCGCGACGCGGTCAGCACGCGGCCGTCCGAGGCGTTGATGAGGCTGGCGGACAGGACGTAGCCCTTCCCCACGGGATCGATCTGCCCGCTCACCACGCCCTTGATGCCTTCCCGCTGCGCCAGCTCGCGCGCGAGCCCGACGGGCAGGGCCGAGGTGCCCGGCCGCTCCATCCGCTGCGAGCGCATCGGCAATCGCCGAGGCGTCGATCAGCCGGACCGTGGGGGACTGGCTCAGGTCCACCCGGAGCGCCTCGGTCAGCGACGGGCCCAGCGTCGAATCCGCGCTCCGGTTCTCGAAGTCGGCGAGCACCAGCGGCTCGCGATCCTTCAGTACGCCCGACGCGACCAGCGTGCCCACGGGTCCGACGCCCATCACGCGCATGGCGGTGTAGCCGGCCGCCACCAGCGCCAGGCCGACGAAGGCGGCGCGCCGCCGAGGAGCGCACTGCGCCAGGTGAACAGCCCCGCCAGCCCGCCGGCCGGAGTTGGGACACGCAGTCCCGTCGTGCGCGCCACGGCGCGCTGCCGCTCTTGGAGGCCGGTCACCAGCATGACCGGGAGCCCGGCCAGCAGCAGCGCGACGGCAGCGTAGAGCACCCAGTCGGGGAGCCCGAGACGCTGCACGGCGGCCCACACGACGCCGATGACAATCAGCGAGGCCACGGCAAAGAGCGCCACGACCCGTCCCGGATGCCCCCGCCGAATCGCCTTCTCGGTGCCGGTGGAGATGACCGTGGCTCGCCGTGACCGGCGCCGTTCCGCCGCTCGGCGTGCTCATCGCGTCGAGCTGCGGCAGCAGCTCGCGCGGCGCTCTGCCAGCGGTCGGCGGGCCGCTTCTCGAGGCAGCGCATGACGACGGCATTGAGCGCCGGCGAGATCGGCGGGCGGTGCTGCGCGACGGGCTCTGGCGCCTGGGTGATCTGCGCCGCGAGCATCGCCTGCGGCGTCGGCGCGGTGAACGGCGGGCGGCCCGCGAGCATCTCGTAGGCCAGCGCGCCGACGGCGTAGATGTCGGCCCGGTGGTCCACGTGCGGATCGGCCGCCGCCTGCTCGGGCGCCATGTAGGCCGGCGTGCCGAGCGCCACGCCGAGCGAGGTGAGCGACGACGCCGCCGCTGGACGCGCTCACCGCCTTGGCCACGCCGAAGTCGGTGACCACGGCGTGCCCTTCGGACAGCAGCACGTTGTCGGGCTTGATGTCCCGGTGCACCACGCCGTTGCCGGTGGGCGTACGCCAGCGCGTCGACCACCTCGCGGAGCATGCGCACGGCCTCCGGCGACCGGCAGCTCGCCCTCGCGCGCGAGCTTGACCCGGAGCGACTCGCCCTCGATGAACGGCATGATGTAGTAGAGGAGATCGCCGGAGGCGCCGGCGGTGAGCAGCGGGACGATGTGCGGATGCTGCAGCCGGGCGGCGAGCTGGATCTCGCGCTCGAAGCGCTCGACGTTGACGGCGGCGCCCATCTCGGGCGGGAGGAGCTTGATGACCACCTGCCGGCCGAGCCGGGTCTCCTCGGCCAGGAAGACGCGGCTCATCCCGCCGCCGCCCAGCTCTCTCAGGATGCGGTACTGAGCACCGACCGCGGCCTGGAGCCGTTGCTGGAGATCGATCGTCTCCTGAGGGGCGATGGCGAGCCGGTGAGGCAGGGGGCACGCTCTAAACTAACTCAGTCCGACCAGCTCCGCCCAGCCATCGGGGTCCACGCTGGCGCCGCCCACCAGCACGCCGTCCAGCTCGGGCCGGGCGAGCAGCGCCAGCACGTTGCCGGGGTTGACGCTGCCGCCGTAGAGAATCGGCACCCGGCCCGGCACGCCGCGCGGCGCGACGGTGAAGCGGATGAGCTCATGCACCTGCGCGGCGTCGTCCGGGGTGGCGTTCCGGCCGGTGCCGATCGCCCACACCGGCTCGTAGGCCAGCGACGAGCCGCGCCCAATCGTCGGCCGACACCCGCTCGAGCAGCGGCGCGAGCTGCCGGAGGATGACCGTCTCGGTGCGCCCGCCTTCGCGCTCCGCCAGGGTCTCGCCCACGCACACGAGCGGCACGACCCCCGCATTGAGCGCGGCCGCGGTCTTCCGGGCCGACCTGATCGTCGGTCTCGCCGAACAGGTGGCGCCGCTCCGAGTGGCCGACGAGCGCCGCCGTGGCACCGGCCTCCTGCACCATGGCGAGCGACACTTCACCGGTGAACGCTCCCTTGGGCTCCCAGTGCACGTTCTGCGCGCCGACCACGATGTCCGGCCGCGCCCGCACCGCCTCGGCTCACGGCCGCGAGCGACGACCGCGGGCGGGAAGAACCACAGGCTCCGGTCCTCCGCCGGCGAGGTGAGCGCCAGGAAGCGCTCGAGAAGGCGCGCGCCGCCGCCGGGCCCGTGGTGCATCTTCCAGTTGGCGGCGTAGATCAGCGGGCGGGCGTCATGCGGTCAGGCCTCGTCGAGCGCGGCCACGCCGGGCAGCGCCTTGCCCTCGAGGAACTCGAGCGACGCGCCGCCGCCGGTAGAGACGTGGGTGATCCGGTCGGCTGAGCCCCGCCTGCGCCACGGCCGCCGCCGAGTCGCCGCCGCCGATGACGGTCATGGCGCCGCGGCCGTGGCATCGGCCATGGCGCGCGCTACCGCCAGCGTCCCGTGATCGAACGGCGGCGTCTCGAACACGCCCATCGGCCCATTCCACACCACCGTCCCCGCCGCCGCGGATCCGCTCGGCGAAGTCGCGCTCGGTGGCGGGGTCGATGTCGTACATCGCCCACCCCGGGCGGGATCGCGTCGCGGGGCACCGCCCGCGTCTCCGCGCCCGGCTCGAGCCGCTGGGCGATCACCGCGCCCGCGGGCAGCACGAGCTTGTCGCCGGCCTTGGCCATCAGCTGCGAGCCAGCTCCAGCCGGTCCTCTTCCACCAGCGACGTTGCCGGTCTCCAGGCCCATGGCCCGGAAGAACGTGCACGCCATGGCGCCGCCGAGCAGGATGGCGTCCACCTTGGGCAGCAGCGCCTCGATCAGGTCGATCTTGCCCGCTGATCTTGGCGCCGCCCAGCACGGCGACGAACGGGCGTTTCGGCTGATGCAGCGCCTCGCCGAGATAGCGGAGCTCCTGCTGCATGAGGAAGCCCGAGACCGCCGGCTTGAGCAGTCGCGCCACCGCCTCGGTACTGGCGTGCGCGCGGTGGGCCGAGCCGAAGGCGTCGTTCACGTAGAAGTCGCCCAGCGCCGCGAACCGCTCGGCGAGGGCGGGGTCGTTGCTCTCCTCGCCGGGGTAGAACCGGGTGTTCTCCCCCACGGCGATGCCGCCGCGCGGCAGCCGGCGGGTGGCCGTGACCGCCGCCTCGCGACGTCGGGATCCGGCAGAAAAGTCACCGGCGCGCCGAGCAGCCGCTCGAGCTCGCGCACGACCGGCTGCATCGAGTACTTGGGATCGGGCCCGCCCTTGGGGCGGCCGAGGTGCGACAGCAGCACCACGCGCGCGCCCTGCTCGCGCAGGTACTTGATGGTCGGCAGCGCCGCACGGATGCGCGTGTTGTCGGTGACCGCGCCGTCCTTCATCGGGCAGTTGAAGTCCACCCGGACGAGCGCGCGCCTGCCCTCGATGCGCCGCGGGGTCGAGCGATTCGAGCGTCCGCTTCACAGACCGCTGGCCCGACGTAGCGGAGCAGGTCCACGCAGCGGGCGGAGTATCCCATCTCGTTGTCGTACCAGCTCGTCACGTTGACCAGCGTGCCGGCGACCACGTTGGTCGAGAGCGCGTCGATCGTGCTCGACTGGAGCGATGCCGATGTAGTCCACCGAGACGCAGCGGCTCGTCGCTCACCGCGAGCAGGCCCTTGAGCGGCCCGCTCCTGGCGGCTTCGCGGAAGGCCGTGTTCACCTCGTCGGCGGAGGTGGCCTTCTCCACCGTGCAGGTGAGTGCCACGACCGACACGTCCGGCGTCGGCACGCGGAGCGAGACGCCGTCGATCTTTCCCTTCACCTGCGGCAGCACCAGCGCCGTGGCCTTGGCCGCGCCGGTGGTGGTGGGAATGATCGACACCGCCGCCGCCCGCGCGCGGCGCAGATCCTTGTGCGGCAGGTCGAGGATCTGCTGGTCGTTGGTGTAGGAGTGCACCGTGGTCATGAAGCCGTTGCACGAAGCCGAACTCGGTCGAGGATCACCTTGACCACCGGCACCAGGCAGTTGGTGGTGCAGCTCGCGTTGGAGATGATGTGATGCTTGGCCGGATCGTAGGCTCGTGGTTCACGCCGTAGACGATGGTGATGTCTTCGCTTCTTGGCCGGCGCGGAGATGACCACCTTCCTGGCGCCGCCCTCGAGGTGGAGCGCCGCCTGGTCCGCTCGGTGAACCGGCCGGTGGACTCGAGCACGACGTCCACGCCCAGCTCCTTCCAGGGCAGCTTGGCGGGATCCTTCTCCGCGAGCACGCGCATCGCGTCGCCGTCGACGATGATGCGCGTCCTTTTCCGCCGCCACGTCGCCGGGAAAGCGGCCGTGCACCGAGTCGTACTTGAGCAGATGGGCCAGCGTCGCCGTGTCGGTGATGTCGTTCACCGCGACGAAGTCGATCTCCTTGACGCCCATCGCCTGCGCGGCCCGGACCACGTTGCGGCCGATGCGGCCGAAGCCGTTGATGCCCACTCGAATTGCCATCATCTCTCCGTCGTTGGGTTGCGCTACGCCGGCGCGACCGGCGGCTCGGCTCGGGCAAAGGTGACCGCGCTCCACGCTCGCGGCGCCCGCCGCGGCCGAGCGCCGCACCCGCCTCCGCGAGGGTGGCGCCGGTGGTGAAGACATCGTCCACCAGCACGCACGCGAGTCCGCCGCGCCGGCCGCGCCTCGAACGCGCCGGCCACGTTGGCCTGCCGGCCCTCGGGCGTCAAGGCCGTCTGGGTGCGGGTCTCGCGCCGGCGCGCCAGCAGGTCGGCCCGGACCGGCACGGCCGATGAGCCCGCCCAGCGCCGCGGCGATCCGCTCGCTCTGATTGTAGCCGCGCGTCCGCAGCCGCCGGGCGCCGAGCGGGACCGGTATCAAGCATACCCGCCCGGTCAATGGCTCGAGCCGGCGCATCGCCTCCGCCAGCGCGCTCGGCCACCCGCCACCAGCCCTCGTACTTGAGCCGATGCACCGCGCTCGCGCGCCGTGCCCCGGAGCCAGACTGCGCTGCGCACCCGCCCCAGGCCCTCGGGCCAGCCGGCGCAGCAGCCGGCACTCGCAGGTCGCCGAAGGCCGGCTGGCCGCAGCGCGCGCACAGCGGCGCGGCCACCGGCTGCCAGCGCGAGCGGCAGAGCCCGCACACCAGCGCGTCGCCTTCCCTGGCGGGTACCGGCGCCTCGCACAGCAGACAGGCGGGCGGCAGGAGCCAGCGCTCCACGCCCGCGGAGCGCCTCAGCGAAGGCGGTCATTGACCGCGCGCGCGCATGACTTCGACCGGCGCGCGCACACCGGGAACCAGCGCTCCAGCGACGCGGCCCCCTGCGCGACCAGCATCGTGCGGCCGTCCGCCGCCCGGAGCCCGGCGGCGCGCATGGCACGAGCCCACGCGGTTTCGCCGCGGCCGTACACCATGTCGAGCGCGGCCGCCGCGCAGGGAGGCGGGGCGGAGAGCGGCAGCGGATCGCCGGCGCCGAGGCCCAGGGGCGTCGCGTTGATGGCCGTGCCGCACTCGGCCGGATCGGTGAGGCGAACGCCCTGATCGCCTGCCCAGCGCTCGAAGCCGCGCCGCCGCCCCTCGGAGCGCGACGACACGGCCAGGGCGACGCCCCGCTCGAGCGCCGCGCCGACCACCGCGCGGGCGCCGCCGCCGGTGCCGAGCACCAGCCAGGGAGCGGGCGCCGAGAGCGCGTCCAGCGCGGCGAGGAGGCCGGCCACGTCGGTGTTGTCGCCGGCGCAGCTCCCGTCGGCGTCCCCCCAGAACGCGTTGCAGGCGCCGAGGCGCTCGACCAGCACGCCTGGGCGGTCCAGCGCGCGCGCCGCCAGATCCTTGTGCGGTACGGTGACGTTCCCACCGCCGCCGGCGCGGCTCAGCGCGCCGATCAACGCCGAAACATCCGCCGCCGCGCAGCGGAGCGGGACGTACACGGCGGGAAGGCCGAGCACGCGAAAGGCCGCGTTGTGCATGGCCGGAGAGAGGGAGTGCGCGACGGGATCGCCAAGGAGAGCGAAGACGCGCGTGGCGCCGCCGCTCACCGCACGCTGTCGGCCACCCGGCCTGCCACGGCGCCGATCAGCTCCTGGAGCTCGGTAAAGGTGGTGCGGTAGCTGGCGAGATCGGAGCCGAACGGATCGCTCACTTCCGCCTGCGCGTCGTCGCGGCCGGCGTACGCCGCGAGGAGGTGAGCCTTGTGCTCGCCGCCCAGCTCGCCGACCCGGGCCAGATGGTGGCCCGACATGACGAGGATGAGGTCGGCGCCGCGCGACGACTTCCCGGGTGAGCAGGCGCGCGCTGTGGCCGCTCAGATCGAGCCCGTTCTCGAGCCCGACCAGGTAGGCGCCCTCCGAGACCGGGGCGCCGTCCCAGGCCCCGGTGCCGGCGGACGAGACCGTCACCTGCTCGAGCCCGCGCGTGGCGAGCGCCTGACGCATCAGCGCCTCCGCCATGGGGCTCCGGCAGGTGTTGCCGGTGCAGACGAAGAGGACGTGGGTACTCATGGCGGAAACATAGTCAGGGGGCGAACCGCCCGGCGGCACGACGCAGCTCGCCGCGCGGGATGGCGCCTTCCCGCACCAGCCGCGGCACGGGGCCGGTGCAATCCACCAGGGTCGACGGCGGGACGTTGCCCAGCACGCCGCCGTCGAGCACCAGCAGCAGCCCCTCGTCCACCGCGTCGCGGAAAAGCTCCACCAGCCGGTCCGGCCCCGGCGCGGTCGGGCCGCCCGGTCGGTTGGCCGACGTGGAGGTGAGCGGCCGATCACTGGTGGCCACCAGCCGCTCCATGCCGCGCGTGCGAGGTGTGCCGAACGGCGATGCCGCCCTCGCGCCCCCGCAGCTCCTCGGGCAGGCGACCCTCGCCGCCGCGCAGCACCAGCGTCAGCGGCCCCGGCCAGAAGGCGCTCGACAGCGCCCGCGCCGACGCCGTGAACACGAGTCCCCAGCTCTCGGCCATCCGCCGGCCGGAGACGAGCAGGAGGAACGGCTTTCCCGGCGCGCGGCCCTTGAGCCTGGCGAGCGCGTCGAGCGCCGGGCACCGTCGGCGCCGAGCCCAGGCCGTAGACCGTTTCGGTGGGATAGCCCAGCAGCCGTTGGCCGCGAGATGGGCCGTGACGGTGGGGATGGCCGCGTCGATCTGGGCGGGGGTCTGGAACGGGAGGATCATCGCGGCGCCCGGCGAGGAGCTCGGCGAGCGCGAGGTCGTCCGGGGTGGTGACCTTGAGGTTGCGCGACGAGTCGGGAATCAGATGGACCGGGACCCCCGATCCGCTCGACCAGGGCGGCGTCGTCGGTGGCGGGGATGCCGTCCCGCGCGGCGCGCTCGTGCGCCCGCTCGCAGCACCGCCCGTGGAAATCCCTGCGGCGTCTGCGCGCGCCAGAGCCGCTCGCGTGCGACGGTGCCCGCGATCAGCGTGGGATCGTGGGCGCCGCCTCCTTGAGCGTATCGCTCAGCGGCACCGCCGCCACGGCGCCTTGCCCCGCCCGCGCGAGGGCGATCACCGCGTCGATCACCTCGCGCTCGACGAACGGACGCGCGGCATCGTGCACCAGCACGGTGGCGCACGCCGGGTCCAGCGCCGCGAGGCCGGCCGCCACCGAGTCGCCGCGCTCGGCGCCGCCGGCGACGAGCACGGAGCCCCGGCCCGGTCAGGCCACGAAGAAAGCCGGGGACGGCGGCGGCGTCTTCGGCCGGCAGGACCAGCGACCACGTGGGCCACCTCGGGATGCGAGGTAAATGCCCGCAGCGCCCGAAGGACCATGGGGACGCCGCCGATCGGCTGGTATTGCTTCGGCATCCCGCCGCCGAGGCGGCTGCCCCGGCCCGCCGCGACCAGCACGACCCCGACGTCACGCGGCAAGCGCCCGCACCAGTTGCCCGACGTGGTCCAGGCCCACCATCGAGACGCCGGCCACCTGCGTCCCGCTGCGCGACGAGCCGAACACGCGGCGGAAGCCCAGCCGCGCCGCCTCGCCGATACGCCGCTCGAGCGCGCCGCTCGGCCGGATCTCGCCGCCCAGCCCGATCTCGCCGAGGAAGATGACGTCGGCCGGTGCCGGGCGGTTGTAGAGGCTGCTGAGAAGCGCGGCGGCCACCGCCAGGTCGGCCCCCGGCTCGCTGAGCCGCACGCCGGCCGTGACCTGCACGAACACGTCGAGGTCGGCGAACGAGGTCTCGGCGCGCCGCTCGAGCACCGCGAGCAGCACGGCGAGCCGCCGCGGATCGAGGCCGGTGGCCACCCGCTGGGGCGTGCCGTAGCCCGACTTGGCGGCCAGGGCCTGCACCTCGACCAGGACCGGACGCGTCCCTTCCATCAGAGCCGTCACGGCGCTGCCGCTGATGCCGTCGGCGCGGGCCGCGAGGAAGACCGCCGATGGGTTGGGCACCGCCACCAGCCCATGCTCGGTCATGAGAAGACGCCCAGCTCGTCCACGGAGCCGAACCGGTTCTTGGTGGTGCGGAGCAACCGGTAGTCGAGCGTGGCCTCGCCCTCGAAATAGAGGACCGTGTCCACGATGTGCTCGAGCGTCTTGGGCCCCGCGATCCCGCCGCCCTTGGTGACGTGGCCCACCACTACCACCGACGTACCGCTCTCCTTGGCGAACCGCATGAGCTGCCCGGAGCATTCGCGCACCTGGCCCACGTTGCCCGGCGCGCTTTCGAGCGCCTCGGTGTAGACCGTCTGGATGGAGTCGATGACGACGACGTCCGCCGCCACCGCCGCCGCCGCGCCGAGGATGGCCTCGAGCCGGGTTTCGCCCAGGACGTGCACGGCGCCCGCGTCTTCGTTCAGCAGCCGCTCGGCGCGCAACCGGATCTGGTCGGGCGATTCCTCGCCGCTGGCGTAGAGCACGGTCCGGCCCGCGGCCTCGAGCCGCGCCGCGGCCTGGAGCAGGAGCGTGGATTTTCCGATGCCGGGCTCGCCGCCGATCAGGATCATCGAGCCCGGCACCAGACCGCCGCCGAGCACGAAGTCGAACTCGGGGATGCCGGTGCGCCAGCGCTCGAGGGGCCGCGTGGCCACCTCGCGCAGGCGGGCGGGCGGCGCCACCAGACCGGCGGCGCGGACGCCGCGCTTCGCCGGGCCGCGCACCGCCGCACGGACCAGCACGGGCTCCTCGGCCACAGCATTCCAGGCGCCGCACGCTTCGCAGCGGCCCACCCACTTGGGGTGCTCGTGGCCGCATTCGGTGCAGCGGTAGACGGAGTGGGGTTTGGGCATGTAGCTCAGGCGGAAGGGCGGAACGGGCGGAACGGCGGAAGGACGGACGGCGGGCCGGCAGGCGGAAGGGCAGCTGGACCGCGAACGTCGCATTCAGTGCATCCGATGACAGCGTTCGTCCCCGCTTGCCGCCGTCCGTCTCCGCCTCCCGCCGTCCGCCTACCGCCTTCCGCCTGCCATCACTCCGCCTCCTCCCGCTCGACAGATTGTCGAATCGCGTGTACTCCCGCACGAACCGGAGCTCGCACGTCTCCCGTGGGCCCGTTCCGATTCTTGGCCAGCGATGACCTCCGCCACGCCCTCTGCTTCGTCTCGTCCTCCCGGTCGTACTATCTCCGGCCGGTGGATGAAGATGACCAGGTCGGCATCCTGCTCGATGGCGCCGGAGTCCCGCAGGTCGGAGAGAATGGGCTTCCGCTCGCCGCCGCGCTGCTCCGAAGCGCGGGAGAGCTGCGACAGCGCGATGACCGGAATCTGCAGCTCGCGCGCGAGCGCCTTGAGCGAGCGGGAGATGTCGGAGATTTCCTGCACGCGGTTGTCGGAGTACTCGGGACTCCGCATGAGCTGCAGGTAGTCCACGATGACCAGCTTGAGATCGTTGTCGATCTTGAGCCGGCGCGCCTTGGAACGCATCTCCAGCAGCGTGAGCGACGGCGTGTCGTCGATCCAGAGCTGATACGTCTGGAGAATGCCCGCCGCGCGCGCGAGCTGGGTGAAGTCGGAATCGCGCAGCGTGCCCTGGCGCACGCGGTGGCTGTCCACCCGGGCGGTGGCGGTGAGCATGCGCTGGACCAGCGCCTCCTTCGACATTTCCAGCGAGAAGATGGCCACCCCTGCCCCTCCGCCGCCGCATGGGCGGCGATGTTGAGGCAGAACGCCGTCTTGCCCATGGAGGGCCGGGCCGCCACCACCACCAGCTCGCGACGTCTGGAACCCCGACGTCAGCGCATCCAAATCTACGAAACCCGCTCGGCACCCCGGTAATCGCTTTGCCGCTCCGCTGGAGCGTTTCGATGCGCTCCATCGTCGGCCACAGCATCTCCTTGATGCGGGTGAACCCTTCGTTCCCGCGCTGCTGGGAGATCTGGAAGATCCGGGATTCGGCGACATCGAGCAGATCGTTCGCGGTGGAGTGGCCGTCGTAGGCCTCGGTGATGATCGAGGTGCCGGCCTCGATCAGGCGGCGGAGGATGGCCTTGTCGCGGACGATCTTGGCGTGGAACTCGATGTTGGCCGCGGTGGGCACCGCGTCCACCAGCTCGGCGAGGTACTCCAGGCCGCCGGCGATCTCCAGCTCGCCCCGGCGGAGCAGCTCGTCGCGCAGCGTGATGTGGTCGATGACCACCCGCCGCTCGGTGAGCGCGAGCATGGCACGGAAGAGCCGGCGGTGGCCCTCCCGGTAGAACATCGCGTCGTCCACCAGCTCCGCGGCCCGGAGCGCCGCGTCCTGGTCCAGCAGCATCGCCGCCGAGCACCGCCTGCTCGGCCTCCTGGCTCCAGGGAGCCGAGCGGCCGACGTAGGGATCAGCGGTCGAGAAGTTGTCGTGCGATACGGACGTCATCCCAGGTCGGCTTCTTCCAGTTCGGGTTGCGGAGCAGCGCCGCGGGATGGTACGTCACGACCAGCGGAATGCCGTTGTACGTGTGCACCTTGCCGCGCAGCTCGCCCAGACTCTTGCGGACGCCGAGCAGCGCCTCGCCGGCGGTGCCGCCCATCGCGAGGATCACCTTCGGGCGAATCAGCTCGAGCTGGCGGTGGAGATAGGGAATGCAGGCCGCGATCTCATCGGGCAACGGCTTTCGGTTCTGTGGCGGACGGCACTTGACGATGTTGGTGATGTACACCGAACTCCGCGGAACTTCAATAGCGGCGAGAATCGAGTCGAGCAGCGCGCCGGCCTGGCCCACGAACGGCCGCCCCGTCGCGTCCTCGGTCGCCCCCGGTCCTTCGCCGACGAGCACGAGCGGGGCGTGCGGATCGCCCTCGCCGGGCACGGCGTTGGTGCGGCCGGGACAGAGATCGCAGCAATAGGTGGTGCGGATCCGCTCGGCCACCGCCTCGAGCGACGCGAGCGCGCCGAGGTCGTTGCCCAGCAGCACGGGCGTGGGCGAGACGACCGTGAGGCCGGGCCCCGGAATCGGCGGCGCGCCGTGTCTTCCATTTGCCGGTCTCGGTGGGGGCGGGCATCGGTCTGCCGTCTGCTCGCTGCGGCTCCTGCGGTGCCGTCGGGGCCGGGGCGGGAGCCCGGCTCCGAGGATGATCTCGCCGCCGCCGAGCTCGATCTGCTGCGCAAGATAACGCCGCCACTCATCGGCCAAGGGACAGCTCCACGGCGTCGAGGATCGCCTCCGCCACCTCGCGCTTCGACTGCAGCGGGAGAATCCGGGCGGTCCCGTCCCGGCCGAGGAGCGCCACCCGGTTGGTGTCCACCTCGAACCCCGCGCCGGGCTCGAGCGCGTCGTTCACCACGATGAGGTCGAGATCCTTCCGCTCCAGTTTGGCCCGACCCTTGGCGAGCGCGTCGCCCGTCTCGAGCGCGAAGCCGACCGTGATGCTCCCCGGCTTCCGGAGCCCGCGCGTGGCGCCCAGGATGTCGTCGGTCGGCTCCATCGGAATCGCGAGCGCGCCGTCCACGCGGGCGCGCTTGCGGTCGCTGGGGTCGCTCGGGCGAAAATCGGCCGGCGCGGCGGCCATGACCAGCACGTCGGTCTCCGGCAGCTCCTCGCGCACGGCGTCCTCGAGCTCTCGGGTGGACTCGACCCGCCGGACCCGCACGCCCACCGGCGCGGGCAGCGCCACCGGCCCGGAGACGAGCACCACATCGGCGCCGCGCTCCCACGCGGCTTCCGCCACGCGGTACCCCATCTTCCCGCTCGAGCGGTTAGTGACGACGCGGACGGGATCGATCGACTCGCGCGTGGGGCCCGCGGTGACGACCACCCGCCGGCCGGAAAAGGGCCCGCGCCCGCGAACGGCGCGCGCGGCATGCGCCAGGATCGTCTCGGGCTCGCTCATCCGGCCGGGGCGCTCCGACGGTCCTTCGGCCAGCGCGCCCACGTCGGGACCAACGACCGAGACGCCGCGGGCGCGGAGCCGCTCGAGATTCGCGCGGGTCTGCGGGGTGGGCGTACATCTCGTCGTTCATGGCGGGCGCGAGCAGCACCGGGGCGGTGCCGGCCAGGAGCAGCGTGGTGAGCAGATCGTCGGCCAGCCCCTGCGCCATCCGGGCGATCAGGTGCGCGGTGGCCGGAGCCACGAGCACGAGGTCGGCCTGCTGGCCGAGCCGGACGTGGGAGAGCGCCCCGCCGGGCTCCCACAGCGAGCCGAGGGCGGGGTGTCCGGTGAGCGCCTCGAAGGTGAGCGGCCGCACGAATTCGGCGGCGCCCCGGGTGAGGATCACGTCCACCCGCGCGCCGGCCTCCGTGAGCCGGCGGGCCAGCGTACAGCTCTTGTAGCAGGCGATCCCGCCCGACACGCCGAGGACGACGCGGCGGCCGGTCCACACGATCAGGCCTCGGAGCGGCGGCGGCGGACCAGCTTGTAGTTGAGGTCGCCCTCGACCAGCGACTGCATGGCGAGCGTGGTGAGCTTCTCGCCGCTGCCCACGAGCTGATCCTTCGGGAACTCGTTCAGGTAGCGGGCGAACTTGGCCGCGACGAGCACGCCGAGATACTTGTTGCCGGCCTGCTTCGCGACTTCCGCCGGGGTGATGATCCGCATGGTCTCTCCTTCCGGGTTACGTCAATCGCCTGCGATGCGCGCGGCCTGCGCCAGCACGTCGCGGCGGAGCCGATCGATGAACGGGGTGAGCCCCTCCTGCCGCGAGACCCGCCGCGCTTCGGCGTCGAGGATCGCGGCCACCTGCGCGACCGCGAGCACCAGATCCTCGTTCAGGATCGCGTAGTCATACTCCGCCACCGCCGCAAGCTCGTCGGCTGCGCGGGTGATCCGCTCCCGCAGCACCGCGGACGATTCGGAGTTCCGCCCCGTGAGGCGGCTCACCAGCACCTCCGCCGAGGGCGGCAGCACGAACAGGTGGAGCGAGTTCGGAAAGTTCGCGCGGAGCTGCCGCGCGCCTTCGATCTCCACGTCCAGCACGGCCGTCCGCCCGCGGTCGAAGATCCGCTCGATCTCCTGCCGGAGCGTGCCGTAGAGATTCCCGCCGTAGGTGGCCCACTCCAGGAACTCGCCGGCCTCCACCCGCCGCAGGAACGCCTCGCGGGTGAGAAAGTGGTAGTCGACGCCGTCCCGCTCGCCGTTTCGCGCCGGACGCGTCGTCGCCGAGACGGAGTAGCCCAGGTCGTCGCGCGCCTGCAGGAGACTCTTCGCGATCGTGGTCTTCCCGCCGCCGGAGGGCGACGAAAGCACGAGCAGGAACGGCGTCACTCGAGGTTCTCGAGCTGTTCCCGGAACTTCTCGAGCTCCCCCTTCATGGCGATGACCTGCTGCGCGATCTCGGCGTCGTTGGCCTTGGCGCCCATCGTGTTCACTTCGCGCCCCAGCTCCTGCGCCAGGAAGCCGAGGCGCTTGCCGGCGGGCTGATCGCCGGCAAGCGCCTCGCGTACGGCCGCGACATGCGCCCGGAACCGCACCAGCTCCTCCGTGATGTCGAGCCGGTCCGCCTGGAAGGCGATCTCCTGCGCCAGCCGGGCCTCGTCCGCCTGGCGGCCGTCGAGCAGCTCCGCGACGGCGCCGCGGAGCCGGTCGCGCTCGCGGACCAGCCGCTCGGGCGCTCGCTTGGCGATGACCGCGGCCGCCGTCTCCAGCAGCTCGAGCCGGTGGCGGAGCTCCGCCGCGAGCGCCTCGCCCTCCCGCAGACGCATGGCGCGGCAGTCGGCCGCCGCGCGCGCCACGACCGGCTCGACCTCCGCCCACGGCACCTCGGCCGCGGCCTCGCTCGTCGTCGAGAGCACCTCGGGCTGCCGCGCGACCATCTCCACCGTCACGTCGCCGGCCAGTCCGAGCGCCGACTGCAGCTCGCGGAGCCTGCTGGCGGCGACGCGCGCCCGCTCGAGATCCACCACGAGCCCGCCGGCGCGCTCGGGATATTCCGTCCACCGGGCCTGCACTGCGAGATGGCCGCGGTCGAAGTCGCGTCGCAGCCGTTCACGCAACTCGCCCTCCAGGCCGCTCAAGTCCGCGGGCAGCTTGGGGGCGAGATTGAAATAGCGGTGGTTGACGCTCCGGATCTCCACACGGAGCCGGCCGCCGGCCACGGGGCCCTCCGCCGCGCCGAACCCCGTCATGCTGTTGGGCAACGCGCCTCCGTGCTGGTGCCGGGAAAGCCGTGGAATCTAGCGGGGGGCGGGGGTGGCTGGTAGGGCGGGCGGGCAGGCGGTCGCGCGGTCGCGCGGTGCCGGGCTGCCGGGCTGCCGGGCGGGCCGGGCTGCCGGGCTGGCGGGCTGGCGGGCTGGCGGGCGGCGGGCGGCGGGGCGGCGGGGCGGCGGGGCGGCGGGGCGGCGGGGCGGCGGGGCGGTGCGAAGGTAATGTCATCCCGAGCGGAGCGAGGGATCTTGCCGGCCGGCTCGGAGGCACATGACGCGGGCCGCAACCCCGCTAGCGGCGCCCGCATAAATCAGCTTAGACTGCAATACCCAAGCTCCTACTGTAATCTGACTTTACGTAATTCAACTCACCTAATTCACAAACTCCCACCTTACCCCGAAATTGCTTCCGAACGCGGGTAGCCGGAAACCCGGCACGTAGGTCAGCTTCGTCGCCGACAGGTTCCCGCGTTGCCAGTACAGGCTGAAGCTCTGGATCTGGAACTCCACCAGGCTCATGAAAAACGTCGCGCCGCGGAGATTCACGGGCGCACCCAGAGCGTCGCGGCCGATCGTTCCCTGCCCCCAGCTCTCCATCCCGAGCTGCAGTTTCAGATCGAACACGCCGCTCGGGAAGGCGCGCATGAACTTCGACCGGATCGTCGCGGTGGAGACGGAGTGGGTGGGCGGCACCCCATCGACCGTTCCCTTGCGTGGGTCGCTGTACCAGCTCTGGAGCGTGAGCCACCGGAGCGGCGCCACGCGGGCGCTCGCGGTGAGCCAGTCCACCTCGGGCGATGGGGCGAGAGACGGGAGCTCGAGAAAATCCGCGTAGGCGAACGGATTGAACGCGGACGTCCGGGTGTACCGCACCTCGGCGCCGAAGCGCTCCCGGTCCCAGGCGAGTGAGGCCTCGAAGTCGCGAAGCCGCTGCGCCGTGTCGGAGACGATGGAAGGCGCCGCCACCACGCTGCCCAGGCGCGCGGTCCCGGTGAGGGATAGCCCGCGCGCCGGCCGGAGCCCGGCCGCGAGCGCCACGTAGTCGCTCGAGCGGCCACCGTGGTGCCGCTGATGCGCCGCTTCGGCGCTCACGGTGAACTGCGCCGCCGGCGTCCAGCCGGCGGTGCCCCGGAGATCGAGCGGGGTCCACCGGCTCCGGTGGAACCCCGAGACCCCGAGTGAGAGCGTAGGACGGCGGAGGGAAGCGTAGCCGCCGAGCTGATTGATCTGCTGGTCGATCCCGGCGCCGTCCCACGCGGAGCGCGCGTAGATGAGGTCGAGCCCGGGCCCGGTGTTGGGCCCACCCGGGCGCAGGGACACGCGAAACTGCGCGTCCGTGCGCGTCGCGGTGTAGCCGGCGCCGATCGTATCGCTCGGCGTCAGGTCGGAAATCGTGAAGGCGCGGCGCTTGGGCCGCGAGCGGACGAGCTGGTATTGGACGCCGAATCGGTCCGACGGGATATAGCCACCCTGGGCCCACACCTGCGTGTTCGAATAGCTGCTGCTGGTGCCGCTCGCCGTGGGGGAGTTCAGGTAGTCGGCGGCCAGCCCGAAGCCCGCGCCCGAGGCGTAGCGCCGCTCGAGATCGCCCTCGTAGCGGGCAAAATCCCGGTCCCCCCGGGCGATCGCGATGCGCGTGCGGGGCGCGAGCCGGTCCTGCCGGCGGGTGAAGAGGTGGACCCGCAGCAGTCCCGGCCAGCGCTCCACCTCGACACGGTCGAGGAAACTGGTCGAAAAGAGTGAGGGATCCACCGCGATGCTGTCGATCCCCGCCGCGACGAAGGGCACGCCGTCCAGGTAGTACTCGGCGGAGCTGGCGCCGCGGCCCTCGAAATTCACCAGCTCGGGCCGCCCGGTATACCCGCCGCGCCAGAGATAGACTCCCGGCACCTGGGCGAGCAGGTCGCCCACCGTGGCGCCGCTCATCCATTCGATCGAATCGCGGGTGAAGACGAGGCGGGTGAGCGCCGGCCGAGGACCGGCGGGGGTGAGCGCCGGCAGCACCGGCACCCGCACTTCCTCCTGCTCCTGCGCGCGGAGGTAGCGCGCGGTGTAGTCCACCGTGTCGGTGGCGAGGGTGTCGGCCCCGAGGGTGTCGTCCAGGACCTGCGCGCGGGCGGCGGCGGCGCAGTACCGACAGCAGCAACGCCAGCAGCCGCAGGACGCGAGTCAGCGAGCCCCCGCGCCCTGCCGGCCGAGCACGAACTCGCTGAACAGCCGCACGCCGACCCCGGTGGGCCCCTTCACCCGCGTGGCATCCTCGCGGTCGGTGTACGCCGTGCCGGCGATGTCGAGGTGCGCCCAGGGGAACCCGTCCACGAACTCCCGCAGGAACCATCCGGCCGAGATGCTGCCCGCGGGACGCCCGCCGGCGTTCTTCACGTCGGCGATGTCGGACTTCATGAGATCGCGGTAATCGTCCCAGAGCGGCAGCGGCCAGACCCGTTCGCCCGACCGCTCGCCCGCGCTCCGCACTTCCTCGATCAGCCGGTCGTCGGTGCCCATGACGCCGCTGGCGGTGTGCCCGAGCGCTACCACGATCGCCCCGGTGAGCGTGGCGATGTCGAGCACGCAGGCCGGGTGGTAGCGCCGCGCGTACGCCAGCGCGTCGCACAGGATGAGGCGGCCTTCCGCGTCGGTGTTGATGATCTCGATCGTCTTCCCCAGGAGGCTCGTGACCACGTCGCCCGGCTTGACCGCGGTGCCCGAGGGCATGTTCTCGGTGCTGGGGATGAGCCCCACCACGTGCACCGGCGGCTTGAGCCGGCCCAGTGTCTCGAAGGTGCCGAGCACCGCGGCGGCGCCGGACATGTCGTACTTCATGTCCTCCATGTTCTGCGCCGGCTTGATCGAGATGCCGCCGGTGTCGAACGTGACGCCTTTGCCGACGAGCACCACCGGCGAGTCTTCCGCGCCCCGATACTCGAGCGCGATGAACCGGGGCTCCTCCGCGCTGCCCTGGGCAACGGCCATGAGCGCGCCCATGCCCTCCCGGACGATGGCCGCCTTGTCGAGCACGGTGATGCCGAAGCCGTAGCGGCCGGCGATCTCCTCCGCGGTGCGCGCCACATACGACGGCGTGCACACGTTGCCGGGCAGGACCTGAATGCCACGCGCCAGCGTCTGCCCCGCCCCGATCGCCACGCCCACCCGGCTCCCGTCGGCGACGGCGGCGGTGGCGTTCGGCGCGAGAATATCCATCCGCTCGAGGGCGGGCTTCTTGTCCTCGGGCGGACGCTTCATCTCCGTGTACTGCCACGCCCCCTGCGCCAGACCTTCGGCAATGGCCTGCCCCGCCTCGGCCGGGGTGACGCCACCGAGCGCCTCGGGCGGGAGGTGGAACGCCGCGCGTACCACGCCGGCCGATCGCGCCCGCTTGGCGGCGGTGGACGCCGCGCGCCGAATCGCGGTGCGAGACACCTCCTCCGGCTTGCCCAGTCCCACGAGCAGCACGCGGGCCGTGGCTCCCGGCGGATAGACCAGCGCGGTCTCGTCCTTCTTGCCGCTGAAATCTCCCGCAGCCAGCAGCCGGCCAAGCGCGCCGCCGCTGGCCTGGTCGAGCGCCGAGAGCGACGCGGGGAGTGCGCCGCGGGTCATCGCGACGGCAAGAAGCGGCGTATCGAAGCCCGCCGGAGCGGCTGGAAGGACGGCAGTCTCGAGCGGCATAAGCCCTGGAAGGCGAGTGTGATGGGATCGCGGGCCGCGGTGTACGGCGCGGACGGGAAGCTAGCCGGAGCGGACCCGCGACGGCAACGGGCGCCCGACGCGGACAACGCGCCTGGTTGACGGCTTCCCCCTTCCAAACGCGCTACGTGTGCGGGAGACAGAGCGAAGCCTCGAGTGTGCTGAAGCGCTACTGTGCCTGCGCGCCCTCCGGTCCCGGCACCCGGTCCCCCTGCGGGGCCGCCACCAGCCGCCGGAAGCGCGCGATGAGCCAGTGCCGGACCTCGTCCAGGATCTCGTACACGGTCGGGATGACGAGCAGCGTGAGCAGCGTCGAGGTGATGGTGCCGCCGATGACGGCCACACCCAGTGGCTGGCGGAACTGCGCGCCCTCGCCCCGGCCGAGCGCCACGGGGATCATGCCGGCGATGAGCGCGAAGGTCGTCATCAGGATCGGCCGGAGCCGGATGGCGCCGGCCTTCACCAGCGCGTCGCGGAGGGGCAGGCCCTCTCCCTCCCGGGCCCACTTCGCGAAGTCGATCAGCAGGATCGCGTTCTTCGCCACGATCCCGGCGAGCAGAATGACACCGATGAGGCTCATGATGTTGACGGTGAGGCCCGTGAAGGCGAGCCCCACCATCACCCCGATCAGCGAGAGCGGCAGCGACATCAGGATCGCCATGGGGTCCACGAACGAGCCGAACTGCATCACCAGGATGAGGTACATGAGCATCACCGCGACGCCGAGCGCGATGAAGATGTTGCCGAACACTTCGGCCTGCGCCTCGGCGTCGCCGCCCACGGTGTAGCTCACTCCGGCGGGCAGTTGGAGTGCCTGGACCCGCGCCTGGACGTCGTTCATCACTTCGCCCGTGCTCCGGCCGCTCACGTTCCACTCGACGTTCACCACGAGGTCGCGGTTGAGATGGTTGATGACCGCCGGCCCCAGGCTCTGCTCGATCCGCGCCACCTGGCCAAGCGGCAGCGTCCGCGGCCGGCCGTCGGGACCCGCGACCACGAGCGGGAGCTGGCGCAGGTCCTCGGCCCGCTGCCGCGCCTCCGGCGCGAGCCGCACCTCGACGTCGCGCGTCTCGCCCGAGGGTCCACCCAGTCGCCCGCGTCGATGCCGGCGAACGCCGGCCGGAGCGACTGCGCCACCTGCCCCACCGTGACGCCGAGCGCGCCGGCCAGGCCGCGGTCGAGCTCCACGTTGAGCTCCGGCTTCTGGCCCTTGCTCGAGAGCGAGATGTCCACCGCGTTCGGTACCGACGCCACCGCGCGGCGCACCATTTCCGCGGCCTCGTTGATCGCCGCCTGGTCGGGGCCCTTGATCTGCAGCATGAGCTGCTTCCGGCCGCCGCTGAAGTCGCTGGTGAACACCGCCATCGTGGCGCCGGCAATACGCGTGACCTCCTGGCGCACGGTGGCCGCGAACGTCTCCGCATCCACGTCGCGCTCGCTGGTGGGCACCAGCCGCACGTAGATGCTGCCCACGTCCACCGCGCCCGACGTTCCGCCACCCAGAGTGGTGTAGGTGTAGCGCACTTCGGGGTGGCGCCGCAGGATCCGCACGGCCTCCTCGGCCTTGGCCCGGGTATACGCCAGGTTGGAGCCCGGCGGCGTTTCGATCTGGATGGTGAACTCGGCGCGGTCGTCCAGCGGGAAGAAGCCGACGCCCACCTTGCCGAGCGTTGGCGCGCCGCGGTCGACCGCCGCGAGCGCCACGCCCGTGAGCAGCACCGCGACGGCGATGCCGCCGAACGCCGAGGCCCAGCCCGCGCGGCCGCCCTGGAGCAGCCGTCGCCAGGCGGCGTAGGCCGCCCATCCGAGCCCGGCCAGCACGCCGAGCGCGAGTACCACCGCGATGGAGCCGATGCCCGAGATGCCTCCCATCACGAGCCGGCCGATGGCGGCCCCGGCGCCGAGGGCCAGGAGCGTGCAGGCGAGTGCGCCCACGAGGTGGAGCGCGCGGTTGGGCGGCCGGCTCACCAGCCAGGCGCCGAGCACCGTCCCCGCCAGCGCGACCGCCAGGCCCGACAACCCGGTCTGGAGCACCTGGAACGAGCCGAGCAAGCTGCCGAGCGCGATCACGATCACGGCCACCCGGTGGTCGAGCGCCCACCCGATCACCCCCTTGTACCACTCCGCCAGGCGGTTGAACCAGGCGTTGAACCGATCCAGCAGCCGGGTGAGCCGCCCCCGCTCTGCCGGCGGCTTGTGCGGGTCGGCCCAGTACGCCGAGAGCATCGGGTCGAGCGAGAAGGAGACGAACAGCGAGACCAGCACCGAGCAGGCGATCGTCAGCGCGAACGGCTTGAACCACTGCCCGCCGACGCCCGACATGAAGGCGACCGGCACGAACACCGCCAGGATCGAGAACGTCGTCGCCGCCACCGCAAGGCCGATCTCGTCCGTCCCGTCGTGCGCCGCCCGGAAGTGGTCCTTCCCCATCTCCACGTGCCGCACGATGTTCTCGCGCACCACGATGGCGTCGTCGATCAGGATGCCGATCGCGAGGCTCAGTCCGAGCAACGACATCGTATTGAGCGTGAAGCCGAAGGCCCAGACCGCCACGAACGACGCCAGCACCGAGACCGGCAGCGCGAGCCCGGTAATGACGGTTGAGCGCCACGAGTTGAGGAACAGGAACACCACCAGCACCGTGAGCACCGCGCCCTCGACCAGCGCCTCCTCCACGTTCCGCACTGCGGCGGTGACCCGCGTGCCCGAGTTCCGCACCACCTCGAGCGTGGTGGCGGGCGGGAGGTCGCGCTCGAGCGCGGTCACCCGGTCGAGGATCCGATCCGCGACCTCGGTCGTGCTGTAGCCCTTCGACTTCTTGATGTCGATCCCCACCGCCTCGTGCCCGTTGAACAGCGCGAGGGTGCGCTGCTCCTCGGTGCCGTCGCGCACGCCGGCCACCTGGCCCAGCCGGATCAGCGTCCCGCCCCGCTCGGCCACGACCAGCCGCTCGAACTCGTCCGGCCCGTCGAGCCGACCCTTGAGCCGGATCGAGCGCTCGTCGTAGCGGCCCTCGACGTGCCCGACCGGCGCCGACAGATTTTGAAGCTGCAGCGCCTGCACCACCTCGGCGACGCTCACGCCGAGCGCCTGCAGATCGGCGGGCCGGAGCTCGACCGTGAGCTCGCGCTCGACCTTGCCCGAGACCGCCACCTCGGCCACCCCTGGGATGGAGCGCAGCTCGCGGGTGATCGTGGGGTCGGCGATCCGGGTGAGCTCCGCGGGTGAGAGCCGCGTCGAGTTGAGCGCCAGCGACACGATCGGCCGGTCGGTGTCGTTCAACTTCTTGATGATCGGCTCCTTCATCTCGTCCGGGAGATCATCCCGGATCTCGCTGATGGCGTCCCGGATGTCCTGGGTGGCCTCGGCGAGCGGCTTCTCGAAGATGAACTCGATCGTGATGAGCGCGAACCCGTCCTCCGCCGCGCCGTAGAGCCGCTTCACCCCACTGATCGCGGCGATCTGCTCCTCGATCGGATCGAGCACCTCGTTCTCGACCACGTCGGGCGAGGCGCCGGGATACGGGATCGCCACCGTGACGTACGGCGGCGCCACGTCGGGGAACTCGTCGGTCTGCAGCCGGAACAGCGCCACCACGCCGAACACCACCAGCGCCAGCATGGTGACGACGGTGATGATCGGGCGGCGAATGGCGAAATCGGAAATGAGCACGGGGTCTCCGGAGGGCCGCGCGCTACCGTGTGGCCGTCTGGTCGGCGCGGACCGTGGCGGGCGTCCCGGGCGCGAGGCCCGCGGCGCCGCCCAGCAGGACGGTGTCGCCGGCGGCGAGCCCGCGGCGGACCTCGACCCGCTCGTTCACCCGGTCCTGCAGCCCGGTCTCGACCTCGACCCGTTCGACCCGTCCGCCCTTGAGCCGGACCACCACCGGGCGGATACCGCGGCTGTCGATCGCCGCCCGCGGCACGACGATGGCCGGGTGGCTTTCGGTCGCGATGCGTCCATCGGCAAAGAGCCCCGCCACCAGCGACCGCCCCGCGTTGGCCAGCGAGACGATGACCCGGACCTGCCGCGTGGCGGGATCGACGGCGGGACTCACCCGCTCCACCGTGCCGGTGAAGCGCCGGCCCTCGAAGCCGCTCACGCTGAACTGCACCGGCGTGCCGGGCTTGACCGACGCGATGTCTTCGGCGGGCACGGACGCCTCGAGCCGGAGCGTGGTCGGGTCCAGCACCGAGAGGAGCGTGGCGCCCGACTGCACCACGTCGCCCTCGCTCACCGTCACGTTGGCCACCACGCCGTCGAATGGCGCGCGGAGCACCGTCTTGCCCAACTGCTTGCCGGCGGTCGCGAGGCGGGCCTTGGCATCGGCCACCTGGCCCTCGGCCGTGGTCGCGCTGGTCTCCGCATCCTCCACCTCACGGTCGGCCACGGCGCCGGCCGCGTTGAGCCGGCGCGCCCGCTCGGCGTTCCGCCGAGCGAGCTGTGCCGTGGCCTCCGCCGAGCGGAGCGCGGCGCGGGCCGAGATGTAGGCGTCCTGCAGCGACGTGTCGTCGATGCGCGCGAGGACCTGGCCGCGCTTCACCCGCTGGCCGTCGTCGGCGCGAAGCTCGGTGACCGAACCGCCCAGCTCCGCGCGCACGGTCGCGGCGAGCTCCGGCTCGAGCGTGCCGGAGAGCGTAGGTCCCGTCGTAAGCGTGGTATCGTCGGCCACCGCGATGTTCTCCGGCCCGATGACTGCCGGCGCCGGACGCTCCGCGGCGGGCTCGCCCTCGCCGCGGTTGCACGCGAACGCGGGCGCCAGTAGCCCGACCGCCAGGAGCAGCGCGGTGCCTCGGCGTGCCGTCATCAGGGTCGGCATTCCGTCTCCGCTGCTCGTCATCGGAACGCGCCCCCGCCCGGGGTGCCGGGGATGGTGGTGGCCGGCAGCGCGACAGCTCCCGCGGCCTCGCCCGGGCTGACGCTGCTTCCGGCGGCGGGCGCCACGGGAGCCGCTCCCCCGCTCGTGAGCGGCAACACCGGCAGCAGGGCCACGCGCGCCCGGGCAAGCTGCAGGTCCCGCGCGGCGCGCGCCCGGGTGGACTGTGCCTGCGCGAGCTGGATCCGGCTGTCGTTCAGCTCGGTCTGCGTCGAGAGCCCCTCACGGTACCGGAGATCGGCGATCTCGTAGGCGCGGGCCGCCTGCTCCTCGGTCCCGGCACTCGCCGCCCACGCCGCCACGGCCGCCTCGAGCTGAAGCTGCGCGTTCCTCGAGTCGAGCTGGGCCCGCTCCCGGGTCTGCTTCAGCCGAAGCTCGGCCTGCTCCACGCCGGCCCGTGCCGATTCGACCTCCCCCTTGATGCGGCCGCCGGTGAAGAGCGGCAGCGAGAGCCCCACCGAGACGGTCCAGTCCGAGATATAGTCGGTCCCGAACGGCGAGGCGTTGCCCGGGTAGCCGAGGTCGGCGAAGTCCGACGACAGCGTGAGCTGAGGCAGCCGCTGGGCCCGCGCCACCCGCAGTTGGCCCCGTTCCGACGTCACCGCTTCGGCGGCCTGGCGAACGACGACGCGCCGATCCACCACGGTGTCGCCCGGAGCGGGAACGAGCGCCGCCAGCTCGGGCGCCGCGAGCAGGGTCGTGTCGCCCAGTTCGGTGGTGAGCGTGAGCGGCTGGCTCAGCGGCAGGTCGAGCAACTGCCGCAGCCGGACGTAGGCCAGGTCGCGCTCGGCGCGGCGCTGGATCACGATCGGCCGCTGGTTGTCGCGCGTCACCCGCGCGCGCAGCAGCTCGAACTCGGACTGGTCGCCGACCTCCTTCGCCAGCGCGGTCTGGGCGAGCGTGGTATCGGCCTGTTGCAGCGTGGCCTCCGCGATCCCGACCAGACGGTCGCCCAGCGTGGCGTCATAGTACGCCGCCGCCACGTCCAGCAGCGTCGCGGCGCGCGCGGCGGTCACGCCCAGCTCCGCGCTCCTGAGGCCGGCATCAGCGGCCTCCGATTGGCCGCCCAGTCGTCCGCCGGTGAAGAGCGCCTGTGAGGCGGAGAGGCCGAAGCGGTAGGTGTTTTCGCGGCCGAACGGAAGATTGCGGAAGCTGGCGAACGGATCGGACGCGGTGGCGCAGGCGACGGCGTCCTCGAGCGCGGCGAGCCGCTCGTCCACGGTCTGGGATGGCTGAGGCGTAAAGCGGGCGCACTCGCGGGGCGGCGCGGCCGTGGTGGTATCCTCGGCCGAGCGGAACACGGAGAACTGGCTCCGCAGGGTGCGCTGATAGGAGGCGGTGCCGGTGAGCTGCGGAAAGTAGCCGCTCCGCGCGCGGCGCCGCTCGCCCCGCGCGCGGGTCACGTCCGCCCGGGCGATGCCGACCGCCTCGCTCCGGCTCTCGGCCAGCCGGAGCGCGTCGAGCAGCGAGAGCTGCGGCGCGGCCGTGTCGGCCGGCGCCGGCACCTGGCCCTGCAGCGGACCCCACGCCAGGCACAGCACGATTCCGGCGAGCAGGTCGCGGGCGTTCACGGGGTGCGAGTATAGGGAGGACCCCGGCGGATGGCAAGCACGCACTCGGGCCTAATCGAGCAGCGTTCCCACCGCCTCCGCGATGCGCTCCGCCGCGTGCCCGTCGCCATAGGCGTCAGACGTCCAGGGAGACTCCCACCGCCGGCGGCGCTGCTCGACCACGAGCTCGGCCAGCCGGCGTGGGGCCGAGAGCGGCGGGAGCAGCGCGTTGGCGCCGCTCTCCACCGTCTCCACCCATTCCGTCTCGCCCCGGACCGTGATGCACGGCGTGCCCAGCCAGTAGGCTTCCCGCTGAACGCCGCCCGAGTCGGTAATGACGATCGCGGCGTCGCGGACCGCCGCGATCGTCTCGAGGTACCCCATCGGCGGGCGGACCTCCACGGCGGCGGGCACCGCGGCGAGCAACTCGAACCGTTCCAGCGCCTCGCGGGTGCGCGGGTGAAGCGGCAGCAGCACCGGCATCCCGATCCGTCCGAGCCCCTGGAGCAGCGCCGCCAGCGCCTCGCGGTCGGCGGTGAGCGCCGCCCGGTGCGCGGTGGCCAGGGCGAACGGCGTCCGCCCGGCAGGGGGCGGGGCCACCCGCAGGTGCCGCAGCAGGACGTCCCGCGCCACGTCGCCGGTGGTGACCACCGTGCCCGGCGCCTGCTCCTTCCGGAGGCGCGACGCGGAGACCTCCGACGGCGCGCAGAGCAGATGCGCGAGCACGTCCACCACGCGCCGGTTGACCTCCTCGGGGAGGTCCGGCTCGCTTGCGCGGAGGCCCGCTTCGACGTGGACCAGCGGTATGTCGTTCTTGGCGGCCGCGAGCGCGCAGCCGAGGGTGCTGTTGGTATCGCCGATGACGACGGCCACCGCGGGCGGCCGCGCGCGGAAGATGTCGTCGGTCCGCGTCATCACGGCGGCGAGCTGCGATACCGGCGCCGCCGAGCCGACCTCGAGGAAGTGGTCGGGCCGGGGGACGCCGAGCTGCTGATAGAGCAGCGCGTTGAGCTCGAAGTCGTAGTGCTGGCCGGTGTCGATCGACACGACGGACCAGCGGCGCCGCAGGGCGTCGAGCAGGACCGAGGCCTTGATCACCTGGGGGCGGGTCCCGTAGCAGAGGGCGATGCTCACCCGGATCTCTCCTCGTTGCTCGTGTTTCCGGACGGGCCCACGCTATTGTTCGGCTCAATGAGCGCGACGGCCGCGACCCCGATCCCCGTATGAATCCCCGGCGCGTGCTCGTGCGAGTCGCGGCCGTCGCGCTGCTCGGCGCGCTCGTGTGGGGCTTCTGGCTGGAGCCCTCGAGCCTCCGCGTGCAGCAGGTCGATCTGGACGTCGGGTGGCCGGGATCCCGGCCGCTCCGGGTAGCGGTGCTGAGCGACCTGCACGTCGGCGCACCATACTATGGGCTCTCGCGCCTGCCGGAAGTCGTCGCCCGCACCAACGCGACCCACCCCGATCTGATCTGCATTCTCGGCGACGTGGTCACCCTCGGCGTCGCCGGCGGAGCCTTCGTGCCCCCGGAGCCGATCGCGGCGGCGCTGGGGCAGCTCCGCGCCACGGCGGGCGTCGTCGCGGTCATGGGCAACCACGACCGGGCGTTCGACGGGCCGCGAGTCCAGCGGGCGCTCGAGTCGGCCGGGATCCGGGTGCTGGAAGACACGGCCGTGCGGGTCGGGACGCCGGCGGGCGCCCTCTGGATCGCGGGGGTGAGCGATCTCTGGCGCGGGCCGCACGATCTCCCCCGCGCTCTTCGCGCGGTCACCGACTCGCGCACGCCCGTGCTCCTCATCACCCACAATCCGGATCTGTTCCCCGAAGTCCCTGACCGCGTCATGCTCACGCTGGCCGGGCACACCCACGGCGGGCAGGTCCGGCTGCCGTTGATCGGCGCGCCCGTCGTGCCTTCCGACTATGGGCAGCGCTTCGTGTCCGGCCACATCGTCGAGCACGGGCGGCATCTGTTCGTCTCGACCGGCATCGGGACGAGCGACATCCCCGTGCGCTTTGGGGTTCCTCCGACGATCTTCGTGCTGACGCTGCGCGGCGGTTCAGGGTAGCTCCGCCCCCAGCGACTCGGCCGCGCGCGTCGCGGCTTCCCAGCGCGCGAGCGCCCGATCGAGCTCCGCCTTCGCCGCTTCCATCTCCCGGCCGAGCGCGGCGGCGCGCTCGGCGGCCCCCGCCGTGACGTAGAGATGCGGGTCCTCGAGCCCGGCGCGGAGCGCCGCCACCCGCGACTCCCACATGCCCACCGCGGATTCGGCCTCGGCCACCTCGCGCTCCGCGGCGCGCCGGGCGCTCTCGCTCCGCCGGCGGCCATCGTCCGGCCGCCGCACCTGCTTCCGATCCTTGACCTTCCGGAGTGACTCCGCCTCCGCTGCGGCCACGGCCGCCGCGTGCGCGCGCTCCCGGCTCGCGGCTTCCCAGTCGGCGAACCCGCCGGGGTAGTCGGTGATCCGCCCCTCGTGGAGGATCCACACCCGGGTGGTGAGCGTCCGCAGCAGCGCCCGGTCGTGGCTCACCAGCAGCACGCTCCCTCCATAATCCGCGATCGCGTCCTCGAGCGCCTCGATCGATTCGACGTCGAGGTGGTTGGTCGGCTCGTCCAGCAGCAGGAAGTTGGCGCCCGAGAGCATCAGCATCGCGAGCGCCACCCGGGCGCGCTCGCCGCCCGAGAGCGTCCCCGCCTTACGCTGGACCGTGTCGCCCGAAAAGCCGAACCGGCCCAGGTGGCTCTGCACCGCGCCGCGTCCCCAGTGGGGGCGGAGGTTGGCGATCACAGTCGTACAGCGTCTCCTCCGGCGGCACCTGGGCGAGGTCCTGGCGATAGTAGCCGATCCGGATTGCATCGGGAACGCGGAGGTCGCCCGCGCTCACGGGCCGCTCGCCGACGACGGCGCGCAGCAGGGTTGACTTCCCCGCCCCGTTCGGACCCACGAGCCCGACGACGTCGCCACGCATGAGCCGGGCGTCGAACTCGCGGAGCAGCGTCCGCTCCCCGACCGCCAGCGACACATCCTCCGCCACGAGCACCTGGTCGCTGCCGCGCTCCTCCGCGGTGAGACGGAGGGCCATCGCGCCATCTTCGCCCGGCGGGGGGCTCAGCCGCTCCACCCGGTCCAGCCGGCGGCGGCGTCCCTTGGCCTGGGCGCTGTTGGTGCCGGCGATGTTCCGGCGGATGAAGTCCTCTTCGGCCGCGAGGCTCCGCTCCTGGCGGACGAAGGCGCGCTCCTGGGCCAGCCGCCGTTCGGCGCGCTGGCGCACGAACTCCGCGTAGCCGCCCGCGTACGCCACGGTCGTCCCATCCTCGAAGTGGAGCACGTGGTCCACGACGGCCTCGAGAAAGGCGCGGTCGTGGCTGATGAGCAGCACCGTCGCGTCGAGGCCCCGGAGGTACTCCTCGAGCCAGCGCGTCGTCTCGAGGTCGAGGTGGTTGGTGGGCTCGTCGAGGAGCAGCAGGTCGGCCGGTGAGACGAGCTGCTGCACCAGGCCGAGCCGGCCCCGTTCGCCGCCGCTGAGGCTGCTCGGCGCGCGGCGGCGCGCGTCGTCGGGATCGAAGCCGAGTCCATGAAGCACGGCGTCGATGCGGGCGGCGAGGGTGTAGCCGCCTTCCCGCTCGAACCGGTCCAGGTCCCGATCGTAGCGCGCCAGCATCCGCGGGGTGCACCGGTCGCCCGCTTCGGCGAGCGCCGCGGCCTGGTCCGCGAGCGATCGTTCCAGCTCCAGCACCTCGGCGAACCCGCCGGCCGCTGCCGCCCACACCGTCTCCGCGCCGGCGAATTCCCGATGCTGCTCCATCACGGAGCAGCGGAGCCCGGTGGCACGCGCGATGGTCCCCCGCGTCGGGGGCTGCTCGCCCGTGAGCAGACGGAACAGAGTGGACTTGCCCGTGCCGTTGCGTCCGACGATGCCCCACCGCTCGCCGCGCGCCACGGTGAAGGTGACGTCCGCGAACAGCGGCGTGGCCCCGAACTCGACCGCCACGCTCGAGACCGCCACCTGCGTCATCGGCCGGTCCATTCCTGCCAGGTGGTCTCCGCGTCGCCGACGGTGAGCCGCTGCTGCCAGCGCACCAGCGGCATGCGCAGGAGCATCGGCTCCTCGGCCAGCGTGTCGAGCCAGCGCTCGTCGCCGAGCCGTGCGGCACCGAGGCCGAGGTCGGAAAACCGGCGCGAGTCACGGTCCACCAGCGCCCTCGATGCCGAACTTCTGGGCGAACCGCCGGAGCTCGCCCACGGACGCGGCGCGCACCTGCAGATCCACGAAATGAGTCTTCACCCGGCGCTCCGCGAAGAAGCGAAGTGCCTTCCGGGTCCCGGCGCTCTTCCGGACGCCGAAAATCTGGACTTCCATGGGGCGGGAATCTACACCGCCGGCGGAGCAGCGGCGGCAGCCTGACGGCGTGATTCACCGCACACGACTCCAGCCCGGATCGTTAGTATCTTGGCAGCCATGGCCCAACCCCTCGTGAGCCCCGCCGACGCGCCGGCGGCAGCCGCCCCGGTCAGCTACGCCTCCGGGCTCCGCCGGGCGCTCAACCTGGCGGCGCTCGTCGTCGCCCTGCTGCCGATCCCGGTCGCGCTGCTGCAACTGCTGCCCGCGTACCGGATCCAGACCCGGTTTCTGGCGTTCTACGCGCCGCTGATCTGCCTCCTCACCCTGGCCTATCTCTTCTACGTGAGGGACTCGCTGGCGCGGATGATGTTCGCGCATCTGCTCGACCCGCTTCCTCCGCAGTCCGTGTACTACCCGGAGCGCGGCGAGCTTCGCATTCGGCGTCTGTGGATGAAATGGCGGCGTGGGTTCCTGGCCATCCTGCCGGGCCTGCTCCTCCTGGTCTCGTTCGCCTGCGTCATGCGGTACATGAGTCGGCTGGATGAATCGGTGGGGATGGTGAGCGCCACGCTGGGCGGCCGGCTCGCCGCGCCGGAGGACGTGGGGCTGCTCCCCACGCAGGGCGTGCCGCGCGAGCCCGCGCAGCCGGCGCACGTTCAGACGACCACGGTGCGGCAGCGCGCGCTCGACGTGGCCTCGACCGACGATATTCCCTACTTCGCGGAGCTCACCGCGCTCTACATCGCGTCCTTCCTCGCGGTGCTGGTGGCGCTCGTGCTGATGGGCCTGCGCGAGTACGCCAAGGAGGCGCTCGGGCTGTCGGAGCAGGACGTCGTGCTCGGCCGGGTGCTGGTCGAGCCCGAGTAACGGCCGCGGCCAGGCGTCAGGTCTTTTCGGGCGAGTGAGGCGCGGCAGGGCGTCGCGGCCCGATCCGGCAGAGCAGGATCTCGGGCGGCGAATTGACCCGCAGCGGCACCGTGCTGCAGCCGAGCCCGACGGTCACGAGGAGCGTCCCGCCGCAGGCCAGTGGGAACCGGCCTCTGCTGTAGACCCGGGACAGCGGCCCCGGGGCCACGGTGATCGGCATCCCGCCGGGCAGCGCGAGCTGGCCCCCGTGCGTGTGCCCGCAGAGCGCCAGGTCGAAACGCTCGCCATCCAGGTTCGTCAGGTTCGCGGGCGCGTGCATCAGCACGATGCGTGCGCCGTCCGCTCCGGAAAGCGCCAGCCGCGCGTCGGGTGTCCCCGACACGAAATCATCCAGCCCGCAGATCCACACGTTCTGGAACGGCGGCGCCAGCCTCCGGTTCCGATTGGTCAGGACCTCGATCCCGGCCGCCTCGAGGGCCCGGGCGATCTGGTCAGGCCCGTTCCAATGGTCGTGATTGCCGAGCACGGCGAACCGGCCGAGCGGCGCTCGTATCCGTCCCAGCAGCGGCGCCAGCCAATCGATCTGGCCAACGTCGAGCGAGACGAAATCGCCACCCAGGAGCAGGACGTCCGGCTGGACAGCTTCGAGCGCGTCCACGGCCTGCCGCAACAACTCGGGACTGGTCGTGGGCCCCGCATGAAAGTCGGCGGCGAAGGCCAGCGTGAGCGGGCGCGCCGAGGGTACGCCGGCGGAGAGCTCGATCGCGTGCTCGGTGACCCGGACCACCGGCCGATGCCCGAGCCGCCGAGCGAGCCGCGCCGGCCAGCCGTTCCGGTAGATCAGCCGCTCGAGCCGGTCCACCCAGCGCCAGAATCCGGGCTGCCCCCGCGGCTCCGCGGCGGCCTCAGGCAACGTCGTCAGTCGGAATACAACTTGCTCCAGCCCGTCCCAAGCCAAGGCCCATAGCCGCACTGCACCTCTGCTTCGGTACCGGCAGCGGCGGCCCGTTTGGCCTCTTGCGTGCTTGGGTATCGGACTCAGATTGGGGGATCATACCCGTGCTGCGCAATCGTGCCCCAGGGCGGCAGGCCGAGCGCGCCTGCTCGATCGGTCCGCCGGGCATCCTTCACTCGCGAACCTCCGCGTAGGGTTCACCGGCACCTGCCGCCCAGTCACGTCCGTCCGCCGCGGTCCGGGGCGGAATTCCGAACGGTCGGTAACATAGCGAGTTATGCAGCCTTCATGATGCGCTCTCCGGTGGTCCCACCCGGGTCGGCGTCCGGCCCCCGTTTCCTTGCCGAGCACGCGCCGGCGAGGAACGGGACTGCCCAGGCGGGTCGCTTGTCCCGGGAGGGTTCCACGCGGACGCATGTGCTGACGATTGCGCTCGAGGATTACTTCCACGTCACCCCGCTCCAGACCGTCATCCGTCAGGACCGGTGGTACCGGTTCGAGATGCGGCTCGAGGCCAGCACCCGGCGGACTCTGGACCTGCTCGACGAATGTAGCGCTCGCGCCACGTTTTTCGTGCTGGGCTGGGTCGCGGACGCCGCACCCGAACTGGTTCGCGAGGTCGTGGCGCGGGGCCATGAGGTCGCGAGCAAGGGGTACCATCACGGCGATTTCCGGCGGCTCTCGAGGGAGGCGTTCCGGGACGACGCCGTGCGTGCCCGCGAGGCGCTCGAGCGGGCCACGGGGCGGCGCGTCCTGGGCTACCGGGTGGCCCAGCACTGGCTGCGCCCGTCCGATGACTGGGCGCTCGAGACGCTCGCCGAGTGCGGCTACGAGTACGATTCGAGCGTTCGCCTGGTGTTCCGGACCTATGCCCACGAGCCCTGGCGGCAGTTCCCGCACCGGACCACGGCGGCGGGCCGCCCCTTTCTCGAAGTTCCGCTCTCGTCGGTCCGGCTCCTGGGGCTGCACGTGCCGATCGCCGGGGGAAACTACTTCCGCCAGTTCCCCGATGGCCTGGTCCGGCGCGCGGTCGCGCGCTGGGACCGTGAGTGTCAGGCGCCGTACGTGATGTACTTCCACACCTGGGAGCTCGATCCCGACCAGCCGCGCGTCAATGGCGTGCCGCTCAGCCAGCAGATCCGGCAGTATCGGAATCTCCGGAAGATGCCGGCGTTGCTGCGGCACTATCTCGAGAGCTACCGCTTCACCAGCATCGCGGACTACTTCGAGCTGGACCAGCCGCCCGCGGCCGCGGTCGTGAAGCCCCGGCCGGCCGCCGACACGGCGGGCGCGAGCACCAACGGTCAGCCGGTGCGGACCGCCGTTTCCGTCGTGGTGCCCTGCTATAACGAAGAGCAGTCGCTGCCGTACCTCGCCAACACGCTCCGGAGCGTCGTGGGCAAGTGGGGCCACCGGTACGATTTCGACTTCGTCTTCGTGGACGACCGCAGCACCGACCGCACCTGGGAGGTGCTGGGCACGACGTTCGGAGCGCAGCCGCACTGCACCCTCGTGCGGCACGAGCGGAACCGGGGCGTCGCGGCGGCCATCCAGACGGGGCTCCGCGCGGCCACGGCGGAGATCGTCTGCTCGATGGATTGCGACTGCACCTACGACCCGCACGAGCTCGGCCGCATGATTCCGCTGCTCACCGAGGGCGTGGACGTGGTGACGGCCTCACCCTATCACCCGCAGGGCAAGGTCAGGAACGTTCCGCGCTGGCGGCTGTTCCTCTCCAAGAGTCTGTCGCGGCTCTACCGCGTCGTGCTGCGCCAGAAGCTCCACACCTACACCAGTTGCTTCCGCGTGTACCGCCGCCAGGCGGCCCTCGGCGTCACGGTCGAGCGCGGTGGCTTCTTCGGCGTCACCGAAATGCTCGGCCGGCTCGACCTGGACGGCCGGCGGATCGTCGAGTTCCCGACGACGCTCGAGGCCCGCATGCTTGGCCGTTCCAAGATGAAGGTGCTCGGCACGATCGCGGGCCATCTGGGCCTGCTCCTGCTGCTGGTCCGCCTGCGGGCGCGGCGCTCATGACGAGCGTCGGCATCGTGGGCGGCGGACTGCTCGGCATGGCGCTGGCCGCGGACTTCGCACGAGCGGGCCACCAGGTCACCATCCTGGAGGCGGCGCCGCGTTCCGGCGGGCTCGCCGCGCCGGCGCGGATCGGCGAGTACACCTGGGACCGGTTCTACCACGTGGTGCTGCTCTCGGATGAATACCTCGGTGCGCTGCTGGACGAGCTCGGCCTGACCGACCGGCTGCACTGGAGCCCGACGCGCACCGGGTTCTACATCGACGGCCGGCTGCGCTCGCTCTCCAGCTCGCTCGAGTTCCTCACCTTCCCTGCCCTGGGCCTGCTCGACAAGGCGCGGCTCGGCGCCAACATCGTCTATGCGTCCCGCATCCGTGCCTGGCGCCGGCTCGAGGCGGTGCTGGCGAGCGACTGGCTCAAGCGGTGGTCGGGCCCGCGCGCCTGGGAGCGGCTCTGGCTGCCGCTGCTCCGCGCCAAGCTGGGCGACAACGCCGAGGCGGCGAGCGCGGCGTTCATCTGGGCGATCATCGCCCGCATGTACGGAGCGCGCCGGACCGGCATGAAGCGCGAGACCTTCGGCTACGTGGAGGGCGGATACGCCTCCATCCTGCAGCGCATGGACGAGCATCTCGACGAGCTGGGCGTCGAGACCGTCTTCGGCGCCCGTGCCACCGAGGTGCGAAGCGTGGACGGCATCGTGCGCGTGTCGACGCCCGCCGGCGAGCGCGAGTTCGACGACGTCGTGCTGACGATCCCCTGCGCCCGGATCGCCGAGCTCTGCCCTCAGCTCACCGAGCCCGAGCGCCGCCGCCTCCGGGCCGTTCGGTACCAGGGCATCGCGTGCGCCGCCGTGCTCCTCGAGCAGCCGCTGGCCGATTATTACATCACCAACATCGCCGACGCCCGCATTCCCTTCACGGCCGTGATCGAGATGACCGCTCTGGTCGATCGCGGCCGCTTCGGCGGGCACTCGCTGGTGTACCTGCCCAAGTACCTCACCCAGCAGGACCCGTTCTGGCAGAAGACGGACGCCGAGATCGAGGCCGAGTTCCTCGAGGGGCTCGAGCGGATGTACCCGCGCTTCCGGCGGGACCAGGTGAAGGCGTTTCAGGTGTCCCGGGTGCGCGAGATGCTCGCGGTGACGACGCTCGACTACTCCACCACCCTGCTGCCGGCCTCGGAAACCACGGTCGATCGCGTCTTCATCGCCAACTCGGCCCAGATCGCCAACGGAACCCTCAACGTGAACGAGACCCTCGGTCTGGCCAGGCGGAAGGCCCGGGAGCTCGGACCGCTGCTGCATCGGCCCCGGGCCGCGTCCCAGGCGTCGGCGGGGGCCGCGTGAGCCGGCCGATCGCGAGCGTCTCGCTGGATCTCGACAACCTGTGGTCCTACCAGCGGACGCATGGCGATCCGGGGTGGGAGGAGCGGCGGTCGTACCTGCCCGCGCTCATGCCGCCGCTGCTGGACTTGCTGGACGAGGCGGCGTGCCGGATCACTTTCTTCGTGGTCGGCGCGGACGCCGCCCGGCCCGAGAGCGTACCGTGGGTCCGCATGATCACCGACCGCGGCCATGAAGTCGGAAACCACACCTTCCAGCACGAATGCTGGCTGCAGCGCTACACGCGAGAGCAGTTCGCCGCCGACCTGCAGAACGCCGAGGAAGCCATCCAGGCGGCCACCGGGCAGCGGACGGTGGGGTTCCGGGGCCCTGGATTCAGTTGGAGTCCGCTGGTGCTGGAGGTGCTGGCCGAGCGTGGCTACCTCTACGACGCCTCGACCCTGCCCACGTATCTGGGGCCGCTCGCGCGGGCCTATTTCCTGGCCACGGCGCGACTCACCCGCGAGCAGCGCCGTGAGCGCGAGGGTCTCTTCGGCTCGTTTGCCGACGGGATGCGGCCGGTCTCGGCGTACCGCTGGCGGCTGCCCTCGGGACGCGGACTGCTAGAGATCCCGGTGACCACGATCCCGGTGGTCAAGTTTCCGTTTCACATGAGCTACCTGATCTACCTGCACCGATTCTCGCCCCGGCTCATGCGGGGCTATCTGCGCACAGCGCTGGTGCTGTGCCGGCGGGCGCACGTGAGCCCCAGCTTCCTGCTGCATCCCCTCGACGTGCTGGGCGCGGAAGACGCGCCGGGGCTGGCGTTCTTCCCCGGCATGGACGTGGCGAGCGCGATCAAGCGCCGGCTGGTGCACGAGGTGCTCGGGACGCTGGCGGAGCATTACGCACTGGTGCCGATGAGCTCGCATGCCACGCAGGCGTTGGCGCAGGAGCGGCTGGCCGTACTCGAGCCGCGGACGCACGGGCTCCAGGTGCCCGGCTGAGAAAAAGGCCCGTCGCAGCCGAATCGTCCCGGAGTGAACCGCGTCCCCGTTACCGACTCACGGATCTGGAGCCCGAATAATGTCTCTGCTCAGTCCCAGGAAAGCGCTCGTGATCGGGTCGGAAGGCAACATCGGTGCTCCCCTCGCGGCCCACCTGCGGTCGGTGGGGTACGAGGTGCTGGGCTTCGATCTGCGGCCGGGATGGCGGGACGACTACCTCACCGGCGACATCACCCACCCGATCGATCTCATCACGGCGTTCGACTGGCAGCCGGACGTGGTATTCCTCCTGGCCGCGACCGTGGGCCGGATGGTCTGCGAGCAGGCCGCCTCGCTGGCGGTCTCCACCAACCTGGCGGGCGTCAACAACGTCCTGCAGCTCTGCAAGCGGTCCAACGCCCGCTGCGTGTTCTTTTCGAGCTCCGAAGTCTACGGCCCCAACTGCAACCCGATGGACGAGGCGCTCTCGACGCCGCGGCCGAACAACCGCTACGCGCTGACCAAGTGGCTGGGCGAGCAGCTCGTGGAGTACGAAGCCCGGTCATCCGGCCTCCGCGCCGTCACCCTGCGTCCGTGCATGGTCTACGACGAGAACGAGACCGTGGGCGAGCACCGATCGGCGATGATCCGGTTCGTGAGCAATCTGGCGCGCGGCCGGCCGATCGAGGTGCACCGGGGCAGCGCCCGGAGCTGGCTGCACGTCTCCGACATCGTGCGCGGCATCGAGGCGGCGGCCCGGCTGGATGAGTACACCGTCATCAATCTCGGCCATCCCGAGCTGGTCCCGATGGCCGATCTGGCCGAGATGATCCGGGCAGAGCTCAACGCGTCGCCGGAGCTCGTGATCACGACGGAGCTGCCGCCGCAGATGACGCTGATCAAGCATCCGACGCTGGACCGGCAGCGGTCGCTGCTCGGGTTCGAGCCGCGGGTGGGGATCGGGGAGGGGGTGCGGCGGGTGTGTGGAGTGCATGCGGCGATCCCGCTCCAGGAGGCGCGGCGCCTGCTGGACGAGAGCTACAGCTTCGGGAGGACGCAGCCACTCCCCACGGCCACCGAGAGCGCGGAGTGAGCCACGCGCGGCCCGAAGCTGGCGGCCGCTCGGAGCGAATCTAGGAGGTAGCACCCTGAGCTCGGGTCCAACGCCAGACATGGGGGTCGGATGGCTTCGCGCGGTAACGAGCGAGTCACGTACTTGAGCCCTGTGCCCGGACTGCTCTACTGGGCGTGCGGGCTCTTCCTCCTCGTGCCCGTCTGGCTTCCGACCTACCTACCCACGGAAGACGGGCCAGCCCATCTGTACTGGGTCGAAGTCTATCGGGCGCTTGGAGATCCGAATAACCCGTTGAATCACTTCTTTATCCGGAATATTCATTGGAGCACGCCGTTTGAACTGCTCCAGTTCGGCGTGCAGTATGGACTGGCCGCAGTCCTCGAGCCACACCTCGCCCAGAAGGTGCTGGCGACGATGGTGGTCCTGAGCTGGGTGGGCGCGATCTACTTTCTCTCGACATCGCTGCGGGGCCATCTCACGTTGGGCGCCTTTGCCGCGCTGCTGCTGATTCACAGCTCCTGGTTTTATGGGGGCTTCTTTGCATTCATGGGCGCCATGCCGATCGTCATCGTGACACTGGGAATCCTCGCGAGGACAAGTCGTCGGCGTGACACCCCGCGAGTCCTTCCCTACGTCACTATCGGCTTGCTGGGGGTGGCCTCCTACTTCGCGCACGTGTTCGTAGCCGCCTTATTCGTATTGCTGTGCGGATTATGGTTGATCGTTGTCGAGCGAGGCATGTGGCTTCGGAGAGCCGCTGTCGCGCTCGCTGCTCTTCCGACGGCCGCGCTGATCGGCTGGTATTTGCTTCATGGTACCGTCGGAGGCGGCTCCGTGCAGTGGGAACCCGTGAGCATGACTGGAGCGAGATTCTTTGGGTTGGCCTTCTTTCGCGGCCTCGGCGCACCGGAGCTCAGATTCTGGATCGCCCTCGCGCTTATGGAATTGTTGCTCGGCGTGCTCTGCTGGACCGCGGTGCGAGCGGTCCGGGCCGGTGACGAGGAGGTACGCTCCCCAGCCATTAGGTTCGTCCTTGTATTGGCCTTGGTATCCGCCGTGCTGTTCTTCGCGTCACCGGAACACGTCGGCAAAGCAGGCAATTTCAACGGCCGTATTCAGTTCGCGATGTGGGCTTGGCTCCTCCCTGCCCTCCCGCTGCGGCTTCCAGCACGGCTTCGCCCGGTTGTCCTCGGTGGGGTAGGCGCGCTGCTCGCCTGGCAGGTTGCTGAGTTCTCCGCACGCGCTCTGCGCTTCAACCGCGACTACGCAGCCGTGATCGCGAGCGCCCAGAGTATTCCGCCCGGCACTACCCTGTGGTCGGTCCTCCGATACACGAATGCACGCTACGAGGGATCTTTCATACGAATCCTCGCGCACACCCCGGAGGATATCGCTTTCCGACGCCAGGCCATCCTCCTCGACTCATTCTTTCCCCCATTGGGCTTCTATTGGGTAGCGCCTCAACCTGGCCACCCTGCGGTACCCAGCCTGCTCCTGGATATCCAGCAGCATCCCGGACGCAAACCCTCGCTGGTCCTGACGCGCAGGCCTCAGCGAGCATCCAGGCCGCAGTGAACCTCAGCTCGCGATCAGCGAGGCACCCCATGGCAAGCAGCACGCGCTCCTATGCCGCATACTAGCGCTCCAGTGGTCGTTGTGGGCGGCGGTTTTGCTGGACTCGTCGCGGCCCGCGAACTTCACCGCCGATCGATCCCCGTGGTCGTGTTCGAGGCCGGTAAGCAGATCGCTGGGCTCGCACGCACCTTCCGCGATGCCGAGGGCTTCACCTATGACTTCGGGGCCCACTTCATCACCAACAGGCTCGCCGCCGAGGTCGGTGTCGAGGCGGAGTGCCGCACCGTTCGATACTATGGTGAGAGCGTCGTGACCGGTGGTCAGATCTACAGCTATCCCTTCGGGCTCGTCCGGTCACCCCGGTTTCTCCTTGGGGCCCTGGCCTCCTACGCGGCCCATGCCGTCCACGGCCGTCAGCCCGACTCCGCTGCGGCCTGGTTCCGAGCTCACTACGGCACTCCCCTCGCTGAAGCGGTTGCCATCCCCCTGGTCGAAGCCTGGTCGGGAGCGCGGGCGACGGACCTGGCGCCCTCGGTCGGAGACAAGCTGGCGAGCAGTATCAGCCACACGCTTCTTTTGAAGCTCGCGAGCCGCCTGACTCGCCGCGCCGTTGCCAGCGGCTATTGTCGCGAACAGCCCGAGAGTGTCCGCGTGTGGCATGTTTATCCCAAAGACGGAGTGGTGACGCTTTGCGAGGAGTTGCTGCGCGAACTGGGAAATGCCGTTTACCTGGAATCCCCGGTGCAGGCCATCCTCGTCCAGGACGAGCGGGCGGTTGGTGTCCGCGTCAACGGGCGTGATGTAGAGGCGTCTGCGGTGATCAGTACGGCTCCGGTTCCGGTGCTCGCAAAGCTGGTGAGTGGGACGGAGACGCTGCGCCACCTGGCTCCTTTTCGGTATCGGCCGATGGTATTCGTGAATCTCCGTTTCATGGGGCGCGGCCTGCTGCCCGACGTCGTCACCTGGACCCCGGAATCCACATTCCCCTTTTTCCGTCTCACCGAGGCTCCGCTCTCGATGCCGTGGCTCGCGCCGGCAGGCAAGACCATGGTGACCGCAGATCTGGGATGCGAGGTGGGAGACGCAATTTGGCAGATGGCGGACGAGCAGTTGGGGGAGCTTTGCCTCGCCCACCTCGAGCCTATCATCCCTGACGCGCGCCGGCGCTATCTCGGCTGTCAGGCGCTGCGCACCCCCATCGCGTATCCGGTACTTCTCAGGGAGTACGAACCACAGCGCCAGAAACTCGAGCGTGGCACCGGCGTGGAAGGCTTATACAGCATCGGCCGCAACGGAGAATTCGCGCACATTTTGATGGAGGACGTATACTGGCGGACCCTGCGGCGCGTCGCGGACGTCGTAGCCGCGCGGCCGAATGGGAGCCACCGCCCGCAGAGCACGTGAGCCACGTCGGTTTACATGATGACCTCATGGAGCTCGACTCCGGGGAAATCGATTCGCCGCCCGGTCCGATGCTCCCGCAGCAGCGCTTGGCGGAAGCGGCCGTCCGGGTCTCCGTGGAAGCCCCGCGCGTAAACGAGCCAGAAGACACTTCCGCTGGGTACACGCTCACGCAGATAGGCGAGGCACTGCTGCAGTGACGCTTCGTCGTGCCCCACTCTGGGCAGCGGATAGACCTGTTGCCTGGGTCCCAGGTAGTACAGCAACGGTTTGGCCATGTAGCCGGTCATCACGACAATCGGGACTCCCGGCGGGGCCTCCAAGTGCAAGTACGCCGCCACCGCGCGGAGATCTTCGTTCGCGTACCGGGGGTCGAAACGCCGGTGGGACAGAGAGGCCGCGAATACGAGGAGCACGCAGAGGCTTGCACCTGCGACCGACCATTGCTCGCGAATCCGTGAGGCACCGGCGCCGAGCACGACGGCGATCGGGATCGCGACCCAGATGACATGCCGAACCTGGTACGTAATGCTGAGAAAACCGGCCAACGGAACCAGGACGAGCACCGGGACAATTACGAGCAGGCACAGCCGCCGCATCCACGTCCGTCCCAGCACGCGTGCGCCGTGAATCGCCAAGACCACTACGGCGAAGCCGAGTGCGATCAGCCAGCCGCCCAGGCTGCTGGCGGCCTCAACCGTTGTCAGCTTGTGGAGCTCGGCCACGGAAGGACCGATACTGTAGCCCGCAAGCAGTGCGAAGTAGGAGTAGGCGATCGCGCCCGGACGGAATGGAACAGCAAAGGCGGTGCTGGCCTCGGAGGCGAAGTCTGGTCTCGCGAGCCAGACGAGCGGCAGAGTGCCCAGAGCGAGCATGCTGAGAGCTAATGCGCCCCCTCTGATCCGTGGCCTTGAGAGAGGCTCCAGCAGCAGAATCAGCGCATTGGTGAGCAACAGTATTGCGAAATGGTAGTGGACGTACATCCCGACTACCCCACAGGCTGCGTACGCCAGCCAGTCGCGGTCTCGATTGGTTTCCAGAACTCGGAAGAAGGACCAGCAGGCCAGAGCGGCGACCAGAAAATACAGGGCGTAACCACGACCGTCCTGAGAATGCCAGACGTGTAAAGGGGACACGGCGATCAGGAGAGCTGACGCAAAGCCCACACGCTCGCCGCCGATGCTGCGGGCCAGCGCCCAGACCGGAAGGATTGACGCGCACCCGAGTGCCACGGTGAGCCAGCGGGCGGCGTCATCACCCTTGAAGAGCCCCAACCACGCATGTAACAGGAGGAGAAAAGAGAGGCGGAAATCCATCGGCCCACCGTAGAATCACGTGCGGCGATGCCGCCGCGATGCTGAGCTCGCCGATTTCGTCCATACTCAGACTCTGACTGTGCAGGCCCCACGCGCGCAGCGCCAAGGCGAGGAGAAGTACCGGGGCGACCGTGAAGGCTATACTCCAGAGGCGCGAGTGATTCGCGAGTCGAACCCATCGGCCGGTCGTACTCCGTGCCTTCGATGCGACGCTGGGCATGAAGATTCCGGGATCATCGCGGTGGCGCTCACCATGCGTCGTCACGGAGCTATTGAACCTGCACAACCGTCCCGACCGACGGGACCCCATTTCGATTGAGTATGAAGAGGAGATAATGCCCTGGCGGCGCGAGTCGACCATCCGCTGGGGCAGTGACGGTGACCTTCCCGGAGAGGGTGGAAAAGGTCAGCGTGTTGGCCCGCTGGTTCGCGTCGAAGGCGTGGGTGACCGAGCCCAATCTTATCCAGCGGACCCCAGTGATCTGCTCGGCATACGGAGTGGTTAGGGTGAAGGTCTCGCCGTAGCTCACGGCCGTCTTGGAGAGGCCTGTGATCGTCGGCCGGGCGCCCTTGAACAGGTACGGTGGTCGGAAGATCTCGTGATTGGCCTGCCTCGGATAGAGCTGGTGAGTGACGGGATCCTTCGCGTCACCGCTGGCCCCGTGCAGCACAGTGCCATCCGGCAGGAGCAGTGAAACCGAGTGATACCCGCGATCGATACCGTTGCTGGCGAGCAGGGTCCAGTGTCCCGTCTGGGGGTCCCAGACCTCGGCCGTGTGTACCGCGCCGGACAGGTTGTTGAAGCCCCCCGCGCTCGTACCGCCGGTGACGAGCACCTGGCCGTCCGGCAGGATCGTGGCATTCAGGTGCCGTCGCGCGAAGGACATCGGGTCGGTGTTGCTCCAATGCGGAGCGGCAAGGTTCAGGTCGATCGTTTCCGCCGTGGCAGTCGGCGTAGAGCCCGCGGACGCACCACCGCCGCCGACGTACAGGACCTTGCCCGTCTCGTACATGACCGCGGAGCCATAGCTCCGAGTGGAAGGCCAGAGGTGCTTCAGCCCCGCGCTCGAGGTCCACTTGCCGCGGCCGCTCGTCGTCACGACATCGACGTCGAGCCAGCGCCCCTGAACTTGCTCGCCCGCGTAGAAGAGCTTGCCATTCGGCGCCACGAAATCGCGCGGATAATAGGGGAGCTTGAGGCTCGCCCCGGTGAGCTGCACCCACCGGTTGTTCTCCCAGATTTCGGGGAGCGACACTACCGTGCCGGTCGTATCCCGCCCGGCGATGGTGATCATCCGTCCATCGGGGAGTGTAGTCACCGTCGGATACCATCGACCTTGGGCCATCTTCGGCAACCCGGCGACCCAGCTCTCGGTTGCCGGATCGAAGATATTGGTAACATCGAGGCCGCGGTCGTCCTTCTTATGCCCGCCCGACACCATCAGACGTCCGTCCGCCATGAACGCGTGACCGGAGCAGAACAGCATCGTATCCACGGCAATCATGCGAGCGGTAGTAGGCGGTCCGCTGGCCGGATCCCATAACCGAGGCATCGCCATGGTACCGTTGGTTTCGAACTTGCCCCAAGCCAGAATCTTCCCCGTGGGCAGCAGGTGGATGTGTAAAGGCACGATGTCCCAGTCAACGGCTACATCCCACCTTCCGGTGGTGGCCTCCGGTGGCAGAGCGTTCACGGTGACGGTCGCCGAAGTCGCCGTGACAGAGCCTACGGAGAAGAGAAGCGTGTGCGGGCCAGTTCCGCTGATTCCGAGATCGGTGAAGGCCGCGACGCCATTCACATTCGTGGGCTCGGACGCTCCGCCCTGCAGAGACCCGGCCCCACTTGCGCCAAGACTGGCAGTCACCGCAGCGCCCTCGACAACGACGCCCCCAGCAGCGTCCTTTACCACGATGGTCGGCTGGGTACTAGGTGTCCACACCTCGCCGTCCAGTGCACTGGCGCGGGGCTGCCTCCTGATCGTCAGGCTCGCTGGAGGCCCGGCAGTGACTGCGAACCCACTATTGGAGGTTTCCGGCGTGGCTCCTGTCAGAACATTTCACAACAGGTGGCCAGGGCAACCGCCAGGAACTGATTGAGCAAGCAGCAGGAGTGAGCGGCACGGCGAAAGGAGAACATAGCAGCCAACCGTTGAGGGACCGTCGCCAGATTGTCAGATTGGGAATAGCTTGCTCAGTAAGCACATGATCATTTTAGGCTGGCACCGACACGCGCGTGGGCGCGCTTTATACCGCTTAGATATGGAACCAGATGGCTCCGTCCGCAACTGGCAGATACGATCGTGGACGACGGGCGCGATCCCGGGCGTTTGGGCCGACGTGGCCTCCGCCCGGAGCAGCATGCCGTCGCGATCGAGGGCTGTTGAGAGTGCAGCTTCTGCATGTGATTTGGTGCTCCTCTGGGTCGATCCCCGGCCCCGTTGGCGCTCCTGGCCTCATTCTCGCGGTCCCGCGCCAAAGTCCTGGCCCGTCTCGCGCCAAGCCCCCCTGCCCCGCAACCTCGCGTCGACGCCGTCACACCTCTGCACCGACTCCGGCAGTACGCTCTTCGGCTCCGCTCCAGGTACGCCGACAACTTCGTCTTCGTCCACATCAACAAGCCGGTGGCGGCGGCGTGGAGACGGCGCTCCGTCTCTACCCTTTCGAGCATCGCACCGCGCGGGAGTTGCGGGACCAAACTGGGGAGCGATGAGTTGGAACCGTCGGTTCAGCTTCACCTTGTCCGCAATCGTGCCGGACAAAGTTGGCCTCCCGCTACTTCTACCGGGTCCCAACGAATCAGACGAGCCTCCATTCCAATCCAATCGCGTTCGTGCCCTGGGTGGAACGAACCTATGGCTCCACCGGATCCATGGTACTACGACAAACCAAAGATGTTCATGCCTCAGGTGGACTGGATTTCGGACCAAGAAGGTCGGCTGATGGTTCAGTTCGTGGGCCGCTTCGAGCGGCTGGCGGCTGACTTTCGCGCAGTTGCCGGGAGATCGGGGTGGAGGCGGAGCTGCCGCATGAGAAGCGATCGCCCAATCGGGACTACCGGCGGCACTACACAGCCGATACGGCGGAACTGGTGGCGCGCTGGTTCGCTAGCGACATCACCAGGATTCGGGTACTCGTTCGATTGACGCTCGTGACACCCTCGGCGGAGACCCTAGGTGGCGCTCTCCGTCCTCCGCCGGAGTCCCCGCTCGTGCTGGTACTTCTCGCCTCCTTCGACCGTTGGATTCCACCTCTACCGAGATTGATCTGATAACCGGCTGAGCCGCAGGGAGATGAGTGCCGTCTGGGTTGCACGAGCGCGCCCGGGTGCTAGGAGCTGCATTCGAAGTATAATTTCATGACACCGTAGCACGCCATCAGAGCACTCGGCGCGCTCAACACGCTGTCGGTTAAATAGATGAGAGCTGTACCTCGAAAAATTCTGAATCCTGTAAGAGAATCATATATTGACGGCTCAGGCCAAGCAGCCGATACTGTGATCACCCAAGGGCGGCCGTGCGGATGTGAATGGTTGGGCGTGCAGTCGGCGGGAGGAGGTCGTGCCATGACCTACACGTTCAAGCTTTCGCGGCGCCTCGCGGTGTCGCGAGGTTGGCATGCTCGCGCTCCTGCTGGTCTTCAGCGCCGCATGCGCCGACAATCAACCCCTCGAAAATACCGACCGCGACGTCCCCGTGTGGACCACGAGGCCCAGATCGAAGTCTTTCCCGACTTCGTCTACGCCGAGGTGAACCAGCCCATTCAGTTGCAGGCGCGCGCGCGGCTGGCGGCCCGCCAAACCGCGGCCGTGTCGGTCGAGTGGACTGCCAACGGTGGCCGCATCTCCCCGCTGACGGCGTCTTCTCCGCGACCGTCCGGCAGTTACAAGGTCGTGGGTCGCGGCCGGGGCAAGAAGAAGGGCGACACGACGACTGTCGTCGTGGGTGACTCGGTGCCCGACGTGGTGGCCCTCGTTCTTACGCCCGATACCGCGTCCCTCGAGCCCGACCAGAGCCGGCAGTTCGACGCCCAAGGGAAGCTCAGCGATGGCTCCCTGGAGCCCACGGCACAGTGTGGACTGCGAGCGGAGGAACCATCGATGCTGGGGGCAACTACGTGGCAGGCGGAACTCCTGGCAAATACCGCGTCATCGTCGCCAACGTAAGCGGCACTCTGTCAGATACTGCATCGGTCGTCGTCGACGCCCCGGCTCCCTCGGCGGTCGCCCTCGAACTCACACCGGCTAGCGTCAACCTGGCTGCGGGTGCCACCCAGCAGTTCACCGCCACCGCTCGGATGAGCGACGGAGGCCGCGCCCCCGTGCAGGCGAAGTTCGCAGCGACGGGCGGTGCGATCACGGATGCCGGCCTCTTTACCGCTGGCCCGGCAGGCGGCGCTTACTGGGTGATCGCGACGACCGCCGGCAGCCTACCGACACCGCCGCGGTTACCATTGCTGCCGCGCCGAGTGGTCCCGTGATACAACCGGGGGCCGACATTCAGGCGGCCGTGGACGCGAGCCCTCCAGGCACCGCATTCCTCCTCAAGGCTGGCGTGTACCGCATGCAACAGGTGCTCCCGGAAGGACGGTGACAGCTTCACTGGCGAACCCGGCACCGTTCTCTCCGGCGCGCGCGAGCTCACCAGCTTTGCGCGTTCTGGCGGCTACTGGATCGCCTCCGGACAGACTCAGGAGGGTCCTGCCAGTGATCCGGTGCACTGCGAGCCAGGGTTCGAGGGCTGCCAGTGGCCCGAAGACCTCTTCTTCGACGATCGGATTTTGCTGCGCGTAACCAGCCAAGCTGACGTGGCTCCTGGGAAATGGTTCTTCGACTATACCGCAGACAAGATCTACCTGGGGGACGATCCGACCGGGCACCATGTAGAAACTAGTGTATCGGAATTTGCGTTCGGCGGCCGGGCCGACAACGTGACGGTTCGGCAGCTTGTCATCGAGAAGTACGCGAGTCCCGCCCAGGCGGGCGCGATCCAGGGGGATGAGACCGCCGGGTGGGTGGTGGAGGACTGCGAGGTGCGGCAGAGCCACGGGATCGGCATCCGTATCGGCGACAGGTGGCAGGTGCGCAATTGCCGCATGACCGGACAACTAGGCCTCGCCAAGGGCGGCACGGGATCGCCTCGTCGAGGCATGCGACATCTATCATAACAAGACGGTACCGTTCAAGATCGGGTTTGCCGGCGGCGCACTCAAGTTCTCCAAGAGCAAGGACCTGATCTTCCAGAACAACGCGGTGCACGACAACCTAGGCAACGGCATCTGGTTGGATTCGACATACAATCGGCTATCAGGTGCGTGGCAACACGGTTTACAATAACTCCTCGCAGGGCATTTTCGTCGAAATCAGCTACGGCGGGAAAGTGTACGGGAATAAGGTCTACGGGAACGGCTTCGGCGAGACTCCTCGCATGCTCTACGGTGCTGGCATTTTGATTGCCGCTTCGCCGGATGTTGAAGTGTTCGGTAACGAGGTGACGAACAATGCGAACGGCATTGGAGCAATTCAACAGAACCGCGGGTCCGGCGCCTATGGCCCCCACGAAATTAGCAACCTATACGTGCATGACAATACGGTGACGATGATGGTCGGGAGGACTGGGCTGGTGCAAACCGTAGGCGATGTGTCCTACTTCCGAGCCGTAACAATCGTTGGGTGCACAACACGTACAAGATGGGCCGCAATGCCTGTACTTCGCATGGATCGGAGGCAGCCTGACGGAGACTCAATGGCGTCAATACGGCGAGGATGTCAACGGGACGTTCCTCCGATGAGCGGACCGCATGGGGCGCGCATGTTGACCAGCCACGGAGCCTCCCGCGGCAAACAGGCTCGCGCGTCGGCCTGGGTGGTCCTGACCGACCCAAACGCTCAGTCGAGCGTACACCGTATAGTCGGGCCACGGGCTCCTCCGGACTGCCCGCTTGACAAAGCTTGACGGGCTGCTGATGTTTGCCTCATCGCGAGCCAACGGTAACGAGATGGCGCACGTTCGGCGTCCATTCCATCGCGATCTGGGATCTCACATCCGGCCCAGCTAACACCGCATTCACAATTGCTTGTCGCCTTGGCCCTGGCAGCGTGCCTGCGGCCCCTCGCGTTGCGACTCTACGAGTCGGCGTGCTGCCGTCCCGGCCGTGCCGCGTGACGGTTGCGTGCTTGTCGCCGCGCCAAGGTCCCGACACGCCCCCCTCACACCTTAAGACAAGAATGGACCGTTGGCTCATGACCTACAGCTTCAAACTCGCCCGTCGCATTGCCCGCCTCGAATTGGCCGTTTCGACACCCGTCCGTATTGGGCTGATGGTCTTCGCCCTGGTGACTCCGGCCGGCTGCTTCCGACGAATCGACCGGCCCCGAGGGAGTTGGGACTGCGGCTGATGCGGACCCAGCCGTTCAGGTCGCCTCCGTAGCTTCGGGAACCGCGCAGGTGACGATTTTGCCAGGGCAGAGCATCCAAGCCAAGGTAAACGCTTACCCTGCGGGAACCCAGTTCCTGCTGAAGAGCGGGACCTATTCCAAGCAGACCGTCAGACCCAAGTCAGGGAACTCATTCATCGGAGAGGCCGGTGCCGTCCTCGACGGTGGAAACACGGTCGAGTACGCCTTCAACGGCACGTACCAGCCCTATCCAACAAACGTTACGGTCAAAGGATTGATCGTTCAACACTACAATACTCCGGCGCAACAGGGCGCCATTCAGATTGGGGGATCGCTCAAGCATCCTGGTGATCCTGGGCAAGGGTCGCGCTGGGTCGTCGAGGACTGCGAAATTCGATACAATGCCGCAGCCGGCGTTCGGGTGGGCCACAAGTCGAAGGTGCTGAGAAACAACATCCATCACAACCTTCAGCTTGGGATTTCCGGCAACGGGGACTCCGTGCTGATTGAGAGCAATGAGCTGGCTTACAACAACTATACGAAAAAGTACAAGATGGATTTCGCCGCGGGCGGAGCCAAGCTCACCCTGACGCGATGGTTGGTGGTTCGTGGCAATCACGCGCATGACAACTGGGGCTTCGGCCTGTGGACTGACATCCAGAATTGGTACGCCCTCTACGAAAACAACCTGTCCGAGGACAACGCGAGTGCCGGAATCATGCATGAGATCAGTTATGATGCAGTCATCAGGAACAATACTTTGCGGCGTAACGGCTTCGCCCGGGACTGGCTAGTTGGTGCGGGAATCCTCGTGTCCGCCTCGGCGAACGTGCAGGTCTACGGCAATACCGTGACCGGTAATAAGCAGGGGATCGTAGCCATTCAGCAGAACCGGGTGGTCAACGGGGTTGATTACACCAAGAATTTGAAAAACCTGTACGTGCACGATAACACCGTGACCATTACCACCACCCTCGGCCGGTCGGGTATCGCCTCGGGTACCGGAGACGCGGGCGTGTGGAACAGCAGAAACAATCGATTCCAGCACAATACTTATTACCTGGCAGCGGCGGGTGATAAGCCATTTACTTGGCAAGGCGGTCCAGCGTCGGTGCCGAGTTGGAAATCGTTTGGACAGGACACTGACGGCCAGTTCAATCGGTGACATTTTGAGCCATACTGGAGGCGGCCGCGACCAGCCCGAAAGGCTCAGGGCTCGGGAACGGCCGCTTTTAGTGGCCAACCGATAAACCGGCGAGCATGCCGCTCCGTGTCTGCCGCATTCACCCCGGGCCGGACGGGACTTGTCGGATGGGAGGCCCACCCTGAGCTGCCAGACCGTCCAGCCAAAGCTTCGTCGAACGCATTCCGCAGTGCCTGCCGCGCTCGGGCTTGATCCAGCACCCCCCCTCTGGGCGGTGTGTTCTTCGGCAAAATCGTGTCATGGCCTCTCCGATGGATTGAGCCGTGGCTTCCACGCTGCTTGGAACAATTAACGCCACCCTGGAAGGATCGGTCGCGGAAGCCGCCACCGTATTTGCACCCCCATTCCCGAGCACAACTACCGGCACACCCAGAAGCATCGCCTCTGCCAGGGCCATCCCGCCTTCTTCGCGCAGCCCTGTGAACACCGCCGCTCCGGCCTGGCTGAGCAGGTCCAAAGCCTCCGCTCGGCTCACCCTTCCGTGGAACTCCACCCGGTGCGAGAGGCGCAGCCTGTGCGCCATGCGTTCCAAGGCCCCGCGCTCCTTCCCATCGCCCACGATCTTGAGACTGACATCCTCTGGTGTGAATGCAAGCGCACGTAGCGCCAGCCGTCCACCTTTGCGCGATTCGAGCGCTCCGAGGAAGATGCAATGGGATCCTGACTGCGAATGTGACGATCTTGGGACGTCCGCAAACAATGCATGATTCAGTATTCGCGCCGTAGGACGCAGAGAACTCGGCAGCCGGTCTCGGGTAGCTTCGTTCTGCACCAAGCGGACTGTTGCTTCGCGCCAAGTGCGCCGCGTAGAGGGCAGCAGACTGAGCGCTCTCACCGCTAACAGGTCCAATAGCTCGGAAGCCATGCCGCGAATTCCGAGCAGAGGCCAGAGTCGAACCGGCGTAGTGACCGCGCCCCCGACAGGGCCCCATATCGAAGGCACACCGTAGCGCGTTGCTGGCGTCGGCAGCCAGTAAGTGGAATAAGTCACGTGACATAGCACATCGAACGCCGCCGCACGATGGAGACGCTGGCCGACGAGATGGGCACGTCGTAGCCACGCGAGGTATAGCACGAACCAAGGGATACGATGGCGTTTCGAGACCACGCCCCAGCGCGGCTCCGCGACCGGGACAAAGCGAATCCAGGGATCAGTTGTCTGCGAATGCCATCGCTCAATGCCATCCACGTGCTCTGGGCCAACCAGCACGACACACTCGGCAAATTCAGCAAGGGCCTTTAGAATTCCCAGCCAGCTCCGGGCTCGGAGCCACGCCCTGGCTCACAGGCATACGCGAACGCCAGCACGCGAGGCCGGCCGTTGTACGAGGGTGTCTCCACCGTCTCCGCCACTCCCAAATTTAGCTCGTCGGTATCGCGGGCTCACGCAAAGTGTCGTCAGGACAGCGCAATCGACCTACAGCTCTACCGAGCACAGTATTGCCACGCCGAGAGGTCTCGGCCAATCATCGTCTGAAGTCGGTCGATTTCCTCTCGATAAGCGGTCACCAAGTCCGCGCGCGTTTCAGGCGCCAAGGGTGGGCGGTGGGAAACAATGTTGTGTTTCATTACCGCCGCATACACTCGAGCGCGCAATGGGCGTGACACGAAGCGCTTTCCGACTGACTTCAACATACCGGGCCGCTTCATAAAGCTGTTCAGCAGCGGCCACCTCGCCACTCCCGAAACTTCGTGGCGGATGGACAGGTTGGGTTGGAAGTCGCTCCGTATCTCAAGAAATTCAAAAATCTGACGCAATACGTGAAGCGGGTCTCGTTGGAACTCGTCGTAGGTGTACACCGCCAACTGCGCGACATCAAAGACGTCGAAGTATCGTTGAAGCTGGCGTGCGTAGAATCCAAGACTCTTATAGTGCCACAGGTGCTCCCAATTGGCGATGATTCGGGACTCCTCGGCGAGTAGAGCCGCCTCGAATGTCGGCAGCGGTTCCCGTCCATCACGAACCAGGTGGAGGTAACTGGAGTATGCACGCTCAGCAGGATCGCGTAGAATTGCGATCAGCTTCACATCAGGAACGTAGCGCCGGATGCAGGCTGCGGCGTGCGGATCGTAAAGGTAAAGTGTGGATGCCTCGCCGCGCGCCAGCTTGCCGGAGGCTGACCGAAAGCAAGCCTCATAGGAATCCAGCGTCGTGATCGAAGCGCGATTGATAATGACGTCGCCAGGGCCAGCAAAGTTCAGCCGCTGCCCTTCGAAGGCAAAGAAATTTGGCTCCTTCGGAGTGCACATGAAAACGTCAGGGTGCTGGGCGAGGTAGGAATATACTGATGAGGTGCCCGCCTTCGCGGCCCCAATCAAGATAAAGCTGGGCAGAGTCATAGCGAGCGATCAAGCACGGAAGTGCCGGCGGATAGAGGGAGTTTGTGCGACGGCTTCGCTCAGCGGAGATTCACGCATCCAGCCATCGGGAGAGATCCCGCCCCAGCAGCTGGGAAAGTTGCCGGATATCCTCCTGAAAGCGAGCCGTCAGTGCGCGGCGGGTCTGGCTGGCAAGCTTTGGCTCCCCCGGAATCGTATTGCGCTCCATCAGAATTGCACGCGTCCGACGGAGGTGCCCTCGCATCCGTTGGGGCATGAAAGTCTTGGCAAAGTCCTTTACCGCGTTGGGACGGGCGAGCACCGCGTGGAGCAGCCGAGAACGTGGCGTGCCAGAAACGTTGTGTCGAACCGACATATCCGGGACGAAGGAGACGTCTACGCCCACGAACCGGAAGATCTCCTGCATGACGCCGAGGGGATCAGCCACGAAATCGTCATACAGGTGAATCTGCAGCTGGCTCCGGTCGAACACATCAAAGTAGTGCTTCAGCTGCCGGTAATAGTAGCCACGCATCGTGTGATGCCAGATCGGCAGCCAGTCGGCCGCGATGCGGCACGTTTCCGCCTCCACAGCTGCCTCGAAAGTCGGAAGCGGCTCTCGACCGTCGCGCACAAGAAACCGGTACCCCGAGTAGGCCCGATCCACCGGATTGCGAAGGACCGCGATCAGCTTGGCGTCGGGAATGTACCGCCTGATTCGCGAAGCAGCCTCTGGATAGTACAGATAGAGATCGGAGGATTCGCCAACCGCCCGATGGCTCTGCGAGCCGCGGAAGAGACTTCGGTACTTCTCGAGATCCGTAACAAACCAGCGATTCATGATACGATCGCCTGGTCCACGAAAATTTGGAGAGCTTCCCTCGAATGCAAAAAAGCCTGTCTCCTTGACATCGCATGTGAAGATATCAGGGTGTTGCTCGAGATACGCGTAGATGGCCGAGGTTCCTGACTTGGCGGCTCCGATCATCAAAAAGCTTGGCATCGTCATGGGGAGGGCAGACTCGCTCTCATTCCGGGTTAGGTGCAGGCACTTCCTGCGCGCAACAGGGTTGGAAGCGCTCGGCAGTACGCCGCACCACACTTTTCGCTCGACAATCAGACGTGCGAGACGGTCTTGGCACCGACTCGCGGGAGCCTCGCGCCTCCAGGAGCGCTTACGAACCGTGCGATCGGGCCGCCGCGATCGCTGTCGCTCGACTGCTGCCGTTATATGATCGCGCCACCCGACGGTAGATATCGAGCAGGAGTTCGTAATTTCGCTCGGGTGTGTACTTCGCCTCGTACTCCAGGCGGGCGTTTAGTCCCATCGCGCGCATCGCATCGGGGTAGGCCAGTGCCCATGTGACTTGTTCAGCCAGATGCTGGGAGTCCCCAGGACGGAAGTGCAAGCCGGTCTGCTCATGATGCACCAGCTCCGACATGGCACCGAGATTGCTAGCAAGGACGGGAATTCCGACTGCGTAGGCTTCGATAATGGCCAGGCCGAAGGTCTCGTACCAGACCGAAGGGAAGACCAGGAACTTGGCTCTAGCCATCGCCTGGACGACCTCCTCGGGACTCCGGCGGCCCTCGAACTCGACTCCGAAGCCGGCTCGCGCGGCTTCCGAGACTTCCTCGGCGCCGGGTCCATCTCCGATCACCTTGAGTCGAATCCTGCCAGCAAGTCGCCGCCAGGCCTCGAGGAGGGTCTCGATCCCCTTCTCCGCCGGAGACGCCCCACAAAAACGCGTAGTCGGCCCTCGCCTGCAGTGACGCCTGGATCTGGAGCGAAGTTCGGCTTGACGACGATCTTTGCGCCGGCAGGCCGCCCTCGATGAACTTGTCGCGCGCGAAGCTTGTCAAGGCGACGAACGCATCTACAACTCCGCTCCACGTCCCGGCCAGCCGGTGCATGATGGTGACCGCGGCGATGGTACCGGTTGCGAGTCGGCTTTCACGGTAGCCAGGCGTGCCGGATACCCGGAACCGGAATCGAACGATCCAGGCACGCCTGGCAGACTTGCCCATCGCGGAAGAGGATTGCGCTAGGACACACTAGTCGATAGTTGTGAAGGGTCTGAACCACCGGCACACAGGCACGCCGGCTGGATTGTCCACAGCCGGCGAGATGATGGGCACCGTGTTGTGCACGTGTAGAATTGCCGGACGCTCGCGCTCGACGAGTGCACGCACTTCCCGAAAGGCGGTTGCGCTCCAGAGCGCCTTCGCACCGGTCCGAAGGGACGAACGGCTGGCGATATCTGGTTGTGAGCCGTGTATCGAACAACACGGTGCCCGCGACTTTCGAGCAGTCGGCCTCCGCCTCAAACACGACGTCCTCGCCGGCCCGCGCTGCTGATAGTAGTTATGGACGAGCAGCAGCTTCGCGAAGCCTCGTCAAGGCAGGCGCCTGTGGGCGAGGCTCCGCCTCCAGTGTTTGGCGCTGAGCCAGAAGCAGTGACATGCCGAACCCGCGATGTCCAAAACCAAATCCCCCCTGGTGGGCTTTCCAGGTACACGGCGAAGCTGATCTCGGTGAGCGACGCGAGCCAATAAGCCAGTACCACAGCTCAAGCCGAGCCAGCAACTCCTGACCTGACACGGTGCGCCCGCAGATAGCCCGCCAGCATGCTTAGCCCGAAGGTGACCTGGAGAACCATCCACAGAACCTCACCTGGCACCCCCATGCGCGCCAGCACGGACAAGTGTCCCTGTGCGGGCTCCGCAGCTCGGCGTCCTTCCGTACCGGCACACCATCATCGCTTGGCGAGATTAATCCCGAAGCCCTTTACGGTCCAGAATACGGCCCGTAGATCGTGTAGTCGATGATGTGCGTCCACCAGCGGAGCCCAGTCGCGGGTGTCCTCTAGGCGCTGTTCGTCAGCTGGCGCATCGCCCACGATGCTCGACGGATTGCTGCCTAGCTGATATGCTGATGAATCCCGCCGGCCGAGCTCGGATGCGTGAAAATGGTCGCTTAGCAGCGCTTGCACGGCCACAATCCCCGTGGCTCCCACAAGCAAGGCCTTGGGGAGCGCCGCCGGCGGCCGGATCACTAGCACGAGACCAATGCCCAGGAACGCAGCAACCGCGCCTCCACGCCCCAGCACGCCGATCACAATGAACGCCAGTCCACATAGAGGCCCCAAGACCACTCCCCCCGAGCAGACCGCGCCGCGCCCGGAACACCCGGCACCCATGCGACCCGAGCAAAAGGAACGTATGACAGCGCCGGCCAGGTGCACACCGGCTTCACCTGGTTTAACAAGAGTCATCGGTTCACCGCCGCCGGGCGCCTGAGGTAGCAGGTGCCTGAACAGCTGATCGCCGATCAGACCCACGGGGATCCCGAGCAGAAGTACCGGCATCCAACGCGCATAGTATGTGAGGAAGCCCCGAATCCGGTGAACGCGGAACCGACGGCGGGACCGACAGCGCAAAGATGCCGTAGCCCCAGGTGACGCTGTCACGTAGGACGTCAAGGCCGTAAATCGGCAGGAATAGGATGGCCGGGCCATCCCCAAGTCGCGAAGAGCAGGTACGCCCAGGCGATCGGCGATCGGAAGGCTGCCCAACGGTGGGTACTGGTTAGCCAGGGTGAGCAGGCCCAGGCCGAGGCACCGCTTCACCGACAAAGACTGGTGGAACACCGATGTGCGCGAAGGCGCAGGCCGAAGTACGCGTACCCGAACAGCCAGGAGGCCCGATGGGATGAGATATAGCTGCGCAATGAGATCCGGCTGAGTAGCCGCCAGAACGATCGTCAGCCCCGCTAACGTAGACCACCGCAATCAAGGGCTGGCCGGCCACGACGTGACCCAGTGCGAAGCAGGCGGCGCCGACAGCCACGGGCGCCAGCCACCAGCCCCAAGCTGACCGCGCGGGAGAGTGGCCGCCGTGTTGGAACTGGCCGAGGATGGTCATAATCAGACGTAGACGGCCCGGCCAGACTCACGTCGGCCGTGGCAGCCGATCACAGGACTCCGTTGTGTGGGCCCGTCTCGCCCCCCGCGCGAACAAGTTCGGGGTTGCCCAGTGAAACCGGGAGCAATCGGCCCGCGCGAAATCCAGCAAGGTAGAACGCCATCGCGTCGCGAAAAGTGGAGCGGACGTCGTGCCGAGGGGCCCAGCCCAGCGACCTCAGCTTGGTGACGTCCGGGGGCAGACGGCTAGAGTCCTCGTAGCCGATGCCGTAGAATTCCTCGCCGCCGATCTCCACCAAGTCCGACCTCGGGCTGTTCGCCGGTCAGTTCCTCGTACAGCTCGCATCATGAGGTCGGCGAGATCTCGCGGATGGTCAGATCGTTCTCGGGATTCCCGACGTTGAAGATTTGGTTCCGCGCGCGCTCGCGGGCGTCCAGGATCGTCTGGAAGGCGCGGTTCGCATCGTCGATGTGCATGAAGGCCCGACGCACGTGGCCGCCGTCCACCAGGCGCATCGGCCCGCCAGTCAGCAGCGCCGAAATGAAGTGCGGAAACACCCGCGGGCCGCCGATCGCGTTGGCCGGCACGAGGTAATCGATCCGGCTGCCGATGAAATTGAACGGCCGGATGATGGTGAACTCGAGGTTGCCGGCGACCGCCGTGCGCGTAGAGCACCCGCTCGAGCAGCATCTTCCCTGTGGCGTAGATCCAGCGCTGCTTGTGGATCGGCCCGAAGACGCCATCGGTCGCGTCTTCGACGTAGGCGGTCCCCTCGCTGGTCTTGCCGTACACCTCGGCTGAGGAGTACTGGATCAGCCGCTTGCGGTGCGCAATGCACAGCTTCGCGATCTCCAGGTTCTGCAGGAAATTCAGCTCGAACACCTCGAGTGGCTCGGTAACGTAGATGCTCGGGTTCGCATAGGCGATCAGGTCCACCACGACGTCCGCTTCGCGTATCACCTGCTCGAGCAGCGCGGGGGCGCGCCGAACGTCGGCCTCGTGAAAGGTGAAGGCCGGACCGGCGATGCCCTCGAGCTTTTCCGGGGTCACGTCGATGCCGACGATCGTGTACCGCCCGGCGGCAAGCAGGTGCTCCACCATGTGAGACCCGATGAACCCTCCCGCTCCGAGAATGGCGACGGTGAGTGGCTTGCCCTCGGTGTGGGTCGGCGCGACGCGCTGTGTCATGGACGACGTCTCACTCTCTACGTGCTGGGAGGTGGCCGAAGGCGCGCAATGGCACCCCGGCCGAGGTCACCGCGAGTCGCGGCCGGTCCGTTCGTCGAGTTCGTAGTGTCGCAATCCGAGTCCCTGGAGCAGCACGTTCCAGACGAACAGCGGATTGTTGCGCAGGTAGCGCCGCCACAGGCGGCGCGGTTCGGCCAGCAGTCGAAACAACCATTCCAGACCGCTGCGTTGCATCCAGCGTGGCGCCTGCCGCTTGAGACCCGCGTGGAAATCAAAGGCCGCACCAACTCCGATGAACACTGGCGCGTCGACGCGATCGCGGTGCTCCGCCATCCAGCGTTCCTGCTTCGGCGTGCTCAGCCCGACCCAGACGATGTCCGGGCGCGCAGCGTTGATCCGCCGGATCACCTCGACATCTTCCTCCGGCGTGAGCGGCCGGAACGGCGGAGAATAGCCGCCGGCGACGACGAGACCGGGAAAGCGGGCCTTGAGACGCGCCACCAGCAGGTCTGGAACGCGCGGTCCCCCGCCGTAGAAATAATGCCGGTAGCCGGCCGTGAGCGAGCGGCCGCAGCAGGCGAGCATTAGGTCCGGTCCATACACGCGCTCGACCCCGCCCCGGCCCCAGAGCCTGCTCAGCCAGACCAGCGGCATCCCGTCGGGAACGACCATGCCCGCGGCGTTGTGAATGGCGCGCAGACCATCGTCCCGCTGGCTTTCCATCACGCCGTGGATGCCACTCACGCAGACGTACTGTCGGTCGCTGTTCGCGATCCAGCGGTCAATCCTGGCGAGTGCGGCCGCTTGACTTACCGGGCACACACCCACGCCGAGAATGTTAACGCGATCTTCGCGCGTCGGCACAGCCACGCCCGCGAGCTGTGCACTCAACTCAGGACCCGGCACGGCTCACGAGGACGCGAGCGCCGACGTGGCGGACGGCTCGACCGTGGCACCGACCTGCCGCGCAATCCATTGGTACGTCTCGGCCAGCCCATCCTCGAGGCTCACGGCGGGCTCCCAGCCGAGCACCTGGCGCAGCCGAGTGTTGTCGCTGTTCCGCCCGCGGACGCCCTGCGGCGCCGTCAGATTGTGCCGCTTGCCGATGCGCTTGCCGGCGATCCCCGCCACCATGTCGACCAGCTCGTTGATCGTGATCAGCCGATCCTGACCGAGGTTGAGCGGCTCGCGGTAGTCCGACCGCATCAGCCGGTAGATGCCTTCGACGCAGTCGTCGATGTAGCAGTAGGAGCGCGTCTGCTGCCGTCGCCCCAGACCTCGATCTCGTCGCCGTCGTCGGCCAGGGCGATCTTGCGGCAGATCGCCGCGGGCGACTTCTCGCGGCCGCCGTCGTAGGTGCCCAGCGGGCCGAAGATGTTGTGGAACCGGACCACGCGGGTTTCGAGCCCGAAGTCCTCGCAGTAGTGCCGGCACTGGCGCTCGGTGATACAGCTTCTCCCAGCCGTAGCCGTCCTCGGGATCGGCCGGATAGGCGTCCTCCTCCTTGAGCGGCGTCACGTCGGCGCGACTGCTGGAGGTAGCCCGGGATAGATGCAGGCGGACGAGGTGTACAGGTAGCGGCTGACGCCGCTGCTGCCGGGCGGCCTCGAGCATGTGCATGTTGATCAGCACGTTGTCGTGCATGATCATCGGCCTTGTTGCTGCTCGATGAAGCCGATGCCGCCCATGTTGGCGGCGAGGTTGTAGACCTCGTCGATGCCCCGCGTGGCCTCGAGAGTGTGCTCCCAGCGTCGAAGGTCCAGGAGCTGAAACTCGTCGGCCAGCGTCCGGTCGAATTCCGGCTCCTTGAGGTCGACACCCCGAACCCAGTAATCCCGCTGCTTGAGGTACTTCGTCAGGTGGTGGCCAATGAACCCGCCGGCCCCGGTGACCAGCACGCGCGTCTGTCGGCCTGACATTCCGCACTCCGCCTTTCCGCTTGCCCACGGGACAGACTCACGACCCTCGCCCTCGCGTCAGCCTCGGAGCGAGCTCTCCTAGGAGGCCCCGACGGCCCTGACCACGGCAGGGAGCGTCCGAAGCAGTATTCCCACGTCTAAGCGCATCGACCACTCATCGATGTACTGGAGGTCGAGCCTGATCCAGTCGTCGAACGTCAGAGTGCTGCGACCGCTGATTTGCCACAGGCAGGTGAGGCCGGGCCGAACGCTGAATCGCCGCATAAGCGCCGCCTCGGCAAAACGGTGCACGTCCCGAACGGGAAGGGGTCGCGGCCCAACCAGGGACATCTGACCGCCGAGCACGTTGAACAACTGCGGCAATTCATCAATGGACGTCCGGCGCAACCACTTGCCGACGGTCGTGATTCGGGGATCATCCTGAATCTTGAATACGGGGCCGGTCGCCTCGTTGCGATCCTCCAGGTCCGTTTGGAGCGCGTCGGCATCGGCGATCATGGTGCGCAACTTATACATCTTGAACCGACGTCGGTTCAGTCCGTATCGGATCTGCGTGAAAAGTACGGGTCCGGGGCTCGTCAGCTTGATCGCTGCGCCTGCAGCCAGAAGCACTGGCGAGAGGATAAGCAGCCCGACCGACGCTCCCAAGAGATCGATGCAGCGCTTGGCCACCAGGCGCCACCCTTCAGGCGAGCGGGGTGCGGCCACGACGGAGACTTGATCATCGTCCAGCGCGCCAACGCAGCGTGTCGTTTCGAACAGGTCGACCACGAACCTCGCCCGCACCCCGACGCGCTGGCAACTCTCCAGGACACGCTGTATGTCGGCGTATCGGGACTTGATGGGGAGCGCGATCAGGACCTCGTCAAGTGCGTTGTGCATGAGAATCGTTTCGAGATCGTCCAAGTCCCCGAGTCTCGTCCCTACCAGGTCACCGGTTAGCACCCGGTCAGCGGTATCCACGAAACCGACGATGTTGTACTCGCCGCTCCGGGAGAGATCCAGTTCCTCGTATAGTCGTTGTGCGCGTGGACCCGTCCCGATGATCACCGCGTCGCGCGTCCCGCCGGACTGGGTGACAGGGACCACGGCCCGAATGATGTTCCTGGACACCACGATTCCGAGCGAGCTGGCGATGCCGAAGTAGAGCACGGCAGAGTACGTGAACGCACCGGTCACACTGATCGTGGGGAATGCCAGCGCGACTGCGCTCAGGAGCCCGCACGTGAGGACGACTAAGAGCGCCTCTCTGCGCCGATTGCGAATGGTACGCGGATCGTAGAGGCGCGTAAGCAGGCTCAGCAACGGCCATGCGAGGGTGAAGGCGGACAGCAGGAGCAGATTCTTGACCGTGATGCGAATTCCCAGGAATGCCTGCATTCCGTCGGGCATGGCGCGGACATTGGTCACCACGAACACCAGCACCAGCGTCGCCAAAAGGACGGCGATGTCCGTCGTGCGGAACAGCCGAATCCGCAGATGGACCTCCGGGAGCGCACCGCTGCGCCGGACGCGTCGCGGCCTTCCGGGCAGCGGGCTCCGTGGCGAGAGCGGCGCCACAGGTGTCGACACCCCCTTCTCGAGGTTGGGTTCGGGTGCGCGCTCGCCTCGGTCAAGGGCGGAGCAACGCCCCCGGAAGCGGAAGTGGCCAGCCCTGTGTCAGCAGGGAGAATCCGGGGAGTCATCAGCATTTCGTCGAGGCACTCAGGTATTCCCGCGCACCGTGAGAGCGGTAGGACGCATCGTACGCAGCGTCCTTGTCAAAGTCGATATCGTTCAGCACGACTCCGAGGACCGGCACCCCCAACCTGGTGAGCTGCTCAACCGCGTACGCAAGAGACGCCGATTCGGTCATGCCCGACCGTGCCACGACCAACGCTACGTCCGCGTTCAGGCCCAGAATGGAAGCGTCACTGATGATATTCGCCGGGGTGAGTCGATGATCACCATGTCGTACTCGTCCTTCAACTGCTTGAGGAGTTCGGGATAGGCCGGCGACTGGAGAAGGACCGCCGGATTGGCGGGAATCGACCCGGTGGTCAGGAAGTGCAGCGATGCACCCTGCCGGAGACCCCGATCTTCCGAACGGCCTCGGCAAATGGCAGACGTTCCGAAAGAACCTCCGAGAGGCCAGGGGCCGCTCGACGCCTAGGGCGCGATGGACGACGCCCCGCCGGAGATCCGCGTCGATCAGAAGTGCCCTGCCGCCGCGCAGTGCGAGGGTTATCGCCAGATTCACCGCGCACGTGGTCTTGCCGTCCTCCGCAAGCGGACTCGTAATGACCACGGTCTTCGGCGGCGTACTACGAGCGAACGTGACGTTCGTCAGCAGCAGGCTGTACGCCTCCGACACGACGTTCGTCCACTGGGAACTTGCGAGCTCCACGGTCGACGAGACACCGTTGTGATCTCCGTTCCCAACACGGTCGGCCCTTCGAGCGAGCGCGGCGTCCCGAGGAACGCATAGTTCTGCCGAGTTGGCGATTGCCCTGGCCGGCCAGCCGGGTTCCTGGAGCGGCCGTTCTTGAGCCGCTGCCATCCCATGATCAGCGGGATCCGTCCGCGAGCCCGCGGAAGCCGCGGAATCAATCCAAGGACCGGGATCCCAGTGGCCAACTGGACGTCGTGTCGTGAATGTACCGACCGATCCCGGAATTCTCGCACGCATGCCACAGCTATTCCGAAGCATGAGGCCGACTGCCAGCCCGGCTGCGAGATTGATGAGCGGCTGTGGACTACTCGGCCCGAGTGGTGTCACTGCCGAGTCGACCACCTGCACGCTCGCATCTTCGACGGCCTCGGCAATCTCCGCCTCGTTCAATCGGGTCTGGAGGAGCTCGTAGACGGACTCCAGGCCTTTCACATTCCGCTCGAGCCGCCCATACGCGAGCTGCTTCCCTGGAATCGAGTTCAACTCCCGTCCGAATCCGGCGAGCGACGCGTCGAGTGCTTCGACTTGGTTGCCGAGGCCCTGAAGATAGGTTGTAGTTATCGAGTGAAGCTGCTCCTCGAGATCGGCGATCTTTGCGTTGAGGACTTGCACATCAGGGTCCGCAGCGGTGGCCGAGACGTGAGCGGCTTTGTCGTTTTCCGGCAGCGACGAGGGCGTTGAGGAGCGAGGACGCCGCCTCGTTGCGAAGGAGAAAGGGCAAGCCGATCAGCCGGCGGTACGGAGACGGACCTCCCGGCCGCCCTGGGCGCTGTCGATCTCTGCGAGGCTCTTCTGGAGTGCACTCCGCTCGGCCTCCAGCGAGCTCCGTTCGGACTCCTTCGAAATGAGACGCGACACTTCCCCGCTGGTCTGAACCGTCGGATCGAGCACCTGTTCCTGTTCCCGATACCGGCGAAATTCCTCCTCCGCGTCCGCAAGCTGTGCCGCGACCCGCTGAAGCTGGTCCCTTAAGAACCCGGCGGTACTCCCCGCTTCTGATTTCTCCGCATGCTTCCGACGGACCATATACCGGGCCAAAATGGTATTCGGCACCTGCCGGGCTATTAGGGAGTCGGCATCGCTGTAGCTCAGCGTCAGAATATTGGCGTTGTGGTCGGGCTGATCGACTGAAAGGGCTGCCAGGGCGTCCACCGCGCTGGAGAGCGATGAGACTCCATTCTCACGACCTGCTGTATCGCCGAGCGGCTGGCAGCAGGACGAAGCTGACACCTGGGAGACTCACCCTTTGACCCGGGACGCTGACCGCGACCTCCCGGAGGCTGTCCGCAATGAACACTTCGAAGCGGCCATCCGCCCTACGCACCAGCCGGTATTCGTTGACGGGCGCATCGGCCGATAACCTGGACGTCGCTAAGCAGTTCAGCTCGAGCGACTCTGCGTGGCTCGAAGACACGCAACTGCAGGCTTAGGGTGGCGGCGGCATCCTCCTTCAGCGCCCGGCTGCCCAGCACCTGCAGCTCGGTTGCGATTTCGCTCCCGGCAACCGCCAGTCGAGGCAGTCCGATAAATGTCGGGAAGGTTTGGCTGCCGATCCTGAAGTTGAAGCGAGGCTACCCCGGAGAAAACGGGCGTCTGCCAGTACGTGTACAGCGCTACGGCCAGCGTGAGCACGGCGGCGCACGCCGCAATGAGCCACTTGTTGCGGACGAGCAAACCCCAGGTAGCCTCGGGACCGGCGTCTCGAGTGGGCCGACCATCCGGCGAGACCAAAGGGATCAGAGGCGACGGTAACTTGAACCGGGTCGGCGGGGTGGTCACATATACGTCCCTGGTCCAGGGACCAGCGTTATGGCGCGTGAGCTACTTGGCGATCGGCTGCGGTACTCGATTGTGGCACAGGAACCACGACACGGAGGCCCCGGCAAGTCGCCCAGGCGCCACGGCCCAGACCGGCAACCTCTCCCCTCAGCGTCAAGCGATGGGGAGACTCTCAATCTTCTCGATCAGGGCTGAGACGATCGCCAAGTTCAATGCCGCACCTGGGCATCGCGGTTCCAACGTGGCCAAGAGAGCGCAACTTGCGAGAAGGATAGCAAGCGTGTGCACGTGCTCTAGGCTGCTGGGTTCCCACCCCGCAACGGCACCGCATTACCGGTTTGCCAGTTCCCCTGCCTTGTCTTGCGCCTGCCCTGAGCAAAAAATGGCGCGCCACCCGCGGCCCTCGTTCTGCCCCGGTGAATGGGCATGATCGCCCCGAGGCCGCTATCGATCCACCAGCTCGACCGACTCGGACTCCGGTGTCGCTGCCGGCAAATGCAGGGGACGTTTCGCTTCCGGCATGACCTCTTGGTCCGAGGGTTCGAAGGTGGGAGCCGACCGGCGATCCGAGCCGCATCGGCCAAGAATGGCTAACCTATGGACCGGCACATGGACTGTCCACCCTGTTTCGGCCGAGTCCGCCTGCGGGTCGGGCGAGTGGGACGAGTGCTGATAGGCACCTTCCGCCCATGGACCGCTGACACGCTCGGATCGCTCTTGTTGTTTGTGGTGTCCCAGGATGGGGTGCCGTAGACCGGGACGACGGCCACCTCGTCGGCTTCCCTAGATTCGGCGTGACGTCGGCCAGACGGCGATCGACCAACGATCTGACTGAGGTTTTGCCAAGCGGTGCACTCCTAGGGACGCGGTCCGCGGCCGCGGCGCTGCTTACGCAAC
>CAWHQC010000029.1:0-19943 GCA_963831425.1 uncultured Gemmatimonadales bacterium | reverse complement strand
CGTCCCCTCGTGCAGCTGCGCGGGCAGGATCCCGGTGCGGCCCACCACCGGCGCGCCCGCCCAGGCGGGCGTCGGCCATGTACCGGCCGACGGCCTCCATGCGGCCGGAGAGCGAGGTCGCCGGCGGGAATTGGAAGTAACTGATCACTGCCGTCGAGGACTCGCGCGACCCGGGGACCGCGCCCGCCGTGTTCGTGACCGGGAGCACCACGAACGGCGGGTCGCTCCCGTCGGAGGGCCGGTCGATCGCGAGCGCCTGCCCCACCGCGCGCCGCTGCTCCTGCACGGAGAGCCCGTGTGGATCCCGCTCGACGACTGACACCTCCGCTCCGAACGGCACGTCGAACGCGCTCGCCGCGCGCCGCGCCGCCTCGAGCGCGGGCGCATGCTTGGGGACGAGCGAGACGAGGTCGCCCGGCGAGGATGTCGGCGCCGCAACGTTCAGGGCGACGTAGACCGCTGCGACGGCCCAGGCGGCGAGGATCGGCCAGCGCAGCGCGACGACCAGCCGGGCATACGCCGTGGCCACACGACTGCTGGATGCAGGCCCTCCCTCCTCGCTCACGTGCGAGTCATGCCCGGGATCGCCGGTTCGCAACCGGTCGTGCAGGTCGACCCGTGAGCGCCGGCCAGACCTCCTTGACCACTTCTTCGAGGGTGGTGACGCCCCGCTCCAGCTTCTTCATCCCATCCATGCGCAGGTGAGATTCCCTCCGCCACGGCCTGGTCGCGTAGCTCTGCAACCGATGCGCCGCGCAAGATCATGTGTCGCAGTTCCGGCTAGAGGGCCATGACTTCGTACAGGCCCTCCGGCCCTTGTAACCGGTGTCGCTGCAGGCTCGCAACCCCCTTCATGAATTGATCTTGCGGACGGAGTCAAGATCCGTGCCCAGCGACCGCAACTCCTCGTCCTTGTAGGTGTGCGGGGCCTTGCACTCCATGCAGATGCGGCGAACCAGCCGCTGCGCCACGACCAGGTTCACGGCGCTGGCCACGTTGAATGCCTCGATGCCCATGTCGATCATACGGGTGATCGTGCTGGGCGCGTCGTTGGTGTGAAGCGTCGAGAGCACCAGGTGGCCGGTCAGCGCCGCCTTGATCGCGATCCCGCCGGTCTCGAGATCGCGGATCTCGCCGATCATGATGATGTTGGGGTCCTGCCGGAGGAACGCCTTGAGCGCGGCCGCGAACGTGAGCCCGATGTCGGTACGCACCAGGACCTGGTTGATCCCCATGAGATTGTACTCGACCGGGTCTTCCGCGGTCATGATGTTCGTGTCGATCGTGTTGATCCGGGAGAGCCAGGAGTAAAGCGTGGTCGTCTTGCCCGATCCGGTCGGCCCGGTGACGAGCACCATCCCGTACGGGTTGAGGATGGCCCGCATCAGATCCTGCTCCGCCTTGGGCTCGAAGCCGAACTTGGTCAGGTCGAGCGTCAGGTTGCCCTTGTCCAGAATTCGGAGCACGATCTTCTCGCCGAACAGTACCGGGAGGGTCGAGACCCGGAAGTCGATGACCCGGCTTGCCCATCTTGAGCTTGAGCCGGCCGTCCTGCGGCACCCGGCGCTCGGCGATGTTGAGCTGCGAGAGAATCTTGATGCGCGAGGTGAGCGCCGCCTTCATCTTGAGCGGCGGCCTCATCATCTCGAGCAGCGCGCCGTCGATCCGGTAGCGCACCCGGATCTCGTGCTCGAACGGCTCGATGTGGATGTCGCTGGCGCCCCGCTTCACCGCGTCGATCAGGAGCCCGTTGATCAGCTTGACGACCGGCGCGTCGTCGATCTGCGCCTGGGTGCCCGTCTCGTCCTCCTCGCTCCTCGACGACCTCGACGTCCTCGCCCGCCCTCCATGTCCTTCAGGATGCTCTGGAGCTGCTGGTCGGACGCCTCGTAGTGCTTCTCGATCAGGGCGCGCAGCGTGTACTCGCCGGCGATGACCGGGAAGAGATCGAACCGGGTGATGAACTTGAGGTCTTCGAGCAGCCCGTGGTCGCTCGGGTCGGCCATGGCGACGGTGAGCGTCCGGCCTTCCCGCTTGAGCGGCAGCACCATGCCCTTGGTCGCCATCTCGGCGGGGACCAGCTTGAGGATCTTGGGATCGACCTCGAACCGGGACAGATCCACCGCCGGCATCCGGTACTGGCGCGCGAGGACCTTGGTGATCTCGAGCTCCGGCACCAGCCCGAGCTTGACCAGGACATAGCCCAGGCGCTGCTTCGTGGCCTTCTGCTCCACGAGCGCCTGAGCGAGCTGCTCGCGCGAGAGCAGACCGTCGCGCAGGAGGGTTTCGCCGAGCCGGTCGCTGTTGCCGGCGGCCGCGGTCGCCATGGTCCAGTGAAGTCCGGATCTGGGGTGGTTGGGGATTGTGGCTGGACGCGGGACCGGCGGGATCAAGGACCGCTCACCCGGAGACGTCCCTGCAACCTGCCAAGGGCGGCCGGACCAAAACCCGGCACCCGAGCCAATTCCTGCACAGCACGGAATGGGCCGTTAGCCTCCCGAAACGCGAGGATGGCGCGTGCGCGCGCGATCCCGATTCCCGGCAGAGCGTCAAACTCCGAGACACCGGCTGTATTGAGATCTACCGCGTCCGGAACCGCCGGAGCGCGCGATCCATCGGGGGTTACCAGCGGCCCAGTGGACGCTGGTGGCGGGCGCCGAGAAGGCGAGATGCGGGCCCAGGGTGGCGAGCAGACCCGGGCCCACACCGGGGACACGGTCGAGGCCGTTCGGCCCGCCAAAGGGCCCGTTGGCCTCGCGATCCGCCACGATTCTCTTGGCGAGCGCCAGACCCACCCGTGGCAGACGCGCGAGCTCCTCCGCGCCCGCCCGATCGGCATCGATGCGCTCATCCGGCGCGAGTGGTCGTGACAGTGCGAGGATGCTGTCCCGGTGGGCGGCCGGCGAGCGCGGCGGCAGCGCTGCAAGCAGTTGCACTTCCCCGGGCGCCTCTCCCGGACGAGTCAACCACCACCGAACTCCCTGACCCACAAGAGCCAATGACAGGAGGAGCAACAGCGCACGGCGCTCGGCGGCGGACATGGAAGACAGGAAGAGGCGAGACCGCGCAGGAGAAGGAGGCGAAATCAGCGAGAGCGGGCGGCAGAACAAGGTCCGTCCCGTGTCTCCGTCTACTCCTCCCGCCGCACCAGCGCCACCGCCACGTCGCCGACGATCTGGAGGCTCGCGGCGCTCACCTTGTCGATGGTGTCGTCCGGGGTGTGCCACGAGGGGTAATCGAAGTCCACGACATCGATGGCGCGGATGCCGACCTTCTGGAGCTCGAGGTGGTCGTCGATCAGCGTGTGCTTCGGGGTGGCCACGAAGGTGCCGGCGTAGCCGAGGTCCTTGGCGGTGTCCCAGACGAGCTCCACCACCTCGGGCGCGCCGACCAGGGAGTTGCCTTCCTCGAAGATCTGCAGGTCCTTGTCGGCCACGAGATCGAAGAGCACGGCGTAGAGCGGCTGCGGTCCCGCCACCGGATGTGTCGCGTAGTAGCGCGACCCGATCAGCACGTCATTGGGGGCGTTGGTGAAGTCGCCATAGTCCTCGCCATCCACGAACAGCAGATCCACGCCGACCGACGGGGGTGCGCGCTTGAGCACGTCCGCCACGCCCAGCAGCACCGCGACCCCGGAGCCGCCGTCGTTCGCGCCGGGCACCGGCTTGGTCGAGTCGCGTCGAGGCCGGCCCGTCGGCCGTGGGCCGGCTGTCCCAGTGCGCCAGGAACAGGATGCGCTTGGCCGCGCCCGGCTTGAAGCGGGCGATGAAGTTGGTGAGCGGAAGCGAGTCGCCCTTCGCGGTCACATGGGTCCACGCCTGCACGACCACCGTGTCCGCCCGCTGCCGAAGCAGACTGTCGAGCCAGGCGGCGGCGCGCCGGTGTGCCTCGGTCCCCGGAATCCGCGGCCCGAACCCGACCTGGGTCTCGATGTAGTGGAAGGCGGCGGTTCCCGCGAACTCGCGGGCGTGAGAAGTCCGGTCGTGGCACCCGGCGACCAGGATGAAAGCCAGCAACGCAATGCGGCGCATGGGCAGGAAGGTAACAGGGGGAAGCCGGAAGCACGGAAAGACGGAAGGACGAATAGCGGTAGCGATACGCCAGCCGGCCTCCGCACCCCTTTCCGTCCTTCCGCCTTTCCGTCCTACCTATAGTCCCCCGCGAACAGCGAGAGCTGAAACGACGCGATCACCGAGATCTGCGAGGTTCGCCGGCTCAGATGGCGCGAGTCGGTGACTGAGTAGTCGAGCTGCAGGCCGCCGCTCAGGGTCTGCAGCAGGTCGGTGTCCACGCCGGCGCGGACCTCCTGACGGCGGACGTCGGAGATCACCTCGCACTCGGGCGCCGCGCCCTGGCTGAGACAGGTCTTGGCCGCCGTCTGCAGATAGGACAGCGAGCTCCGCAGCGGCTTCCGCGCCCGGCTGATCGAGCGCGGCAGCCGGAAGGCGTAGTTGAGCGCGCCGGTCACGTCGTTCTGGTCGAGCAGGGTCTCGTTCCCGTTCGACAGGTTCGACTGGTTGGTCCGGTTGAGCCCCAGCGTCATGCTGATCCCGTTGCGCAGCCCGATCTGCAGGTCGGGCACGAAGGAGGAGGACGAGATCGAGGTCAAGGCCGGCGGGCCGCTCCGGCTGGCCTGCACCGAGCTGCCCTCGCGCCGGCGGAAGGTCGTGCCGAGGGCCAGGATGGAGAACGGGCCCTTGGGGAAGGTGTGGCTCCAGCGGACGTTCCCCACCGGGAACTCGCGCTGCTTGGTTTCCGTCTCCACGAAGCCTTCCCCCACGCGCTGGAGGCGCGTGGTCCGGGTGAGCGCGTGGGACAGGGTGAAGGTGATGCCGAACGGCAGATCGGCGCCGCTCGAGACCGTGGCGGTCCGGGCCTCGGAGACCCCGCGCGCGGGGGCGCCCTCCTGGCTCAGGAATCCCCCTTCGAGCCCACCGAGCGCGAGCTGGTACTTGATGGCGGGGTCGAAGGCGCTGAGATCGAACGTCGAGCCCCTGGTGATCCGTGTGCTCGCGTCGAGCGGCCGGATGCGGGCTACCGCCCGGCCCACCGTGCTGCTGTCACCCACGATCTGCCGCAGGAAGCCGGAGACATCGAACGCGGCGCCGAGCTCGTTCGTCCGCGAATTGTTGAGCGTCTGCGGCAGCACGAACGCGCCGCTGTCCTCCTCCACGCGCACCGGGTCCCGGCTCGACAGCATGCGCGACAGCACGAAGTTGCTGCTGCTGAGGAACCTCGGCCGGAGCCACGCCGTGAGCGCCGGCGTGAGCGAGAGCGCGGTCGTCAGCGACCGGTCGCGCTCGACGCCCACAGGGATACCGGCCAGGAACCGCCGCTCGCTGTACGCCAGCCGGCCGATCGGGAGCGAATCGGGATAGACCCGGAGATCGCGGGTGCTGGTCAGGTCGCTGCTGAGCGAGAGCATGCCCAGCGGCTGCCAAGTGAGGCCGGCCGCGTTCCGCCACAAGTGATTGAGCGCGAGCGTGGGCTGGAGCGCCTGGTCGTCGCTCCGCGCCACCGGAAAACGGAACGCCGTGGCCTCCGCCTGATCGCGGGTGAGTCCGCTCGTGAACGAGATCCGGGTCGGCGCGAGGCTCAGGGTGGCGTGCGTCAGGCTCTTGCCGATCTCGCTCTCCCGCAGGAAGTCCGGCAGGATGCCGACCAGCCCGCCAAGCGGCAGGCGGAAGCCGTGGCGCCGCATCTGGAGCAGGTAGTTGAGATTGACGGTGTAGTTGCTCGAGCTCGCCTCCGACAGCTCGGTGGCGGCGTGGCCGTTGGTCATGCTCGCCGACATCGAAAGCGGATCGAGCAGCCCGCGCGCCACCCAGCTCTTCCCCGCCTGGCTCCTCCGAATGGCCAGGCTGAAGCTGGTGCTGCTGTTCTCCGGCGTTCGGAGGCCCGACAGCGCGTCGCCCCGGATGTCGGTGCCCGTGAGGAGCTCGGGGCTGATGCCGGTGCGCGCGTGGTTGATCGTGAACGGAATCGCAAGTCCGAGCGAGGCGGGCAGAAACTTTTCGAGCCGCAGGCTGCTCGAGAGCTGCAGCGCACCCTTGCCGAGGTATGTCGGGTCCTGGTTGATCTGACGGAACTGCCCGTTCTGCCGGATGTAGGACATCGTGAAGGTGCCGACGTTGGACGCGGTGAGCCGTGCATCGACCGAGGCCGCCGTGCCGGTGGCGGAGACCGGCTCGCTGAGCCGGATGTCGTCCACCCAGAGCTCGACCGACGAGGTGGTGACGGTCTCCGCGACCCGGTAGATGCCGGCGGAGATCTCCTGCACCGCCGCGAGGTTCGGCGGGTTGACCCCGGGGTCCCGGACGTGCACCAGGTACGGCCCCTCGCACGCCACGTACGCCTCGGGCTCCTCCGTGCCGCACTCCGCGGCCCCCGAGGGACCCTGGCCGGTGAGCCAGCGGTTCTCCACCTCGGCCCGAAGCCGCCGCCAGGTCTCGAGATCGATCGTGAACTCGGGCTCCCACGTGGTCGACTTCGCCGGCCCGCGATAGAGATAGAAGTTGTCGTTGTCGCTGCCGACCTTGAGGTACGCCTGCAGATCGCCCTCTTCCCAGCCAGGCCCATGGCCCCGCATCCAGACACGAAGCGTGCGGTAGTTGAGCAGGTTCTGCGGCCCCGAGGGCACGCGCAGGTATGCCTCCGCGCGTTCCCCCTGGTGCAGGTCCTGCCCGATCACGCGGAGCGACCGCTCGTTGATCTGGGTGCCCTGCGCGTTCCGGTCGCCGCCCCGGTGGGCCACGTCGTCGAACACGCCCGGCGGCGAGGTATAGCCCAGGTCGATCAGGTTCTCGGTGGAGACGGTCGAGGTGCTGACGCTGCCGTGCGGCTGGCCGAGGGCGCCGGTGAGCCCCGCGATCGGCGTCTCCGACCGGCGCACCCAGGGGGAGCCCACGAAGCGGAGCCGCGCCATGGCCAGCCGGGCCACGATGTCGGGATGATCCGGACCGCCGTCCGGCGGCGTGGCGAGCGTGATGCGGAGATGCTGGGCCAGCCGGAGCGTCGGCGTGTTGATCGTGTCGTTCGCCTGGCGGAGCGGGATCCGGTACAGCTTCCAGGTGGCCCGGCGGCCCTGACCGTCAACGGTGCTCACGCCGTCGCGCACGTAGAAGCTGTCCGCCGCGAGATTCACGATGTAGCGGAAAACGTTCTCGTTGGGACCATCGCCGTCCAAGACGGTGTCGCCGTTCAGGTCTTCGGTATCGAGGACGCCGTTGCCGTTGGAGCACCGGGCGCTCAGATCGCCCCAGGGGAAGACCGGCACCGCCGCGGTGAGCACCCGGCTGCAGAGCGGCAGCTCCGCCACCGGCCCCTCGCCGGCGACGTAGATGGAGGATGGCCGGTCGCCCAGGATGCCGATGTCGTCAGTCTCGGTATTGAAGATGCCGATTCCGCTGCGCTCGCTGTCGAGCCGGCCCTGTCCCACGTACTGCCGCCCGGTGAACACCGTATCGGCGCCGTTCGGAATGAGCGTGTCCGGCGCGATCGCGAGCGCGTCCTCGCTGACCGTGCCGAGATCGACGACCAGCCGGAGTCCGGCGGAGTCGGCAGGCAGGTCGGCGGGCTGGAACAGCCAGAACTCGAGGAACTCGTCCTTGGTGAGATCGAGGCCGGTGGGGCTGAGCGAGGTGACCATCGACCGCCAGCGCGGCCGGAAGTCGCGCCGGGGGAGCGTCCAGCGGGAGGCGCTGTTGCGCTGCACGATGCCGCCGGCCGTATCGGCGTGGAGCGTCAGGTACATTACGGTCTCAGGCTCGTCCCCTCGGCCGGCCACCCGGATCAGGGTGTCGATGTCCTGGGCGTGGAGTTCGATCGGCCGGCCGGCTTCGGCGGAGGGAATGAGGTTCTGCCAGGTGAGCGCGACGGCGTCGTCGGGATCGAAGCCGCCCGCGAACCCGATATCTTCCAGACCCGTGGCCTGCTGCGGCCGGCTGCCGAACTCCCACAGCGACTCGCGCAGCGAGATCGGGAGCCCCGATTCTCCCTCGAACTCCTCGAGGTACGCCTGGCCCGAGCGGTTGGGGTCGGGCTTGGTGAACGCGAGCTCCGCGTTCACGTCCAGCAGCGAGGGCGCGGTGGTGGGCTCCGAGGTGAGCCGGTTGAGCGCCCGGGTCATCCACGTGGGCTTGAAGTGCAGCTCCGTGTTCACCCCGCCGATCAGGTTCGCGGCGGCCTCGAAGCCCAGCGCGGGACGGGTGAAGGCGCTCGATTCGCGCTGGTACAGGCCGAGCAGGTTGATGGCGCCGCGGTCGCCGAGGGAATAGCGGGTCGACATCCCGAAGATCGTGGTCGGCGCCACGGCGAAGAGTCCCCGCTCCTCGAACCGCGCCGTCACCTGCGCCGACCCGGTGCCGAACAGGTCGTCCGGGTTGAGGAAGGTCACCTGACCCACGTCGTAGTTGATGTCGTAGTCCACGTGGCGCACCAGCTTCCGGCCGCCGATGAAGAGCTGCTCGCTGTCCTCGCGCAATTGCAGGGCGTTGAGGCTGAGCGTGCTGCGGTCGCCGCCGCCGGTAGCCTGGTACTGCAGCCTGAGGGCGTACTTGGCCGGCGGGCCCTGGCTCGTGAGCAGGAACAGCGGGGTGCGGTAGAGCGAGTCGGAAGTCTCCGCCGGCGAGAGCCGCGCCGGGTCCGCGAACGGCTGCAGGTGCGGGAAGATGATGTAGGAATCGCGGACGACCTGCGCGGCGTCGGGATCCTGCTGCCGGGGAAAAAGCCGGTTCGGCTGGTCGAACACCGCCGGATCGCTCGGCGTGGCGAGCCCGAGCTGCTGCAGATACGTCTGCGCATTGCCGCTGATCGGCCGCTCGGAGCGGTTGAGCGTAATGCCGACCTGGAGCGAGGACGCCTGCAGGTCGGCACCGGCGACGCGGTAGACCTGGCGCATCTCGTATCGGAACGTCGGCAGCTCGGGCCCCTGCTGCGGCTTCACGATCAGCTCGATCGTGTCCCTCGCCTGCTGCACGCCGCCGACATCGACCGTGCCGCGGTCGCTTTCGGGGAAGGTGCCCACCGAATTCCCCGCCACCGTGCGGTAGCTGACGGCGAGGTAGTCCTCCTGGTCCAGTTTGGTGGCCAGCACGATCCAGAGCCCCGACTCGTCGAGGTAGTAGTCGGTCCCCTGGATCAGCAGCTCCCAGCGGGCGGGGCCGAACTGCAGCGGGTTGTCGCTCCGCCGCGCCAGCGCGGTGATGCCGCCGATGTTGGGATTGACCCCGCTCTTGCTGCTGGCCGCACGGTAGCGGTACACCCGCACCTGCGATGGCCGGTAGGTCGGCGAGACGGCGGCCGTCCCCAGATTGAGGATGTCGAGCGCCGGGTAGCCCGGGATGCTGTCCGGATCGGCGATCCAGAAGAACCGGCCGGTCTCGAAGTCGAGATCGCGCACCTGCCGGTCCTGCGCCTGGGTCGTGGTCTGCCCGACGGTGTAGGTCCGCTCGGCGACCTGACTACCCTTCTGCGTGGCCGCGAGCGCCTGGAGCTGAATGGGGCCGACCTGGAAGGTCGCGTTGACGCCGAAGTTGCTGGCGGGCACCGCGGCGGAGATAAAGCGTGAGGGAGGCGGCTGGAACACGACCGTGCCCACGTCCACCCGGCGCACGATCTCGTCCTCGAGGCCCTCGTAATAGATCTGCAGGTTGTTGTTGGCGGAGAAATCGCGCTCGGTGTCCAGGTCCACGTTGACGTGGATGCGGCGGCCGAGGAGCCCGCTGGTGCGCAGGTTGAGCTGATTGTCGAGGCTGGGCGCCTTGAAGCCGCCCCGGCACCCGGAGTTGGGATCGAGTGAAAGCGCCGGCGTACACCGCTCCTCGCGCACCCGGCTGCTGCGGATCTCGAGCCGCGCCTGGCCGTCCACCGTCAGGTCGGCGTAGTCGGTCGGCAGGCCCAGGATATTGTTCCGGTGCGGGCGCTCGGCCTCGGCTTCGGCCGAGTCGGTGACGGCCACGACCGGCTCGCCGTACAGGCTCCGGAGTCGGAGGCCGCGGGCCCGGTCCATGCGGTCGGCCGCCAGCGCCTTCTCGAGCGTGCTGTCGAACGCCGCGCGCCGGGCGGCCGGCACGAGCCGGGGGGCGCCCAGCCAGGGCGCCCGAAGCGCGGCTGGCTGCTGGAGTTCGAAGGGGGCCTGCTCGAAGCGGAGCCGCAGGCCGAAGCCGGTGGTGTCCGCCTGGGCGCACAGCACCCGGGGCAGCCAGAGAAGGCAGCCCAGGGCGACCAGGAAGCGTGTCACTCTAGAGGGTCACGGCGTAGCTTGAGGATGAGAGATCGGCCCAATATAATGCGTGGAACAAACCCTTACAACCATATGAGTTAGCTGTCGTGCGCCTGCTCAGTCGCTACCTCCTTCGCCAGCTCGCCGCGCCGTTCCTGTTCGCCTTGGGCGCGCTCACGAGCCTCATGCTGCTGAGCCAGGTGGCCAAGAAGTTCGGAGCGCTGGTGGGCAAGGGTCTGCCCTGGGGCGTCATCGCCGAAGTGTTCGCGCTGAGCGTGCCGTTCATCGTCGCCATGACGCTGCCGATGGCCGTGCTGCTGGCGGTTCTCTACGCCTTCAGCCACCTGGCGGCGGACAACGAGATCACCGCCATGCGGGCCAGCGGGATCAGCGTCTACCAGATCCTCGCGCCGGTCCTGGCGTGGGGCGTCTTCATGGCGGCGTTCAACTTCGTCTTCGTGGACCAGGTGCTCCCCCAGACCAATGCCCAGCTCCGGGGGCTGCTGATCGACATCGGCCGGAAGAAGCCGACCTTCGAGCTGCGCGAGCAGGTGATCAACGAAGTGCCCCCCTCGCAGTACTTCCTCCGGGCCGGCCGCATCGACGCGGCCACGGGCCGGCTCAAGGACATCACCATCTACGACCTCGGCGGCGAGTCGAGCCGCCGGATCATCTACGCCGACAGCGGGCTGATGGCGTACGCCGAGGGGCAGACCGACCTGAGTCTCCGGCTGTACGATGGGGCGATCCACCAGTACCGCCCCTCGGACCCGACCGCGTTCCAGCTCACCTACTACAAGGTGGACGACATCCGGGTGAAGAACGTGTTCGACGAGCTGGTGCGCAACAGCACGGAGACGGTGCGCGGCGATCGCGAGATGAGCACCTGCGAGATGCTCTCCGTCATTCACGAGGCCGACAGCGACGAGCGCCAGGCCGCCCAGGAGCGGGCCGAGTTGCTCCGCGGTGACCTTCGGGCGCTGCTGGCGCTCCCCCCGCTCGGCCCGCCGCCCGCGGCCAGGGCGGAGGAGAAGCTGCCGGGCTATTGCGGCTGGGTCAACCGGCTGCAGGAACTCCTTACACCGAGGACGGCGGAAGCCCAGACACCCGCACAGCGGCCCGCCCCGCCCCGGCTCGGCCTCCCGAAGGCCCCGGGACAGGTGCCGGCGCGAGGGACTGCCGAGCACCGGGTTCAGCTCTCCAACTGGTCGCAGGTGGTCACCGCCACCGACCGGGCCAAGGACGCCCAGCGCCAGGCCGACCGGTACTGGGTCGAGGTGCACAAGAAGTGGGCGATCAGCATGGCCTGCATCTCATTCGTGATCATCGGCATCGTGATGGCGCTCCGGTTCCCGCGGGGCGGCATCGGGCTGGTGATCGGAGGTGGCCTGCTGATCTTCTCGATTCACTACGTGGGGCTCACCGCGGGGGAGAGCCTGGCCGACCGGGGGCTGGTCGCGCCCTGGGCGGCCATGTGGAGCCCGAACATCGTGCTGACGGTGATCGGGCTGATCGGCCTGGTGAGGGTGAGCCGGGAGTCCGGATCCACCCGGGGCGGCGACTTCCAGGAGATCTTCGACGCCGTGCGCCACCTGTTCCGGCGGCTCCTCCGCCTCAAGGCGCCCGGGGAGGCCGGGTGACCGCGGTCCGCACGCTCGACCGTTACGTCTTCGGAAGCTGGGTCCGGATCTTCGTGCTGACCGCGCTCGGCTTCCCGCTGGTATCGATCCTCATCAACCTGACGGATACGCTCAACCGGCTGCTCGACCGTGGCCTCACGCCGCGGGAGATCGTCGTCAGCTACATCTACTCGATCCCCGAGAACGCGTTCATCGTGATGCCGGCGGCGGTGCTGTTCGCCACGGTGTTCACGGTTGGCGCCATGGGACGCTACTCGGAGCTCACGGCGGCCAAGGCCAGCGGGATGAGCTTCCACCGGGTGGTGCTGCCGATCTTCGTCGCATCGGCGCTCGCGACGGTGCTGGCGTTCGTCGTGGGCGAGGTGGCGCCGGGCGCGACAGCCCGGCAACTGGAGATCCAGAAGACCAAGCAGGCGCGGCCCACGAGCTCCCGCTACAACTTCGTCTACCGTGCCGACGCCGGCTGGGTCTACACCGTCCGCTCGCTCGACGTGAACACGCGCCAGCTCAAGCAGCTCCTGCTGGAGCGCCAGGGCGGCGGGGACAAGTACCCCAGCCTCATCATCACGGCGGACAGCGCCAGCTACGACGATGCCCACGGCACCTGGCAGGTGAAGCACGGCATCAGCCGGGTCATCGCCGGACCGACGCACCAGGCCGCCTTCGAGTTCCGGACGCTTCGCCTTCGCGCGCTCTCTCAATCCCCCGCCGACCTGCTGGCCGAGCCCAAGGCGCCGGACGAAATGCGCTACGCCGAGCTGGGCCGCTACATCGACGCGCTCAAGCGGTCGGGGAACGATGCCAACAAGCTGATCGTGGAACAGGCGCTGAAGCTGGCGCTGCCCGCCACCTGCCTCATCATCGCGCTGTTCGGCGCGCCCCTGGCCGTGCAGAACCCGCGCGCCGGCGCCGCCATCGGCGTCGCGATCAGCCTCGGCACGACGGTCGTGTTCCTGCTTGTCACCCAGATCATGAAGGCGGTCGGCTCGGGCGGCCTGATCGACCCCACCCTGGCGGCATGGCTGCCGAACATGGTGTTTCTGGCGGCGGGGGTGATGCTGATGGCGAGGGTGAGGACGTAGGGGCGGGCGGGCGGGCGGGCGGGCGGGCGGCGGGCGGGCGGGCGGGCGGGCGGGCGGGCGGGCGGGCGGGCGGGGCGACGGTAGGACCGCGCCAACCACTGTCAACTGTCATCCCGAGCGAAGCGAGGGATCTTCCCGGCCCGAGTTCGAACTCGGCCGGGCAGAGATCCCTCGCTTCGCTCGGGATGACAGCTCCTCTCACCTTCCGACCCGCCGGACCGCCCGACCCGCCGACCCGCCCGACCCGCCCGACACGCCTGCCCGCCCGACCCTCCGCCCGCCCGCCCACTATATTTACCCCATGACCCCCCCTCGTCCCGTCATCGTCGGCACGGGCATCGCCGGCCTCTGGACGGCCTGGCGGCTCGCTTCGGAGGGGCGGGCGACGGTGCTGGTCACCAAGGAGTCCCTGGCCGACAGTGCCAGCGCCTGGGCGCAGGGCGGCATCGCGGTGGCGCTCGGGCCCGGGGACAGTCCCAGCCAGCATGCCGCCGACACCCTCGCCGCCGGCGACGGCCTGGCAGACCCTGAAGCCGTCAGGATCCTCACCAGTGAAGGGCCGCAGCGAATCTACGAGCTCCTCGCGCTCGGGGCCCGGTTCGACCGCGGCAGCGACGGGCGGCTCCGGTTCGGGCTGGAGGCGGCGCATACCCGGCCGAGGATCATCCATTCGGGTGGGGACCGGACCGGGGCGGCCCTGATCGGATGCCTGGCCCACGTGGTGGGGGCGCATCCGCTGGTCGAGCTGGTCGAGCATACCGAGGTGACCCGGCTGCTGGAACGGGACGGGCGCATCGCCGGGGTGGTGGTGCTCCCCCACGATGGTGAGAGCTACGTGATTCCGAGCCCCGCCGTGGTCCTCGCTACGGGCGGCGTCGGGCAGCTCTACGCGGTCACCACCAATCCCAGGGTGGCCACGGCGGATGGCTGGGCCGTCGCGCACCGGGCCGGCGTCCGGCTTCGCGACCTCGAGTTCCTGCAGTTCCACCCCACCGCGCTCAAATTGCCCGCCGTGAATCCCGCGCCGCTCATCTCGGAGGCGGTCCGCGGCGCGGGAGCGCTGCTGGTGGATCGTGAGGGGAGGCGGTTCGCGCTCGACGTGGATCCCCGCGGCGAGCTCGCCCCGCGCGACATCGTGGCGCGGGCCGTGGCTGCGGCCGACGCGGCCGGCGGCGCGTGGCTCGACGCGCGCCGGGTCGACGACTTCCCCACCCTATTTCCCGGGATCACGGCCATGCTGGCCCTCCACGGGCTCGACGCGGCGCGGGATCTCCTTCCCGTGGCGCCCGCGCTGCACTACGCGATGGGCGGGATCCAGACCGATCTCGAGGGCCGCGCCAGCCTTTCCGGACTGTGGGCCGTGGGCGAGGTCGCCTCGACGGGCGTGCACGGGGCCAACCGGCTTGCCTCCAACTCGCTGCTCGAGGGGCTGGTCTTCGCTCACCGGGCCGGCGGCAGCGTCAGCTCCGCGGTCGAGATGCCCGAAGGTCCGACGCCCGAGGCGGCGGCCGAGCGCGACAGCGGCGCCGACGATTCGTGCGCCGGCATCCGGCAGGAGATGCGCGAGCTCATGACCGCCAGCGTCGGCGTGCAGCGGAGCGAGGCCTCGCTGCTCCATGCCGAGCGGGAGCTCGAGCGCCTGACCGGCGATACGCCGGTGGCGGCGTGGCGCACGCGGAATCAGCTCCTGGTGGCACGGCTGATCACGCAGGCAGCCCGCCGCCGCCGGGAGAGCCGTGGCGGCCACCGGCGGCTCGACTATCCGCCACCTGTGTTCACCCGGGAGAGCGCGTGACCATCGCCCTGCCCGTCATCGAGCGGCTGGAGCAGACGCCGGCGGAGATCGCGGCGCTGCAGGCGGAAATTCGCGAGCTGGCACGGGCGCGGAACGCCGTCGTGCTCGCCCACAACTATCAGCGGCCCGAGGTGCAGGACGTGGCCGACTACGTGGGCGACTCGCTCGGCCTCTCACGCCAGGCCGCCGCCACCCCGGCGGAGGTCATCATCTTCGCCGGCGTGCACTTCATGGCGGAGACGGCGGCGATCCTGTCGGCGACGAAGCGGGTGCTGCTGCCCGATCTCCGGGCCGGCTGCTCGCTCGCGGCCACCGTGACGGCGGAGGACGTGCGCCGCTGGAAGGCGGAGTTCCCCGACTACATCGCCGTGGGCTACGTCAACACGACGGCGGAGGTGAAGGCGGAGCTCGACTACTGCTGCACCAGCGGCAACGTGCTCGAGGTGATCGACGCGATCCCGGAGGACAAGGGCATCCTCTTTCTCCCCGACTTCTTTCTCGGCGCCCACGTCCGCCGCATGCGTCCCGACCGCCGGGTCGAGGTCTGGCTGGGCGAGTGCCACGTGCACAAGGGGATCCGCGCGGAGACGCTGAACGCCGCGCGCGAGCGGTATCCCGACGCCGAGGTGCTGGTGCACCCGGAGTGCGGCTGCGCGGGGCAGCTCATTTACGAGATGGGACGGGGCGACATCCGGCCCGAGGGGCTGCACATCGCCTCCACCGAGGGAATGATCCGCGCGGTCACGGCGCGGCCGGTCGACCGCTTCATCGTGGCGACGGAGACCGGGATCATGCACCGCATGGAGCAGATGGCCCCGGAGAAGGAGTTCATCGCGGCCGATCCCGAGGCGCAGTGCGCCTTCATGAAGACGATCACGCTGGCCAACGTGCGCGATTCGCTCGCGCTCGACCGCTATCATGTCACCGTCCCGCCCGACATCGCCGCGCGCGCGCGCGGCGCCATCGACCGCATGGTGGCCCTCGGGAAGTGAGCGCGGATCCGGCGCGCATCGCCGCACTGGCCCTCGCCGAGGACGGCGAGAACGACATCACCACCGCCGTCACCGTCCCCGCGGGGCTCCAGGCCGAGGGAATCATCGAGTACCGGAGCGGCGGCGTACTGGCAGGCGCCGCCTACGCGGACGCCGTGGCCAAGGCGTGCGACTGCCGGATCGAGTGGCGCGCCGCCGATGGCAGACTGGTGCGCGCGGGCGCGGTGGTGGGGCTGCTGCGGGGTTCCCTCGCGCGGATCCTTCGGGCCGAGCGGCCGATGCTCAATCTGCTGCAGCGCGCGTCGGGCATCGCCACGAGCACCCGGGCCTATGTGGATGCCGTCGCCGGTACCCGCTGCCGCATCCTCCACACGCGGAAGACGGCGCCCGGTCTTCGCGCGCTCGACATCGCCGCGGTGCTGGCCGGGGGAGGCGCGCGGCACCGCGCTGACCTGGGCCACGAAGTGATGGTGAAGGACAATCACTGGCAGGCCATCGTCCGCGGCGGCGGCACGCTCGCGGCGGCGCTGGACGCGGCGCGACGAGCGGGGGATCGCTGCCCTTCAGGTCGAGGTCGAGTCGGTGGGGCAACTGGAGGAGGCCTGCGCCGCCGGCGCGACGCGGCTGCTGGTAGACAACCAGACGCCGGACACCGTGGCGCGCTGGGCCGAGCGGGCGCGGGCGCTCCGGCCGGGCATCGAGATCGAGGCGACCGGCGGGATCACGCTGTCGAACGTGCGGGCCTATGCGGAGGCGGGGGCGGACTTCGTCTCGATCGGGGCGCTCACGCACAGCGTGCCGGCGGCGGATCTGGCGATCGAGGTGCGGGTGCTCGGGTAGCTTGGGTGTTTCGTGCCGGGATCGCTGCCTTATTCACCACAGAGGCACAGAGGGCACGGAGGGTTCGCATTCCGGGAGGGCACCTTGGACCCGGACAACACCACCCACTTGATGGTGGCTCCGCTCCCGGATGCGTTCCGTGTCCCAGCCCCTCCGTGCCCTCTGTGCCTCTGTGGTGAACGGCTGCAAGGTGTCTAATCCAACTCCAGTGCGGTCGCGGGCGCACGCCCGCCCCATGTGCGCCAGAGGTAGTACACCGGAATCCCCGCGAGAATGATCCCGAACGTGATCCCGGTATTGACCGGGTCCGTCCACAACGCGTTCACCACCATCGCCACCGACGCGACGAGGAAGAGTAGCGGCACGACCGGGTAGCCCCACGTGCGGTACGGACGCGGCATGTCGGGCCGGGTGCGCCGGAGCACGAACACGGCCGCCACCGCGAGCGCGTAGAACGGCCAGATGCCCAGGATGAACTTGTCGGCCAGTTGCTGGAAGTCGTTGAACAGCACGTAGAGCATGCCCAGCGCGGTCGCGAGCCAGATCGCGACCGACGGGCTCTTGAACCGGGGCGAGACCCGCGCGATGGCGCGGAAGAAGAGCCCGCGGTCGGCCATGGCGAAGAAGATGCGCGGGCCGGTGATCATCGAGCCCGTGAGCGCGCCGAAGCACGAGAGCATGACGATGCCCGAGATCACCGCGCCGCCCGCGCCCCCGAACAGCGGGATCCGGTCGGCGGCGGTGGCGGCGATGAGCTTGGAACCGGCCATCTCGGGCAGCGGCACCAGCCAGATGTACGCGACGTTGAGCAGCAGGTAGACCAGGACAATGGCCGCGGTCCCCAGGATCAGGGCCAGCGGCAGCGTGCGCGCGGGGTTCTTGACTTCGCCGCCGACGAACGACAGGTCCGCCCACCCGTCGTAGGTCCACATGATGGCGATGAGCGCCGTCCCCATGAGCGACAGGTCGATCCCGCCCTGCCATGCCGGCGTGAAGTGCCCCGCACTCCCGGTCCCGGCGGTGAAGGCCAGCAGCGCCAGCGCCGCGAGCGCCCCGTACTTGGCGACCGTGGTGAGGTTCATCACGACCGCCGCGCTGCTCACCCCCACATAATTGAGGGTGCCCACCAGGAGCACCGCGCCCGCGGCCACCCACCGCACCTGGAGCGGCGACAGCTCGATGAAATAGCCGAGGTACTCGGCGAAAATGGTCGAAATGGCGCCGAGCGCCGACGCCCGGATGACGGTGAGCTCGGACCAGCCGAAGAGAAAGGCCGGGAGCGGCCCGAACCCCTCGAGGATGTAGGCGAAGACGCCACCTGACCGGGGCAGCGCCGCCGCCAGCTCGGCATAGGTGAGCGCGCCGAACAGCGCGACCAGCCCGCCCACGACCCAGGCCAGGAGCACCGGTCCCGCCTGGTGCAGCTGGCCCGCGACGCCGGCCGGCACCCGGAAGATGCCGCTCCCGATGGTGGAGCCCACGAGCACGGCGATGGCGCTCCCCAGCCCCAGGTGGCGGGGAAGCCGCTCACCCCAGGCGTCGCGCTGTGATGACATGAGCTAAATATAGGCTTGACAACGCTCTGCCGGATAGGTTCTTTCCCCGCGTTATGACGAGTTCCACCCCTGATCGGGCGCGTCTGCTGCGCCGCCTGGCCTGGACCGGCGCGGTCCTGGCGCTCGGCCTCATCGTGCTCGGCGGCGTCGTCCGGATCACCGGTTCCGGGCTCGGCTGCGGCGAGCACTGGCCCCGCTGCAACGGGGAGTGGTTCCCCCCGCTCGACCTTCCCACCATGATCGAGATTGGCCACCGCTGGGTAGCGGCGCTGGTGAGCGTCGTCGTCCTGGCCGTGGCCGTCGTCGCCTGGCGGCGGCACCGGCAGGAGCCGGCGCTCCGGAATCCGGCGCTTCTCGCCCTGGTGCTGCTGGTGGTGCAGGTGCTGCTCGGCGCGGTCACCGTCAAGCTGTCGCTGCCGCCGTGGGTAATCATCACCCACCTTGCCAACGCCATGCTGCTGCTCGCCACGCTCATCGTGGTGGGGCTCCGGGCCGGGGCGCCGGAAGGGGCGGAGCCGCCCAGGCTCGAAGCGCGCCACTCCGCGCACGGGCTGGTGGTGGCGACGGCGGCCTTCGGCTTCATCGTGATCCTGTTCGGCGCCCAGGTCGCCAACTTCCACGCCGGCCTGTTCTGCCTGGGCTTCCCGCTGTGCGACGGTGCCATCCTGCCGCCGGCCTCCGCCCGCGGGGCACTCCACTGGTCCCACCGGGTGCTGGCCTACCTGTTCCTGGGACTCGCCCTGATGATGGTGGCGCGGGTGAGCCGGCGGCACGACCCGGCCAGCCGGCAGCTCCGGCGCGCGGCCGGGATGGTGCTGGCGGCCACCGTCGCGCAGATCGCCGTGGGCGGGGCCATGGTGCTCGACCTGCTGCCGCCGGCGCTCCGGGCGCTCCACCTGCTGGTCGGGACGCTGGTCTGGGCGGCGCTGGTCGTGCTGGTGTTCCATTCCCGGCGGACTCCGGCCGGGGAACCCGCGCGGGAGGACGTGGTGCCTGGCCCGCGGCGGCCGTCGCTCGCCTCGGATATGGTGACGCTCACCAAGCCACGCATCATCTCGCTGCTCCTGGTCACTACGATCGCGCCGATGTTCATCACCCCGGCGGGCCTCCCGACCTGGAGCCAGCTCTTCTGGGTGACCCTGGGCGGCTACCTGATGGCGGGCGGCGCCAACACGATCAATATGTGGTTCGACCGGGATATCGACACCCGGATGACGCGCACGAAGCTTCGGCCGATCCCGGCCGGCCGCGTCTCGGCTGGGGTCGGGCTGGCGTTCGGGGTGACGCTTGGCATCGCGGCGTTCGCCATCTTCTGGTATCGGGTGAATGAGCTGAGCGCCTGGCTCGCGCTGGCCGGGCTCCTGTTCTACGTCTTCATCTACACGATGTGGCTCAAGCGCACGAGCCCGCAGAACATCGTGATCGGCGGCGCGGCCGGCGCGTTCCCGCCACTGGTGGGCTGGGCGGCGATGACCGGCCGGATCGACCTGGCGGCCGTGTACCTGTTCGCCATCATCTTCTACTGGACGCCGCCGCACTTCTGGGCGCTGGCGCTGATCAAGCAGGCGGACTACGCGCGGGCCGGCATCCCCATGATGCCGGTGGTCCGGGGCGAGGCGCGCACCAAGTACGAGATGCTGGTGTACACGCTGATGCTCCTGCCGCTCACCATCATGCCGACGTTCTTCGGCGCGCTCGGGCCGTTCTATGGCGTAGCGGCGGCGATCCTGGGCGCGCGGCTCCTCTGGTACTGTATCCGCCTGAGACGCGAGAAATCCATCACTCCGGTGGCGTGGCAGATGTACAAGTACTCCCT
>CAWHQC010000028.1:0-353522 GCA_963831425.1 uncultured Gemmatimonadales bacterium | reverse complement strand
TGTCCGCCGGCACCAGTGCCAGCGTGATGTCCCACCGCTTGAGCACGTCGCGCCACCCCGGATCCAGGTTCCACACCTGGATGTACTCGGCGAACAACTTCTCGCCGTAGTGGTCGGTCCCGCCGTCGATGAACACCCGCTGCTCCGGCCACTCGTGGAGCAGATATCCACCCCAGATGAAGTTGTTGAACATGCGGCCCTCGAGGCCCGCCTTGCGCGCGGCCGCTGTTGCGCGCACCGGAAACGCCTTTTCGTCGAACCGGTTCGGCACCACTGCCGCCCCCCCAAGCTCCCGCCGGCCAGCGCCAGGCCCGCCAGGAGCGCCGCCACCACCGCCGCGCCGGCGCCCGGATACCGCCCCGCGTGCTCCCGCTCGAACACCGCCTTTGCACGCTGCAGGAAAGGCAGCGACCGCCACTCGGAGTCGAGGTGGAGCGCGACCAGCGGGAGCGCGGTGAGCGCGAACAGCTCGATGTTCCGCTGTGACAGCAGGCTGAACGCGATGGTCACCAGCAGGACGAGAAGCACCGGCAGGGTGGGCCGGCGGCGGCTCCAGGCCAGCGCGGCGATCACCCCCAGCAACTGCCAGCAGGAAGATCTTGCCATTGATCGTGTGGAAGTCGGGCGACATGAACTCCTGGGTCTGCCGCAGGATAGCGCTGTTGCCGAAAAAGCCGAAGACGTGAGCCGGCAGCCGGTAGCCGAAGGGATTCAGCAGCGCTGCTTGCGAGTGCCAGGCCGAGCGCCGCCGCATGGTGCTTCGCGCGGGCGAGCCACACGGCCCGCTCAGGACCCCCGAGCAGTCCCTCGACCCCCTCGCCGAGGGCGTACACCGCGATAAGCATGCAGCCAAACGAGAACCCACCGTGCAGGTTGGCCCACAGCACGAACAGCGGCACGTAGAGCACGAGCGCGCGGCGGGTCGTATGCTGCAGCAGCTCGAGGAGCACTACGACCAGCAGCAGCGTGAAGAGGTGCGGCCGCGCCAGCCAGTGCGCCGCGCTCAGCACCGCTGCGGCCATGCTCACCAGGTACGCGAGCAGCGGGTCGCCCCCGCGTCGGACCAGAAACCGAGCGACCAGCGCGTAGGTGAGGGCGAGGACGAGACCCGCGAGCACCGCCACGCCCGCCAGCCCTGCGACGCGGTAGGCGGTCGCGTAGATGAGCTCGCTGCCGTACTCGAACGGGATGAACGGCTGGCCCGCCCGGGTGAACGAGAACACGTCCTGACGGAGCAGCGCGTGCTGGTTCAGCATCACCTCGCCCAGCCGAAGGTGGCGGGCGAGATCGCCATCGCTGTTGAGCAGGCGGTAGCCGAAGCCCACCGGCACCACCACGGCCCAGATGACGAAGATGATGTCGAAGAGGCCGATCACCGGCGGACCAGCCGAGGGCCGAAGGCCCCCACTCGGCGGCGATAATCCAGGTAGTGGGGAAAGGCCGTCGCGAGCACCCGTTCCTCGTAGCCCACCCGGATCAGCAGGAGCGCCAGCCAGCCGGCGAGCACCGCGGCCAGCGGCAGGGTGAAGTGGCGGAGCAGGATGCCCGCGTTGATGAGCAGGTACACGGCGTAGATGGGGTGCCGGGCCCAGCGGTAGGGGCCGCTGGTGACCAGGTTCCGCGCCTCGGGCTCGACGCTGAAGCTCCGCCGGAGATACCAGAGCGGCCAGAGGCTTACCACCGCGCCCCCGAGCCAGAGCACCGCGCCGGCCGTTCGAAGCGCCGGCACGGGCGTGGGCCGGATCCACTCGTGATGGTACCGCGCGGCGTAGGTCAGGAACACCATGACCCCGAAGGTGTTGAGGTAGGCTACGACGCGGGGGAACCAGCCGGGAACGGTCCGTCGCTCCCGCGGCCGCAGCAGGAAGCTGGCCGCGACGATCAGCTCCTGGAGGATGCCCGGGAGGACGAGGATGCCGAATTCGGGCGACTGGCGGTACAGGTTGGCGCCGATGGCGGTGAATACCACCACCCCCACCCAGTCGCTCCAATGCCGGGTGCTGCCTAGCCGCATGTCGGACCCTTGCCGAGGCTGGTGATCTGCGAATGCCGGTGCGCTCCGCAATGCCGGGGCCGCAGCGGCAGATCCGCTTGACGACCCCAGTCCCGGCCCCTAGCTTGTCGAGTTCTGACCCAGATAGAGTGAGCCTCGGCCCCTCGGTTTGGGGCTCACGAGCAGATCGGTCGAAGGACTGCGAGTGACTGGTGGTACTGCAAGCCTCTGCAGCGCCGGAATATGCCGCCGTACTCCTTCCCGACAAAGCCCTGACCCCGGCGCCGTGTTGGCCCGGCGCAACGGTTCGAGCGGTGGATGCGTCATCGGGAATTTTGCGGCGCCACGTCGCGCGATTCCCTGAACAAGTCTTATGTCATTCCGGCACACGGCGTTCTGAGACACTACGGAGATTCTGGACGGTGGGCATGTGACTTGCGCCCGGTGCGGCCCCACGTCTCCCTTTTTCCAGGACTGAATGAGTCGAAGGGGATGGGTCACCCCATCCAGATCGCCGGTGGGTCCATGCCGGACCCGCTCGACAGGCCCCCGCCCGTCCCCCGGTGGGCCGAAACCCGTAGCTGGCCGTTGGGCCAGGGAGGAAGTATGAAGGCGCTGTGGCAGGCATTCTCGAGCGACGAGTCCGGCCAGGGCCTCGTGGAGTACGCCCTGATCATCGCTCTCGTCGCGGTTGGTCTGATTGCGATTCTGCTGGTACTGCGTAACAGCATCGGCAATGTGTTCAACAACGCCGCGACCCAGCTCAACAACGCCCCGGCCAATCCCTATCCCTGATTCCGGGGAAGGCGGGAAAGCAGTGTCTGTGACAGCGCCGGGCCGCGGCCGGGGGGCAACCTCCGGCCGCGGCCTACGCTGGGGCTCGGAGATCTCGGACTGATGGGCAGGCTGGGCCTCCTGCTGGGCCCGATGTCGGTGGCGCTGGTGGCACTCATGCTGGGCGCGGCGGTGTTCGACGTCCGCAGCCGCCGGATTCCCAACGCGCTGACCGTTTCCGGGTTCGTGATCGCCATTGTGCTGCGATTCGTCGCCGGGCCGGGAGCGGGCATCGATGGAGTGACGGGGGCCATCCTGGCCTTCGTGCTTTGTCTGCCGTTCTTCGTGCTGGGTGTGCTCGGCGGAGGCGACGCGAAGCTGCTGATGGCCGTGGGCGCGTTCATGGGGCCGCGTGACCTGCTGATGGCGATGCTGCTCATCGCCTCGATCGGCGGGATCATCGGGGCGGTGGACGCGGCGCGGAGGGGCATTCTGCTGCCGGTTCTCTACAATTGCGGCGACATCCTCAAGAGCTGGGCGACTCTCGGCCGGCGGGGGAGCAACCGATCCCTGGCCGCCGCCGATGCGCATGCCATTCCCTATGGAGTGGCGATTGCCCTCGGTGCCCTGATCTGGTGGTTCGTCCAGGTGGGCGGGATATGAGGCATAACTCTGCTGGAGGCAATCGAAGGCGGGGACAGGCGCTGGTCGAGTTCGCGCTCGTCCTGCCCCTCGTGCTGCTGCTCGTCGTGGGCATGCTGGAGTTTGCACGGGCCTGGAATCTGCACCAGGTGATGACCGATGCAGTGCGGGAGGGCGCGCAGGCGGGCGGTGCTCGCAGATTCCCCGAACTGCCCAGGGGGCACTGGCGCCGCCTTGGACTCCGTCAAGGCACCCATGTGGCGCTACCTGGCGCAGTTCAACTACGATCCGTCCCAGGCAAGCATGAGCGTCAGCCCGTCGGCAGACTTCAAGTGCACCGGCAAGAACATCACGGTCAATTTGAGCCTTCCATACAAGCTGTGGGTGCTCGGCAGTGTTTCGTTTACCATGCGATCCTCACTCACCGCCCGCAACGAGTAGGCGAGCCTCGATGCGCAGAACCCGACCCTGGCTCATGCTCGCGGTGGCCCTGGCCTCCGGCGGCGTCGCGGCACTCCTGGCGATGCGCTATCTCCGCCAGCAGGCGACGCCCATGCTGGCGCCGCCCAAGACGGGAGACCTGGTCATCGCCGCGCGCTCGCTGCCGCTGGGGACGGTGCTGACGGACGCGGACGTGAAGACCATGGAGTGGAGCGGGGGCGCGCTGCCCGTCGGGTTCACCACCTCGAAGACCGAGGTGCTGGGCCGGGGCGTGATGAGCTCGCTTCAGGAGAACGAGCCGATCCTCGACAGCAAGCTGGCGCCCGAAGGGCGCCGGCGGGGGCCTCCCGGTCATCATCGATCAGGGCAAGCGGGCGCTGACCATGCGGGTGAATGACGTCTCCGGCGTCGCCGGCTTCGTGACCCCGAACACGCGGGTGGATGTCCTGCTCACCATCGACGACAAGGTCAACACCACCGAGCCGGCCACCCGCATCATTATGCAGGACGTGCGGGCGCTGGCGGCGGGGCAGTCGATCCAGCCGGACAAGGACGGGAAACCCGTCTCGGTCGGCGTGGTCACCTTCCTGGTCTCGCCCGAGCAGGCGGAGACGCTGGCTCTGGCGTCGCAGCAGGGCAGCATCCAGCTCGCGCTGCGCAACCAACTCGATACGGTCCGAGTGAAGACCACCGGCACCCGCACGAGCGCGCTGCTCGGCGGCCCGATCGGCCGGCCCGTGGCGCGGCGCACGGTGTCCCGCGGCTCGTCCGCGACGGCAGCGGCCCCGCCCCAGCAGCCCAGCCAGACGGTCATCGAGGTCTACCGTGGCGGCGCCCGAACGCTGCAGAAGTTCTGACCCCCTGCCAACCATCATGCCAAGGAATCCCGTGAGTGCGCCTCTGAGAAGCGGGTTGCCATTCCGGTGGGCAGGATTCGCCCTTGTCCTGCTCGCGCTGGCCCCCCAGACGTGGTTGGGCTCAGCGAGTGGTGAGCCAGGCGGAGCGGGTCATCTCGGTGTCGAAGGGCGCCTCGGCGCTGCTGGTCAACCCGGTGCCGCTCACCCGGTTCTCGGTGGGCGACCCGAACATCGCCGAGGCGGTCGTGCTCTCGCCCACCGAGGTCTTGATCAACGGGAAGGGGCTGGGCACCACGACGCTGCTGATCTGGGACAATACCGGCCAGGTTCGGGTGAATTCGGTCGAGGTCACGGCGGACGCGCCGGGCCTCCAGCGCTTCCTCAAGCAGCTCATGCCCGGCGAGGACATCCAGGTATCGGCGAGCGGAAACACGGTGACGGTGTCGGGCACGGTGAAGGACCCGAACAGCGTGGCCCGCGCGCTCGATATCGCCAAGGCCTCGGGCGCCACGGTCATCGACAACCTGGTTGCCCCGCCGGCGGTGCAGGTGCTGGTGCGGGTCCGGTTCGCCGAGATCAATCGGACGGCGCTCCGGGACTGGAGCTGCGACGCTCAGCACGCTCAACCCGCACAAGCTGGACACCGACGGAAACTGGTCAGGCTCCACCAGCCCGAACGCCGGCTCGAACGCGATCACGTTCCTGCTCAACAGCGGCAACGCCAACGTCCAGGCGCTGATCCAGGCCGCCACCCAGAAGGGCGACCTCCGGACGCTGGCTGAGCCCAACGTCATGACCCTGCCGGGCAAGGAGGCCTACTTCCTGGCGGGCGGCGAGTTTCCGTATCCGAGTGTGCAGGGCGGCTCGAGCAGCAGCGCCATCAGCATCGTGTTCAAGGAATTCGGCATCCGGCTCCGGTTTACGCCAACCATCGCGCGGAACGGGGCCATCCGGCTCAAGCTGGCTCCCGAGGTGTCGTCACTCGACTTCGCCAACGGGCTCACGATCGAGGGCTTCGAGATCCCTTCGCTGCGCACCCGCCGGGCCGAGACCGAAGTGGAGCTGCGGGAGGGCCAGTACCTGGCTATCGCCGGACTGCTGGACAACGAGACCACCCGGAACCTTACCAAGATCCCGATTCTGGGTGACATTCCCATTCTCGGAGAGCTGTTCAAGTCCCGGGGTATCCGCGACCGCCGGACCGAGCTGCTGGTGATCGTCCAGCCGATGCTGGTCCAGGCCGGCGACAGCGCGCCCGCCGTACCGACGGGTGAGCCGGGGCCGCCGCCGGCTCCAGGAAACTGGAAGCGCGAGGGATTCCTGAAGAGCCCGCCGAGCAAGTCGGGCAACCCGTTGCAGGGCACCTCAACGTCACCGCAGCAGCCGCAGCAATAGGCGGCCGGAGGAGTCGTCGTATGCGCACCGTCCGGCGTCGTCACGAGCAGTGAACGTGGCAGCATCGTGGTCGTGGTTGCCGTGTCCCTCATGGCGATGCTGGCGCTGGCGGCGCTCGCGGTCGATCTCGCGTCGCTGCGCGATACCAAGGCGGAGGCCCAGCGCGCGGCAGACGTGATCGCGCTGGCGGGCGCGAGCGCGTTCCGGGACTTCCCGTGGACCGATGTGGCCACGGCGGACAGCGCGCGAAACCGCGCGCTCGTCATCGCGCGTCAGAATAAGGTGCGATCGGACACGCTGGACGTGCGGAACCCGCAATTCCGGACCAACACGTACGCCTGGGGCAAGGAGATCAACGTCATGACTCAGGACGTCACGCTTAACGTCATCCCGGACAGCCAGAAGGTCAGGGTGTGGGTGAACCGGAAGCGGCATCCGCACCTCCTTCGCCAAGATGCTCGGCGCGCCGTTCGGCCACGTGCAGGCCATGGCCACCGCGTGGGCCACCAACGCGGGACCGACGGTGAACTGCGTGAAGCCCTTCGTGATTCCCGACATGTGGTACGAGAGCGACAAGGCCACCCAGGACGTGAACCGCAACAACTACTGGGACCCCAATACCACCGGCCCGGGCAACGGGCAGGACGGCGAGGTCTGGAAGTATCAGCCGGCGTCCGCCGGTGGGCAGGACTACTACCTGCCGTTCGACCCGAGCGCCACGAACGACCCGAGCCACCCGCAGACCGGCTATGGCAGCTCGATCCGCTCTGGGATCGGCTACCCCGGTGACGTCGGCCTGCCGCTGCTCATCAAGCCCCAGACCGGCAACGGCAACGGCAAGCCGGCACCCGAGCGGATGGGCAATGCGTTCTGGCTGCTGGATTTCGATCCGGGCGCGAACACCGGCGGAGGAGATCGCGAATCAACTGCGCCACGACCAAGATCGGAGACCCGGTGCCGTACGAGAACGGCGGCAAGACCGGGCCGACCAAGCAGGGCGTGGAGTGACCTGATCAGCCAGGATCCCGGCGCCACCTGGAACCAGTCCACCAGGCAGGTCGAAGGGCTCGAGCTTCGCCGACTGGACCAAGAGCCCGCGGGTCATCACCATCGGGCTTATCGACCCCAAGTACTGGACGGCGAACTCCAAGAACAGCAAGCCCGATCCTGGATCCACGTTCAGCAACTTTGCGCGCATGTTCCTGCTGAGCGCGGACGGAAACGACAACATTCAGGCGATCTTCCTGGGCACCGCGCCCGGCAGGCACGGGCGGCCCGACGGGCGGCAGCCTGGTCAAGATCCTGCAACTCATCCAGTGACCGCGCATGGCGAAATACCGATGACCGAGCGGACCATCCGCACCGCGCTGATCTCTTCCGACCGGTCGTTCCGGGAGATGGTCAAGGATGTGTTCCTCTCGCACGAGGCCTGGACGGCGCCGGCGATCGAGATCGCGGCGCCGTTCTCCGCCTTCGGGGAGAACGAGCTGCGCGCGGTCCGCCAGCTCAACCCCGATCTGATCATCCTGGACCTGGCCGACGAGCCAGAGCTCGGGCATCAAGCTCGCCCATTTCCTGAGCGAGTCGCACCCCGGGCCAGCGGTTCGTGGCGGTGGGGCCCAACCTGCCGCCCGACCTCCTGCTCTCGGCCATGCGGGCGGGCGTGGTGGACTACCTGCCCAGACCGGTGACGGCGGAGGCGTTCCAGACCGCCGTCGAGCGGGTGCGGCATGCAGATGGGGCGTCGGGGGCAAGGAGTCGGCCAAGCATCCAGGCCAGCTCTACGCCTTCTACAGCGCCAAGGGCGGCGCCGGTACCACGACGGTGGCCACCAACTTCGCCGTGATGCTGCAGAAGCTCACGGGCAAGAAGACGCTGATCGTGGACCTCGACCTCGAGCTGGGTGAGATCGCCCTGCTCCTGGGCGTACAGCCGCGGTTCAACTTCGTGGACATGGTCCAGAACTTCCACCGGATGGACGCCGAGCTGCTGGCCTCCTACATCGAGCGGCACGACTCGGGCGTCCACCTCCTCTCGGCGCCGTACCAGCCCGAGAAGGCGGAAGTCGTGAGCGGCGACGAGATCCGGAAGATTCTGACATTCCTCCGGAAACACTACGATTACGTCGTGGTGGACACGTCGAAGTCGTTCTCGCCCGCCACGCTGGCGGCATTCGAGCAGGCCGACCTGGCGTTCATCGTCACCAACGTGGACCTCGCGTCGCTCCGGAACATCCAGCGCGGGCTCCCGCTCATGAAGCGGATGATGGGCCGCAGCGAGGACCATATCCGGCTGATCGTGAACCGATACAACAGCGCGAGCGACATTTCGCTGCAGGACGTCGAGCACACGCTCGGGCTCAGGATTTTCCGCGCCCTGAGCAACGACTATGAGGGGGTAAGCCGGTCGATCAATACCGGCAAACCCATCGTGCTCAACGGCAACTCGAAATACAGCGTGGACATCCAGGCGCTGGCTCGGGACGTGACCGGTCTCAAGCCCAAGAAGGAAAAGGCGGGAGTCCGGTTGGGCAAACTGTTCGGCCGCGGCCAGCCCAAGGAGGCAACCAACCCATGAGCACCCCCACGTCCGGCCCGCCGGCCGGTGAGAACGGGAAGCCGCGGCTTCCCTGGCAGCAGCCCGCGGCGGGCAACGGCACCGGCGCCGGCCCGCGGCGTCGTCGGCCCAGGCCCAGCCCCAGAGCGGCGCCACGGACGCCCACTATTTCCAGCAGATCAAAGGCCGGGTGCACCGCCGCTTGATCGAGCGGTTGAACCTGTCGAACCTGGAACGGGTGAGCCGAGAGCAGGTCATCGAGGCCATCCGGAAGGTGGTGCACGACCTCATCAGCCAGGAGAACATCGCGCTCAACTTCGACGAGCGCGAGCTGCTGGTGGTCCAGGTGCTCGACGAAATCTTCGGCCTGGGCCCGCTGGAGCCGCTGATGCAGGACTCGGACATCTCCGACATCCTGGTCAACACCTACAAGAGCATCTTCATCGAGCGGCACGGACGGCTGGAAAAGACCGACGTCCGCTTCCAGGACGACAAGCATCTGCTGCAGGTCATTGATCGGATCGTCTCCGCCGTGGGCCGCCGAATCGACGACTCCCAGCCGATGGTGGACGCGCGCCTGCCCGATGGTTCCCGCGTGAATGCCATCATCAAGCCGCTGGCGATCGACGGCCCCCATCTCTCGATCCGCAAGTTCCGGCGGGATGCGCTCTCGTCCGATGACCTGCTGCGCTACGAGAGCGCCTCGGAGCAGATGATCGAGCTGCTGAACGGCGTGATCAAGGCGCGGCTCAATATCCTGATCTCCGGGCGGCACCGGCGCGGGCAAGACGACGCTGCTCAACATCATGTCGTCGTTCATCCCGCCAACCGAGCGGATCGTCACGATCGAAGACTCGGCCGAACTGCAACTCCGGCAGCCGCACGTGGTCCGGCTCGAGACCCGGCCGTCGAATATCGAGGGCACGGGCGAAGTGGCCCAGCGGATGCTGCTGGTCAACGCTCTCCGCATGCGGCCCGACCGGATCATCATGGGTGAGTGCCGCGGCCCGGAAGCGGTGGACATGCTGCAGGCGATGAACACCGGCCACGACGGCTCGCTCACCACGCTCCACGCCAACACCGCGCGCGATGCGCTGAGCCGGCTGGAGACGATGATCGCCATGGCGAGCCTCGATCTTCCCGAGAAGGCGATGCGGCAACAGATCGCCAACGCCATCCAGGTGGTCATCCAGGTGAGCCGCCTGGGTGATGGCACCCGCAAGGTCACCAACATCTCCGAGATCACCGGGATGGAAGGCGACGTGATCACGATGCAGGACATCTTCGTGTTCGACCGGCAAGGAGTGGGCGACGGCGGCAAGGTGCTGGGCCACTTCAAGGCGACGGGAATCCGCCCCAAGTTCGCCGACCGGCTCAAGGCCTACGGCATCGACCTGGCCGCCATGCTGTTCTCCAACCTCGACCAGCGGCCCGCGGCCGCCCCCGAGCGCACCCACGCGGGTGGTCAGACCATGCCCTGGAGGCGCTGAGCCATGTTCGGGCTTCCTGCCACCACGCTGGTTCCGGCGGCGCTGATCTTCCTGGCTGTGGCGTTCGGCACCATCTCGCTCGCACTGCTGGTGGACATCTTCCAGGAGCGGCGGCGCCGCGACGGACGCGCTGCGCCAGCTCCGCGACTTCACCAACAGCCCGCAGGGCGAGGGTCCGGCGCTGCTCCGCGGGCTCGGAGGGTCAGGTCCCGGAGTGGCTCGCGCCGATCGCTGAGCGCAGTCCGCGCCTTCGAGGATGCGCACCTGATGATCGAGCAGGCAGGGTCGAGCATGACTCTGGCCGTTTCCTCGTGATCTCGGCGGGCCTCGCCGTGGCGCTGGGCCTGGGCGTGCTGGTGCTGACGCTGATGTGGCCGGCGGCCATCATAGCGGCCGCAGTGGGTGGACTGGCGCCCTACATCTTCCTCCGGCGGAAGCGCAGCCGGCGGTTCTACCAATTCGAGGAGCAGCTCCCCGACGCCATCGACATGCTCGGGCGCGCCATCCGGGCCGGCCATCCGCTCTCCTCGGGCCTCAAGATGGTGGCGGACGAAGCGAAGGAGCCCGTGGCCGGCGAGTTCCGGCGGACGCACGAGGAGCACCGCTTCGGCCTCGCGTTCGAGGACGCCATGCTGGCAATGGCCGACCGGGTGGGGATCGTGGATGTGCGGATCCTGGTCACGGCGATCCTCATCCAGCGCGAGGTCGGCGGCAACCTGGCCGAGGTGCTCGACAACCTCGCGAGCGTGATCCGGGCCCGGTTCACCATCCGCCGCCAGCTCCGGGTATACACGGCCCAGGGGCGGTTCAGCGGCTACGTGCTGGCGCGTGCTGCCGATCGCGGTCGGCACCGCGATCTATTCGCTCAACCCGTCATACATGAGGCTCCTGTTCACGGATCCGATGGGCAAGCTGATGACGCTCACCGCGGTGATCTTCCAGATCATCGGCTTCCTCTGGATCCGCAAGATCGTCGATATCGAGATCTGAGGCGCGCATGCTACTGATCCTCTTCTGCATCGCGCTGGCGGCCGCCTTCGGATTCCTCTTCGTGCTGGAGCTGGCGCCGAAGCGGCCGCAGGGCGTCACCCAGCGGCTGACCGAGCTGCAGTCGGTCGGGCCGCGACTCGCGGTCGGTGCTCCGCCGCCGCCGGCGCCAGGAGCAGACCGACAAGCTCAAGTCGGTCCTCGAGGCGTTCGGCGAGACGCTGCAGGAGCGCAGCGGCGCGCCCGGAGCGGTCCGGCTCCGGCTCATCCAGGCGGGATACCCCACCGCTTCCGCGGTCCCGATCTACCTGGCGACCCGGGCGCTCCTGCCGGCCGCGCTCGGCGGTGGTGCGCTCGTGATGCTGCCGCTGCTCGGCTTTTCGCCCATCGGCACGATGCTCGGGCATCGTGTACTTCGGCGGCGCTGGGGTACGTGCTCCCCACGCTCCAGTCGGGCATGCGGGTCACGCAAGCGGCAGAAGGAAATGCAGCGGGCGCTGCCGGACGCGCTGGACATGCTGGTCGTGAGCGTCGAAGCCGGGCTGGGCCTGAATCAGGCGCTCGTCCGCGTGGCCGAGGAGATCGATCGCCTCAGCCCGGTGCTGAGCGAGCAGATGTCGCTGGTGAACTACGAAATCCGCGCCGGCACGGCCCGGGAGGAGGCGCTCCGGAATCTGGCCGAGCGCACCGGCCTGGCCGACATCGCTCGCTGGTCGGCGATGCTGATCCAGACCGACCGGTTCGGCACCTCGGTGGCCCAGGCGCTCCGGATTCACGCCGATACCATGCGGACCAAGCGGCGGCAGCGGGCCGAGGAGGCCGCGGCCAAGACCACGATCAAGCTGATCTTTCCGCTGGTGTTCTGCATTTTCCCGGCGATGTTCGTGGTCATCCTGGGGCCGGCGCTGATCCAGATCTATCGAGGCGCTGAAGGGCTTCGGTGATGAGATACGTCCGCGCCGTCAACCGCGCACGCGACCGGTTGCTCGGCACCCGCATCGGCGTCGCCGACCGCTGGTGGCTCCGCCTGCGCGGGCTCGGTGGCCGCACGGGGCTGGCGCAGGGCGAAGGGCTGCTGCTCCGCCCCTGCCGCGCCGTGCACATGATGGGCATGAGGTTTCCGCTCGATGTGGCGTTTCTGGACAAGGAGGGCCGCGTGGTGGCACGCTATCCGCGCCTTTCGCCCGGCGCGCGCACCCGCTGGCACCGGAGTGCCCTCGCCGTGCTCGAGCTCCCCGCGGGCACGCTGGACGAGACCGGCACCATGGAAGGCGATCTGGTCGAGTACCAGGAGGAGGCGCGCGATGAGCTCCGTCCCACTGTCGTCTCCGCGACGTGCCAGTCCGGGGCTCTCCGACTCGGCCCCGCGGCCGCCCGAGACGATCGCCGACACGGGCCTCTCCACCGAGTTCATCATCGACCTGCTGGTGAAGACGCTCTACGTCCAGGGCGCGCGCACCGGCCAGCACCTGACCGACGTGGTGAAGCTGCCGTTCGACTTCGTGGACGAGCAGCTCCTCATGCTCCAGCAGCGTCGCCTGGTCGAGGTCCGCGGCACCAGCGGCCCCAGCCGAGGCGGCTACACCTTCGACCTGACCGGCGGTGGGCGCGACCGGGCGCGGGAGGCGCTGGCCTCCAGCCAGTACGTGGGCGCCGCGCCGGTGCCGCTCGACCAGTACCGGACCTGGGTGGACAAGCAGAGCATCCGGAACGTGCACGTCACCCAGGACGTCATCCGCGACGGATTCCAGCGGATGGTGCTCTCGGACGCCATCCACGACGTGCTCGGCCCCGCCATCAACTCGGCCAAGTCGCTCTTCCTCTACGGGGCGCCGGGGAACGGCAAGACGATGATCGCCGAGACCATCGCCGCGATGCTCGGCGGCCACATCTACGTCCCGTACGCGGTGGAGATCGAGGGCCAGATCATGGTGGTCCACGATCCCGTCTACCACCACAACGTGGTGAGGGGGAGCGCGAGCCGGCGCAGCCTGGAGCTGACGACCTCGGCGCCGGAGTGGCTGCGTGAGGCGCCCGACTACGACCGGCGGTTCGCGCTGGTGCGCCGCCCCGTGGTGCTCACCGGCGGCGAGCTCACCCTCGAGCAGCTCGACCTGCAGTACGACCAGTACACCAAGATGTACCAGGCCCCGTTCCAGGTGAAAGCGAACGGCGGCGTGCTCATCCTCGACGACTTCGGCCGCCAGCGGGTGCCGCCCAAGGACCTGCTCAACCGCTGGATCGTGCCGCTGGAGAAGCGGATCGACTTCCTCACGCTCCACACCGGCGGGAAGTTCCCGGTCCCGTTCGACACGCTGCTCATCATCTCGACCAACCTCGAGCCGTCGCAGCTGGTGGAGGAGGCGTTCCTCCGGCGCATCCACTACAAGATCATGATCGAGGGGCCCGACCCGGAGCAGTTCGCCGACATCTTCGAGCGGAACTGCGAGGAGCGCGGGATCGAGTACGATCCGGCCATCGTGCGCTACATCTACGACAACTGGTTCGGCCGGCACTCGATCCAGCCGCGCGGCTGCCATCCCCGCGACATCCTCGACCACGTGGTGGACATCGCCCGGTTCCACCAGGTGGCGCCCGAGGCCTCCGCGGAGATGGTGGACCGGGCCTGCCGCTCCTACTTCCTGGACGACTCGAGGACCGAGTGACCCCCGATCCGCAGGCCCCCGACTCCGATTTCATCCACCGGGTCGAGACCGTGCTCCTCGAGCGGCTCGACCGGATCGAGCGCGAGAACCGCCGGCTCCGCCGGTTCGGCAACATGATGTTCGTCGGCCTGGCCCTCGTGCTTGGCGCGACGGCGGCGGTCTTCTGGTACTCGGGGCGGTTCGGCCTGGCCGGTGGCGTCCCGAGAACCTCACCGCCCACCAGTTCGCCCTCCGGGACGAGCAGGGCACGACCCGCGGCACCTGGGGCCTGGCGGAGGATGGCACCATCCGGTTCCAGCTCAGCGACCTCCGGGGCACGCCGCGGGTGCGGCTCAGCCTGCTGGGCGACGGTTCCGCCGGCCTCTCCTTCTCGGACACGCAGCCGACAAGAAGCTCGTGGTGATCGGCGCGCTGCCGGACCAGTCCACCTCGTTCGTGATGAGCGACCGGGCAGGGGTGCCGCGCGCGGTGCTCGGGATGTCGAGCAACGGCTCGTCCAACCTCGTCTTTGCCGACCGCGACGGCGCCACCAAGGCCGGGCTGGGCGTGGACGCGCGGGGGCAGGGGGCCTTCACGCTCGCCGACCGCGGCGGAAGAGCCATCGACCAGTCGGAGCCGGAGCCGGATTCGGTGGACGACGTGGCGCCCGACAGCCAGCCCGCGGCGGCCCAGAAGGCGCCCGTCCAGAAGGCGGCACCGCTCCAGAAGCCCGCGCGGAAGCAGTAACATGCGCATCCTCGTCACCGGCGGCGCCGGGTTCATCGGCTCGCACCTCTGCGACCGCCTGCTGGCCGATGGGCACCAGGTCGTCTGCCTCGACAACTTCTTCACCGGCCGGCGGGACAACATCGAGCACCTGCTCGACCACCTCGACTTCGAGGTGCTCCGCCATGACGTGTGCGAGCCGCTCTTCACCGAGGTGGACCAGATCTACAACCTGGCCTGTCCCGCCTCGCCGGTGCACTACCAGTACAATCCGGTCAAGACCGTCAAGTCGAACGTCATGGGCGCCATCAACATGCTGGTGCTCGCCAAGCGGCGTCCGGGCGCGCATCCTCCAGGCGTCCACCTCCGAGGTCTACGGCGACCCCCACGTGCACCCGCAGGTCGAGGGCTACTGGGGCAACGTGAACCCGATCGGCCCGCGCGCCTGCTACGACGAGGGGAAGCGCGTGGCCGAGACGCTGATGTCGGACTACCACCGCGAGGACCGGGTGGACATCCGGATCGCCCGGATCTTCAACACCTACGGGCCGCGGATGGCGGAGAACGACGGGCGGGTGGTGTCCAACTTCATCGTCCAGGCGCTCCGGGGCCAGGAGCTGACGCTCTACGGCAGCGGCGAGCAGACCCGCTCGTTCTGCTACGTGGACGACCTGGTCGAGGGCCTCATCCGGCTCATGAACTCCGACGGCCGGCACGAGCCGGTCAACCTCGGCAACCCGGTCGAGTTCACCATCCGCGAGCTGGCGGAGCAGGTGATCGAGCTCGTGGGGGGCGACGTGAAGCTCACCTTCCGCCCGCTCCCGCAGGACGACCCCACGCGCCGCCAGCCCGACATCACCCGCGCCCGCGAGTGGCTCGGCTGGGAGCCCCGGACGCAGCTCGCCGAGGGGCTGGTGCGCACCGTGACCTACTTCCAGCGGCGGCTGACGCAGCGGAACCGGGCGGCGGTGCCGGCGGCAGAAACTCAGTGACGGTAAGAGGTGAGAGGTGAGAGGTAAGAGGTGGCTCCGATGCATACCCTCTTACCTCTTACCTCTCACCTCTTACGCTTTAAAGCGTTGAACCACAGAATGTTGTGATGCCCGGCGACATGGATCACAGCCCCCCCGCGCTATTCCCGCCTACATTCCCTGGCAGTCCCGCTGGTCGGTCCCCCGCGAACCGAGGAACGTCCATGAACCGTCGCGTGGCTCTCCCGCTGTCCTCGCTGGTGCTGGCCGGTGTGCTGTCGTTTGCGCCGAGCGGCTGCGCCCGGAATCCCGTCACGGGCAAGAACGAGCTCTCGCTGGTCTCCGAGGATCAGGAGATCCAGATGGGCAAGGAGGCGGCGGCGCAGGTGCAGCAGTCGATCGGGTACTACAACGACCCGGCGCTGCAGGCGTACGTCTCCGGCATCGGGATGAAGATGGCCAAGGCCTCCGAGCGGCCCAATCTGCCCTGGGAGTTCCACGTGGTGAACGACGCGTCGGTCAACGCGTTCGCGCTGCCGGGCGGGTTCATCTTCGTCACCCGCGGGCTCATGACGGCCATCAACGACGAGGCCGAGCTGGCGACGGTGGTGGGGCACGAGATCGGGCACGTGACCAACCGCCACTCGGTGCAGCAGATGAGCAAGGCGGAGCTGGCCCAGGTGGGGCTCGGCATCGGAAGCATTCTCTCGTCCGACGTGGCGCGGCTGGCGGGGCTCGCGAGCCAGGGCCTGGGCCTCCTGTTCCTCAAGTACAGCCGCGACGCCGAGAACCAGGCGGACAAGGCGGGCTTCCGCTACGCGCTCAATCAGAACTACGACGTGAGCGAGATGGCGAACGTGTTCCAGACGCTCGACCGGATGAGCCAGTCGAGCGGCGGCGGGAAGCTGCCCGAATGGCTCTCGACCCACCCGGATCCCGGCACCCGGGTGCAGAACACCGAGCAGCGGCTCGACACGCTGTCCCGGAGCCTGGCCAACACGATCACCAACCGCGACGTGTACCTGCAGCACATCGCCGGGCTGACCTACGGCGAGGACCCGCGGCAGGGGTTCTTCGAGGGCAGCACGTTCTACCACCCCGACCTGCGGTTCCAGCTCACCTATCCGCAGGGGTGGCAGACCCAGAACGCCCCCGACGCCGTGGTCGCCATGAGCCCGCAGCAGGACGCGATCATTCAGCTCGGCCTGGCGGGCCAGACGCCGCCGCAGCAGGCGGCGCAGCAGTTCCTGTCACAGCAGGGCGTACAGGCGGGGAACACGTCGACCCAGCCGGTCAACGGCCTGCCCGCCGCGTCGGGTTACTTCCAGGCGCAGACGCGAGCAGGGCACGATCCAGGGGATCGTGACGTTCCTCTCCTACAACGGCAACACCTACGGGCTGCTCGGCTACGCGCCGGCCGGGAAGTTCAACCAGTACGACCAGATCGTCCAGCAGACCATCCGGAGCTTCGGTCCGCTCACGAACCAGGCCGCGCTGAGCGTGCAGCCCGCCAAGCTCGAGCTGGTCAAGCTGCCGCGGCAGATGACGCTGGAGGAGTTCAACCGGCAGTATCCGTCCACGATTCCGATCGAGCAGCTCGCGATCATCAATGAGGTCGAGGGGGCGACGACGGTGATTCCGCAGGGGAGGATCGTCAAGCGCGTGATTGGGGGGAGGGCGCCTACGGGGTGACCGGGGTCGTCGGTCGTGGCGCCGTGGGCTGAAGCCGGGCGGCGCGCGAAGGGGCACCCCCGCTCCGGACAAGCCGACAGTCCTCCGCGGGGGTGCCCTCTCGCGCTTGCCCTCTCCTCCTTGGGTTTGCCGGCGCGGGCTTGCCGGCACGTCACGCCGGCTGGCGCTTGACCTGCTTCCGTTCGACCGTGGACGTTTTGATCCGCTCGAATACTTGATACCACATTTCCCGCGTCAGCTTGCCGGTGTTGGTGTTCTGGCGGCTGGGGTGGAAGGACGTCACCAGGCGCGTGCCGTTGGGCAGGACGGATTCGGCGCCGTGGGCGAAGGGCGGGCGATCGCGCGGGGAGAGGCGGTCCCACCAGCCGGCGGCGCGGAGCCAGCTCTCCCAGGCGATTCGTCCGAGGGTGAGGACGACCTCCACGGAATCGAGCAGGGCGAGCTCGGCCTCGAGCCAGGGGCGGCAGTTGGCCAGCTCTTCGCGGGTGGGCTTGTTGTCGGGCGGGGCGCAGTGGGCGGCGGCGGTGATCCAGCAGTCGGTGAGAACCAGGCCGTCGTCCCGCCGGAGTGAGTTGGGGTGATTGGCCCAGCCGTACCGGTGGAGCGCCTCGTAGAGCCAGCTCCCGCTCGAATCGCCGGTGAACATCTGGCCGGTGCGGTTGGCGCCGTGCGCGGCCGGCGCCAAGCCCACGATGAGGAGGCGCGCGTGGGGGTCGCCCAGGCTTGGGACCGGGCGAGCCCAGTACTGCTCACCCGCAAACTCCCGTTTTCCGACGCGCGCAACCTCGCGGCAGTGTGCGCGCAGCCGGGGGCAGCGGTCGCAGTGGGTGATGGCGCGGGAGAGGGAGGGGAGGGTGGCGGGCATGGGGGGAAGGTAAGCGGGGAGCGGGGAGCGGTAAGCGGCGAGCAGTGAGCGGTGAGCGGTGAGCGGTGAGCGGTCGCGGGTGAACGACACTGTCATCCCGACCCTGAGCGCAGCGAAGGGGAGGGATCTACTATTCCGCAGCTCGAACTCGGCCGGGCAAGATCTGGGCTTGCCCCGCTTTGGTGGACACTCAGATTACGCGGCGCTCGGCTGCCGGTGTTCGAAGTGGACGGGGCTCTGGTAGCCCAGCGTCGAGTGCCGCCGCTGCCGATTATACCACACCTCGAGATAGTCGAAGAGGGCCTCACGCGCCTCCTCGCGCGTGCCCCAGTCGGTGCCCTCGACCAACTCGGTCTTGAGCGTGGCGAAGAAGCTCTCGACCACCGCGTTGTCCCAGCAATCGCCCACCCGGCTCATGCTCGCGCACATGCCCCGACGGGTGAGCTCGGCTTGGTAGACGGTGCTCGCGTACTGGCGTCCGCGGTCGGAGTGATGCACCAGCCCCGGCCGGGGCTGGCGCTGCCCCACGGCCATCGCGAGCGCGTCCAGCACCAGCCGGTGGTCCTGCGTGTGGCGCATGGCCCAGCCCACCACGCGCCGCGAGTAGAGATCGAGCACCACGGCGAGGTACAGAAAGCCCTGCCGGGTCGGGAGGAAGGTGTAGTCCGCGGCCCAGACCCGATCCGGCGCACCGATCGCGGCCACGCGGAACTGGCGGGCGAGATGATTGGGCGCGACCGGGTCGGCGTGCCGCGCGTCGGTCGTGCCCCCCCGGAAGCGGCGCCGCCGCTTGCCCGCGAGCTGCTGCTCCCGCATCAGGCGGGCGACCCGCTTGCGGCTGCAGCGCACGCCCGCGGCCCGGAGCTCCGCGTGGATGCGGGGGCTGCCGTAGCGGGCCTGACTCGCGCGGTGCACCCGCTGGATGGTCGCGGCCAGGGCGCCATCGGCCGTGGCGCGGGGCCCCGGGCCCTGGTGCTGCCGGGCGTGCCAGGCGTAGTAGCCGGCCCTCGACACCCCGAGCACCTGGCACAGGCGCCGGATGGGGTGCTCGCCCCGGTGGGCCTGGATGAACGCGCAGCGCGCACTCACCGGCTCTCCCGGGCGAAGAAGGCCGCCGCTTTTTTTAGGATGTCGCGCTCCTCGCGCAACTGGGCATTCTCCCGCCGCAGCTGGCGCACCTCCTCGTCCAAGCTGAGCGGCGCCGCGCTCGCGCCCCCGGCCGGGCGTGGGCGCCGGCGACTCCCCTGGGCCTGCGCGATCCACTCGCGCAGCCGGTCGCTCCGGATCCCGAGCTCGCGCGCCACCTCGAGCACCGTCGCGTCCCCGGACGCGGCGCGACGCACGGCCGCCTGCTTGAACTCGGCGGTAAAGTGTTTCCGCTGGGCTCCCATCGACACCTCCTCTGCCCCAAAATGGGGCGGGTGAGGTGTCCACGAAACCGGGGCAACTTCAATCCCTCGCTCCGCTCGGGATGACAGTCCCGCTCCCCGCTCCCCGCTCCCCGCCGTTCACTCCGGCAACCGCAGCAGCAGCCGCTCCTTGCCCCCTCTCACCGCCGGCACCACCTGCGCAAACACGAGCACGAGTTCCTGCCGGATCACTTCGGTGCCGCAGGCGCTCGGGACCGAGCCGCGCACTTCGATCGTGGTATCGGGCGTGGCCATCATCCAGGCGCCGCTCCGCCGACCGGCCAGCAGGCCCGGCGCCGAGGCGCACCAGCCGAGCACGCGGACCCGTTTGCCCAGGATGGTGTCAGAGGTCAGCACGTCCGGGAGGCCGACGATGGGTGCCTGGCCGGCCCGCAGCACGGCCATCTGCAGGGGGCTCGACCCCGCGGCCGCGGTCTGGGGACCCGGATGGCCGGCGCAGGCGGCCAGGGCGAGGGTCAGGCCCGCGACGAAGGCCGGTGCGGTGCGCGGCAGAGCGGAGCGGGCCGGAGCGTCCGGCGATCGCTGCATGTGGGGGGCATGACCTAGTGTAAGGGAGCGCTTGGCGACGGGGCAAGTCGGGCATTCAATGGCCGCAGCGCACACTCGTGGCGCGGTCCACGCCGCTTGACCCGTTCCTCGGCTACGCGTTACCGTGCGCCCAAACCTGCTCCCCGAGGCCCCATGTGACCCCGGAAACACGGCAGTCCAAGCTTCCTCCTATCGGCCAGCGGGCGCTCCAGTCCGGGCCGGCATTGACGCTCCTCATCGCGCTCGTGATCGCCGCGCTCGCGGCGTCGCGGTTTGCCGTCCCCGCACCGACGCTCTTCCTGCTCATCACCGCGATGTACGCGGCCGCCCTGGGCGGATGGAAGGCCGGTCTGGCGAGCGGTCTCATGACGCTGCTCTACCTCGCCTGGCTGTACACGGACGCCGGCCGGGCCGCGCAGTACCAGCCGCTCAACCGGACATTCCTCACGGTAGGAGGAGTGGCCCTCCCCATGGCGTCCTGGCGGGAATCGCGTTGCATCGCATCCTGCAGCGGGAACGCGCCCGGCACAGCGACGAGCGTGGCCGCCGACGCATATTCGGCGGGCAAGCCGAGTCGCGCGCGGCGGCCGACCGGCGCTTCCGCGTGCTGGTGGAGCAGGTGCGGGACTACGCCATCTTCATGGTGGATCCCGAGGGCCGCCACACGACATGGAACGAGGGGGTCCGGCGGCTGCTGGGCTACGACGAAGCGGAGTTCGTCGGCCGGCCGGGCGCGCTCCTGTTCACCCCGGAGGACCTGGAGCGCGGCGAGTACGCGCGCGAGCTCCGCACGGCCGCCACGGAAGGCCGCGCGTCCGACGACCGCTGGCTGGTGCGGAAGGACGGCAGCCGCTTCTGGGCGAGCGGCATCACGGCCCGCATGAACGACGGCGAAGGGCGGCTGACCGGGTTCAGCAAGGTGTTCCGGGACCTGACGAAGCAGAAGGAGGCCGAAGACCGGCTGCGGGACAGCGAGGAGCGGCTCCGCGTGGCACTCCGCGCCGCCCGCATGGGGATCTGGCGGTGGCACCTTCCGAGCAACACGCAGCGGGTGGACGGCAGCATGGCTCGCCTGCTCGGGCTCGGCGACGAGGAGGTGGTCGAGAGCTATGAGCGGTTTCGCGAGCACGTGCTCCCCGACGATCGCGAGGCGGTGGATGCCGCGTTCAGCCACACGGTCCGGACCGGCGAGGAGATGCACGTGGAATTCCGCGTGCTGTGGCCGGACGGGTCGGTCCGGTGGCTGGCCGACCACGGACAGGTGGTCAGGGACGCCTGAGGGCAGGCCCGAGTATCTGACGGGGGCTGCCATCGACGTGACGGAGCGGAAGACGGCGGAGGAGCGGCTGCTCCAGGCGCAGCGGATGGATGCCGTCGGCCGCCTGGCCGGCGGGGTCGCCCACGAGATCAACAACATGATGACCGCCGTGCTTGGCTTCAGCGCGCTGCTGCTGGACCGGCTGGACGGTGACGAGCGCGCGGCGGACGTCCGGCAGATTCATCGTGCGGCGGAGCGCGCCGCCGGCATCACCCGGCAGCTTCTGGCCTTCGGCCGCCGGCAGCTCCTCCGGCCGCGGGTGCTCGACCTGAACCGCCTGGTCGGCGGACTGGAGCCCATGGTGCGGCGGGTGCTGGGCGAGGACAAGGAGTTCGCCGCGGAGCTCGCGCCCGACCTGGGCCGGGTACGGGCCGACCCCGGCCAACTGGAGCAGGTGCTGCTCAACCTCACGCTCAACGCTCGCGACGCGATGCCGACGGGGGGCACCTTCACCATCCGCACCCGCAACGTGACCGTCGACGGGTCGGACGGGCATCGGTCCGGGGGCGAGGAGCTGCCGCCGGGCCGCTACGTTCTGGTGGAAGCGAGCGACACCGGCCACGGCATGGACGGGGCCACCCGCGCGCGGGCGTTCGAGCCCTTCTTCACCACCAAACCGTTCGGCCAGGGCACCGGGCTGGGCCTGGCCACGGTGTTCGGCATCGTGCGGCAGAGCGGCGGCACCGTGCGCGTCCACAGCGCTCCGGGCCAGGGAACGACGTTCGACGTCTTCCTGCCCGAAGTAGCCGACGCCGAAGCCGATCTCGACAAGGCCGGGGCACCCCCGGCCGAGCGGGGCAGCGGCACCGTGCTCGTGGTGGAGGACGAGGAGCTCGTGCGCGAGTTCACCTGCCGGTCGCTGAGGGCCCGGGGCTACCGGTGCCTCGAGGCCGCGACCGGCATCGAGGCGCTCGACCTGGTGCGGCGGGGCGCCGAGCCGATCGACGCCGTCGTGAGCGACGTGGTCCTGCCGGGTCTGGGGGGCGGTGCGATGGCGGAGCGGCTGGCGGAGCTACGGCCGACGGTCCCGGTCCTTTTCATCAGCGCCTACACGGGAGAGGAGGTGATCCGTCGCGGGCTGATCGCCCCCGGCGTTCCCTTCCTGCAGAAGCCGTTCACGCCGGACGTGCTGGCGGAGCGGCTGCGGGAGCTGCTGGATGGTGCTCGGCTGCCTCGCTGACCCGGAGCGCCCGGCCAGCCCAGATGCGCGCAGCCGGGCAGCGGGGCTCGCGGCGGGAGCGCCAGTGCGCACTCCAGGTCCCTGCGCGGGGCGGGATGACCCAGGGCAAGAGAGCGCCGGCGGGGGCAAGCCGGGCATCAAGGGAGTGGGGCGCAAATGTGGACGAGACGTGCCGTTCAACAATCTGTCCACCGTCCACCGCAGCTCCGTTTCCTCCGCCAGTCAGCGGAATTGCAGAGAGGGACTTATGAGCCTACTAACGAGTGGTCGCCTTGCCGTGAGCGCCGCCTTGCTGGCGCTCGTCGGAGCCTGTTCCGACGAGGGTTCCATCGCACCCACCGATCCCGCCGAGCCGCCAGCCCGACTCGACGGCGTGACCGAGCCGCCCCCAAGGCCGTTCGCCGGCACTGGGTCGGATGCCGGCGGTTTGGACGCCAGCGACACGCTCATTCTGCAGGGCGGGACGGTGCACGTGGCTGCGGGTGCCGGCGGAGTCGGCATCTCGGAGCGCGCGCGCGCTCTCCGGGGACAGGCCCTGTCCGAGGCGCCGCCCGTGCCCGTCAAGCCCATGCTGGCCCAAGTCTCCAGCACCGGGCTGGTGACGATCGACTTTGAAGGCTACACCGCCGCAGCGCCCATTACCACGCAGTACGCCGGCTACGGCATCACGTTCGGCGGCGCGACGGTCTTGGTGCAGAACGTCAATCTGAATCCGCCCTACCCGCCGCATTCGGGCACCAGCGTCGTGTACGATGTGGCGGGCGGCGGCGGGACGGTGACCATGACGTTCGCGCGCCCCGTCTCGAGTGCCGCCGGGTACGTAACCTCGCTCGGCTCGGTCGCGATGTCCTGCCTCGACAGCAAGGGCGCTTTGGTTGGCGCCGCCGCCCTGCCGGCCGCCAACTTCCTCGGCGCCCCATTCGGCATCGCGCCCAACTATCTCGTGGCCGTCACAGGCGGGGGGATCATGAAGTGCGTGCTCCAGGGAGGTACGACGGGCAACACCTTCACCCTCGATGATTTCACGTTCGATCCAACGGCCAGCGGCCGCATCCCACCGGGGCCGTCGTCGCGCGCATCGGGTCGCAAGTTCGTGGCGAACCAGTCCTTCATGTGCGCGCGGAGCGGGCAGCTCGTCCCGTTCGGTTATTTCCTGACGGGCTGGATGCGCCACGACGCATGCACGGAGCCCTGTCCTCCGGGGTACATCTGCCTGACCAACGGGATGAATGCCTTCTCCCTGCGGCCGTTTAACGACAAGCCGATCGGGTTCCGCATGACCGTGTGCTTCTATGACAGTGAGGCCGTGCTCAACGAGTACCCGGCGGCGTTCGGGCAGCACTGGCGCACGGACAAGGTGATTGCCGGGGGCCCTGAGTGCTCCTACCGGAGCGGCAGTATCACGACGATTGTGGCGAGTTGGACAGGAACGCAACGCGAGATCACGCGAGACCAGTAGGGCGGCGAATCGGAGGCCATGGCAGCGCAGCATCCAGAGTCAGTCGGCCGAACTCATGCGACGTTCAGATGTGCGCGGGCGCAGGCGGGCGGCGGGGGTCACGCAGGGAGCGTCAGTGCGCACTTCAGCTCCCGGCGCGTCCGTAACGCCGGAGTGCACTGCAGCGACGCAGCAAGCGCAGCGACCCCCGCCGCAGCCGTGGCCCCGGCTCCCGCCAAGCCTCAGCTAACCCGGCGGGTCTTCCGCTTCATGAAGTCCATCAGGATGAACTGCCCGAGCGTCATGGTGTTGGTGAAGTACGCCTTGCCCTTGCAGATGGAGGCGACCTGCTTGACGAACTCCACCAGGCTCCGGTCGCGCGCGAGCATGAAGGTGTTGATCATGATCCCGCTGCGCCGGCAGTTGGCCACCTCGCGGTAGGTGGCCTGGAGGATCTGCGGGTCGAGTCCCATCGAGTTCACGTAGATCCGGCCATCCGGCATGGTGAGCGCCGACGGCTTGCCGTCGGTGATCATGATGATCTGCCGCATGTCCTTCTTCTGCGCCAGCAGCATCCGCCGGGCCAGCTTGAGCCCCTCGGCGGTGTTGGTGTGGTACGGTCCCACCTGCGCCGTGGCCAGCGCGCTCAGCGGGATCTCCTCGGCCGAGTCGTGGAACAGCACCACCTTGAGGCTGTCGCCGGGGTACTGGGTGCGGATCAGGTGGGTGAGGGCGAGCGCCACCTTCTTGGCGGGGGTGAACCGGTCCTCGCCGTAGAGGATCATCGAGTGCGAGCAGTCGAGCATCAGCACCGTCGCGGCGCTCGAGCGGTACTCGCTCTGGCTCACCATGAGGTCGCTGTACTCGATGTTGAGCGGCACGCCGATCCCTTCGCGGGCGATGGCGTTGGTGAGCGTGGCGGGCACGTCGAGGTTGAGCACGTCGCCGAACTCGTACTGCTTGCTCACCCCTTCCGCCTCGACCCCGGTGGCGAGGTAGGGCGTGTCGTGCGCGCCGAAGCTCGACTTGCCCACGCTGCCGAGCAGGTTCTTGAGCGTCTTGTAGCCGAGGAAGTCGATGCCCTTCTCGGTCAGGTTGAACTGCACCTGCTGCGCCGCCGAGCGGGCCTGGCCGCCGGGCCCGAACATGGACTGGTAGCCCTGGGGCACCTGGGGCGCCTGGCGTGACGTTGAGGAAGCCCTCGTCGATCAGCCGCTGGACGATCCGGTCGAGCAGCTCGCCGAGCTGGCGCTCGATCTCCTTGTCCCGCGGCGGCTCGCCGGTGGACTCGCCGCGCAGCACCTTCAGCATGTCGGGCGTGAGCTGGCCCGAGTCCATCAGCGCCTGGAGGATGGCCTGCCGGAGCGCGTCCATCGAGCGCTCGCCGTCGGGCATGTCGTCGTGCCAGAACGAGGGCGAGCCGCCGGCGAAGCCGCTCTGGAGCAGGAAGTCGCTCGAGCTGGTCGAGCAGCCCCTGGAGGTTGACCGCGTCGGCGAGCTCGGGGTGGTACTTGGAGTAGGTGGTGAAGCGCATGGTCGAATGGATAACGCAGGGGACGGAAGGGCGGAAGGACGGGAGGTGGGACGAGGACGAACGTAGGATGACAGCGCCGGGCACGTGCCACCATCCGTCCTGCTCGCGACTTCCCGACCTCCCGCCCTTCCGCCCGTCTTTCCGTCCTTCCGTCTTCATTCCTTCCCGCGTGCCTCCCTCCCTCCGTCTTCGCCGCCCTGCGGCATCGCAACTTCCGGCTCTTCCTGTTCGGCCAGTTCGTCTCCCTGTGCGGCACCTGGATCCAGATCGGTGGCGCGGGGATGGCTGGTGCTGCAGCTCACCAACTCGGCGTTCGCGGTGGGGCTGGTCACCACGCTCGGCTCGCTGCCGATCCTCCTGTTCACGCTCTACGGCGGCGTGGTGGCCGACCGGGTGAACAAGCACCGGCTGGTGCTGATCCTGCAGGCGCTCATGCTGCTCGAGGCGCTGGCGCTGGGAATCCTGCTGACGCAGTTGCACCTCATCACGGTGCACTGGGTCATGGGGCTGGCGGTGTTCTTCGGGCTGCTCGCGCGCGTTCGAGGTGCCCACCCGGCAGGCGCTGATCTCGGAGATCGTGGACGCGACGACCTGATGAACGCCATCGCGCTCAACTCCAGCGCGTTCAACGTGGCCCGGGTGGTGGGGCCGGCGATCGCCGGCGGTGCTGATCGCGACGGTGGGGCTCGCGGCCTGCTTCTTCGCCAACGCGGCCAGCTACCTCGCGGTGGTCGCGGGCCTGCTGATGATGCGGATGGGCCCAGCGCGTCGTCGCGGCCGCGGCGCCGGCGCTCGAGGCGATGCGCGAAGGCTTCGGCTACGTGTTCGGCAACCGGTGGCCCCGGGCGCTGGTGACGATCATCGCCACCTTCGCCGTGTTCGGCTTCTCGTTCACGATCGATGATGCCGGTCTTCGCCCGCGACGTGCTGCACCTCGACGCGGGCGGCTACGGCGCCCTGATCTCGGCGATCGGCGTGGGCGCGGCGCTGGCGGCCATCTTCATGGCCGGCGCTGGGCGGGCGCGTGCGGCGCGGTCACGCTGGTGCTCGGGTCGTCGATGCTGTTCGGCCTGCTGCTCGCCGGGGCGGCGCTCGCGCCGGGGTTCTGGTCGGCGCTCGCGCTCTTCACCGTGGCCGGCTGCCTCATGGCGCTCAACGGCATCGCCGCCAACACCACGCTCCAGCTCCAGGCGCCCGACCGGCTCCGGGGCCGGGTCATGGGCTTCTACTCCTTCGTGGTGCTCGGCCTGGCGCCGCTCGGCTCACTCCAGGCCGGGTGGGTGGCCGAGCACGTGGGGGTGCGGACGGCGCTGGCGCTGGGCGGCGGGGTCTGCTTCGTGGTGGCGGCGGGGGTGGCCTGGCGGTGGGACGAGCGGAGCGGGGCGGCGAGGTCGGCGGGGCGGTCATTGCGGGCGGGGCGGGGAAGCTTGCGGGGCCGAGCTCTCCCCTGGGTAGGGGTGTTCGGGTCGGCGGTCGTCGGCGTGTTCACCACAGAGGCACTGAGGGCACAGAGTACCACAGAGGGGGCTGGAGTACGGAGGGCACGGGGAAGCGGAGCCACCACCAAACTGTTGGTGTTGTCCGGGTCCAGGGTGCCCTCCTGGCCTGGGAACCCTCCGTGCACCTCTGTGCCCTCTGTGCCTCTGTGGTGAATGCAGCGGCGATTCCCGTGAACCAGGCACCAGGCAGCCCCTTTCCCCGCACCCGAACTCACTTCATCTTCAATCCATGCTCATCACCATCTCCCGCCAGTTCGGCGCAGGGGGCTCCGAGGTGGCCCGGCGGGTCGCGGAGACGCTGGGGTGGCGCGTGGTGGACAACGAGCTGGTGGAGGAGGTGGCGGCGCGGGCGGGGCTCCCGCCCGAGCAGGTGGCGGAGCGGCAGGAGCGGTGCTCGACGTTCGTCGAGCGGCTGGCCCGGAGCCTCGCCGCCGCCACGCCCGACGTCTTCCCTCCACCCACTTCGGCCGGTGCGATCGTGGATCTCCCGGAAGCCGATCTGGTGAAGATCACCGAGACGGTGGTGGCGGAGATCGCGGCGCGGGGCCGGGTGGTGCTCGTCGGCCGTGCCGCACCCGCCGTCCTGGCCCGCGAGGCCGACGCCCTCCACGTGAAGCTGGTGGCCCCGCGCGCCTTCCGCGTCGAGATCGCCATGCAGCGCCTGGGCTCCGACCCCAACCGCGCCGCCGCCGTCCTCGACGAGACCGACCGCATCCGCGCCCGGTACCATCGCGAACACTACCGGCGCGACTGGAACGACCCCGCGTACTTCCACATGGTGCTGAACACGGGCGCCCTCGGCTTCGGCGGAGCGGCGGAGGTGATCGTCGCGCGGGCGGGGGCGCTGGGGTGGACGGGGGTGGGGAGCGGTGAGCTGCGGTGAACGTGAGCTGCGAGTGAGCGCGGTGAGCGGTGAGCGGTGAGCGGCCCCGTCAACTGTCATCCCGAGCGCAGCGAGGGATCTTGCTGGCGGGCGCCTCGAACCAATCCGCGGCCAGGTCCAGCCACCCCGCATTTGACGTCTCGATCAGCCGGAGCTTCTTGGCGCGGCACCAGCCTTTGATCTCCCGCTCGCGCGCAATCGCTCCCGCCACGTTCGGCGTCCACTGGAAATACACCAGCCGATGGACGGCATACCGGCGGGTGAATCCGGGCATGGCGCCGGTCCGGTGCTGGTGCATTCGCCGGGTGAGGTCTGCGGTAATGCCCGTATACAGGACGCGTGACGTACTGCTGAGGATGTAGACGAAGTAGCCGCGGTCGGAGCGCATGCGAGCAAGATCCCTCGCTGCGCTCGGGATGACAGTATCGATGAACCGCGGCCACTACCCGCGCCCCGCCCACACCCGCGCTCCGCGAACACCCGCGCGCCCCGGCCCTCCGCCGTCCGCTCCCCGCTCCCCCCTCCCCGCTCCCCGCTCACCGCTCACCGCCCGTCCCCCGTCCCTCACCCAAACGATATCCCCCCCTTCCCATACCCCGGCTCCCGCCGCTCCGGCTTGATCGCGGGTGTAGCCCAGCTCCTCGCTCCGGCTGATGCGCTTCTGGGCGGCGAGGCCTTCGAGGACCAGCTCGCAGGCGGCGACGGCCCGCGCGTGGTCGGACCTGGGGGAGAGGCCGAACTCGGCGACGGTGTCGAGCAGCGCCGGGCACCACGCCGAAGCCCTGGTAGCAGAGCTCCGGCGCTCTCGTCGCCGGGGACCTTGAGGGCGCCGCCCTGGTCGAACCAGGCGACGATCTTCGCCGAGATCGGCGCCGCCCATCCGCTCCTCCAGCACCTTGCCCGCCGCGCGGCGAATGAGCTCGCGGGCGATCGCGTCGCCGCCCTGCAGCTCGCCCTCGTATTCCAGCTCGAGCTTGCCGGTGATGGACGGCACCGCCGCGTACACGTCGCTCAGCCGGGGGACGATCCGGTCCTCGCCCAGCAGCGTGGTACGCCGCTCGGCGTTGGAGACGGCGTTCTCCAGCACGCTGATCGGGCAGCCGCTGGCTCACGCCGGAGCGCTTGTCCACCCGCTTGTCCTCCCGCGCCTCGAAGGCCACGCGCTCGACCACCTCGAGCACGAAGTCGGGGATGTCGAGCGGGCGGCCGCCGCGGCCGGTCCACGCCTCCTGCGCCGTGATCTCCATGCCGAGCTGCACGGTGCGCGGGTAGTGGGTGATGACCTCCGAGCCGATCCGGTCCTTGAGCGGCGTGATGATCTTGCCGCGCGCGGTGTAGTCCTCGGGGTTGGCGGTGAAGGCGAGCAGCACGTCCAGCGGCAGCCGCACGGGGTAGCCTTTGATCTGGACGTCGCCCTCCTGCATGATGTTGAACAGGCCCACCTGCACCTTGCCGCTCAGGTCCGGCAGCTCGTTGATGGCGAAGATGCCGCGGTTGGCGCGCGGCAGCAGGCCGAAGTGCATGGTGAGCTCGTCGGACAGGAGGTGCCCGCCGCGCGCGGCCTTGATCGGGTCCACGTCGCCGATGAGGTCGGCGATGGTGACGTCGGGCGTGGCCAGCTTCTCGACGTAGCGCTGGTCGCGGCGCGAGCCAGGCGATCGGCGTCGCGTCGCCGCACTCGTCCAGCCGCTCGCGCGCGAACTTGGAGATCGGCGCGAACGGGTCGTCGTTCACCTCGCTCCCGGCCACGATCGGGATCCGCTCGTCGAGCAGGCCGGTGAGCTCGCGCAGGAGGCGGCTCTTGGCCTGCCCGCGCAGGCCCAGCAGGATGAAGTGGTGGCGCGCGAGCAGCGCGTTGACGATCTGCGGCAGGATCGTGTCCTCGTAGCCCACGATGCCCGGGAAGAGCGGCCCGCCGTCGCCGAGCCGGGCCAGCAGGTTGGCCCGGATCTCGTCGCGGACGGTCCGCCCGCGGAGCGGGGCCGCCGCCCACGGGCTGTTCTTGAGCTCACCAAAGGTGCGAGGCTGGATCATATGGGTCATCACTCGTCGGTCAGGAGTGGGGTAATGCGTAAGGTGTTGTCGACCTTCTACATACATCGCCGGTGGCCGCCGCCATCGGAGCCCGTGGCGCCGGCTCCGCTTGACAAAACAGTGCCCGGGCTTAGGTTCGGCGCGGTGGGCCAGGCGACAGAGTGGCTCGTGACGCAGGTTTCTGCCCCAAACCCTAGCGGATCTGGAGCAACGATGACGAAGACCCTGATGATGGCCGCTCTGCTCGTCGTGCTGGCCGGCTGCGGCGAGAAGCGCGCCGCGACCCCCGCGGCCGACACCGCCGGCATGGCACCCGCCATGAGCGACACCGGCATGGGCATGTCGCACGACAGCGCAGCGATGTCGTCCGATTCGACGATGGCGCGGGACACGACCAGCAAGTAGGCAGACGGCCGCACTGTCGCGCCGGGCCCCGGGCATTGCTCGGGGCCCGCTGTCGTTTTCACCCGTCCACCTCGTCCGAGCCGAACGGCAGCGGCACCACGGTCGCCCGCCGCCCGCCGGCCACCACCGTCTCCCCCGGCGCCACCTCGCGCCTGAGCACGCCGAGGCCCAGCATCCGGTCCTCCACCGCGAGGGTCGAGCGCACGCTGCCGACCTCCTTCTCGCCGGCCCGCACGGCCCGGTCGTCGAGCGGTCCGGCGTCGCCCCAGCGGAGCCCGCGGAGCTCGCGGTTGGTGTGGCCGCGGAAGTGCACCCGGGCGACGGTCTCCTGCCCCGTGTAGCACCCCTTGGTGTACGACACGCCGCCGATCTCGTCGTAGCGCACCTCCTGGGGCAGGGTGCGCTCGTCGATCTCGACGCCCAGCGCGGGCCAGCCGCAGAGCACCCGGCAGACGTGGAGGTCGGTCTCGTCGCCCAGGACGGCGCCGGCCGCGAGGAGGCGGGCGACGACGGGCTCGACCGCCGGCGTGAGCCCGACGGCGAGCGCCGCGAAGGGCGCGGACTCGGGCGCGAGCGCGAGGGCGACGGGGCTCAGGTCGCCCCCGATGGACGCGACCCGCCCGGCCGAGTCCGGCGCGCCGACGCCCGACTTGGCGAGCACCTGGAATCCCTGCGCACCCACCAGCCACGCGACCGTGGCCTGGCCGGTGAGGTCGGTCGCGCGCGCGAGCCGGGGCGGGAGCGCGCGGGTGAAGATCCCGATCGCCGCCAGATGGCCCGCGGCGGGGATGAGCAGGGTGAACGTATCGCCCTGGCGGAGCACCCACGCGTCGGCCAGGATCATCCCCTTCGGCGTGAGCAGCGCGCCGTAGACCAGGCTGCCGTCGCCCGGCTTCTCGAGGTCGTTGGTGAGGAGTCCCTGCAGACAGGTGAGCGCGCCGGGGCCGCTCACCCGCACCACCGCCGGCGTGGTGGGGACCACGATGGCGCCGTGGCGGACCCGGTCGAGGCGCGCGCGATCCAGCCGGAGATCGAGCTCAGGCATGGGCCCACGGAAGCTCAGCCGGCTCGTGGCCGGCGAAGTCGCGCCACACCAGGTCGGCGGCGGCGCACGCGTCCTCGCCGTGCGACGTGGTCACCATGGCGCAGCGGATGCCGGCCGCCCGCGCGGCGGCGAGGCCGGGCAGCGAGTCCTCGATGGCGATGCAGCGCTGCGGCGCGAGCTCGAGTGCTGCCCGGGCGCGGTTGAACCCCTCCGGGTCCGGCTTGCAGGCGCTCACGTCCTCGGCGGCCACGATCTCGGCGAAGTGCTGGCGGAGGCCGGCCAGCTCGAGCACGAGCTCGATCTCCCGCCGGAGCGCGCCGCTCACGATGGCGAGCTGGAAGGCGTCGAGCGCGGCGCTCTCGATGAAATCGGCCGCGCCGGGGACGAGCCGGAGCGAGTCGCGGACGGCGCGCTCGTAGCGCGCGTTCTTGCGGGAGATGGCGTCGAGCAACGCCGGCTCGTCGAGCGGCCGGCCCGCCCGCCCGAGGGCCGAGCGGAAGCACTCGCGGTCGTCGAACCCGAGATACTCGCGGTAGTAGGTGTCCCGGTCCAGCTCGCAGCCGAGCTCGCCGAGCGTCGCGATCAGCGCTTCGCAGTGCTGCGACTCGTCGTCGACGATGACGCCGTTGAAGTCGAACAGGATGGCAGCGGTCATGGCAACGGAAGGTATAACGGAGACGGGGGTGAGAGGTAAGAGGTGAGAGGTGAGAGGGTGAGAGGTACGGGAGGGGTGGTAGATTGCGTGGGTGTGGCCAGCGGGGGCGGCATGCGTCTGGGGTATATCGGGATGGTGTGGGTTGGAGTGGGCGGCGTCGCGGCGCCTGCCGGGATGGCGGCGCAGCGCGAGCCCGCGCAGCGCGAGCCGCGCGCCTGGTTCAGGTGCAGATGCGGAACGTCGACTTCCACCTCGACTCCAGCATCGTGCTCGACCTGCGCTTCGTGCGCGGGGAGCTCCGCCGATCCTCCCCGGAGCACGCGCCGTTCCTCGACGACAAGCGCTCGTTCACCCTGGCCATCGACTCGGCGCGCATCGGGATCACGCCCGCGTCGCTGAGCGGGCTGCTCAACCGCTACACGTTCGCCTATCCCGGTTCGCCGCTCCGGAAGCTGAGCATCACGATCGACCACGGCCAGCTCCGGCAGCACGGCCTGATGCGCGGGATCTCGTTCACCGTGTCTGGACGACTCTCACCCTCACGCCCGACGGCGAGCTGCGGCTGCACCCGACATCCATCAAGGCGGCGGGCATCAAGGTCGGCGGCCTGATGAACTTCTTCGGCCTGCACCTGCAGAAGCTGGTGGACACCAAGCGTGCCCGCGGGGTGCGGGTCGAGGGCGACGACTTCCTGCTCGCGCCCGCCGAGCTGCTCCCGCCGCCGCGGGTGGACGGGCGCATCGCCGCCGTCGAGGTGGGCGACAGCGAGATCGTCCAGACCTTCCGCCCCGATTCCGCCCGGCACCCGCCCGAGCCGCTCGACGCCGCCGCTCCCCAAGGCGGAGAACTACATGTTCTTCCGCCACGGCGTGCTGCGGTTCGGCAAGCTGACGATGGACGACACCGACCTGATGATCGTGGACGCCAACGCGAAGGACCCGTTCGACTTCTTTCTTGATCACTACAACACGCAGCTCGTGGCGGGGTACTCGCAGGAACACGGCGGATCATGGGCTGATCGTGGTGATGCCGGATTGGAGGGTGGTGGGCGGCGAGGGAAGGAGCGGTAGGAGGTGAGCGGTGAGCGGTCGGGCCGTGACCGGCACTGTCATCCCGACCCTGAGCGCAGCGAAGGGGAGGGATCTGCTCAGCCGGTGTTCGAGCTCGGCCCAGCAAGATCCCTCGCTCCGCTCGGGATGACAGTCAACGCTTCCGCTCACCGCTCACCGCTCACCGCTCACCGCTCGCCTCTTACCTCTCACCTCTCACCTCTCACCGCAGTCCCATACACCCCCCCTCTCCAATAGCTCTCGTCCAGCAACTCCACCGGATGCGCGACGCGAATGGGGAGGCCGGCGGCGCGGAGGCCGGCGCCGATCTGCATCAGGCAGCCGGGATTTCCGGTGGCGACGATCTCGGGGCGGGGATCGGCCTCGGCGAAGCTCTCGATCTTGAGGTCGAGGACGGCGCGGGCCATGGCGGGCCGGACGATGGAGTAGATGCCGGCGCTGCCGCAGCACTTGTCGGAGCTGGGCAGGAGGCGGAGCCGGAGCGACGGGATGGCGCCGAGCACGGCGAGCGGGGCGGCCTGTACGCGCTGCGCGTGCTGCAGGTGGCACGGCGCGTCGTAGGCGACGTCGAGCGGGAGCGGCGCCGCCCGGGCGCGGGCCCGCCTGCGGCGAGGAGCTCGGAGACATCGCGCACCCTGGCCGCCAGCGCGGCGGCGGCTGCCGTGCCGAGCAGGTGGCCGTACTCCTTGAGCAGCGCGCCGCAGCCGGCGCTGTTGACGACGATGTAGTCGGCCGAGTCGGTCAGGGCCGCCACGTTCAGGCGCGCCAGCGCCTCGGCGCTCGCGCGGTCGCCGGCGTGCTCGTGGAGCGCGCCGCAGCAGGCCTGGCCCGCCGGCTCGACGACGCGGTACCCGTTGGCCTCGAGGGTGCGGACGGTCGCGTCGTGGACATGGCGGAAGAGGGTGTCCATGACGCAGCCGCGAAAGAGGGCGACCGTGGCCGAGCGAGAGCCGCTTTCGACTCCGCGACTCCGCGCAGTCCTGGCGCTTCCGCTCCGCGCCGTCGTCGGCGAGCATGCCCATGCCGAACCCGAGCCGCCCCCGCCCGCGAGCAGCCGGGGAATCCGTGTCGCGCGCAGCACTCGGCTCAGGGTGAACAGCGGACGCCAGAGCCACTCGCGGCGGAACACGCCGAGCACCGCGGCGGCCAGGGGCGAGAGGCGGCGCGTCGGCGAAGAGCTGCTCGCGCGCGGTCTGGATGCCGCGGCCGTAGCCCACGCCGGACGGGCACACCGGCTCGCAGCCGAGGCAGCCGAGGCAGGCGTCGAGGTGCTGGACCAGCGCGTCGTCGCCGGGGCCGAGCTCGCCGCGCTCGAGCGCGCGCATGAGCACGATGCGGCCGCGCGGACTGTCGGCCTCGTCGCCGGTGGCGAGATAGGTCGGGCACGCCGGCAGGCAGAATCCGCAGTGGACGCAGGGATCGAGGGAGGAGTAGTCCGGGGTGGCCGTCATCGACTCCGGCGCGCCGGGCAGCCGCTGTTGGTCAGGCAAGGTTTTGTCATGGTTCACCACAGAGGCACAGAGGACACAGAGGTACACGGAGACCACAACAGCTTTTGTTGTCTTTCTCTGTGTCCTCTGTGCCTCTGTGGTGAATCGAATCAGTCCGCCTGCGAAGGACGCCGCTCATCGCTCGGCGTCCCCCCCGCTCCCCTCCAGCGCCACCTGCAGACACTGCCCCGGATCGAACGTCTCCCGGAGCCGGCCGACGAGCTGGCCCACGCCTTCGCGATAGGCGCCGAAGTGGCCGAGCGCGCGGCGCACGGGCCAGGGCGCGCGCTCGAGGGTCATCGGAATCTCGCGCGCGGCGGCGGCGCGGCGAACGGCGCGGAGGCGCTCGACCGGGGCGTCGCCGGTCCAGCGGATCATGCCCGAGCCGGCGCCGGCGGAGAGCAGGTTGTCGTCCAGGTCATGAGCCAGGAGGTCGATGGTATCGTCCACGCCGTCGCCCAGGACGCCCAGGCGGAGCGTGATCGGCCCACCCTGGCTGCCGCGGGCCACCAGGCTCCAGAAGGCCGCGGTCCGATCCGGCGCGAGCGGCTGCCAGGAGAGGTCGCCGATGGGCGCGAGCCGGCGCACGTCGCCCTGCACGGCGGCGTCGGTGCCGACGAACCGCGCGGCGAGCACCCAGTCGGCCTCCGCCGCCAGCGCGGGCGAGAGCAGCTCGAGCGCCGCCGGCACCAGCTCGGCCGCCATCACGTCGCGCGCGGCGGAGGTGAGCGTGTCGCGCGTGCCGCGCGCCACGAGCGTCACGTCGGCGCGGGGCAGGGCGCGGAGCCGCAGGTGCGCCTCGGCGATGATGCCGAACCCGCCGAAGCCGCCCACCTGCAGCTTGGTGAGATCGTAGCCCGCGACGTTCTTCACCACGCGGCCGCCCGCCTTCACCAGCCGCCCGTCGCCGGTGGCGACGGTGCAGCCGAGCACGTGGTCGCGCACCGGGACCGAAGCCGTGGCGGAGCGGGCCGGCGGTGGCCGTCGCCATGATCGAGCCGAGGCTCCGCTCGGGCCGGCCCGGCGGATCGAGCGCGAGCCACATCCCCTCGTCGGCCAGCCGCCGCCGGAGCGCCTCGAGCGGCGTGCCGGCCTGCACGGTCGCCACCAGGTCGGCCGGGCTCACCGAGACCACCTGGTCGAGCGCCCGCGTGCTCACCGCCAGGTCGGCCGGCGCGTCGGCCGGGAGCCAGGTGCCCTGGCCCTCGATCCGGATCTTCCAGCCTTCCTCGTGCGCCAGCCGGCAGACCAGCGAGAGCGCGTCGGCGGAGTCGGGGATGGCGCGCGGGAGCCCCGCGGGGTCGCGCTCGACGCCGGCGGTGCCGAGCAGCGCGCGAAGCCGGCCGTGGACGACGTCGCTCACCGGCGCGCCCCCGGCGCCGCGCGCCACTCGCGGCAGGCGTGGATGGGCACGACCTTGCCCGGGTTGGCGCGCTCGGCCGGATCGAACACCCGCCGCACCGCGCGCATCGCGCCGAGCGTTTCGGCGTCGAAGATCGAGCGGCATGTAGCCCAGCTTGTCGGAGCCGACGCCGTGCTCGCCGGTGATGCTGCCGCCGGCCTCGACGCACGCGGCCATGATCTCGGTGCAGGCCAGGTGCACCCGCCGGACGACGTCCGCGTCGCGCCGGTCGAACGAGATGTTGGGGTGCAGGTTGCCGTCGCCCGCATGGAAGACGTTGCTGATGCTGAGCGCGTGGCGGTCGCGGATCTCGGCGATGCGGTCCATGATGTCGGGCAGCGCGGAGCGGGGGACGACGGCATCCTGCACCGCCAGGTCGGGCGCGATGCGGCCCATCGCGCCGAACGCCTTCTTCCGGCCCTGCCAGAGCCGCGCGCGGTCGGCCGGGGTGGAGGCGCTCCGCACCGCGCGGGCGCCGCGCGTCGCGCAGGATCGCCTGCACCGATGTCCGCCTCCGCCTCGACCGCGTCGGCCTGGCCGTCGAGCTCGACCAGGAGCACCGCGGCGGCGTCGGTGGGATAGCCCGCGGCGTAGATCGACGCCTCGACCGCGGCCACGCAGGCGCGGTCCATCATCTCCATCGCGGCGGGCACGATCCCGGTGGCGATGACCGACGAGACCGCCTCGCTCGCCGCGCGCACGGTGGGAAAGTCGGCCAGCATGGTGCGCACGCTGGGCGGCATGCGGCTCGAGCCGCACGGTGATCGCGGTGGCGATGCCGAACATCCCCTCGCTGCCCGACGAACAGCCCCACCAGGTCCGGCCCCCACGGCTCCCCGTGGGGCGAGCCGAGCTCGACCACGGAGCCGTCGGGCAGGACGACCTCGAGCTGCACGATGTGGTTGGTGGTGACGCCGTACTTGAGGCAGTGCGGGCCCGCCGGCGTTCTCGGCGACGTTGCCGCCGACGGTGCAGGCGGACTGGCTGGACGGATCGGGGACGTAGTAGAGGCCGAGCGGCGCGACCGCCTCGGACAGCCGGGCGTTGACCACGCCGGGCTGCACCACCGCGCGCCGGCGCGCCCGGTCCACCGAGAGGATCCGGTTCAGCCGCGTGAGGGCGACGAGCACCGCGTCCGGATCGGCCACCGCGCCGCCCGGAGAGCCCCGTGCCCGCGCCGCGGGCGACGAACGGCACGTCGGCCAGGTGGAGCAGGCGAACGATCTCCCGCACCTGCTCGGCCGTCCCCGGCATCACGACCGCGCCGGGATAGGACTCGCGGGTCGGCAGCCCGTCCATGGTGTACGTCCTGAGCTCGGCCCGCCGGTGGCGGACCCAGCTTCGGCCCCACGATCCGGCCGAGCGCCTCGACCAGCGCGGGTCCGATCATGCGGTAGTGATGCCAGGGTGCGCGAGGCCCCGGCCATTGCTATGCGCGCGGCGGTGCACCACGAGCGCGCGCTCGGCGGCCGTGGTGAGCGTGGGAAGCACGAGCAGCAACGCCTCGACCCGCCGCGCGGTCGAACGCTCGGCGAGCAGGCGCTGCTTGCTCTCGGCGCCGAGCTCGACGCCCGCGGCCGCGTGGAACGAGAGGGCGAGCGCATCGTCCGGCAGCTCGAGATCGAGCGGGGCGGCATCGGCGAGCTCGCGCACGAGCGCCGCATACCGGGTGAACTGCTCGCGGAGTCTCGCGGTACGCTCCTCGGCGGGAACGGTGCCCGGGCGGTCCTCAAAGGGATCGACCGCCGCGACGAAGTAGGGCGTGCCTTCCTCGAGGATCCGCGAGACGACGAATCGCTCCGCCCCGAGCACCACGATGTTGGAGCGGCCTTCCGGGAGCTCCTGGTTCACCCGCACCTCGGCGGCGCAGCCAACGGTGCCGGGCGCCGGCGCTGCTTCATCGGGAGAGAGTGGCGTGATCCCGAAGCGCCGATCGCCCGCCAGGCAGTCGGCGAGCATCCGGCGGTAACGTGGCTCGAAGATGTGGAGCGGGAGCGGGGCGCCGGGGAACAGGACCACGGGGAGAGGGAAGAGTGGGAGGCGGACGGGCATGCGTGGAAATCTAGCCTTGCGGCGGGGGGTCGGGGATCGCGCGCTGGCGCGCGCGAAGCGGCGCGGGGGGCCTCACGCCGGTCGCTGCAGTGCGCGTGGGCGTTGGAGACCGCGCAGGGACCTGGAGCGCGCACTGACGCTCCCTCTGTGAGGCCCCCCGCGCCTGACCGCCGACGAAGGCCGAACGGGCGGACCGGGCGGGCGCCTCGCGCCCTCGCCCAGTACCGCCCGCTACATGCCCTAACGATCCTCCAAGCTTCCGTCCCTCCCGCCTTCCGTCCTTCCCACCTTCCGTCTTTCCGTCAGGCCGCCCCCCAGAACCCCCGAAGGGACCGCACGTCCGGACTGTCCCGCAGCTTTTCGAACGCGCGCTCCCGGATCTGGCGGATGCGCTCGCGGGTGACGCCCAGCAGCTCGCCGATCTTCTCGAGGGTGAGGGCCTCGGAGCCTTCCTCGAGCCCGTAGTAGAGCGAGAGGATCTTGCGCTCGCGCGGGGTGAGATGGCGTTCGAAGATCCGGTCGATGAACTCGCGCTGCAGCCGGCAGTCGGTCATCTCCTCGATCTCACCGCCGCCGGTGCCGGCCACCCGCTCGCCGAAGGTGCTGGCGCTCCGGTCCTGCCGTTCGACCGGGGCGTCGAGGGAGACCTCGGTCGAGGTCATCCGGCGGGCGCTCCGGATGTTGTCCACGGTGTCGTTGAGCGCCGTGGCGACTTCCTGGTCGGTGGGCTCGCGGCCGAGCTCCTGGGCCAGAAAGGCCTGCGCGCGGGACATGCGCACGAGGGCCGAGTTCTGGTTGAGGGGGATCCGCACGCTCCGGGTCTGCTCGGCCAGGGCCTTGAGGACCGCCTGGCGCACCCACCAGACAGCGTAGGAGATGAACTTCACGCCGTGGTCGGGGTCGAACTTCTTGACCGCCTTGAGCAGTCCCTCGTTGCCGATGGCGACGAGCTCGGACAGATCGAGCCCGTGCCCCTGGTACTTCTTGACGTAGGAGATGACGAACCGGAGGTTGGCCGTCACCAGCCGCTCGGCCGCGGTCTCGTCGCCGGCCAGGGCCCGCCGGGCCAGACGCTTCTCCTCCTCCTGGTCGGAGATCATCGGGAGCTTCTGGATGTCCAGGAGGTACTGATCGAAGGCGCCGGACGGAGCGGAACGGACCAGCATACGAGCCTTCGTACGAACATGGGCCATGGTCGAACCCCGGGCGTGGAGCCAAACGGTCGGCGATGTGGGTGCTGAAGCGGCCGGGAAGGCCGAGGAGAGAGGGAACGAATATAGGAATCGGGGAGACGGCGGTCAAGCAATCGAAGTAATCCACATCACAAATGCTTTCCGATAAGCCTGTTCCCCGATTTCTCCACGGCCACCCGGGGCGCGGGCGCGGGCGGGCTGGGGCTCAGGGTGTAAGAACTTGCAGCATTTGCAGTTGAACGGGCCGCGGCCAGCCTTCAATCCAGCGAGCTCGGAGACGGCACCGAGACCAACCGCTCGACGCCGGCCGCGGATGAGCCGGTCTGGCGACGCCACGGCAACCCCTCGCCTGCGCCCTGACCGGGAGTCCGGCTCATGCGGTCGAGGCCGGCATGATGGTTCCCAGCGCCTGCCGGATGGCCTCCGCGGGCGCTTCCCGGGTCCAGCCGCCGGTGGGATCCATCGAGCCGAGCGCGCGGGGGAAGGCGAAACGCACCCGCGCGCCACGGTTCTTCTTGTCGGCGGCCATCGCACGCACCAGCGCCTCCTCGTCCAGCGGCGCGGCGAGCCTGACGGGCAGCCCGAACCGCCCGAGCAGCCCCGCGACCCGGGTGCCGAGCCCGGCCGGCGTCACGCCGAGCGCCTCGGCGAGCGCGCACTCCGCCACCAGCCCAAGGGCGACCGCCTCGCCGTGAGGGATCGCGTAGGCGGAGACCTGCTCCAGCGCGTGGGCCACCGTGTGGCCGGCGTTCAGGATGGCGCGGCGTCCCCCTTCGCGCTCGTCTCCGCTCACCACGTCGGCCTTGATCTCGACGCTCCGGTGGACGAGGTGCGTGAGCGCCGCCTCATCGCGCCGGAGCAACGCGTCGGCCTCGCGCTCCATCCAGCCGAAGTACTCCGCGTCCGCGATGAGACCGTGCTTTACCGCCTCGGCCATGCCCCCGCGGTAGTCACGCTCCGGGAGTGTCGCCAGCGCGCGAGGATCGGCGAGCACCGCAGCGGGCGGGTGGAAGGCGCCGATCAGGTTCTTCCCCTCCGGCGTGTCCACGCCGGTCTTCCCGCCGACCGAGGCGTCGAGCATCGCGAGCAGCGAGGTCGGCACCTGGATGCAGGGAATGCCGCGCATGTAGGTCGCCGCCACGAACCCCGCGAGGTCGCCGGCCACGCCGCCGCCGAGTGCCACGATACCGCTGTCCCGCCCGTAGCCCTGCTGGAGGAGGAGGTCGGTGAGCCCGGCCCAGCGCTCGCGGGTCTTGGAGGCCTCGCCCGGGGGAAAGGTGAGCGCGCGGCCCGTCCAGGGCGCGCGGCCCAGCCGTCCCGCCTGCAGCAGACCGTAGACAGCGGCGTCCGCGATCAGCACCACGCGCGCCGCGCCGAGGTGCTCGGCGACGAGCGCCTCGAGCCTGCCGAGCAGGCCGGGCGCCACCAGGACCGGATAGGATCCCAGCGCGTGGGCAACGATGACCGGCGCGGGATCGGCCGCGCCCCCGTTCGCCTCCGGCTCTACCACGTCACGTCCGCCGTGCCGGCTCGATGGTTCGCCAGGCGTGCGAGGGTAAAGAGGAGATCGGACAGGCGGTTGAGATAGACCAGGAACAAGGCCGGCACCTGGTCGGTGTGCGCCAGGTGCACCACGCTCCGCTCCGCCCGTCGGCACACGGTGCGGGCGAGGTGAAGCGCCGCGGCCTTGGGAGTGCCGGCGGGCAGCACGAAGGCGCGGAGCGGCGGGAGCTCGCCGTCCGCCATGTCGATCACGCGCTCGAGCTCCCCGACGCGCATGTCCGAGAGCTCCGCCTTCTCGAGCGCTCTGGCGACCTTCTCCGGATCCGGGGTGGCCAGGTGGCCGCCGATCGCGAACAGGTCGCGCTGCACCGACTCGAACAGCCCGTCGAAGAACTCCGTGGGCGAGGTGGCGCGCACGACGCCGATCGCCGAGCTGAGCTCGTCCACGTCGCCGTAGGCGGCGACGCGGGGATGGTCCTTGGGCACCCGTCCGCCGCCGAAGAGTCCGGTGTCGCCCTCGTCGCCGGTGCGGGTGTAGATCTTCAACGACATGGCCTTTCCTTCTTCCCAATCGAGCGGGTGGCGCGCGGCGCGAACGATCGTCAGCCGCGGCAATGTGCCGGCGCCACGGGGCGAGCGGAAGGCCGGGCAAAATTCGGGGGGTGACCGGAGCGGTTATTTTTATACATTCCACCGCTTGTCGCGGAACCCCGGACCGTCCACGCAGGAGCCGATGTGGCAGAGCAGGAGCTGAGGGACATCACGATCATCGGCGGAGGCCCCACGGGGCTGTTCGCCGCCTTCTACGCCGGCATGCGGGGGGCGTCCTGCCGCATCATCGACGCCCTGCCCGCGCTGGGCGGGCAGCTCATGGCGCTCTACCCGGAGAAGTACATCTTCGACGTCGCCGGGTTCCCCAAGGTGCTGGCCAAGGACCTCGTGCGCGACATGGTCACGCAAGGGCTCCAGTTCGGGGCCAGCACCCACCTGGGCGAGATCGTGACCGGGCTCCGCCAGGTGGAGGACGGGTCCGGCGGCGTCCACTTCGTGCTCGAGACCGACGGGGGGGAGTATCCGTCGCGCACCATCCTGATCGCCGCCGGCATCGGCGCGTTCGAGGCGCGGCACCTCGGCATCGAAGGTGAGGAGCTCTACGAGGAAAAGGGACTCTACTTCAAGGTGCTCGACCCGAAGCAGTTCGAGGGCCGTCGCGTGCTGCTGGTGGGCGGCGGCGATTCGGCGTTCGACTGGGCGGTCAACCTGCAGGGCGTGGCCCGCTCGATCATCCTGATCCACCGGCGTGACGGCTTCCGCGCGCACGCGGCCACGATCCGGCAGGTGGAGGAGTTCTGCCGCGACGGCCGGTGCGACCTCAGAACGTTCTGGGAGGTGAAGAAGATCGAGGGGAACGGCCGGGTCGAGCGGGTCACGATCGTGAACACAAAGACGAAGGAAGAGGAGACCCTGGAGCTCGACGCCATCATCCCGCTGCTCGGCTTCCACTCCGACCTGGGCGCCATCAACGAGTGGGGCCTCGACACCGAGAAGGCCGACGTCAAGGTCAATACCCTCATGGAAACCAACGTCCCCGGCATCTACGCCGCGGGCGACATCACCAGCTATCCGGGCAAGCTCAAGCTCATCGCCACCGGCGCCGCGGAGGCGTGCATCGCGGTGAACAATGCGGTGCACCACATCAATCCCAAGGCGAAGGTGAACCCGGGGCATTCGTCGAATCTGGCGATCTTCGGGCAGAAGGAGGATTGAGATCGGAAAGACGGAAGGGCGGAAAGACGGAAGGAGGGAAAAGAGACGGAAGGGCGAAGCGTCGCATTCGGCCGCGGCTGTCATCCCGAGCGGAGCGAGGGATCTACTAACCCGGAGGTCGAACTCGGCCGCACGAGATCCCTCGCTCCGCTCGGGATGACAGTGCCGGTGCGCTCACCGCCTTCCGTCCTTCCCTCCTTCCGTCTTTCCGTCGTCCTCCGTCCCTCACGCCATCTTCGGCCGCAGAAAGAACCGCAGCTCTCCCGCCCCCGGCGCCGGCTGGGCCAGGTCGATGCCCATCACGCCGCTCTTGGGGAAGTCGATCCGGAGCCCGGCGGGCGAGTCGGCCAGCAGCAGGGAGGCCAGCTCCTCCATCCAGGGCGAATGGCCCACCAGCGCCACGATGGCGCCGGAACCGGGCTCGCCGATGTCATCGGCCAGGCGGCTGAAGTCGGGGCTGGCGGCGAGCGGCTCGCACGGGATGGCGGGCGAGAGCCCGAGCTCGCGCACCAGGATGTCCGCCGTCTCCGCGGCCCGGGCCCATGGGCTGGCCAGCACTAGGGTGGGTACCAGATCGAGCTTGCCCAGCGCCCGGCTCACCTTGCGCTGAACCTTGCGCCCCTTGTCGGTCAGCGGCCGATCCCGGTCGTCGGGCCAGCGATCCGGATCCCGCTCGCCGGCGTGCGCATGGCGGATCAGGAGCAACAGCATCTCGGCACCCTCCACAAACGATTTCAGCAACTATTCAAACCCGCTCACCGCTCACCGCTCACCGCTTACCTCTCACCTCTCACCTCTTACCATTCCCAGTCTACTACCGTCCCATCTCCACCACCACGCTGTCGATCCACGCGATCACCGCCCGCCCCGGCTGCGCGTGATGATTGGCCTCGACCGAGAAGGTCAGCACCCGTCCGTCCTGCCGCTCGATGAAGCCCGACAACGTGTTCACCCCGCCGATGCTCCCGTCCTTGGCCTGCACCCGCCCGAGCATCGGGGTGCGGAGGAACCGGTTCTTGAGCGAGCCGACCTGGCCCGACCGGGGCAGCCCGGCCAGAAACGTCTGCGCCCGCGGGTGGGCGCGGATGTAGCGCAGGATCCGGGTGAAGGCGAGCGGGCTCACCAGATTTCCGCTCGCGAGCCCCGAGCCGTCCACCAGCGAGAACTCGGTCGAGTCCACCCCGACCGAGTCGATCAGAAACCGCCGCTCGACCGCGAGCCCCTCGTCCCAGGAGCCGGCGCGGCCGAACTGCCGGCCGAGCTGCTTGAGCAGCATCTCGGCGAACCAGTTCTGGCTGCGGTTGAGGACGGGGAACACCCAGTCCCGGAGCGGCCGGGACGTGAGCTCCGCCAGCGGACGCGCGCTCCGCGCCTGCCGGTAGAGCATCGAGTCGGTAGTCGAGCGCGTGGTGCCGGTGACCGCGATCCCGGCCGTCTGCAGCACCTGCCGGAAGGCCCGCGCGGTATAGAGGTTCGGGTCCGGCATCGCGAACGATTCGGTGCGCGTCGGCTGATCCAGGGCCACCGTCCCTTCGGCCCACACGTGAAGCGTCCCCGGCTCGCGAAAGAACCGGTCGCCGATATCGGACGGTCCGCCCCGCGGGATCGTGACCGTCCGGTTCTCGAAGACCACGTCGCCCACGTCGGGCGACATGGTGATCACCGCCGGGTTTCCCGGCGCGATCCCCGGTCCCCAGTCGAAGTCCACGCTGTTGTCGTTGAAGCCAAGCCCGGTGACCGGCGCCGCGTACCACCAGTTGAGGTCGAAGGTTTCCCAGTTCGGGTTGACCGTGAGCGGCTCGAAGTAGCTCCCGTCGCCCACGATGTCGCCCCGGATCTCGTGGATGCCGGCGGCGCGGAGCCGATCGGCCAACTGGCGGAGAGGGTCGAACGAGTCGGTGACGCAGGCGCCTTCGCGCAGGGTGTCGGTGGCGAAGCAGCGCTTGCCGAACGTGGGGTCGCCTCGGCCGTAGAGCACCAGGTCGCCCTGGACCACGCCGCCGGCCACGGGACCGTTGGGGTAGAGGCTGGTCTTCACCGTCCAGGTGGGCGGCAACAGCGCCGAGGCGACCGCGGCCACCACGATCTTGGTGTTGCTCGCGGGGATGAAGAGCTGTCGAGGGTTCCGGCCGTAGAGCAGCTTGCCGTGGTCGTCCACCACCGCCACGCCCCAGAACTGACGGTCGAATGGTGGGGTGGCGAGCCGGGTGTCGAGGCGGGCGGGGAGGGACTGGCCGTGGAGGAGGGACGGGCCGAGGGAGGTAGAGACGGAGAGGGCGGCGAGGATGGCGAGGACTGAGCGCGAAGCCGCGTCCCGGGCAGCGCGACCCAGATCCCTCGCTCCGCTCGGGATGACAGTTCCGCTTGCGATGACAGTGCCACTCGGGCTGGCAGTTCCACTCGGGCTGGCAGTTCCGTTCGGGCCGGCCGCGACAACCTGCTCGCCCGCGATAAAGCTCCCATCCCCAGCACCCCCTTCCGTCCTTCCGTCCTTCCATCCTTCCCCCATCTCAATCATACGCCACCCTCGGATCCACCCGCGCATAGACCATATCCGTCAGCAGGTTCACCAGCACGAACACCAGGCTCAGGAACAGGATGCTCCCCTGGACCGCGGGGAGGTCGCGCTTTTCGATGGCCGTGAGCACGTAGCGGCCCACGCCGGGCCAGGAGAAGATCGTCTCGGTGAGGATCGAGCCGGTGAGATAGCTCCCGAAGTCGAGCCCGAGCACCGTCACCACCGGCAGCAGCGCGTTCCGGAAGGCGTGGCGCAGCACCACGCGGCCTTCGCCCAGTCCCTTGGCCCGGGCCGTGCGGACGTAGTCGCTCTGGAGCACTTCCTGCATGGCCGCACGCGTCATCCGCGACAGAAACGCCACCGAGCGCATTCCCAGCGCGAGCGCCGGCAGGATCAGGTACAAGGGGCCCCTCGCGCCAGAGGGCGGCAGCCAGCGGAACGTCACCGCGAACACCAGGATCAGGAGCAGCCCCACCCAGTAGACCGGGAACGACACGCCGAGATAGGCCCCGAGCGCCGAGGCGCGGTCCACGAAGCCGCCCGGCCGCCACGAGCCGTAGATGCCGACCGAGATGCCCGTGACCGCGGCGAACAGCATCGCCGCGCCGGCGAGCTGGAGCGTGGCGGGGAAGCGGTGGAGCAGATCATCCAGGATCTTCCGGTGGGTGATGTAGCTGGTACCGAGGTCGCCGCGGACGACGCCACCCACGTAGCGCACGAACTGGGTGGGCAGCGGGTCGTCCAGGTGGAGCTCCGCCCGGAGCCGCGCGATCGTCTCGGGATCGGCCCGCTCGCCGACCATGGACTGCACCGGATCGCCCGGGGCCACGTAGAGCAGGAGGAAGGTGACGATCAGTACGCCCAGGAGCGTGGGGATCAGCAGGCCCAGACGGGTGAGGAGGAAGCGGCTCACCGGACCCGCTCCACGCCGGTCCAGCGCTGCCCGGTGAACACGGCGGGGATGCGCCAGCCCTTCACGTCGGGCTGCACGGCCCAGATGTCGATCGGGAACCAGAGGAAGATCCACGGCGCAAGCTCGAACACCCGCGCGTCGATGGCTCGGGACAGCCGCTCCTTCTCGAGCGTATCGGGCGTGCTGCGGGCGCGGAGGATCATGGCGTCGAGCGCGCCGTCCGAGAGGAATGCGTAGTTCCCACCGGGCCCCTTGTTGCTCGAGTGGAACAGCGGATACGTGAAGTTCTCCGGGTCGGGATAGTCGGCCCACCAGTCACCCAGATACAGATCGGCTTCCCCGTTCCGGACCGTGGCCCGAACGCTGGGAGCGTCGCGCTCGACGATCTCCACCCGAATGCCCAGGAGACCGAGGTCCTGTTGCACCGATTGCGCCACCCGCGCCAGCTCGGCGCGCTGGCTGCGCCAGAGCCGGACGCTGAACCCGTTGGGGTAGCCGGCCTCTCGCAGCAGGCGCCGCGCGCCGGCCGTGTCCCAGGGGTAGGGCGCGCGGGTCGAGTCGTAGCCCACGATGCCGGGCGGTATGGCGCCGGCCGCGCGGACGCCGCGGCCCGCCATCTGGGTGCGGAGCAGCGTTGCCACGTCGGTGCCCAGATTGAGCGCGCGGCGCACCCGCACGTCGCGCAGCGGGCCGCGGGTGGTGTTGATGGCGATGAACAGGTCCCGGAGCGCCGGCCGGTGCTGCAGTTCCTGGGGGCGGGCCATCTCCCAGCGCTGGGTCTCGCCGAACGGGATCTCGACCACGCTCAGGTTCCCCGTCTCGTACTCGGCGCCCTGGGTGAGCGCCTCGGGAATGATGCGGACCACCAGGCTGTCCGCTTTCGGCGCGCCGGCCCAGTAGGCCGGGTTCCGCGCGAAGACGATCGCGTCGTCGTGCGACCACGACACGAACCGCCACGGCCCGCTCCCGACCGGCGCCTGGCCGAACCCGGGCGGCGTCTTGCCCGGGACCACGGCCGCCACGGGCATCGCGAGCAGCTTGGGGAAGATGTTGAGCGGCTCGGTGAGGGTGAATACGATCGTGCTGTCGTCGGGCACGTGGATGCCCGGGACTCGAGCGGCTTTCCCCGCCGCGTACTCGCGGGCGCCCTTGATGGGAAAGAGCGGCCACTGCCGTCCCGATTTGGACGCGGGGTCCAGCGCGCGGAGGAGCGAGGCGCGGACGGCACGAGCGTCGATCGGCCGGCCGTCGTGGAACGTCGCGCCGGTCCGGAGATGGAAGGTGTAGACGGTGCCGGTGCTGTCCGTCTCCCACCGCCTGGCGAGCCCGGGTTCGAGCTTCGCGTCCACATCGAACTGCACCAGGTTGTCGAACAGCAGCGCCACCATCTCGCCGCTCTGCACGTCGCTGGAGAGCGCCGGATCGAGCGAGGCTGGGTCCGCGCTCTCGTAGTACTGGAGCCCCGCGCCGCGGGGCGCGTCACCCACGGCGCACGCGCCGAGCAGGAGCAGGCCGGACAAGAGGGAGCGGCGGAGCAGCGGAATAGCAGGGCCCGTCGGCAAGCGCACGTTGACATGAAGGCGTAAGGTGGTCAAACTACCGGGCTTACAGCATGCAGTCAATCGCGCATCCGCCCCCACCCGTCCCTCGTCGCCCGGCCCAGGTGCCTCAGTGAGGGGCGTGGCCGCGGTCGCGCTGGCATTGCTCCTCGCGGCCGCCTCGACGGCGGGGGCGCAGGAGCCCGACCGGGTCGTGCGCCAGGTGGCGTTCGAGGGCAACGACGCGATCAGCGACGAGGTCCTCGCCACCGCCATCAGCACCACCGCGTCGAGCTGGTTCGCCCGCGCCTTCCTCTTTCGCTGGCTCGGTCTGGGCGAGAAGCGCTACTTCGACGAGCAGGAGTTCAAGCGCGACGTCGTGCGGCTCGACGTGCTCTATCGCCGGAGCGGCTATCCCGCCGTCCAGATCGACACGCTGGTCCGCCGGACCCCCACCGACGTCTACATCACGTTCAAGATCCGGGAGGGCGTCCCGATCCGGGTCACGGACCTGACCGTGACGGGCCTCGACACGCTGCCGCCGAAGATCCGGACCGAGACGCTGGTGGACCTGCCCCTCCAGGCGGGCGACCCGTTCAATCGCTTCTTCATGTCCGCCTCCGCCGATACCATCACCCGGCGGCTCCGCGACCGCGGCTATCCGTCCGCCCGGGTGTTCACCGGTTTCGAAACCAAGCGCGACGCGAACACCGCGGTCGTGACCCTCGACGCCGTCCCGGGCGACAGTGCCGTGATCGGCGACGTGACGGTCGTCGGCACCAACCGGATCGACCCGCGGCTGGTCCGCAACCTGCTCATCTCCCGGCCGGGCCGGCGCTACTCGCAGGACGAGCTGTTCCAGAGCCAGCGCAATCTCTACTCCTCCGACCTGTTCCGCTTCGCCACCGTCAACATCGACTCGGCCGCGTTCCAGGCGGGCGAGGATTCGGTGCCGCTCGTGGTGCAGGTGAACGAAGCCAAGCGCCGGCGGGTGCGCGGCGGCCTGGGCTACGGCACCGACGACTGCTTCCGCGGCTCGCTCGGCTGGACCACGCGCAACTTCCTCGGGAGCGGCGGCCGGATCCTCGACCTCACCAGCCGGATCTCGAAGGTCGGCGTGGGCAGCCCGTTCGACTGGGGGCTGGCGAACAGCATCTGCGGCAACTCGCGGGAGGACTCGGTCGGCTCGGCCAAGGTGAACTTCACGCTGGGCGCATCGGTCCGGCGGCCGGCGTTCCTGTCGCCCAACAACACGATCGCCGTGTCGGTGTTCACCGAGCGGCGCTCGGAGTTCAAGGTGTACCTGCGGCAGGAGACGGGCACCAACATCACCCTGCGCCGCGAGACCCCCAAGCGGCGGATCCCGCTGTCGCTCGCCTACACGCTCTCGTACGGGCGCACCGAAGCGACGGCGGAGAGCTTCTGCGCGTCGTTCAATGCGTGCACGCCCGACGTGGTCGCGCTCCTGCGCCAGAACCGGGTGCTGGCGACGCTCACCGCGAACGGGACGCTGCCGCAGGTCAACAACCCGATCGATCCATCCCGTGGGTCGCTCGCCTCGACCGAGCTCACCTGGAGCTCGCGCCTGCTCGGCTCCAGCTCGTTCCAGCAGTTCTTTCGCGCCGTGGCCGACTACTCCTGGTACCGCCCGCTGGCGCGTGACGTGGTGTTCAGTTGGCGGCTCCGCGGCGGGGCCATCTTCGCCCCGACCATCGACGTCGCCACCAAGAGCGGCAACTTCGTCCCGCCGGAGCAGCGGTTCTACGCCGGCGGCCCCAACGACGTGCGCGGCTTCGAGCGCAACGAGCTCGGGCCCGTGGTCTACGTCGTGACCAAGGGCGAGGTGGACAGCGCCGCCGCGGCGGGACGGCCGATCGACCCCGGCAAGGTGACCGTGGCGGCCACCGGGGGGAATTCGCTCGCGATCGGCAACGTCGAGCTCAGGGTGCCGTCGCCGATCTTCAGCTCGCGGCTCCGGCTGGCGGCCTTCGTGGACGCGGGCGGCGTATGGCAGCGCGGGAGCGGTGGCCCCGGTGCGGTGATCCGGGTGACCCCCGGCGCCGGAATCCGGCTGGCCACGCCGCTCGGCCCCGCCCGGCTGGACGTGGCGTACAATCCGTACAAGCTGCAGGCGGGGACCCTCTTTCAGGTGGACACGCTGGGGAACCTCAACCCGGTGGACGGCGAGGGATCGTACGTCCTGAGCCGGAAGGGGAAGTTCACCATCCACTTCGCGGTGGGGCAGGCCTTCTGATGCGGCGGCGTCTGGCGCGCTTCTTCTTCGTGTTCCTCCTCGGCACGCTGGCGATGGTGCTGGGGGTGGTCACGTCGATGACGCTGACGCCGCCCGGACGGGCGCTGCTCGCGCGCACCGTCTCCCGAATGCTCGACCGGATCATCATCGGCCAGGTGAAGGTCGGCGCGATCTCAGGCTCCTTCCTGTACGACCTTGTACTCGAGAACCTGGTGGTGCGGGACACGACCGGCGCGCTGCTCGCCGACCTGCCCCGCGTGCGGGTGAGCTACCGGCTCCCCAACCTGCTCGCGGGACAGGTCGTGCTGAGCGGGATCCAGCTCCAGCATCCCACGATCCAGCTCATCAAGCTGCGCAACGGCCGGATGAACTACGAGGAGGTGCTCGGGCTCAAGAAGGGACCGGGCGGCGGCCCCTCGCCGCTGATCGACTTCCACGACGTGAAGGTGAACGGCGGCACGCTCCGGATCGCGCTGCCCTGGAACCCGGACCGCTCGCTCCGGACGGCCGCCCGGCGGGACAGCGCGCTCGCGGCCGAGCGGGCCAAGCCGGGCCGGGTGATCGAGGCGTCGCCCGACGGGCTCCGGCGGGTGGTGCTGTTCAGCGATCTCACGGCGCGTTTTGCCCGCATGCTGATCGCGACGCCCGACCGGAAGCCGTTCACGCTCGACATCGACTCGCTCGCCACCCGGGTGAGCGATCCCGCCGTGACGCTCCGCGACGCGGTGGGGCGGGTGCGGCTGCACGGGGACAGCCTCATCTTCGGCCTCTCCCGCGGCGCGCTGCCGGACTCCCGGTTCTCGGGCGGCGGTGCGGTGACCTGGCCGCACGACACGACGCTGTTTGACCTCCAGCTCACCGCGCCAAGGCTCAATCTCGACGACCTGCGCTGGGTCTCACCCGATTTTCCCTCGATGATCGGGAGCGCCGTCGTCACCGCCAGGTCCGAGACCGGCGCCCGCACGGCGTACGACATCCGCGACCTCCACCTCCAGCATCGCGACCAGCGCATCGACGGCAACCTGGTGGCGCTCACCGATCGGAAACGCGGGCTCGGGTTCCGCGACATGCGGGTGACGCTCCGGAACCTCGATCTCGACGCGGCACGGGCCTATGTGGATTCGCTGCCGTTCTACGGCACGCTCACCGGGAGCGTGACGGGCGGCGGCTACCTCGACGCCATGGACGTGGCGCTCGACTGGGCGTTCGCCGACGCGCGGGTGCCGGGGCACCCGGTCACCACGATCGCGGGCAACGGCATCGTCGGCAGCACCCGCGACAGCGGCCTCGTGTTCGACGGGTTCGAGGTGGAGCGTTCGAACATCGATCTGCGCACCGTCCGGCTCCTCGCGCCGGCAGTGATCCTGCAAGGCCGCCTGGCCGCGGTCGGCACGCTCGATGGACCGCTCAAGAACGCGACCTTCCGCGGCACCCTGCGGCAGCAGGACGACGGCCGCCCGGCGAGCGTGGCCGAGGGGATGGTGCACCTCGACACCCGGTTCGACTCGCTCTCCCTCGCGACCGACGTGGTGCTCGACCCGCTCTCGTTCGAGGGTATCCGGCGCGCCTTCCCGTCGCTGAAGACGAAGGGCGACCTGCGTGGCCGCTTCCGGAGCGAGGGGAAGCTCGGTCACCTGCAGGTGGACGCGGATCTCACGGGCGATCTGGGCGACGTGCGCGCCGAAGGCTTCGTCACCCTGCTCCCGCCCCGGTGGGGCGCTGACGGCCTCAGGCTCCACTTCTCCCGGCTCGACCTCGCGACCCTCACCGGCGGGAAGCTGTCCACCGCGCTCGCGGGCGAGCTCCTGGCCACCGGGAGCATCGACACGCTCCGCGCTCCCGAGGGCGAGCTCGAGCTGTCGCTGGGCCGGAGCCGGGTGCGCGAGTGGACACTGGACAGCGTCTTTGCCCGGGGCGGAGTGCACGACAGCGTCATCCGGGTGGACACGGCGTATGCCGAGTGGCAGGGCGCCCGCGCGGCCGGCGCCGGCACGCTGGGCTGGCACGCGCCCCACGAGGGCACGATGAGGTTCGAGCTCGCCGCCGACAGCCTGATCGGCTTCGACTCGCTCCTCTTTGCCGCCACGGGGCAGAAGCGCGACACCAGCGCCGACGCGCGCCCGCTCGGCGGCCGCGCAGCCGGGCACGTGACGCTGGCCGGTAGCCTCGACTCGCTCCAGGCCGACGCGGGGCTCACCGTGAACGGGTTCGAGTGGCAGCGGATCCGCTCGCCCGAGATCACCGGGAGCCTGCGCTGGCTCGGCGGCCGGCGGCCGCGGCTCACCGCGAGCGCGGTCGGCGGACTCGATCCGGGTGCGGCAGTACGTCCTCCGCCGGAGCGCCGGCTCGGCGGAGGGTTACGCCGACTCGCTCGCGTGGGCGGGCGGCACCAACGTCGGCAACGCCGCCCGGTTCGACGCGGCCGGCGAGTGGTACTCGAAGGACGGGACGCCGATGCTCGGGGTGGACTCGCTGCTCGCGCGTCTCGCCATGCGCCGGTACCGGCTGCTGGAGCCGGCCGTGCTGACGCTCTCCGACACGGCGCTCTCGGTGAGCCCGCTCACGCTCCAGGCCACCGACGGCTCGGGCCTGCTCCAGGCCGCCGGCCGCTTCCCGGGCAAGACGCCGGGCGACCTGACGCTCCGGGTGCTCGGCTTCGACCTGCACGACCTCTACGACCTGCTCCAGCGCGACACGCTGGGCGTGGCCGGCGAGGTCGAGCTCGCCCTCCACGTAGGCGGCACCACGGCGGAGCCCACGCTGCGCGGGCACACCCGGCTGGCCGACGGCCGGTTCGGCGACTTCCAGGCCCCGTTCGTCCAGGGCGCGGTCAACTACCAGGGGCGCCGGCTCGACGCCAACCTCGACGTCTGGCGTACCGGCGAGAACCTGCTCCAGGTCGAGGCCCATCTGCCGATCGACCTCGGCTTCACCGGGGTGGACAAGCGCCGGCTCGACGGACCGCTCTCTGTCCGGGCGCATACTGACAGCATCTCGCTCGGGCTGCTCGAGGCGATCACGCCGGCCGTGACGGGCGTGGGCGGCACCCTCGTGGCCGACGTGCAGGTCGAGGGGAGCTGGGCCGCCCCGCGGCTCGCCGGCGCGGTGGACATCCGGGGCGGCACGATGACGCTTCCCGGACTCGGCGTCCACTTCGGCACGGTACGCGGCGGCGCCACGCTCGAGGGCGACTCGGTGCGGCTCCGCGAGGTGGTGCTCACCAGCGGCGGCGGGCGGCTCACCGTCGGCGGCAACGTGCGGCTCGAGGACCTGTCGAAGCCGGTGCTCGACCTGGCGTTTCGCGCCGACCAGTTCCGCGCCATCGACGTGCGCAGCTTCCTCACGCTGGTGGCCACCGGCAATCTGACGCTCAAGGGCCCGGTGTTCGGCTCGACCCTGTCCGGAAGCCTGCTGGCCAACAGCGGCGTGCTCTATTTCGCGGACCTGGTCAACAAGCGGATCATCGATCTCGAGGACCCGTCCATCGCCGACCTGGTGGACACGACGCTCATCCGGCGGGAGAACCTCGGCGCCAAGTTCCAGAACCGCTACCTCGACTCGCTCCGGATCGAGGACCTGCGGATGGAGATGGGCTCCGACGTCTGGCTGCGCTCGGCCGAGGCGAACATCCAGCTCGAGGGCCGGGTGCGGGTCAGCAAGACGGGGGCGACGTACAACCCGACCGGCGACCTCAACGCGCCGCGGGGCACCTACACGCTCAAGATCGGGCCGGTGACGCGCGACTTCACGGTCACCCGCGGCGAGGTGACCTATACCGGCGACCTCAACGCGGGGCTCGACATCCAGGCGCAGCACGTGGTGCGGAGCATCCGCGGCGACGAGATCCCGGTCATCGCCAACATCTCGGGCACTCTCTACGCGCCCAAGCTCACGCTCACGAGCACCTTCCGGCCGCCGATCTCGGAGACCGACCTTGCGTCGTATCTCATCACCGGCTATCCCGCCAATGAGGCGCAGCTTCTGGGGCAGGGAGGCGCGGTTCAGGCCGGGCTCTCGTATCTGTCGAGCGCGCTCTCGAGCGAGCTGGAGCGGACCCTCATCCAGGATCTCGGGGTGCCGATCGACCTGATCGAGATCCGCCCCGGCGTGGCCGCCAGCCCGGCCGGCGGCGGGTCACTCACGCAGCTCGCCGCGGGCTGGCAGATCGGCACCAAGACGTTCCTGACCTTCAACGCCGGGTTCTGCCCCGACTTCAGCCAGCTCAGCTATCGGAATCTGGGCGCGAGCCTCGAGTTCCGGTTCAGCCGCGAGTGGAAGCTGCAGTCCGCCGTCGAGCCGACCATCCAGTCCTGCGGCAACTTCGGGGTGGGGAGCCGGCTCACCGCCACGAATCCCTATCAAATCGGCTTCGACATCCTGTGGGAGCGGGAGTTCTAGTGCCGCGCGTGCTGCTCATCACCAACCCGGCCGCGGCCCGGACCCGCTCCCGATCGGTGGATGCGATCGTCCGGACGCTCGACGCCGCCGGCTGGGAGACGGAGCTGATCGCCACCGGCGGCCCGGGCGACGCCCGCCGGCTGGCGGCCTACGGGGTGGCGCAGGGCGTGGACGTGGTCGCGGTGTTCGGCGGCGATGGCACCACCATGCAGGCGGCCGCGGCCCTCGTCGGCACCGACGTCAGCCTGGGTGTCATCCCCGGCGGCACCGGCAACCTGCTGGCCGGCAATCTCCGGATCCCCTCCGCGCCGGCGCGCGCCGCGCGGGCGCTCGTCACCGCTACGCCCCGGCTGTTCGACCTCGGCCGGATGGAGCGCGCCGACGGGCCGCACTTCTTCGCCGTGGCGTGCGGCGCGGGTTACGACGCGCGGGTCATGGCGGGCACGCTGAGCCATCACAAGCGCCGCTGGGGAATGGCGGCCTACGTCGCCACCACCCTCCGGCTCATGTCGGAGCTCCGAAGCACCGAGCACGTCATCACCATCGACGGCGTGACGCACGCGGCCAAGGCCGCCATGGTCCTCGTCGCCAACTGCGGCGAGGTCATCCCGCCCTTCGTCCGTCTCGGCGCCGGCATCCGGCCCGACGATGGGCTGCTCGACGTCGTCGTCGTGCGAGCCAACAACTTCGGCCAGAGCGTGCGGGCTGTGTGGGACATTCTCCGGACCGCCCCCCAGATCGAAGGCGTGGATGGCTACGTGCGCTACGCCCGCGGCCGCGAGATCCGGGTGGAGACCGATGCCGTCCAGCCCGTGCAGCTCGATGGCGAGGCGGGCGGCGAGACGCCGTTCACGGTGACGGTGGTGCCCAAGGCCATCCGGATCCTGGTGCCGGGCCGGGAGGGGAGGTTTGGCAGGGGCGCCGCGACTGACTAGTTTTTGGGCGATCGCGTGTTGTCGAGGCAGGCTGTCATTCCTGGCGGGCTCGTAGCACTGGGCAGACGGTTGTCCTTGGCCGGACTGGCATCCCTGGCCGGGTTGTGATCCCTGGCCGGATTGTCATCCCTGGCGGGGGGATCTGGCCGGGCCGTCATCCCGGCCAGACCGTCGTCCCCGGCCAGACTGTCATCCCGAGCGGAGCGAGAGATCCGCTCGGCTGATGTTCGAGCTCCGCCCGGGCAAGATCCCTCGCTCCGCTCGGGATGACAGCTCCGCTCGGGATGACAGCTCCGCTCGGGATGACAGCTCCGCCCGAGCTGACAGGCCCGCCCGAGCCGACAGTCCCGCTCGAGCCGACAGCCCCGCTCCGGCCGACAGCCCCGCGCGAGCTGAGCATTCCGAAACCCCTGACAGGCACCCCCATGGCCGGTTCCGTCCTCCTCATCGACGACGATGTCGACGTTTTGCGCAGCATCGGGAACTACTTCGAGCGGCTGGGCTACGAGGTCACCCGGGAGCTGAGCGGCGAAGCGGGCCTCGCGACGTTCGACCGGCTGCGCCCGGAGGTGGTCATCCTCGATCTCCGCCTGCCGGGTATCGGGGGAATGGAAGTGCTCGAGCAGCTCCGGGAACGGGACGCCGCGGTCATCCTGCTCACCGGCGAGAGCGACGTCGCTACCGCCGTTCGGGCCATGCAGCTCGGTGCCGAGAACTTTCTCACCAAGCCGGTGGACATGGAGCACCTCGCCGCCGCAACCGCGCGGGTGGCGGACAAGGCGCGGCTCCGGCGAGTCAACGAGGCGCTGCTGGTGCAGAGCGCCCCCGGACACGGGCTGGACTCGCTGGGCAACTCGTCCGGGATGCAGGAGTTCGCCCACCAGGTGGCGCTCCTGGCCCAGAGCGAGCGGACGACGGTGCTCCTCACCGGTGAGAGCGGCACGGGGAAGGGCTGGGTGGCGCGCATGATTCACGACCTGAGCCCGCGAGGCCGCGCGCCGTTCGTGGAGGTCAACTGCGCCGGCCTCAACGCCACGTTTCTCGACTCCGAGCTGTTCGGCCACGAGAAGGGGGCGTTCACCGACGCCAAGGACCGGAAGCAGGGGCTGTTCGAGATCGCCGACCGCGGCACGATCTTCCTCGACGAGATCGGCGACCTGGCGCCCGAGCTCCAGCCCAAGCTGCTCAAGGTGCTCGAGACGAAGACCTTCCGGCGGCTCGGCGGCACCCGCGAGATCACGGTGGACGTCCGGCTGGTGGCGGCCACCAACAAGGACCTCCAGAGCGAGGTGGAGGAGCTGCGCTTCCGCGAGGATCTCTACTACCGGCTGAGCGTCATGCCGCTGCAGCTCCCCGCGGTGCGCGACCGCTCGCGCGAGGACCGGCTGGCCCTCATCACCCGGCTGCTCACCGACCTCCGGGTCGAGCTCCCCGACGGTCCGCCGACGCTCTCGAGCGAGGTGCTGGACCGGCTCCTGGCTACGGCTGGCCCGGCAACGTGCGCGAGATGCGCAACGTGCTCGAGCGGGCGCTCATCCTCGGGCGCGGCGCGCCCGCGGTCAGCGTCGAGCACCTTCCGGGCGAATTCCGCGCGCGGCCCGGCATCGGCGACCGGCGGCACACCCCGCTCAGCCTCGAGGACCTCGAGCGCCAGCACATCGAGCGCACCCTCAAGCACCACACGGGCAACCGCACCCGCGCCGCCATCGAGCTCGGCATCTCGCGAGCGACGCTCATCAATAAGATCAAGCGCTACAACCTCACGACCTGAGATCGTCATGGCCGAGACCCACGAGCACGATGCCATGGGCTGCCGCGCCTGCGGACGCGAGGAACGCGCGTCCGAGGGCTATCCCTGCGCCAGCTGCGGCACGTTCATCTGCCTCATCTGCACCTTCCGCGGGGTGACGCTCTGCCGGGAGTGCGCCGCGAAGGACGCCGCCAACTCGTGACCAGCGCGATCATCGCCCGCTCGGCCATCGTCCCCGTGCTCGGCGGCCCCACGCTCCGCGCCGATCAGGTGAGCCAGATGGTGCTGGGCGAAACCGCGGCCGTGCTCGACGTCTCCGCCGAGTGGCGCCGGGTTCGCACCACGCTCGACCAGTACGAGGGGTGGGTGCACACGGGCTACTGCGTGGAGGTGGAGGGCCAAGCAGCCGCCGACTGGCGGCGCGACGCCGAGGGCTGGAGCGAGGGCGCCCTTCTCCAGATTGACGGGGGCCGGGCGCGGCTCCCGCTCCGCGCCCGGGTGGCGCTCGCGGGCGACCTGGTCCGGCTGCCCGACGGCCGCTCGGGGCGGGTGGTGGAGGGTGCGGTCAGGGCAACGGCGGACGCGGTGACGACGGCCCGGGCCCGGGCGCCCGAACGGTGGGCGTGGGAGCAGTTCGCGGGAACGCATTATCAGTGGGGCGGGGTCACACCGCTCGGGGCGGACTGTTCGGGGATGGTGCAGACCACCTTCCTGGCTCGCGGTGTGGCGCTCCCGCGCGACTCGCCGCAGCAATCCGCCTGCGGGGCCGCGGTCCCGCTCGACGCGATCCGGCCCGGCGACCTGCTCTTCTTCCGCGACGCCTCGGGGCCGCGGATCACGCACGTCGCCCTGGCCGGCGAGGGCGACACGCTGGTGCACTCGACCGTGTCGTGCGGCGGCATGGTGCAGGAGCCGTGGGATCGGGGGAGCCGGGCCGCGCCGCTCCGCGAGCGCCTGGTGGCCGTCCGGCGGCTGGAGGCGCGGTGATCCGGAAGCTCGTCCTGTTCGACATCGATGGCACCATCCTGCTCACGGCCGGCGCCGGGCGCCGAGCGCTCGTGGCCGCGCTGGCCGGCGAGGTGAGCGACACCAGCGGCTTCGACCAGGTCCGGTTCGACGGGAAAACCGACCCGCAGATCGTGGCCGAGCTGCTCGAGGCGGCCGGCGATCCGGAGCCGCGCGAGTCGCGGCGCGTGCGCGCGGTGTGCCGGCGCTACGTCGGGATGCTCGCGCGCGAGCTGGAGTTGCCCACGGCGCGCACGACGCTCATGCCCGGCGTGCCCGCGCTGCTCGACCGGCTGGAGCGTGAGCCGGGCGTGGTGCTCGGGCTGCTCACGGGCAACCTGGCCGAAGGGGCGGCGCTCAAGCTCCGCTCCGGCGGGATCGCGCCCGAGCGGTTCCGGGTGGGCGCGTACGGGTCGGACTCGGGGCACCGGCCCGACCTGCCCGCGATCGCCGCCCGCCGCGCGGCGCCGTTGTTCGGCCACGTGCCGCACGGCGCCGAGATCGTCATCATCGGCGATACGCCGGCCGACATTGCCTGCGGCTCCGGGCTCGACGCGCGCGCCGTGCGGTGGCCACGGGCGCGTATTCGGTCGACGCGCTCGCGGCCTGCGGGCCGCACGCGGTGTTCCGGGATCTGCGGGACACAGACGCCGTGGTCGATGCGATTCTGGGCTAGGGCCTGGGATGCATCGTTGCCGTATTCACCACAGAGGCACAGAGGGCACAGAGGCATCCCGATCCCGGAACATGCCTCGGACCCGGACAACACCAAAAACTTGGTGGTGGCTCCGCCGCACGATGGCCTCCGTATCCCAAACCTCTCTGTGCCCTCTGTGCCTCTGTGGTGAACCGCCAATGATGACCGCGCCAAGATCCGAGAGGTGGCGACGTGCCGGTGATCTGCTCGGGAGGCCCAGCCGTGCCTGACGAGCTCGAGCTCAAGGCCGTCATCCCCGATCCCGCGGCCCTGCGCGAGCGCCTGCGCGCGGCGGGAGCGGAGGAGCGGTTCCGCGGGCGCATGAGTGATCGCCGCTACGACAAGGGCGGCGAGCTGGCCGGCCGGGACGAGGTACTCCGCGTGCGGAGGTTCCACGCCGAGGACGGCCCGGTGCACTCGGTGCTCGGCTGGAAAGGGCCGGTGCGGCGCTCGCCCGAAGGGTACAAGCAGCGCCAGGAGCTCGAGCTCACGATCAAGCGCGGCGCCGGTGCGGAGTCGGCGCCGCACGCGCTCCTCACCGCGCTGGGGTACGCGCCGGTACACGCCATCGACCGCCTGGTCGAGGTCTACGCGCTCGGCGGGGCCGTCGTCCGCCTCGAGCATTATCCCCGCATGGACCCGCTGGTGGAGGTTGAAGGCAGCCCCGCCGCCATCGAGCGGGCCATCGAGTGGACCGGCATCGGCCGCGCCGCCTTCACCGCCGACTCCCTGGCCGATTTCGTCCGACGCTTCGAGGCCCGCACCGGCCAACCCGCCATCCTCAGCGGCTCGTGAGCCCGACCAGCCGCTCCGAGCAACTCTGGATCGTCCCCGAGCTCGGTCCCTCGCTCGGCCGACTGGTCGACCCCCCGCCGACCGCACCCGGCGCGCTCGGCGTACCGCTCGGCGACCTGCGTGTCGAGCTGGTGAGTCGCGTCTTCGACCTGGCCGGCGCCGCCCGCTCGTTCGCCGCCGCCGGCGATCACGCCGGCGCCATCGCCTCACTTGGCCGGGTGGCGTGGCTCGGGCTGTGGGAAAAGACGGTTGCCGCGGCCGCCGAGCGGATCGCCGTCGCCGCCAACCGCGCGCTCGACGTCGGCGGCTGAGGAGTCCCGCTTCCCGGCGCGGCGGCTCCGGCCGCTCCGGCTGACCGACGACGACGCGCGCGCCATCGGTGCGCGGCTCGGGAGCGGCGGCGCGCCGTTCGTCGCCGCGCTCGATGCGCTCGAGCGGACGGTGCATGCGACCGGCAGCGCGCGCGGGCCGCGAAGCCGAAGGCGCCCAGGCGTGGCGCACGGCGCTCGCTGCGGTGGCGCGGCGGCTCGAGTCCGCCTGGCTCGCGCTCGAGGACGCGGCGCGCCGCGAGGAGGAGCGGTGGGGCGCGGAAGTGGCACGGGTCCGCGCCTGGCGCCGCCCCGTCTGGCCGCTCTGGCTCGTGACCGCGCTGGTGGCTGGCGCCGCCGTCTGGCTCGGCCTCATCCTCGGCGGCTACCTGCCCGTACCGCGGGCGCTCGAGGGGCTCGCCGCCTTCTGGTGGGCGTGGCTGTGAACGTGATCGGGGTCGGCGTGGACCTCGTGGACCTGGAGCGCGTGGCGCGCCTGCTGGCCAACAAGGGCGAGCACGCGATGCAGCGTTTCTTCACCGACGACGAGCGCGCCTATCTCGGCACCCGTCCGGACCCGACCGGCCACGCCGCTGCGCGGATCGCCGCGAAGGAAGCTGTTTACAAGGCGCTCCAGTCGCTCCCCGGCGCCCGCGCCGTCGGCTGGCGCGAGATCGAGGTCACCCGCGACGCTGATGGCCGTCCCGCCATCCGGCTGCACGGGCTCGCCGCCGACCTGGCCCGCGAGCACGGCGCGCTGATGGTCCAGGTCTCCCTCACCCACTCGGCCACGGCAGCAGGCGCGGTCGCGGTCGTCGGGACGCTGGCAGATGCCCGCTGAGTAGATCCCTCTGGCAATTGCGACTCACCCACTCTACTTTAACTCCAAGTTATCTCAAACCGGGTGAGAATGATTCTCAGTGCTGGGGTCCTGCCGATCCTCCTCGCAGCAACGGCCTTGGCGACGCAACAGCCGGCGCCCGCTCCCTCCGATCGCGTGGCCCCCGTGGCTCGCCGGATCGCGGCGACGGCTGAACTCGCCGCGCAGGAGTACCGGATCGGGGTGGTGGACGGCCGGGTGGTGGCGAAGGGAGAAGTCGAGGAAGCCGGGCTGTTCCTGCAGGAAGCCAGACGCTCGATCGCGCTGCTCCCTCCCGACGTGGGGCGGCCGGCCGGCAGCGACATCGACGCGATGCTCCACATGGTGGCGCGGACTGCGCCGCCCGATTCGCTCGATGCGCGTGTCCGCTCGCTGAGCAGCGGACTCGCCGAGCGGCTGGGGATCAATCTCGACGAGCTGCCCGCGCAGACACCGTCGCTCGCCCGTGGGGCCGAGGTGTACCAGGCCAACTGCGCGGGCTGCCATGGCGCGGTAGGCCGGGGCGATGGTCCGGAGGCCGCCGGACTCGACCCGCCGCCCGCCAACCTGGCCGACGGCGCCGCCCTCGGCGGCGTCTCCCCGCTCGACTACTTCCGCCGCATCAGCATCGGCACCGCCGGCACCGCCATGCCCGCCTTCGAGGGCCGACTCCCCGCCGAGGACCGCTGGGCGGTCGCCCTGTACGCGAGCGTCCTCCGTCTGCCGGCACCCCGGGGCGAGGTGCCGCCCTCGCTCCGGGGCTTCGCCACGACCGGCACGATGACGGACGACGCGGTGCTGAACGCCGTCGGCGTTTCGGACCCGAGCGCACCGGGAGCGCTCGCACGGGTCGCCGCCGTCCGGACCTTCCATGCGGAAGCGGGCGCCGCGAGCGCCGAAGTATTCGCCCAGGTGCGGCGCCAGCTCGACTCCGCCTTCGTGCTGGCCCGTACGGGCTCGCCGGAGGCGAGCGCCCGGGCGTTCGATGCGTACATGACGTTCGAGCAGGTGGAGCGCGGGGTCCGGGCCAAGAATCCGGGGCTCGCGTCGGATCTCGAGACCTCGTTCGCGTCGCTCCGCACCCGCGCGGCGGGCGGCGCCACGCCGGCCGAGCTGGGCGCCATCCGCCGACAGCTCGAGGCCGGGCTCGAGAATGCCGAGCGGACGCTCGGCGACCAGCTCTCGCCGTTCAACCTGTTCGTGCAGTCGTTCATCATCCTGCTGCGCGAGGGGCTCGAGGCGATCCTCATCGTCGGCGCGCTGATGACGTTCCTGTCGAAGATGGGCGCCGGCGAACGGAAGCGCGACATCCACATTGGCGTCGGCGCGGCCATCGGCGCGAGCCTGCTGACCGCCGTCGCGCTCGAGACGATCTTCGTCCTGAGCCCCGCCCACCGCGAGGCGCTCGAGGGCGGCACGATGGTGCTGGCGACCGTCGTGCTGTTCTACGTCAGCTACTGGCTGCTCTCGAAGATGGAAGTGGTGAAGTGGAACCAGTTCGTGCGGGGCAAGGTGCGGGACGCGCTGGACAGCGGATCGGCGCTCGCGCTGGCCTCGGCGGCTTTCCTCGCGGTCTACCGCGAGGGGTTCGAGACGGTGCTGTTCTACAAGGCGCTGTTCGTGGCGGGGTCCACCGGCGGGACGATACCCGTGCTCGCCGGCATCCTCGCGGGCTCGGTCGTGCTCGTGGCCGTCTACATCGGCATCAACCGATTCGGCGTGCGGCTCCCGCTCAAGCCGTTCTTCGCCTTCACCAGCGCCTTCCTGTACTACATGGCGTTCGTCTTCGCGGGGAAGGGGATCGCGGAGCTGCAGGAAGGCGGGCTGATCAGCACCACGATCCTTCCGTGGGCCCCGCGACTCCCGCCGCTCGGCATTTATCCCACCGCCGAGTCGCTCGCCGCGCAGGGGCTGCTGGTGCTGCTCGCGATCGTGGCGCTCCTCTGGAACTTCGTGCTCGAGCCGCGGCGGGCCCGCCGCCGCGCCGCCCTCGCGACCACGGTTGCCGCAGCGGCCCGGGCGTCCGTACCGGCCGAGACGATGGCCTCGGACGCGGCGCCGCTCGCGCTGGCCCATTCGTCGATGGTCGAGCTGCTGCGCTCGCTCGAGCGGATGGAGGCCGACCTGGCTGAAATGCGGGCCGAGGTGGAACGCATGCGCCGGCACCTCCTCGCCTCCCGTCCCGCCACCACACGATGACCTTCGCCACGGCTGATCTCTCGGACGAGTTCGGCACCGAAGTCCGGGTGGCCGAACCCATCTTCCGCGACTGGGGCGGCACCGCGCGCTTCGCCGGCCCGGTCGAGACCGTGCGGGTGCGGGAGGACAACGCGCTCGTGCGCGAGGCGCTGGAGACTCCGGGACGCGGGCGGGTGCTGGTGGTGGACGGGGGCGGCTCGCTCGGCGCGGCGCTCGTGGGCGGGAACCTGGCCGCGCTGGCGCACCGAAACGGCTGGAGCGGCCTGGTGGTGCACGGCTGTATCCGGGATACGGCGGAGATCGCGGCCACCCTGATCGGCGTCAAGGCGCTCAACACGATTCCTCGACGGAGCGCCAGAGCGGGTGCCGGCGAGCGGGGAGTCCCGGTGACGTTCGCGGGTGTGACGTTCCGGCCGGGCGACCAGCTCTATGCCGACGGCGACGGCATCCTTGTCGCCGACCGGAACCTGCTCGCGGGCTGAGCGCTCCGGGCCCCGGCCGGGTGCCGGACGTGCGAACGGCCCGCCAGCATTGGCGGGCCGTTCGCGTCGAGAGGTGGTAGATCGCCCCCTGAGTTTACGGAGACGGACCGAAGTGTCCGCTCCACCCTTCTTCGACCTACCACTTTTCCGATGAAGTCGCTTCGACTTCCCGGCCATAATATAGGCAAGTCGGATGCCAAACTTGGCAGTTCTGGTACTTGTGTCTCTGCAACGACTTACATCGGGCCATCCCAGTCGTCCCGCCACGTCTTCCCTGTCGAACGCTTGGACGGTTTTCCGCGACTACGCGGAAGCCCTTGTGCCACCGTGATCTACGAAGCTGTCGAGGTCTTTGACGCCGGTACTTTCTTGCCAGTCGTCAGGTAGTCGCCCGGCTCGGGGCTCGGACCCGTGCGCCAGACATTGACCAGCGCCACGCCGATGGCCACGAGGATGACCGACGTGAGCTGCGCCAGGGTGAACGGCCCGAGGAACCGGTCGTCCTTGGCGCGCAGGATCTCGATCAGGAAGCGCTCGACGCCCGCGAGGATCAGATACACACCGAAGAGCCACCCGATCGGCCGCGCGCGCCGGCGCCAGGCCCACAGGATGACGAACGCGCCGAGCATGAGCCCGGTCTCGTACAGCTGCGTCGGATGCACCGAAAGCACGACGGCGGGGTCGATCCCTGCCGGCACCGGAATGCCGAACAGGTGCTGCATGTTGCCGGCGGTGGACGGCGGCAGTCCTTCCGGAAATCTCACGGCCCAGGGAAGCGTGCTCGGCCGGCCGTAATCGTCGTTGACCAGAAAGCAGCCGACCCGTCCGAGCGCGTACGCCGCCGCGAGCGCCGGGGCGGCGAGCTGCATGGTCCAGCGCAGCGGTACGCGGAGTCGCCAGCCGTTGAGGATGACAGCCAGGGCGCCGCCGATGAAGCCGCCGTACCAGACGAGCCCGCCCCGGGAGAAGAGCGCGCCGGGGTCGCGCGTCAGCGCGACGTACCAGAGCTTGGCTCCGATGATACCGCCGATCACCGCCGCCGTTACCATGTCCGCGGCGTAGTCCTCGACGAGACCCCGGCGCCGGAGCTCCAGGGCGATCAGCCAGCCGCCCATGAGAAACGCCACCATCATCATGAGGCCGTAGCCGGTGATCTCGAGCGGGCCGAGCGCGAACTTGAACGGGTAGATCGTCATCGGTCGTGTCCGGAGAGAGAGTCCGCGGTGACCAGGCCGGGTAGCGGCAGGTCGTCGCGCGGCTCGAGATCCCAGCCGCTGCGCTCTCCGCGGGCGAGCCGCCAGGCGCCCGCCGCGGCGATCATGGCCGCGTTGTCGGTGTTGAGCCGCGGGGAAGCTACGCTCACCCGCGCCCGTCCCGCCAGCCGCTCGCGGAGCTGCGCGACGAGCGCCCGATTGCACGCCACGCCTCCGCCCACCATCGCCGACGTATAGCCCAGGGCCTCGACCGCGTGGGCGGTCTTGGCGGTGAGAACGTCGTTGGCCGCATCCTGGAAGGCGCGCGCGATGTCGGCGCGGTCGGCGTCTCCGGGCAGCGGCGCCTCCGCGGCCGCCGGGCGGACGGCCCGGAGCACCGCGGTCTTGAGGCCGCTGAAGGAGAAGGCGTAGCGGTTGGGCCCGCTGCGATCGAGCTCCTGGAGCATGGGCCGGGGGAAGCGGTAGCGGCCGGGCCGCCCCTCGCGCGCCAGCCGCTCGACCGGCGCACCGCCGGGATAGCCCAGGCCGAGGAGCTTGGCCACCTTGTCGAACGCCTCGCCCGCGGCATCGTCCAGCGTCTGGCCCAGGAGGCGGTACTCGCCCCAGGCCGGCACGTCCAGCAGCATCGTGTGGCCGCCGCTCACGAGGAGAGCGACGAACGGCGGCGCCAGCTCGGGGTCTTCGAGCGTGGGCGCGAAAATGTGGCCCTCGAGGTGGTTCACCCCGAGGAGCGGCCGGTCGAGGCTGAAGGCGAGCGTCTTGGCGTACATGACGCCGACGAGGAGCGCGCCGACGAGCCCGGGTCCGCTGGTCACGGCGATCCCGTCGAGCTGTCCCAGGCCGATGCCAGCGTCGGTGAGCGCGCGGTCCACCACGGCGCCGATCGCCTGCACGTGCGCCCGGCTCGCGAGCTCGGGAACGACGCCGCCGAAGACGCGGTGCACGTCCTGCGACAGGATCACCAGGCCGGCCAGCTCGCTTCCCGCCTTGCTCCGGCGGAGCACCGCGGCGGAAGTTTCGTCGCACGACGTCTCGATGGCGAGGATGTGCTCAGTCATCGGGGCCACGCCGCACCAGCTCGACCGTATCGGGCGAGGCGGTGGCCTCGAGGCCGGCCGGCGCGAGGACGCGGAGCCGGCCGGTGCCGGCGCCCGGCGGCCCGGCCCAGTCTACCACCACGGGCACGCTATCGGCCGCGAGCGCGCCCAGCCGGGCTGCCGCGCCCCGCACCCGGACGGCCACCGTGGGCCGGGCGGGACGGGCCACGGCGGCCAGCTCGCTCGCCAGGCGGACCGGCACGGCGCTCAGCGTGCGCTCGCCGACCGCCTCCAGGTCCAGCCGCACGGTCACCTCGGACGGCAGCGCCCGCGCGCTCCCGAGCCCGGAGGTGTCGAGCGCGAGCGTCTCCTCCACCGGACCGTCCGCGTGCGCGATCTCGAGCGGCTCGGTTCGCACCGAGTCGATCCGCTGGATCGCATCGCGCGGGCCGGCCAGACGGACTGTGCCGGGCACCACGGCGATCGCGCTCAGCACGTGGCCGAGCCCCGGCGCGAGGTGGATCACCGCCCGCACCGGCACCACGCGCTGATAGGTGGAGTCGAGCGCCACCGCGAGCAGCCGCGGCTGCACGTCCTGCACGTGGGCGTCCACGCCGCGCGGCATCTCGATGTCGCCCGGCCCGAGCACCAGCTCGACGTCATCGGCAACGGTGGTGTCGGGGAGAGCGCGGGTGAGCCGCATGGGCGAGGTCGAGAGCTTGAGCAGCTCGCGCCGGGGCCCCGACACCAGGGCGCGCACGGGCCCGCCGGCATTCACCACGCGGCGGCCCGCGGGCGCCCGCACGGAGAGGTCCACGGGGAGGAGGGCACTGGCCGGCTCCTCTCCGGCCGCCAGCAGCCAGAGGAATACGGCCAGGCTGAGCGAGGTGAGCTTGAGTGGCAGGTCGGCCGTGAGGGCGCGGCGGAGGCTCACGTCACAGGCCGGGGTCGTCGAGCAGCCGCGTCACCAGCGCGCGGTTGGCGGGCGAGTTCCAGTCGTGCGCCCCGATGATGCGCTTGACGATGACGCCGCGGCGGTCGAGCAGAAAGCTCTCCGGCACGCCGGTCGTCTGATAGAGCTGCGGCACGCGCTGCGAGCGGTCCTGCAGCAGATCGAAGCTCAGCTCGAGGTCGCGGCCGAACTTGCGCACGTCCTCGGGCGGCCCCTCGTCGATGCTCACCGCCGCGATGGCGAATCCCTGGGGGGCGAGCGCGGTGTAGAGGTGCTCCATCGCCGGCATCTCCACCCGGCAGGGGACGCACCAGGTGGCCCAGATGTTGACCAGCGTCACCTTGCCGTGGTAGCGCTGCCGGAGCGACACCGAGTCTCCGGTGGCCAGGTCCATCGCGCGGAAGTCGGGCGCGGTGGCACCGACCTCCACCCGCGCCACCTCGCGTCCCAGTCGGGTCATGATCGTGGCGCCGGCCGCGACCCCGGCGACGATCAGTCCCGCGAAGACCCATTGCCGCGACATGTGCACCTCAGACTCGCACGGCGCAGCGGCGCGACAGCGCGCGCACTGCCTGCGCTGGATCGTCCGCGCCGAACACGGCGGTGCCGGCAACGAAGGTGTCCGCGCCCGCGCCCCAGGGCTCGGCGATGGTGTCGGCGGTGATCCCGCCGTCCACCTCGAGCGCCGCGCGCGAGCGGTGCCGGTCGAGCAGCGCTCGGGTGCGCCGGATCTTGTCGGTGCTGGCCGGGAGATAGGACTGGCCGCCGTACCCCGGATTGACCGACATGATGAGCACGAGGTCGAGATCGCCCACGACCTCTTCGATCAGCGCCAGGGGCGACGCGGGGTTGAGCGCGAGTCCCGCCAGCATCCCGCGCTCGCGCGCCGCGGCGAGGTGGCGCTGCACATGCACCGTGGCCTCGGGATGGAAGGTGAAGACGGTCGCGCCCGCGTCGGCATACTCGGCGATGTAGCGCTCGGGGTGCTCCACCATCAGATGCACGTCGAGCGGCCGGTCGGTGAGTCGCCGCAGGGCCCGGATGAGCGGCGCACCGAAACTGAGATTGGGCACGAAATGACCGTCCATCACGTCCACGTGAATCCACTCGGCGCCGCCGGCCACCGCCTGCTCCACCTGCTCGCGGAGGCGGCCCAGGTCGGCGCTCAGCACACTCGGCGCGATGCGGCAGCTCATGGGGTGCCCCCCTCGGGCCCGCTCACGACGAGGTCCACCGCCGAGCCGCGCGGCCGGCCGTTGCCAGGGGCCGGGCGGGTCGCGATGACGACGCCGGGCTCGGGATCGCCGCCGCGCACCGTGTCCACCCGGCCGACCTTCGCTCCCGCGGCCTCGACGACCCTGAGGGCCACCGGCAGGGCGAAGCCGATGACGTCCGGCACGGTCACCGGGGCCGGGCCGGCGCTCTGCACCAGCTCGACGAGGGCGTTGGTCGGCAGGACCGTGCCCGGGGGCGGGTCCTGCCAGAGAATGGCGCCATGGGGGACGTCCGGGCTGGGGCGGTCGCCCGCGATGCGGAAGCGGAAGCCGGCGCTCGTGAGCGCGGCCCGCGCATCGTCCAGCGGGAGCTGGAGCACGCGGGGAATCGCATGATCCTGGCTGGTGAGCGGCCCGGGCGTGATCCAGTACGAGGAGACCAGATAGCCCACGACGAACGTCAGCGCGACCAGGCCGATGTCCCGCGCGAACCGCCGCCAGGCCGGTCCCCGGAACGGAGAGAACCCGGGCTGGGTGTGACGCCGCGTTCTCATGGCGCGCGGCTCACGCCGATCGCCTGAGCCGGACGGCGAAGGCCCCATCCATGTGATGCCGCTGCGGCAGGATCATCAGGTCTCCTTCGGGCGAGGTCAGGGCAGCCGGGAAGCTGTCGCTTGGCTCCCGCCGGAATTCCGGGTGGCGTGCCAGGAAGCGGTCGACCTGCAGCCGGTTCTCCTCCGGCTCGATCGAGCAGGTGGCGTAGACCAGGAGCCCGCCCGGCGCGACCGCCCCGGCGGCGCCGTCGAGCAGCTCGGCCTGACGCCGCTCCAGCTCGGCGAGCGCCTCGGCGCTCACCCGCCAGCGCGCGTCCGGATGCCGGGCGAAGGTCCCGGTCCCGAGACAGGGCGCGTCAACCAGCACGGCGGCGGATGGCCGGACGGGCGGATGCCGGGCGTCGGCCACCACGGGATGCTCGCGCCCGCTGCCGGCGCGCCGCAGGTTGGCGGCGAGACGGCGGACCCGCGGACGGCTGGCGTCGGCCGCGACGACGCGCGCGACGGTGCGCGCCAGGGTGATTGCCTTGCCGCCGGGCGCGGCGCAGGCATCGTAGAGCGTGGCGCCGGGCGGCAGGTCGGCGTACCACGCGAGCAGCGCCTGCGCCGGATCCTGCACGATGAAGGCGCCGTCCGCGAACCCCGGCAGCTCCTGCGGACGAGTGCGGTCGGTGACGAGCCCCGCGCCGAACGGCGCCGGCGCCACGTCGATGCCCGCCTCGCGCCAGCGCCGCTCCAGGGCATCCAGTCCCTCCCGTGCCGACTGCAGGACGAGCCGCGGCCGGGTGTTGTTCCAGCGGAGCAGTGCCGCCGTCTCCTCCGGCCCGAACCGCTCGAGCCATCGCTCCACCAGCCACGTCGGGTGCGACGCCGATTCGGCCAGCTCCTCCGGGGAGGCCGCGCCTTCCGCGGGCGTCGTCCGCTCCGGCGCGTTTCCGAGCCGCCGCAGCACCGCGTTCACGAACCCTCCGGCCTTGATCCCGGCCGTCTCCCTGGCGAGCGCCACGCTCGTGTCGACCGCGGCGTGCACGGGAACGCGGTCGAGCGCCGTCAACTGGAAGGCGCCGAGGCGGAGCACCTCCTTGAGCGCGGGTGCCACGCTGTCCCAGCCGCGTGCCACCAGCGGGGCGAGCTTCGCGTCCAGCGCGCGCTGGGCCCTGAGCACCCCGGCCGCGAGCTCGTGCGCCAGACGGCGGTCAGCCTCGCCCAATTGCCTGACGGCACGGTCGAGCGCGGCATCGAACGGCCGGCCGCCGCGGACGTCTCGCAGCACCTCGAACGCGGCGCGCCGGGGCTGCAGGCCTTCGGCCGACATCCACGTACACTGTTCACCACAGAGGCACAGAGGACACGGAGCGGCACAGAGGGAACAACGGTTCAACTTTCCTCTGTGTTTCTCCGTGTCCTCTGTGCCTCTGTGGTGAACGCAGTGAGCTGGGCAACGATCTACTCCAGCATCCCGTGCACCGGACTGGACGGCACCGCGATCTCGCGCCGCGGCATGCGCCCGGCGAGATAGGCCAGGCGACCCGCCTCGATGGCGAGACCCATGGCGCGGGCCATGGAGACCGGGTCGCGCGCCTCGGCCAGGGCGGTGTTCATCAGGATGCCATCCACGCCCTGCTCCATCGTAAGGCACGCGTCCGAGGCGGTGCCGACGCCGGCGTCCACGATCACGGGAATGCCGAGGCGCCGCTTGATGGCGCGGATGCCGTAAGGGTTGAGCAGGCCGAGCCCGCTGCCGATCGGCGAGGCGAGCGGCATGACCGCCGCGCACCCGGCCTCCTCGAGGCGCAACGCCGTGATCAGGTCGTCATTGGTATAGGCGAGCACCCGGAAGCCTTCGCGCGCCAGCGTCCGGGTGGCCGCGAGCAGGCCCTCGGTGTCGGGCAGGAGCGTCTCGCGGTCGCCGATGACCTCGAGCTTGACAAAGTCGTTGAACCCGGCCTCGCGGGCCAGGCGGGCGTAGCGCACCGCCTCATCGGCGGTGTAGCAGCCCGCCGTGTTGGCGAGCAGGAAATACCGCTCGGGGCTCAGGTGATGCAGGATCCCCGCCTCGCTCGTGCGATCGAGATCGACCCGGCGCACCGCTACGGTGACGATCTCCGCGCCGGACGCATCGATCGCCCGCACCATCTCCTCGTTGCTGCGGTACTTGCCGGTTCCCACCATAAGGCGCGACCGGAAGGTGCGGCCGCCGATCGTGAGGGGGACATCCGGGAAGGTGTCGGCCTCGAGCGAAGCGGGCCGAGGGGAGATGGTGCCGGAGGAGAGGGTGCTGGTCATAGTGGATCCTGGATCTGCCGGAGACGAGGCGTCGGGGTGGCTTCCCCGCTTCGGACGAAAGATAAACGCGTCTCCCGCATCACCCTCCGCCCACGAAGTGCACCAGCTCGATCGCGTCCCCTTCGGTGACGGGCGTCTCGCCGAGCCGGGCGCGGCGCACGATCTCGCGGTTCCGCTCCACCACCACCGAGCGCGGGTCGAGCCCGAGATGCGCCAGCAGGTCGAGCAGTGTCGCCGGCGCGGGCACCGTCCGGGGCTCGCCGTTGACCACCAGCGCGATCTCGCTCACGTCGCCCCCCAAGGCGACAGCAGCGCGAGCGCGGCCGCCGCCGGGTCGGCCGCGTCCCACAGCGCCCGAATGGCGGCGACGCCGTATGCCCCGGCGTCCCGCACGTCCACCGCCCGCCCGGCATCGATGCCGCCGATCGCGATCACGGGCGCGCCGAGCGCCGCGGCCGCGCGCACCAGGTCGAGCCCGGCGGCGGGCCGGCCCGGATGGCTGGCGGTCTCGTAGACGGCGCCCACCAGGAGGAAGTCGGCGCCTTCCGCCAGTGCTGATCGCGCTTCGCTCTCCGAATGGACCGAGCGGCCGATCCAGCCGTGAGGCATGACGCGCCGCGCATCCTCCGGCGCGAGATCGCCGGCCGCGAGCTGCACGCCCTGCGCGCCCACCGCGGCGGCCACGTCGGGGCGCCCGCTCACGAACACGGCCGCCTCGGGCGGCCGCGCGAGCGCCAGCATCCGCAACGCCGCGCTCGCCAGGGCCGCGCCGCCAGCCTCGCGGTCACGCGCGTGCAGCGCCACCGCGGGCCCGGCCGCCGCGATGGCGGCCGCCCGGATGCCGAAGTCCTCCGAGCGCAGGATCTCGGCGCTCGCGACGGCGTGCACGCGGGGCAGGGGTCTCACGCGGGCGGCCTCACACGAGCCGCGCGCCGACCGCGATTCCGCGGCCGCGCACCCAGTCGCCGACCGGCAGCCGCTTCTTCCCGGCGGGCTGCACCTCGCCGATCGCGAGCGCCCCGTTTCCGCAGCCGACCACCAGCCGTGCCCCGGCGGCGAGCACGCAGCCGGGCTCGCCCCGCTCCGGCGCGGGCACGCCGCCGAACAGCTTGACGGCGATACCCTCGTGCGTGGTCCACGCGCCCGGCGCCGGATCGAAGGCCCGCACCTGGCGCGCGAGCGCCGCGGCTTCGCGCCGCCAGTCGAGCCGCGCGCTCTCGCGATCGATCTTGGGCGCGAAGGTCGCGCGGGCCGCGTCCTGCGGCTCTGCCCGGGCCAGTCCGGAGGCCAGGAGCGGGAGCGCGTCCACCAGCGCGCCGGCGCCGAGCTCGGCCAGGCGTGCCGCCAGCTCGCCGGCGGTCTCGTCGGGCCCGATCGGCGTGGCCACGCGGTGCAGCACCGGCCCGCTGTCGAGCCCCGCCTCGAGCCGCATGATGCTCACGCCGCTCTCCGGCTCTCCCGCGAGGATGGCGTGCTGGATCGGCGCCGCGCCGCGCCAGCGGGGCAGCAGCGAGGCGTGCACGTTGATCATCCCGTGGGGCGGGATGGACAGCACGGTAGGCCGGAGGATGTGGCCATAGGCGACCACCACGCCGAGGTCGGGCGCGAGGTGGCGGAGACAGGCGAGGAAGACGTCGCCCAGCGGACGGATGGGCTGGAGGACGGGAATGCCGGCGCGCTCCGCCTCCTGCTTGACCGGCGGCGCCACCAGGGTGGACCGGGACCGGCCCTGCGGCCGGTCGGGCTGGGTCACGACGCCGACCACGGTGTAACGCTCCCGGAGCAGCGCCCGCAGCGACGGGACGGCGAACTCCGGGGTGCCGAAGAAGACGATCCGCATCACTCCTGGCCGGCAGACTCCGCCTGCACTTCTTTGATGAAGCTGGTCTCGTCCTTGTGCTCGCGCCGGTAGCGGGCGAGCAGCATCTGCCGCTTCACCAGGCTCAGATGATCCAGGAACAGGATCCCGTCGAGATGGTCGATCTCGTGCTGGATGGCGCGCGCCTTGAGGCCGCTGGCCTCCTTGCGGAAGCGCTTGCCGTGCCGGTCGGTGGCCTCGAGCACGATGCGTTCCGGGCGGCTCACGTCGCCGTAGACGTCGGGGATCGAGAGGCACCCCTCCTCGGCGGAGGCGCGGCCGTCGTTCTCGAGGATGACCGGGTCGATCATCTCGAAGCGGTCATCGTCGGCGTGCACCACGGCGATCCGCCGGGTCACGCCGATCTGGTTGGCGGCGAGCCCGACGCCACGGGCCGCGTCCATCGTCTCGTACATGTCGTCCAGCAGGCGGCGGATCTCGTCGTCCACGGCACCCACTTCGTGACTCCGCTGGCGGAGCACGGGCGAGCCGAGCAGGTGGAGGGACAGCAGGCTCATGCCGCGGGCGCTCCGGGCGCCTTGGGCGCGGCGACACCGCCGATTCGCACGATCCGCGAGCGCTCCACCACCACGGACGCGGTCCCGGTCTCCAGCGTGATTCTCGACTCCTTCACGCCGTCGGACTCCACCTCCTTGATGTCCCGTACTCGCCCGATCAGGCCTCCGCTCGTCATCACTTCGTCACCCTTCTTGAGGTTGCTCAGGAGCTGCGCGTGCTTCTTCCGCGCCTGGCCCGAGGGGCGCAGGATGAGGAAATAGAAGACCGCGCCGATCGCCGCCATCTGCAGCAGCAGGATCCCGAGCCCGCTGCCCGAACCGGTCTGCGCCTGGAGCATGGAGTCTCCTCACGTGCCTCGTGCATAGTGGCGGCGGAGCCACTCGCGGCTCCAGCCGTCGAACGTGCCGGCCAGGATGTGGGCGCGGGCCTGCTCGCCCAGCCGGACCAAGAAGCGGACATTGTGCAGCGACACCAGCCGGAGCCCGAGCATGTCCTCGACCACGAAGAGGTGCCGCAGATAGCCGCGCGGGTACGTGGTGCAGGTGTCGCAGTCGCACTCGGCATCGAGCGGCTCGGACGAGCCCTTGAGCGCGGCGCCGCGCACGTTGATCCGTCCCGTCGGGATCCACGCGGTACCATGTCGGCCGTTCCGCGTGGCCGCCACGCAGTCGAACAGGTCCACACCCCGCGCAATCCCCTCGAGCAGGTCCGCCGGAAAGCCGACACCCATAAGATAACGCGGCGCGTCTCGCGGCAGCACGGGCTCGAGCGACTCGAGGACGCGGTGCATGACCGGCTTCGGCTCACCGACCGAGAGACCGCCGATGGCGATCCCGGTCCAAGGCCCGCGCTCCAGGGTTCCCTCGAGCGAGCGTCGGCGGAGATCGTCGTGGATGCCGCCCTGGAGGATGGGCCAGAGGGTCTGCGGAGACGGAAGGGCGGAAGGACGGAAGGACGGAACGGTGGTCATCGGCTCGTTCCGTCCTTCCGTCCTTCCGCCCTTCACTTCCGCGTGCCTCGCCTTGCAGCGGTCGAGCCAGCGGAGGGTGCGCTCCATGCCCTCGAGCGCGAGCGCGTGGGGCGCCTGGCCCGGCACCACGTGATCGAACGCCATGGCGATGTCGGCGCCGAGGGCCCACTGGATCTCCATGGCGCGCTCGGGCGTGAGCGTTCGGTAGGTGCCGTCCACATGGCTCTGGAACTCCACGCCGTGCTCGCCGATGCGCCGCAGCCCTTCAAGCGAGAAGACCTGGAAGCCGCCGGAATCGGTGAGCATCGGCCGGGGCCAGGTGGTGAACCGGTGCAGCCCGCCCATCGCCTGGATGACGTCCTCGCCGGGGCGGAGATGCAGGTGGTAGGTATTGCCGAGGATGATCTGGGCGCCGGTCCGCTCGATTTCCCTCGGACTGAGCCCACGGACGACGCCATGCGTACCGACGGGCATGAACGCGGGAGTCCGGATCTCGCCGTGGGGCAGCGTGAGGGTTCCGGCGCGGGCGGCTCCCTCCGTAGCCTCGAGTCGGAACTCGAACATCAGCGCGACGGCGTGCGCGGGACCGGCGCCGCCGCTCCGCACAAGCCGACAGTGCTCCGCGGCGGCGCCGGTCCCGCTTCCGCCCGAGGTCGGGGATGGTGGGAGTCACGCACGGAGGAGTGCCGGTCAGGTTCCGAACTGCTCGGGCGGGTTTCCCGGGCGCGCGGGACGGCAGCCGGACGGGGGCGCGGCCGCAGGACTGTCGGCTTGTCCGGAGGCCGGGCCCCCGTCCGGCGTACGTCGGAGCTTCGGAGCATAATCTGCGCTTCGAGCTCAGAGGATCACCATTGCGTCGCCGTAGGAGTAGAACCGGTAGCGCTCGGCGACCGCGTGGGCGTAGGCCGCCATCGCGAGGTCGTGGCCGGCGAACGCGCTCACCAGCATCAGCAAGGTGGAGCGGGGAAGGTGAAAGTTGGTGAGCAGGCGGTCCACCACCCGGAACGCATAGCCCGGTGTGATCATCAGGCTCGTCTCGCCGGAGCCCGCGCGCACCGTGCCGTCGGGCTGCGCGGCGCTCTCGAGCGCGCGGACCACGGTCGTGCCGACCGCCCACACGCGGCCGCCCTGCTCGCGCACCAGCTCGACCAGCCCCGCCAGCCGGGGTGAGATCTCGTACGGCTCCGGGTGCATCCGGTGCTCCCGCGGGTCCTCCGTCTCCACCGGCCGGAACGTGCCCGGTCCCACCTGGAGATCGAGCCCGGCGATGACCACCCCCTTGGCCGAGAGCGCGTCGAGCAGCTCGGAGGTGAAGTGGAGTCCCGCCGTGGGCGCGGCGACGCTCCCCTCCACTCGCGCGTAGACCGTCTGGTACCGCGTCTCGTCCGCTTCGGTGGGATCGCGCGCGATGTAGGGCGGCAGCGGCAGCCGGCCGAACCGCGCAATCGCGGCCTCCGCCGGGGCGCCGACGAACCGGACCAGCCGGTTGCCCTCGCCCAGGACCGCGACGGTCTCGATCGCGACGTCGTCGCCCAGCAGGATCCGCTTGCCCGGTTGGAGCGCGCTGCCGGGCTTGCCGAGCGCCACCCAGTTGCCGTCGGCCGCCGGGTGAATCAGCAGCACTTCCGCCGGCGCTCCCGAGGGACGGGTGCCCAGGAGCCGTGCGTGCCGTACGCGCGTGGTGTTGAGGACGAGCAGGTCGCCCGCGGGAATGAGCGATGGGAGCTGGGAAAACCGCGAGTCCGCCAGCACGCCGCCACCCACCAAGCGGCTCTGGCCCGGCGGCAGCACGAGACGGTGGGACGCGTCGTTGCCGCGCCGGCCGGGGCTGCGCGCGAGGCGCTCCGCACGCCGGTCGCCCGGCGCGGGCGCACGGCGCTCGGCGCGGACCACCATCAGCAGCCGGCTCGCCGCCCGCTCCGCCAGCGGCTCCTGGGCGATGAGCTCCGGCGGCAGGTGGTAGTCGAAGGCGGCAGTGCGCAGCGGGGGCTCAGCCGTCAAAGATCGTCGTCTGCCCGGCGGGTGGGGTGATGCCGCAGCGGCGGTAGGCGAGCGCGGTCGCGCAGCGGCCGCGCGGCGTGCGCTCGAGGAAGCCCTGCTGGATGAGGTACGGCTCGTAGACGTCCTGCAGCGTGCCCGCGTCCTCGCCCACCGCGACCGCCACCGTCCCGAGCCCCACCGGGCCGCCGCCGAACTTCTCGATGATCGTGCTCAGGATCCGCGCGTCCATGTCGTCCAGCCCGAATTCGTCCACGTTGAGCCGGGCGAGCGCGGCGTCGGCCACCGGGGCGGTGATCCGGCCGTCGGCTTTCACCTGCGCGTAGTCCCGCACCCGGCGGAGGAGCCGGTTGGCCACCCGCGGTGTGCCCCGGCTCCGCCGGGCGATCTCGGCCGCGCCCGCCTCGTCCATGGGCACCTGCAGAATCGACGCGGACCGGGTGACGATCTGCTGCAGCTCCTCCGCGGGATAGAAGCCGAGCCGCTCGACCAGGCCGAAGCGGGCGCGCATCGGCGGGGTCAGGAGGCCGAAGCGCGTCGTCGCCCCGATGAGGGTGAACCGCTCGAGCGCCATGGGGATCGTCTGGGCGTGCGGCCCCTCGCCGATGCGCACGTCCACCCGGTAGTCCTCCATGGCCGGATAGAGGAACTCCTCCAGCGCCGGCTTCATCCGGTGGATCTCGTCGATGAACAGCATGTCGCCCGGGCCGAGCGAGGTGAGCAGGCCGACCAGGTCGCCCGGCTTCTCCAGCACGGGGCCCGAGCTGGTGCGGAGCTGCACGCCCATTTCGTGCGCCATCAGCATCGCGAGCGTCGTCTTCCCGAGTCCCGGCGGGCCGAAGAAGAGCGTGTGGTCGAGCGTATCGCCCCGCTGCTTGGCCGCGTCCATGGCGATCTGCAGCGAGCTCTTCACCTGCGCCTGGCCCACGAACTCGTCCAGCCGCGACGGCCGAAGCGCCGCGTCGGCGCCGGTCTCTTCCGGCAGTGACTCGGGGGTGGTGACCTGGAGCTTGTTCATTGGCGTCCTGATTCAGGCCTGAATGTCTGCGTCGGGGCGGGCATCGTGTCTGGATTCACCACGAGAGGCACAGAGGGCACGGAGGTGTCCCGTACGCAGGAGGGCACCTTGGACCCGGACAACACCAACAATTTGATGGTGGCTCCGCTCCCGGATGCGCTCCGTGTCCCGAGCCCCTCCGTGCCCTCGTGCCCTCGTGCCTTTGTGGTGAATCCAGACACCATCTCCTCGACACCACCGCTCAGTCGTCCAGCCGCGCGGTCCACCGCACCGGCCGAGCATCGGGCTCGATGACGTGCCACGCCCGGCAATGGCCGCAGCGGTCGCGCGCGCGGGTGGTGCCGACCGGCACCAGCTTGCGGTTGGTGGTGCCGCAGCGGGTGCAGTTCCACTCCGCCGTCACGGCGGGCACGTTGGCGACGCTCATCGTCCTCCCCGGGCAGCGGCGAGCTGCTGGAGCGCCCGCCGAATGAGTTGCGACGTTTCGGGCGTGCCGCCGTCGGCGAGCGCCGCCCGCACGGCATCGTCCGCCGCCGCCGCGCCGTAGCCAAGGCCCATGAGCGCGCGCACCGCCTCTTCCGTGCCGGCCGGCCGGGGTGCGTGGGGCTCCAGCGCCACGTCGCCCAGCTTGTCCTGGAGCTCGAGCACCAGCCGCTCCGCCTTCTTCCGGCCCACCCCGCTCACGGAGCTCAGCGCCGACAGGTCGCGCGCCAGCACGCTGCGCACCGTTCGCTCGGGCCCGAGCGCCGAGAGGAGCGCCAGCGCCAGCCGCGGCCCGAAGCCGCTCGCGCCGAGCAGCCGCTGGAAAACCGTGCGCTCGACCGCCCGGTCGAAGCCGTACAGCGACCAGCCGTCCTCCTTCACCACCAGCTCGGTGTAGAGGCTCACCCGTCCGCCCGCGGCCGGCATCCGCTCGGCCACGCCGGCCGGCACCGTCACCAGGTAGCCGACGCCGCCATCCGTCTGCACCACGAGCGTGTCGCCCGCCCGCTCGGCGACGACGCCGGTCACGCTTGCGATCATCGCGCCCCCGTCACCCGGCTGAAGAACGCCGCCTGCCGTGTCGCGATGAGCAGGTGGGTCAGCGCCAGCGCCACGCCATCCGCCGCGTCGGCCGGGGCGGGCGGCTCGCGGAGGCGGAGCAGTTGCGCCACCATGTACGCCACCTGCGGCTTGAGCGCGGCGCCGCGGCCCACGACCGTTTTCTTCACCTGCGCCGGCGAGTACTCCGCGACCGCCACGCCCGCCTGCTCCGCCGCGAGCAGGATGACGCCGCGGGCATGGCTCAGCACGACCGTCGTGCGCACGTTCTTCCCGAAGAACGCGCTCTCCACGGCCATCGCGTCGGGCGTGTGGCGCACGAGCAGGGCGGTGGTGCCGTCGTGGAGCACGCGAAGGCGGGCGGGGAGCGGGTCCCGGGCGGCGGTGGTGAGGGTACCGCACTCCAGCAGCCGCGGGTGTTGGCCCGAGCCGCTCTCCACCACGCCGTACCCGAGAATGGCGGTCCCCGGGTCGATGCCCAGCACTCTCACCGGCGGGTTCTCAGGCCTCGGCCTCCGCCAGTTGCGCCGCGTCGATATCGAAGTTCGAGGACACGCGGGAGACGTCGTCCAGCTCTTCCAGGACCTCCATCAGCCTGAGGATCCGCTCCGCGTCGGCGCCCTCGACGCGGACGGTGTTCCTGGGCACCATCGTAAGCTCGGCCGAGTCGAGCTCGAGCTTCCGGGCCCGAAGCGCGTCCTGCACCGCATGAAACGCTGCCGGCGCGGTGGTCACCACGTACTGGTCGCCCTCCCGCACGAAGTCTTCGGCTCCCGCCTCGAGCGCGGCCTCGAGCGTGGCATCTTCGTCGTACCGGGCAGCGTCGAGATAGATCTGGCCCTTCCGGTCGAACATCCACGCCACGGAATTGCTGGCGCCGAGGTTGCCGCCGTTCCGGCTGAACGCATGGCGGATCTCGGCCACGGTGCGATTGGGGTTGTCGGTCGTGGCCTCGATGAAGATGGCGGCGCCGCCCGGGCCGTAGCCCTCGTAGGTGAGCTCCTCGTAAACGCTCCCCTCCAGCTCGCCGGTGCCCTTCTTGACCGCGCGGTCGATGTTGTCGGCCGGCATGTTCACCGCCTTGGCCGCGTCGATCGCGGTGCGCAGGCGGGGGTTGCCGCCGGGATCGCCGCCGCCGCTTCGCGCGGCCACGGTGATCTCGCGGATGACCTTGGTCCACGACGACGCGCGGCGCGCATCGGTGACGGCCTTCTTGCGCTTGATCTGCTTCCACTTGCTGTGGCCGGCCATGGCCGAACTCCTTGGGACGGGCGGGGTTGTTGGCCGGAAACATAAGCGGGACAGCCGCTTGCGGCAAACTCGGGGGTTGACCCGGCGGGGACCGGAGACTAGTCTCCCGCCCATGATCCCGACCCGAATTCGATATCTCGTGATCGCCGCGGCCCTCGCGGGCGTGGCGGCGTGCGGCGGCGAGAAGCCACCCAAGATGGCCACCGTGGGCGAGGCGCTTCCCAATCTGCCGTTTCCCCCGAACCCGACCCTCGTAGGCCGGGCGGGCGGTCCCGACGCCCTCCAGCTCACCGTTCGGTCCCCGCTTCCGGCGGCCCAGGTGGCCGACTACTACCGCGGCGTGTTCAAGGCGGGCGGGTGGCGCCTGGTGAACGACGCCCGTGATCCGGAGGGCGCAACCCTCCTGCTCGCGCAGCAGCACGGGACGCCGCTCTGGGTCCGGATTCGTGACGCGGGGGAAGGCAAGGGGACGCTGGTCGAGCTCTCCGGGGGCATCATCAAGCCCGAGGACAGCGCGGCCGCCAAACCCACCGGGCCCGCCTCGTAACCACCCGGCGCTAGCGCTCCGCCCGCACGGCCGCTCGCGCGGCGCGGGCGGCCTGCGCCAGCGCGTCACCCGCCTCCGTGCCGGCCGATTCGCGCGCCGGCGCCACCAATTGACTCAGCACCTGGGCCGCCGTCTCGGGGCGTGCCTCGCGAAGCTGGCTGATCGCGGCCGCGAGCGCGCGCCGGAGCGGTGGCGGCAGCGTGAGACTCGTGAGCCGCTGCTCGAGCGCCTGCAGCCGCCGGCGGTGCGCGCGTTCGGCGGGCGGCGGGTCGCGGAGCAGGTCCTGCGCGACCCGCACGGTGAGCCAGAGGGCAAACACACCCTCGCGCCGCGGGCCCCGCGCGGCCCGCGGGAGCACTCCGAGCAGCGCGGTGGCCGCGGGATCCCAGCCGGTCACGCCAGCGTCCGAGTCAGCGTGGCAAAGACCATGTCGGGCAGGATCTCGCGCATGCAGAGGTGATGCTCCAGCGGGCACTCCTCCGTCCCGTGGCTGCTGCACGGCCGGCAATCGAGGTTCCGCTCGACCACGCTCGCATGGGCGTTGTAGGGGAAGAATCCGAACTGCCGCACGGTCGGACCGAAGAGCGCGACGACCGGGGTGCCGACCCCCGTGGCCATGTGCATCGCGCCGGTGTCGCCGGAGATGAGCGCGGCGGCCCGCTTGATCACCGCACCGGTTTCCTGCAGGCTCAGCTCTCCCGCGGCGCTCGCGACGCTCGCCCCGCCCCGCGCCGCGACCTCCGCCCCCACCGCCGAGTCCTCGGGTCCGCCGATCGCCACGATGTCGGCCCCGGTGTGGACGATCTGCCGGGCCAGCTTGATCCAGTGCTCCACCGGCCACCGCTTGGTGGCGTGGGCCGCGCCCGGGGCCACCGCGACGAAGGGCCGCTTCGTCCCCACACCGGCCCGGGCGAGCCAGGCGCCGGCCTTCTCCTGGGCGGCCGGGTTGAGGAAGAACTCGGGCGGCCCGCCATCGGGCAGTACGCCGAGGTCCGCTGCGGCTTCGAAGTAGCGTTCGGGCACGGGGACGTGTTCCTCGTACCGGTTACGCTTGAAGCGGATCAGCAACTCACGCGCGAACCGGCGGTGGGAGTAGCCCGACCATGGACCGCCGGCGATCAGCCGGAGGGGCGCCGTGCGGAGGCCGCCCTGCAAGTCGAGAATGTGGCTGTAGTCCACCCGCCGGATGAGCCGGGCCACGTCGCGGACCGTGTCCTGCGGCGCGATCCCGAAGACCTCGGTCACGTTGGGATTGTCGCTCACGAGCGAGACGTACTGCCGCTTGGTGAGCACGGTGACGCGGGCACCGGGCCACTTGGACCGAACGGCGCGCAGCAGCGGCGTGGTCAGCAGGATATCGCCGATCGCGCTGAACCGCACCACCAGGATGTCGGGGGAGAGGAAGATGCTGTAGGGCACGCGGGGAATCTGGGCGGAAAGATGGACGGGCGGAAGGACGGAAAGGCGGAAGGACGGAAGGGGGTGCGCACACCTGCACTGTCATCCCGAGCGGAGCGAGGGAACTCCTAACCCGGAGCTCGAACTCGTCCGGGCAAGATCCCTCGCTGTCGCTCGGGATGACAGTGCCGCTCGCATTCGACGTTCCGTCCTTCCGTCCTTCCGTCCTTCCGCCTTTCCCTTTTCCGCCTTTCCGCCTTTCCGTCCTTCCGCGTCCTATATTACCTCCATGCCCCGCCCCAAGAGCATCCTCTGGGTGGACGACGAGGTCGAGAGCCTCACGTCCCACATCCTCTTTCTGGAGGAGCAGGGATTCGCCGTCGAGACGACGCCGCATGGCGACGACGCGCTGGTCCTGCTCCAGCGCCAGTCGTACGGTGTCGTCCTGCTCGACGAGCAGATGCCCGGGCGCCGGGGGCTCGACCTGTTCCACGCCATCCGGGCGCTCGACCACGGCACGCCGGTGGTCATGGTGACCAAGAGCGAGGAAAGCGAGACGCTCAAGGATGCGATCGGCGCCGATATTTCCGACTACCTCGTCAAGCCGGTCAACCCGCGGCAGATCCTCTCGGTGGTGACCCGGCTGCTGGACGGCGACCGGATCCGCCAGCAGCGGCTGTCGCGCGACTTCGCCACCCGGTTCCGCGAGCTGGAGTCGCGCCGGGGTGGCCCGCTCGCCTGGCGCGAATGGGTGGAGCTGGTGGCCGAGCTGGCGGAGTGGGAGGTGCGGCTGGGCCAGGCGGACGAGCCGGGACTCCAGGACGCGCTCCGGACGCTGCAGGAAAGCCTGCGGCAGGACTTCGCCCGCTATCTGCAGCGGAACTACGCCGGCTGGCTGCACGACGGCGACAGCGACCGCCCGCCGCTCTCGGTGGACATCGGCGCCGAGTTCCTCCGGCCGGTGCTCGACCGCCACGGGAAGGCGCTGCTGGTGGTGGTGGACTGCCTCCGGCTCGACCAGTGGGCCATGATCCGCCCGCTCATCAGCGCGCGGTTCGACATCGAGACGGCTCACTACTTCTCCATTCTCCCCACCGCGACGCCGTTCGCCCGGAACGCGATCTTCAGCGGCCTCTTCCCGGCGGAGATCAAGAGCCGCTATCCGCAGTGGTGGTCCGACAACGAAGAGGCGAGCCTCAACGCGCACGAGGCCGAGCTCCTTACCGAGCAGCTCCGCGAGCTGACCGGCCGGAACGTCGCGGTGCACTACGAGAAGGTGTTCACCGCGGCCGACGGCGATGGGCTCCTGCGGCGGCTGCCCGCCCATCTGTCGCAGGACGGCGTGACCGCGCTGGTCTTCAATTTCATCGACCAGCTCACCCACGGCCGCACCGAGAATTCGACGCTGTACGAGGTGGCGCGCGACACGTCCGCGCTCCGGAACCTGACCCGCACCTGGTTCGAGCGCTCGCCGCTGTGGGACGCGCTCCGCGAGGCGGAGCGGCGCGGCGTGCCGGTGCTGCTCACGACCGACCACGGCTCCATCCACTGCCACACGCCAGCCACGGTCTTCGCCAAGCGCGACACCACGTCGAATCTGCGCTACAAGTTCGGCGACGACCTCCGCGCCCAGGAGCCCGACGCCGCCCTGGTGGTGGAGGATCTCGCCACCTTCGGCCTGCCCGCGCGGACGCCGGGCACCCGGCTCCTGCTCGCCACCGGCGACCGCTTCTTCGTGTATCCCACCAAGCTGCGCGAGTACCAGGCGCGCTACCGGGGCGCGTTCCTGCATGGAGGGGTCTCGCCGGAGGAAGTGATCCTCCCGATCGCGCTGCTCACGCCGCGCCACGGGTGACGGTGCGGACCGAGCTGCGCCTGCTGCGGATGGTGCTCCCGTACCGGGGCCGGCTCGCGCTGGCGCTGGGGACGACGGCACTGGCGTCGCTGCTCGACGGCTTCACCCTCATCATCCTGATTCCCCTCCTCAAGCACCTCTTCGGCACCACCGGCGCGCTCCGCACCGGCTCGACCCGGCTGGAGGAGTTCGTGAGCCGGGTGACCGAGCCGTTCGTGGCCGGCCTCACGCCCGGGCAGGCCGCCGCGCGACTGGTGCTGGTGCTGGTGCTCGGGCTGCTGCTCAAGAACGTGCTGAGCTACGCCTCCACCCAGCTCTCGGTGGGGGTGCAGGAGGGGCTGGTGCGCGACCTCCGCACCCGCCTCTTCGATCACCTGCTCACGCTCGACCTGGGCTACTTCCAGCGGACTCGCGCCGGCCAGCTCATTTCCGGCATGATCACCGAGGTGGACCAGACCAAGACGGTCATCACCGCCTCGCTGCTCTCGCTGTTTCAGAACCTCGTCGTCGTGGCGACGACGCTGGTGGTGCTGAGCCAGATCTCGCTCCGGCTCACGCTGCTCACCCTGGCCTGCGTGCCGGTGATGGTGCTGCTGCTCCAGTCGCTGCTCAAGCGCCTGCGCCGCCACTCCCGGGCCCGGACCCGCGAGCGCGGCGAGGTGACGGCCACGATCGCGGAGCGGATCGGGGCGGTGCGCCTGATCCGCTCCTACGGCGAGGAGGCACGCGAGAGCGCGCGGTTCGCCGCCCAGGCCACCCGCTACCGCAAGCAGGTGATCCGCACCCAACGCTACAGCTCGCTCACCAGTCCGCTCACCGAGGTCTTCTCCGGCTTCCTGGTGATCCTCATCATCTGGGCGGGCACCCGCCCGGCGCTGATCGGGCTCAGCGCGCCGCTCGCGCCCGAGGCGATCATCGTCTTCCTCATGGCCGCGCTCAAGCTGACCTCGCCGCTCAAGACCATCAGCTCCTACCCGGCGGTGATGGCGGTGACGCTGGCGAGCGCCGAGCGGGTGTTCGAGATCCTGGACGAGCCGAGCACCGAGCTGGACCGCCCCGGCGAGGGCACCGCCCGGTTCGAGCGTGAGGTCCTGTTCGACCGGGTGAGCTTCCGCTACGGCCGGGGCGACCCGGTGCTGAGCGAGGTGTCGTTCGCGCTGCCCCGGGGACGGGTGGTGGCGCTGGTCGGGCCCTCGGGGGCAGGGAAGACGACGCTCGCCGATCTGCTGCCGCGATTCCACGACCCGACCGGCGGCCAGATCACCATGGATGGCGTGCCGCTCACCCGGCTCACCCGCTCCTCGATCCGCGCGCTCATGGGGGTGGTGAGCCAGGACACCGTGCTGCTCAACGATACGGTGTACGCCAACATCACCTACGGCTCGCCCGGGGCCACCCGGCAACAGGTCGAGGCGGCCGCGCGGGCCGCCAATGCCGACCTGTTCCTGTCGCAGCTCCCCGAGGGCTACGAGACCCTGCTGGGCGAGCGCGGCACCCGGCTGTCCGGCGGCCAGCGCCAGCGGATCGCCATCGCGCGGGCCCTGCTGCGCGATCCGCCGATCCTGATCCTCGACGAGGCCACCAGCGCGCTCGATACGGAGTCCGAGCGGCTGGTCCAGCAGGCGATCGACCGGCTCATGGCCGATCGCACGGTGTTGGTCATCGCCCACCGCCTGGCCACGGTGCGCGACGCGGACGAGATCGTGGTGCTCGACGAAGGCCGCGTGGTCCAGCGCGGCACCCACGACCAGCTTTTCCGCTCCGGCGGGCTCTATCGGCGACTCTACGATCTGCAGTTCCGCGACCAGGAGCCGGTGCTCGCGGTCGAGCGCTGAAACCCGGGTTGTAATCGTCGTTCCATCCGCTAGTTTCGTTTTCGTGGCGACCCGATTTCCCGACACCCGCATACTTCTGATCGGCGCATTCGATGACGCGCTCCACGCGCACGCCGCGCTCCGCCGGCGCGCGCTCGAGCGGCTCGGCTGCCGGGTGGCCACGCTCAACCTGATCGGCACCGGCGGCTGGCTCAGCCGGTTCCGCCGGGTCGGCCTCCACGACCGGATCGCCCGCGCGATCGCCGGCACGACGCCGGCGCTGGTGCTGGTGCTCGAGGGCACGCAGGTGGACGCCGCGATGGTGGCCGAGCTCCGCCACAGTGGCGGTCCCACCTGGGCCAACTGGTTCTGCGACGCGCGCCGGTCGGCGGAGGATATCGCCCCGCGCGCGGCCGCCTACGATGCCGTCTTCGTGGCCGACAGCGCCACGGCGGAGGCGCTCGACACGCCGGGCTTCCCGCCGGTGCACTATCTGCCGGCCGGCTGCGATCCGTCCATTCACCGGCCGATGCGCGCCCGCGACCGCTTCCGCGCCAACGTGGTGTTTGCCGGCACGGCCACGCCGCACCGCGAGCGGCAGCTCTCGGAGCTGGTGGAGTTCGGCGTGGCGGTCTGGGGGCCGGGCTGGCGGCGGACGAAGCTCCGGGACTACTGCCGGGGCGAGCTGCTGGCCCACGAGGACTACATCCGCGCCTATGCCGGCGCGTCCGTGGCGGTCAACGTGCCCTGCGCCGAAGCGGGGAGCGGGAGCGGCGAGCTGGGCGCGAGCCGCCGGCTGTTCGAGCTGGCCGCCATCGGCGTTCCGCAGGTGGCCGAGGAGCATCCCGACCTCCACCAGCATTTCCGCGAAGGGTCGGAGATCCTGGTAGCCCGCACCGCAGCCGACCTGCGGTCGCTCACCGCCGAGGCCATCCACGACCGGGCCTGGGCCGAGCAGGTGGCCGCCGGCGCGCGGCAGCGGGCGCTGAGCGAGCATACCTACATGCACCGGCTCTCGGCGCTGCTCACTACGGTGGTGGGGCAGCCCGGATGTCGGGCGGCTGGCGCAGCTCAGGCTGACTCCGCTCGCTGACCGTCGTCCGCCGGCAGTACGCCCGGTCGCCAGGAACTCCCGGAACATCCGCACGTACCCCTCCGCCATCACGTGATGGCTGAACCAGCGCTCGACCCGAGCCCGGCACGCGTCGGGCTCGATCCGGCCGAGACTCGCGCGCCCCGCCACCAGCTCGTCCAGCGTATCTCCCAGTGCGCCCACGTCGGGCGTCACGATTTCCGGCAGCGCCCCGCGACGGGTGCCCAGCACCGGCGTGCCGCTCGCCATGGCTTCGATGAGCGTGAGGCCGAACGGCTCGTCCCACAACGCGGGCATCCAGAGGCACTCGGCGCCCGCCAGGAGCTCGGCCTTGCGCTCGCCCCCGACCTCGCCCGACGTAGCGGACCCCACGGCCCATGACGGCCGCCATCCGCCCGCGAGCACCAGGCGGTGGCCCGTGCGCCGCGCGCCCGCGATTGCCCAGCGATGGCCTTTCACGCCGTGCAGCCGCCCCAGGAACAGGTCGTAGCCGGCCTTGCCGCGCCGAAAGCGGAACTCGCCGAGATCGATGCCGTTGTACACGAAGGCGGTGCCGCCGTGGCGCTCGGCGTGGTTCCGGCTCAGGTACAGCGTGTTGGCCGCGCTCGCCGTGCCCGGCTTCCGGTTCCCGTGCAGACTGCGGATCCACGGGACGACCGGGCGAGCGGACGAGGGGCACGTACGAGAGCAGCAGGTCGAGCCCGCCGGGCAGGAGCGGCCGGAGATCGAGCGCCGCGTCGCGCCGCTGCGCCCGCGTGAGCGGAACGAGCATCGCCTCCGGGACGTCCGAGCCCTCGCCCGGCGATCAGCGTCACCCGATGGCCTGCCTCGGCCAGGCCGCGAGCGAGGTAGACCACGATGCGCTGGGTGCCGCCGTATTTCCGCACCGGCAGGCGGTCCGCGGACGAAGAGCGCGATGTGCATGGGGCAGCAATCTAGGCGATCTTCCTCTCCGCCGCCATGACCATGCGCGTCCTGCAACGTCCTCCATCAGGGTGGCGGCGCCGGCTCCGTCACCTCCACGCTCCATCTCTCGCTCGGCCTGCAGCGCGCCGGGGTGGCGGTGCGCTTCGCTGCCCGCCCGACTCCGAGGTGGAGGCACTGGCCCGGGCGGGCGGGCCTCGAGGTCCACCCGCTGGCCCTCGCGCCCGGGCGAGCGGCGGGCCAACGCCGCCGCGCTGGCCGGCGCTGCTCGCGCGGCATCCGGTCGACCTGATCAACTCCCAGAGCGCGCGTGATCGGCGAGGCGCTCACCTGGCTCGCGCTGCGCGGCGCGCTGCCGCGTGCCGCTGGTGCTGACCCGGCGGCAGATGCCGCGCACCTTCGTCCTGGAGAACTGGCTCGCGGCCGCGCGCGGCCGCGCGGGTGGTCGCCGTGAGCCGGGCCGTCGCCGAGGCGCTGCGGCGGCGAGGGCACGCCGGCGCGGAAGCTCGTCGTCATCCCCAACGGTCTGGTGACCGAGCGGGTGGACGGCCCGGTGGATCCCGCCGGCGCTCGGAGCGCTGGCGCGAGCGCATCGGCTGGACGCCGGAGCAGCGGACCGTCGGCATCGTCGCCCGGCCCAAGGACCAGGCGGTGGTGCTCGCGGCGCTGGCGCGGGTGCGCACGCCCGGTGCGGCTCGTGCTGGCCGGCGTCGATCCGGCTGAGCCCGCTGGGCGCGCTGGCGCGCCAGGTGCCTCCGCCGCACGCCGCGGTCTGCCTCCCGTTCACCGCCGACGTCCGCCCGCTCTACGAGCTGCTCGAGCTTGTCCTGCTGCCCTCGCGCAGCGAAGGCCTGTCGCAGTCGCTGCTCGAGGCGATGGCGCTCGGCAAGCCGGTGATCGCCTCGGCGGCGGCCGGGAATCTCGATCTGGTGACCCCCGAGGTCGACGGCCTGCTCGTGCCGCCGCTCGATCCCGCCGCGTGGGCCGCGGCGATCGAGCGCGTGCTCGCCGATCCCGACGCTGGCGCTGCCGGCTGGGCGCCGCCGCCCGACGCACGGCGCGGGAGACGTTCGCGCTCGAGCACACCGTCGAGCGCACGCTCGGGCTCTACCACTCGCTCGCTGGGCTCGCCGCGCTTGCCCGCCCGGCGCGCGGTGAGATTGGGTCACCCTCGAGCTGACGGGAGCGCGACGTGGTCAAGGTCTCGGGCTTCACCATCGTCAGGAACGCGATCAAGCTGGACTTCCCGGTCGAGGCCAGCATCCGCTCGATCCTGCCGGTGTGCGACGAGGTGGTCGTCAACGTCGGGCGCTCGGAGGACGAGACGCTCGAGCTGGTGCGCTCGATCGCCGATCCCAAGATCCGGATCCTCGAGACCGAGTGGGACATGACGTCGGCGCAACACCGTGCTCGGGCACGAGACGCTGCGGGCCATGCGCGCCTGCGGCCATCCGTGGGGCGTCTACATCCAGGCAGACGAGGTGCTGCACGAGCGCGGGGCGGAGGAGCTCGCGGCCGCCATCCAGCGCCACGACGGCGACCCGCGGGTGGAGGGGCTGCTGGTGCGGTACCTCCATTTCTACGGCGGGTTCGATACCATCGCGACGCACCGGCGCTGGTACCGGCGTGAGGTGCGGGCGGTGCGGCTCGATCCCGGCGCTCGATATCCGGCCGTACCAGGGCGCGCAGGGCTTCCGGGTCGGTCCCGGAGCATCGGAAGATCCGGGCGCGGCTCACCGACGCCGAGATGTTCCACTACGGATGGGCCCGCCCGGCGCAGGCGCTGCGGGAAAAGCGCGAGCTGGGGAAGACGATGTACCCCTGGCGCGACGCCGACGAACGCCGGCCGCTGCTCGCCTGGGTGCCGGGCATCCGGTCGTTCCGCGGGACCCATCCGGCCGTCGCGCGAGAGTGGATCGACGCCGCGGCGGCTCGATCCCGAGCGCGTGATCGCGCCGCGGCGGTTCCGCTGGCGCTTCCTGCGCTACTATGTCGTCAGGCGTGATCGAGCGGCTGACCGGCGTCCGGCTGTTCGAGTTCCGCAACTACACCATGGTCTGATGCCGGGACGGACGAGCTCGTATCCCGCCCGGCCAGCAGCAGCTCGAGCCGGTGGGGTAGGTATGATGCCGAGCGCGTGCGCGCGGCCGGCCGGCCGCGATCCGGGCGCGCTCCTCGGGGCGATCCAGATAGTGGCGCGCGAGCTCAGCGGCCTCCGCGGGCGAGCGGTACCACGCGCAGTGCCGCCCGTCCACGGCAAGGCGTCCGATGTCCTCGACCCAGGGACCGAGGTAGAATCCGCCGCAGCCGAAAATCTTCCACATGCGGTTCGAGGCGGAGGCACGCCCGCCGTCCTGCTCGGCGAGCGCATGGGCGCCGAGCGAGATGGCGGCGCCACGGATGACCTGGGCCAGGCGGCGGCCGTGCACCGCGCCGCCGACCACCGGCAGGTCGGGCGGCGCGTGCTCCCAGCCGGGACCGCGGATCTGGAGCCGGCCACGCGGTGGCGACCGCTCGGAGCACAAGGTAGCGGTGGGGATACTGCCCGGAGCCGACGAAGCTGAGGTCGCAGACATCGCCGCGGCGCGCGATAGCGGCCGGTACGTCGCGCACCGGATCGACGGCCTGCGGAAGGAACTGCACGACCGGGACGCCGGCGGCGCGGAAGACCTCCACGCTGGCCGGCACCGGTCACCGCCATCCGCTCCGCCACCCGCGCGAGCGCGAGAACCGCCGGCTTCGGTTGCAGGTCGAAGTACCAGAACACCCGCTCGCGTCCGCGCAGCACCGCGCGCAGAGCGGGCTCACCGGCGAGGATGGCATGACGGGTGAGCAGGACGAAATCCGGCGCGAACGCGTCGGTGCGATAGCGGACCGCACGGCCGGCCAGCGGGCCGAGGCGGCGCGACCAGCCGACCACGTTGACCAGCCGGCACTCGTGCCCCAGCGCGCGCGCCGCGCGCACGATCGACGCCTCCGTCCGGTGGGCCCCACCCGCTCCGAGCACGGCCACTCGCATGCGCCAAGTATAACGGAGCCATGCGCGTCGCCCTGCTGACGTCGGCCAACGGCTGGCGCGGCTCGGGCGCGAGCTACGCCAAGATCGCGCTCGGGCTGCGCCAGCACGGCCACGAGGCCCATCTCGTCACCGCGGCCGCCAAGCTGACCAGCCGATTGCGCGAGGAAGGGCTGCCCGTCACCCAGATCCCCGGCCGCAACACGGGGGCCCGGGAAGTCCTCGCGCTCCGCCGCGCGCTGGCCCGGGTCGGCGCGCGGGCGATCATCGTCGACACCCCGCGCGACGTACGCCTCTCGTTCTACGCCACGCTGCTGCACCGCGCGCGCATCGTGTACCGCTACAACCTCAACTACCGCCGCCCCCGCATCCACCTGATGGATCGGGTGTATCTCAGCCGGCTCGCCGCCTGCATCTACCAGTCCCGCTACATCCAGGAGGACGCGGTGCGACACGCGGGCTGGATGGCCCGGATCCGCTCGTACCAGATCCCCAACGGATACGACACCGCGCGCTTTGCGCCGCGTCCGGACGCGGCGAGCGCGTTCCGGGAGCGCTACCGGATCCCATCCTCGGCGCGGGTGGTCCTGAGCGCCGCGAAGCTGACGCGGAACAAGGGGCAGGAGGTGGCCATCGCGGCACTCACCCGCGTCCGCCGGGAGGGGCTCGATCTGGTGTACGTGCTCTGCGGCGACGGCGGCCGCGAGGGGGAGCTCGTCTCCATGGCGCATGCCTGCGGCCTGCCCGCCGTCTTCACCGGCCTGCTCGGCTCCCGCGACATGATCGGCGCCTACAGCGCGGCCGATCTGGTCGTGCATCCCTCGCTCCAGGAAATCTTTCCCAACGCCGTCGGCGAGGCGATGGCCTGCGCGCGCCCGGTCGTCGCGGCCGACGCCGGCGGTACCGGCGAGCTGCTCGGCCGGGACGGCACGACCGGCGTCCTCGTCCCGCCCGCCGATCCGGGCGCGCTGGCGGAGGCGGTGAGCGGGCTGTTCGCCGACGCCGCCCGCCGACGCGCCCTCGGTGAGGCCGCCCGGCGGCGCATCGAGACGGAGTTCCCGATCGCGCGCATGGTCGGCGCCTACGAGCAGGCGCTCGCGGAGGTGCTCGGCGGCGGTGGATGACGTCCGCTGGTTCACGCCCAATCCGTACGGCGCGCTCATCGTGCCCGAGCTTCGCCGGCTCGGGCTCACCATCGCGACCCAAGGCGAGGCACCGGCGCGGGCCGCCCTGGCCATGTCGGGACTCCGGGCGGAGGCGGCGTGGCGGTTCGCGCGCGCACACAGGGCGCGGCTTCTCCTATATCTGTGGGACCTGCCGCCGGTGGGGACCGCGCGTGGTCGCGCGGACCCGGTCTGGTGGCTGGCCGGCCGCTTTCTCCGCTTGCCGCGCCCGTGGGGCGGCTACGCCCGGCGCCGCGGCTACTACAGCCGGCTCCAGTTTCTGGCGCGGCGGGCTGATGTCGTGCTGGTGCCAAGCGCCTTGACGCGCGAGATCGTTGCCGAGCGTTTCGGCGTTCGGTCCGTGGTGGTGCCGTACTGCTACGACTCCGGCCGTTTCGCGCCGAAGCCGGGGGGCAGAGTGTCGCCGCCGCTGCTCCTAACCGTGTCGCGTCTGATCCCGCACAAGAACCAGGCGGCCGTGCTGCGCGCTGCCGCCGCGCTCCGACGCCCGGTGCAGGTCCGACTGATCGGCCGCGGACCGGAACAGGCGCGGCTCGAGCAGCTCGCGGCGGCGCTGGGAGTGCGTTGCCAGGTCGACACCACCGCGGACGATGCGGCTGTCACGCGCGCATACCATGAGGCCGCGGTGGCGGTGTGTCCGAGCGCGTTCGAGGGGTTCGGGCTCACCCCGATCGAGGCGGTCGCCGCGGGCGTGCCCGTGGTCGCGAGCGACATTCCGCCGCATCGGGAGCACGTGGGCCGAGCCGCACGGCTGGTGCCGCTCGACGACGACGCCGTGCTCGCCCGGGCCATCGACGCGGCGCTCGATGCCCCGGCTGCCGATCCGGCGCTGGTTGGCGATCTCACGATCGAAGCCGCCGCCGGCCGGTTCCTGTCGTCGCTCCGGCACCTGCTCCGGTAGATTGTCCCATGCGCGGCCACCTGCTGCTCACCTACGACTTTCCTCCCATGGGCGGCGGGATCTCCAGGATGATGGGCGAGGTGGCGCGGCGCTATCCGCGGGGATCGCTGGTCGTCTCGACCGGCTCCGTTGCGGGAAGCGACGACGCCGACGCGCGGTTCCCCCACCCCATAGACCGGATGCCGGTCGCGAGCCGACGCCTGCGCGCGGTGCACGGCTGGATCCCGTGGTGCCGCCGCGCCGCCATTCTCGCCCGCGCGCTCCAGCCGGAGTTCATGTGGTGCGGCAATCTCAAGCCGGCGGCCTACCCCGCGCACTGGGTCGGCCGACGGACCGGCATACCCCACGGCATCATTCTCCATGGCACCGAGCTGCTGCTGCTGCGCCACCGGCTGAAGGACAGGCCGCGCAAGCGTATCGCCGGGCGCTGGCTGCTGGGGAACGCCGCCGTGCTCGTGACAGTGAGCCGGTGGACGGCCGCGCTCTGCCGCGAAGTGCTGACCGGGCTCGGCATCGACCCGGACGCTACGGACATCCGCACGCTCCCGCTCGGTACCGATCCCGCCCGGTTCCGTCCCGGCATCGATCCGGCCGAGGTGCGGGTCCGGTACGGCCTCGAGCCCGGGCGATGGCTGCTCACCGTCGCGCGGCTCGCGGCTCACAAGGGCATCGACACCGTCCTCCATGTGCTCGCGGCACTGCGCGAGGAAGTTCCCGAGCTGCGCTATGCCGTGGTCGGCTCCGGCGTCCAGCGAGAGGAGCTCGAGCGGCTGGCCCGGCGGCTCGGCGTGGCCGACCGGGTGCGCTTCCTCACCGGCGTCCCCGACGACGATCTGCCCGCGCTCTACAACAGCGCCGAGCTCTATCTGGGCGTGTCGCGGCCGGCGGAGCTGATGGTGGAAGGTTTCGGCATCGCGCTGAGCGAGGCCTCCGCTTGCGGACTGCCGGTGATCGGCGGCTCGGGCGGAGGCATTCCGGACGCCGTGCGCGACGGTGAGACGGGGGTGCTGGTGGACGGCGCGCGCGTCGAATGCGTGCTCGCGGCCGTGCGGCGGTTGCTCCGGGACCGGGAGCTGGCGCTCCGGCTGGGCGCGGGCGGACGGGCGGCGGTGGAGTCGTACTACAACTGGGACCGGGTCGCGGCGGAGGTCATCGGAATCGGACGCGAGGTCGCCGCGCGACACGCAGCCGCGGTCGGCTAGCCGGCTTTGTCGTCGCGAGCGAACGCGTGGTCTCATCCCGAGCCCATATGTCATCCCGAGCCAACGCGAGGGGTCTTAGCGGCCAGCTTCGACCCAATCCCGGGCAAGATCCCTCGCGTTCGCTCGGGATGACAATCCGGTTCAGCAACTTCCGCCACGCACGTTAAATTGCCCCCATGCTGCCCCACCTGCTGCTCACGTACGATTTCCCGCCGATCGGCGGCGGGATCGCGCGCTGGATGGCCGAGCTCGCCCGACGCTATCCGCCCGGCTCGCTGGTGGTCTCCACCGGTCAGGTCGGCGACGCCTCCGCGAGCGACGCCGCCTTCCCCAACCGGGTGGACCGGCTGGCCATCTCCTCGCCCCGGCTGCGCACGCTGCAGGGCATCCTGCTCTGGTCCCGCCGCGTCGCGGTGCTCGCGCGATCCACCGACGCCGAGTTCATCTGGTGCGGCAACATCAAGCCGGCGGCCTATCCGGCCAAGTGGACCCGTGAGCGCATCGGCACTCCGTTCGGCATCCTGCTCCACGGCGGCGATCTGCTCATCCTGCAGCACCAGGTCCATCAGTCCGCCATCAAGCGGAAGACCGCCGCCGCGCTGCTCTCCGCGGCCGCGGTGCTGGTGGCCAACAGCGACTGGACCCGCGACCGGTGCCTCGCCATCATGAACGAGCTCGAGATCGACGCACCGTCCGACCGGCTGCGCGTCGTTCCGCTCGGCGCCGATCACGAGTTCTTCCGGCCCGGCGTGGACACCCGTGCCGTCCGCGAGCGCTACGGCCTGGGGGAGGGTCGCTGGCTGCTGTCCGTCGCGCGGCTCACCCGGCACAAGGGCATCGACACCGCGCTCCAGGCGCTCGCGCTGCTCGCGAGCCGGTACCCGACGCTCCGCTACGCGGTGGTGGGAATCGGTGAGGAGCAGGCAGCGCTCGAGCGGGAGGCCCGCGCACTCGGCCTGGCCGACCGGACGCGCTTCCTCACCGGCGTCCCCGACGCCGACCTTCCGGCGCTCTACAATTGCGCCGAGGTCTACCTCGGGGTGTCGCGGCTGATGCCGCAGCGGGTCGAGGGGTTCGGCATCTCGCTGGCCGAAGCCTCGGCGTGCGGCGTGCCGGTGGTTGCGGGCCGGAGCGGCGGCATCCCCGCCGCGGTGCGGGACGGCGAGACCGGACTGCTGGTCGACGCGGAGCGCGCGGACGACGTGGCCGCGGCCGTGGCGCGGTTGCTCGATGATGGCGAGCTCCGGGCTCGGCTGGGCGCCGCCGGCCGCCGCGCGGTCGAGACCCGCTACAACTGGGACCGTGTCACCCGCGATCTGGTGCGCATGGGGCACGAGCTCGGCGCCCGCGCCGCGGAGGCCGCCGGATGATGGCCGCGCCCTTCGCCTCGCGTGTCGAGGAGTACGATCGCCAGTATCAGGCCTGGGCCGGGCAGCAGGGACCGAAGGTGTTCGACCTCGACTGGCGCCTCACGCACCTCTCCTGGGGCGACCGGGCGCTGCTTCGTCGCTACTCGCCGGAAGGCAGGCGCGTCCTCGACTTCGGCTGCATGGATGGCGTCTTCACCCTGCGCCTCCAGCAGCTCGGCGGCGAGGCGGTGGGCTACGACATCTCGCCCGCGGCGATCGCCCAGGCCAAGCGGTTTCGCGGCAGCGCCGCGCGGCCGGTGTTCACCACCGTGCCGCCCGGCCCCGGCCAGTTCGATCGGATCTACTGCACCGACGTGCTGGAGCACGTGGAGGACGACTCGGGGCTCATCGGCGAGCTGGTGAGCTATCTCGCGTCGGGCGGATCGGTGGTGGGGACGACGCTGGTGGAAGGTGGGGCGTACGAGGAGGCGTTGCTCCGGCGGGCGCTGGCGCCGTGGGGCCGGGTCCGGCTGCACCGCTATTACCGGAGTCCGCTCCGGAATCTGCTGCCGGTGCGCCAGAAGGGCGACGCGGTGCTGGTCTTCCAGGTCACGCCGCCGTCTCCTCCGGGCGCACGCTGATCGCGTCCGTCGGGCAGTTGAGCACGTAGGCGCCCTCCACGGGCGACCAGGTCTGCACCGGCGTCAACACCTCGGCTTTCCCGCGGGCGTCCAGGCGGAACACCTTGGGCGCCTGGACCACGCAGGCGCCGCACCCCACGCAGCGCTGCTCATCCACGAGGACTCGCAGGCGGCGGGTGGGGTACATCCCCTGCTCGATGAGGTGCAGCCGGCCGTCGAGCTGGTCCAGCGTCTGCGCGGTGGCGCGGTACCCGGCGTCGATGAGCTCGGCGGTGCGGTCGAACGCGAACATCGAGATGTGCTCCACCGGCGGCTGGACCAGCACGAGCGGGGGGCCCTTCCAGTCGCGGAGCTGTCCCTCGATCTGCGTCTGCATCACGATCTCGAGACCGCGGATGTACGTGGCCGCGAATCCCTCTGTCTCGTGCACCTGGCGGCGAATGCTGGTGGCCGCGACGTTGACGGCGATGATCGGGCCCGAGCCGAGTGAGGCGGCGAGCCGCACCGGCAAGTTTTCGACGACCGCACCGTCGACGTAGGCCCGGCCGTCGATCTCGCGCGGCGGAAAGATCCCGGGGAGCGCGCAGGACGCGGTGACGGCATCGGCCACGCGGGCGTGGCTCAGCCCGGGGAGGCCCCACATCACCTGCATGCCGGAATGAAGATCGGTGGTGTTGACCAGCAGGCGCCGGGTGAGGTCGCGGAACGTGACGTCGCCGACGAGATCCCTGACCAGGGCCTCGAGCGGCTCGCCGCGATAGAGGGCCGGCGCCATGAGGCGACGAAAGGCCACGTCGGCCCGCGCCACCTGGAACACGTCGCGGCGGCGGACCCGGAGCGCCCGCGCCTCCATCCGCTCCGGCGTCGAGTTGGCGGCCCACGCGGCACCGATGAGGGAGCCGATGCTCGACCCCACCACCAGGCTCGGCTCCAGTCCGCGCTCCTCGAGCGCCCGAAGGACGCCGATGTGGGCCAGCCCCTTGAGGCCGCCGCCGCTGAGCACCAGCGTAAAGGGTTGTTCCGGATTCACTCGCTTGCCCCGGCCGAGGTGGGGTGCGTAACGTACTCGCAGTCGAATTTGCAAGAATCATGCGCCCGGCGCCGCGACGGCCGATGGTGCAACAGTGTGCGCGACTCCCGCCCGCCAGGGTAACCCACGTCACGGACGCTCCATGGCTAGAGCGGTGCTGCTAGAGCGCCTGCGGCGCGACCGGTTCTTCCAGCTTGGCCTCGCGCTCGTCGGACTCGTGGTCGCGGCCGCGATCCTCGCGCCGTGGATCGCCCCGTTCGACCCGCTCACGGGCGACCTGCGGCACGCATACCTGCTCGGGCCTGGTGGGCGGTTTCTTCTGGGGACCGACAGCCAGGGACGCGACGTGCTGAGCCGGGTGCTCTACGGCGCCCGGCTGTCACTGTCGGTGGGGCTCATCTCCCAGTCGGTGGCCGTCACCCTGGGCGTGGTGCTGGGGCTCGTGGCCGGGTACTACGGCCGCTGGGTGGACACGCTGGTAATGCGCCTGGCCGACGTGACCCTCGCCTTTCCCACGCTCCTGCTGCTCATCGCGGTGGCCGCCGCGGTGAAGCCGTCACTTCCCGTGATCTTCCTCGTCATCGGCGTAGTCGGCTGGGCGGGCATGGCCCGGCTGGTGCGGAGCCAGGTGCTGGTCCTTCGGCGCGCGGAGTTCGTGCTGGCCGCGCAGGCGCTCGGGGCGCTCGACCGGCGTGTCCTGCTGCGACATCTCCTTCCGAATGTACGGACACAGGTCATCATCGCCGCCACGCTCGGCATCGCCGGCGCGATCATGGCGGAGGCGGCGCTCTCGTTCATCGGCCTCGGCGCGCAGCCGCCCACGCCGAGCTGGGGCGCCATGGTGGCTGACGGCCGGGACCTGCTCCGCGTGGCCCCCTGGGTCTCCTTCGCGCCTGGGATTGCCATCGGCATCGCCGTGCTTGGCTTCAACCTGGTGGGCGATGCCCTCCGTGAAGCGTACGACCCGCGTCTCCGGACCGAGCGCTGAGCCGATGATCCCGGCCTCATCCGCGTCTCCGCCGGTGCCACACAGCCTCGATAGCGCGGCGCTCCGCCGGGACGAGTTCCCGTGGGCGGACCAGACCGTCTACCTGAACCACGCGAGCGTCGGCCCGCTGCCGGAGCGCACCCGGCGCGCGCTCGACGCGTTCAACCGGCAGCGGGCGATGCCGTTCCAACTGCCCGACCGGGACCTCTTCGCCGTGCTCGCGGAATCGCGCCGCCTCGTCGCGGAACTGCTCTCGGTGACGCCGGAGGAGATCGCCCTCACGGTCAACACCGGCTTCGGGCTGGGCGTCGTGGCGCGCGCGCTCCCGCTCGGCCCGGGCGACGTGGTGCTGCTGAGCGATCGGGAGTTCCCGGCCAACGTCTACCCCTGGCTCCGGCTGCGCGAACTGGGCATCGAAGTCGAGCTGGTACCCACGACCAGCGCCGGCTGGCCGGACGAGGCCCGCCTGCTCGAGCGGCTGGCGAACCCAAGAGTGCGGGTCCTGGCGGTGTCACTGGTGCAGTTCAGCAACGGCTACCGGGTGGATCTGGCGGCGCTGTCCGCGGCGACCCGTCGCACCGGGGCATACCTCGTGGTGGACGCCATCCAGGCCGTGGGGCAGGTCCCGCTGGACCTCGGTCGCACGCAGGTGGATGTGCTGGCCTGCGGCGGACAGAAGTGGCTGCTGTCGCCCTGGGGATCGGGGTTCGTCTACGTCCGGCGCGAGCTGATCTCCCGATTGAGCCCGCCGGTCACCGGCTGGATGGCCTTCGAGGGAACCGACGATTTCACCCGGCTCACCACCTACAACGATACCCTCCGCGCCGACGCGCGGCGGTTCGAGCTGATCACGCTCCCCTACCAGGACTTCGCGGGCTTCAACGCCTCGCTCGGCCTGGTGCGCGAAATGGGGATCGAGCAGATCCAGGCGCACCTGCGGCGGCTGCACGCGCCGGTGCTCGCCTGGGCCGAGCGGAGCGGGGCCCGCGTCGTCTCGCCGCGGGGCGAGCGAGGCTCCGGCATCCTCTGCCTCGCACCCACCGACGTCGGCGCCGCCTTCCGCCGGCTCAAGGCCGCGCGCATCATCTGCAGCCTCCGCGAAGGCGCCATCCGGCTGAGCCCGCACGGATACAACACGCTCGAAGAAATGGAGCGGGTGGTGGCGGTTCTCGACGGGCGGGTGTAGATAGTCGTCGGGCGGCGGTCGAGGCGCAGCTCGCCGGCGGGTTCGGGGCGCAGGTCACGGGCGAGGCGCAGCACCCCCGCCGCTCGCTGCAGTGCGCTTCGACGGTTGAAATCGCGCAGTGAACCAAGGCGCACTGACGCTCGCTCTGGGGGTACCGCACCCGGTCTGTGCCCCGAACATCAGGCCAACGCGAGCATGTGCTCCGCGCTGCACCAGCTATCAGGCGCGGGGGGCCTCACAGAGGGAGCGTCAGTGGGCCTCAAGGTCCCTGCGCGATCTTGACCGTCGAAGCCCACTGCAGCGACCGGCGTGAGGCCCCCCGCGCCGCCTCGCGCGCGCCAGCGCGCGATCCCGGACCATCGTGCAGCACAGTGAACTCTCATGCGAGCAGAGCACCATGCCCAACCCGTTCGACGCCATGCTCACCGCCGGATACGGCTTCACGGAGCCCGCCATTACCCTCGGCGCCGCCCTGGAACGCGACGGCACCGTCCACCCGGAGCCGAAGATCCGGATCCCGCTCGCCATGGTGAACCGCCACGGTCTCATCGCCGGCGCCACCGGCACCGGCAAGACCAAGACGCTCCAGCTCCTTACCGAGCAACTCTCGGCGCAGGGCGTGCCCGTGTTCGCGGCCGACGTCAAGGGTGACCTGAGCGGCCTCGCGGTGCCGGGCGAGGCGACCGATCGCGTGACCGGGCGAGCCAAGGAGATCGGCTGGGACTGGAAAGCGGCGGGCGTGCCGGTCGAATTCGTGAGCCTCACCGGTAAGCTCGGCGTGCAGCTCCGCGCCACCGTGAGCTCCTTCGGGCCGCTGCTCCTGGGCAAGGCGCTCTCGCTGAATGACACCCAGACCAGCGTCCTCACGATGGTCTTCAAGTACTCCGACGACAACGGCCTCCCGCTGCTCGACCTGTCCGACCTCAAGGCCGTGCTCCAGTATCTCACGTCGGACGAGGGCAAGCCGGCGCTGGCCCAGTACGGCGGGATGTCGGGCTCGACCGTCGGCGTGCTGCTCCGGAAGATGGTGGAGCTCGAGTCCCAGGGTGCCGGCCAGTTCTTCGGGGAGCCCGAGTTCGACGTCAAGGACATGATGCACGTGACTTCGGACGGCCGGGGCGTGGTCACCTGTCTCGAGCTCGCCGACGTGCAGGACAAGCCGCTTCTCTGGTCCACCTTCACGATGTGGCTCTTGGCGGAGCTGTATCACAATCTGCCCGAGGCAGGCGACCTCCCGAAACCCAAGCTCGCCTTCTTCTTCGACGAGGCGCATCTGCTCTTCGACGGCGCGCCGAAGCCGTTCCTCGACCAGGTGCAGCAGGTGGTGCGGCTGATCCGCTCCAAAGGCGTGGGCGTCTATTTCGTCACCCAGACGCCCAAGGACGTCCCCGACGACGTGCTCGCGCAGCTCGGGAACCGGGTGCAGCACGCGCTCCGCGCGCACACCCCGAACGACGACACCGCGCTCCGGGCCACCGTGCGGACCTTTCCCAAGACGACCTTCTACGACCTCGAGGAGACGCTCACCTCGCTCGGCATCGGCGAAGCGGTGGTGACGGTGCTCGACCCGCACGGCTCGCCCACGCCGGTCGTCGCCACCCGGCTCATTCCGCCGAGCTCGCGGATGGCGCCGCTCACGCCCGAGGAGCTGCAGGCCGACATCAAACAATCCGACCTGATCGCGGAATATGGCCAGGCGGTGGACCGGGAGAGCGCGCGCGAAATGCTCGCGGCCCGGCTGGCAAGACCCAGACCGAACCTCCGGCGGACTCGGCCGCGCCGCGCACCGGCGGACGAGCCGCACGGACGATCACGCAGGTAGCCGGCGGCGCGCTGATCGGCGCGCTCTCGTCCACCATCGGGCGGACGGTGGGCCGTGAGCTCATTCGCGGCGTCTTCGGCATGCTCGGCGCCAAGCCCCCGCGCACCACCTCGACCCGGCGCTCGAGATGGTAGGCCGCCCGGAGACGAACCACTGACCGCGCCCGCCCCGGACGCCTTCACCGCCGAGGCGCTCCTCGACGCCTACCCCATCCTGAGCCTGGAGGAGCGGGTGGAGGGGTTCGCGATGCTGGGCGCCAACGAGGCGGCGGACTTCTTCCTCGCGCTCAGCACGCGTGCCCAGGCCGAGCTCCTGCAGGAGCTCGGCCCCGAGCGGAGCCGGCCGTGGATCCGGCTGCTCGCGCCCGATGATGCGGCGGACCTGCTGCAGGCGCTCCCGGCCGAGGACCGGTTCAGCTTCATGGCGCTGCTCGATCCCGTGACGCAGGGCGAGGTGAGCGCCCTGCTGGCCTATGCCGAGGACGCGGCGGGCGGCGTGATGAACCCCCGCTACATGCGCCTCCGGCCCGATATCCCGGTCGAGGTGGCCATCCGGTACCTGCGCCGGCAGGCCATACGCGGGATCGAGGTCATCGACTATGCCTATGTCCTCGACTCCGACATGCGCCTGCTCGGCGTGATCTCGTTTCGCGAGCTCTTCGCCGCGCCGCCCGAGCAGCTCGTGCAGGACATCATGCACGTGGACCTGGTCACCGTGACCGAGGAGACCGACCAGGAGGCGGTCGCCCACCTCCTGGTCGACGAGGGTCTGCTGGCCATTCCGGTGGTGGACGCAGAAGGGCGGATGAAGGGCGTCGTCACCGCCGACGACGTGGTGGGCGTGGTGCAGGAAGAGGCCACCGAGGACATCCAGAAGATCGGCGGCATCGAGGCGCTCGACGAGCCGTACCTCCAGATCGGCTTCTCCGACATGGTGCGGAAGCGCGGCCGCTGGCTGGCCGCGCTCTTCCTGGGCGAGATGCTCACCGCCACCGCCATGGGCTTCTTCGAGGAGGAGATCGCCCGGGCGGTCGATCCTCGCGCTGTTCGTCCCCCTCATCATCAGCAGCGGCGGAAACTCCGGCTCCCAGGCGGCCACGCTCGTCATCCGCGCGATGGCGCTGGGCGAGGTGCGGCTCCGCGACTGGTGGCGAGTGGCGCGGCGGGAGATTCTCACCGGCCTCGCGCTGGGGTGCCTGCTCGGGTTCATCGGCTGCGTGCGGATCCTGACCTGGCAGGCGTCGGGCACGTCTACGGCGAGCACTACCTCCTGGTGGCGCTCACGGTGGCGGGCAGCCTGGTCGGCGTGGTGATGTTCGGCACGTTCGCCGGGTCCATGCTCCCCTTCATTCTCCGCCGGATCGGCGCCGACCCCGCGAGCGCTTCAGCACCGTTCGTCGCCACGCTCGTGGACGTCACGGGGCTGATCATCTATTTCAGCGTAGCGCGGCTGCTTCTGGGGGGGACGCTGCTGTAGGCGGGCGGAGGGGCGGGGGGCGGATGGATGGAAAAGACGGAAGGACGGAAGGACGGAAGGACGGCGGACGGCAGGACGGCAGGACGGCAGGACGGCGGGACGGCAGGACTGACGGACGGACAGACAGGGCGCGGGCACCGGACTGTCATCCCGAGCGCAGCGAGGGATCTTGCCGGGCCGAGTTCGAATTCCAGGCGAGTAGATCCCTCGCTGCGCTCGGGATGACAGTGCCGCCGCAATGCCCCTTCCGTCCTTCCGTCCTTCCGTCTTTCCGCCCTTCCGTCCTTCCGTCCTTCCATCTTTCCGCCCTTCCGCCCCTCCGCCTACGGCCCCACCACCAGCCGCACGTAATTCCGCTTTCCCTTCCGCAGGATTACGAACCGCCGCTCCGGCGGCCCCTGCAGCGACTCCTCGCCGATCCGGAGCTCCACGTCTTCGATCGTGCGGCCGTTGAGGTAGAAGCCCTTGCCCTGGATCCCGCGCCGGGCATCGGCCTTGGACGTCGCGAGACCGCTCGCCACCAGGACCTCGACCACCGGCAGTCCGTCGGGCAGCTCGGCGCGGGAGACCCGCCGCTCCGGCATGTCCGCCGTCGCCTCGTCGAGTGCTGCCACGCCCTGGTCCGGCCCGCCGAACAGCGCCGCGCTGGTCCGGATCGCCTGCTCGGCGGCCGCCTCGCCGTGGACCGTGGCCGTCACTTCACGCGCGAGCACCCGCTGCGCCTCCCGCCGGCCCGGATCGGCGGCGTGCGCGGCCATCGCGGTCGCGATCCGGTCGAGCCGGAGGAAGGTGAACAGCTTGAGGTAGCGCTCGACGTCCCGGTCGTCGGTGTTGAGCCAGAACTGGTAGAAGTGGTACGGGCTCGTGCGCTCCGGATCGAGCCAGACGTTGCCCGTCTCGCTCTTGCCGAACTTCGCGCCCGCGGCGGTCGTGATGAGCGGAAACACCAGGCCGTGAACCTGACGGTGCTCGCGCCGGTCCACCAGCCAGGTGCCGGCGGTAATGTTGCCCCACTGGTCGCTCCCCCCCATCTGGAGCTCGCACTGTTCGGTGCGGTACAGGTGCCAGAAATCGTATGCCTGGATCAGCATGTAGCTGAACTCGGTGTACGAGATGCCGGTCTCCATCCGGCTCCGCACGGACTCCTTCTGCAGCATGTAGCCCACGCTGAAGTGCCGGCCGGTGTCGCGCAGGAACTGCATCAGGTGGATGCCCCGGAGCCAGTCCGCGTTGTTGCGGAGCCGGGCGGCATTGGCGCCCTCGAACGAGAGGAAGCGCTGCAGCTGGCGCATGAGCGCCTGCGCGTTCCGGTCGATCTGCTCGAGCGTGAGCACCGGGCGCTCGGCCCGCTTGCCGCTCGGGTCGCCCACCATCGCCGTCCCGGCGCCCACCAGCGCGATGGGCGTGTGGCCCAGCCGCTGGAGCCACGCCATGCCCATTACCGGCACGAGATTGCCGACGTGGAGCGAGTCCGCCGTCGGATCGAAGCCCACATAGGCCGTGATGGGCCCTTCACGCAGGCGCTCGGCCAGACCGGGGGTGGCGTCCTGCACGAAGCCGCGGGTCTCGAGCAGGTCGAGGAGGTCGCTCATGGCGCCAATCGTACCCGCTGGAAACGGGCCCCGCAACCGGCTAGCTTGGGGGCATGGCCCGCCGGCAATCCAGTCTGCTGCAGCGCGTTCGGCTTTCGCCCCGCGCCCGTCGTAACGTCCTGGTCTCGGTGCTCGCGATCGTCGCCTTCGGGCTGGCCATCCTGGTGGCGGCCTGGACCCGCGCGTGCGCCGGCAACAGTTGCCCATCCATCGCCGGCCTCGGCGGCTACGATCCCAACCAGGCGGCAAAGGTGTACGCCGCCGACGGCCGGCTCATCACCGACCTCGGGCTCGAGCGTCGGACGGTAGTTCCGCTCGGCGAGATGTCGCCCTACGTCAAGGCGGCGTTCGTCACCACCGAGGACAAGCGGTTCTACGAGCATCACGGGATCGACTGGTACCGGGTGTTCGGCGCCATCAAGAACAACGTCTTCAAGCTGCGCGTGGCCGAGGGATTCTCGACCATCACCATGCAGCTCGCCCGCAATCTCTGGCCGGAGGACATCAGCGGGCGTGACAAGTCGATTCGCCGGAAGCTGCGCGAGGCGCACGTGGCCCGGGAGATCGAGGCGACGTATCCCAAGGACAAGATCCTCGAGCTGTACCTGAACCAGATCGACCTCGGCAACCGCGCCTATGGCGTCGAGGCCGCCTCCCAGCGCTACTTCGGCAAGTCGGTCCGGGACCTCAACGTGGCCGAAGCGGCCACGCTGGCCGCGATTCCCAAGGCCCCCTCGCGTTACAACCCGCGCCGGAATCCGAACCTGACCGTGCAGCGGCGCAACACGATCCTGAATCTGCTGCGCGATAACGGACTCCTCTCCGCTGACGACGCGGAGCGGTGGAAGGCCTATCCGCTGCTGCTCAGCTCACACTCCGACTTCAGTGGGGTCGCGGAATACTTCGTCGAATACGTCCGCCAGCAACTCGACGCCCGCTTCGGCTCTGATCTGTACAAGTCGGGCTATCGGATCTACACCACCCTCGACCTCGACACCCAGCAGGCGGCCGAGCGGGCGCTCGAGGCCCGGCTCGAGGCCATCGAGAACGGGGCGGACGGCAAGTTCACCTGGCCCTCCTACCGCCAGTACCTCGATACTCGGGCGGATGCCCCTGAAGGGAACGCGCGAACCACCACGCCCTATCTGCAGGGCCTGGTGGTCACGCTTGACGCCAAGACCGGGAACATCCGCGCGATGGTGGGCGGACGGGACTTCGACGACAGCAAGTTCAATCGCGCCACCCAGGCTTTGCGCCAGCCGGGCTCGACGTTCAAGCCGTTCGTCTACTCGGCCGCGGTCGAGGCCGGCTACCCGCTCTCCCACGTCATGGTGGACGACCCGCTGACCGTCGAGATGGCCATCGACAGCGCGCCCTGGACGCCGCAGAACTACGATCTCGAGTTCGACGGGCCTATGACGCTCCGCCGGGCGCTTTATCTCTCGCGCAACATCATCGCCATCAAGCTGGGCATGGAGCTCGGCAGCGACGCGGTGATCAGCGAGGCCACGAAGTTCGGCATCACCACGCGGATTCCGCCCTATCCCTCGATCTACATCGGCTCGGCCGACGTCATCCCGCTGGAGATCATCTCGGCCTACACGGTGTTCTCCAATCTGGGCACCCGCACCATCCCCAACGCCATTCTCCGGGTCGAGGACCGCACCGGCAAGATCCTGTGGCAGCCCCAGGTGCGGACGGTTTCCGTGATGGACACCCAGCACGCATGGCTCATGACCGACGCGCTGCGGGACGTCGTCCGTCACGGGAGCGCGGTGGGCTCGGTGGGCTCGCGGATCAACTTCCCGGCCGGCGGGAAGACCGGCACGACCAACGACGGGTTCGACGTCTGGTTCATCGGCTTCACCCCCGATCTCGTGACGGGAGTGTGGATCGGCTTCGACCAGCCCAGGAAGATCAAGGCCAACGCGCAGGGCGGCATCCTGGCGGCGCCGGCGTGGACGGCGATGATGCGCGAGGTGTACGAGCGCCGTGACATTCCCGCGGTGTGGCCGCGGCCGGACGGGCTCACGGCGCTCGACATCGACAAGACCACGGGCTACAAGGCGACGCCGTTCTGCCCCAAGGACGTGCACTACATCGAGTCGTTCATCCCCGGCACCGAGCCCACCGCCTTCTGCCCGATCCACTCGCCCTTCGGCGCCGTGGGGGCGGCGGGACCCCTGGGGGGCACCGCTCCCGACGGAGCTCCGCAGCCGACCGCGCCGCTCCCCGAAAGCGTTCACCCGGGAGCACCCGCCCCTGCGCCGCCCGCGACGCCGGCGGTGCCGGGCCGCGCGGGCGCGCCGACCACGACGGGCGTCATGGGAGGCGCCGGGCCGACGCCGAATCCGCAGCGCTGACGTGCGCCGCGAGCCGATGACGCCAAGACCATCGGCGTGAGGCGCGCCGCCTGTCGGCGCGGTGGGTACTGCCCGCCGATGTCCGGCGGTCGAGCACGGCGCGCTGCTGGTCGGCCCGGATGGACGCATCGCCGCGGTCGGCCCGGAGCCCGACGTTCCCCGGCCGGCCGGCGTCCTGGTCGAAGATTTCGGGGACGCCGTGCTGCTCCCGGGCTGATCAACACGCATACGCATCTCGAGCTCACCGGTCTGGAAGGGCGAACCGCCGGAGCCGGACTTCGCGGCCTGGATCCGGCGGCTGCGCGAGGCGAAGGCCGCTCGCGCCCCCGAGGCGTACCTCGAGGCCGCGCGCCGCGGGCTCGCCGACTGCCTGGCCGCCGGCGTCACCACGGTTGCCGACACGGGCGACTCCGGCGCCGTCATTCAGGCCCTGGCCGAGGCGGGTGGATCGGGGATCGCCTATCAGGAGGTCTTCGGGCCGCATCCGGATCAGCGGGACGCGAGCCTGGCCGGGCTGCGGCGACGAGTGGAGCACCTGGGCCGGTTCGCGACCGGGCGGGTGCGCATCGGGGTCTCACCCCACGCGCCGTACACCGTGAGCGGACCGCTCTATCGCCGCCACGTCCGAATGGGCGCGCGCGGAAGGGCTGCCGGTCGCCGTCCATCTGGCGGAGTCGCCGGCGGAAAGCGCGCTGCTCGACCGCGGGGCCGGGCCGTTCGCCGAAGCGTGGCGGGGACGGGGCATCCCGCTCCCCCTGCCGCCCGGACGAACGCCGGTGGCGTGGCTCGAGGAGCACGGCGTGCTCTCGGACCGGACGCTCTGTATCCACGTGGTGCAGGCCGGTCCCGGGGACGTCGGCCGGCTGGCCCGCACGGGCGCGAGCGTTGCCCACTGTCCGCTGTCCAATCGCGCGCACGGGCACGGGGCCGCGCCGCTCGGGGCGTTCCTGACGGCCGGGATACGGGTCGGACTCGGAACCGATTCGATCGTGAGCGTGGGACGGCTCGATCTGCTGGCGGAGGCCCGCGCCGCCCGCGCGCTCGGCGGCCTCGACGCCGCGGGCGCGCTCGCGCTCTGCACCCTCGAGGGCGCGCGCGCCCTTGGGCTGGACGCCGAGATCGGGAGCCTTGCTCCCGGCAAGTGGGGCGATTGCGCCGTCATCCGGCCGCCGCGCGGCGCCGCGGGCGCGGCGCCGGAGGAGCAGGTCCTCGCGAGCGGCCCTCGCGACGTGCTGGCCACCTTCGTGGGAGGACGGAACGTGCATCGCACCAGCCGAATGCCGTGAAGATCCAGCGCCACGCCGCGATCCTGCGGGTCGTCCGGGAGCGGCGGATCGAGAGCCAGGACGAGCTGCGCGAGGCGCTCGCCACCGAGGGGTTCACCGTCACCCAGGCGACGCTCTCGCGCGATATCCGTGAGCTTGGCCTGGCCAAGCTCGCCGACCCGCAGGGGGGCGCGTTCTACACCCATCCGCATCGCGCGGCCGTCCGCCCCGACCTGGCACAGGTGCTCCCGGCGCTCCTCGTGAGCGTAGACGGGGTGGGGCCGCTGCTGGTGCTCAAGACGGCGAGCGGTTCGGCCGGGGCCATCACCGAGGCGCTCGACCAGGTGGGCTGGGCCGAGATCATCGGCACCATCGCCGGGGACGACACGGTCCTGGTGATCACCCGGAGCCAGCGGCTGCGGGAGGCCATCGCGGAGCGGATCCAGGCGCTGGTCAGGAAGTAGGGTCGGCCCGCTCCAGGGGGACCATCGTCTGGAACTTCCCGCTTGGCGCGAGCGGGATGTCGTCCACCGGCTCCACGTGAAAATGGAGCCCGGGCCCGAGTTGCCGCTCCAGTTCCCGTGCGATCGCCGCCCCCGTATCGGCCTGCCAGCCCTCCGCCGGAACGACGAGGAGCCGGAGATCCGCGGGCCCGGTCTGCCGCAGTTGCCAGCGGCGCACCTGGGGAAACGGCGTCAGCAGCCGAGCCACCATGATGCCGTACAGTACGCGGCCATCGGGGGTGCGGACCACGTGTCGCGTGCGTCCCTGGACCGGGCTCAGCAGCGCGAGCCCGCGGCCGCACCCGCACCGGCCGGGGATCCGCGCCGCGAGATCCCCGATGCGGTAGCGGATGAGCGGCTGCGCGAGGCAGTGCAGTTGCGTGATTACGACCTGGCCCACCTCGCCCGGCGCCGCCGGCCGGTCGTGTTCGTCGAGGATCTCGACGATCTGCACGTCGTCGTTGAGGTGTAGCACCCCGCGATTCATCGGACATTCCCAGCCCACCGGTCCCAACTCGGACGTGACATAGAGCTCGAGTGGCCGGACACCGAAGGCGCGCTCCGCGACGTCGCGACCGCGTTCGCTCAACGGCATCGCCCCGCTGAGCACCAGGGCGGGTCGCACGTCCGTGAGCCCCAGCTCCATGATCCGCTCGGCGATCAGCTCGAGACTGATCGCGTACCCGCTCAACGTGTGGGGCCTGAGGCGGTGGAGGACCTCGATCTGGCTGTCCACCGGGTCGAAGCTGGACACGTTCCGGAGGCGGGGCAGGATGCCGGCCTTTCGCAGGAACACGACCGGCCCGCTCCGCGCCACCGAAACGCCCGTGTTCACGTTCACCTGGCTGTCGAAGGCCCCGTGGCCGAACGCGCGCAGCGCGCGGCTCCAGACCGCCGAGACCTCGGCCTGGTCGCGGCTGCTCCGGAGCACCCGAAGCGGCAGGCCCGTGGAGCCTGACGTCGCGACCGCGCTCAGGCTCTCGGGGGGCCTGGTGACCAGGTCGCGCGGATCCACGGACTGCAGGATCGGCTTGTCGAGCAGCGGAAGTTCCAGAAGCGTGGCTTCGGTCAGGTCCTCGGGCCTGAGCCCCGCGCGGGAAAAGACTTCGCGATAGTAGGTGGAGCGCCCCGCCGCCCGGGCCAGCCGCAGGAGCCGCCGGGCCCGACGGGCCGCCAGCTCCTCCGGCGCGAGCCATTGCTCGCGGGAGCGCCGGCGGCTCGCGGCCAGGAGGTATGCGAGCGATGTCGCAACACTCAGTCCCGGCATCCGTTGTCCCTCCCTTGCCGGGTCACAGGGTGCGGGGTTACGCTTGAATTGTGCGGTGATTCCGGCCACGCTCCGGACGCCGGATTCGTATATCCTCTATCCGTTACGCTGCGGAGAAGTCCCGTGCGGTGTCTGGCGCTGAACGCCTCCTTCGAGCCTCTGACCATGGTGCCCGTGCGCCGGGCGCTCCGCCTCGTCATCGAGGGCAAGGCCGAGATCGTCGAGGCCGACGCACGACTTCGTCCGGAGTGAACGGCTGACACTCCCGAAACCCGCCATCATCCGTCTGGTCAAGTTCGTGCACGTCCCCCGCCGTTTCCGCCGCCAGGTCACCAACACGTTCCTCTTTGCCCGCGATAGCTACCGCTGCCAGTACTGCCACCGGCGCCAGGGCGAGCTGCGCCACCGGGAGTGCCTGACGCGGGATCACCTGATTCCGCTCTCCCGCGGGGGCGACAACGAGTGGACCAACGTGGTGACGGCGTGCAGCAGCTGCAACACGCGGAAGGGCAACACCTGCCGACGAGTGTGACATGCACCCGATGACGGCCCCGCGCGAGCCGCACTTCGTGCACCTGATCTGGGCGGTTCGCCGGCTCTCGACCGACCAGGCCAAGTACATCCGGCTCTTCTACGGCGAGGAGGCGCTCCGCGCGCTGGGCGGCACGCTCTGAGTCAGCGCACCTCGACAAGTGGTACTGCGGACCTCCAGCCGGAGCGTCGGCAGGCCCGCGAGCCGGAGCAGGAACCGCGTCGCTCCGCGGCCCAGCGCGTCTCCCACGGTTCCCTTGCCCTGCGCGACATCGCCCAGGTCTCCCTCCAGAAATCGCTGCAGCTCCTCCAGGTCGGAATCGGAGAGCGTCGAGATTCCGAGCGACGCGGTGTAGTAGTATCGCCCCCGCTGGGCCGGCCGGACGCTCACCTGATAGGCGAACGCCAGGGCCGCGCTCAACGCGTCGGTCGTGGCGTATCGCCGCTCGCGCACCCGGTCGCCGACCACCGTGAGCACGGTGTATTGGTCGAGCAGGGGCTCGTGCCGGAGCACCACGTCCCACTCGGCCTGCCGCTCGAACTCGTCGAACCATCCGCCCCGCGACCGCCACACCTCGACCCGGTAGTGGAGCCGCACCGGCAACCCGGAGCGCAGCACGGAGAGCCAGCGGCCGTCCGCCAGCAGGTTCTCCGAGCGCACCACCGGCGCTCGTGCGCCCGACGCACCGGAGTCCGGCGCGAGGCGGACCGTCAACCGCACCGCCTGGGCGTCCTGGGCGTGCACGACGCGGCCCGGCGCCAGGCTCAGGACGAGTGCCGCCGCGACCGTGCCGACGAGCGACCCGGAGCGCTGGCACTAGAATCGGCGCTGCAGTCTCACGAGGAATCGCACCGGCTCGCCGCCCGCTCACGCTCTTGGCCAGGTAGGCTCCGATCGCTCCCGCGTCGAGCCCCACACCGATGTCCGCCTTCCACTCGCTGAACGACGGGATCCGGTCGGAGCGCACCTGGCCCGGTCCGTCGCCCGCGAGCCATGCCTTCCCCGCGTCCGTCAGGAAGACGAGATCGGCCTCCTCGATGCCGATGAACCGCCCGGGGCCGCCCTCGTCCCGGCCGCTCGGCCGGTAACCCAGGTTGAGTCCGAGGCGGGTGCGCACCTCGACTTGGGCGCTGATCGAGCGGTCGCACAGCGCGGGGATGCCCGGATCGGCGAAGCCGGACGGAGCGCAGCTGAAGGCGCGGAAGGCGTACCCCGGCAGCAGGTCGGGACCGCCGAGCGACACTCGGTGCTGGAGCGGGAGGCGGTCGCCGCCGACCCAGCCGTCGGCGCGGAGGCGGGTGTTGACCCGGAGCCCGGGGGTGAGTCGGGAGTAGCGCCGGAGGTCGAGCGTGAGCCGGTCGAAAGCGTAGCCGCCCCCGGTCGGGATCGCGGGCCGGATCGCCTCGGGCAGCGTGATCGGGGCGACGTCATCGCTGGTCGAATGCTCGAACCCGGCGTGCAGCAGCCAGCCCGTGGTCGGCAGCGACCGGTCGTTCCGGGTGTCCACGTCCACCTGCGCGCCCACGGTGAAGTAGTGCCCGTCGTCGCTCAGCGGATTGCGGCGCCAGTGATCGCTGTTCCGAAACAGCGACCACGGATCCGTGGCCCGCACCGAGCTCTCGTGGTCTCGCCGGAGCGACAGCTCGACCCGGAGCGGCCGCGCGGGCTGCACCCACGCCGCCACCCCCGCACCCCGCCGCTCGAAGTAGTCACGGTAGTCACGCTGCAGCAGAAACGCCGACCAGCCGTTCTCCATTCCCGAGAGCGGCTGGTCTTCGACCGGGGCCACGTCGCTGTAGAGGCGCCCGGCCACCCCGCCGCCCGGCAGCCGGAGCTCGGCGCGCGCCCCATAGCCGAAGCTGCTGATGCGATTGCCTTCGCCGGCCGTGCGGAGGAGGCCGCGCAGGTCGAGCCGCGCGAACGAGCTCGGAGTAGGGCGCAGGTCGAATGTCGGCCCGAACACGATCGGCAGCCCCTCGACCCGGTTGTAGGTGCCGCCCGTCGCCAGCAGCAGGGTGGTGCGCACGCGTCCGGTCCGGAAGCTGGTCCGCGCGGCCGCGAGCTCGGGGAAGGGGCGGCGCCGCTCGCGAACGACCAGGGTTCCGTCAGGAGATCTGAGCACCGGGGCCGCGTCCCACAGCACCCGCTCGCGGCCCACGTGCCGAGCCCCCGCGCTCCGGATGAGCCGGCCCCCGACAACCAGCACATCGCCTTCGACGTCGGCCCCGGGCAGGAGGTAGAGCGTGGCATTGATGACAGTGACGTCGCCCCGCACCCGGCCCCCGAGCCGGAGCGCGCCGCGGAACAGCGCGAGCCGGCCGGTGAACTCGCTGCCGGCCGGAAAGCGGACGTCGCCCTGCATCCGCGTGGTGGAGGAATCGTTGTAGAAGTCGAGCAGCTCGGCCACGACCCCGGGCGGCGGCCCGCCGCGCACCACGGCGGTATCGCCCGGCGGGAGATCGGGGTCGATGACGATCACGCTGTCCTGCGCCCGGGCGAGCGCGGGGATCGCGAGCAGGACGAGAAGGCCGCCGAGCAGGTGTCGCATGCGGATCTCGGATGAAGGTGGAGCGGAGCGGCCGGGCTACGTCCGGTCGAGCCCCAGCCGCCGCATCCGGCGGTAGAGGTTGGCCCGGTCCGTCCGCAGCAGGCGCGCGGCCTCCGCCACGCTGCCCTGGGCGTGCCCGAGCGCGGTGCGGATGAGGCCGCGCTCATAGTCGTCCAGCGCGTCGCTGAGCGGCTGCTCCGGCAGCACCGCCGCGGGGGGCGCGGGGCCGCTCCGCAACACCTCGCGCACCGCGTCGGCGCCCACCGTGGGGCCGCTCAGGATGCCGAGCCGCTCGACCAGGTTGGCCAGCTCGCGCACGTTGCCGGGCCAGGCGTAGCGGGCGAGTGCCGCCAGCGCCTCGGGCGTGAACACGAGCCCCTGTCGGGGCCGCACCCGCTCGGCCAGATGGGCCACCAGGGCCGGCAGGTCCGCGAGCCGCTCGCGGAGCGGCGGGAGCCGGATCGGGACGACGTTCAGCCGGAAGAAGAGGTCCTCGCGAAACGTCCCCTCGGCGACCGACTCCTCGAGCCGCTGATTGGTGGCCGCGATGATCCGCACGTCCACCCGCTGCGAGCCCTCCGCGCCGAGCCGCTGGATCTCCCCGGTCTCGAGGGTCCGCAGCAGCTTCGCCTGCGCGTCCGCGCTCAGGTCGCCGATCTCGTCCAGGAAAAGCGTGCCGGTATGCGCCAGCTCGAACCGGCCGAGCCTCCGGTCCGTGGCGCCGGTGAAGGCGCCGCGCTCGTGGCCGAACATCTCGGATTCCACGAGGTCGCGCGGGATGGCGGCGCAGTTGACCGTCACGAACGGCCGGCCCGCCCGCCGGCTGGCCCCGTGCACGGCGGCCGCGGCCAGCTCCTTCCCGGTGCCGCTCTCGCCGGTGAGCAGCACCCGCGCTTCGGTCGGCGCGACTCGGTCGATCAAGGCGCGCACGTCCTGCATGGCCGTGCTCTCGCCGACCAGCGCGGACCGGCGCCCGAGCTCGGCATGGAGCGCGCGGTTCTCCGCCCGTGCGCGGTTGAGCTCCAGCGCCGCCCGAACCGTCACCAGCACCGACTCGGGGGTGAGCGGCTTTTCCAGGAACTGGAAGGCACCGAGCTTGACCGCCTGGACCGCATCGGCGAGCTGCGCCTTGCCGCTCATCATGATGACCGGCGTGCCGCGCCCGCGCTCGCGCATCCGGGTCAGCGTCTCGAGGCCATCGGGGCCGGGCGGCATCAGCAGATCGAGCAGCACCACGTCGGGATCGACGTCGTCGAGCTGGAGCAGCGCCGCGTTGCCGTTGGGCGCCTCCGCCACCGTGAATCCCTCCTGCCGGAGCAGCGCGGCCAGCATCCGGCGGATGTTGGCCTCGTCGTCCACCAGCAGGACCTGGGCGCGCGCGGTCACCGGCCCCGCATCCGCACCACGAAGGTGGCCCCGCCGCCCGGGGTCGCTTCCAACGCGATGGAGCCACGGTGCATCTCGATCGTCTGCCGGGCCAGCGCCAGCCCCAGCCCGGTGCCGCCGTGCTTCGCGGTGACGTAGGGATCGAACAGCGTCTCCGTTACCTCGGGCGCCACGCCGGGGCCATGATCGCGGATCTCCACCCGCACGCCGCCATCTTCCGGTACGGCGGCGAGCTCCACCAGCCCTTCCGCGCCGCAGGCGTCCACGGCGTTCCGGACGATGTTACTGAACGCGCGGTGGAGCGGATCGTAGTGGCCCAGCAGGGTGGGAAGGTCGGGGTCGAGCACGAGCCGCACGGTCATCGTGGGCGGCACGCTGCTCCGCGCGAGCGCCGTGAGCAGCTCGGCCACATCCACCGGCGCGGCGGGGCCCTCCGGCAGGCGGCCGAACTCGGTGAACTCGCGCGCGAGCTGCTCCAGACGCCCCGACTCTGCCACCAGCACCTCGATCGCCTCCTGCTGCGCCGGCGGGGCCGCGCGCGCCAGTTGCGCCACCGCCAGGCGGATCGGCGTCAGCGGGTTGCGCATCTCGTGCGCGACTCGGCGAGCGGTCTCGCGGAAGGCGCGGAGGCGTTCGGCCTCGATCTCGCGCGCGCGGGCGCGCTCGAGCGCGGCGGCCATCTCGCGGAGCGCGGTCCTCAGCGCCTCGAACTCCGGCGCGCCGCGCCGCGGCCGGTCCGGCGGCAGCGGCTCCATTCGCCGAATGTGGCCGGTCCAGCCGATCAGCTCCTCGATCGGCCGGCTGAGCTGGCGCGAGAGGTGCCCGCCCAGCCGCACGGAGGCGTACAGAAAGGCGGCGCCGGCCAGCAGGACGATCAGGCCCAGCCCCGCGTAATAGTATCGGCTGAAGGTCTGGACCCGCTGAAACCGGAGGAGCGCGCTGTTGAGCCGCTCGGCGTGCGCGTTCAGCGCCCGCCGCTCGGCGGGAGTCAGCCGGGTGGAATCGAGGGTTTCGATCAGCACGCGGCCCGAGGCCCCGACGTCCTCCATGGCGCGGAGTGCGCCGCTGGCCGGCGTGGTGGAGCGCACGGTCAGGGCCCAGCCAAGCATCGCGACGGCGGTGGGCACCGCGCCGAGACAGATCAGGATGAGGAGGATTCGCTGTCGGAAGGCGAGACGCATCGCCTCTCAAGATAAGCCGCGACGGGTCCGAGGGCCCACCCGGCAACGGCGCCGGCGCCCCCGGCCAGCCACTCCGACCAGTGCACCGGGGGGAATCCCCCGAGCGCCGGCAGCACGGCCAGGCCGGCCACGAGAGCCGCGGCCAGCAGCCCAATGGCGGTCGCACCGCGGCCGGTGCGGCCCGCCCAGTATCCGAGCGGCAGCAGCGCGCCCGCCAGGCATATCGCCGTAACCCAGCGGAGCGTGGTGCCCGCCGGCGGACTGAAGGGCGTGAGCAGCACCCAGCCCATGGCGGGCGAGACGCCGAGCTCGATCGAGCGCTCCACGCCGTCGTAGCGCGAGGCCAGCCGGAGCTGCCGGCCGCGGACCGTCGCTTGGAGCCGCACCGGAATGCCCGCGGCCGCCGGCATTCCGTCCGGGAGGGTGAGCGCCACGGGCCGGAGGCCGAACCGGAGCCCCCGGGCGGGCACCACGAGCCCGGCCTCGCGGCCGTCCTGATACAGCGTGAGCGCGCCGCGGGGACCGGCTCCGAGCTGGTATATGAACGAGCGGCTCCCGACGGGATCACCCGAGAGCACCTCGGCGTCCAGCGAGAACGTGCCACCCTCGAGCCGGTGCCGGAGCGCGGCCCAGCCGGGCGGCGGTCCCCGGCGAGGCATGGGCACGCCATCAAGGCGGACGGAGCGCACCCGGCCGTCGAAAGCGTCGGGCGCGCGAACCTCGTGCGCCCAGCGACTCGTTGTCCGCCCGGCGGGGAGCCCGGGCGCGAGCAGCCATGCGGAGATCGAGAGGGCCGCGAGCCAGGCGACGGCACCGCCGGCCAGCAGCACGCGTGCTTGCGGCGGCGTGGGCGAGAGAGCGCGCGGAAAAAACGGCGCAAGCGTGGCGCCGATGGCGGCGCTGGTCGTATTGGTGAGGACGTCGCTCAGGCTGGCATCCCGGCCGGGGATGACGATGAGCTGCAGCAGTTCGACGGTGAACGAGATGGCGGCCGCGGTTGCCACCGTTCGGCGCCACGACCAGCCCGAGAGCCGGAGACCGATGGCGAGCGGAAGGAAGAGCAGGAGGTTGGCCACCACGTCGGCGCCGCCCTCGTCGCCGCAGACCAGGCACCACAGCGGCGTGCTGAGCTCCAGGTGGCGAGGATCCGACGCCGGCGTCAGCGTGGCCACCGCGACGAGCGCGAGCCCGGCGAGCGCCAGGCCGCGCCCTACTCGTCGTCGCCGGCCCACCTCCTCGTCAGTCCTGTGGCCGGCGGTCGGCCCGGACGATGACCGGTGAGCCGAGCACTCGCGTCAGCCCCGTCCTGCGCCCCGGCCACTCCGCCGCCCGGGCGAACGTGGCCGAGCGCGTCAGGCGGTAGAGCGCCATGGGGAGCAGAAACTGCGGCTGTTCGTCCGCCACCTGGAAGCCCGCCGCTTCGAAGGCCCGCGCGATCTCCTCCCTACCATACAGCGAGAAGCGCCGCGTCATGATGCCTTCGATGGAGCGCTTGAGATCGAACAGGCGCCGGGAGACGATATTCACGCTTCGGCGGGCGGGGTAGTCCAGGATCACGCGGTGCCTGGCCACCCGGCAGAGCTCGCGGATGAGGGAGGTCCAGTTCACGCTATGGGCGAGCAGCCGGTAGCAGACCACCGCGTCGAACGTGGCATCGTCGTACGGGAGGTGTTGCAGGTCGGCCACATCGAAGCGGCAGCGGCCGGTGGAGGTCCAGGGCTCCAGGCGGATCCCGCAGACCGGCGCGCTGCCGGCGACGGTCACCTGATACCCGGCCTTGATGAGCGGGGGAGCGATCTGGGCGTGGCCGCCCCCCACATCGAGCACCGTGGCGCCGTCGGCCAGCCCCGCCAGACAGGCCAGCGTCGCTCGGGTCTGCACCCGCAGGAACCAGCGGCCCACCCGGCCGCTGAATCGGTGCGCGTATTGCTCCGACGAGGAGTCCACGTCCGCGGTCTCATGCACCGTGAGGGGACCCAGTGGCTCAGCTTGGGAATGTGATGCCATCGGCAGGTAGCAATCCGGAGAGAGCGGGATGCGGGTAAGCTAGCCGGAGTCCGGGCCTGCGTCCATTCGGGTCTATATTGGAGGCTTCCGAGCCGGACGACCTCAACCGCGGAGTCGCGAGCCAGCCTTGCCCGGGAAATCATGGAAGCTGATCCGCCGGGCGCTGGTGCCGTCATCGGCCGTGCGTCTGTACTACCTGAAGCGGCACGGCGCGGTCGTGAGCGGTCGGGCCGAGGTCGACCTGGTCGGCTCGACCGAATGGGGGCCCGGTTGCGTGATCTCGGCCTTCACCAAGGTGAAGATCAGCGGGCGGTTCGTCATGGGGCGCGGGGTGCAGATCGGCACCGGGTGCTTCATCGGGGCCGGGGGCGCCGGTCTCAGCCTGGGTGACGACGTGCTCGTGAGCCCGAACTGCACCATCCTCACGAGCAATTACCGCTTTGACCGGCTCGGGATACCACTGCAGGAGCAGGGCACCGAGAGCAAGGGAGTCCGGATCGGCCACCGCGTGTGGCTCGGCGCCAACTCGGTGGTGCTGGACGGCGCAGAGATCGGTGACGACTGCATCGTGTCCGCCGGATCGATCGTGAGCGGGAGCATCCCTCCGCGCAGCATCGTGCAGGGTAACCCGGGAAAAGTCATCTTCACCAGACGGTAGTCCATGAGCGCAACCAACCCGCCCGCCAGCCGGGCGTTGACCGAAATTGCCAGCGCGGTGCCGCACGGCGGCTCGTGGGCCGCCTATCAGGCCGCGGCGCACGCGCTCGATCGCCTGCCGCCCGATGCGGTGCCGCCGCGGCAGCGCGCGCGCGTCGCCCTGCTCGGCTCGTTCACGCTCGATCCCTTCGTTCCGGTGCTTCGCGTCGAGGGCGCGCGCGCCGGCCTGTGGCTCGACGTGTATCGCGCGCCCTACGGTCAGTATCTGGGCGAACTGATCGATCCCGGGTCCGGCCTGTACGAGTTCCAGCCGCACGTCACCTTCATCCTCATCGATGCCGACGTCCTGTGGAATCAGCGCTGGGCCGAGAACCCGCCGCTGCCCAGTGAGCCGGTCGTCGGGGGCCTGTTGACGCCGCTCTTCGCCGGGCTGGACGCCTTCGAGCATGCCGGCACCGGCCTGGTCGTGGTGAACGACTTCGTCCTCCCGCGCCGGAGCACCGAGGGGGTCAACGCGTTCCGGAACAAGGGGACGTTCGCGCACACGGTCGCCCACGCGAACAAGCACCTGCGCCTGCGGCTGACCAAACGGGACAGCACCTTTCTCTTCCCGCTGGCCGACGTGGTGGCGCAGGTCGGGCGGACCCACGCCTTCAACTGGCGTACGCATTACCGCGGGCATGTCACCTGGTCGGATGCGCTCATGGGCGCGGTCGCGCGCCGCTATGCCGGTTTCGCGCTCGCGAGCCTCGGCCGGGCCACCAAATGCATCGTGCTGGACCTCGACAACACCCTCTGGGGCGGCGTGCTGGGCGAGGACGGGCCGAGCGGGATCGCGCTGGGGCCGGATTGGCCCGGGCAGGAGTTTCTCGACTTCCAGCGGGAGTTGCTCGACCTGCAGCGCCAGGGTATCCTCCTCGCGCTCGCCAGCAAGAACAACGAGCACGAAGTGCTGGCCGTGCTGCGCGAACACCCGTTCATGCTGATCCGCGAGGAGCACCTGGCCGGGCACCGGATCAACTGGGACGACAAGGCGGCCAACATCCGCGCGCTCGCCCGCGAGCTCAACATCGGGCTGGACCACATGCTGTTCATCGACGACAGCCCGCACGAGCGGGCGTGGGTCCGTGAGCAGATCCCGGAGTTGCTGGTGCCCGAGGTGCCGGCCGATCCGTCGCTGTACGCCGACTGGGTCGGCGCGCTGCCATCCCTGCTCGTGCTGCAGCAGACGGCGGAGGATCTCCAGCGCACCCGGCAGTATCAGGAGAGCCGGAGCCGGGAGGCCTATCAGGCCTCGGCCGCGTCGATGACCGACTTTCTCCGCGGTCTCGAGCTCCGGGTACTGGTCGAGCCGGTAACCGACGCGAGTACGGCGCGCGTGGTGCAGCTCCTCGCCAAGACCAACCAGTTCAATCTGACGACGCGGCGGCACGACGAGGCCACGCTCCGGCGGCGGGTGGCCGCCGGCGAATGGCGGGTGTATACGATGCGCGTGGCCGACCGCTTCGGGGACTTCGGTCTGACCGGGGTCGCCATCGTGGCACCCGGCGAGCAGCAGTGGCATCTGGAGTCGTTCCTGATGAGCTGCCGGGTCATCGGCAAATCAGTGGAGTCGGCGCTGCTGGCACGAATCGCCGCGGAGGCCAGGGCCGCCGGCGCGGACGGCCTCACCGCCGAGTTCATCGACTCCGGCCGGAACCAGGTCGCCGAGGCGTTCCTCGGCCGCCACGGATTCGCCGCGGCAGGCGACGGCCACTGGCAGCGGGCGCTCGCGGACGGCGGTCCCGAGTGGCCGGAGTGGATCACTGATGCCGCCGGCTCCGAGCCCGCAGCAGCGGGAGACTCACGGTGAGCGGTACGGCTGACGTGGAAACGCGTGTCCGGGAGCTGCTGGCGCAGGTGCTCGATGTGCCCGCGTCCGATGTCGGTCCCGGGTTCACCGAGGCGAGTACGGCGTCCTGGACCTCGCTCAACCATCTGATGCTGGTCTCCCAGCTCGAATCCGAGTTCGGGCTGTTTCTCAGCAACGAGCAGATTCGCCAACTCACGTCGTTCGACCGGATCGTGGAAACCGTTGCCCGGCACCGATCCGGTGGCTGAGGGCGTGGGTGTGGACCTCGAGGACCTCGATGCGCTGGCGCGCTTCGATGGCGCGGCGGACCGGTTGGTCCGCCGCTGGCTTGATGGTCCCGAGCAGGCGTGGTGCCGGCGGCAGGCCGATCCGGCTCGCGCCTTCGTGGTGGTCTGGGGCTGCCGGGAGGCGGCGTTCAAGGCCGGCGCCGGCGTCCGATCTCCCCATGACGTTCGCCTGCGACTCGCGGGAACGCTGGCGCGCGGGCACGGCCGCGCGCACCGGGGCGGCCGGGTGACCGCCCTGCTGGGGTGGCGCATCGCGGGGCGCCACATGATCGCGGTGGCCATCGGTGCCGCGCATACCGAGCCGGATCTGGTCGACCGGCTCCTGTCTCTGGCCGTTGAGGAGGATAGGGATGCGGATTCTGGTTACGGGCGGCACCGGGTTCACCGGCACGGCACTGGTGAAGCGCCTGCGTGAGGACGGGCACGCGGTGGTGGCGCTCGATTACAAGGAGGGGCTGCAGTGCGACGCCCTCCGGGCGATGGGCGCCGAGGTGGTCATCGGATCGGTGACGGATCGGGCGGCCGTCGACCGCAGCATGCGTGGGGTGGAATTCGTCTTCCACCTGGCGGCGGCGTTCCGCGAGCTCAACGTGCCGAATTCGTTCTACGACGAGGTGAACGTCGGCGGAACCCGCACCGTTCTCGAGGCTGCCATCCGGGAAGGTGCCTGGAAGTTCGTTTACTGCAGCACCTGCGGCGTGCACGGGAACATCGATCACCCGCCTGCCGCCGAGGACGCCCCCATCCAGCCGGCCGACTACTACCAGCGCACGAAGTACGAGGCCGAGCCGCTCGTGAAGGCCCTGGCGCCGGCCTCCATGGAAACCGTCATTCTCCGGCCCGCCGCCATTTACGGTCCCGGCGATCCCGAGCGCTTCTTCATGATCTTCAAGCGCGTGGCCCGGGGCACCTTTCCGATGTTCGGCAACGGACGGACGCTCTATCATCCGCTCTACATCGACAACCTGGTCGACGCCTTCATGCTGTGCCTGCCCAGGGGGCGGGGAGCGGCCGGGAGTACCTCATCGCCGACGAGCACTACTATCCGATCCAGGAGATCGTCGAAGAAGTCGGCCGGGCGCTGAAGGTGCCGGTCCGGATCGCGCATTATCCCGTGCTGCCGGTAGTCGTGCTGGGGCATGTCGTCGAAAAGCTCTGCAAGCCCTTCGGCATCACGCCGCCCATCTTTCCGCGCCGGGTCGACTGGTACCGTCAGAATCGCGCGTTCGACATCACCCGCGCCAAACGCGAGCTCGGCTACGCGCCGCGCATCCCGCTCGACGAGGGGCTCCGGCGGACGGGGGAGTGGTATCGGGAGATGGGGTACCTGGGTAATGGTAAGAGGTGAGCGGTAAGCGGCAGAGCCAAGCGCTGGAACAGAGGGGGTGCAGACACCTCTCACCGCTTACCGCTCACCTCTTAGCGCCATTCGGCGGCGCCCCCCGCCGGTCCAGATACATCCGCGCCCACATTTCCATGAGCAGCAGCGACCAGAGGCGGTACGCGCGCTCCTGGGCGTACGGCCGACCCGCCGCCCGGCGGCGGAGGTCCGCGACGTAGGAGGGCTGGAAGAGGCCCCGCGCCTTCACGGCGTCCTGCGACAGCAGCTCGTCCGCCATGCGGTCGAGCACCTCGCTCATCTCGATGTCGTGCTTGAGCCGGTTGAAGCTCTTGCCGAACGCCAGCATCCGGTCCGGCAGCAGGCCCGCGCACGCCTTTCGCAGGATGTACTTCTGCGTCCGCCCGTGGATCTTCAGCTCGTCCGGAATGGAGAACGCCGCCGCGAGGAACGCGGGATCGGTGTGGTGCGCGTTCATCCGCACGCCCACCGCGCTGTACAGGTGCTCCACGGCGGACTGGTACGGAGACACCAGGAACCCGCGCCGCAGGAAGTTGGTGAGCGGCTGATCCGCATCGCGCGGGAAGCCGGAGAACGGCGGCATCGGCCGGGCACCCACCACGTGCGGGCCGGGCCAGTCGCGGCCGCGGAAGTAGGCCCGTCGCAGCGCCCGCCCCGGCAGTGATGTCGGTTCGACGCTGCGGAAGGTGTAGTCGTAGAACTCCTCGAGCGCGCCACGAGCCGGTGGGAGCTTGAGTCCGAGGTCCACCAGGCGGTGCCGCGGCAGCCCCGCGAACAGCCCGTCGAACCCGAACCCCGCCAGCACCACGTCCACGTGGCGCGCCGCCTCGCGGGCGGCGACGTAGAGATACGCCACGTCCTCCCGGCCGATCGGCTCCTCGATGTGCCACACCATCCAGGGCAGGAGCTCCGGGAGGTCGGCCGGACTCAGGAGCAGGGGGTGGTGGGTCGTGCCCAGAACGCGCGCCACCATCTCGGCGTTCACCAGCTCGCGGTCGTCGGGACCGTAGCCGGCGCTGAAGGTATGGACCTCCCGGGCGCCGGCCAGGTGCTTGGCGCCCGCCGCCATGACGGCGGAGTCCAGCCCGCCGCTCAGGGAGACGCCGATGCGCTCGTAGGGCTCGATCTGCTGGCGCATCGTCTCCAGGAAGGTCTCCCGGAGTGCCGCGGCGTGGCGCGCCTCGTCGTGGTGCTCGACCCGGACCGGGATGTTCCAGTAGCGGGCGGTGTGGATCCGCTCGGCGTCCACTTCCAGCCAGGTGCCCGGGGCAACGGGGTAGACCCCCATGAGGCAGGTGGCGCCCGGTTTCGTCCATTTGGTGCTCTGGATGACCTGAATGGCGTCGCGGTCGGGCCGCGCCTCGACGGTGCTCAGCGCGAGCAGTGCCTTGTACTCGCTCGCGAAGATGAATCGGCCCTCACGGTCGACGGTGAAGTGGAGCGGCCCGTAGCCGATGCGGTCGCGGCCGAGGAGCAGCGCCCGCCGGGCCGGCTCCCAGAGCGCCACTGCCATCTGGCCCGCCACCAGCTCCATTCCGTCAGGCCCGAGACGGTGGAGCAGCTCGAGCAGGAGGGGCCCGTCGTCCGCCGGCTGCGGCGCGAACGCCGGCGGACGTCCCACTCGACGGGCGATTTCCCGCCGGTTATCGACGGCGCCGTCGAACACCAGATCGCCGCCCGCCAGCCGTTCGACGGCCGCCGCGCTGCCCCGGAGACCGAGGTGCACGCCGGGCGCCGGCGACCAGGTGGCGCCCGCCGCGCCCCGGTGCCCAAGCCGCGCGTCCATCGCCGCCAGCTCTTCATGATCGGCATCGCCAAGGATGCCGTAAATTGCTCCCATGGGCACGTCCAGGCTCTGAAGTGATCCAGCAAGCCGTTCCCCGGGCGCCTCTCAGGGAGCGGTGACCGGGACAGGGCTCGGCAGGCGGAGGTGCCGGACCATGAGCACCCCGGCGAACACCGCCCGGAGAAACCAGCCGATCGCCACGCCATAGATCAGCCCCGGCAGGCCCCAGCGCGCACCCACCAGGGCACCCGCCACGGACGCGGCCACCGACACCCAGCCGCAGGCGTTGACCAGCGAGAGCTCGCGTGGGTCGGCGAGCGCGGCGGCGATGGCTTTGGTGAACGCGTTCGCGATCTTGCCGATGCCGCTCACGATTGCCGCCGCGACCAGCGCGGCGCCGAGGTGATACTTGCCCGCCAGGAACCAGCGCTCCACCAGCGGCGTCACGAACCAGATGAGGAGCGAGCCGCCCAGCACGATGGCGCCGACCAGTTGACCCTCCCGGGCCACGAGTCGGCGGCGTTGCCGCACGGACCCGGCCGCCCGGAGCCGGGGCAGAAGGCTGAAGCCCACGCCCATCTGCAGCACGCGGAACAGCGAGCCCACGATGGCGCCGAGCACCCCGTAAAGCGCGAGGTCCGCAAGCGGGAGCGCGTGCGGGATCACCAAGCGCTCGAGCTGGATGAGCAACAGGCCGGAGGCGCTCAAGCCGGCAAACGACAGCGCCTCACCCCAGAGGAACGTCGTCGGCCCCGGCGGCTTCCCGGGCCGCTCCCCGAGCAGCACGACCCAGCCCCAGATCGCGGCCGCCACGAACCCGAGCGTGGAGATGAGCACCGGGAGCCACGCTCCCGTCAGGTGCGCGGCCGCCGTTATGGCCGCGGCGACGATCAGGACGATGTTGGGACTCTGCAGCAGCGCGAGCGAGACGCCGAACCGCTGCTCGCTCTGAAACCGCGCGCCCGCCACCATCATCGCCCCGCCGGCGACGGTGGAGACGAACAGCATCGCAGCGAGGGGCCACGACATGTCGTAGGCCACCACCCCGATGATCGCGAAGAGCACGCCGGCCAGCGTGGAGGTGCGGAGCACCAGGCGGAGCAGGGAGGGGCCGGCATCGAGGTGGCGTCGGTTCACGACACCGTCGAGCCCCGCGGGCGCGAGCGAATAGCCGAGGTTGCCGAGCGCGATGACCAGCGTGAACAGGGCGTACGGCTCGGTCGGCAGCACGCGGGCGAGAATGAGGTTGGCGCCGGAGAACCCCACGCCCGAGGCGCCATAGACCACCATGCTGCGCAGGGTGGGCGAGTACCAGAGCGCCTTCACGCCTGCGCCCTGCCGGCCCTCGCCTCCATCTGATCGTAGAAGGTCGCGAGCTTCCGACGGGCGGCTTCGGGCGTGAATTCCTCCTGGACGTACTCCTTGGCGTGGGCGGCCAGGCGCTGGCGGAGCGGTCCGTCGCTGAGCAGGGTTGCCAGCCCGGCGCCGAGGGGCTCGGGCTCGGCGTCCACCAGGAACGCCGTGCGGTCGTCCAGCACCTGCGTGTGGGTGCGCAGCCGTGTGGCCAGCACCGCGGTCCCCGAGTCCAGGTAGGAATAGATCTTCATGGGTGTGTTGAGGCCTTTGAGCCGGGGCGACACCAGCACGTCGGCCTGGCTGAGGAGGCCGGGCAGCATGGCCAGCGGGTGCGGGCCGAGGAAGTGAACCCGCGGCAGGATCCCGAGCCCGTCGGCCATGGCCCGGTAGCGCCGGATGTCCTCCGCCCGTCCGCCGACGATCACCAGGCTCGCGCTCGGTACCCGGCGGAGGGTGTGTTGGAAGCCCTCGAGCAGCAGGTCGATGCCCTGGTAGCGCTCCAGATTGCCGACGTACATGGCGACCGGGCCTTCGCGGAGCACCGATTCCGGCAGGCGGCCCCTGCCGTTCCCGCCGTCGTCCGCCCCGGAGCGGAGCAGCGTGCTGTCCTCGACCCGGCCCACCGGCTTGGCCGGGTCATGGCCGCGGGCCACGTCCTCGAGCGCGGCGCAGACGGTCAGCACGCCCAGACTGCGCCGCACCGCCACGGACTCGCAATATCGCAGCACCGGGAGCGCGACGCCGAGGAACGGGTACGCCTCGACCATCTGCTCCGCGAGCGAGGAGTCCATGTCATAGATGTAGGGGACGCCGCAGACCGCACGGGCGGCGGCGGCGATGAACGCCGCCTCCTCGACGGCGTGCACGAGGTCGTACCGGTTGCGCCGCACCATCCGCAGGCACTCGCGGAACATGACCGCGTCGCAGGCCAGCTTCTTGAGCGAAAAACCGGGCCGCACATTATGGACGCCCGGGATCGGCGGGATCCGGTGAATCCGGCACCCCGGGATGTCGACGTCCTCACCCTCGTGCAGCGTCAGCAGGTCCACCTCGTGGCCCCGCGTGCTCAGGAACTCGAGCACCGCGCGGACGGCCAGCGGCGTCCCCCGCGCCTGGAAGAAGGGGTGGGGTGCCAGCACCAGAATCTTCACGCCGCCGGCTCCATCGTGGAGCCGGGTCCTCGGAGTTGCCGCATGACCTCCTCGATCTCGGCCTCTTCGCGGGAGGCCGTCCATCCGAGCTCGCCCGCGGCGATCCGTGCCGCTCCCACCACCTGCTCTCGGGCGGGGCCCGGCGGGTCGCCGAGGGTGGTTCGGCGGAGCACGACATCGGACAGCCGCACCGCCATTTCGCTCCGCACCGCCTCCCGTGCCCGGGACTCGAGCGGGGCGCCGAGATCGCCCAGTGCTTCATCGACCCGCACCCGCGCGGTGCGGCACGCCGGGGCGGCAATGCCCAGCTCCGCTACGACCCGGTCCACCACGTGTTCGGCCACGGCCCGTGCCGTCGTGTACTTCACGCCCTCGAGGGAGAACATACCCCTGGTCCCGCCGGCTGCTCCGTGGTCCGTCACACCAGGGCGCTCGGCCAGAGCGTCGCGCCGCCCCGGCTCGCGTCCGTCCTTGAGGGGGAGCCGGCCCCACTGGCGGCGGACCACATCCGCGGACGTGAGTTGCAGCGCGGGGCAGGCCGCCCCGAGTTCCGCCAGCAGGGCCACCTCCCCACGTTCGGCCGTGGCGCGTGGCGCCGTGCCGTCCGCAGGGGCGTACCAGGTCCCCAGCAGCGTCGTCCCGCCCTGCGGCACCAGGAAGATGAAGCGGTGGCCTCCGATGATCGGGTCGTCCGCGGGCCCGCTGGTTGCGCGGACGCCAACCGCGGTCTCCGCCAGGCGCCTGTTAATCTCGAGGTTGAGCGCGAAGGCGTGGGCCCGGGCCTGCCCGGGCGCGACCAGCTCCGGCGTCCACGGTCCCGCCGCCACCACCACCGAGTGCCCGCGCACCTCGAAGGCACCGCCCCCCTCGAGGTCCGTGACCATCACGCCCCGTACCCTGCCGCCCTCGCTCAGCACCCGGTCCATCCGGCAGTAGTTGGCCGCGGCGGCACCGCGCGCCGCCGCCGCGCGGACGAACGCCAGCGTCAGCCGCTCCGGCCGCAGCAGGTGCGCGTCGTGCCAGAGCGCGCCTCCGCTGGTATCGACCGACGGAAAGGCCGGAAAGAGCCGGCGGCACTCCATGGTGGAAAGTAGACGGCCCGGCGGCAGGCGGCGCCCCGGCTGGAGCTCCCGGTTGCGATCGAGCGACAGCAGATCGTTGAGCGCGAGCGCCGCGCGGAGCGCCGCCCGCCCCTGAGTGCCGGCCCCGGTCGTCGGCACCAGGACCGGAAGCGGCTCGACCAGCGTCGGCGCGATGCGGAGCAGCGCCGACCGCTCGCGGATCGACTCGCGCATGCGGGTCAGGTCACCGCGGGCGAGATAGCGAAGTCCGCCATGCACGATCCGGAGGCTGTTGGCGGAGGTCGCGGCGCCGAAGTCGTCGCGCTCGATGAGCGCCACCCGGAGGCCACGAAGGGCCGCGTCCCAGGCGATGCACGCGCCATGGATGCCACCGCCCACCACCACGACGTCGTGTGCCGTGGCGGCCAGGCGGGTCAGGTCGCGTTCCATGCGCCCGGCAAGCGGGCCGGTGGTCAGACCCGCTCGCGCACGCGATACGCGCGCCGGTGCGGCGACCGCAGATGCACGATGATCTCACCCACCAGCCCGAGTCCCATGAACTGCACGCCGAGCGCGAGCAACAACACCGCGAGCAGCAGGAGGGGACGGTTCGCGATTCCCTGGCCGGCAACCCGTTCCACCAGCAGGACCAGCCCGGTGAGCGCGCCGAGGCCGAAGAACACCGACCCCACCAGGCCGAAGAACCGGAGCGGCTTTTCCGTGAACTTCGCCAGAAAGAAGAACGCCGCCACGTCCAGCAGCCGGCGCAGGTAGACGCCCGGCCCGTAGACTCGCATGGCGGCATCGTTCGGGTGCTGCGGTACCGGGACTTCCTCCACCCGGTGTCCTTCCCGCAGCGCGAGCGCGGGGATGAATCGGTGCAGGTCGCCGTAGAGCGGAAGGGTATCGGCGACGGACCGCCTCATGACCCGCACCCCGCAGGCGATGTCGTGGAACCGGCGTTCGGTGACGCTGCCGAGCATGCGATGAAAGGCGCGCGACTGGAGCCGGTTGAGCCAACTGTCCACCCGCGGCGACCGGCTGGCCACGACCACGTCGGCGCCGGCCGCCAGCGCGTCGAGCAACGGGCCCATGCCCTCCGCCTTCACCTGGAAGTAGGCCGGCAGCGTCACGATGACCGCGCCTCGGCTCCGCTCGATGCCCAGCCGGAGCGCCGCCGTCTCGCCGAACACACGGGCGAACGTGAAGAGCCGCACCGACGGGTCCTCGTGGCTCAGGGCGACCAGCTCCGGCGGCGGGGTGAACCCGCCGTCGAAGATGAACAGAAACTCGTGCTCCTCGCCCCGCCGGTCCAGCTCCGCACCGAACGCACGGTGGAGATCCAGGAGGTCATCCACCCGCTCGACGACCGGCACGACGACGGAGATCAGCCCCGCGCCGCCGGCGCTGTCGGGACCCGAGCGCTCGATGGTGGCCTCCATGAGGGTACCCTCGACAGTCATGGTCAGCGAACCTCCCAGGCGGTCGGAGCCTCTCGCGCGCGCTCGCGCTCGCTGTTGAGCGCCACCTCCGCCACGAGCCCGAGCATGACCAGGTAGAATGCGGCCCCGAGCCAGAGGAGGGCGGCCCCCGGGAACACGAGCGCCTCGGACTTGACCGGCGCGAAATGGGTGGCGGCGTAGAGCCAGAGGCAACCGAAGATCAGCGCCGCCAGCACCATCGGGATCGCGGCCACCGCGAAACCGGCGAGGGGCCGAGATCGAAACGTCGTGATCATCTTCAGGGTGATCAGATCGACCAGGACCTTCACGGTTCGGCTGATTCCGTATTTGCTCTCGCCGAATCGGCGGGCGTGGTGCCGCACGGGCAGCTCGGTGATGCGCGCGCCCACACTCGCCGAGAGTGCGGGAATGAACCGGTGCTGCTCGGCGTAGAGCGAGATCCGCTCCAGCAGCTCGCGCCGATAGGCCTTGAGCGAGCAGCCATTGTCGGTGATCTGTACGCCCGTGAGCCGGCGGATGAGCCGGTTGGCCACCCACGACGGCACCTTGCGGAGGATCAGCTTGTCCTGCCGCTGCTGCCTCCAGCCGCAGACGAGGTCATACCCCTCGTCGAGCTTGGCCACCAGCATCGGGATGTCCCGCGGATCGTTCTGGAGATCGCCATCGAGGCTCACGACCACCCGACCGACGGCGTGGTCAAACCCTGCCATCATCGCCGCGGTCTGCCCGACGTTCCGGCCCAGCCGGAGCCCATGGATCGGCGGGTGCGCGGCCGCCGCCGCGACGATGCGCTGCCAGGTGCCATCCCGGCTGCCGTCGTCCACCAGGATGACCTCGACGCTGCCCGGATAGGACGTCAGGGCCTCGAGGATCCAATCCACCAGGGGGCCGACATTGTCCGCCTCGTTGTACAGCGGAGCCACGACGGACAGATCGGGAGTGCTCATGGGCTCCTGAAGATAGGCGGTTGATCGCCACGCTTCCAGCAATGCCCGTTCCGCGGCAACAGGGCCGTACAGGCGCGAGCGGCACCGCCGCGAATGCCGGAGGTGCCGCTCGGATGCCGCTCAGTTGCAACAGGTGGGGAGGATCGCGGGTCCGGGCCGGCTCACCACCCGCCCTTGCGGAGCAGGACGACGGGGATGGTGCGCAGCATGATGCGCAGGTCCTCGCGCAGGCTCTTGCGCCGGATGTACTCCAGGTCGTAGCGCACCTTGGTGCGCACGTCATCGAGCGAGCGGTCGTAGTGGTGGTTGATCTGCGCCAGGCCCGTGATGCCGGGCTTGGCGCGCTGGCGCAGCGGGTACTCGGCAATGTGCCCCCGCAGCTCGGCAAAGATGCTGGGCCGCTCGGGCCGGGGCCCGACGATGTTCATGTCGCCCCGCAGCACGTTCCAGAGCTGGGGCAGCTCGTCCAGCCGGTACTGGCGCAGCACCCGGCCCAGGGGCGTGATGCGCGGGTCCTCGGGCTGGGCCCAGACGGCGCCCGAGAGCCGCTCGGCGTCGACGTACATCGTGCGGAACTTGACGATGGTGAAGGGCTGGCCCCCGAGATCGGGGCCGCGGCGGTGGTTGTGGGCCCCGGGCCCGGGCAGCCGGCGGTCGAGCCCGACGCGCTCCTGGAGGTAGAAGACCGGGCCGCGGCTGGTGAGCTTGACCAGCACGGCCAGGAGCACGAAGACCGGCAACAGCGCCAGCACCGCCAGCAACGCCAGCGTCACGTTCACGGTGCGGTGCGCCCACTCGCGGGCTTCGCCGGGTACCGCGCGGCCGACGTGAATGACCGCTCGGGTGTACGCGCGAGACCACGCTGGCCGATACCGGCCCGGCGCAGCGTACGATCCCGAGATGTGTCGTCGGCGGACCCCGGAAGTTGCAGTTCCCATGGATGTCGTCGGCTCGTCGCTCAGTTGGTGTGGTCGGAAGACCGCTCCGCCTCGGAGCAGGTTCCTTCGTAGCTTACAGGGTGTGCGCTGAGTTCCCTGTGACGCTTCTCACGTCGTGAAACATCTCACGTCGCGGGACGCCGAGGCTGCGGAGGGCGGGCACGCGTGAGCAACGGGTGCTGGAGCTCACCGAGACCGAAGCTGGCCAGCCATTGGCTGAACCGCGAGCGCTCGACCGCGGGCTCGTTGCCAGGATCGCTCGACGGGACGGCCGGCGGAGACTCCTCACTGGTGCCGTCACCCCGCGCGGGTGCCGGATCGGGTCCTGGTTCGTCAGTCATGCCGGTCGGTGTCCGCGTTGGTTCAGGGTGGGTGGAGGGGGCTGCCCGTCCTCCGTTCAAGGATGGCGCCGGAAAAAATGGCCAGTCCACCCGCTCGGACCACGGCTGGGCACCACCAATGTAACCTATTGATGCCTCGAATGTTGTCCTGTATTATTACACCCGATCCCCTGCCGGGCGCCGGGGCGGCCGTTGCTGCAGGGCCACATCGGGTCGAGGTGCCGCGCCACAGCCCCCGACGTGGCGCGACTTCCGGCAAACTGTGGCATGTTTCCGCCGATGCCGGCTCTCCCCCGTCCGGTGTCAAGTTCCAAGACATTCAGCCGTAGCGGGTTGCGGCTTCCCGACCGTCACGCACGCATCCTGCATTCCGGAAACCGGATCGCGTTGCCGTCTCTCACCATCAGTGGCTCAACTCAATGGCAAATCGAGACAAGGCTCCTGCCGCTCCGCTGGTGCTGATCGCCAATGACCAGGAGTGGTCGGCCCGATCGCTGGAGAGCATCCTCGGCCCCAGCGGCTACTCGGTCGTGCGCGCCTATACGGGCCAGCAGGCGCTCGAGCGGGCGCGCACCTCCCAGCCAGACCTGATCATCCTGGACGCGCAGATGCCCGATATGCACGGCTTCGACGTCTGCCGCGCCTTGCGCAACGATCCCCGGTTCAGCGCCACCACCCCGATCGTCATCACCACGTCCGGGCCCTCGGGCCGCACCCAGCGGCTCGAGGCGTACCGGGCGGGCGCCTGGGAATTTCTTGGCCAGCCACTCGACGGCGAGGCGCTGCTCCTCAAGCTGGGAACGTTTCTCCAGTCCAAGCAGCAGGTAGACGTGCTCCGCGAGGAAAATCTGCTCGACGCGGGCACCGGCCTCTACAACATGCGCGGCCTGGCCCGGCGGGCGCGGGAGATTGGCGCGGACGCGGTGCGCCGCCGTGAGGCGCTCGCCTGCGTGGTATTCGCGCCCGACTCCGAGCAGGAAGGCGAGGAAGAAGCCGCGGATGAAGAGCTGGTGCGGCTCTCCGACCAGGTCGGCGCGGTGTTCCGCCAGGTTGGCCGCGGGTCCGACGCCATCGGGCGCCTGGGGCCGGTCGAGTTCGCGGTGATCGCTCCCGCCACCGGCTCCGAGGGCGCGGTCCGGCTGGTGGACCGGCTCGGCGGTGCGGTCGAGGCCACCCGGATTCCCGTGCGTGGCGGCCAGCGCTCGGTGCGGATCAGGGCCGGCTACTGCGCGGTGCCGGACTTCGCCGAATCGCCGGTGGATGCGGCCGAGCTCCTCCTCCGGGCAACGACCGCGCTTCGCGATCTCCGGCGCGGCGGCGAGGGGGAGCGGATTCGCTCGTTCGAGCAGGTGCCCCTGCAGTATCCCAGCTAGGTCTTCACCCGGACAAGTGTAGCCTGACCCCCACGGTATGTTGCGCGAGCTGGGCCCATGGGTGTTGTGAGGACACGGCAATTGCTTGACAGAGGCCGCAGGTTGTAGTAGAAGAGTTGCTTCCTCCCAGGCACCCTGCGGAGGGAATCCATCGACCGCGTCGCGGTCCCGCCCCAGGAGTCCAGGATGTCCAATCCGCTCGTCCAGCAGGACCGGTCGGGCACGGCGTCGGCCGACGCGGCGTCCCGCGATCCGTTCTCGATTCCCAGCGAAGTCAAGGCGAGCATCCGCGTCCTCGTGATCGACGACGAGCGCACCCTGCGCGAGAGCTGCGCGAGCGTGCTGCAGATGGACGGCTACAACGTCACGCTGGTGGGCCGCGGTGAAGAGGCGCAGGACACGGTCCGGCGGCGCAAGTTCGACATCATCCTGGTCGACCTCTACATGTCGCAGGTCTCGGGCCTCGACATCCTCCGGGCCACGCTCCAGGCCTACAAGGACACGATCGTCGTGGTGATGACCGGCAACCCGAGCGTGACGAGCAGCATCGAAGCGCTCCGGGCAGGGGCCTGGGATTACCTGCCGAAGCCGTTCAGCGCCACGCACCTCCAGGTGCTGATCGGGCGCGCGTCCCACGCGGTCATGATGGCGCGTGAGGCCCAGGATCTCCGTGTCCAGTTGATGAAGCAGAACGGGCACAGCGACAAGATCGCCCTGATCGGGATCTCGCCCCTGTTCCGCCAGGCCGTGGAGCTGGCCCGGAAGGTGGCCGCGACCGACGCCTCGGTGTTCATCAGCGGCGAGAGCGGCACCGGGAAAGAGGTCATCGCCCAGTTCATCCACCAGAACAGCCGACGGGCCGGCCGTACCCTCGTGCCGATCAACTGCGCCGCGCTACCGGAGCCGCTGCTCGAGAGCGAGATGTTCGGCCACCGGAAGGGCGCATTCACCGGCGCCGACCGCGACAAGCCCGGCCTGCTCGAGACGGCCAACGGCGGCACGCTGTTCCTGGACGAGCTCACCGAGATGTCCATGCCGCTGCAGGCCAAGCTGCTGCGTGTCGTGCAGGATGGGGTCGTGCGCCGCGTGGGGAGCGAGCAGCAGGACGCGGTGGTGGACGTGCGCTTCATCTCCGCCACCAATCGCGAGCCGCAGGAGGCGGTGGACACGGGCGCCCTCCGGGGCGACCTGTTCTACCGGCTCCGGGTCGTCCCCATCAAGCTCCCGCCCCTGCGCAAGCGGCCCGAGGACATTCCGATCCTGGCCAACCACTTCCTCACCGTGTACTGGCAGCGGCACCGGCAGATGGGTGATCGCATCCCGCGGCTCAGCGAGGCAAGCGTCGGCTTCTTGCGCTCCCGCCCGTGGCGGGGCAACGTTCGGGAGCTCCAGAACGTCATCGAGCACGTTGCGGTGCTCGCGGAGCCGGACCAGACCATTCAGCCCAACGACATCCCGGTCTACGATGACGCCGGGGACTGGCCGGTCGAGGGACCGGTGAGCGCGGGCATGATGGACGAAGCCTACCATAGCGCCAAGGACCGGGTCGTGGCCCAGTTCGAAAAGGAGTATCTCTCGCGCCTCGTCACCCGCGCGGGCGGCAACATGTCCAAGGCGGCGCGGCTCGCGAGCATCGATCGCACCACCCTCTACCGGCTCATGGACAAGCACGCCTTCCACCGGGACGAGGGCTCGGGGTCGGCTGAGTGATACCGGAGGCCGCGCTGCCCGGCACCACCAGCGGCGAGCGCCGCCGAGCCGTACCCGGGGCCAGCCGCGCCGACGCGCGTGTGGGACCCTGACGGTCCGTCGGACGGCGCGATCGCGCCCGCGCTCTGGGACGCCCTGCGCGAGTCGGTCTTCTGGGCGCAGGCGGAGTGGGAACGCGCGGTGGAGCACGCCGCGGGCATGGAGGAGGTCACGGCCCACCTGGCCCAGCTTTGCCAGGCGGTGCGCGAGGAGGCGAGCGGCCAGAGTCCCGACCTCGCAGCGCTGCCACGGAACGCGCTGTCCCGGCGGCTGGTGGGCCTCATGCGGGCGGCGTTCGTCGAGCGCGTGCAGGCGCTTCCCTCGCCCGACGCGGGCCAACTGCTCCGCGTGCTTGGCGCCCTCGAGCGGGTCAGCGAGCGGCTCGAAGCCGACTGGTCGCACCACTTCGCCGACCGACTCTCCGGGCCCGACGGACTGGAGCTCGTGGTGGAGGTGGCCCACGATCTCCGCTCGCCGCTCACGTCGATTCTCTTTCTGGCCGAAACGCTGCAGCGCGCGCGGAGCGGCCCCGTCAATCCGGTGCAGGAACGGCAGCTCGGCCTCATCTACAGCGCGGCCTTCGGCCTGAGCTCGGTGGCCAGCGACGTGATCGAGCTCGCCCGCGGCGGCGACCGGCTGGTGGATCTGGATCCGATCCCGTTCTCGGTCGCCGACATCCTCGAATCGGTGCGCGACATCGTCCAGCCGATCGCGGAGGAGAAGAGCCTGACCGTCCGCCTGAGCACGCCGCAGGCGGACTTCCGCGTGGGTCACCCGGTCGCTCTCAGCCGCGTGCTGCTCAACCTCACCACCAACGCCCTCAAGTTCACCGCCGAAGGGTTCGTCGAGGTCGTCGCCCGGGAGTCCGGGGCGCGGGCTGTCGAGTTCTCCGTGCGCGACACCGGCCGCGGCATCCCGCCCCAGAGCATGGCGACGCTGTACGAGCCGTTCCGGCGCCGCCGGAAGCCCGGGGAGTACGCCTTCTCGGGCTCCGGGCTCGGGCTCTCGATCTGCCGGAAGCTGGTCGAGGCGATGGGCTCGACCCTCGGCGTCGAGACCGCCCCGGGGTACGGGACGCGATTCCACTTCGCCCTCGACCTGCCACTCGCCGGGGAGCCCCAGTTCGGCTGAGTACCCGCCCACTACCCGCGGTCCCCGACTCCGAATAAATTCTTGTGGCTAGCCACTTCCGGAACGATTCCGCCCGCGGGGCCCGGCGACCCGGCCGATCCCGCCCCCGAGCGTTGACCACTCCGTTCCCACCCGGTGGCGGCCGAGAGACGACCCCCGTGTGGGCTCCCGACCTCGCGCTCTCCTCGTTGCCCTGCCGCGGTCCGGGTCCGGCCAGGCGCGTCGAGGGGACCGCGCGAACGTCGAGGGCCCGGAATTGAGCGCTACGTGAACCGACCGCTGATTCGGCCCGCTCGGCACTTGAGCCAGCCTCCAGTGCACGCCCCGAATGCCGCCCTCCTCATCGACTTCGACAACGTCACCCTGGGCGTCCAGAAGGATCTGACGAAGGAGCTCCGGACCCTCCTCAACAGCGACATCATCAAGGGCAAGGTGGCGGTCCAGCGCGCCTACGCCGACTGGCGCCGCTATCCCCAGTACATCGTGCCGCTCTCGGAGTCCTCGATCGACCTGATTTTCGCGCCCGCCTTCGGCTCGAGCAAGAAGAACGCAACCGACATCCGCCTCGCGATCGACGCCATCGAGCTGGTCTTCACCCGGCCCGAGATCGGGACGTTCATCCTGCTCTCGGGCGACAGTGATTTTTCCACGATGGTGATCAAGCTGAAGGAGTACGGGAAGTACGTCATCGGCGTCGGGATCCGCGAATCGGCGAGCGATCTGCTGATCCAGAACTGCGACGAGTACTACTCGTACAATGACCTGGCCGGGCTCACCAAGGAGGTCGACACCCCCTCCATCCAGCGGGATCCGTGGGAGCTGGCCGGCGAAGCCGTGGCCCAGATGGCGCGCAACGGGGACGTCATGCGCTCCGACCGGCTGAAGCAGGTGATGCAGCAGATCGATCCGAACTTTGACGAGCGGAACGCGGGCTTCAACCGCTTCAGCAAGTTCGTGGTCGAGGCGGGACAGAAGGGCGTCGTGCGGGTGATCAAGCTCGATAATGGGCAGTACGAGGTGGCTCTGCCCGATGGCGCCGCCGCACCGGCCGCCGCCGCATCGCCGAGCCGCCCGCGCGAGGCGGCCGAGGGACCGCGGGATGAGAACGGCCGCCGCGGGCGTAGCCGCCGCGGCCGCGGGCGGGAGCGCGGGCCCGCGCGCGAGCGCACCGACGAGGCGGCGGCGAGTACGGGGCGGCCGGTACGGGGGCGGCCGGCGCGGCGGCGCCGCGGGAAGCGCCGCCCGCGCGGGCGGCCCGCGCCGCCGAAGGCACGCTGACGCTGGCGCGCGCGTTTCAGCTCATGACCCAGGCCCTCTCCGAGCTGCGGGGGCCCGTGCCGCACGAGGCGCTCCGCCTACGCATGGTGGCATTGCACGGACGGGAAGACGCGCTGCTCGATGCCGCGCGATTCCAGCGCCTCCTGCGGCAGGCCAACGATGCCGAGGTCGCCGACGTGCGCAAGGTCGGGGATGACGAGTACGAGGTGTCGGCCCATCGCGCCGGCTCGGTTCCGTCCATCGCGGCGCCGGCCTCGTCAGCGGCGGCACCGCCGGCCGCGGAGCCGGTGGGCGTGGCGGCGGAGCCCGCCGCGGAGTCGGGCGGCCGGGAGAATGGGCAGCGCCTGGGCCTGCGATTCCGCCGCGGTTCGCGCGGCCCCGCCCGGCTGGGAGATGTGCCGCTGGTGGGCGTCGTTCAGATCGATGCGCCAGCGCCCACACCGGCGCCGGCGCCAACGGCGGAGCCGGCGGCCGGGCCGGCGGCGGAGCCGGCCGAGAGCCAGGCCTCGGTCGCGGAGACCAAACCCGCCCGGAAGTCGGCCCGCGCGCGGGCGCCCCGGAAAAAAGCAGCCGCTTCCCCGGCCGCCGCGGCCCGCTCCGAGCCGGCCGAGCCGGGCACCACGGCGCCCAGACGACCGCGGTCCCGAGCGAAGAAGAAGGCGGAGTGAGCGCGACCCGACGGGCAGCGACGCTGCCCGTCGCTTTTTTCGACCGACCCGCCGAGGTCGTCGCGCGCGAGCTGCTGGGGACGCTGGTGGTCTCGACGCTCGGGAGCCGGACCGCCGGCAGGATCGTCGAAACCGAGGCGTATCTCGGCCGCGACGATCCCGCGTCCCACGGCTACCGCAACCGGCGCCACGCGCGCAACGAAGCGCTGTTCGGCCCGGCCGGAACCTGGTATGTGTATCTGTCCTATGGGATGCACTGGTGCGCCAATCTGGTCTGCGGCGCGGAGGGGCAGGCGAGCGCGGTTCTGCTCCGCGCGCTCGAGCCGGTCAAAGGGCTCGAGACGATGCGGGAGCGTCGGGGGGTGATCGCGGACCGCCAGCTCTGCTCTGGACCCGGAAAGCTGTGCCAGGCCCTGGCGATCACCCGTGACCTCGACGGCGCCCTGATGCACCGGTCGGCTGTGAAGGTTCTTGGATCGGAAGGAGCCGGCCCGCCGGCCGCGGTGGTCACACCGCGGATCGGCATCACCAGGGCAGCCGACTGGCCCCTCCGATTCGTCGTGGAAGGGTCTCCCTGGACGTCCCGCGGGGTGCCGGCTCAGTAACCTCCGTTCCGGACGCCTTCGCGAGCGCTGCCGAGTCCGATGCGAAGACCGCCGCTGAACGTGTGGGTCGGGCCGTCGAGCAGCCGGCCAACCGCAAGCAGCGTCCCATCGCTGGCCGTCACCGTCTTCTGCGACGGGCTGGTGGTGATCTGGTACTGGCCGAACGCCATGAACCGGCCGACCTGGAACTGCAGACCACCCACGAAGCTGCCGAAGCCGAACGAGCCCAGCTCGGCGGCGTCGCTCTGGAACGCAGCCGCGCTCGCGGGGGTGGGATTCACTACGTGCAGGATGCCGTAGCCCACGCCGAGATAGGGCTGCGCGGCGGAGCGGATCGGAAAGGCCATCAGCATCGCCGAGTACTTCCGGATGTCATTGAAGGTGACGTTCTGCAGGCCACCGGCGTCGGTGTATGCGCTGGTCTCGTTGGAGCCGACACCCTCCTCGAAGGAGAGCATGAGCCCGGTGCGCCGCGCCACGATCAACGCCTGACCACCGAACGTCGGGATGCCGGAGCGGCCCTGGGTCGGCGTCTTGAAAAACATCGCGCCACCCTGCCCGCCGATGTACCACTGGAAGTTGCCGTTGCCGGGCTGTTGGGCGGCCAGTCCGGCCGCGCCCAGGCCCAGCAGCAGCGCTGCGGCCGGAATGCTTCGCATGAGCATGCGCATCACAGACTACCTCCGTAAGGTCGGCACGGTCCGTCAAAATGCGTGGCATTGCGGGAAATCGCGGGAAGGGAGGGGGAGCGGCGGCCCGGCTAACCGCTTGCTGCTTCGCAGCTTATTAAAGCCGTTAGCGGGCCTTCCCCACCCGTCGGAAGGGGTGCGGGTGCAAGGTCGGGGCCAAGGGGCGGGGCGGAAAGGCGGACGGGCGGAAGGGCGGAAGGACAGGACGGAACGTCGAATGCGAGCGGCACTGTCATCCCGAGCGACAGCGAGGGATCTTGCCGGGCCGCGTTCGAGCTCCGGGTTAGTAGATCCCTCGCTCCGCTCGGGATGACAGTGCCGGTGCGCGCACCGCCTTCCCTCCTTCCGCCCTTCCGCCTTTCCGCCCTTCCGCCTTTCCGTCCTCAGATCAGCTTCAACTTCTGCCCCACCTTCCTGAACGCCGCGAGCGCCTGATCGAGATCGTCGCGCGTGTGGGCGGCGGAGATCTGGCAGCGGACGCGGGCTTCTCCCTGGGGGACGACGGGGTAGCCGAAGCCGGTCACGAAGACCCCTTCGGCGAGGAGGAGCTCGCTCATCCGGATGGCGGCGGCCGTCTCGCCCAGGATCACGGGGATGATCGGCGTCTCTCCAGGCAGCGGCTTGAAGCCGAGCTCCAGGAGCTGCGCGCGAAAATACGCGGCGTTGTCGCGGAGCGCGGCGACGCGCTCGGGGTGCGCCTCCAGGAACTCGACGCTGGCGAGCGCGCTTGTGGCCACCGTGGGCGGCAGCGCGTTGGAAAAGAGCTGCGGCCGGGCGCGCTGGGTAAGGTAGTCGCACAGCGCAGCCGACCCGGCCACGAAGCCGCCGGCGGCGCCGCCGAGCGCCTTGCCCAGGGTGGACGTAATGACGTCGATCTCACCGAGGAGCCCGAAGTGCTCCGCCGTGCCGCGGCCGTGCTCGCCGAGGACGCCGGTGCCGTGGGAGTCGTCCACCACGAGCACCGCGTCGTGGCGCCGGCAGAGCTCCACCAGATCGGGCAGTGGCGCGAGCGATCCCTCCATCGAGAAAACACCGTCGGTGATCACCATGCGGGTCCGGCGGTCACCGGCCGCCGCGAGTTTCGCGGCGAGATCGGCCATGTCGGCGTGGCGGTAGACGGCGGTTTCGCACTTGGCGATGGACTTGGCGAGGCGGCCGGCGTCGATGATGGACGCGTGGTTGAGCTGATCGCTCAGCACGATGTCCCGCTCGCCGAGCACCGTGGCGGGCAGCGCCTCGTTGGCGTTCCAGGCGCTCACGAAGCTCAGCGAGGCGGCCGTGCCGACGAGCCGGGCGCAGGCGGCCTCGAGCGCCCGATGCACGGTGTAGGTGCCGCAGATGAACCGCACCGACGCCGTTCCCGCCCCATAGCGCTCGAGTCGCGGCCTTGCCCGCGGCGATCACCTCGGGCTCGTTACAGAGGCCGAGATAGTTGTTCGACGAGAGGATGATGACCTCGCCCCGGTCCTCCATCGTGACCCGGGCGTCCTGCGGCGTCTCCAGGTAATTGAGCCGCTTGTAGACGCCGTCGCTGATGAACTGTTCGAGCTCGTGCTCGAGCCGCTGCTCGAAGGCGCTGCTCATGTGCCGATGTCCAGAATCACCTTGCCCGCCTGGCCGGCCTTGATCACCTGGATCGCCTCGGCGATGCACTCGAGCGGGTAGCGGTGGGTGATGACGGGGCGGGGGTCGAGCTGGCCGGCCCGCAGGAAGCGGCGCATCTGGTGCCAGGTCTGATACATCTTCCGGCCGGTGACGCCGTAGAGCGTGAGCCCCTTGAAGATGACGTCCCGCGCGAAGTCGACTTCGGTCGCGCGGCTCGGCGTGCCGAGCAGGTTGACGCGTCCGCCGAGCCGGGCCGCGGCGAACGCCTGGGCGTGGCCGCTCGGGTGGCCGCTCATCTCGCAGACGAGGTCCACGCCATCACCGCCGGTGAGCTCACGGACGCGGCCCAGGACGTCGTCGCTGCCGGCGTTCAAGGTCACGTGCGCGCCCATCCGCGCGGCGATGTCGAGCCGCATGGGATTGAAGTCGCTCGCGATGACGAGCGAGGCGCCGGCGGCGCGGGCCACCCCCACGGCAAAGCAGCCGATCGGCCCGCAGCCGAGCACGAGCACGGTACTGCCCGGCACGGAGGCTTCGAGCACGGTGTGGACCGCGTTCCCCATGGGGTCCATGATGGCGCCGATCTCCGTGGGGATTCCATCGAGCCGCATGACGTTGGACGCGGGCATCGCGATGTATTCGGCGAAGGCCCCGTCCCGGTCCACCCCGATGATCTGGGTGCGCTGACAGAGATGGCCCGCGCCGAGGCGGCACTGCAGGCAGTGCCCACAGACGATGTGCCCCTCGGCCGTGACCAGGTCGCCCACCGCGAGCAGTCCGGCCGCGTCGGCCTCCCGGCCGAGCTGCACGATCTCTCCGGCGAACTCGTGGCCCACGACGACCGGTGGCCGGAGCCGCCCGCTCGCCCAGTGATCCCATTCCCAGATATGCAGGTCGGTGCCGCAGACGCCCGCATGGTGGACCCGGATGAGGGCATCGCTGGGGCCGCAGCGCGGCACGGGAACATCCTGCAGGACCATGCCGGGGCCCGGAGCTGCCTTGACGAGTGCGCGCATCGAACCTCGGACGTGGGATACGGAGGTGAGCGGTAAGCGGTAAGCGGTAAGCGGTGAGAGGTAAGAGGTAAGAGGTGTCCCTCGCTCGCGGCTCCGTCGCAGACGCCTCTTGCTCGCCTCGCACGCGTTACATCTTGCTGCTCACCGCTTACCTCTCACCGCTTACCGCTTACCGCACCACCGCCGCCTCCCGGGCCGGCTCGATCCGGACCGCGCTCACCTTGAACGAGGCGATCTTGGCGTAGGGGTCGAGCTGAGGGTTGGTAAGCAGATTGGCCGCGGCCTCGCGGTAGTGCATGGGGATGAAGATCTGGCCGCGCGCCTGCCGGTCGGAGATCCGCACGCCGATCAGGATGCTGCCGCGGCGGGAGGTCACTCGCACCAGGTCGCCTTCGCCGACGCCGAGGTCCAGCGCGTCGCGGGGATTCAGGTCGACGATCGGCACCGGCTCGCGCGAGTCGAGCCCCTCGGACCGCCGCGTCATGGTGCCGGTGTGCCAGTGATACATCTGGCGGCCGGTATTCAGGAAGTAGGGGTACTCATCGCTCGGCAGCTCGTCGGGCGCGAGGAACTCGACCGGGACGAACCGCCCGCGCTTGTCTTCGGTGGGGAAACCGTCGGCGAAGAGGAACGCGGTGCCGTCGGAGTCGGGCGTCGGGACCGGATACTGGATCGAGCGCCGGTGCTCGAGCCGCTCGTAGCTCACGCCGCGCCAGGACGGCGTCACCGAGGCGATCTCCCGCATCACGTCACCCGGACCGCGCCAGGCGGTCGGGAGCCCGAGCCGATTGCTCAGCTCGATAATGATGTCGAGGTCCCGCCGCGCCTGGCCGGGCGGCTGAAGCGCGGCCTCGGTGAGCTGGATGTGCCGGTCGGTGTTCACGAAGGTGCCCGACTTCTCGGCGAAGGACGAGCCGGGAAACACCACGTCCGCCCAGCGCGCGGTCTCGGTCAGGAACAGGTCCTGGACCGCCAGGAACTCCAGGCCGCGGACCCAGTGCTCGGCGTGGGAGATGTTCGGGTCCGAGATGACCGGGTTTTCACCGAACACGTACAAGCCGCGGATCGGGCTGTCGTCCTGCACCATCTCGGTGACCATCATCCCGTTCTCGAGCGACAACTGCTCCTCGGGCACGCCCCACGCACGGGCGTACTCGGCGCGATTGGCGGGGTCGGTCACCGGGCGATAATCGGTGTAGGCGTACGGGATGGCGCCGACGTCGCTCGCGCCCTGGACGTTGTTCTGCCCACGGATCGGCATCATGGCGGCGCCCCACCGGCCGATCATGCCGCAGGCGAGCATGAGGTTGAGCAGGCTGGCGACGATGTCGGTGCCGGTATTGTGCTGGGTCAGGCCCATGGCCCAGAGCGTCGACGTCCTGGGGCCGCGCGCGTAGAGCTCCGCGGCCGCGCGGATCGTCTCCGCGGGGATGCCGGTGATCTTGGCGCCGACCTCGGGCGAGTAGGCCGCCACGCTCGCCTTCACCGCCTCGAAGTCGTGCATCCGCGCGGCGATGAACACCTCGTCGCACAGCCCCGCGGCGATGATGTGGTGCAGCATGCTGTTGTACAGCGCGACGTCGGTGCCGGGCAGCATCTGCAGGTGGATATCGGCCAGCTCCGCCAGCTCAGTGCGGCGGACGTCGGCCACGATGAGCTTGGCGCCCTTGCTCACGGCCCGCTTGATCAGCGCGCCGAAGACCGGGTGGGTCTCGGTGGTGTTGGCGCCCGAGATGAAGATGACGTCGCAGGCCTCCTCCAGCTCGCGCATCGAGCCGGAGGCGGCGGAGCGTATTGAGCGCGCGGCTCATCGCCGCCACCGAGCTCGAGTGGCACAGCCGGGTGCAATGGTCCACGTTGTTGGTCCTGAACGCCGCGCGGACCATCCGCATGAACGCGTAGTTCTCCTCGTTGCTGCACTTGGCCGAGGAGAGGGCGGCAAGGCTTCGGGAGCCGCGCTGTCGCGGATCCGGAGCAGCTCCTGGGTGGCGAGGCTCATGCGCCTCTTCCCATGTGGCCTCGCGGAACGCGCTGTACCAGTCGGCCGGGGTCGCCGCGCGGTCACGGACGTCGTATTCCTCCTGCCGGGGCACACCGGTCTGCGGCGGCTTGCCGACGCTGCGCCGCGGAGGACGCGGCTTGTCGCGCTCGCCCATCTCCTCGACCGTGTCCACGGGCCCTCGCGATGGCGCGGCCACTCTCCGGTCCAGTTCCACCTCCGCCCGTCGCTACATCCATCCCTTCCGGATGAGCGGGGCCGTGAGCCGGTCCCGGTGCTGGGGAAAGTCGTAGCCGAACCGGCCCTTCACGCAGGTCGAGCCCTGGTTGGGCGTGTATTCCTCGATGCCAGGGCGAGGTGACCCGCATGATCTGACCGGCCTTCACGTGAATATCGATCTGGCAGCCGACGCCGCAGTACGGGCACACCGACCGGACCACCTCGATCGGGCTCGCGAATGGCCTCGGAGCCGAAGCGCTGCTTGGGGAATGAACTCGAAGATCGCGCCGGTGGGGCAGACGCGTACGCACTCGCCGCACCAGGTGCAGCCGGCATGGTCCGGATCGCCGTCGCCGCCGACGATGATCTGGGCGTGCTCGCCCCGGTAGCGCGACGTCGAGCACCCCGACTTCCTGGATGTCCTCGCAGGCCCGCACGCAGCGGGTACAGAGGATACAGGTGCTCATGTCGTGCTGGATCATCACGTCGCCCGGCCGGTCGTCGCCCTCGCGGAGCGGGAGCTCGCGAGTTTCGCGCACGGGGACATCGTACTGCACGACGTAGCGCTCGAACTCGTTCCGCGGGTGGGCGCGGCCGCCGTTGGACAGGTGCTCGCCCGGATAGCGCTCCAGCAACAGCTCCAGCACGCCGCGCCGGGTTTCCACGGCGGCGGGGGCCTCGGTTTCCACCACCATGCCTTCGACTGCCGGCGTGGCACAGGCCGGCAGCAGTTTCCCCTGGCCCTGGACCGAGACGAGGCAGACCCGGCAGTTGCCGACGATGGGGAGCTTGGGATACCAGCAGAGGGTGGGGATATCGACGCCCGCGGCGCGGGCGGCCTCGAGAATGGTGGCGCCGGGTTCAAAGGGGACGGCGGCCCCGTTCAGCGTAAGAGTCGGCATGGGAACCAATTCTGCGGTCGGAAGGAGGTGTCTCCTTCGATTCTAGACCTCTCCCATGGCAGGAGCAAGGGCCGCTCACCAAATACAAACACCCCCGGACCGGAGTCCGGGGGCGTTTCGGGCCGCGCAGGGAGCGCACGTGGATGCGCCGTGCCCGACCCTTCGTCTAGGCGGCGTGCTCGGTCGGCACGCGCTGGTGCCAGTGTTCGTCGCCGCTATCCTCGTCGGCGGCCCACATGTAGGCCCAGAATCGCACCGGCTTCGGGGTGGGCGCGCCACTCTTGATGACGATGCCGTGGGCGGGTTCGGGGGGAGCGAGTGGAGCGCGCATGGTGGCCATCCTCGTCTGCCGGGGTGACTCGAGAGACGTCGCCCGGTGGCGCACCGATCGTGCCGCCTCCATCAGCGGTGGAAGTGTTGCTGTAGTAAGCAGTTGAATCGGAAGAGCGGGTGCGCGTCCGCGTCCTTTCGACGCGCGAGGCGGCTACGCCGTGTCGCCGGGACACGCCGGCTTGGAGAGGACCAGCCCGTCGGGGCGCCGGCCCCCGCCCGAGCGGCGCCGACGCCTAGGCTCCTCCTCGATCGTCCAGCCGTCGTAAAACGCCAGCAGGGCCTCCGGGGCGAGCCGAGGGCAGGTCGGGAGAATGACGTGGACGCTGCCCGGCCGGCTCCGCTGCTGGAGATCGGCGACGAATCCGAGACGACAGGTGGCGCGGAGGCCGGCGAGCGCTCCGGGGTCGAGCACCACCAGATGAAATCCGGTGCAGATGTCGAGGAACTCCGGCAGGCACGGCCCGGCCTGGGCGACGTAGCCCTCGAACGCGCCGCCCAGGGCCTCCGCCGCGATGCGCGATTCCACCCGCTCGACGCAGCCGAGCTCGCCAGCCAGAAACGTCACCGTGGCGTCGTGCGCGGCGAGCAGGTACGCCGCGGGCTCGGCGCCGCTACCCACGACGAGGCTCACGTCACCCGCCTCGACCCGGGGCAGCAGGCGGGCGAGCGGCGACGTGGGCTCGAGCCCCCAGTGAGTCGGGGTGCGTTGCGCGAGGCGGAGTTTCATGAACTGGCGCCGCCAGTGACTGTAGGGCCGCAGCGAGAGCCGCTTCATGATCAGCCGGTCCACCGACTCGAGCATGAGCACCTCGGTCAGGACGAACTGCCCCTCAGCGGCCGCCTGAAGCTCGGAGGCGGCCTCGTCGCCCAGCCGCAGCAGCTCGTCGCGGCCGATCGAATTCTTGTAGCCCTCGATGCGCTGGAGGATGTACTCCTGATAGTACTGCTTTTCTGAATACGGCGATCGCCTGCGGTGCTGGGTGGCGCGCAGTTGCGCGGCGCTCAGCATGACGCCTCGGCGCCGACGGCGCGCGACGTCACGGGTGCGGGCGGGATGCAGGGAGAGGCGGTGTGCATGGAGCGTGTTGCAAGGTCGTCAGCGGGGGCGGTGGTGTCAACGCGAAGAAAGACGGAAGGGTGACGGACGCGGGCGGACTCACTCCGCCTGGAGCACCGCGGCCTTGAGGTAGCTCGTCTCCGGAATCGTCAGCACCTCGGGGTGATCCTGCCCCTGCCCGAGCACCTGGCGGAGAAAGATGCGGCGGCCACTGTCCGCGGCGGCCTCGGTCAGCATGGCGAGAAACTCCGGGAGGCGGACATGGAAGGAGCAACTGGCGGTGAGAAGCGTGCCGCCGGGCGCCAGGGCGCGCATCGCCCGGAGATTGATCTCGTGATACCCGCGCAGGGCCCCCGCCACCGCGGCCCGGTGCTTGGCGAAGGCGGGCGGATCGAGCACGATGGTATCGAACCGCTCGCGCTCACGGGCGAAGGCGCGAAGAGTTTCGAACGCGTCGCCCTCGCGCCACTCGATGTTGCCGAGTCCGTTGAGCGCGGCGTTCGCGACACCCCGCTCGAGCGCCTCCGGGCTCGCGTCCAGCGCCAGCACCGTCGCCGCCCGGCCGGCGAGATGGAGCGCGAACGAGCCGTGATACGCAAAGCAGTCGAGCGCCCGCCCGCCCGGACGCGCGATCGCGCCTGCCAGCAGACGGTTCGGCCGCTGGTCGAGAAAGGCGCCCGTCTTCTGCCCGTCCCACGGCGCGGCGAGGTAGCGGACACCACCCTCGCGCACCTCGATGGCGCGCGGCACCTCGCCCCGGGCCAGCGTCACCGCCTCATCGAGGCCCTCACGCCGGCGCACGGCCGCGTCGTTCCGGAGCAGAATGCCCGCGGGCCGGCAGAGGTCGTCGAGCGCGTCCACGATGTCGGCCCGCATCGTCTCGAGCCCGGCCGAGAGAAGCTGGACCACGAGCCAGCGGTCGTAGCGGTCCACGATCAGCGAGGGGAGCGCGTCGGCCTCGCCATGGACCAGACGATACGCCGTCGCGTCGATCCCGACCCGCCGCGCGGCCGCCGCGGCAAGCCGCTCGCGCCACCAGGTCTGGTCCACGGGCCGCTCGCTGCGCTCGAGCAGGCGAAGCCGGATCTCGGAGGCGGGTGAGTGGAGTGCCTGGCCGATGAAGCGACCTCGGGGATCGTGGACGGGCACGAGGCCCGCGGGCGCGCGATCCTCCTGCACATCGCTCCGGTAGATCCAAGGATGCCCGCGCGCCCAGCGTCCGGCGCCTCGCGCGGTGACCCGGACCGGCGTCACGCCCGATCGGGCCGGAGGACGGTGGCCCCTCGGAGATAGCAATGCTTGATTTCCGGGCGGGCGCGGGTGGTGTAGGCGTGGACCAGAAGCCGGATGCACCTGGGCAGCGATCCCGGCACCGGGATCTCGGAGGCGTGGAGCAGGGCCACGATGTTCCACCCATATTCCTCCGAGGCGCGCGCGGGAAACGCCGCGTCGAGGTCGCGGGTCACCGTGAACAGCCCGCTCACGATGTCGTCAGGCTCGAGGCCGTTCGCCTCGATGAGGGTGCGCAGCAGCTCGTCGGTCGCCGCGAGGATCTCAGCGGCATCGTTGCGGTCCACCGTAGTGGCCCCGCGGATTCCCTGGAGGCGAGGTATCGCGGTCGTCATGGCACCTAATGTAGTGTCGTCGGTTCGGCTGATGCTCGTTACCGACGACCGGCTGCTCGCGGGACGGGAGGTGGTTTCCCTGGCGCTCGCGGCGGCGGCGGGTGGGGCGAACGCCGTGCAGCTCCGGCTCAAGAACGCACCCGCCCGGGAGCAGGTCGCACTCGCGCGGGCCCTGGTGTCGGCGCTGACGATCCCGGTGCTGGTCAACGACCGCCTTGACGTGGCGATCGCGGCCGGTGCGGCGGGCGTCCACCTCGGCGCCGATGACCTGCCGGTCGCGCTCGCGCGGCGGATCGCGCCGCCCGGATTCCTGATCGGCGCGTCGGTCGGGTCGGACGCCGAAGCGATGACCGCGGGGGGTGCCGACTACTGGGGGATCGGGCCGTGGCGCGTCACGGGCACCAAGCCCGACGCCGGCGCGGGCCTGGGCGAGGTTGGCTTTGCCCGGCTGGCGCTGCTGGCCCGCGGCCGGCCGTGCCTGGCGATCGGCGGCGTCCAGCCCACGGACGTGCCGCTGGTACGGCGGGCGGGTGGGAGCGGGGTAGCGGTGGTCTCCGGTATCCTGGACGGCCCGGACGTGCGGGGATCTACGGCTCGGTATGCGGAGGCGTGGGCGCTCGGGGGTTCGTCCTGACTCGCGTACCCTGGTGGTATTGGAGTCCGATTCACCACAGAGGCACAGAGGGCACAGAGGAGAGCAACATTTATTTGCTTTCTCCGTGGTCCTCTGTGCCCTCTGTGCCTCTGTGGTGAATAACCAACCCCGTTGTTAGTGGACGCCGCGTTACCGGCCACGCCGTAGCGTTGCGATGTTCCGCAGATGCTCGGCGTAGGTCCTGGCGAACAGGTGCCGCCCATCGGGGCCGGCCACGAAATAGAGATACGGCACCGGCGCGGGGTAGAGCGAGGCCTCGAGGCTCCGGCGCCTGGGCGAGTTGACCGGGCCCGGGTGGGAGGCCGGGGTGCAGGTAGGTGTTGTACGGTGACGGGAACTGATAGTCCTTCTCGTACAGCCGGGGCTTCCGCTTCCCGGTGGCGAGGGAGAGGCGTACTGCACGGTAGGATCGGCCTGCAGCGCCATCCCGATCCGGAGCCGGTTGTGATAGACGCCGGCGATCGTCTCGCGCTCGTCGTCCGCCCGCGCCTCGCCCTCCACGATCGAGGCCAGGGTGACCAGCTGGAGCTGGGTCATGCCGAGCGAGTCGAGCCGCGCGTCCAGGCCGGCTCCCAGCCCGCCTTGAACGCCTCGGCCATGATCCGGACCAGCTCGGCGGCCGCGCATCCCCATCGGCAGCATGTAGGTCTCCGGTCGGAGGAAGCCCTCGAACGATCGGACCGGGAAGCCGAGGAAGGCGCTTGCGGCCCTGGCGCCGTTCGCCGCCTGGCAGCACCGTGTCCTCGGCGAGGCCGAGCCGCTCGGCGGCGAGGGCCGCGATCTCCGGGATCGTGAGTCCTTCGGGAACGGTGAACTTCCGCGAGACGGCGGCGCCCTTGGCGAGCACGTCGAGCACCTTCCAGGCGCTGGTGCCGGGCGGGAACTCGTAAACCCCGGCCTGGACTGAGCGGTCCACGCCCCGGAGCCGCGCGATGAGCTTGAACACGCGCCGGCTGCGAATGACGCCGTGCGCGGCCAGAGTATCGGTCACGGCGCCGAAGCTGGCGCCTGGTGGCAACGTGACGCGCTCGGGCGCGGCGTTGCTGCCGGCTGCAGGCCGGCCGAGCCCGAGGAGTGCCGCGGCGCCCAACTTGCTCGGTCTCACCGGTCCGTGTCCTCCGCCGCCTCCGGCCTCCGGGCTCTCCTCGCCTCCAGATATGCTGCAGCACGACCGCCGCCGCCAGAGCGTCGACCTCCTCGCGACGGCCGCGAGTGCTGCCGCCCTGCTCCCGGATGGCGCCCAGGGCCCGCGCCGTGCTCATCCGCTCGTCCCACAGCTCGAGCGGCAGGCCGGTGCGCCGCTCGATCGACGCCGCCAGCTCGCGGGCCGCGAGCGGCGCTGGCCCCCTCCGCGCCTTCGCCGGTCAGCGGCAGGCCGACCACGACCCCGACCGGCCGGTGCTCCGCCACCAGCTCGAGGAACCGGGGCATCGGGAACCGCTTGCCGGGCCGTCGGACTCAGCGTCTTCGAGCGGCGAGGCGAGCACCTGGGATTCGTCGCTCAGCGGCCAGGCCGATCCGCACGTCGCCCCAGTCCACGGCGAGCAGGCGGCCATGAAGGGGAAGCATGGTAGTGGGGTGAGAGGTAAGCGGTAAGAGGTGAGCGGTAAGAGGTGAGCGGTGGGGAGTAAGAGCCACGCCTCAGCGCCACCTCTCACCTCTTACCGCTCCCTCTCACCGCTACTGCGCCATCGTCGCGAAGAATTCCTTGTTGTTCTTGGTCCGCTTCATCCGCTCGAGCAGGAACTCGAGCGCCTCGACCGGCGGCATGTCCGCCAGGAAGTTGCGCAGGAGGTAGACCCGGTTGAGCTCGTCCTTGTCCATGAGGAGCTCTTCCTTGCGGGTCGAGGTGCGCTGGATGTCGATGGCGGGGTAGATGCGCCGGTCGGCCAGGCGCCGGTCGAGCACCAGCTCCAGTTGCCGGTGCCCTTGAACTCCTCGAAGATCACCTCGTCCATGCGGCTGCCGGTGTCGATCAGCGCGGTGGCGATGATGCTCAGGCTGCCGCCCTTGTCGATGTTGCGGGCCGCGCCGAAGAAGCGCTTGGGCTTCTGCAGCGCGTTGGCGTCGACACCGCCCGAGAGGATCTTGCCCGAGTGCGGCACCACCACGTTGTGGGCCCGGGCCAGGCGGGTGATCGAGTCGAGCAGGATGACCACGTCCCGGCCGTGCTCCACCAGGCGCTTGGACTTCTCGATGACCATGTCGGCCACCTGCACGTGGCGGTCGGCCGGCTCGTCGAAGGTGGAGGAGATGACCTCCGCCTTGACGTTCTCCTCCATGTCGGTGACTTCCTCGGGCCGCTCGTCGATGAGCAGCACGATGAGGACGATCTCCGGGATGGTTCTCGCTGATGGCGTTGGCCAGCTTCTGCATCAGGATCGTCTTGCCGGCCTTGGGCGGCGCCACGATCAGGCCGCGCTGGCCCTTGCCGAGTGGGCGAGAGCAGGTCCACCACCCGCATGCGAGAGGTCGCCGTTCTTCCGCTCCAGCCGGATGCGGGCGTCCGGGTAGCGCGGCCGCAGGTTGTCGAACGCGATCCGGTGCTTGGTCTTCTCCGGCTCCTCGAAGTTGACCTGCTCGACCTTGAGCAGGGCCAGGTACCGCTCGCCCTCCTTGGGCGGCCGGACCTGGCCCATGACCGTGTCGCCGGTGCGGAGGTCGAACCGCTTGATCTGGCTGGGGGAGACGTAGATGTCGTCGGGACCGTACAGGTAGTTCCAGTCCTGGCTGCGGAGGAAGCCGTAGCCCTCGGGCAGGATCTCCAGCACCCCCTCGCCCCGGATGACCGTGTCCGAGTCGAGGAGCGACTGCTCGATGCGGAAGATCAGGTCCTGCTTCCGGAGGCCGGAGTAGTTGGTGATGTTCAACTGCTCAGCCAGCGTGTGCAGCTCCGCGACCGACTTCTGCTTCAGCTCAGCGATATCCACGGACAAGACTCCAGACAGGCGGGCCCGGCCGGGCGATGCGGCGGGCGGTGGGAAGAAATGAGGTAGCACCCTGAGAGGTTGGACGATGGTCAGGCGTGTCCGATGTAGGCCCCGGAGAACGGAGCGGGCGGTGCACGGGCTGTGACGGGGAGTTTCCTGCCGACCCAAGAAGCACTTCAACTTAGAGTGCGCCGTGAACGCCAGTCAAGAGGGGGTGTCCGCATTGCATAACTTCCAGTCCCGTACGATCTTTGACACACTGCATCCCTCCGGAGGCACTCGATGACGGCTCAGCCCTACCGGTCACCGCCGCCCGGGACCCCGTCCTCCACGAACTTCCCCCCTCCGCCTCTCCGACCAACTCATCGCCATCCACCTGACGTCGCCGGACGATGACGGCACTGGCGCGCCCGCTCCGTTCATCGACCCGACGGCCGCTCGCGAGACCGCCGACATCTTCTGCGGCGGTCGAGCCGAGCTGTGGCAGTCGGTCGCAGCCTGCCCGAACATCACCTGCGGGCGCTCTACCTGTCGCTGGCCTAGATCACATGTCCGACGCCGAACGGCTGAGCAAGCTCCGGCACGACCTCTCCAATCCGCTCTCCGCCCTGCTGGCCGAGACCCAGCTGCTGCTGCTGAACGAGCCCCAGATCGATCCCGCGACGGTCACCAGCCTCCGGGAGATCGAGGCGCTGGCGATCCGGATGCGGACGATGCTGCGCGAAATCTGACGCCCGCTCACCAGATAGGCCGCCAGCAGCGCCAGGCTGGCCGCGCTCGCCGCGCAGCCGGGCGCCCAGGCCGCAGCCCCCCGCCGACATGAACCCCTCGATCATGCCCGCGACCACCAGCAGCACCGCGGTCGCGCCCGAGCATCCGCACCGCCACGCCGCCCGCTCAGCGACCAGCGCGTCGGCCCGGCTCAGCGTCGCCCGGGGCCACGACCGAGCGGCCCAGCAGGAAGCCCGCCGCGCCCGGCCACCCAGATGGCGAACAGCTCGAGCGCGCCGTGGCCCAGGATGAAGCGTCAGCAGGTAGTCCGAGCAGCCCCACGTTGGCGAAGTGGCCGGCGAACGCGCCGATCGACGAGGCCGTTGTAGGCCAGCAGGACCAGCGACCCCACGCCGAGGAAGACGCCGCCCGCGAAGCAGGCGATCGCCACCCGCACGTTGTTGGTGATGATGCCCGACGCCATGAGCGGCCGATCCTCCGCCGCCACGTCCACGTAGCCCTGGCCGGCGGCCTTCCGGGCGCGCCCGCCTCGGCCCGCCGGAGCATCACGTCCGGCAGCAGCTCGGCCGCCAGGGCCGGCCGCTCGTGCAGCACCATGAAGCCCGGCCGCCGCCGGCATCATGAAGGTGAGGAACGCCACGCAGCACGTAGCGCGCGCGCCTGCGACCACCGCCGCCGGGCACTCGCGCGCCAGCACGACCCAGAGCCGCCGCCAGGTGCTCGCGCTCGTCCCGGTAGAGCGCGTTGTGGCCCGCCGCCGCCAGCCGCTCGAGACGCGACCAGCGTGGCCGGGTCGGCGCGGTAGGTGCGCGCCCGCGCCAGGTCGGCCGCGACCTCGCGGTAGCGGGCGGCGAAGTCGGGCAGCTCGTGCGAGGCGAAGCTGTCGAGGCCCTGGCGCGCGGCGCGGTCCGCCAGCCGCTCGAACTCGTCCCAGCGCTCGCGCTTCTGCGCGGCGAACCGGGTGCCGGCGCCCGGCCGCCCCGCGCGCGGAGAGGCCGCCCTGGCGGCGGGCCAGCTCCGCGCGCGTGCAGGGCGAGCAGGTGGGCGAGATCGCTCTGGCCCGGCGCGCGGCCGGATGCCCGACCAGCCGGGCGGCGAGCCCGGCGCCGAGCCGCATCCGCGCCGCGGGCGCGAGCTCGCGCCTGGCGGCGCGGCGAACTGCGCCAGCAGCCGGAACTCCTCGTCGTCCAGCTCCGGGAATGGAGGGCGGCTCCTGACCAGCGCGGGCTGGCGCCGCGGCGCGCCGCCGGCTCCTCGGGGTCGGTCCCGGGTCACGACGGTGCCGGCCACCAGGTCCCCCAGCCGCTTCCCGCGCGGATGGAACGCGACCAGCAGCGGCCGATGAGATAGGGCGGCGGAAGGAAGTCGGCGAGCCGAAGCAGGTTCCGCGCGGCGGCCGCGCCGAGCGTCACCGGCATGTCCGGTGTCCATGACGACGCGGATGCCCGGCGAGCCGCTTCCCGGGCGTCTGGCCCCGCGCGCAGCCCCTCGAACAGGATGAAGTAGCCGTTCCACGACCACGAAGCCGCCGAGCAGCAGCAGCAGGGCGCCAGCGCGGCCGAAGGTGAGGCCGAACCCCGCGAGGATGCCGCACGATGAGCACGACCGCGACAGAACCCGCCGACCAGAATCAGCATGTCGAGCACCGCCGCCAGCGCCCGCGATGCCGATGCCGGCGATCTCGAGATCGAGCACGACGTGCTCGGGGGTCTCGATCTCCAGGTGCTGGCGGTAGTCGGCGGGAGCGCGTCGCGCGGGGCGGGCATGCAGCGATTGTAATATCTTTTCGCCCATGACGCCTCCCATGCTCCGCCCGCTCAGCGCGGGCGAGATCCTCGACACGTCGTTTACTCTCTACCGCCGGCACTTCGGCGCGCTGGCCGACGGTGGCGCTGGTGTGCACCGGGATGCCGCTGGTGCTGCGGCTGTTCCTCGAGGCCGCCGGCGGATTGTTCGCCAACCTGACGCTCGCGCTGCTGTACCTGCTCGAGCCTGGTGGTGCTCAACCTCGTGGCTACCGCGGCCACGGTGTTCATCGTCTCGGAGAGCTATCTGGGCCGGCCGATCTGGCCCGCGGAGGCGCTCAACCGGGCCACGCCCGTACATGGGCCGGGTCCTGGTCGTGCTCGCTGCTGATGGCGCTGGCGGTGGGGCTGGGATTCATGCTGCTGATCGTTCCCGGGCGTCATCCTGGCCGTGGGCCTGGCGCTCGCCATTCCGGCCGTGGTGCTCGAGCCCGGGCCGAGCGCCAGCGGCGCGCTGTCCCGCTCCTGGGAGCTGACCCGCGGGTCGCGCTGGCGCATGTTCGGGCTCGGGGTGACGCTGCTGGTGCTGCTCTACGTGCCGGTGCTCGCGATCAGCGGCCTCATCGCGCTGGCGCTGCCCGGCAGCCCCGGCGGCGGCCTCGGGCCGACGATGGTCGCGCCGTCGTGGGCCTCGCCATCGGCGGACTGGTGCAGATGTTCATCTATCCGCTCTTCTACTGCGTCCTCACCGTCACCTACTACGATCTGCGGGTTCGCAAGGAAGGCTTCGACCTGGAGCTGCTGGCGTCGCAGCTTCAGACGGCGTGACGCCCGGACCACGCGCGGCCGACCCCACCCGCCGCGCTTCGCGCGGCGCTCGACAGCGTGTTCGCCGTCGCCCGCGTACCGTTGGGCCGAGATGCCGGCACCGGAGCGCTTGCTGCGCGAGTGGTGGCAGCGCCTGGGCGACTGGCTCGACGGCCTCCGGGCCGACAATCCCGCGGCGTTCCGCCTGCTCGTGTTCGCGCTGCTGATCGTGCTGGTCGCTGGTGCTGGCGCACGGCGCCTGGGTCGTGTGGCGCACGGTGCGCGGCGCGGCGGTCCCGGGCGACGGCGGGCCCGCCCGCGGCCGGCGCGAGCCGCGCGACGCGGCGTGGTACCTGCCGCGCGGCCGACCGCGCCGCGGCCGCGGGCCGGATCGCGGAGGCGCTCCAGCTCGCCTTCGTCGGCCTGGCGCTCACGCTCGAGAGCGCAGGGGCTGCTCCGCTATCACCCGAGCAAGACGCCGGCGGAGTGCGCCCGCGAGGCGCGACTCGCGCGCCGAGGACCGGGAGCGGCTCCGCGCGCTGGTTCAGTGCGCTCTACGCGCACGTCGTTCGGCGGGCGGCCCGTGCGGCGCCCGACGACTACCGCCGCTGGCGCGAGGACCATCGCGCCGGCCCTGGCATGCGGCCGCGCGCTGAGCTCGCGCTCGGCGCCGTGCTGGTGCTGGCGCTGGCCGTGGCGGCGGGACTGCTCGGGCTCGGCCGGGCGCGGCTGACCGACGCCGATCCGCGCCGCTCCACCTTCCTGGCCGGGCCCGCCGGCGCGCGCGGCTTCGCCGAGGCGCTCGCGCGGCTCGGCGTCCGGGTCGAGCGGCTTCCGCCGGCCGCTCGGCAGCGCTCGACAGCGTCGCCGGCCACCGCACCGCTGGTGGCGTTCCTCGGCCCGAGCGAGTCGCTCGACCCGCGCGAGGGCGCGGTGGTGGCCGGTGCTCCGGGCCGATCTCCTGCTCGCCGGGCCCGGCGCGGGAGCGGCGTTCCGCTGCCTGGGCTGGGATGTCCGGCCGCGCTTCCGTGATTCGCTGCCGGTTCGGCGCCCGCCGCCGGCCCGAGGCGCCCGCTTCCCCGCGTCCGCGCCGTGCTGGCGCCGGCGGAGCTCGAGCGTCGCGGTGGACTCGTCCGGTGGCGCCGAGGCGCGCCCCGGTGCGCTGCACCGCGCCGGCGGCCGGTGCGGTGGATACGCTGCTCCGGACCACCGGCGGCCAGCCGGTGGCCGTGCGCGCCGCGCTGGAGGATGGCCGCACCGTGACGCTCGTGGCGGACGACCGGCTGTTCCCGAATCGGGCGCTCCGGGAGACGGGCGCGGGGCCGTTCGCCCTGGGGCTGGTCGTGCCGCGCTACGACCGGATGGTGGTGGACGAATACCATCAGGGCTTCGACGCGTCGCGGACCCTCGCCGGCGCCGCGTTCGAGTGGACCTTCCACTCACCCTGGGGGTGGGCCGTCCTGCAGCTTGCGGGGGTGGGCGTGATCGCGCTGCTCGCCGCGGCGTCCGGTTCGGGCCGGTCCGCGCCGGTATCGAGCGGCGGCGCCGTTCGCCGCTCGAGCACGTGCGGGCGCTCGCGACCGCGCTCGCCGCCGCGCGGGGGCACGACGTGGCGGTGGGCCTCCTGGTTCAGGGGCTCCGCCGCCGGCTCTCCCGCCCGGGCGAGCGCGTCGCGCGGCGGGATGGACGCGTGGCTTGACGAGCCTGGCGCCGCCGTCCGCACTCCGCGCGGGCGGCGGCGCTCGACGACGCTCACGGCGATCGGCGCCCGACCGGCCGAGCGCCGACCGACGTCCTGCGGGCCGCCGATGCCGTCGAAACCCTGTGGGAGGAGCTCACGCCGACATGACCCCCGACGCCGACGCAGCTCGACTCCGACGAGGCAGCGACCCACGCCGCGGCCGCGCTCCGCCTGGTGGACGCGCTCGAAGGCGTGGTGCTCGGCCAGCCCGCCGCGGTGCGCGAAACGGTGGCGGCGCTGCTGGCCCGGGGCCACGTCCTGCTCGAGGGGGTGCCGGGCACCGCCAAGACGCTGCTGGTGCGCGCGCTCGGCCTGGCGCTCGGCCTCGAGTTCCGCCGGATCCAGTTCACGCCCGATCTGATGCCGTCCGACATCACCGGCGTGAGCCTGCTCACGGCGCCGGGGACCTTCACCTTCCGGCCGGGCCCGATCTTCGGCGACCTCGTCCTGGGCGACGAGATCAACCGCGCGCCCGCCAAGACCCAGGCCGCGCTGCTCGAGGCGATGCAGGAGCGGCGGGTGACGGTGGACGGCGTGTCGCACGTGCTGCCCGAGAGCTTCACGGTGTTCGCGACGCAGAACCCGATCGAGTTCGAGGGCACGTACCCGCTGCCCGAGGCGGAGCTCGACCGCTTCATGGTGAAGGTGCTGGCGGGGTATCCGGACGAGCGGGTGGAACGGGGCATTCTCGAGCGGGTGCTGGGCGGGTTCGAGGCCGACCTGCCGCCGAGCTACGGGATCGAGCGCGTGGCCGACGGCGCCCGGCCTCGGCGCGCTTGCGCGGGGCGGTGCGGCGCGTACGCGTCGAGCCCAGCCTGACCGGGTACATCACCGCGATCGTGCGCGCCACGCGGAGCTCGCCGGTGCTCACGCTCGGCGCGTCGCCGCGCGGCAGCGTCGCGCTGCTCAAGATGGCGCAGGCCGCCGCGCTGCTCGCCGGGCGCGCCTACGTCGTGCCGGACGACGTCAAGGAACTGGCGCCGGCGGTGCTGCGGCATCGCGTGACGGTGGCACCCGAGCTGGAGCTGGAGGGCATCACGGCGGACACCGCGCTCCACGCCATCATCGAGAGGATCGAGGCGCCGAGGTGATCGTGGTGCCCACCCGGCGCTGGCTGATCGGGGCCGGCCTGCTGGCGCTGGCGGTGCTCCCCGCGCTCCGGTGGCCGCACGCGGCGGGTCTGCTGCCGGCGCTCGACCTGCTCTGGATCGCGGCCCTGGCGCTGGATTTCGTGCTCGACGCCCGCACCGAGAACGCTCGAGATCAGCCGCGAAGCGCCCGCGGCGTTCGCGTGCCGGCCGCGCCGCCGTCGTGCGCTACCGCTGGCGGCACCGCGGCCGGCGCCCCCTGCGCCTCGACGTCCGCGAGCGTCTGCCGGACCCGCTCGGTGGAGCCGCGACGCCCACCCGGCACCTGCTGGTGCCGCCGGGCGAAGGTCTGGACGAGCGGCTCGAGCTGGTGCCTGCCCGGCGCGGCGTCGGTGACGGCGGCGCGCTCGCGCTTCGGCTGCGTGGGCCGCTCGGCCTCGCCTGGCGGCAGGGCACGGTGCGCGCTGCCCTGGTCGGTCACCGTGTATCCGACCGTGCCGGACGCGCCGCTTCGCGCCCTGCCGCTGCAGGTGGCGCGGCGCCGGCGCGAGGCGGGCCTCCGCGACCTCCGCCGGCCGGGCGAAGGCCGGCTGTTCGAGGGGCTCCGCGAGTGGGTCCCCGGCGACGAGACCCGCATCATCGACTGGAAGGCGACGGCCCGACGCGGGAAGCCGATCGCGCGCCAGTACGAGGACGAGCGGCGGCAGCAGGTGCTCATCGTGATCGACGCGGGACGGCTGCTCACGGCTGAAGTGGACGGCGTGGCCCGGCTCGAGTCGGTCGTCACCGCCGCGCTCCAGCTCGCGCGCGCGGCGGTGGAGCACGACGACAACGTCGGCCTGATGGTGTTTGCCGACGAGATCCAGCGCTATGTTGCCCCGGCGCGCGGCCGCCGCGCGCTCCGCGCCGTGCTCGAGGGGCTGGCCCGCACCGAGGGCCGGCTGGTCGAGTCGGATTATCCGGCGGCGTTCCGCTATCTCGCGGCCCACAACCGGAAGCGCGCCCTGACCGTCCTCTTCACCGACGTGATCGACCGGACCGCGAGCGAGGCGCTCGTGCGCACGCCGCCACGCTCCGGCCGCGGCACCTTCCGCTCGCGGTCACCCTCCGCGATCCCGCGCTCGAGACGCTGGCCTCCGTGCCGGCCGGCCAGCGACCGCGGGCGCCTTCGAGCGCGCGGCCGCCGAGGAGCTGCTCGGCGCGCGCGAGGCGGCCCTGGCGGAGATGCGCGGGCGCGGCGTGCTGGTCCTGGACGTGGCGCCGGTGGGGCGGCGGAGGCGGTGGTGGCGCGGTATCACGGGCTCAAGCGGAGGGGGCTCGCTCTAGGAGTCGCGGGTCGCGGTCGCGACCCGCGACTCCTCAAGTGAGGCACGCCACAGCCCCGTCCCCCGCTGAGAGGGTATATAGGTCCGAATGACTATCGGCGAGTGGTTCACCCGGTTCGCGAAGGCGACGGCACGGGCCTCGGGCCACCCGGTCACATTCGGGCTCGCCGTTCTGGTCATCCTGCTCTGGGCCGTCACCGGCCCGCTCTTCCACTTCAGTGACACCTGGCAGCTCGTCATCAATACCGGCACGACGATCGTCACGTTCCTGATGGTATTCCTGATTCAGAACACGCAGAACCGCGACAGTGTGGCCATGCAGATCAAGCTCGACGAGCTGCTCCGCGCCGTGAAGGGCGCGCACACCGCGCTGGCCGACCTGGAGGATCTGACGGAGGCGGAGCTGGACGAGTTCAAGGCCCGCTACGTGCGCTGGCCGGGGCGGCCAAGGCGAGGCCGGGGAATGCCGTTCGCGAGGACGAGGACGACCGGGAGGAGGGCGGGCGGGCTAGGCGGAGAGCGGCAGCTCCGCGGGGTCGGGGAAGGCGTCGACGAACGCCTCCACCGCCGTCGGATCGAGCTGGGTGCCGGCCACCCGGCGCAGCTCGTCACCGCGCTCGGGCGGGCGGGACCCGCGGTAGGGCCGCTCGGTGGTCATCGCGTCGAACGCGTCGGCCACCGCCACGATGCGCGCCTCGATCGGGATCTTCTCGCCGCGCAGCCCGTCGGGGAAGCCGCCGCCATCGAGCCGCTCGTGGTGCGAGCGCACGATCCGCAGCACGTCGGGCGATTCCTGCGCCAGCGGCGACAGCATCCGCTCGCCGAGCGCGGGGTGCTCGGAGATCTGGCGGAACTCGTCGGCGGTGAGCATGCCGGGCTTGTGCAGCACTGCCTCACGCGTGCCGATCTTCCCGATGTCGTGCAGCTCTCCGCCCAGCCGGATGCCGTCGAGGCTCGGCCCTGGAAGCCGAGCTGCCGCGGCGGTGCCCACGGCATACTGGCTCACCCGGATCGAGTGGCCGCGGGTGTAGGCGTCCTTGGCCTCGAGCGCGCGGGCGAGCATCTGCACGCCCTGGAGGAACAGCTCCTGGATCCGCTGCGCCTGCTCGTGCACCTGGCGCTCGAGGTTCTGCTGGTAGTAGCGGTTCTGCAGCACGAGCGCGCGCTTCTCCAGCACGCGCGAGACCCTCGCCTGCAGCTCGCTCACGGAGATGGGCTTGAGCAGGAAGTCGGCGGCGCCCATGTGGAGGCAATCCACCGCCGTGGTGGTCTCCCCCATGCCGGTGAGCATGATGACCGAGGTGTCCGGGATAGCGCTGGCGGACCGCCTCGAGCAGCCCGATCCCGTCGAGCTCGGGCATGCGCATGTCGGAGATGACCAGCGGCGCCTCGCCGATGCGCTCCAGCACGCCCAGGGCCTCGCGGCCGCTGCCGGCCTCGAAGCAGGTGAAGCCCTGGGCCTGGAGCATTCGCACGAGCGAGCGCCGGACGCTCGGCTCGTCATCGACGATCAGGCAGTTGGCGGAGCCGGCCATGACGGGCGGCGCGTCCTGGGAGTTCCGGCATGTGGGACTGATCAGTCCGGGTGGGGGATGGATGCCACGAACATCCATTCGCATGGACACTACAAGGAACGTCGGAATGTCCACCGCGGGGCCGGCTGCCGTCCGGCGCGCCGTGCCGTATAGATTGTCGGCGGACGCCCACTAGGGAGGCCAGGTGGCCGGAGTCCAGGCACGTCTGAGGTCCGAACACCAGCGGAAATATCCGGACCTGACGCTGTCGGTGTGGTACGAGGTGGCGCCGATCTTTCCGGGTGTCACCCAGCGGATGGTCAACATGGCGGGCGAGCGGCTCACCCGGCTCTCCACGCCCCGGGGGTACGTCATCATCCGGGCCGATCACCTCGACTTCCGCCTGGCCCCGACGGACGCCCGCCGAGGGAGGCCGATCACCTCCTACCGGCGGCCCGGACCGCATCGAGCATCTCGCGGACTTTCCGCGCCAGCCCTTCCGGCGTGAACGGCTTCTGCTGAAACGGCGCGCCGGGATCGAGCAGCCCGCGCTGGATGACGTCCTCCCCCGTGTACCCCGACATGAACAGGATGGGCAGGGCCGGCCGGAGCGCCCCCAACCGCCGCCCGAGCTCGCGGCCGCCCATCTCGGGCATCACCACGTCCGAGATCACCAGGTCGATCCCCGTGGTGCCGCGCTCGAGCTGGTCGATCGCCTCGTCGCCGTGCCGCGCCTCGAGCACGGTGTAGCCGTGCTCTCGCAGGCCGCGGCTCGCGAGCGAGCGGACCATCTCCTCGTCTTCCACGATCAGGATCGTTTCCGACCCCCGCCGCGCGGCGGCCGGACGGGCGCCGTTGGCTGCCGCGGGGCGGGCGGCACCGGCCCGCGGCAGGTAGATCTTGAACGTGGTGCCCAGTCCGGGCTCGCTGTACACCCAGATGAACCCCTCGCTCTGCTTCACGATGCCGTACGCCGTCGACAGGCCGAGGCCCGTGCCCTGGCCGGTGGGCTTGGTGGTGAAGAACGGCTCGAAAATGCGGGTCTGGATGTCGCGCTCCATCCCGCGTCCGGTGTCGCTGACCGCGAGCTGTACGTAGCATCCGGCCGGGATGCCGATCCCGGCATGGAGCTGCGCGTAGGCCGCGTCAAGCTCGACGGCGCGGGTGGAGATGGTGACGCGGCCGCGGCCGGCCATCGCGTCGCGCGCGTTGAGCATCAGGTTGACCAGCACCTGCTCGAGCTGGCCGCGATCCACCCGGATCTCGCCGGCTTCGGGCGAGAGCTCGAGCGCGAGCACCTGGTCCTCGCCCAGCACGCGGCGCAGCATCTTGTCGAGCTCCTGCACCACCGTGTTGACCGGGAGGACTTCGGGGCGGAGGAACTGCTGGCGGGTGAACGCCAGCAACTGACGGGTCACGTCGGCCGCGCGGGTGCCGGCCTTGATGATCTCGGCCACTTCCAGCCGGCGCTCGTCCTCGGGCTCGAAGCTCCGAAGCAGGAACTCGCTGAATCCGATGACGCCCGTCATCATGTTATTGACCTCGTGCGCCACCCCGCCGGCCAGGCGGCCGGCCGCCTGCATCCGCTCGGCGCGGCGGAGTTGCTCCTCCACCCGCTTCCGCTCGGTCACGTCCCGGTAGATTCCCCGGATTCGGGGTGGGGCACCGCCCGCGGGCGTGCAACCGATGTTGCCCTCCACGGTGATCGTCGTCCCCGCCGCGGTCACCAGCGAGAGCTCCACGTGGGTGAGCATCTCGCCCGCCTGGGCCCGTTCCACCACCTCCAGGTAGCGTTCCCGGGCATCGGGGTGCACCAGGTCCAGGAACCGGCGGCCCGGGAGTCCCTCCTGGTCGTACCCGACGGCCTCGTGCCAGGCCCGATTGGCGTACACGAACGCCCCGTCGAGCGCCGTGGTGCAGACCAGATCGCTGGCGTTGTCGAACAGGTCGCGGTAGCGCGCCTCGCTCTCCCGGAGCGCCTGCTCGCCGCGCCGCCGCTCGCTCACGTCGCGGGCGTTGAGGCAGACGCCGATGATGCCCCCGTGGTCGTCGACCACCGGGGCGTGGGTGGTCTCGAACCAGCGCTCCACCCCATCGGCCCCTGAGATGCACCGCTCGATGACCCGGGCCTCCCCAGCCACCGCGGCCTCGAAGTCATCGCTGGCGTCGGGGATGAAATCGTGGATCGCGTCGCCCTCGGCCACCGGGCGTCCCAGGAGCTGCTCGGCGCACTCGATGGCGGTCGGATTGAGCGCCTGGATGGTGCCGTCGGTGTCGACCAGGACGAACGCCTGCAGGCTGGTGTTGAAGATGGCGCGCAGGTTGGCTTCGGAGCGGCGGAGCGCTGCCTGAGCGCGCGTTTTCTCCGACTTGGCCTCGAGCCGGGCAAGAGCCGCTTCGATCGCGGGCCCGATCCGGGCCAGATTGCTCTTGAGCAGGTAGTCGGTGGCGCCGGCCTTCATGCATCCGACCGCGGTCTCCTCGTTCACGGAGCCCGTCACGATGAGGAACGGCACGGCGGGCGCGCGCTCACGCGCCAGCGCCAGCGCCGCCATCCCGTCGAACCGCGGAAGCGTGTAGTCGGAGAGGATCAGATGGGGCTGGAAGTTCTCGAGCTCGTGAATGAACGCGTCCCGGGTATCGACACACCGGGCGTCGAAGGGGATATTGGAACGGGCGAGCTCGTACTCCATCAGCTCGGCATCCATCGGTACGTCTTCCAGGATCAGGATGCGCAGGCGCTCGGCCGCCATTCGGTGTCCGGATTGGAGAGTTGGTGATATGCAACACAACCTGTGGATAGTCGCGGCCGCGCGGCTGTGACGGGCCTCACAGTCGCCCCCGCCTGAGGCTGCTAGCGTCCTTCGTCCCCATCCATTCCAAGATAGCGTCCCGCCGGAGCCTTCATGCCGAACGCACCGACGACCGGTCACGGTCGATCTGCGAAGCGATCATCGTCCGGGTCCCGTTCCACCTCGACCGACACACTCGACCTCGAACAGTTGCTTGGCGTGCTCACCGCCGTCCAGAAGGGCGATTTCTCGGCGCGGATGCCGGCGTCGCTGACCGGCCTCCCAGGCAAGGTCGCCGACCGGCTGAACGAGATCGCCGAGCTGAACCAGCAGATGGCGCAGGAATTCGAGCGGATGAGCCGCGCGGTCGGCAAGGAGGGACGGATCACCCAGCGTGCCACTCTGGCGGGTGCCGGCGGGTCCTGGGCGGCATCGGTCAACTCGGTCAACACCCTGATCGGCGACCTGGTGCAGCCGACCAGTGAGGTGGCCCGCGTGATTGGAGCCGTGGCCAAGGGCGACCTCTCGCAGACCATGGCACTGGAGATCGAGGGCCGCCCGCTCATGGGCGAGTTCCTCCGGATCGGCCGGACGGTCAACTCCATGGTCGATCAGCTCAGCTCCTTTGCCTCCGAGGTCACCCGCGTCGCCCGCGAGGTCGGGACGGAAGGGAAGCTGGGCGGGCAGGCGCGGGTGAAAGGCGTGGCGGGCACCTGGAAGGACCTCACCGACAACGTCAACTCGATGGCCGGAAATCTCACGGCCCAGGTCCGGAACATCGCCGAAGTCACGACGGCCGTGGCCCGAGGGGAGTTGAACAAGAAGATCACGGTGGACGTGAAGGGCGAGATCCTGGAGCTCAAGGACACCATCAACACCATGGTGGACCAGCTCAACTCCTTCGCCTCGGAGGTCACCCGCGTCGCCCGCGAGGTGGGCACTGAAGGCAAGCTGGGCGGCCAGGCGCGGGTGGCGGGCGTGGGCGGCACCTGGAAGGACCTGACCGACAGCGTCAACAGCATGGCCCGGAACCTGACGGGCCAGGTCCGGAACATCGCCGAGGTCACGACGGCCGTCGCCAACGGCGACCTCTCGAAGAAGATCACGGTGGACGTGCAGGGCGAGATCCTCGAGCTCAAGAACACGATCAACACGATGGTGGACCAGCTCAACTCGTTCGCGTCGGAAGTGACGCGTGTGGCCCGCGAGGTGGGCACCGAGGGCAAGCTCGGTGGGCAGGCGCAGGTGAAGGGCGTGGGCGGGACGTGGAAGGACCTGACCGACAACGTCAACTCGATGGCCAGCAATCTCACCGCACAGGTGCGGAACATCGCCGAGGTGACGACCGCGGTCGCGACCGGCGACCTGTCGAAGAAGATCACCGTGGATGTCCGCGGCGAGATCCTGGAGCTCAAGGACACCATCAACACGATGGTGGATCAGTTGAGCTCGTTCGCGTCCGAGGTGACGCGCGTCGCCCGCGAGGTGGGCACCGAGGGCAAGCTCGGCGGGCAGGCGCGCGTCGCCGGCGTCGGCGGCACCTGGAAGGACCTCACCGACAATGTGAACTGGATGGCCAGCAACCTCACGGCGCAAGTCCGGAACATCGCCGAGGTCACGACGGCCGTGGCCCGAGGGGAGTTGAACAAGAAGATCACCGTGGACGTGAAGGGCGAGATTCTGGAGCTCAAGAACACCATCAATACGATGGTGGACCAGCTCAACTCGTTCGCCTCGGAGGTGACCCGCGTGGCGCGCGAGGTCGGGACCGAAGGGAAGCTCGGCGGGCAGGCCCAGGTACGAGGCGTGGGCGGCACGTGGAAGGACCTCACCGACAACGTCAACTCGATGGCGGGGAACCTGACGGCGCAGGTGCGGAACATCGCCCAGGTAACCACGGCCGTCGCGACCGGCGACCTGTCGAAGAAGATCACCGTGGATGTTCGCGGCGAGATTCTCGAGCTGAAGGACACGATCAACACGATGGTGGACCAGCTCAACTCGTTCGCGTCGGAGGTGACGCGCGTGGCTCGCGAGGTGGGCACCGAGGGCAAGCTCGGCGGCCAGGCCTACGTCAAGGGCGTGGCGGGCACGTGGAAGGACCTCACCGACAACGTCAATTCGATGGCCGGGAACCTCACCGCGCAGGTGCGGAACATCGCCGACGTGACCACCGCGGTGGCCCGCGGCGAGCTCAACAAGAAGATCACCGTGGACGTGCAGGGCGAGATCCTCGAGCTCAAGAACACCGTGAACACCATGGTGGACCAGCTCAACTCGTTCGCGTCCGAGGTGACCCGGGTGGCCCGCGAGGTCGGGACCGAAGGGAAGCTCGGCGGCCAGGCCCAGGTGGTCGGCGTGGCGGGCGTGTGGAAGGACCTGACCGACAACGTGAACTGGATGGCGAGCAATCTCACCAGCCAGGTGCGCGGCATCGCCAAGGTGGTGACGGCGGTGGCCAACGGCGATCTGAAGCAGGAGCTCAGGGTCGAGGTGAAAGGCGAGATCGCCACCCTGGCCGACACGATCAACGGCATGACCAACACGCTCGCCACGTTCGCCGACCAGGTGACCAATGTGGCGCGCGAGGTGGGCGTCGAGGGCAAGCTGGGCGGTCAGGCCCGAGTGCCGGGGGCCGCCGGCGTGTGGCGTGACCTGACCGCCAACGTGAACCAGCTCGCCGCCAACCTGACGACACAGGTGCGCGCCATCGCGGACGTGGCCACGGCCGTCACCAAGGGCGACCTGACGCGCTCGATCGCGGTCGAGGCCCTGGGAGAAGTGGCGGAGCTCAAGGACAACATCAACGAGATGATCCGCAACCTGCGCGACTCCACCCGCAAGAACATGGAGCAGGACTGGCTCAAGACCAACCTGGCCAAGTTCAGCCGGATGCTGCAGGGGCAGCGCGACCTCGCGGCGGTGTCGCAGCTCATCCTCTCCGATCTGGCCCCGCTCGTTACCGCGCATCACGGGGCCTTCTACGTCGTGGACGCCGCCGGCGAGACCCCGGCCCTCAAGCTGCTCGCGAGCTACGCCTACAAGGAGCGGGACCAGGTCGCGAGCGAGTTCCGGATGGGCGAGGGCCTTGTCGGCCAGTGCGCCAAGGACCGGCGCATGCTCACCGTGGGGCACGTGCCGCACGACTACATCCGGGTGAGCTCCGGGCTCGGCGAGGCGCCGCCCCGGAGCCTCGTGGTGCTGCCGGTGCTGTTCGAGGGCGAGACCAAGGCGGTGCTCGAGCTGGCCACGTTCGACGAGTTCGACGAGATCCGGCTGACCTTTCTGGAGCAGCTCGCCGAGAGCATCGGCATCGTGCTCAACACCATCGCGGCCAACATGCGGACCGAGGAGCTGCTGAAGCAGAGCCAGGCGCTGACCGAAAGCCTGCAGGCGCAGCAGGAGGCGCTCACCGAGACCAACAAGCGGCTGGAGCAGCAGACCCGCTCGCTGCAGCAGTCGGAGGAGCTGCTCCGGAAGCAGCAGGACGAGCTGCAGTCCACCAACGCGGAGCTCGAGGTGAAGGCGCACCTGCTCGCCGGGCAGAAGGCCGAGGTGGAGCAGAAGAACAAGGAGGTGGAGCAGGCCAAGGTGGCACTGGAGGACAAGGCCGAGCAGCTCGCGCTCATCTCCAAGTACAAGTCCGAGTTCCTGGCCAACATGTCGCACGAGCTGCGGACGCCGCTCAACAGCCTGCTCATCCTTTCACAGATCCTGACCGAGAACGTCGACGGCAACCTGACGACTAAGCAGGTCGGCTTTGCCCAGACCATCCACAGCTCCGGGTCCGACCTGCTCGACCTGATCAACGACATCCTGGACCTGTCGAAGATCGAATCCGGCACGATGGCGGTGGACATCGCGCCGGTCGCGTTCTCGGAGGTGCGGAAGTTCGTCGAGAGCACCTTCCAGCAGGTGGCGGACCTCAAGGACCTGCGATTCACCGTCGAGATCGACCCGGGGCTCCCGCCGGCCCTGCAGACCGATACCAAGCGGCTCCAGCAGGTGCTCAAGAACCTGCTGTCCAACGCCTTCAAGTTCACCGAGCGCGGCGGCGTCTCGCTCAAGGCCGCGCTGGCGGGCAGCGGCTGGAACCCGGAGCAGGAGCTGCTCAACGCCGCCAACGCCGTGGTGGCGTTCACGGTGAGCGATACCGGCATCGGCATCCCGCGCGAGAAGCACGGCGTCATCTTCGAGGCCTTCCAGCAGGGCGACACCGGCACCAGCCGCAAGTACGGCGGCACCGGCCTGGGGCTCTCGATCAGCCGGCAGATCACCCGGCTCCTCGGCGGCGAGATCCGGATCGAGAGCACCCCGGGCGAGGGGAGCACGTTCACCCTCTACCTCCCGCTGCTCTACCCGGTGCCGCCGGCCCAGCCGGCCACCGAGTCCGGCGGCACGGCGGACGGCCCGGCCGTCGCCTCGCGCTCGGTGCTCTCGCCCGTGGTGGAGCGCGCCGTGAGCGACGACCGGAGCGTCATCGAGGAGGGCGACCGGATCCTGCTCATCGCCGAGGACGACCCCGCGTTCGCCGAGATCCTGCTGGACCTCGCGCGCGACCGCGGGTTCAAGGGCCTGGTGGCCCACCGGGCCGACCGGGCGCTGGCGCTCGCCCGGGAATACCAGCCGACCGCGGTCACCCTCGACCTCCGGCTGCCCGACGCCGACGGCTGGACCATCCTGGACCGGCTCAAGCACGACCCGGCCACGCGCCACATCCCGGTGCACATCATCTCGGTGGAGGAGAACTGGCAGCGCGGGCTCCGGCTGGGCGCGATCGACTTCCTGACCAAGCCGGCAACCCGGGAGTCACTGAGCGAGGCGCTCACGACGCTGCACGACTTCATCGACCGGCCGGTCAAGCGGCTGCTGGTGGTGGAGGACGACGAGGCGGCCCGGCGGAGCATCGTCGAGCTCATCGGGAACGGCGACGTGCAGACCACCACCGTGGGAACCGGGGAGGCGGCGCTGGAGGCGCTGCAGGCGGACCGGTACGACTGCATGGTGCTCGACCTGGGTCTCCCGGACATGACGGGATTCCAGCTCATGACCCGGGTCAAAGGCGAGATCGGGCTGCGCAAGCTCCCGACGATCGTCTACACCGGGAAACAGCTCACCCGGCGCGAAGAGGCGGAGCTCGGCCGGCTGGCCGAATCGGTGGTCATCAAGGACGCGCGCTCGCCCGAGCGGCTGCTGGACGAGACCGCGCTCTTCCTGCACCGGGTCACCGCCAACCTCCCGGAAGGCAAGCGGCGGATGCTCGAGCAGCTCCACCGCACCGATCCCGTGCTCACCGGGCGCACCGTGCTCATCGTGGACGACGACGTCCGCAACATCTTCGCGCTCACCACCCTGCTCGAGCGGAGCGAGATGAAGGTCGTCTACGCCGAGAGCGGCCGGGACGGCATCGCCCGGCTGCAGGCGACGCCGGCGGTGGACGCGGTCCTCATGGACGTGATGATGCCCGAGATGGACGGTTACGAGACCATGCGGGCGATCCGCGAGATGCCCAAGTTCCGGAACCTGCCGATCCTCGCGGTGACGGCCAAGGCGATGAAAGGCGACCGCGAGAAGTGCATCGCGGCCGGCGCATCCGATTACATCGCCAAGCCGGTGGACATGGACCAGCTCCTGTCGCTCCTCCGGGTGTGGCTGTACCGATGAGCGGGGGAGAGCGGTCGGGCGGTCAGGCGGTCGGGCGGGCGGGTGAGCCCACGGAGTCCCTGACCGCCCCACCGCCTGACCGCCTGACCGCCCCTGTTCCCGACCCCGTCAGCATCCTCCTGGTCGACGACCGGCCGGCCAACCTCCTGGCGCTCGAGGCGATGCTCCAGGGTCTGGGGCAGCATCTGGTGCAGGCCGGCTCGGGGCGTGAGGCGCTGAAATGGCTGCTGACGCACGAGGCCGCCGTCGTGCTGCTGGACGTCAAGATGCCGGACATGGACGGGTTCGAGACCGCCACGCTGATCCGGCAGCGCGACAAGTCGCGCCACACGCCCATCATCTTCCTCACCGCCGCCGACAAGAGCCACACCGAGACCGTCCGGGGCTATGCCGTCGGCGCGGTGGATTACCTGGTCAAGCCGGTGGTGCCGGAGTTCGTCCGCTCGAAGGTGGCCGTGTTCGTCGAGCTGGCCCGGAAGAGCGAGCTGCTCCGGCGCCAGGCTCGGCTGCTGCAGGAGAGCGAGCAGGAGGCACGCGAGCTGGCGGACGCCCGGGCGGAGCTGGTCCGGGACCTCGAGCACAAGAACCGCGAGCTCGAAAGCTTCAGCTACGCCGTCTCGCATGACCTCCGCGCGCCGCTCCGCCGGATCGAGAGCTTCAGCCGGGCCGTGCAGGAGAGCCAGGGCGAGCGGCTCGATCCGGACGGCCGGCGCTTTCTCGACCGGGTGCGCGAGGCCAGCCAGCAGATGTCCCGGCTCATCGACGACGTGCTCTATCTGTCCCGCGTCACGCGCACCGAGCTCCGGGAGCACGAGGTGGATCTGAGCGGCCTCGCCTCGCTGCTGCTGGAGCGGATGCGGGAGGCGGAGCCCGGCCGGGCGGTGGAGGCGCGGGTGCGTCCGGGCATCACGGTCACGGGCGACGGGCAGCTTCTCCGGATCGCCCTCGAGAACCTGCTGGAGAACGCCTGGAAGTTCACCGGACGCGAGCCGGCGGCCCGGATCGAGTTCGGGATGACGCAGGTGGCGGGCGCGCCGACCTATTTCGTCCGGGATAACGGCGCGGGGTTCGACATGGCCTACGCCGACCGGCTCTTCGGACCGTTCCAGCGGCTGCACCTCGCCAGCGAGTTCCCGGGCACCGGGATCGGGCTCGCGACCGTGCAGCGGATCATCCACCGCCACGGCGGCCGGGTGTGGGCGGAGGGAACGCCGGGCCAGGGCGCCACCTTCCACTTCACCATCGGGCGGGTGCGGGCGTGATGGCGGGACTCCCGTGACGGGACTCCCGGACGACGTCCACCGCTTCCTTTACCAGTACATCGACTCCGTGGAGCAGTTGGAGGTCCTGCTCCTCACGCGCCGCTCGCCCGGCCGGAGCTGGTCGGCGGGCGACATGGCGCGCGAGCTCTACAGTCACCCCACCGCGATCGTGCAGCGCTTCGAGAGCCTGCTCGGACGCGGCCTCCTGCGGGAGAGCGCGCCCGGATGCTTCCAATACGCGCCGCGCTCGGCCGAGCTGGACCGGGCGGTCGGCCGCGTGGCGGAGACGTATCGCGAGCGGCGGGTGGCGGTCATTTCGCTCATCGCTTCCAAGCCGATCGAGAACGTGAAGGCGTTCTCCGACGCGTTCCGCATCCGGAAGAAGAGGGAGGAGGAATGATCGCCGCCGCCGTCTATGTCCTGTGCGCGCTCACCAGCCTCGCCTGCGCGGTGCTGCTGCTCCGGGCGTACGCCCGGCGGCGGGTCCGGCTGCTGCTCTGGAGCGGGCTGGGGTTCGTGGGGCTCGCGCTGGGGAACGCGGTGCTGGTGGTGGACCTGCTGATCCTGCCGGAGCGCGACCTGTCGCTCTACCGGAGCCTGCCGGTGCTGGCCGGCCTGGCGGTGCTCGTCTACGGCCTCGTCTGGGACACCCGATGAATCGCGCCGACCTGCTGCTCGGCCTCGTGTCAGGCGCCATCCTGATGGGCTATGCGGTCTGCGCCCTGTTTTTCCTGCGCTTCTGGCGCCAGACCCACGACCGGCTCTTCCTGGTGTTCGCGCTGGCGTTCGGGCTGCTGGGCCTCCAGCGGCTGGCGCTCGTGCTGACCGAGCCGGTCGAGGAGTGGCGCACCGGGCTGTACGTGGTCCGGCTGATCGCTTTCCTCCTCATCCTGGGCGCGATCGTGGACAAGAACCGCGCGGACCACGGTGGGCGCGGACCTAATTCGACCGCTGCCTCCGCTCGCGGGCCTTGACGATCCCGCAGATCTCGCGCGGGTGCGGCTCGATCATGGGGCATTCGCGCGTGGCCTTGTGGACGACCATCTGCTCTACCGGTTGGTGCGTCATGGCGCCGAATCTCTCCCGGCGTGGCCAGGCGATTGCTGGTAGCCTACCCCCGCGTGAACGTGCAGGGCCAAGTTGGGGACCGAGGCGTGACCTCTCGCCACCGGCACGCGAACGTACGAAGCCGACACCCGGCCATCGAGGCTGAGGAACAGGCCGGAGGTGAGCGGGAACCGGCGTGTCACGCTGCCCATCAGGTTGGCCCCCGACAGAAAATACCCGCCCAGGAACCCGCGTCCGGCCTCCAGCCGCTCGTCCCGCACCCGGTTCTTGGGAAACGTGATCACCGGGCCCGCGCCCACGGCATAGGTGAGCTGGCCCCGACGGAATCCGCGGCTCACCGTGAAGAGGTTCATCCCGTTGGTGATCCGGAACCGCTGAACCTCGGGCGGTGCATTGGTCAGATAGATCTTGTGGTGGATGAAATCGAGCAGCCAGCCGCGGTTGCCCGTCCAGAGGCCGATCCGGCCGGCGTAGTACCAGGTGTCGAGGAAGGGTCGGGTGGCCCAGCGGGCCATGAAATCCAGGCCGGGCCGGCCGTGCTGGGTGATCGACAGCGGCGACGGCGCGCTGACGGACGAACCGAGAAACGCCTGGAGCTCGAGCTGGGCCCGGGCAGTGGCGGGCCACCCCGCGAGACCGAGCAGGAGGAGGGGAAGGACGCGAGCCACGGCACGAGACTCAGGGGCGCGGAGGCGCCCGCCGGGCTTTCAGGTCGCGCTGGGCGCGCTCGGGCTCGACACCGGCGTCGCTCAGCCGGCTCAGCTCAGACGGGAGCCCCGGCGGCCGTGGCGAGGCGCCCCGGAACTCGAAATGGTCGTCGCGCAGGAGCCGCTCCCCGGTGATGACGCCGGCGCGGGAGCGGTCGCCGTAGAGCAGGGTCACCACCCGGTTGATCAGCTCCTCGACCGGCTGCCAGGTGCCAGGCTCGATCTCGGGGTACAGGTAGTCGAACTCTGGACGCAGCCGCGCCTCACGCCCGCGGGAACCACTCACAGGATGACTCCTCCGTTCACATAGTCCTCCCAGGGACGCTTGGCGACGGCGCGACGGGATGCTCGAGCGCCAGGTCCACCAGTTGGGCCAACTGCTCGAGGTCGAAGGGTTTCTGCAGCACCGGCACCACGGCATCGCCCGTGCCCACCCGCGCGGCGCCCGCGGGGGTGAAGGCGGACATCAGGATGATCGGTATGTCGGGAAACTCGATTCCGATCCTCGTGGCGAGCTCCGTCCCGTTCATCAGCGGCATGACCACGTCGCTCAGGATGAGATCCACCGCTCCGTTCCGCCGCCGCACCAGGTGCAGCGCCTCCGCGCCGTCGTCGGCCTCGAGCACCGTATGACCGTCCTGGCTCAGTCGGCGGCGAAGCAGCCCACGAACGCCCTCCTGATCGTCGACGACGAGGATGATGCCGGCGCGGAGCGGAGGGGACATGCCTGAAGGTACCCGCCCCGGCGGAGGTCGCAACTAGGGCGCCGGCTGCACCGCCACTCCCACCGCCGGAAAGGTGGTCTCGTCCGCGAGCGCATCGTGCCCGAAGCCGACCTCCAGGGTGCCGCTGCCCGGCGCTGCCCCGGTGATGTCGAACTGGAAATGGTGGTCCGCCACGGGCGACACGGTCGTGAGCGACGGCGGTGTGAAGGTGACGCGGGCAAAGTGCTCGCTCTCGACCGCATCGAGATTCTCGCCGGCGGCGTTCAGGAACTCGAGCCGCACCCGCACCGTCTGGCCCTCCGTGAGCGTGTATGGCGCCGTGGCCGCCGTGCCGTCGAGCAGGACGGTGTAGGACACGGGCGTGTGATCGTCCGCGGCGGGGGCGGTCTCGCTGTCGCCGCACGCAGCGATGCCGAGGATCGCCGTGGTAATCGCGATGCGACGCAGGATCCGTGGCAAGGGCATCATGTCGGTCTCCGGGGAGAGAGGTTGGTGGCGCTCACGGCTGCTCGTCGAACCGGAGCGCTGCGCGCAGCGTGCGGGGCGCGCCGGGGTTGATGAATCCTGACGCCCGAATCTCGGGATACTTCGTATCGAGCGTGTTCTGCAGCTCCAGGTCGAGCACGGCGCCGAGCGGAGCGAGGCGCAGCGAGGTGCCGAGATCGAGCACGGCGTACGATTGCGTCTCGATGCCTGCCTCGCCGATCGGGGTATACGGGCCGGAGAACCGGAGGGCAGCCTGGGCTCCGACCATCGGCGTGAGGGCGGCGCGCGACGCCCACCCGGCCGAGCCAGCGCGCCACGTTGGGCACGGCCGAGCCGGGCTCCAGCGGCTCGATGTGGAACGACGGGCGGAGCTCCGTGGGCGGCGCCAGGTCGAGCTCGGCGGTCGCGCCCTTCACGTGCGCGTCATTGACGGTGCCGTCCGCCAGGAGCGTGATCCCATGGCCCAGCCGCACCCTCGCGTCGGCATTGATGCCCTGGCGCGCGCTCCGGCCGGTGGCGAGCACCTCGCGGGTGATCGGATCCTGGATCCGCTCGTGCGACACGTCCATCCGGAAGAGCGCCACCTGGACCGTGACGCCGCTGCCATCATAGCGCGCGCCTACCTCCTTGCTCCACCCCCGCATAGGATCGAGTGACGGGTCGCCGATGACGCCGGGTGCGCCGCGGAAGCCCTGGCTCAGCGACGCAGAGCAGCGACCAGCCGCCGCCCGACCAGGAACCGGGCCCCGAGCTTGGGGCTCACGATCAGGTCGCTCGCGCTGCGCCAGCCGCCGCCGGCCACGCGGTCGAGCGAGCGGTAGTGCACGCCGTCGGCCCGGGCGCCAAGATCGAGCGCCACGCGCGTGCCGACCAGCGTGCGCCAGCGGACGAACGCGCCGCCGCCGACGTAGCGGGCGTCGTAGCCCAGCTCCGGCAGGATCCGCTCGCGCGCCTCGGTACGGAACAGATCGTAGCCCGCGAAGTCCGCGCGGCCGTCGACGCCGGCGCTCAGGTCGCCGCGCGCCGATCGGGCCGGCTCACCTGGAAGCGGCCGCCGACCGACGTGCGGCGGTCCTCCTCGTCGCTCTGGTTGAGCGCGCCGTCCTCCGGGATGGTGAGGAAGACGCTCGAGTGCACCCGCTGGAGCCACGCGCGTCGCTTCGATCCCGGTCTCGCCCGCGACCGTGGTGAACCGTCCGTGCGCGATGCCCCGCTAGGCCGAGCCGCCGTCGGTCGGGTCCATGGCCTGCGCCGAGGCCGCCGGCGTTGTAGTCGGCCACCGAGACGAAGCCGGGCGAGTCCCAGTCGAGCCGTAGATCGTGACGCCCGCCCTCGAGCCGGCCCGAGCCGGCCCGGCGCCATCCGCGCAGCGTCCCGTTCCCCAGCCACGTAGGCCGAGTTGTCACGCCAGCCCTGCTGCCGGCGGCCCTCGCCCGCGACCAGGAAGCCGCCCGCGTCGGAGCGCTCGCCCGTCCGGAGCCAGCCGCCCGCGTCGCCGTAGCTCGAGCCGGAGACGCTGCCGGAGGTGCCGGCCGCGTCCGCCGCGGTGAACACCTCGACCACGCCCGCCGAGCGCGAAGTCGCCGTACAGCGGGCTCGCCGGACCGGTGATGACCCGGAGCGAGCTCACCGCCGCCGGCGAGAGGATGCTCCAGTCGGAGTAGCCCTCCACGTGGCCGTGCACCGGGAGATTGATCGGCACGCCGTCGATCACGAGCAGCACGTCCGACGAATGGTCGGACGAGAAGCCGCGGATCACGGCGTCCGAGGCGAAGCCCGGTCCCTGACCCTGCTCGTGGACCTCGATGCCGCTGGTCCGCCGCAGCAGATCGTACGCGTCGCTGGCGAAAGTGCGCCGGAGCACGGCGGGCGGCACTGTAGGGTGGTGACCGGCGGCGCCGCGGCGCGAGGGCGCTCGGCGGTCACGGTGATGGTCTGGAGCTGGGCCACGTGCCCGGTGTCGGGGTGCGCGGTGGTCGTATCGGCCGACTGTGCCTGCGCCGGCCCCGCCATGAGGGCGAGCGCGGCGAGGACGCTTCCTGCGCGCATCGTCGATGACTCCCCGTGGGCAGTCCGTATCGGCTGGACCGCCTGGGCTATTGATCAGTGGGTGCCGCCGATGGAGTGGTGCCCGGCGGCGGCCGGATCAGACGATGCTGCGGGGAGGGGCGTGGGCGAAGGGCAGGGAGTGGGCCGGACGTCCGATGAAAACCGTGGCCGTGGCAGCCAGGCCCGCGTCGCGGCCGGCGGGGCCGAGGGGCACCGTCCCGAGGGCGACCGGCGGCTCGGGCGCCATGTCGGCGCAGCAGAGGTGGACGACGCAATGGGTGCCGCCGGAGGACTGGCCGCCCTGTCCAGGGTGCCCGTGCGTGGCGCCGTGACCATGGCCCTGGGGGAGCGCGCACCCGGACATTCCGCTCCCAGCGACTCCGCCCAGATAGAAGCAGGCGGCGACGACGGCGGAGACGAGCGAACGGACCAGCGGCCTGAGCATGGCAGTCCGGGACGGTGGAAGCCGGAATCTGGGACGGATTGGCCGGGAGGCGCAATGGCGGCTGCCCTGGTGTTAGCGGGCGGCCGGGGGTCAGCTACTGGACGGGCCCTCGCTCAGGTGGCCGTAGTGGAGCCGCCCGCATTCCGGGCAAAAGGTGTGGGTGATCCGGGCCTCGGAATGGTGGAGAATGTACGAGTCCACCCGCTCCCAGCCGTCCGGGGTCCGGATCTTCTGGCAGAAGCCGCACATGGGCAGCAGGCCCTCGAGCGTGCGGATCGCCTGTGCCTGCTGCCGCATCTGCCAGATGAGCATGGCGAAGCTGGAGGAGAGGATCACGTCCACCACGGTGTCTTCCATGGTGAGCCACTTCGGCCAGGGCCACCCCCACAGCACGACGATCCCGAGCCGGAGAAACGGCCAGATGACCGCGATGCCCAGGGCAGGCCAGCGCGACCGGCTGCTCCAGGCAGCGAGCCCGACCGGGATCAGATACAGGAGAACGGCGGAGTGGATGAACGGCCCGGTGAAGTAGTCGCCGAAGACGATGAGCACGAGCAACCCCAGCCAGTGCCACGGGCGGATCGGCGTATTCTTCGAGCGGAGGGAGAACATGGGCTGAGGTGAGAGTAGCCTGGTGTACGGGGGCTGTCCACGGGCGGGCGTCAGCTCACCGCAGGTGCCGATCGAAGAAATTCGCGACCCGCTGAACTATCATCGCGGCGTCCGGGTCGATGGGCGCCGTGGTGGGCGCCAGGTCGTGGTCGGCATGGGCCACGCGCAGCAGCGAGGACTCGAGGCCGGCCGCGCGCAGCCTCGAGTCGAGGCGGACCGACTGGGCGGGCTGGACCAGCGCATCGTCCTCTCCCACGAGGAGGAAGAACGGGGCGTCGTCATCCGTCACATGCTCAACCGGGCTGGCCTCGATCATCTCCGGGGAGTCGGGTTGTGGCCAGGTCGGGAACTCCCGACTGTAATCGTCATTGAGCTCGTCGGGATGGGTGAAATCCGTGATGGCGGACATCGTCACGACCGCCTGCACCCGGCTGGACACTCCCTGAAACCCGCCCACGGCGTCGAAGCCCGCGCTCTCGTCCACGGTGCCGAGCAGGGCGGCCAACTGGCCCCCCGCGCTTCCGCCCCACACCCCGATCCGACTCGGCGCCAGACCATAGCGTTGCGCCCTCGCCCTGAGGTGCCGGACGGCGCACTTCACGTCCTCGATCTGGGAGGGATACTTGTGGGCCGGCGCCAGTCGGTAGTCCAGGCTGACGACCAGATAGCCGCGCTCGAGCAGCTCCTGCTTGATCCGGGTGAACCAGTCTCCCGTGGATCGGGAACCACTCACCCAGCCCCCGCCGTGCACCTGGATCGCAACCGGCAGCGGCCTGGGAGCGGCGTTGCCGGGCTCGTAGACGTCCATCAGGTCCGCCACGCCATCGATCGTGCAGTAGGTTACGGCCGTCAGCGCGCCTTCGCCGAAGCTCACCGTGAGCTCGGAGGCGCCGCTGCGCCCGTCGGCGCTGGCCTTGATCGTCGCGGTCCCCAGGCCGCGCCCCGTCACGGTGCCGTCCGAAGCCACCGTGGCGACGGCGGCGTCGCTGGTGCTCCAGGCTACCGGCACCCCCGCAATCCGGTCGCCGTTGGCGTCGCGGACGACGGCCGTCGAGCTGGATCCTGCCGCCGATCGGGGCGGCCGTGTCGCCAGGGCTCACGGCCACGGTGGTGACTACCGGCGGAGCGGGCGCGACCGTCAGCGTGACCGCCCGGGCCAGCGGCACCCCGGCCACCTGCGCGGACACGGTCGCCACGCCGGCTCCGGCGGCGCGGAAGCCGCCGCTCGCGAGCCCTGCATCGTCGGTCATGCCGGGCTGCGTCAGGGTCCCGCCGGGCCCGTCGGCGCTCAGGTGGACGGCCACTCGCGCGACGGGGTTGCCGAAGGCATCCTTCGCGAGCACGCGGATGGCGGCGCTGCCGCCGGCGGCGAGCGCCGCGGGCTCGGCGGAGATCGCGGAGGCAGATGGATCCGGGGGTCCCGCGATGATGGTGGCGCTGAAGGAAACCGGCTCGATCGCGCCCACGCCGGCGGTCGCCGCCGCGGCTCCGGCCCGCTTGCCCAGCACCCAGCGGACCTCGGCACGGCCGCGGTCGTCCGTCCGCGGCTCGTGCGGGACGAAGCTGCCCCGCCCTGGGCGGACGCCGTAAAGGTCACCACCGCGCCCGCGGCCGGCCGTCCGGCGGAGTCGGCGACCTGAACGACGAGGTGAACGGGGAGCGTGTCGCCCACCGGACCAGTTTGCCCGTCGCCGGAGACGAGCTCGAGCGCCGCGGGAGGGCCGCTCTCGCTGCCCGGCCCCAGGTCCGGGGTATGGCCGCAGCCGGCCAGCACCAGTGCCGGCAGAATGCGGGGGACGCACCACAGCCGATGTCCGAGTGCCACAGGGCTTCTCCGGGCGCGGGCGAGCTGAGGTCGGTGGATGGCGCAATGGATCATGCAATGGTACAGCGGTCTGGTCGGCGGTGCAGGGGGCGAGCCATGGCGGCGCAATCAGGGCGGATTGTGACGCGCGCCCTGTCGTCGGCGCGCGCGCGGCGGTAGCATGGCAACAGTCACGTCCATCCAGGCGTCAACCTCGAGTCGCCCCTTGCGCCTGCTCCGCCGGCCGGTCTCACCGCTTTCGCTCCTTCCCGGGCTCCTCACGCTCGGGTGCGGGGGCGGCGACCTTGTTCTCCCCTCCGACGGCGGACCCGCGACAGTCGAGATCGTGCAGGGCGACGGTCAGGCGGCCCGCGCCGGCTCGCCGCTGGCCGACTCCCTGGTGGTGCGGCTGGCCGACCAGGGCGGGAACGGCGTTTCCGGCCGGACGGTCAGTTGGATCGTGTCCGCCGGCGGCGGGAGCGTCACGCCCGGCGCCGTCACCACCGATGCCGAGGGACTCGCGGCCGCCCGGTGGGTCCTCGGGCAGTCGCCCGGCCCGAATACGCTCAACGCGTTCGTGTCGGGCGTGGGCCAGGTGACGTTCACGGCGATGGCGAGCGGCGGCGGCGGCGGGGGTGGCGGTGGCGGCGGGGGAGCCAGCGCGCTCGAGCTGATCGAGGGGGACAATCAGAGCGCGCCCGCGGGGAAGCGCGTTCCGGTCCAGCCGGCCGTTCGGGTGATCGACGCGACGGGCGAGCCGGTCGCCGGCTACGACGTGACCTTCGCGGTGACCGGCGGCGGCGGCACGGTCGAGCACGCCGTCGAGACCACCAACAGCGATGGAATCGCGCGGACCGACTGGACGCTGGGCCCGACCCCCGGCACCAATACACTCGAGGCCCAGGCCGGCTCGCTCCAGGGGAGTCCGCTGGGCTTCACCGCGGAAGCGACCTCCTCCGGCGGAGGCGTGGACCACTTCGTCTTCCAGGTCCAGCCCCACGACGTCCGACGGGACGAGCGGTTCACGGTGCAGGTGGCGATGGTCGACGCGGACGGAGCGGTCGTCCCGCTCACCGGGATCGTGGTCTATCTCGGGCTGTTCAATGAAGGCAGCGACGACCCCTCCAACGGGCTCCTGGTGGGCGAGCGGTTCCAGCCGAGCCAGAGCGGGGTGGCCGGGTTCAACCTGGCGGTCACCAAGAAGGGGCACTACCGGTTCCGGGTTCTGACCGACGACCTGCCCGGCCTCGGACCGCATGGGCCGGAGCCGTACGTCTTCAGCAGCGCGTTCGACGTTGATTGAAGATCCGCCGGCGCACGTCCTTCGGGGCGACAGTGAGATGGCGGCGCTCATGCGGGGCTTCGACTGGAGGTCCACGACCCTGGGCCCGGTCAGCCGGTGGCCGCAGAGCCTCCGCACGGCCGTCGGCGTGCTGCTCAGCACCCGCCACCCGATGTTCATCTGGTGGGGCCCCGACCTCATTCAGTTCTACAACGACGCCTACCGCCGCAGCCTCGGCCCCGACCGGCACCCGAGCGCGCTCGGGCGCGACGGACGTGAGTGCTGGGCGAGATCTGGCCCACGATCGGCCCCGAGATCGAAGCCATCATGGCCGGTCGGCGAGGCCACCTGGCACGAGGATCACCTGGTTCCGATCACGCGCGGCGACCGGGTCCAGGATGTGTATGGAGCTACAGCTACAGTCCGATCCTTGACGACGAGGGGGAAGTCGGCGGGGTGCTGGTGACGGTCCAGGAGACCACCCGGCGCGTCCTGACCGAGCGCCGCGCCCGGCTGCTCCAGCACCTGGCGGCGCGCGAGCTCGAGGCGGACTCCGAACGCGACGCGATCGCGTTCGCCGTCGCGGTCCTCGATGGTCACCCCGAGGACGTGGCCTTCGCGCTGGTCTACGTTCGCGGAGACGATGCGAATGAGCTCCACCTGGCCGGTGCCGCCGGCCTCACACCGGGTCATGCGGCGAGTACCCTCGCGCTCGGCGTTTCCACGACCGGCTGCTGGAGCGCGGCGGCAGAGGCCATGCGGGAGCGGACGGCCGTGCGCGTCAGCCCCCTCCCGCCTGTTCTGGGCGAGATCCGCCACCGGCTTTCGTCCGAGCCGGTGCGGGACGCGCTGGTGGTGCCGCTCCTCGGGGCGTGGGGAGCGCGGGGGCAGAGGGGGTGCTGGTGGCCGGCATGAACCCGCGGCTCGTCGCCGACGAGGACTGCCGCACCTTTTTCGGCCAGGTGGCCCGGGAGATCACCCTGGCCATGGACAGAGCGCAGGCGGTCGAGCTCGAGCGGCGAGCCTGGCGGGCGGCGGAACAGGCAGCCGCGGAGCGCGACGCGGAGCGGCAGCAACTCGCCCGGGTGTTCCAGCTCTCGCCCACGTTTCTGGCGGTGCTCCGCGGACCCGATCTGGTGTTCGAGCTGACCAACTCGGCGTACCAGCAGCTCATCGGCCACCGCGACGTGGTGGGCAAGCCTGCCCGCGAGGCGTTGCCGGAAGTCGAAGGCCAGGGATTCTTCGAGCTCCTCGAGGGCGCGTTGCGCACCGGCGAGCCGTTCGTCGGCAACGAGCTCCCGGTGCAGATGGCGCGGCAGCCCGGCGCGGCCCTCGAAACCCGGTTCGTCAACTTCGTCTACCAGCCGATGCGCGGGCCGAACGGCGCGGTGACGGGCGTCCTGGCGTCCGGAACCGACGTGACCGAGCTGGTCCAGGCGCGCGAGGCCGCCGAGCGCCTGGCGCGCGAGCGCGACATCGAGCGGCGGCAACTCCTGACCGTGCTGGAACAATCGCCGCTGGCCATCGTGCTCGCCGAGGCGCCGTCCGGTCGCGTGACCTTCACCAACGCGCGGGTGTGGGAGATTTTCGGAGCCGCGCCCACGTACCGGAGCGTGGGATCGTATAGCGACGAATGGCGGGGGCGGCACCCGGACGGGCGGCCGATCGCCGCGGAGGAGTGGCCGCTATCGCGCGCGCTCCTGCACGGTGAAGTGGTCGCCAACGAGACCGTGCTGGTCGAGGGTGCGGCGGACGGCGCGCCGAGATCGTCGTCAACGCCGCGCCGGTGCGGGACGCGGAGGGAAAGATCATCGCGGGCGTGGCGATGTTCTGGGACGTCACGGCGGAGCGGCGGACCGAGCGCCAGTTGCGGGACGCGGAGCGCCTGCAATCGGTGGGCACGCTGGCGGGCGGCGTGGCGCACGAGGTGAACAACCAGATGACGACGGTGCTGGGCTTCGGCGAGTTCATCCTCCGCGCCCTGGGTCCGGACCATCCGCAGGCAGCGGACCTCCGCGTGCTGCTCACGGCCGCGGACCGGACGGCGCGCATCACCCATCAGCTCCTGACCTTCTCGCGGAAGCAGGTGACCCAGCCGCGGGTCGTCGACCTGGGCGCGCTCATTCATGGCCTCCGGCCCGTGCTGCAGCAACTGCTGGGGACCGATAAGCAGTTGGAGATCACCGGCGCCGGGCAGGCGCGCACCGTGACGGTGGACCCGACCCAGGTTGAGCAGGTGATGATCAATCTGGTCGCGAACGCGCGCGATGCCACCGAGACCGGCGAGCGGGTGACGATCGACGTGCGGAACGTCGATCTCAGCGCCGCCGACGCCGAGCACCACACCTTTGCGATCGCGCCCGGCGCCTACGTCCAGCTCGACCGTGTCGGACAGCGGCCACGGCATGGACGCGAGCACGCTTGCCCACGTGTTCGAGCCGTTCTTCACGACCAAGCGGCTCGGCGAAGGGACCGGCCTCGGCCTCTCGATGGTGTACGGCATCGTCAAGCGGCACGGCGGGTACATCTGGGTGGAGAGCCTGCCCGGTCGCGGCACCACCATGAAGATCTGCTGGCCGGCAACCCCCGATCACCTCGGGCGAAGCCCGGAGGACGCGCCGGCGCTCCCGGCCCGCGCGTCGGGCTGCTCGGGCCGCGGCGATCACCCGGGTGCTGGTCGTCGAGGATGAGCCGGGCGTCCGCGAGCTCGCGCTCCGGATTCTCCAGGAAGCCGGCTACGAGGTCAGCGCGGCCGAGGACGGCCGCGCCGCTCTCCGGGCGCTCAATGGGGAGTCGCCTGCGCCCGATCTTGTCCTCACGGACCTGCTGATGCCCCGGATGAACGGCCGCCAGTTGGCCGAGGCGCTGGAGGACATGTACCCGGGGCTGCCCGTGATCTACATGTCCGGCGACACGGGCGAGAACATCGTGCCTCGGCGCCTGGTGCCGGACGGCGCGCCGTTCCTCCGCAGACCGTTCACGCCCGCCCAGCTCCTGAAGATCATTTCCGCCGCTCATTCGCGCTCGTAGCTGCCGATGTCGCACGCCGCGCCTTGCGGCCGGGGCACCCCGCGCTGGTCGGCTGCCGGGCAGGCCGGACTCGACGCGGCGTCGATGGCCGGGCTCCCCGCTTTCAGCGCGCGCGTGGCCGTCGGGCCGCCGTTGTCGGCGAGCGGCCCGAGCACCGGATCGATGGGCGACGTGTAGGGACTCACGTTGCCGACCTGGTTGCCGTTGCTGTTCGTGAGACCGCTGCCGGTGCCGTCGCCGATCAGGCTGAAGCTCGCCTCCACTCCGCCGGTCACGTCGGGGCCGGTCGGCGCGGTGTTCCTGGGCCACGAGGCTGTTCACCAGCGAAACGATGTTCGAGCTTTCCAGGGCCGCCCCTGCCGCGGCGATCCCGCCGCCCGTCTCCCGCGCCGAATTGGAGGCGATCGTGCTGTTGATGACGGTGACGAACGCTCCACCCAGGCGGTCCGAGTTCTCGATCCCGCCGCCGGAGTCGGCGGAGTTCCCCGAGACGGTGCTGTTGGTCAGCCTGACACTGGCGGACAGCCGGCCGAAGGGATCGCCCACCGTGTTGAAGATGCCCCCGCCCAGGCCGCTGGCGGCGTTGTTCGAAATCGTGCTGTTCGCGATCGTGTACTTGCCGCCGGCCGAGTTGGTGATGCCGCCGCCGTCGCCGGCCGAATTCCGCGAGACCGTGCTGTTCGTGAGCGCGACCGTGCCCTGGTGGAGTGCGATGCCGCCGCCCGAGTTGCCCAGGATTCTGACCTTCTCCAGCGTAGCGCGACCCCCAGTCCAGGGTGATGCCTCTCCTCGAGTTATACGAGACCGCCGTGCTGGTGATCGCGAGCGTGCCGCCACCGCTCTCGATACCGCTCCCGGTATTGCGCACGATCGAGCTGTTGGTCACCGTGAGCGTCATGCCGTGGTTGTCGATGCCGCCGCCGCTGCCGCTGGCGGAATTGTTCGCGACCGTCGTGTGCTCGAGGGTGAGCGGACCGTGGTTGTCGATGCCGCCCCCGTGCTGGCTGGACGCATTGCCCGCCACCGTGCAGTTCCTGAGCGTGAGCGTGCCGAAGTTCACGATGCCGCCGCCCACACGGTCGGTCCTGCCGTTGCGGAGCGTGAGGTTGGCCAGGGTAACCGTCGCGCCGGGCTCGATGGTGAGGATTCGGAACTGCGGGTCCGTGGCGCGCCGGCGGACGGTGATTCCGGCGCCCGGACCGGCGATCGTGAGTGACTTCCGGATCACGAGGGTCCCGCCGCCCGCCTTGGGCGCTGCCAGCGTAACCGCGCCGGTGAGACCCGCCGCGAAGCCGATGTCGGTGCTGCCCGGGTCGGCAACTGCCTCGCGCAGGGTGCATTGGGTGGCGTTGCAGGTGCCGTCGCCGGGATCGGCCAGGCTGGTGACGGTCCGGTGACCCGCGGCGGCGGCGGCGGCGAGCGACGGAGCCCCGGCCCCGTCGGGCGTCTGGGCGGGCTCCGTGGTGTCACGGCAGGCCAGGGAGATCGCGAGGAGGGAGGGAATAAGGAGGCCGGCGTGCCGGCGCATCCGGGCGGTGGACAGCCGGGTGCTCGGCCGTGGCGTGGTGGTACCAATCTGGGCCATCGGATCCTCCCGAGTGAGCGAGCGCGATTGCTCGATGAACACGGCGAGTGCGTCAGGGATCAGCGGATCAACGGTCTCTTCCCAGCGTCAAGTGGAGGTCAAGCGAGGGAGCGCCGCCACTCGCGAATGGCCCGGGCGTGGAGCGGGTAGTGGCCGTAGGTATCGAGCCGGAGCCGGCGGCGGAAGCGCGTCTCCCGGGCGTAGAGCTCCTCGGGCGCGGCGCGGACGTACGCCACCAGCCGTGCGTGCACGTCATCATGCTGCTGGCGCACCTCCGCCAGCGAGAGGTGGCGCCGCTGCCCGGTCATCTGGGCATTGAACGCGTCGATGCCGCCGTACAGCACGGAATAGCGCGGTGGCCTGCCGCCCTGGCGCACCAGCGGCAAGTGCTTGAGGGCCTCCTCCTCCCACCAGGTCACGTGCGCGATGATGTCGCGCACGGACCAGCTGGCCCTGGACGCCGGGCCTCAGCAGCTCCGCGTCCGGCAGCCCGGCGTAGGAGGACTCGAAGTCCGTCCACGCGCGCTCGAGGCGCTCGAGCACCTGATTGGTGTTCATCGACGGGCGGTACCGCCGTGTCCCATCATGGAAGATTATGCCAATCGTGCGACGGTGGCTCACCCCTGGTGCTCACGCGCCAGCTCCTTCCTCGCGGCAGTCCGGCAGCTCAGCCTGGTCCGCTCAAGATAGGGCCTGGTGCCACGCCCGGGCTCGCTGTTTTCGGCCAACGAACGCCTGGCCGACCGCGGCGGACAGCCGGCCGGACCACGCGGTGCTTGAGGTCAGCTTTCACATGTCCGAAAACGGCTAGTATTTTCTGCTGCCGCCGCTAGATTCGGCCCATGCCGACCGAAGCCGCGCTGTACAGCGCCTACGCCTCTCGCGATCCCCGCTTCGACGGCGTCTTCTTCATCGGCGTCACCTCGACCGGCATCTACTGCCGTCCGGTCTGCACGGCCAGAACGCCCAGGGCCGCGAATTGCCGGTTCTTCGACAGCGCCGAGGCGGCGGAGAAGGCCCGCTTCCGGCCGTGCCTGCGCTGCCGGCCGGAGCTCGCGCCCGGGAACGCGCCGGTGGACGACGGGCACCGCATCGCCGGCCTGATCGTGCAGCGGATCGATGAAGGCATGCTCGACAGCGGCGTGGGGCTGGAGCAGGTGGCGGCGGAGTTCGGCTGGAGCTCCCGCCAGATCCGCCGGATCCTGCAGCGGGAGCTCGGCGTCTCGCCGATCGAGCTGCTCCAGACCCGCCGGCTCCTGCTCGCCAAGCAACTCCTGACCGAGACCGCGCTGCCGGTGACGGAGGTCGCGTTCGCCAGCGGCTTCGCGAGCCTGCGCCGCTTCAACGACGCCTTCAGCGGACGCTACGCCATGCCGCCCAGTCGGTTCCGGAAGGCGGCGGACGGAGTGTCGGCCCCGCCGGTCGCGCCGGGGACGCTCACTCTCCAGCTTGGCTACCGCCCCCCGTTCGACTGGACGGGGATGCTCCGTTTCCTCCATGCCCGCGCTCTCGGGGGCGTTGAGCGGATCGAGGAAGACGCGTACCTGCGCACTGTCGCGCTTGGCGGCCACACCGGATGGCTGCAGGTGCGCGACGCGCCCGAGCGACGCGCGCTCCGGGTCGAGCTCACCCACTCGCTCACGCCGGTGCTGCCCGCGCTGCTGGGCCGGGTGCGGCAGATGTTCGACCTGAGCGCCCGGCCCGACGTGATCGCCGAGCAGCTCGCGCGGGACCCGTTGCTCGCCGCCGCGGTCAGGCGGAACCCCGGCCTACGAGTGCCCGGCGCGTTCGACGGCTTCGAGCTGGCGGTGCGCGCTATCCTCGGCCAGCAGGTCACCGTGCGGGCCGCGACGACGCTGGCAGGCCGGCTGATGGACGCGTTCGGTGCGCCGGTCCAAACGCCGCACGGGGGCCTCACTCGCCTCTCCCCCACGCCGGAGCGGCTCGCGGCCGCCGCCGTGGACGAGATCGCCGGGCTCGGGATCGTACGGACCCGGGCGCGCGGCATCCTCGCCCTGGCGGCGGAGGTGGCCGCCGGCCGGCTGCGGCTCGGGGCCGGCGCCCCGCCCGAGGCGACGATCGAGCAACTCGTCACCCTGCCCGGCATCGGCAGGTGGACGGCGCACTACATCGCCATGCGGGCGCTCCGCTGGCCCGACGCGTTTCCGAAGGAAGACGTCGTCCTTCGCACCAGCCTCGGATGCGTGAGCCCGGCGCGGGCGGAGGCAATGTCGCAGGCGTGGCGGCCGTGGCGGAGCTACGCCACGCTGCATCTGTGGCAGGGCGCGGCGCGGCCCGCTCGCGCCGGCTGAGCAGGAGACCGCGAATGCGCGCCACCCACACGATCACCGATTCGCCGCTTGGCCCGCTCACGCTCGTCGCTCACGACGGCGCCTTGGCGGGCCTCTATTTCGCCGAGCACACGCGGCGGCCCGACCCGGGCAGTTTCGGACACCGTGACGAGGCGGGGTTCGGGCCCGCCATCGAGCAGCTCGACGAGTACTTCCGCGGCGAGCGCACCCGGTTCGAGCTGCCGCTCGCTCCGGCGGGCACCGCGTTTCAGCAGCGGGTGTGGGCCCTCCTCCGGCGCATCCCCTACGGCCAGACGCGCACCTACGGGCAACTGGCCATGGCCCTGGGCGACCGCGGGCTTGCCCGCGAGGTGGGCGCGGCGAATGGGCGGAATCCGCTCAGCGTGATCGTGCCATGCCACCGGGTGATCGGCGCGGACGGCGGGCTTGTCGGCTACGCCGGGGGCCTCGACCGGAAGAAGTACCTGCTCGATCTCGAGGGAGCCGCGGCGGGGGAGCAGATGCTGCTCGGGGGTATCGGCTGAATCGTTTGCATGATGTGCACCGGACACGCTCGGTTCCCTGGAGGGCTCGATGAGACCTACTGCCCGCGTCCGGCACAATCGGGGCTTCCGGACTGCCGCGAAGCTTTGCCGCCAATTTCTGAAATGGTTCGGGAACGCGAGCTAGAAGCCCACGAGGAACGGAGAACGCTGGGTGCTCGAGACGCTCCGGGGCCAATCGATCAAAATGGTGATTGATGTGGGAGCGAACGCCGGCGCGTGGTCACTCATGGCGGCGGAGTTGTTCCCCGAGGCGACGCTCTACGCTCTGGAAGTGGTGCCGGATACGGCCGCGACGCTTCGGGCCAATGCGGCACGGCAGCCTCGCATCAAGTGCTTCAACCTCGGGCTGCGCGGCCGGCATGCCACTGCCGGAGGCCGTCCCCGCACTTGAGACCCGCTCGAGCCGCATTCCTTCAGGATTCTCGAGTATCTCCAGTGAACGGCGTCAGCCGGCTGGAGCGGCCCTGGCGCCTTGTGGGAAAGGGACTTACCCTTGTCGCGATGAGTGCACTCCGCCTGACAGGCATGCTCCGGTCACAGGCGCGTCGCGCTACGGCTACCTTCCTGGCCGTCGTGCAGCTCGTGACGGTGCTGGCGTCATTGACCGAGCCACCGGCCGTGGCAGGCGGTGGGCTACCTGGCGGCCTGGGCGTACCTCACGCTCAACAGAGCATTCTGCCGTCGGATGGGGGCCACCAGGGGGCCAAGCACGACGAGGCGACCTGTCCCGCGTGCATCGTGCGGTCGTTGCATGCCCGGCTCGAGGCCCTGACCCCGCTGCCGATCACGGTGACGGAACAGCACACGCCGCCACTCGCCGCTTCAGCGTCTTTCCCGCGTAATCAGCAGACCTTCAGCAACCACTCCCGCGCCCCTCCCGTCGTAGGCTGAGCCCCACGTCCTGAGTGAGATCGAGTCGAGCCCGTTTCGGGGTCGGCTCTCGTCACCACCATAGGCCTGGCATGCGACACCTCCTGTGGGTGTACGCGCTGGCGTTCTCCGCCAGTGCGGCATTCGGACAACAGCCCGACACCGCCGTGCGGCCGCCGGTTCTGGACCGGACCCACGCGCCGACTCGCTCGATCTCGCGCTGCGGCCCGATTGCCTCGAGCAGCACGCGGATACCGTGCAGTCGCGCGCGGGCCCCCCGGGTGCGGTTACGGACTCGCTCTGCCTGACCCGCCAGGAGGCCGTGGCTGAAGCCCTGGCCCACAATCCGATGCTTCAAGTGGCAGCCGAGCAGGTTGCCCAAGCGCACGCCAGAAAGGTGCAGGCCACGGCAATCCCCGATCCCGCCTTCAGTGCGGTGTTCGACCAGTCACCCGGCCTGTTCGGTGCCGGCGGCGGCACAGAGCGGAGCGTGAGCGCGAGTCTGACGATCCCGTTCCTCGACAAGTTCCGCCTGCAAGGCCGCGTGGGGACGGCCGATGTCCGCTCGGCCACGTTCTCGGCGGCGCTGACCCGACAGCTCATCGTCTCGCAGACCTCGCAGACCTACGACTCACTCCTCGCCGCTCTTCGTCGCGCGCGAGACCTCGCCGAAGCCAAGGCGCTCGCCCAGGACTTCGTGCGACGGGCCCAGGCCCGGTACAGCGCCGGAACGACCCCGAAGCTCGACCTGGTCCGGGCGCAGGTGGAGCTGGCGCAGGCGGAGAACCAGCTCATCGCGAACGCACGTGACCTCGCCAACGCGCGGGCCGCCCTGAACCGGCTCGTGGGTCGCCGACTCGGTGCGCCGATCGCGGCCGCCGATTCCCTGGCCGTGCCGCCGGGGCTGCCCGATCTCGCCAGCCTGGAGGTCGCGGCCCTCGCGGCACGGCCCGAATTGGGCGACCTCAAGAGCCAGCAAGAGGGAGCACGCGCGGCCACGGGGCTCGCGCGCGAGTACTGGCTCCCCGACCTGACCCTCGGCATCAGCCGCGACTATGCCGACCCGGGACCGGGCGTCCTCTTTACCGGCGTATCGCTTCCCATCCCGCTCCTCTTCTGGCAGCACTCGCGCGGAGAGATCGGTGAGGCGCGGCACCGTGAGCTCGAGCTCGCCGCCGCGTATCGGGATCTCCAGGGGCAGGTCGGCCAGGACGTGCGGGCGGCCTACGCGGCCGCGGCCGCCGCGCTCCGCCAGGCGGTCTACCTCCGGGACGAGCTCCTGCCGCTCGCCCGGCGAGCGTACCAGATCGCCGCGGTCAGCTACGCGCTCGGCGGATCATCCGCGCTGGAACTCATCGACGCGCGGCGGAACCTGCTCGATGCGGAGAGTCAATACACCGATGCCCTGGCCGCTGCCAACAGCACTCGTGCGGACCTTCAACGCGCCGCAGCGACCCCGCTCGACGCGTTCGAGACCGGAGATCACCATGACCGATAGATCCGCCCTCGGCTCCGCCATTATGGCCGCGGCGGTCGCCGCCGCCATCGCCGGCTGTTCCCGCGGGGCCGAGCCCCGCGACCACAGCGTGACCTCGGCGGTCGAGGCCAGCACCGTGGAGCTCGACACGGCCCAGCGCTCGCGGATTCGAGTGGAGCGGGTGGTGCCCCGCGCGTACACTGCGCTCATCAACACGAACGGGACCGTCGCTTTCAATGGCGACCGATCCACCCAGGTGATCGCCCCCATCTCGGGCCCGGTTTCGCGTATCCTCGTCGCCCCGGGGGCGCGGGTCGAGCGCGGGCAGCCGCTGGCGACCGTCTCCTCTCCCGACTTCGCCGAGGCGGTGGCCTCGTATCGCAAGGCCGATGGGGCGTGGCGCAACGCGGAGCGGATCGCCAGGCTGGACGAGCAGCTCTTCGCGAACGATGCGCTCGCCCGGAGCGATCTCGACCAGGCCCGGACGGATCTGGCCGCGGCGACGGCCGATCGGGAAGCGGCGCGTTCGCAGCTTCGGTCACTCGGTCTGGACGAGACCGCGATCGCCGCGATCCGCGACGACAAGCCGGTCCCGGCCACGCAGGCCGCGGTCCGTGCTCCGATCGGTGGGACCCTGGTCGAAAAGCTGATCACCCCGGGGCAGCTCCTCCAGGCCGGTACCACGCCGTGCTTCACCATCGCGGATCTTTCGACCGTGTGGGTCATGGCCAACGTGTTCGAGAGTGACGTGGGCGCGGTCCAGCGCGGGGAGGCGGCGTACATCACGACCGACGCGGCGCCCGACACGCTCCTCGGCCGTGTGGACTACGTGGCCGACCTGGTGGACCCGGCCACCAAGGCGACTGCCGTGCGGGTCGTGGTGCCGAACCGGACACGGCTGCTCAGGAGGGACATGCTCGTCCGGGTGGCCATCCGCGCCTCGAGGACTCGGACCGGGATCACGATTCCGGTGGCGGCCGTGCTGCGCGACGACGAGAACCTCCCGTTCGTGTACGTGGCGGTGACCGGTGGCACGTTCGGCCGCAGGCGGGTGGAGCTGGGCGGACGGGTGGGTGATCGGTACGAGGTCACGTCGGGGCTCAGGGCGGGCGAGTCCGTCGTCACCGACGGCGCACTCTTCCTCAATGGGGCGTCGACGCAGTGAGCGCCGGACCCGGCGCGCGGGAGGATCTTTCTTCCACGCGGCGCTCGATCATTCACCGCATCGTGACCGCAGCCCTCGGACAGCCGGCGATCGTTCTCGCGGGCTCGGTCGCTCATGGCGGGGCTGGGCATCTGGTCGTTCTCACGGCTTCCGGTCGACGCGTATCCGGACATTGCGCCGCCGATGGTCGAGCTCGTGACCCAGTGGCCGGGGCACGCCGCCGAAGAGGTCGAGCGCCTGATCACGGTACCCGTCGAAACCGAGATGAACGGCCTGCCCAATCTCGATGTCGTCCGTTCGATCTCGCTGTACGGCCTCTCGGACGTCCGCCTCGTGTTCAAGGACGGCACCGACAACTATTTCGCGCGCGAGCGCGTGTTCGAGCGGTTGCGCGACGTGGACGTGCCGGACGGGGTTGCGCCGGACGTCGCTCCGCTGTTCTCCCCCTCGGGGCTGGTGTACCGCTACGTCCTGGACAGCCCCGACCGCTCCCCGATGGAGCTCAAGACGATCCAGGATTGGGTGCTCTCGAAGGCCTACAAGGCAGTGCCCGGCGTCGCCGATCTGTCGGGGTTCGGCGGTCAGACGATGCAGTACCAGGTCATCCTCGACCCCACCAAGCTCGCCGGCGCCGGCCTTTCGGTCCCGGCGGTCGCCGAGGCGCTGGGCGCCAATAACGGCAACGCCGGCGGCGGCTTCTACTCCGAGGGCGGCCAGTTCTACTACGTGCGCGGCCTGGGCCGCCTGCGCGCGCCGGAGGACATCGGGGAGGTCGTACTCGCGGTCAAGAACGGCACCCCGATTCTCGTCAAGCGACGTCGGCCGGGTGGTCATCGGCTATGCGCCTCGACTGGGTCAGTTCGGGTTCAACGACCGGCACGACGCCGTCGAAGGCATCGTGCTGATGCGGACCGGCGAGCAGGCGCAGACCGTGCTCAAGAGGTCGAGGCCAAGACCGCGGAGCTGAACGACCGTATCCTGCCGAAGGACGTGCGCATCGTCCCGTTCTATGATCGCAGCGACCTCATCGGCTGACCACCCGGACCGTCGAAGACAACCTGCTCCGCGGCATCCTCCTCGTCGATCGTCGTCCTGGTCTTCTTCCTGTTCGACATTCGATCGGGGCTGATCGTCGCCGTAGACCGATCCCGCTGTCGCTGCTCTTCGCGTTCATCTGTCTCGACCTGCGGGAATATCCCGGCCAACCTGCTGTCCATCGGCGCCATCGACTTCGGTATTCTGGTGGACGGCGCCGTGGTCATGGTGGAGAACATCCATCCGGCAGCTCGCCGCGCCGGCACGGCACCCGCGTACTCCATCGCGAGGTCATTGCCGAGGCGGCGTCCGAGGTCGATCGGCCCGATCGTCTATGCGGTCGCCATCATCGTCGCCGGGTTCCTGCCGATCTACGCGCTCTCGGGGCCGTCGGGCAGGCTCTTCCGGCCCATGGCGGACACGACGATCTTCGCCCTGATCGGCGCCCTGCCGTTGACGCTGACGCTCCTGCCGGTGCTGTGCGCCTTGTTCCTCCGGGAGGGGTCCGCGAGCGCAGCAACGCCGTGTTCGAGCCGATGCGCGAGGCTACGCCGCGCGCTGGACTGGTGCCTGGCGCGGCCGCGTGCCACGGTGGGGGCGTCGGTCGGTCTCTTCGGAGTCTCGCTCCTGCTCGCGACGGCATCGGTGCCGAGTTCATGCCCCACCTGGACGAGGGTGCGCTGTGGGTGCGCGCCACCATGCCCTCACCATCTCGCTCGAGGAATCCGCCGAAGATCGTCCCCCAGTTTCGCGCGCATTCTCCGCTCGTTTCCCGAGGTCACCGTCGTCGCCTCCGAGCACGGCCGCCCGGACGACGGCACCAACCCGATCGGGTTCTTCAACGCGGAGTTCTACGTCGGCCTCAAGCCGTACGGCGAGTGGCACGGCGCCTATCACACGAAGGCCGAGCTGATCGCCGCCATGAACGCAAAGCTGTCCGTCTTCCCGGGGTCAGCTTCAACTACACCCAGCCCGCCGAAGATGCCGTGGACGAGGCGGAGACCGGACTGAAGAGCGCGCTGGCGGTGAAGATGTTTGGTCCGGATCTCGCAGGTCCTGGAGCGAAGGGCAAGGCGATCGAGCGCGTGCTGCACGGCGTGCGCGGCATCAACCGGATCGTCCGCTCGTGCAGGAGCTCGGGCAGCCGAGCCTGACCATCGATATCGACCGCGACAGGATCGCGCGCTACGGCATCAACGCCGCCGACGTGAACGGGCTGATCGAGGCGGCGGTCGGCGGCGTGGCCGCCACCTCGGTGGTGCAGGGCGAGAAGTCGTTCGACCTGGTGGTCCGTCTGCGAGCCCCAGTTCCGCGAGACGCCAGAGCAGATCGGGAGCATCCTCGTCTCCGCTCCGGATGGGCAGCAGATCCCGCTGCGTGAGCTCGCCACCATCAGCGTCACCAGTGGCGCCTCGTTCATCTACCGCGAGGACAATTCCCGGTACATCGGCGTCCAGTACGCTGTGGAGGGGCGCGATCTGGCAGGCGCGGTCGAGGACGCGCAGCGCCAGGTCGCGGCCGCCGTGCACGCTGCCGCCGGGATATCGTGTGGTCTGGGGCGGCGAGTACGAGGAATACACCGCCTCGCGCACGCAGCTCGCCGTGGTTCTGCCGCTCACGATCGCGCTCATTTTCGTGCTGCTGTTCGCGCTCTACCGGAACTTCAGCTTTCCCTTCATCACCGTCCTCGGTGTGGTGCTCTCCGCTCCGGTCGGCGGAATCTGTCGCTGCTGGCCCTGACCGGCACGCCATTCTCCGTGTCCTCGGGAATCGGCTTCCTCGCGCTGTTCGGCGTTTCGGTCCAGACGGCCGTGGTCTACATCTCCTACGCCAACGAGCTCCGGCTGGGCGGGCTCGGCATCTCGGCGGCCACCCGCGAGGCAGCCCTTCAGCGGCTCCGGCCGATCATGATGACGGCCCTCGTCGCCGCATTCGGTTTGCTGCCGGCCGCCCTCTCGACCGGCGTCGGTTCGGACTCTCAGCGGCCGTTCGCCATCGTCATCGTCGGGGGGCTGTTCTCGCGTCTCCTCATCAGTGTGTTTCTCATGCCCGTCCTGTACGCCTACGCCAGCAAAGAAGGCGAACGCCTGGAGGTCTAACGCGCGTCACCCGATCCCACCGGCAGCACCAGCACCGACAGGCTCGACGGATACCGCGCCGTATGCCAGATGCGGTGCTCCTGCGCGCGGAAGTCGGACGCGTTCGCGTGAAAGATGTTGGGCACGAACGTCTGCGGATTCCGGTCGTAGAGCGGGAACCAGGTGCTCTGCACCTGCACCATCAGGCGGTGGCCCTTCCGGAAGCGGTAGAGCTGCTCGTGCAGGTCGACGGTGAAGGGGGTGACGGTGTTGGCGGGATCGGCGTCGCCCGGCTGAAGCCCTTCCAGTAGCGCCCGCGCATGATGTCCGCGTTGACCATGAGCTCGTAGCCGCCCAGGCGGGCGCGTCGGCGAGGCTGTCGGGATAGACGTCGATGAGCTTGACGACCCAGTCGGCATCGGAGCCGCTGGTGGAGGCGAAGAGGTGGGCGACGACGTCGCCCGCGATGGTCAGATCCTCGGTCAGCGGCTCCGATTTCCACGTCAGCACGTCGGGGCGGTTGTCCACGAAGCGCTGATCCTGCAGCAGCCAGGTGCGCCAGCCGCTCCCGTCGTCCGGGCGAGGCATGTAGGGAATGGGGTGCGCGGGGTCGGCGATGTAGCCATCGTAGTCCCGGGTGCGGGCCGGGACGCGTCCCGCCGGTATCGCGCGGCGCGCAGGGACGCCGGCGGCGGGTCGAAGGAGAGCCGCCCGTTCGCCCGCAGATAGAGGTTACGCGGCTGACATTCCTCGGGCGGCCACGCATCGAACGTGTGCCAGGTGTTCTCGCCGGTCGCGAACGCCCACGCCTCCGGGAATCGCCCGTCGCCCTTGCCGTGCAGGTAGTACGCGAACCACGGCCGCTGAATGGCCGTGCGGAAGTAGTGCGGCCGTCTTGCTGCCGAGCCGGATCGGCCCGAGCGAATCGCCGCCGGCTCGCGCCCATCCCCGTGGAACCAGGGTCCGAGAACGATCCGGTTCCGGCCCGCCGAGTCCGCCTTCTCCACCGTGTGATAGGCGAGCTGCGGCCCCAGGATGTCCTCCTCGTCCCACCACCCGCCCACGAAGAGCATCGGCACCTCCGGCCGCGGTCAGGACGTTCTGCATCGCCTTCGCCTGCCAGTACGCATCCCGGGCCGGGTGCGTGCTGTATGCCGACCCACGATGGAAGCCGCGCCACGCCGGTCGCCCTCGCGAGCGAGTCGAGCGTCGGGTACTTGAGGTAGAAGTCGTAGTGGTCGTAGTCCGGAATCGGCAGCGGGTGGAAGCCCTTCGGATCGAACTCCATGAACGCCGCGAACTCCAGTCCCTGCGTCTGGCGGAAGGCGCCCTGATGAAAGAAGTCGTCCCCCAGCCACGTATCGGTCGATCGGCGCCTGAGGCGAGATCGCCTTGAGCGCCGGGTGGGCATCGACTCCCGCGAGCCCGGCCAGCCAGCCGGAATACGAGATCCCCATCACTCCCACCTTGCCGCTATTGCCCGGCAGGTGCTTCACCAGCCAGTCGATCGTGTCATAGGCGTCGGTCGACTCGTTCGTGCCCGCTGGATTCCGCGGGTCGTCGCTGCGCCCGGTTCACCACGAACTCGCCCCCGGAGCCGAAGCGTCCGCGGACGTCCTCCACCACGAAGATGTAGCCGTCCTCCGCGAGCTCCCGGTACATGGCGGGCAGCTCGGCGCTCGGGAACGCTCCGGCGGCACCGAAGGGTGTGCGGATGAGCATGATCGGGAGCGGCTGGCGCGTGCCTTTCGGGAGCAGCGCGATCGCGAAGAGTGGGGTGCCGTCGCGAACGGGGATGGTGAGCTCGCGGCGCTCGTAGGCCGCGTCCTGCTCGGCGTTGGCAGGGGTCGGGAGGAGGGCGAGGGCGGCGGCGGACAGGAGGGCGAAGAACGGGATGGGGATCAGGCGGCGCACGCCACCTCCTTGGGTTCGCTCGGAAGCAGGTCTGTACCGAGGTCGAGATCGCTCCAGTGTCAATCAGGGCGACTTCCGCTGCGCTCCTGGCCCTCGAGGAGCCGGGAGACGGCGCTGAGCAGCGCGTCGGGTTGGAAGGGCTTGGCGAGCACCTCCCCCGGCACGTCGGGGTCGGCAAAGCCCGAGACGAACAAGATGGCGGGAGAGCGGTTCAAGCGCGCCAGGTGTGCCGCCAGCGCGGGCCCGGACAGTCCGGGCATGCGCACGTCGGTGACCACTACCCGGATGCCCGGACCCCACGCCTCGATCACGTTCAACGCCTCGAGGCCACCGGAGGCGGTGAGCACGTGATAGTGCGGTTGCAACGTTCGTTGGAGCACCGCCAGCGCCACCGGCTCATCGTCCACCACGAGCACCACCGGTCGCGCCGAGCTGATTGGGGAAGAGGTCATACGCCTTCCGGGCTCGAGATGACGGGCCTGCCCGTGGATCACCGGGTAAACTACACGTCGGAGGCCTCCTCGGTAGATGGACGGGTTCCCGCGTCGAACGGCCGCGCGTTACGGGAGCTGCTTACCGGCGCCTTCCCGACTCGCTCGGGCGATCCACGGGGGTGGCGCTCGCCACCCCGCCCGATTCTCCTCACCAGGACCGTTGCCCAACGCCAGCGGGACGACTCAGGTGGACGCCGCCCTGCTTACTTACACCCGACCTTGACGTTGTTGACGACGGCGGTCGCGGTGCCGTTCGCATTCACCGTGACGTGGAATGTCACGTGAACCATGTAGTTGTTGCCTGGCCCCTGTCCGATGATCCGGAAGTTGTTGACGGCCGTCGTGGTGACGCCGACGCGGCCTTGGACAGTGATGTCCTGCGTCACGCCGGTGGCCTGATACTTGTCGCCCGTTACCTCACCGGTGCCGCTGATCCCCTGCGGCTGGAAGTGTTCCTTGAAGACGAACCTGCCGTCGTCGTGCAGGGTAACGTGCAGGGGCACATGGAAGCTGCCGCTCAGGTCCACCAGCTCGCCGGCCCCGCCATTGGCGCACGGCACGAGGACGGAGAGGCTGAGCGGGATTCGAAAGTTCTGCTTGAACGCGACGGCCCGAAACTGCGGTTCCCGGCCTCGCCGGCCACGCCGGCCTCGCCGGCCACGCCGGTAGTCGGGGGCGTATCACAGGCCGGCACCGCGAGTGCCAGCAGGAAGAGGGGCAGCAGGCGTCGCATAACGATCTCCGGGGAAGAGGGCGGGCAAGTGACGGTGTCCGAGGGGGGCAACGGACGCCGCGCTCCCCTTCGGCGGCCCGGCGGTCGTGGAGTCCTTCGGGACGTTCCTGCGGAGACGTCGCGGAGGGCAGCGAGGACCCGTGGCTTTGCGGCGCCGGCTTTCGCCGGGTGTGCCTTTGTCGAGGGTTCGAATGCTGTAGATAGGGTGCGGTACAGCGATGTGCATGGGCCACGGATGCCCACGGGTATACGGTGAGGTGAGTCGGCGCGGCCGTCGCCGCGCAGGCGCAGGGCGTTCGTGTCTCCGGTTCTCGTTGAGAGCCGCTCGCGGGACATGTTTAGCTGGACGGAGACGGGCGGGGGCACCTCTGGGCGGCGCACCTCGAAGTCGAATGGCCGGGAGGCACCAATGACGAAGGCCGAGCTGGAGCTGCTCCGGCAGATTCCCCCGAGCGGTATCAGCTTCGCGCCGGAGAGCACCAGCCACACGGACCGCCACGCGTTCAGCGTGCTGGTTCAGCGCATCCGCTCACTCGAGGCCCAGGGCCTGATCGTCACGGACTTCGCCATGGTCCAGCACAGGTCCGGGACGGATCCCCTGGCCGTGTTCTGCTCCCTCACGGAACTCGGCCAGCTTGCCCTCCTCGCTGACCGTCTGGTGCCGCCCACGATCAGCTACACGGTCGACCATGCGGAGCAGGCCGTGAGAGTCACCGCGCGCGGGGTCGTGACGGCCGGCGACCACGAGGCGCACCTGCGAGGCCTCGCCGCGGCGGGACTCTTCGGGTATCGCCGACTCGAGGACTATCGGGCGGCGTTCGTGGACCTCGACGGGAATGATCTGCCGCACATGCTCGGCACACTTCGGGAGCTTCGGCAGGCGTTCCGCCCGACGAGGACGGCCTTTGTCACAGTCCAGGACATGTTTTACGGGATGCTGCGGATGTATGAGGCGCTCGCCGCGCCGGATCAGGGGGTCCGTGTGTTCCTGGACCGCGGGGAAGCGGAAGCTTGGCTCGGTCTCGGGCGGCTGGCCAATGACGGTTGAGCGGCGTGAAGCCCGGCTCCGGCTCCGGCGCAGGTGGCACGGTGCTGCGGTCCTGCGATCAGCTCAGCATCAGCAACGCTGGCCCGCTATCGACCCGACCGTCTGGTCGCTGAACAGTGCCCCGCAGGGCCTCTTTCGGCGCCTTTTGTCGCAAAATGGACCCCCAATGTCGCATTTCAGCCCTTGTTCACCTGTGAAACTTGCCCATGATCCGGTACCCCGTTCACCACCGGAGATGGCATGGACGTCCCGCCGGCCCCCCGCTGCTGGCTCCGCGCGATCAGCAGCGCGCTCGTGGCGGTCGTTGCCTTCGTACCCGCCTCCTCAGCGCAGGCGGCCCCCGCCCCAGCCGCCCCCCCGATCGCCGATAGCGCCCAAGCGGTGGCGATCGCCTGTGCGGTGGCCCAATCCCTCCGCCGGGCCGCTGAGCGGTACCGCTGCCGGGTCGAGCGGTACGCGGAGACGTCCACCGAATACATTGTCCGGGTCATCGAAGACGCTGCACCTGGCGCCCCCCCGCTCGTGTTGAGCCACTCCGAGGTGCGGCTGGAGAAGCGGAAACGCTCGGTCATCGTTACTCGGACGCCCGAGCTCTAGGTCGTGACCTCCGGCACGGCATCCGGCCTCCGCAAGGTGAGCGCCGAGCTGCTCACCACCCTGGGATGGCTGAGCGGGACGCTGCACGTGCCCAGTCATGTCCCCCTTGAGGAGCACATTGCCCTCGGCCGGCACCGCCTCAAGTTGACGGGCGTGACGGTCCCCGGCGAGCCCGACCGCCTGCGGTTCCTGGCCCTCCGGCGCGATGCCGTCGTGGTGGTGGCACCCGCCATGGCGGAGGCAGAGGCCGCCTCGTCGCCGTTCAGCACGCCCCGCCATGTCGCCTGTCTCTTACCCGGCGCGATCCTGCGGGGCACACTCCAGGTCTTCTCGAACATGCGACTGTCGGACCATCTCCAGATCGAGGGGCAGGTGGTCACGTTCGCGCCATTGTCTACTTACTCAATACGGAGGCACCGCCCACTCTGCCGACGCCCGGGCCCTGCACACGGCCGTGGTGAATCTGAGCTGGGCGATCGGCGTCTCGGAGGAGGACTAGGATGTGGGAGAGCGGCGTCTCGCCGGCTCAGCGCGCCCGCGCGTCACGTATGCGGTAGGCCCTCGGTTACCAGGAGCATCCTTCAGTGAGCAGCAGCACCTCCCATCGGCTGAGTGAGGCCGAGTTCGGCCTGCTCGCCCGGGCCGAACCCGAGCACGTCTTCCGCCCCTCAGACGCGGAGGGCGAGGAGTTTGGTGACCTGGTCGAGCGCCCTCTCAAGCTGCGCGAGCGTGGACTCCGGCATCTGATGGCCGGCCCCGCGATCTCACCGAAGCCGGACGCGCGGCGCTCGTGCGTGACTGCCGGCTCAGGCCGCGCCCTTGAAACAGGGAGGGAACCAAGCGTGCCGATGGCGTATCGTCTTGAGGCGAACGGCGTGGTGCGGACGCAGTTGACCGGAGTCATCCGCGGGGATGACTTGGTGCAGCATGCGCTCGAGCTCGGGGCCGCCGGCCACCTCGCGCGCCCGCTCCTGCTCGATGCGCGCGGAGCACGGCTCGAGCTGAGCGAGTCGGAGATCGGGTGGCTCGCCGACGTCGTCGGCGGCATGCGCCACGTTCACGGCCACGCGCCCGTCGCCATGCTGACGGACGACGAGGCGTCTACCGAGGTGGCCCGCCGCTACGCCATGCTGATGCGGGCGCACAACCCCCATTTCGCCACGTTTCGGGTGCCGCGGGACGCGGAAGTTTGGGTCCGCTCGCGGAGCCCAGGCCAGCCGCACCCCGCGGAGCGCCCGGTCGAAGGGACAGCGCCGGTTCCGCCCAAGTTGATTGGGTGGGCACGGGTGCATCCCACGCACCTGCGGCGGCGGCTCGGCCTCGATGCGAACCGCTGGTATCCGGTCATCGAACGGCCACCGGGTATTCCAAGCGCACCATTGCCGGGGTACGTCTGGTTAGACGATCACGGACGCTACCGGCAGGTGTGGCCGGGGTTCCTCGAGACGATACCGACGGAAGGGGAGCAGGGATGATCACGAGCGCGGCTCAGCGCAGGGGCCGCTCGGCCTCGAGCGCGCGGTTGCGCCGGCGAAGCCATGCACCCGGTACTCTCGGATCGTGCAGCACGTCGTCGAGCGGTCGATTGACCGATGGGGAATTTGTTACGAGGGCAGGAACTTGAAGAGTGGGCCCGGCGCGACTCGAACGCGCGACCTCTTGCTCCGGAGGCAAGCGCTCTATCCAACTGAGCTACGGACCCGCACGACCGGCTGCGAAAGCAGGCGAATTCTAACGCCTTCCCCCTCGAAGGCACCCCCGAGCTTGGCACCCGTCGCTGCGGCTCCGGATCGCGTTCCCGGTGCTGGTCCTCGCCCGGCAGCCAGATCGCCTCGCCGTCCAGCCCCGCAGGCATCGGCACGCCCAGCCAGTCCAGCATCGCCGGGAACAGGTCGGCGGTCCTGAACGGCTCGTCCGGCATCGGCTCGCTCGACCAGACCGGCGTCTGCATGTGCGAGCGCGCCAGGCTCCCATGCCCCGCGCGGTGCTCCGGCACCTCGAACCGCCGGCGGAAGTCGTAGCCCTCGCGGGCGATCACGAGCAGGTCGCCCGTGCGGCCGGCCCGGAACTGGTCCAGCAGGTGATAGGCGGCGTCGGGCCACGCCGCGTCCCAGGTCGCCTCCAGCCATTCCCGCGGCGTGCCGCGCCGCGCGCCGCCGCAGCCGAGCGGGTCGCCGGCGAGCGGCTCGTAGGCGAATCTCGGCACCGATCCGCCGGAGCCGGGCCCGCCTCGCCGCCGCTGCCGACCCAGAGCCCACCTCGGCGCCGACTCGCCGGCCACGAGTCCGACGGCGGGCTCCCGCAGCAGCGCCGCTACCAGGTCTCCGCCCGTCCCGAACGTCTCCGGCAGCCGGAGGCGCTCGACCGGCCAGCGCTCGTCCCGCGGCTCTCCGGGCCGCGCGTACACCATCGCCGAGCCGTTGCCCGCCACCATGACCGCCGCCCGCGGGCGCCGCTCCCAGAGCACCGGATGCGAGAGCGTCGGCACGCCCTGCGCCCGGAACCAGTCGGCCAGATCGAGATGCGTGTGGACGGCGGCCGCGCCGTGGTCGCTCACGAGCAGAATGAGCGCATGCGCCAGCTCGCCGCGGGCCTCGAGGCGCGCCCGAAGCTGCCCGACGACCGCGTCGACCTTCCGGAGTGCCCGCCGCACCGGCTCCGCGTCCGGGTGGGTCTGGTGGGTATAGCCGTCCACCGCGGGGAACTGGGCGAAGACGAAGCGCGCCGGCCCGTCCACCGCCCGCAGCAGATGGCGCGCGACCGCGTCGTCCGACGGCTGGTGCCACTGGGCGTAATGCGCCAGCCCGCCCCAGAACTGCCGCTCGCGCCGCGAAGGATCGCGCGCCGGCGTGAGTCCCCGTGCCACCGGCGTGAAGATGCCGAGGCTCTCGGGCACCAGCTCGAAGATCGTGCGCACGTCGCCCGCGATGTCGTCGTCGAGGCGCGGCGCCTGGTACCCGCAGTAGCTCCGCACGGCCTCGCGGTCGCGCCACCAGCGGCCCGCGTACGCGCGCCGGTCGAGCCACCGGATCGAGGGGATGTTGCACCGGCCCGGCGTGCAGCCGGTGAGGAAGGGCAGGTAGGCGACGCTGGTGGTGGACGGGAAGCCGGTGATCGCGCGCGTCCGCCCGCCGGTCCGGAGCATGGCCTCGAGATGCGGCAGCTCGCCGGCGGCGAGCCGCGCCTCGGCCACGTCGGGACGGAGGCCGTCCACCAGGAGGAGGAAGCAGCGGGAAGGAAGATCGGACATGGCTCCAAGCTAATGACGGCACCTGGGTGATGCCGCTCACCACCTTCTCCCGTCCTCGACCTCACATTGGCTGCCCGACGCCGTCTCGTGGGACGGATGGAGGCACGATGTTTTTCGATGGCTGGCAGTCCGTGGAGCGGATCGTCTTCCTGGCGGCATGTACGTACATCGGGCTGGTGGCCGCGCTGCGCCTGCTCGGCGAGCAGGCCCTGGCGAAGATGTCGGCGTACGATCTGATCATCACCGTGGCGCTCGGCTCGATCGTCGCCTCCATTCCGCTGAGCAAGGATGTGACGCTCGTTGATGGCGCCGCGGTGCTGGCCGTGTATCTCGCCATGCAGGCCGTGACCCGCTGGGCCACGCGGCGGTGGCCGCGTGCGGAGCGGGTGGTAAAGACCCGGCCCCAGGTGGTGCTGTGGGACGGCGAACTGGTCCACCGTCATATGCAGGCGGCGCAGGTGACGGAGGCCGAGGTCCGCGCGGCCGCGCGGATGGCCGGGTATGCGTCGCTCTCGAGCCTGCTGGCAATCGTGCTCGAGAACGACGGAAACTGGTCGGTCGTGCCGCGGACGGATGACGGCGATCTGTCCGCCTTCGAGGGTCTCGACCTCCCGACCGCGGAGCCGGCGCGCGCGAGGCGCGCCGCCCGGGTCCGCAGCAGGTCGTCCTCCCGCCCGGTCTGATTACTCGGGCGGCTGGTCCACGCCCCGCGCCCGCTCCAGCCGAGAGGCCGCCACGCCCCAGGTGGGCGGATCGCTCGCAGGGAACGAGTCCTCGACGATTTCATCGATCAGCGCCTCGACCCCGCGTCTCGACTTCTCCCGGGTGGTCTCGCGGCCGCCGCTTTCCCGCGGCCGCTCCTGCCTGGCATCCGCCATTGCTTCCCTCTCTCATCCGCTTTCGGCCCGCCCGGCCTTGACCAGTGGCCAGGGCCCGCGCCAATTGCGTGTCGTGGAACTCTCCCCTCGGACCCGATACTCGCAATCTAGGCCACTCGACGCCCGCTGCGCGGGCGGCAGGAGGGATCATGCCCGCCCGCCTGACCGCGCGCCCGCCTGACCGCGCGCCCGCCCGCCCGCCGTGCGCTCCAACAAGTGGGTAATCGCCGGGACCGTCATGATCGGCAACATCATGGCGGTGCTCGATTCCAGCATCGTGAACGTCGCGCTGCCCGACATGGCCGGGAATCTGGGCGCCACCATCGAAGAGATCACCTGGGTGGTGACGGGCTACATCCTGGCGAACGTGCTGGTGATGCCCATCGTCGGCATGCTGAGCGCGCGCTATGGACGCAAACACCTCTACCTCGCTGCCACCGCCCTCTTCACCCTCGCCTCGATGCTCTGCGGGCTGGCCGGCAGCCTGCCCGCGATGGTCGCCTGCCGCATGCTGCAGGGGCTGTCGGGCGGGGTCCTGATCACCGTCCCGCAGGCCATCCTGCGGGAGAGCTTCCCTCCACGGGAGCAGGGGATCGCGATGGGCGTCTACGGCATGGGCGTGGTGCTCGCCCCGGCCATCGGGCCGACGCTCGGCGGCTGGATCACCGACCACTACTCGTGGCCCTGGGTGTTCTTCATCAACGTCCCGATCGGACTGCTCAACCTCGTCATGGTCCAGCGCCTGATCGAGGACCCGCCCTATCTCGTGCGCACCCACGCGCCGATCGACTTTGCCGGGCTCGGGCTGATGATCGCCGGCCTCGGCTCCTTTCAGCTCATGCTGGAGGAGGGCGAGCGGAACGACTGGTTCGGATCCGGCTTCATCGTCCGTCTGGCCGTGCTCGCGGCGGTGGGGATGGTGCTCTTCGTCTGGCGGGAGCTGACCACCCCACGTCCGGCGGTGGACCTCTCGATCCTCCGCAATCTCCGTTTCAGCGCGGCCACCCTGATGGGAGGCGTGATGGGCGCGGGCCTGAGCGGCGTGCTCTTCATTCTGCCGCTCTTCCTGCAGAACCTGCTGGGCTACACGGCGATGGAATCCGGCCTGGCGCTCGCGCCACGGAGCCTGGCGATGCTCGTGGCCATGCCGATCGCCGGACGGCTCTACAACTGGACCGGTCCCCGACTCATGGTCGCCGCGGGGCTCGTGCTCACCGCGTTCGGCTACTGGGACCTGGCGCGGCTGACGGTGCAGACGGGCGTGTGGGACCTGGTGTGGCCGCAGGTCTGGCAGGGCATCGGCTTCAGCCTCCTGTTCGCGGCGCTCAGCACCGCCGCCCTGGCCACGGTGCCGCGGGAACGGATGACCTCGGCCACCGGGCTGTACAACGTGGTGCGGCAGGTGATGGGCAGCATCGGGATCGCGCTCGCGGCCACCACGCTCACGCACAGCGAAGCGACCTATCACGCGGTGCTCGTCGAGGACATGCGGACCTCCGCCGCGCTCCGCTGGCTCGCGGCCGCCGCGGCCGCCGCGGAGCGCGCCGGCGCGGACGTGCTGACGGCGCACCGCCGGTCACTCGAGCTGCTCGACCACTTGGTGCAGCGGCAGGCGACGGTGCTCGCCTACAACCACATCTTCGCCCTCGTGGCCGGGATTCTCCTCCTCATCGGGCCGCTGGTGCTGCTGCTGCCCCGGAGCGCCAGGATCGAGCACGACGCGGGAGTCGTGCTCGAGTAGGCCGGCGCGGATGCGTCGCGCTACTTCACCCGGGTGATCTTGCCGCAGGCGATGGGCAGCGTCACCTGCGCCGGAATGGGCCCGAGCGAGGCGACCGACGACGCGAGCCTGGTGTCCGACGGAACGCCGTGGAGAAAGACCACGCGCTTGTCCAGGTCCAGCTTCTGGCCGTCGAATGCCTTCCCGAACGCTTCCTGCAGGGCGCTCAGGGACACGGTCGTGCGATAGTGCAGCGCCCCGCCCGCCGTGGCGCTGGGATACGTGCCGTGCGCCACGTCCATGCTGACCGGATCGTCGATGAACGGCACCATCGTGGTGCCCGCCGCCGGCTCGGTCTCGATCAGGTCGATGATCCCGTCGCCGTTGGCGTCCGCCGACTTGGCCGGGCAGGCGGACGCCTTCCCGTCCGTGAAGCCGTGGAAGTGCTGCCAGTGGGTGATGTCCTTCGGCAGTCCGGTCGCGTCGGTCGCAATGGTGAGGCTGTCGCCCTTGACGGTGAAGGTGACCTTGCCCGCGGCCGCCTTCCCGGTGACCGTCGTGTTCATCGGCGCGAGCTTCGCGACGTACACCTCCGAGGCCTGCGCGCCCGCCACGGCGGGCAGGCCCGCGATGGCCGCGGCCGCGGTCGCGGCCGCGGTCGCGGCCGCGAGCAGCGCCCCGGCCATATGTGTTCGACTGTGCTCCATGATGTCCGCCCTTCCCGGTTGATGGTGAACTGCCACGGCGTCAGCGCCGCCGATCGAGGAACGCCTTGAGCGCGACGGCCCCGTTTCGCTCCTCGTCCCGCGCCGCGTAGATGAACGTCACCCGTCCGCGCCGAGCGGCAGCGAGGAGCGGCCGCCACGCGTCCTCGTTCGCCCTGAGCTCGTCGAAGTAGCGCCGGCGGAACTCGGGCCACTTCTCGGGCTCGTGGCCGTACCAGCGCCGGAGCTCGGGGCTCGGCGCCACGTCCTTGTTCCACTCGTCCAGGCGGAGCCTGGCTTTGGTCACGCCACGGGGCCAGAGCCGCTCGACCAGGACGCGGCGTCCGTCGCTCGCGGCGGCGGGCTCGTAGGCGCGCTTCAGCGCGATCATGCGGCCGCGCTCGAGCGCCCCACCGCGGCGAGCAGCCGTGTGAGCTCGGCCACGCGACACCGCTCCAGGCCGGCTACCGTGGCGACGATCCTGTCCCGGAGTGCTGGTGTCATGGACCGCTCGCCCAGGCGCTCGAACTTGTCGCGCGTGCACGACCAGGTCCGGGCCTCGGGGAGGAAACCCGGATAGTCGCCGAGCTCGGCCGTCACGCCGCGGCCGTCGCGCAGGCTCAGCCGCACGCGGCAGGGCATCTCCGCCGGGAAGCGGCGCGAGAAGCCTTCCTCGGGCCGCACCGTGACCCGGCGCAGGAGCGCCTGGACGTCGGCCGCCTCGATGCGGACGGGCCGGTACTGCGCGGGCGTCACCTCGCCGTCAAGCAGGGCCACCGCCACCAGCCAGGGGAGGCTGTGATTCGCGTCCTCCCGGGTGTGCACCAAGGTCCGGTCGCCCTCCTGGCCGCCGCCGATCTCGTGATAGGCGACATCGAAGATGTCGAGCTCCACCCGCTCGACCGCGCCGGCGGCGAGGGCCTCACGCTGGCGCAGTCCGAGCACCGCGTCGATGGCGCTCTGCGCGTGGGTGGCCGCGGGGTATTTCTTCAGGATCGTCAGCGTGACTCGCTCGAGGTTCTCGGCCTCCCAGTCGAGCGTGAAGTAGCCCGCCACCGCGTCCATGAAGCCCTTATCGCCCTCGAGCACTTCCGACGGGCCGGTGATGCCGCGCCGCGCGAGCAGCGTGGTACGGGTGGCGGTGCCGGCGACGTTCGCGTGGGCCAGTCCGGCCCAGTGCGACGGGCGGCCGGTGCGGGAGACGCGGAGCGCGTTGAAGGCGGCGCCCGCGATGGCGATGGCGTGGGCGGTGCGAACGGCGTCGAGGCCGAGCGCGCGGGCGCAGCCCGCGGCCACGGCATAGGCCGCGTGCGTCACATGGTCGAAGCCCGCGTCGCGCACGGGGGCGACATCGCTCAGCCGGCACTGGACCTGGTACGCCAGGGCCAGCGCGACCAGGAAATCCCGTCCCGAGGCATCGGCGTATTCCGCCGCGGCGAGGACCGCGCCGAGGTTGTCGCTCGGGTGGCAGGACTCGTCGCGCGCGAGGTAGCTGTCGTTGAAGTCGAGGTAGTGCACCAGCGCGGAGTTGTAGAAGGCCGCCCGGTCGGGCGTGGCGGAGCCGCCGCCGATGAGCGAGCAGGGCCCCGAGCCGTCGAACTCCGCCACCTGCTCCCGGATCCGCCGCACCGGCTCGCCGTCGAGTGCGCCCATCGCGCAGGCCAGCGCGTCGAGCACGCGGATCTTGAGCTGCTCGCGGGCCGTCTCCGACAGATCATCGTAGGACGCGCGCGCGCCGAACCGGGCGAGTTGCTCGACGAGCGTCATGCTCCCCGGTGCTTCGGCCCGGTGCTGCGCCCGCCCGGGATCATGTAGATTGACGTCACGACGTATCTCCGGCCGTGGGAAACGAGCACTGGTCTGCCGGGGAGTATGATGCCGCCGCACTCCAGCGGCCGGCAATGATGCGTTCGTACCATGTGGGGATGCACCCGTCCCGCGCGCGAGGTGAGCCATGCTCGAAATGGAGCTGTTCGCGTTGCTCGAGCGGACCGCGGACGCGGCCTACACGGTCACGGAGCAGGGTGAGATCTGCTCCTGGAACGACGCCGCCTCGCAGATGTTCGGCTATCCGGCCGCCGAGGTGCTCGGACGCAACATCGACGACGTGCTCGAGGCCCGGGACGCGCTCGGGACCAGCGCGCTTGCCGGCGGGATGGAAGCGGTGGCGCGTCACTCGGATGTCGTGCGCGGCGGGGTGCGGAATTTCGACCTGGAGGCACGCACCGGGTCCGGCAGCCGGATCTGGGTGAACGTCTCCACCATCGTCTTCGACAACCCGCGCTCGGGGCGGCGGCTCTTCGTCCGCCTGGCGCGCGATGTCGATCAGGCCCGGCGGAACGAGGAACTGTTGCACCGCATGCTCGATGCGGCGCGGCAGCTCGTGGCCCTCGCCAACGAGGCCTCCCATCACGCGCCGATCGACCCGCTCTCCGACCAGGAGCGCCGCATCCTCAAGCTGTTTGCCGACGGCAGCAACGCCACCACCATCGCCCGCAAGCTGGATATCTCCGCGCAGACCCTCCGCAACCACCTCCACCACATCAACCGCAAGCTCCGCACGCACAACCGCCTGGAGGCCGTCACGCACGCGCAGCGGCGCGGGCTCATCGACTAGCGCCGCCTCCGCGCCTTCGCCGGCCCGGCCGGGATGCGTGTTGACGTGGATGGTACGGACGCGCTATTGGCTGGAACCGTGCCGCCCGGCAGTATTGCGAGCAGTCGCGAAAGGCGACTTCCCTCGCAGCACGGAGAATACATCCCATGAAACGCCTCTTCCTCGGAGCCCTCGGCGCCGCCTTCGGGCTGGGCCTTCTGTTGGCCACGCCGCAAAGTGCCGTGGCTCAGCGCAAGGCCCCGCCGGGCGGCACGTACAAGAAGGTCAGCACCCTGGTCCAGCTCCCCGATTTCCTGCCCGGGCTGGGCACGCTGTACGCGGATCCCGCGACGCTCCCCGCCGGGCCGTTCCTGGCATACGACCGGCAAGGCAACCTGGTGAGCTCGATCTACATGATCCCGCTCAAGGACATGAACGCGCAGAAGGCGTTCACCGGCCTCAAGAGCGGGCAGGGTGAGCAGGTGGATCACGTCGACGTAGTGTTCAACGCCGGGCACCCCGGTGTGGCGGAGCCTCACTATCACTTCATCCTGTGGTATGTATCGGCCGCGAAAGCCGCGGCCCTCAAGTAGGCCGCGCCGTGACCACGCGACGGGGGTTCATCCAGGCCGGTGGGGCGATGCTCGCCGGTCTGGCGCTGCCGCCCTGGTGGCCCGCGCCGGCACCGGCGGTCCCGCTGGTCGAGATCGCGATGCGGAGCGACGCGCTCGGCAGCAAGGTCTGGTTCGATCCGGTGGGCGTGTTCGTCGAGCCCGGGACGCGGATTCGCTGGGTCGTGAAGGAGAACGTCCACACCACGACCGCCTATCACCCGAAGAACAGTCGCCACTCGCTGCGCATCCCCGAGGGCGCTGCGCCCTGGGACTCGGGGTTCCTCGTGAACCCGGGGGACCACTTCGAAGTGACGCTCACGGTGCCCGGCGTATACGATTTCTTCTGCCAGCCCCACGAGGCGGCGGGGATGGTCGGGCGCATCGTGGTCGGCAAGGCCGCGGGGCCCGGCGCGCTCCCGTGGGACTACTTCAAGGGCAAACCCGGCACGGGAGACTGGCTGCCCGTCCCGGCGGCCGCGCGGCGGAGTTTTCCGGGAGTCGAGCGGATCCTCCGCGAGCGGGTTGTCCGCGGTGGTTGACACTTTCTCGAGGAGGGACGCAATGAAGCAGCTTTGGCTGGCTCTCGGGGCGGCTGCGCTCGTCGTCGCGACGCCGGCGAGTGCGCAGAGTAACTGGACCACGTACGGCGGGACCGACTGGAACCAGCGATGGTCCACGCTCGCGCGCATCACCCCCGCGAACGTGGCTCGGCTCGTTCCCAGGATGCTCTTCCAGACGGGGACCAGCAAGCTCGGCTCGCTTCGAAACGACGCCGATCGTCGTGGACGGCACCATGTACGTGACGACGCCGTACAGCGAGGCCATCATCGCCTTCGATCTGCGGACCAACAAGCAACTGTGGCGGCAGGAGCCCAAGATCGGCACCACCATTACGTGCTGCGGGCCGGTCAACCGCGGCGTGGCCGTCGGCGGCGGCAGCGTGTTCGTCGGGCACGCTCGATGCCCGGCTGCTGGCCTTCGACGCGCGCACCGGCAAGCCGAAGTGGGACGTGGAGGTGGCGGACCCGACGTTCGGCTACAGCATCACCATGGCGCCGCTGGTCGTCGGCGAGAACGTGATCGTCGGCGTGTCCGGGGGCGAGTACGGCATTCGCGGCCACCTGGACGCCTACGACATGGCGACCGGCAAGCAGGCGTGGCGCTGGTACTCGATTCCCGCGCCGGGCGAGGACGCCGTGGCCACCAACGGCTGGTGGGGCACCTGGGCCACGCACGCCGAGGAAGCCGACCTGCACCGCGACATCGCCAAGGAGAAGGCCGACAGCACGAAGTACGCCGATGCGTGGAAGACCGGCGGCGGCGGCGTGTGGACGACTCCCTCCTACGACAAGGCGTCGAACACGATTTACGCCGACCGTGGGGAACCCGTCTCCGGACCTCGACGGGAGCGTGCGCCCCGGCGACAACCTCTTCACCGACGGCATCGTCGCCATCGACGCGACCAGCGGCAAGACCAAGTGGTACTACCAGACCGTGCCGCACGACGTGTGGGATCTCGACGCCACCTCCCCCTCGGTCGTCACGGAGCTGGGCGGAAAGAAGGTCGTGGTTCACGCCGGCAAGACCGGCTGGCTCTACGTGATCGACGCGGCCACCGGCAAGCTGGTGCGCAAGAGCCAGAACTTCGTGCCCCACGAGAACATCTTCGCGCTCCCGACGGCCGAAGGGACCCGGATGCTGCCGGGCGCCAACGGCGGCTCGGAGTGGTCGCCGATCTCGGTGAATCCCAAGCTGGGTTACGCCTTCGTGGCGGCGCTCCATCAGCCGATGAACTACATCACCCACACGGCCCCGTGGGAAAAGGGGCGGCTCTGGCTGGGCTCGGCGTTCGTGGCGATTCCGGGCGAGGAGCAGTACGGCCTCTTCTCCGCCATCGACCTCAAGACCGGCAAGATCGCGTGGCAGAACAAGGTGCCGCAGCCGATGATGGGCGGGTCGCTCTCCACCGCCGGCGGGCTCACGTTCACCGGCGAGGGCAACGGCAACTTCAACGCTTACGACTCGAGGACCGGCAAGCTCCTCTGGCAGTTCAACGCCGGTGCCGGATGCAATGGCACGCCCATGAGCTTCGAGCTGGACAGGGAGCAGTTCATCGGCATGGCCTGCGGAGGCAACTTCCAGCTCAGCTATCCCCTGGGCGCCGCCATCATGATCTTCGGCCTGCCGAAGGCTCTGGCCGGGCGGTAGCGGTCGCGCCCGTCACAGCGGCCGGCGATCCATGACCCCGGCCTTCAACCGCGCGGCGCCACTCTCCACAGCTCCCCGTCGGCCTCGTCCGTGACGAGGTAGAGCGCGCCGCCGGGACCCTGTCGCACGTCGCGCACGCGTTGGTCGCGGTCCTTGAGCAGGTGCTCCTCGCCGGCCACGCGGTCGTTCTCGAGCACGAGACGGACCAGCATCTTGTCCCTGAGGCTGCCGACGAAGAGATTGCCGCGCCATGCCGGGAACGCCTCGCCGGTATAGAACTGCGCGCCGGAGGGGCCGATCACCGGGTCCCAGTAGTAGACCGGCTGCTCCAGGCCGGCGCGCGCGGTTACGGCGCCGGCGATCGGCGCGCCGGAGTATTCCTCGCCGTACGCCTGGAGCGGCCAGCCGTAGTTCTTCCCCTTCTCGATGAGGTTCAGCTCGTCCCCGCCATTCGTGCCATGCTCGACCACCCAGAGCCGCCCCTCGGGGTCGAACGCCGCCGCCTGCACGTTCCGGTGACCGAGCGTCCAGATCTCGGGCCGGGCGCCGGACTGTCCGACGAACGGGTTGTCCTTCGGCACCGAGCCGTCGGGCGCGATGCGCAGGATCTTGCCCATGTCGCTGTCGAGCCGCTGCGCCTGGGGCCGCATCGGGGTGTCCGACCGCTCGCCCAGCGTGATGTACAGCATCCCATCGCCACCGAAGGCCAGTCGCGAGCCGAAGTGCTTGTCGCCGTCGTAGGTCGGCATGGCGCGGAGTATCACGCGGACCTGCTCGAGCCGCGTCCGGTCGGCCGACAGGACGCCGCGTGCGACACTGGTCGCGTTGCCGCCTTTCCGCGGCTCAACGTAGCTCCAGTAGATCGTCCGGTCGGAGTCGAACGTCGGACTCAGCGCGATGTCGAGCAGCCCGCCCTGCCCGCCGGCGTCGACGGCCGGCAGGCCCGAGATCGGCTTCGCCAGCTTCCCCGCGGCCGAGACGACGCGCAGGCGCCCCGGCCGCTCCGTCACCAGCAGGTCGCCGCCCGGCAGCGGCTCCACGGCCCACGGATGCTCAAGCCCCTTCGCCACCACGACGACATCGAACGCGGCGTCCGACGTCACTCCGCACGCGCGGGTCTGGCCGGGGTGCGCCGGGCGCTGGCCGGGTGCGTTCGGTTGGCGGGTCTCGAGGGGAGTGCAGCCGGCCGAGTCGCGGATGGCGCTATCCCCCGACGCCCGCGCGCGCTGCGCCGCTGCGTCGGAGCGTCCGCTGCAGGCCGCGCTCGTGGTGCCAGGGCGATGATCCCGATCGGGCCTACACGGCGAATGCCCATCGGTACTCTCCGAAGTGGCGATTCTCATGCGGTGTACCGAAGCGCACACCGTCTTGAATCCAGAGCCGGAATGTTGATTGCCAGGTGCACGGAAGCGGTGACCATGCTCACCGCGGGGAACTCGCGGGAGACCGTGGCGCGGTCTCGCCGCGAGACTATTCCACCCGCGGGTCCAGATCGGCGGGCTCCAACCGCGGCCCTGCGTGCGCCGTCGAGAACAGCCCCCACACCGAAATGAACATCGCGGCGATCACCGGCCCGATGACGAAGCCGTTGACGCCGAACACCGCGAGTCCGCCGAGCGTCGAGATCAGCACCACATAGTCGGGCATCCGGGTGTCCTTGCCCACCAGAATCGGGCGGAGCACGTTGTCCACGAGTCCGATGACGAGCACCCCATACGCGATCAGCAGCAGTCCCTGCCACGTCGAACCGGTGGCCACGAAGTAGATCGCCACCGGCAGCCAGACCAGGGCGGTGCCGACCGCCGGCAGGAGCGAGAGCACGGCCATCAACGCCGCCCACAGCACCGGCGCGTGGACGCCGAGGAGCCAGAAGATCAGGCCCCCCAGCGCGCCCTGCACGACCGCGACGACCAGGTTGCCCTTGACCGTGGCACGGATGACCCGGGTGAACCGGCTGATGAGCGTGCGCTGTTGCGCCAGGGGCAGCGGAATGGCGGCCTTGATGCGCTCGAGCAGGGCATCGCCGTCGCGCAAGAAGAAGAACACCAAGTACAGCATGATGAACAGGCTGACGATGAAGCTCAGCGTGTTCTGGCCGAGGTTCAGTGCCTGGGCCGCCAGGAACTGGCTGCTCGTCCTCAGGGCGGCGGACAGCCGATCCTGCACCACACCGAGGTTCGTGAGCCCGAAACGGTCCAGCAGGCTGGTCAGCCAGTCGGGCAGCGCATTGAAGACCTCCTGAAAATATCGGCCCACGTCCAGGTCGCCGGCCTGAATCCGCTGGTAGACGCCCGTTCCCTCCTGGACCAATAGCGCCGTGAGCGCCGCCAGCGGCAGAACGACGAGCACCAGCACGATCGCCAACGTCGCGAGCGCCGCCAGCGTGCGCCGCTGCCTGAGCGACACGACCAGCCGCCGGTACAGGCGTGCGAACACGATGGCGATGATGGTGGCCCAGAGCACCGCGCCGTAGAACGGCCGCAGGATCCACGCGAATGCCAGCGACACCGCCACCAGGAGGATGACGAAGGCCTTGTCCTCGATGCCCGGGGACTCGCCCGGACTCGAACCGGTCTGCTGTCTCGCCATGCGAGGTGTCGTCTCCGGTGGGTTGCCGTGCAATGGGCCCGCGCCAGTGCCCTACGATAGGCCGCGGCGCGGCAGTGTCGCAAGCGGGCCGCCTGACGGTTACGTTTCCCGGCACCGGAGCGAGTCCTGCCGCTCGCCCCCTGCACGCTCTCCTGGAGGCGCTATGCCGAAGTCGCACGCCGACGACGAATTGCCGGGCCGGAACACACCGCACGCCGACCCGCTCACGTACCCGGAGAATGCTCTCCTCGGCGTCCTGGACACGCCGGAACAGGTGAAATGCGCGCTCGATGCGCTCTCCGGCCCATTCCTCGAGACCGAGGTCGAGGTCCTCTGCGGGGAGGGCCAGGCCGACCGTCTGCGGACGACGACCGGCCGCACCGGCCTGCTCGACAAGGCCCTTCGCGTGGTTCAGAGCTTCGGCATGTGGAATGACGAGCTCGAAGCCAAGGCGCAGTACGAGAAGGCGCTGCGCGACGGCCACCTCGTGGTGTTGGTGGAGGCCCAGTCGGACGAGCGCAAGCAGTTGGCGATCGAGGCGCTCAAAGGGTGCGGCGGCCACTTCATCAACTATTTCGGGAAGTTCACCCGCGAGCGGATCGCGCCCTGGACCACGGCTGGGTCAGGGCCGGGATCGACGACGACGCGCAAGTAGCCCAGGCCTCCGGCGTCACGCACGGTAGCGGGCGGGGATGTCATGGGACGGCGGCGCGTCTCCGTTGTTCTCGCTGCGCGGTGTGACGCAGGAGCGTGGGGGCGCGGTGATTCTGCGCGACCTGACGCTGGACCTGCCGCGCACGGCCATCACCGCGCTCGTCGGGCCCGTCCGGCGCCGGCAAGACCTCGCTCCTCCGCCTGCTCAACCGGCTCGACGATCCCACCGCCGGCGAGGTCGCGTTCGATGGACAGCCGATCACGGCTTATCCGGTCGGCGCGCTCCGACGGCGCGTGGGCTTCGTGTTCCAGGCGCCGGCGATGTTTCCCGGCACCGTCGCGGACAACCTGCGCACGGCGGTCGAGCTGGGGCGCGCGGCCGCCGCGGCCGACGCGCCGCGGCATGGAGCGCGTGCTCTCGCCGCCGTGGAGCTGTCCGCCGACTACGCCGACCGGGAGGCCGGACGCCTCTCCGGGCGGCGAGCAGCAACGGGTGAGCCTCGCGCGCGCGCTGATGACCCGTCCGGAGGTCCTGCTGCTCGACGAGCCCACCTCCGCGCTCGATCCCGAGGTCGCCGAGCGGCTGCTGGCGACGATCGCGCGGCTGACGCGCGAGCGCGGCGTGGCGGTCGTGATGGTCACCCACCGCCTCGAGCGAGGCCCGGGAGACCAGCACCTACACGGTGATGCTCGAGGGCGGGCGCCTCGTCGAGGCCGGGCCCACCGAGCAGCTGTTCACCGCGCCCGCCAGCGCGCGGACGCGGGCCTACCTCGCCACCGCCGACTGACATGCGCCATGCCGATGCACCTCCGATGCAGGCGCTGCGACCGCCGCCACGACGCTCGACGTGACCTGGCCGGACCTCGCGCTGGTCGCGATGCTCGTCCTCGTGGCCGTCGCCCTGTCGCGCTGGCAGCGGCTCGGGCTCGAGCGCGGCTTCCTCGTGGGCGCGCTGCGGGCGGTCGTGCAGCTCGTCGCCGTCGGCTACGTCCTCGTCTACCTGTTCGAGGCCACCCGCTGGTGGCTGGTGCTGCTCGCGCTGGCGGTCATGCTCGTGGCCGCGACGTCGACGGCGACGCGCCGCCGGCGGGGGCAGACCACCGGGGCCGGAGAGCGGCGCGCGCTCTGGGGCATCAGCGGAACGGCGATGCTGCGTGAGCTCCGGGCTCACGCTGGCGTACGTGACGCAGGTGGTGCTCCACGTGCAGCCGTGGTACGACCCGCGCTACCTCATCCCGCTCTTCGGCATGATCGTGGGCAACGCGATGAACGGGGCCGCGCTCGCCGCCGAGCGGCTGGCGAGCGAGATGGAATCGCGCCGCGGCGAGGTGGAGGCCTACCTCGCCCTCGGCGCGACGCCCGCGCGCGCCGCCGCCGAGCCGGTGCGGCGCGCGCTGGTGGCGGCGCTGATCCCGTCGGTGAACGGGCTGATGACGGTGGGGCTCGTGCAGCTTCCGGGGATGATGACCGGCCAGATCCTGGCGGGCCAGTCGCCGCTGCTCGCGGTGCGCTACCAGGTCGTGGTGGCGTTCATGCTCGCCGGCGCGACCGCGATGACCGCCGTGATGGTGGTGCTGTGGTACCGCCGGACCTTCTTCACCGCGGCGGCGCAGCTCGCGGCGCGCGTGCCGGTGTAGCCCGCGCACCGACCCGTGACCCCCAGCTCGCAAATGCCACAGACGGGTGACGGACATCACCGCGGGCGGACTCGGCACCAGCTAGCAACGTGAACGGATGTGAACACGCGACGGGACATCGGACGGCAGATTCCACAGGGAGGAGTAGCCATGGGTACCTCACACGCCACGCAGACCGCGAGCTGGGAGCTGGACCCCGCTCACTCGAGCGTCGAGTTCTCGGTCAAGCACATGATGATGACCACGGTGCGCGGCCGCTTCAAGCAGATCAGCGCGACGCTCACCGCCGACGAAGAGCACCCTGAGGGCTGCTGCGTCGAGGTCACGATCGAGGCAGCGAGCATCGACACCGGTGTTCCCGACCGCGACGCGCACCTGCGCTCGGCCGACTTCTTCGACGCTGAGCGCTACCCGCAGATCACCTTCAAGAGCAAGCACCTGGACGGGGAGTTCGCCAAGGCGGGCGACCGCTTCCGCATGGTGGGCGACCTCACCATCGGCGACACGACGATGGAGGTGACGCTCGACTGCGAGTTCGCCGGACGGGGGCAGGATCCGTGGGGGAAGCAGCGGGCCGGGTTCACGGCGCGCGGCGAGATCGACCGCCGTGAGTGGGGCCTCAAATGGAACCAGGTAATCGAGACCGGCGGCGTGCTCGTCGCGAACAAGGTCCACATCCAGGCCGAGGTGCAGTTCGTCGAGCAGTCGGGCTGACCTTCGGGGTGCCGGCAGCCGCGTTGCGAACTGCCGGCCGAGACGCACTGCCCGCAGCAGGATCAGGGACGGTGAGCGGGCTCCTCCGCGTGTGTCGCGCTCGATGTATCTGGCCGCCGCGATCACAGGAGAGGCGTGATCAGGTTGGCTGCCCACTCGGCCACCCGGCGGAACCAGGGACGGTGGCGGAAGACCTCGAGTTCGACTTCCCGCGCATGTCTGAGGTCATCCAGGAAGACGGCCTCCATCCGCTGCCCCGCCGCCGAGTCCAGGACCATCAGGGTGGACTCGTCGTTCAGGGCCAGCGACCGGTTGTCGAAGTTCATTGTCCCGACCGAAACCCACAGGCCATCCACCACGAATGACTTGGCGTGAAGGGTAGTGGGCTGGTATTCGTACACCCGCACGCCAGCCCCGAGCAACGCTTCGTACCGCCCATGGGCAGCGAGCCGCGCTGCGCGAACATCGGTTCTGGGTCCACCAACAAGTACGCGCACGTCCACGCCGCGCTTCGCGGCTGCGGTGAGGAGGGCAACAAAGTTCCTGTCGGGGGCGAAGTACGCGTTGGTGATATAGAGCCGCTCCCGCGCTCCGCCGATCGACAGTGCAAGGTACCGCTCTGCCGGCGTGCTGCCCAGGGTAGGTGCGGTGTAGAGCAGCCCCGCCAATGCTACCCCGTCCTCATGGCTGTCGAGCGTCATCCGTCCGGTAAGGAGCTCGCCGGTTGCCTCGGTCCAGCCGGCGACAAACGCCGCCTCGAGCTGGCGGACGGCCGGGCCCTGAAAGCGTACGTTGGTCTCCCGCCACTCCTCGGGACTCCGGGCGTCTCCCAGCCACTTGTCATCGATCCCGAAGCCGCCGGTCCAGCCGAGCCGGCCGTCCACCACGATTCCTCGGACGTGCGACCGATTTTGTATGACCCACAGATTCTCGAACCGGAGTGGCCTGAACGCCACCGCGCGCACGCCGGCGGAACGAAGCCGCTCGAAGTACGCATCCGGCAGGCTCGATCCGAAAGCATCGTAGAGCAGGTATACCTTCACGCCGGCGCGAGCCCGCGCCGCGAGAATGGAACCTAAGGTGTCGGCGACGCGCCCCGAATTGGCGTAGTAGTTCTGAATGGTGATCGAGCGCGTTGCCGCCCGGAGATCGGCCCAGAGTCGGGGGAAGGTGCCGTCCCCGTTGAGGGCAAGGTCGACGCGATTGCCGGGCAAGAGGGGCGCGCCGGCGAGGACCGCGACCGAGAGTGGAAAGCTGGACTCGGCCGGCGCCACCGGCGCGGCGTCAGCCCCCACGCCACGGACGTGACGTACCGCTGTGCCGCGGGTGATGAACAGCATTCCAACGATGGCGGCAACGAGGACAAACCCCGCCAGAACCCAGCGGAAAGCGACAGCAGCGGAATGCGTGAAGTCTACGGCCCGAAAGGCAACCAAGACGAGGCCCACGACCATCGACAAAACTCTCCAAGGATCTGCAGCCACTCACCCGTAACCAGCTTTCGGAGCCGGATTGCCGCGACAACCTGAGAAACGCCCGACGCCGCGGCCGGAAGCCCCCGGGAAGGATAGCCGCGAAAGCTCGGACGGGGTGGAGGCGTCGGGACGGGCGCGATCCGACTCACCCCTCGCGATCTCTTCCGCCACCCACGCGTTGGCCGGTGCGGTCATCGGTCGCCCGCCGCGCGGGACGGTGGGCCACCGGCAGCCGCCAGCCGCGTCGAATGGCCAGGTAGCGGAGGACGAAGCAGAGGACCGCGCCGGCGATCGCGCCCGTGGCGGTGGGGAGGTGCAGGAGCTGGCCGATCACGACCACGGCTGCGCCGGCCAGGGCGGCGGAGGCGTACAGCTCGCCGCGCAGGACCGCGGGGACCTCCGACACGAGCACGTCGCGCAGCATGCCCCCGCCGACGCCGGTCAGGACGCCGAGCAGCATCGCCCCAAGCGGATTGAGCCCGGCGGCGAGCGCCTTCAGCGCGCCCGAGACGGCGAACAGCGCGAGCCCGGCGGCATCGAGGACCAGCACCGAGCTGCGCAATCGGTCGATGAGCGGGAAGCAGAGAAAGGTGACGAGCCCCGCCGCGAGCGAGACGCCGATGTAGCGCCAGTCACTGATCGCCGGCGGCGGCGTGGCGCCGAGGAGGGCGTCGCGGGTGAGGCCGCCGGCGTTGCCCGCCGCGAACGACAGCACCAGCACCCCGAAGAGATCGAGCCGGTGCTTGACCCCGGATGCCGCGCCGCTCAGCGCGAAGACGAAAGTCCCGGCCAGGTCGAGGATGACCAGGAAGGTGCCGATCAAGACCGGGTCGTAGGGAATATGCATGCCGGCCGCGGGTGCGTAGTGGTGGCTCAGGTCAGCCACGCCCCGGCGGCGGCCACCAGCGTCTCCACCCCGGTCTCCAGGGTGGGGTGCAGGACCGGCGCGAAGCGCGGGTTGTGGTTGGTCGGCAGCTCGGCGAGCCGGCCCGCCGCCTTGGCCTTGGCGTATTGGTCGGGGTCGGTCCCGCCGACGAACCAGAAGACCGATGGCACGTGCCACGCGGCGCCGAATGTGCCGAAGTCCTCGCTGGCCGACGACGGCTTGGTCTCCCTGAGCCGGTCGGCGGGGAAGTGGCGGCGGAAGGCGTCGACCACCTGCGCGGTCGCCCCGGCGTCGTTCGTCACCAGCGCGTAGCGGTCGAGCGGGGTGATCTCCGGCGGCTTCGGCGCACCCGAGGCGGTGGCCTCCGCGTTGACGATCCGCTCGATCGGCGGCGAGCACCCGGGTGCGGACGGCCGCATCGTAGGTCCGCACGTTGAGCTTGAGGAGCGCCTCGTCGGGGATGACGTTCTCCTTCGTGCCGGCCTGGAGCGCGCCGATGGTGACCACCGCGGCATCGTTCGCCGCCACCTCGCGCGAGACGATCGTCTGCAGGCGCATGACCGTGGCGGCGGCCATGACCACGGGATCGATGCTGGCCTCGGGCATCGAGCCGTGGGCGCCGCGGCCGAACAGGCGGATCTGGAGACTGTCGCCGGCCGACGTGATGACGCCGGCACGCCAGCCCACGGTGCCCGCCGGGCCCTTCATCACGTGCTGGCCGAGGATGACGTCGGGCTTCGGGAAGCGGGTGAGGAGCCCGTCGTCCACCATGGCCTGGGCGCCCGTGCCGGTCTCCTCGGCGGGCTGGAAGACCGCCATGAGCGTGCCGTGCCAGGCGTCGCGCGCCTGCGCGAAGAGCGTGGCGGCGCCCACCAGCCACGTCACGTGCATGTCGTGGCCGCAGGCGTGCATCACGGGCACCGTCTTGCCCTCGCGGTCGGTGGCCGTCGCCGTGCTGGCGTAGGGCAGGCCGGTGGCCTCCGCGACCGGAAGCGCGTCCATGTCGGCGCGCAGCATGACGGTGGGGCCCGCGCCCCGGCGCATGATGCCTACGACGCCGGTCTTGCCGATGCCGGTGCTCACGTCGAAGCCCGCGGCCCCGAGCCGCTCGGCCGCGAGACCCGCCGTGCGGGTCTCCTGCATCGAGAGCTCGGGGTGGGCATGGATGTCGGTATAGAGTTTCTGGAGATCCGGGAGCAGCGTCGCGAGTCCGCCGAGGATGGTGTCCGTCGGCGCTGTGGCTGTTGCCATGATGGGCCTGGCCTTCCTGGGAAGTCTGTGCCGGCCTGTGCCGGTGGACCAATATCGACCGCCTGGCCCGGGAGGCAAGCACCGGTGGCCTCTGAAGCGCCGCAGCGTGGCTCCGGCCTGTGTGCCGCCAATCAGTGTCATCCTGGCTGCGGCAAAGGAGCGCTACATCGAAGGCCTGACGCGATTCCGTCAGAATGTCGAGGGGGTTCTCGCCTGGATCGAGCAGTTCGCCTCGGCGGCTGCGCGCTCGGCGGCGCTAGCCAGAAGCGGACGCCGCGGTCTGGAGTGTCATCGATGTTCTGCCCGCTCACCCGGTCATTACGGCGCCCGTCGCGGCGGCAGCGACCGGGCGTTCACGGGCGCCGGTCTATGAGGCGATAGCACAGTTGGAAGCCGCCCGGGTTCTGATTCCGCTTTCGCAGTCCAGACGGAACCGATCGTGGGAGGCAGCGGGATTGCTGGACCTGATAGCCGGCCTCGAGGAGGGCCCGATGCCTGCCTGAAGACTCTCTCAATACGCCACGCCAGCGGAGTATTGACCAGCTGCGCGCCGAGGGCAATAGTGGGCGTCCCTAGGGCGACATGAGGGCCTTCAGGGCAGCGCGGAGACAACGATGGCGACGATGACGACCGAAGAGCGCAACATGCAGCTCATGCAGACCCTGGACGACGCCTGGAACGCCCAGGATCTCGACACCTTCTCGCCAGCGCCACAAGGAGGACGTGGTCGTACGCTGGCCCGGCAAGCCGCCGACGCACGGGATCCACGACCACCGCGAGGAATCACGCGAGTTCTTCAGGGCATTCCCCGACCAGCACCTGGACAACCGCCCCTACCGGGTGTTCTTCGCCAGCGGCGACTGGACCTGCTCCATCGCCCGCTTCCGGGGACCATGAAGGGGCCGATGCAGGGCCCCGACGGCAAGGAGATCCCGCCGACCGGCAAGAAGTTCGATGTGGAGTTCTGCACGGTGGCGCGCTGGGAGGACGGGCAGATCGTGGAGGAGAACCTCTTCTACGATCTGGTGACGTTCATGAAGCAGATCGGAGTAGGCGGCTAGACGTCGGTCCGTGCGTGGCCCAGCCAGGCGTTCGCCTGCGCCATCGCTCCCGCGGTCGAGTCCCCGATGACCTCCTCGGCCGGCGCAACCCAGACCTCGCGCCCGAGCTCGAGCTTCCCGGTTCGCCGGAGTTGCGCCGCGACATCGGGGTGCACGCCGCTGAGATAGAGCCGCCCGCCCACGTCGCGCAGGTCATCGGCGTAGTCGTCGAGCACGTCGATCAACGTCGATCCGATCCGCGTGCGGCCGCGGAGCCTGAGCACCACCACCGGCCGTGAGGCGCCCTCGGGACTCGGCAGCGCGTCGCGCAGGGTGTATGCGCCGGCGAAGAAGAGACTCCCATACACTTCGAGCACCGTCACCTGCTCGCTCGGGAGGCGCGCCGGGGGCTCCGCCTCGACGAATCGGCCGTCGTCTCGGCGAACCAGCGCCCGCACGGCCACGTCGCCCGCGGATGAGGTCACGAAGAGCGCGATGCTCAGCCCGACGCCGACGGTGACGGCGAGCGGGATCGAGAGCACCAGGGTCGCAGCGAAGGTCCCCAGGATCGACCAGCGGGCGGCGCCGCCGGTGCGCCAGATCGAGCGCGCCTCGCGCAGGTCGATGGCGCTGATGCCGGCCATGATCATGAGCGCGGCGAGCACCGCCATCGGCACCCGGCCGACCAGCCCCGGCACGAGCAGGACGATCGCCAGCATCCAGCACGCCGGCGAAGACGCCGGACCAGCGGCTGCGCGCGCCGACGCTGACGTTGAGCGCCGTCTGACCCACCGAGCCGCCGGCGGGGATGCCCGAGCAGCAGCCCGCTCGCCGACGTTTGCCGCGCCCTGCGCGATCATGTCGCGCGAGGGTTCGACCGGGCTGCCGTCGGGGTTCTCCACGCTCTGGCTCACGCCCGCGCCCTGCACCGCGATCACCACCGCCACCGCGAGCGCCGCCAGCAGCAGCTCGGGGGTGAGCGAGCGAGAAGTCGGGCAAGCCGGGGTACGGCATGCCGCGCGGGATCGGGCTCACGTCATCCACCCGTGTCACGCCCTCCCACCCCAGCACCACGGCCAGCACCGACGGCACGACGAGCGCGACGAGCGACGAGACCAGCGTCGCGAACCGGGTGCGCCCGAGGCCGGCAACCAGGCCGAGCGCGAGCAGTCCCACGGCGAAGGTCGGCACGCTGACCGGCCCAGGTGCGCGAGGAGATCGACGAACTGTACGACCTCGTTCGTCCCCCGCGGGCAGAGGCCGAGCAGCGGTGCGAGCTGGTCGAGTACCAGCACGACCGCCACGCCGATCAGGAAGCCCGTCATGACGGCGTGCGAGACGAACCGGACCAGGCGGCCCAGCCGGAGCAGACCGAACACGACCAGCAGCACGCCGGTGACGGCCGCCAGGAGGAACATCGCCTGGCCCGCGCCGGTCCGCCGGGTAGGCGGCCACCGTCTGACCCGCCGCGAGGGCCGCAGCGCTGGTGGTGGCGATCTGCATGAGCTGCGCGCTCTGCAGCGCGCCGCCCACGATCGGGGCCGCGATGCTGGTGTAGAGCCCGTAGATCGGATTGACCCCGGCCAGCGCTGCCGAGGCCAGGCCATCGGGGACGCTCACCACGGCATTGACGAGCCCGGCGACGCCGTCCTGCCTCCAGCTACCCTTCATTCGAGCCTGACCCGAACCGTCTGGATGCCGTCCTCCACCCGGACGTCGAAAACGACCGGCTCCCGCCCGGCCCGGATGACACTGATCGAGCCGTTCCGCTCGAGGCAGGCCAGCCGCACGTGCGACGCATCCGTCTCGCCGATCTCGAGCCTGATGGCCTGCTCCAGGTCCTGTTCGGACACGCCCGACTGCCGCAACGCCTCGTGGTCCACCCGTCCGTCGCGCACCAGCAATGTCGGGCGGCCCTTCACAAGAGGGCCGAACCAGTCGACTCGCGCCGTCAACGCGGCCAGGACCCAATGCACCGCGACCAGCACGGCGCCGCTGAGCAGCGTCGGGCCGAACGACTCCGAACTCGTGATGGCGCGGCTCATGATGGAGCCCAGCATGATGGCGACGATGACGTCGAAGGCGCTCGCCTCGCTCAGGAAGCGCTTTTTGCCGATACGCACGGCGGCCAACGCGAACGCATACACGGCGACGGTCCGGATCGTCGTGGCGAGGGCGTCGTCACCCAGCAACCAGTCGGCTGCGAGCTGCAGCATGCCGCTTCTCCTCGTTCTCGCGTTAGGGCGCGTCGGCGGTCCCGGGGGACCGTGCCTCGTCGTGGAGCCCGACCAGCCACACCTGGGCGTCGGCCCGGGCCTCGCGAGTGGATTCGCCGAGCACGGGCGTCGCCTCATAGGCGCGCACCGGACCTGTCAGGCGGAGCTTCCCCGTGCGGACGATCTGGTCGTACGCCTCCCGCGCGACGCCGCTGAGGTAGAGTCGTCCCCCCGCCGTCTGCAGCGCGTCGGCGTAGCGCGCCAGCACGTCGATCAGCGTCGCGCCCAACGTGCTGCGGCCGCGCAGCCGCAGGACCACCACCGGCCGCTCGGCGCCGCGGGGCGTTGGGAGCAGACCCTCCAGCGTGTGGGCCCCCGCGTAGAACAGGTGGCCGTACACGTCCAGCGTCGTCGTCCGCGCCGAGTCGAGGCGCCGCGGGGCGGGGCGCTCCTCGATGCGGCCGTCGGGCCGCTCCACCAGCTCGACCACGCGGACGTCGACCGCCGACGCGCCGACGTAGAGCAGGGCGGAGAGCACCACGCCAAGCCCTACGGCCGCCTGAATGGGGAGGAAGAGCGTCGCGAGGAAGGTGGTGGCGGCAGCGAGCAGGGAAGGCCACCCCGTCCGCAGGACCGCTCGCAGATCGCGCGGCTTGAGGCCGGCAAGCCCGGCGAGGATGAGCAGGGCGCCAAGCGAGGGCATCGCCACGAGTGAGACGAGCTCCGGCACGCCGACCACGATCACCGCCATGCCGAGCCCCGCAAAAATGGAGGCCCAGCGGGTCCGGGCACCGGCGATGACACCGAGCGCGGTGGCGCTCAGGGAACCGCCGACGGGCAGGCCGCGGAACAGCCCCGACGCGACGTTGGCCGCACCCTGGGCGATCATATCGCGCCGCAGGCTGATGCGCGTCCCGTCGGTGTTCGGGACGTTCTGGCTGACCCCCACCCCCTGGACGAGCCCCACGAGCGCCACCGACAGGGCCCCCGTGATCACCACCGGGGCGAACACCAGGATCGATGGCAGCTCCGGCAGCGGCAGGCCGCCCGCGATCGCGCCGATGTCGCTCACGATCCGCACGGTTCGAAGATCGGCGAGCGCCACGAGCGCCGACGGGACAGCGATCGCGAGCAGCCTCCCGAGCGACCCGAGGCGCGTGCGCGGGAGCAGCACGGCGAGCACCAGCGTGAGCACCGCCACGCCCACCGTGGCCGGGTCGATCGCGCCGGCGTGCGCCACGACGTCCACCGCCTGCGAGACCTTGTTGCCGCCCGTCCCCGCGTATCCCGTGACCGTCGGGATCTGGCTGAGCACGAGCAGGATCGAGATGCCCGCGAGGAAGCCCGCGAGCACCGAGTAGGAGACGAAGCGGGTCAGGCGGCCGAGGCCAAGGAGGCCGATGGCCATCTGGAACACACCCGCCAGGACCACCAGGACGAACAGTGCCGCGGCCCGTGTCTCGGCGGGCACCGGGGCGAGCGACTGGCTGGCCGTGAGCGACGCCGCGGCGGTGGTGGTGATCACCATGAGCTGCGTGCTCGAGAAGCCGCCGCCGACGAGCGGTCCGATCATCGTGGCGTACAGGCCGTGGATCGGACTCACGCCGACCAGAAGGCCGTTCGCCATGCCGTCGGGCACGTTGGCCACGGCCACGCTCAGGCCGGCGACCCCGTCTTGCGCGAGCGAGGCACGCGGCGGGAGGCCCCGCCGCAGGCGGGTCGCCACGGCCTCGCGCAGCTCGTGGAGACCGGGTTGATCGAGCTCGGCCCCGTCGAGCTCGGCCTCGTCGGATTCGGTCGTCACCTCCGGCGTATCGCCCGCATCCGTCGGCATACGTCTCCGCTGGTCGTTGCCGCCGCTACACGGCGGCGCGCCGCTCGATCGCCGGCGGCTTTGCCGCCCGGAGTGGCTCGCCGGCCGCTGCCCGCGCCCGCCTCCCGATCTCGCCCGCGGCCGGAAGGATCACGACCATGCTGATGAGGGCCGCCGCCAGCAGCATGATCATCACCCTCGGCTGGTCGGCGAAGTTGCCGCCGCCGATGACGAAGGCGGCGGCGAAGTTTCGCTGCGCGGTGCCGAGGGAGAGCGTTCGGCGGGTCCGCACGTCCGGACCTCCGAGCACCCAGCCGGCCGCGAAGCCGACGAGAATCAGCAGGATCGTGGCGAAAATCGCCCCGGTGCCGAGGAGGCCGAGCACCTGGCCGACGTTGCCCAGGTTGAGGGCGAGCAGGGCAGCGAGGCTGATGTTGCTGACGGTGCTCATCACGGGCCGCGTCATCTCGGCCTCTTCGTCGTAGCGCACGTTCATGAGAAGCCCGAGGCCGAGCGGCAGCAGCACCTGCACGATGAGCGGCATGGCCAGCGCCACGGCGTCCACCGTGGTGCCGGGGATCAGGATCGGGAGCGCGAGAGGAAGGAAGAGCACCGTCGCCACCACCTGCAGCGTGACGAGGCTGACGGCGAAGTGCACGTCCCCCGGGCGAGCTGCGCGGCCTTGAGCGCGAGCGGCGCCCCGGCCACGGCGCTCATGAGGATAAGCCCGATCCGCAGGTCGGGCCCCAGCGACAACATCCGGGTGATGGCCCAGGCCGCCGCCGGGACCACCAGGAAGTTGGCCAGGAGCGATAGCAGCACCAGCCGCGCGTTCTTCAGCGGCGCGAGGATGTCGCCGACGGTGAGGCCGAGCCCCAGCCCGAACATGCTGGTGATCACGAACGCCAGCGTGAAGGCGCTGGTCAGGCTGGCGAGGATATCAGACACGGGCCGGTCGGTCGCGCTCGCGGTCGCGGTCGCGGTCGCGGTCGTGGTCGCGCACCTCGCGCGTGCCGAAGAGGTCGAGCTCGAACGGCGCGCGATCCTCGCCGATCTCCCGCTCGACCAGCGCGTGCAGCTTGCGCGAGCATGCGCTCCACCAGGGCGCGGTCGTGCCGCGGGTGCTCAGGATCGCCGAGGTTCTCCAGCTCGCCGGGATCGCCGATCGAGGTCGTGCAGCGTCACGTCGGCGGTGCGCGTACAGCTCTTCGAACGTGGCGGGGTTGCCGTACTCCTCGCGGGCTGAACCAGCGCACCAGCTTGTACCGGCCGTCCACCACCGCGCGAAAGAAGGTCCGCTTCCGGAAGTCCGGCGCGCCGTACTCCCAGCCGGCCGCCTGCAGTTGCGATCGTTGACGCTCGAGTGGATCCACATCCGGGTCGGCCTGCTCGACGCCCATGTTGGTCAGCGACTGCAGCGCGCCGCTGATCGCCCAGTCCTTGTCGAGCGAGTGGAGCCCGTCCCAGCAGAAGAGCGCGCCCTCACCAGCCGCCCGCGCGCTGCCGCGCGGGCCGTCCGAGCTCCGGGTCGAGGATGGCCGAGCGCAGGCTCCGCCCCTTCAGGTGCGGGTAGCGCCGCGCGGATCTCCGCTTCGGTGAGCCCCGCGAACTCGAGCAGGGTGGGGGCGAGGTCCAGGTGTGAGCCCACGGCCGCCGTGCGCTTCCCTCGCGGGCCGCCCGGCACCCGCACCGTGAAGTTCACGATTGCCGCTTCGTCGAAGTGGATGGCGCCCTTCTGGGTCATCCGGTGCGCGGCGTTCATCTCGCCGTGGTCGCCCGTCAACACGACCACCGTGTCCTTCGCCAGATCGAGCCGGTCGAGCGCGTCGAGCACTCGCCCGAACTCGTGGTCCACCAGGCGCATGCAGTTGATCAGGTAGTTGCGACGCCGGAGCCAGAGGTCGATGCGGTCGTCGGGCACGCGCCCGTAGTTCAGGTCGATGAACTCCTTGTAATGCCGCACGCCGAGCGGCTGCCGACGGTAGTCGTCGGCGAAGTTGTCGGGCATCTCCACGTCCCATTCCCGGTCGAACCAGCTCGAGCCGCTGCTGGGTGGACTGCAGGCCGGCGATGGCACCATTCGGGTCCGGGCGCTCGATCGGGCCCGACTGGTAGAACATGATATCGTGGGGGTTCACCAGGCTGCACACGAGCAGCCAGGGCCGATCGAGCTGCGGCGCCCGGTGTTCGAGCCAGTCCACCGTCTCGAACACCGCGGTCCCGTCGAGCTGCGCGCCCTGCAGCGGAGCGCCGAACATCTCGCCCCACTGCTGGTAGTCGGCGAAGCCGTAGCGCTCCAGCGCGTCCTCGCTGCGGGGCACCTCGGAGAGGTGCCACTTGCCCTTGAACGCGGTGTAGTAGCCCTGCTCGCGCAGCAGGTGGCCGACGGTGGGCACGTCGCTCGAGAGCTCGGTGATCCAGGCGAAGTTCGTGTTGTCCCACAGCCCGGTGTCCTTGGCGTGGACCCCGGTCCACATCGTGGCCCGCGACGGCGTACAGACGGGCACGGTGCAGTACTGCCGGTCGAATGAGACGCCTTCGGACTCGAGCCGCTCCATGGCAGGGAAGCGGACCTCCGGGGGAACCCGCATGTGGGTCTGCCACTGGTCCATGCAGAGGATCAGGATGTTGGGTCGGGTGGTGAGGGGTGTCCGGGGGGAGGTCATGGCTCCTCCTTCGTGGGGCGGACGATGCAGCGGAAGCCGATGTGGCACGCCGAAGAGTCCACCGACTGGCCCTGGCGCGCGGCCGGCCGGTAGCGCAGGCAGTAGTTGGGCGCGCAGAGATGTGAGCCGCCCTTGAGCACCCGGCGTGGGAGGGCGCCGGCCGGCTGCCCGGCCACGGCGCTCGGCTCCCCTGAGGTGACTCGCGGGTTCTTCGGGACGCAGCACGCCTTCGCGGGCTCCGCCGGGTGATGGGGAGCGAAGCAGTCGGCGGTCCACTCCCACACGTTGCCCGCCATGTCGTACAGACCGTAGCCGTTGGCCGGGAACGCGCCCACGGGCGAGGTGCCCTCCAGGCCGCCGGGGGCGAGGTTCTGCCAGGGGAATTCGCCCTGCCAGGTGTTGGCCATCATGCGGCCGCCGGGCGCGAACTCGTTCCCCCAGACGAACGCGGCTCCCTCCAGCCCGCCGCGCGCGGCGTACTCCCACTCGGCTTCGGTCGGCAGCGCCTTGCCGGCCCAGGCGGCGTAGGCCTCCACGTCCTCGCAGGCCACGTGGGTGACGGGGTGCCGCTCGCGGCCTACAATAGTGCTGCCCGGGCCGTCCGGCTGGTGCCAGCACGCGCCCGGCACGTACGTCCACCAGTTGTGGTAATCGCGGAGACTGACACGGTGGGGCGGCCGGCGGAACACGAGAGAGCCGGGCACGACGAGGGAGGGGTCGGCCTCGGGATAATCGGCCGGGTCGGGCGGGCGCTCGGCCACGGTCACGTAGCCCGTGGCGTCGACGAAGCAGCGGAACTCGGCGATGGTGACGGGATGCCGGTCCATCCAGAATCCGTCGACAGTGACGCGGTGGACCGGGCGCTCCTCGGGATAGAACTCGTCCGAGCCCATGCGGAACGTGCCCCCGGGAATCCAGACCGCCTCATCACCAGCCATCCGCCGAACCCTCCCGGCCGGCACGCCGCGAACGGAACGAGCTGCTCCGTGGCGTGCCGAACTCCCTGCTACGATACGGTGGGCAGGAAATCCGGGCAATCCTGCATCAGCGGCTGTGCTTGTACATCAGGTCCACCAGCTCGTCGTACATCGCCTCGGCATCGGCCGCGCTCGTGCGGATGGCGGAGGTTGCGCAGTGCTTGAGGTGGTTGCGCATCAGCTCGCGCCCCACCGAACGCAGCGCTTCGTGCACCGAGGAGATCTGCGTCAGGATCTCGGCGCAGTAGCGCTCCTCCTCCACCATTCGCTGGAGGCCGCGGACCTGCCCCTCGATCCGGCGCAGGCGCTTGAGGTTGCGTTCCTTGCCGGCCGCGTCCACGCCGACCGCCGTGCGCGCCTCGCCGCCGCTCTCACGCGTCCGGGTGATAGCCATATCTCGAGTCCTCCCTGTCCTCCTGTGGGGCAGCGCGTGCTCTGCAGCGCTACGCGATCCGCGCTCCGCGCAGCCGCAGACTGTTGGTCACGACGCTCACCGAACTGAAGGCCATCGCCGCGCTCGCGAGAATCGGGCTCAGGAGCAGGCCGAAGGCCGGGTAGAGCACGCCTGCCGCGATCGGGATGCCGATCACGTTGTAGATGAACGCCCAGAAGAGGTTCTGCTTCATCGTCCGCATCGTGCGGCGCGACAGCGTCACGGCCTGGGCCGCGGCGCGGCAGGTCGCCGCGCATGAGCACGATGTCGCCCGCCTCGACGGCGATGTCGGTCCCGGTGCCGATCGCCATGCCGACGTCCGCCTTCGCGAGCGCCGGTGCGTCGTTGATCCCGTCGCCCACCATCGCGACGACCTTGCCCTCCCCCTGCAGCCGCTCGATCTCGGCGACCTTGCCATCCGGCAGCACCTCGGCCACGACACGATCGATGCCGGCCTGCCGCGCGACGGCTTCCGCGGTGCGCCGGTTGTCGCCGGTGAGCATGACGACCTCGAGGCCGAGCTCGTGCAAGCGGCGAATCGCCTCGCGCGAGGTGTCCTTGATCGGGTCGGCGACGGCGACCACGGCCGCCAGCGCACCGTCGATCGCCACGTACATCGGCGTCTTCCCGTCCGCCGGCGAGCCGCTCGGCGTCGTCGGCGAGCGGCGCCGGCGTCGACCGCGTAGTCGTCCATCAGCGCCGCGTTGCCGACCGCCACCGCCGAGGCCCTCGACGGCCCCGACCGTCGCCCCGCCCCGTGACGGACTCGAACGCGTCCGGCGTCGCGAGCGGCGGTGCCGCGATCGCGCGCGTGGCGCACGATCGCGTCGGCGAGCGGGTGCTCGGAGAGCGTCTCGAGCGACTGGCGACGAGCCGGAGCACGTCGTCCGCCGGCCGGCGGCGACGCCCGGCGCGACCACGAGGTCGGTGACCGTCGGGCGCCCCTCGGTGACGGTGCCGGTCTTGTCGAGCACGATCGTCGCGCAGGTCGCCGGCGCGCTGGAGCGCCTCGCCGCCCTTGATCAGCACGCCGAGCTCGGCGCCCTTTCCGGTGGCGACCATCACCGCCGTGGGCACGGCGAGCCCCATGGCGCACGGGCAGGCGATGATCAGCACCGCCACCGCCGCCGCGAAGGCGCGCACCGCCGGCGCGTTGTCGGCGGCCACGAACCAGACGACGAACGTCGCGATCGCGATCGAGATGACCACCGGCACGAAGATCCCGCTGATGCGGTCGGCGAGCCGCTGGATCGGCGCGCGGCTCCCCTGCGCGTCGCGCATCAGCCTCACGATGCGGGCGAGCACGCTGTCGGCGCCGAGCGTCGTCGCGCGATAGCGGAAGGCGCCGGTGCGGTTGATGGTGCCGCCGATGACGCGGTCGCCCGGCTTCTTCGCGACCGGCAGCGACTCGCCGGTGAGCATCGATCTCGTCCACCGCGCTCTCGCCCGAGAGCACCTCGCCGTCCACCGGGATCCGCTCGCCCGGGCGGACGACGCACCGTCTCCCCGGCCTCGACCGTCTCGATCGGCGCATCGATCTCGATCTCCGCCGTCCGGTCCCTGCCGGACGACGCGCGCCGTCTTCGGCTGGAGCTCGACGAGGGCGCGCAGCGCGGTCGCGGTCGCGCTTCTTGGCGCGCGCCTCGAACGCGTTGCCGGTGAGGATGAGCGCGATGATGATGATCACCGCCTCGTAGTAGACGTCCGGCTGCCACGCCCCGGCGCGAGGAAGAAGCTCGGGCGCCACGGTCGCGACGACCGAGTAGAGGAACGCCGCGCCCGTGCCGACGGCGACGAGCGTGTTCATGTCCGCCGAGTGGTGGCGGAAGGCGGCCCAGGCGCGGGTGTAGAAATGGCGCCCCGCCCAGAGCCATGACGCCGAGCGTGCGCGAGCAGCAGCGACGACAGGACGAGCGCTGGTCGGAATCGCGTACAGCCAGGGCAGCGCGGCATGGAGCATCGGGTCGAGCGACCGCCATCGCCCAGCGCATGAACGGGTCGGCGATGTGGATGTGCGGGCCCGCCGCGCTGGTCATCTGGCGCATGAGCGGCATCGAGACGCACCATCGCGAGCGCGCCGACGACGCCGCTCACGATCGCTTTGCGTCTGAGCTCGCGAAACTCCTCGGCGCTGGCGCGGTCGCGCGCCTCCTGCTCCTCGAATGCGGTCTGGTCCGGGAGCGGCAGCTCCGCGCCGTAGCCGTGTCGCCTGGATCGGCGTCGACGAGCCGCTCGGGCGTGACGGTGCCCGGGTCGAAGCGTGACGGTCGCCGTCTTCATCATCAGGTTGACGTTCGCGTCGGTCGACGCCGGGCTGCTTCTGGAGCGCTGCGCTGGACGCGCGACGAGCAGGCGGCGCAGGTCATCCCGGTCACCGGAATGCGGATGGCCTCCCGGCGTGCCGACGCTGTTGCGTCGTGGTCGTAGTCGACATGATCCGTTCCTCAGCGCGTGCGCTCAATCCTCGGCGACGAGGGCGCCGCGCAGCATGCTCATTCCGCAGGTGAAGTCGTAACGCCCCGGCCTGCCGGCGGCGTGACCTCGACGACCGTCCGCTCGCCGGTCGGGGAGGAAGCGGCGGATGCCGAAGTCGGGGAAGACGACCTCCTCCGAGCAGCTTCCGGTGTCCTTCCGATCGAAGACGAGGCGCACGGGGCGGCCCGCCTTCACCCGCACCACGGCGGGGCTGTAGCCGCCGTCGACCGTGATGGTCTGCTCCTGCGGCCCCGTGCCCGGCCCGCCGCCGACTGGCGCCGCGGCGGCCGCGGGCGTGCGCCCGGCGACGAAGAAGTACCAGTTCACCCAGGCGATCGCCGCGAGGCCCGCGAGGATCACCAGCCAGTCCGTTCCGTTGATGGTCATCGTACCCTCGTCCTGCGCTTGCGCCCGCCGTCAGGCGGCCGGTGCGGCGGCGTAGCCGGTGTCGTTGACCGCCTGGGCGAGCTCCTCGGGGGTCACGACGGCGGGGTCATACGCGACGGTGGCGGCGCCCAGCGAGACGCTCTCGACGGTGACGCCTTCCACGCCCTCGAGGGCCGTCCTCACGGCAGTGACGCAGTGTCCGCAGGACATGCCGTCGATTTTCAGGGTGGTGCGGTTCATGGTGCGGTCCTCCGTTCCATTAGTGCATGCCGCGCGGGCGCGGCGACGGGCTCGGGGCGCTCGATACCCCGCTCGGGTATGAGCAATATATACCCCGGGGGGCTATGTCAACCGGGGAGAATCGCACAGCAAAAAACCCCGCCGCCGCGAAGCGGGGACGGGGTCGGACCGTACATCATCGGGGCGCCGGGATTTGAACCCGGGACCTCCTGCTCCCGAAGCAGGCGCGCTAACCGGGCTGCGCTACGCCCCGTAACTGCAGTGAGCGGGAACCGCGACTGGCCGTCCCGCAGTCCTCATGCGCCCTGAGGGACTCGAACCCCCAACCTTTTGATCCGTAGTCAAATGCTCTATCCAATTGAGCTAAGGGCGCGGCTCGATGGGCGGTACAAGACTCGAACTTGTGACCTCCACGATGTCAACGTGGCGCTCTAACCAACTGAGCTAACCGCCCGATAGCGAGCGGTCAGGCGGTCAGACGCTCGGCCGTTCAGGGCGCTCCGGGAGCGGAAGCATTCCGGCACCGGGGCCACTGACCGCCATGCCGCCTGACCGCCTGACCCTGCAATAGCGGGGGTGGGATTTGAACCCACGACCTCCGGGTTATGAGCCCGGCGAGCTACCAGACTGCTCCACCCCGCGACGTTGCCGGTGTGCGCCGGCCATCCTCGGATCCTGCCGCCCGCCCGTGCTGCGCCGGCCGGGCGATCGAGAGCGGGAAACGGGACTCGAACCCGCGACCCCAACCTTGGCAAGGTTGTGCTCTACCAACTGAGCTATTCCCGCGAACGCCGCCGCCGAGATCTAGCTCCGATCCACAGCGGCGCAACCGCTCATGGCCCGCGCAACGCCCATCCGTCGCCGGACCGAGGGAATGGAGGCGAGGGGGATCGAACCCCTGACCTCGTGAATGCCATTCACGCGCTCTCCCAACTGAGCTACGCCCCCGTTATATATTGACGCGCCCTCGAGTTCCGGTCCCCGGCGCCGTGGCAGCACGGAAACCTAGCCAGCGCCCGAGCGAGCGTCAAGCTGATACCTATCTTCACGACATGCCGAAGAAGAAACCCGACGAGCGGGGCGCGTCCCCGCGGCCCTCGCAAGCGGCCGGCCGACACCTCGGCCGAGGCGCTCTCCGACGACCTCACCACCGCCGAGATCCTGGCGCAGTCTCCGCCGGCCAAGCCGCGCGCCCGCGGAAGCGCGACACCGCCAAGAGCCTCGGCGTCTACGATGCCGACGAGCGACATCCTCGACCAGTACCTCTACGAGGTGAGCCAGACGCCGCTCCTCACCGCCCAGCAGGAGATCGCCATCGCCCGAAGCGCGTCCGCGCGGGCGACGAGGAGGCGATGCAGGAGCTGGTCAAGCGCAACCTCCGGTTCGTGATCTCGGTGGCCAAGAAATATCAGAACCGCGGCCTGGCGCTCACCGACCTGATCGGCGAGGGCAACGTCGGGCTCCTCACGGCGGCCCGGAAGTTCGATCCCGACCAGGGCGTCAAGTTCATCTCCTACGCCGTCTGGTGGATCCGCCAGGCCATCCTGGCCGCGCTCGCGCGGCAGGGCCGCACCGTGCGCGTGCCGCTCAACCGGACCGCCGACCTCTCGCGCATCATCCGCACCGCGGAGACGCTGCGGCAGGAGCTCCGGCGGGAGCCCACGCCCGAGGAGATCGCCGACTCCACCGGGCTGTCGCTCGACGTGGTGCAGTCGCTCGCCGCGCTCAACACCGCCGACGTCCGGCTCGACGCGCCGCTCGATCCCGAGGGCGACCGCTCGCTGATCGACCGCTTCATCGCCGACGAGCAGGGCGACCCGGAAGAGCAGGCGATGGACCAGTTCCTCTCCGAGGAGATCGAGTCCGCGCTCCGCACCCTCCCGCCGCGCGACGCCAAGGTGCTCCGGCTCTACTTCGGGCTCGACGGCGGCCGCGAGCACACGCTCGAGGAGATCGGCGGCATGCTCGGCGTCACCCGCGAGCGCGTGCGCCAGCTGCGCGACCGCGCGCTCAAGCGCCTGCGCGAAGGCGACGTCGGCCGGGCGCTGGCGAGTTTCGCGGCATAGAAGTCGTAGGTCGTGAGTCGTGAGTCGTCGGTGGCCACCTCCGCGGAGCTTCGCACATGCGTCTCGCCTGACTCCGCTCACGACTCCCGACTTCGTCCCCGCCAGGGACGGCTTCATCGCCCACGTCGGCCGCCGCAGCCTCGAGACGTTCCGCGCGCTGGCCGACGTCCGCACCTGGTCGCCGCTCCTCGTGGGGCAGATGCGGCGGCTCGGCGTCGACTCGGTGCCCATCGCCCTCTTCATCGCCGTCTTCACCGGCATCGTCCTCTCCCTCCTCTCCTCCTACATCTTCACCGGCGCCGTCCCCCTCTACTTCGTAGGCGCGCTGGTCGGCAAGACGGTCATGATGGAGCTGGGCCCGGTGCTCACGGGCATGGCGCTCGCCGGCCGCGTCGGCGCGAGCATCGCCGCCGAGCTCGGCACCATGAAGGTCACCGAGCAGGTGGACGCGCTCGAGACGCTGGCCTACGACCGCAACGCCTACCTCGTCGTCCCCCGCGTCCTCGCCGCCACGCTGATGTTCCCGGTGGTCACCGCGTTCGCGATGGCGGTGGGCGTCACCTCGGGCTGGATCACCGCCGTCAACCTGCTCGACCTCTCGACCCCCGAGTTCTTCAAGGGGCTCAAGCATGTTCTACCAGTTCAAGGACATCTGGTTCGGCCTGGTGAAGAGCGCGAGCTTCGGCGGCGCCGTGGCCCTGATGGGCTGCCTCCAGGGCTCGACAGCAAGAGCGGCGCGCGAGGGCGTGGGCCAGTCCACCACGCGCGCCGTCGTGCTCGGCTGCGAGGCGATCCTGGTGCTGGACGCGTTCTGGGCGCTGGTGCTGCTGTGACGGAAGGACGGCAAGGTCCTTCCGTCATTGTCATGATCCAGCTCGACGGTGTGACGAAATCCTTCGGCGCCAATCAGGTGCTCAACGGGCTCTCGCTCGACGTGCCCGACGGCCAGAACACGGTCATCATCGGCTACTCCGGCTCCGGCAAGAGCGTGACGCTCAAGTGCATCGTCGGGCTGATCGAGCCGGACGGCGGACGGGTGGTGGTGGATGGCGGCGTCGTGCGGGGAGATGAACCGCGAGGAGCTGGCCGAGCTGCGGGGCCGGATCGGCTACGTCTTCCAGTTCGCGGCGCTGTTCGACTCCATGACGGTGGCGGAGAACATCCGCCTCGGCCTCGCGCGGCGGGGCCACGACCCGTCGACGATCGCGCGCCGGATCGAGGAGAGCCTGGCTGTCGTCGAGCTCCCCGGCACGGAGGATCGGTACCCGGCCGAGCTGAGCGGCGGGATGCGGAAGCGGGTCGGGATCGCCCGCGCGATCGCGCTCAAGCCGCGCTACATTCTCTATGACGAGCCCACGTCCGGGCTCGACCCGGTCACCTCCGCCGTCATGGACCAGCTCATGGTGCGCACCCGCGATCTCGGCGTGACCGGGCTCGTCGTCACGCACGACATGCGAAGCGCGTTCCGCGTCGGCGACCGGATCGCCATGCTGCACGAGGGACGCATCCGCCAGGTCGGCACGCGGGCCGAGATCCAGGCCACCGACGATCCCGTGGTCCGGCAGTTCATCGAGGGGCGGCCCGGCCAGTTGGCGGCCGCGGCCCCGCGGAGGGCCCCGGAATGAGGCGCACGAACGAGTTCGCGGTCGGTCTCGCGGTGCTGCTGGCACTGGCGCTGGTGGTGGCCGGCGCGCTCTGGCTGAGCGAGACCGACGTCAACCAGAAGCAGGTGAACGCCCAGGCGCGCTTCCGCACCGTCGGCGGTCTCGGCGTGGGCGCGCCGGTGACGCTGCGCGGCGTCCGCGTGGGCCGGGTGGAAGCGATCCGGCTGGTGGCCGACGAGTGGGTCGAGACCGAGTTCAGCATCGACAGGAACGTCGAGCTGCCCGCCAAGCCGGCGGTCATCTCCGCCTCCGCCAGCCTGTTCGGCGAGTGGAGCGCCACCATCGTGCCCTACGACGAGCCGCCGTCGGACCCGAATCTGCGCGCGGCCCTGGCCGAGTCGGACCGCGCCGGCGGCGACCGCGTGGCCTGGCGCCACCTTGCCCGACATCGGACAGCTCACCGCCCAGGCCAGCCGCATCGCCGGCGACGTCGGGGTGGTCACCCAGCGCATCAGCCAGGCGTTCGACAGCACCGCGCTCAAGAACCTGCAGAAGAGCGTGCAGGACCTGGCGGCCATCTCGGGCCGGCTGGTGACCTTCGCCAACGCGCAGACCACGCGCATCGACCGCGTGAGCCGGAACGTGACCACCACCTCGGACGCGTTCGCCGGCGTGGCCCGGACGTTCCAGGGCGCCGTGGCCCGGCTCGACACGGCCACGAAGGATGATCAGCTCAAGGATATCCTGAACAACGGGCGCGCCTCGAGCGCCGACCTGCGGCAGGCCGCCGCCGATCTCCGCTCCGTCATGACCGCGGCGCGCGAGAATCAGGTGAGCCTGATCCGCGTCATCCAGCAGGCCGACACCCTCATGACCCGGATCCAGAGCGGCAACGGCACGCTCGGCATGCTGGCGACGGACTCGACCCTCTATCGCGAGACGACGGCGACCGTCATCCAGTTCCGGGAGCTGCTCACCGACATTCAGGCCAACCCCAAGAAGTACCTCAAGATCTCGGTCTTCTGATGATCAAGCGCCGGGCCGAACTGGAAGTGAGCGCCGGCGGGATCGTCTATCGCCGGCTGCCCGAGCTGGGGCCGCGCTTCCTGCTGATCCGCGACTCGTACGACAACTGGGGATTTCCCAAGGGGCACCTCGAGGACGGCGAGTCGCCGGCGGAGGCGGCGGTGCGTGAGACGGCGGAGGAGACCGGGCTCGAGCGGCTGACCCTGCTGGGCCCGATCCGGGTCATCGACTGGCACTTCCGGTTCCGCGGCCGGCACATCCACAAGTACTGCCACTTCTTCCTGTTCGAGAGTCCGGAGGGCGACCCGTCGCCCCAGATGGCCGAGGGGATCACCGACTGTCAGTGGCGCACGCTCGAGGAGGCGCTCGAGACGCTGAGCTACGACAACGCGCGCGGCGTGCTGAAGCGCGCCGGCGAGATGGTCCGCACGCTGGTGGCCGTGGGCGCCGGCCGCTCGCGCCCCGCCCCGGAGCGCCGGGCGTCGAGCTGACCGTGGCCGTGATCGCCACGCTGCTCGAGAGCCGCGCCGCGCTCCTCGCCCTCCGCCGCACGCTGCCGAAGAGCGGGGCCGCCGTGGTCGCCTGTCGCACGCCGGCGGCCCTCCGCCGGCTGCTCCAGCGCCGGCTGGTGGACGCCGTGGTCCTCACGCCCAGCGCCGCCGTGCTGCCGGAGCTGGCCGAGCTCAGGCGTCAGCTCCCCGGCATCCCGGTGGTGGCCTACGCGCCGTTCCGACCCGACGACGGCGAGTTGCTGCTCACGTGCCGGCGCCACGCCGTCGCCGCGGTGGCGGTCGAAGGCGTCGATGACCCGGTCGTGGGCGACATGGTGGTGCGCGCCTCGATCACCGCCGAACGGCGCCGCGCGCTCGCGGAGGCACCCCGCGTGCTTCGCCTCACCGAGCCGCTCCAGCAGGCCGCGTGGAGCCTGCTGGTGGGCGAGGTCGAGCGGCCCGTGCGCACCACCAGCCTGGCCCGGCAGCTCGCCGTGAGCCGGGAGCACCTGTCCCGCCAGTTCGGCGCGGGCGGAGCGCCGAACCTGAAGCGGGTCATCGATCTCACCCGGATCGCCTGCGCCGCGCAGTTGCTGGCCAACCCCGGCTATGCCGTTCCGCTCGTCGTCCGGGTGCTCCACTTCGCTTCCTCCAGCCATCTGAGCAGCACGGCCCGGCGCATCGCCAACGTGCCCACCCGCGGCCTCGGCGCGCTCGGCCCCCGGGGCGTGCTGCAGGCGTTCGTCCGCGGGAACACGCGCAGCCGGCGCTGACAGGCCGCGACCCCGCGCGCCGGAGCGCCTCCGCGTGTAGCTTGTACGGCTTGCCCGGAACCGGACCCTTGCCCGGCTCCCGCTATTGTGATTATTTTCACAAGCCGTTCAGGGCACTCCGAATCCTCCAGCCAGGCTGCTCACGACATGGCCACCGACTCCATTCTCCGTCCCGGCGAGCTCAAGGACATCCTGCTGCGGGAGATCGAAGCCGCCGACCTCACCGCCACCGACGTGGCGGAGGTCGGGACCGTGCTGGAGGTGCGGGACGGCATCGCCCGCATCTATGGTCTCCAGTCGGCCATCGCGAGCGAAATGCTCGAGTTCACCGCCCGGGAAACCGGTGAGACCGTGGCCGGCCTGGTGCTCAACCTGGAAGAGGACAACGTCGGCGCCGCCATCCTGGGCGACTACCTCAAGCTGAAGGAAGGCGACGAGGTCCGCCGCACGGGCCGGCTCCTCGAGGTGCCGGTGGGTCCGGCCATGCTCGGCCGCGTAGTGGACGCCCTGGGGCGGCCCATCGACGGCCGAGGGACGATCCAGGCCGCGGGGACGCGTCAGGTGGAGATGGTGGCCCCGGGCATCATTGTCCGCCAGCCGGTCAAGGAGCCGCTGCAGACGGGCATCAAGGCCATCGACGCCATGATCCCGATCGGACGCGGGCAGCGGGAGCTCATCATCGGCGACCGCGGCACGGGCAAGACCGCCATCGCGGTGGACACGATCATCAACCAGAAGGGCACCGGCGTCGTCTGCGTCTACGTCGCGATCGGGCAGAAACGCTCGACCGTGGCCACCGTGGTCGAGCGGCTCCGGGAGACGGGCGCGCTCGACTACTCCATCGTCGTCGTGGCATCCGCCTCCGATCCGGCGCCGCTCCAGTACATCGCCCCGTACACCGGCACCGCGCTGGCCGAGTACTTCATGTACGAAGAGGGCAAGCCCACGCTCTGCGTGTACGACGACCTCTCCAAGCAGGCTGCCGCCTACCGCCAGCTCTCGCTGATTCTCCGCCGCCCGCCCGGCCGCGAGGCCTACCCGGGTGACGTGTTCTACCTCCACAGCCGTCTGCTCGAGCGCGCCGCCAAGATCAGCGAGAACGCCGACGTGGTGAAGCTCGACCCCCGCATCCGGAAGCCGGGCGGCTCGCTCACGGCGCTCCCGATCATCGAGACCCAGGCGGGCGACGTCTCCGCCTACATCCCGACCAACGTCATCTCGATCACGGACGGCCAGATCTTCCTCACCACGGACCTGTTCTACTCCAACGTGCGGCCGGCGGTGGACGCGGGCATCAGCGTGAGCCGCGTGGGCGGCAACGCGCAGATCAAGGCGATGAAGCAGGTGGCGGGTCCGCTCCGGCTTTCGCTGGCGCAGTACCGCGAGCTGGAGGCCTTCGCCCAGTTCGGCTCGGATCTCGATGCCGCCACCCAGCGCCAGCTCGCCCGCGGGGCGCGCCTGGTCGAGGTGCTGAAGCAGCCGCAGTACCAGCCGGTGCCGGTCGAACGGCAGGTGGCGATCATCTTCGCCGTGACCAACGGCTATCTCGATGACGTCGAGGTGGCGCACATCCGGCAGTGGGAGCGCGACTTCCTCGCCTACCTCGGCGCGTCGCACCCCGCCATCCTCACCGACATCCGGACCCGCAAGGCGCTGGACGACGACCTGACCGGCCGGCTCAAGGCCGCCATCACCACGTTCAAGTCGCTCTTCGTGGCCGACTGATGGCGAAGAGCCGGCAGCTCAAGGGACGGATCCGGTCCGTCCAGAACACCCGCAAGATCACCAAGACGATGGAGCTGGTGGCCACGTCGAAGCTCAAGCGGGCCCAGGATCGCGTCGTGGCGGCGCGGCCCTATGCCGATGCCCTGCGCGACGTGATCGCCGACCTGGTCACGCCGGAGCTGGCCCAGCGGTTCCCGCTGCTCCGCCAGCCCGCGCCCATCGCCCGGGGCGGACCCCGGCGCGCCGCCGTCATCCTGCTGACCTCGAATCGCGGGCTGGCGGGCGGCTTCAACGCCAACCTGATCAAGGAGGCCCGCCGCCGGATCGAGGCGCTCGAGGCGGACGGCTACGTGGTCGAGCTCCATGGCGTGGGCCGGAAGGGAATCGGCTTCTTCCGCTACCTGGGCCGGACGCTCGCCAGCGAGCGGATCGACATCGGCGACCGGCCCACGGCGGCCCATGCCGCCGACATCGTGGCTCCCCTGCTCGAGGCGTACGCCGCGGGCGAGCTCGCCAGCGTGGACCTGGTGCAGGCGCGGTTCATCAGCGCGCTGCAGACGCCGCCCGCGGCGGTGCGCATCCTGCCGGTGGAGGCGCCGGCCGCGGGGGCGGCCACGCGCGACTACCTGCTGGCGCCGAGCGCGGAGGCGATCCTGGGGGAGCTGCTGCCGCAGTACGTGCGGAACGCGGTCTATCGGGGCCTGGTCGAAACGGCCGCCGCCGAGCACGGCGCCCGGCGTACGGCCATGAAGAACGCCACCGACAACGCGGGCGACATTCTCGAGCTGCTCAAGCGGACGTACAATCGCCAGCGGCAGGCGCAGATCACGCAGGAGATCGCGGAGATCGTGGGCGGGGCCGCGGCGCTGCAGGGCTGAGCCGGACGGAGCGGAAGTCTCCGTCAACCAGACACACACGGAGCCACATCATGGCAACTGCCATCGCAACCGAGAAGACCGGCGTCGCGCCGAAGACACAGCAGAACATCGGCCACGTCGTCCAGGTCATCGGCCCCGTGCTCGACGTGGAATTCGAGCCCGAGCACCTGCCGGAGATCTATAACGCGCTCACCATCGAGGACGCGAGCGGCGCCGTGCCGGTGAAGCTCACCGCGGAAGTGCAGCAGCACATCGGGCAGAACCAGGTGCGCGCGGTGGCCATGAGCACGACCGACGGCGTGACCCGCGGGATGGAGGTCACCGACACCGGCTCCGCCATCACGGTGCCCGTGGGCGACGCGGCCCTCGGCCGCATCCTCAACGTCCTGGGCGAGCCGGTGGACGGCGGCGCGCCGATCCCGGCCTCGACCCCGCGCTGGCCCATCCACCGCGAGACCCCGAAGTTCACCGACCTCGAGCCCAAGACCGAGATCTTCGAGACCGGGATCAAGGTCGTCGACCTGATCGCTCCCTTCGTGAAGGGCGGCAAGATCGGGCTGTTCGGCGGTGCCGGCGTGGGCAAGACGGTCGTGATCATGGAGCTGATCAACAACGTGGCCAAGGGCCACGGCGGCAAGTCGGTCTTCTGCGGCGTGGGCGAGCGCACGCGCGAGGGGAACGACCTCTACCTGGAAATGGAGGAGAGCGGCGTCATCAAGAGCTGCGCCCTCATCTACGGGCAGATGAACGAACCGCCGGGCGCGCGGCTCCGCGTCGGCCTCAGCGGCCTCACGGTGGCCGAGTACTTCCGGGACGTCGAGGGGCAGGACGTGCTGCTCTTCATCGACAACATCTTCCGCTTCACCCAGGCGGGCTCCGAGGTGTCGGCGCTGCTCGGCCGGATGCCGAGCGCGGTGGGCTACCAGCCCACGCTGGCGACCGAGATGGGCGACCTGCAGGAGCGGATCACCTCCACCAACAAGGGCTCGATCACGTCGGTGCAGGCCATCTACGTGCCCGCCGACGACCTGACCGACCCCGCGCCGGCCACCGCGTTCGCGCATCTCGACGCGACCGTCGTGCTCTCGCGCGCCATCTCCGAGCTCGGCATCTACCCGGCGGTGGACCCGCTCGACAGCTCGAGCCGCATTCTCGATCCCCAGTTCGTCGGCGAGCGGCACTACAACGTGGCGATCGGCGTGCAGAAGACGCTGCAGCGCTACAAGGCGCTGCAGGATATCATCGCGATTCTCGGCATGGACGAGCTGAGCGAGGAGGACAAGCTGGTCGTCGGCCGCGCGCGGCGCCTGCAGCGTTTCCTCTCGCAGCCGTTCTTCGTCGCCGAACAGTTCACCGGCTTCCCCGGGAAGTACGTGAAGCTCGAGGAGACCATCTCGTCCTTCGAGCGCGTGCTCTCGGGCGAGTTCGATCAGTTGCCGGAGCAGGCGTTCTACATGGTCGGCGGCATCGACGAGGCGGTGGAGAAGGCCAAGAAGCTGGCGACCGGGTGATGCGTGTCACGGTGATATCACCCGAGGCGTCTATGTTCGACGGAGACGCGGACGGGGTCGTGGCGCCCGCGTTCGACGGCGAGGTCGGCATCCTGCCGAATCACGCTCCGTTCATGACGCTGCTGGGACAGGGCACGCTGACCGTCCGGCGAGCCGACACGGTCCGGCGATTCACGATTCGCGGTGGATTCCTGCAAGTGGTGGACAATCGGGTACGCGTGCTGGCCGAACACGTACAAGGAGAGTCTCATGCGGCGTGAAATCGGTGGTGGCATCCTCGCGCTGGTGCTGCTCGCGGGCGGCGCGGGGACGGCAGCCGCCCAGGAGACCGGCACTCCCATCTTCAAGGCGCCCTACCGGGCGTTCCAGAATCACGAATTCGGTGCATCGCTCTCGGACCCGGGCTCGGGGGTCAGCTTCGCCCTCGAGGGGTTCTACCGCTACGGGTCGGGGGCGAATGACTTCAGTGTCCGCGGCGGCTTCGAGGATCTCAGCAACAGCGTCAACGGCGTCAACATCGGCGGCGGCACGCGGGCGCTGCTGGGCGGCGACTTCCGCACCCAGGTGGTCAGCTACAGCGAGAGCTTCCCGCTCGACGGCTCGCTCACCCTCGGCTTCGGCGCCAACGTCGGCGACGGGCCCGATGCCTATTACATCCCGGTCGGCGTCTCGCTCGGCCGCCGATTCGACGTCGAGAACTCGAACACGACCTTCGTTCCCTACGTGCATCCCGTGATCGTTCCCACGTTCGGCGGGGGCGACAGCGAGATCGACTTCGCGCTGGGACTCGGCGTGGACGTCCGGTTCAGCCAGCAATGGGTGGTCCGGGCGAGCGGCGGTCTGGGTGACATCGAGGGCGTGGGCATCAGCATCGCCTACATTCGCTGACGGTCCTGACGGTCCCTTCTCGTCATCCCACGCCCGGCTGCGGACGCACGCGGCCGGGCGTGGTCTCGTCCGTACGCGATTGACTTCCCGCGAAGCGCCCGGGTAGCTTGCGGCGCCGCTCCCACCACCACAGCGTCGGACATCGCTCACGCGGAGGAGGCAGCTTGAGGCACATCGTGTGCGCCCTGGTCGTCGCGGCCCTGGTGCTGGGCGCACTCCCAGCGCATGCCCAGAACCCGGGGCTGCCGGTGTACAACATCGGCGTGCCGCGGGGTTCGGCGTCTACGGCGACGTCGCCTTTCCCAGTGACGCGGCGGGCGGCGGCACCGCCTTGGGGGTAACCGCCCGCGCCGGCTTCGGTCTGCTGGGCGCGACGGCCACGCTCTCCTCGCTCAACCCCGACGGGCCGGCCGGCAGCGATCTGTCCGTGGGCGGGACGCTCAACTACCGGCTCCTTGGCGGACCGCTCGTGCCGCTCTCGATCACGCTCCAGAGCGGTGTGAGCTACGCCAAACCGGGGGAGGGACTGCTGCCGGGCAGCGAGGTGAGTGCGTATCACTTTCCCGTCGGGGTGGGCTTCGCGCTCGTGATTCCCAATCCGGTGCTCGCCATCCGGCCATGGCTGGCGCCGCGGGTGGACGTCGACTACCGGACGGCCGGCTCCACGTCGAATACCGAGACCAACTTCGCGCTGTCCGGCGGGCTCGAGCTCAACTTCCTCAACGGGTTCGGCGTCCACGCGGCATACGATCGCGTCTTCGCCAAGGACGTGGCGGACCCCTCGACCTTCGGCATCGGGGCGCACTACAGCTTCCGGGTGCCGGGCCTGTGAGGTGCCGCGCGCCGCCATCCCGCTGCTGCTGGTCCTTTCGCTCGCCGCCTGTGCCCAGACCTTCGATGCCACCACGCTCGGCGTCCCGGCCACGCTCGCCACGCCGGCCGGCCAGCCGGCGTCCGGCGACCGGTTCCGGGTCTCGAGCAAGGCGGTGTTCGCGCTCTGGGGCATCGCGCGGTTCCGCCAGCCATCGCTCCGGAAGGCGCTCGCGGCGCAGCTCGGCGGGGGCAACGGCATCGCCGACGTGCGGATCCGGGTGCGAAGTCGCTGGACCGACGTCCTGATCACCGCGCTGACCGCCGGCTCATCGTGCCCCGCACCGTCACGTTCGAGGGCGTCGTGACGAAATAAGGGCCGCCAGCATCTCGGCCGAACGCCGCGCCGCTCCCTCCCGTCCCGCACGATCTCCCGCGCGCCGCCCCTGCCGCCGCTCGCTGCGCCTCTCCGCGAGCCACCCGTCCCAGAGCCCCGCCAGCTCGCGGCGGCCGCGCGGGCTCGCGATCGAGGGAGCCGCGCCGCGCCGCCGTCGAGCAGCAGGCCGCGTCCCGGCTGTTCCGCCACCCGGGCCCGAACGCGACCGGGACGCCCCACGCCGCGGGCTCGAGCACCGAGTGCAGGCCGGCGCCGGCCGAAGCCGCCGCCCACGTAGGCCATCGTCGCCCGCGCCGTAGAGCGCGCGAGCACGCCGACCCGGTCCACCACCAGGAGCGGCACGGGCCCGTCGGCCGCGCTCAGCCGCACCGGAGCGGGAAGCCCGGCACGCGCGGCGCGCGCTCGAGGCGGCGAGATGCTCGGCCGTCGGCTCGTGCGGCACGAGGATCAGACGCGCGTCCGGGCCCGGCGCCGCACCGGGCGAACGCGGCCAGCAGTACCGCCTCGTCCGGCGGCCAGGTGGAGCCGGCCACCAGGGTGGGGGCGCCGCGGCCGAGCCGAGCAGCGGATCGTCGCGCGGACGGCCGCCACCCGCGCCGCCACGCTGTCGAATCGCGGGTCGCCCAGCACTCGGATCGTTCGGCCGGCACGCCGAGCCGGGCCAGCCGGTCCGCGTCGCCTCGGACACCGCGCCGGCGGCGGCGACCGCCGCGTACCCGGCGCGGAGCAGCGATCGCGCCGGCCAGCGGAGCCGCCCGCTGCCGGGGCTCACCGTGCCGGCGACGATCGCCACCGCGAACCGCGCGCCGCGGCCCGCGTGGCCAGCTCGGGCCAGAGGTCCAGTTTGGCGAACACCAGCAGGTCGGGCGCGAGCGCGGCGAGCAGCCGCTCGGCCGGTCGCGGGAGATCGTACGGCAGGTAGTCGGCGGCGTCCACGGGCAGGCGATGCGCGAGCGCCTCGGCGGATGGGCTGAAGTGGGTATAGATCAGCTGGCAGTCGGGCAGCAGGCGGCGCAGCTCGAGCAGCACGCTCTCGGCCTGGAGCCCTTCGCCGACCGAGGCGGCATGGAACCAGACCAGCGGCCGCGCCGCGGTCCCGCCGGGCCGCGGCCCACGCGGCCAGCCGGCCGCGCGGCGCCGCGGCGGCCCCGGTGGCCGTCGCCGACCTTGCGGTCCAGCAGCCCGAGGGCGGGGGCCAGCGCCGCGCCCAGTCGGACGGCGGCACGGTAGCCCCACGAGGTCGCCGGCACCGGGGCAATGTCGCGGCGGCGCAGGCGGGCGTCAATCGGCGCCGGCCGCCGGAGGAGCCGGGGTTGCATGCCGGCCGGGAGACTATCCTAGAATTCATCCACGCAGTTCATGTTCCACCTGCTACCGAGGAGGTGATCCATTGTCTACAGAGTCAAGGGTCGCCTGCGGCCGCTGAACGGCACTGCATGCTGACACCCGGGCGACACTTCGAACCTGGGGGGGCCGCTACGAGCGGCCCCTTTTTTTGGCCGTGCCCCGCGCCCATGCGCCTCGACCTCCTCCACCGGCTACTGGCGCGCCGCGCGGGCGCCGCGCTACAGCCTGACGTTTGCCTTCCCGCTGCTGGTGGCCTACGAGACGCTGGCCTTCGCGCTCTCGCACGACGCCCTCGCCGGCGTGCGGAACGGCGCCGATGTGCTGCTCAAGAGCGTCTTCGTCGCTGCTCGGCGGACGGAACGGGCTGTCGCCTTCGGCGCGCTGCTGCTGGGCACCGGCGTCGGTGCTGGTCTGGCGCGACCGGCGGCGCTGGGGCCGCTCGAGGCCGCGTGTCTTCGTGCGGATGGCGGCGGAGTCGGTGCTGTACGCGCTGGCTCTTCGGCATGGTGACCGGGCACGCTGACCGGACTGCTGCTGCGCGGCTCTGCGCACGCGGCCGGTGCCCTCGGCGCCTCGCCGTAGGATCTCGGGCGGACTCGGCCTCGCGACGCCAGCTCATGATCTCGCTCGGCGCGGGGATCTACGAGGAGCTGCTCTTCCGGGTGCTGCTGGTCGGCACGCTCGCGTGGGTGGGGCGGCGGCTGTTCGGCTGGGGGCCGCGGGGGCCGGTGTCTTCGCGACGCTGGTCGGCGCCCTGATCTTCTCGGCCTTTCACTACATCGGCCCCTATGGCGACCGGCTCGACCTCGGCTCGTTCACCTTCCGCGCGGATCGCGGGCGTGCTGTTCAGCGGACTGTACCTGCTGCGCGGCTTCGGCATCACCGCGTGGACCCACGCGCTCTACGATGTGTTGCTGGCGGTCGCGCATAAGGCCGGTGAGCGGTGAGGGTGAGCGGTAAGGGTGAGCGGTGAGCGGTCGCGGTAGAGGTGGGAGGTAATGACGGTCCACCGGCCGTCGACCCGTCTGCACGGCTCACCTCTCACCTTCCCTCTTACCGCTAGATCGAATCCAGCACCTGCCGGAACACCCGCACCGGCTGCGCGCCGGCGAGGAGGCCGCCTTCGATGTAGAAGGTGGGCGTGCTGCTGGCGCCGGAGCGCTCGGCACCCTGCGCCTCCGCCCGCACGGTTTCCTGGGTGGCCGGCGAGCGAACGCAGGCGAGCAGCGCCGGCCTCGAGATCTTCGCCGAATCCGCGAGCGTGAGGAAGAACGCACGCCGGCTCCTTGAGCGGCGCCCAGATGTCCTGATACTTGTAGAGCAGGTCGTGCACCCGCCAGAACGCGTCCTGCTGTGCCGCGCATATGGCGAGCTCCGCGGCCGCCAGCGCGTTCGGATGAATGCTGGTCAGCGGGAAGTTGATGAACACCCAGCGGACCTTGCCGGTCGCGATGTAGGCCGCGTCGAGGGCGGGAAAGGTCTCCAGCGCGAACCGGCGGCAGTAGGGGCACTGGAAGTCCGACATCTCGTAGACGGTCACGGGTGCCCGCGCCGAGCCGCGGGTGCGGCCGGCGAGCGGGTCCGTGGCCACGGTGTCGCGCTTCGCCTGGGCCGCCGCGGGAGCGGCGAGCACCAGCGTGAGGAGGAACGACAGGACTGTTGCGCCACGGGCCATTTATCGGCTCTCTAATGTGCTTTCGAAGGTGCTTGAACCGCGGTTATTCCGGCATCCACGGCGCTGTCATCCCGAGCGGAGCGAGGGATGACAGCACACGTTCACTCCGGCTGACCGATCCCTAATATCGCGGCTGCCGCCGCGCGTTGCGGCTCGACAGCAGCAGGGTGTCGCTCGGTCACCGGCAGGTTCCAGTACCACTCGGCGTTGGGGTCCGTCGCGTCCCACGACCGCGCGTACACCCACCAGCGGCCGGGAGGGAGCTTCAGGTGGGCCCACCCGTCGGCACCGGTGGTGTCCGTCACCGCGTCGTGGCCGGCCCGGAGCGACAGCCCCCGCACGATGCTGTCGTATCCCTGGTAAGTGCTATCTTCCCACTGGCGCATCCGGAGCCGCAGGCTGTCGCTGCGCGTCACGAACTCGCGACGCGCCCGGTCGAGCTCGTCGCGCGCACGTTCCGCGCGTGCCTGGCCGGCCGACAGCGAGTCGCTGAGGCGGCCGAATACCCCGTGGATTCTGGCGTAGGCCGGCGCGTTCCGGGGCAGCGTGTCGAGCTCCGCCTTCGCGGCCGCGAGCGAATCCCGGAGCTTGCCGAGCCGGTAGGTCAGTCGCCGAGTACGTGGTGAATGGGCCGCGGAACCCGGCGAACAGACTCTCCAGCGCCGCGGTCGGCGGCCGCGGCGTGCGCGCCCGGGCCTCGAGCGCGCGCAGTACGCTGTCACGGTCGTACGGGAGCGCGACGAGCCCCACACCCGTCACGGGGGTCTCGACCGAGTCGGGCCCCGGGATCGAGACGCGCACCGCCACCTCGCGCGGGCCCCCGCATGCCACGAGGGTGGCGAGCAGCGTGGCGAGCAGCGCGGCGAGCGCCGCGGCGATCAGCGTGGGGACGGGGGCCAGCCGGAGGAATGCGTGTGAGGGGAACACGAGGCAAAGCTACCGCGCTCGTGGCGGTGCTACAACTGACGGCCGCGGTGCTGCTGGCGCAGAGCACCGGGCGTGGACGCAGCTCTTCCCGGCGCAGCCCGTCGGGTACGTGAACGACTTCGCGTCGGTCATCGACCCCGCCTCGCAGTCGGCGATGGAAGATCTGCTCGGTCGTCTCCGGAACGCCACCGGCGCCGAGGTGGCGGTCGTGACTCTTCCCACCATCGACGACCGCTCGCCCAACGAGGTCGGCGTCGCGATCATCCGCCGCTGGGGCATCGGCGCCAAAGCGGCCATCGGCGACTCCACCCGGAACGCCGGTCTGGCCGTGCTGCTCGTCCCTCGGCGGCAGGGCGAGCCGAACTCGGGCAAGATCTACGTTTCGCGTCGGCCAGGGCCTCGAAGGGGTCATCACGGACGCCGAGGCGGGCCAGGTGAGCGACCTCATGCTCCCGCAGCTGAGCCGCGGCGAGTACGGCCCCGGGCTCCTCACCGGCGTCGCAGGCGCTCGACCGAGCGCATCGCCCGCGCCTACGGCGTCACCGATTCCACGCTCGCCAACGCGAGTCCGGCCGGCGCCGGTGCGAGGGCCCGCGCGGCCAGCTTCTCTCCGTTCTGCCGATCCTCCTCTTCCTCCTTTCATCATGCTGGCCAGCCGGGGCGGACGCCGTCGCGGGGTATATTGGGGAGGCGCCGTGGATCGGCGGCGGCTGGGGTGGGGGAGGTGGCTTCGGGCGGCGGTGGGGAGGCTTCGGCGGGTTCGGCGGCGGCGGCGGCGCGAGCGGCGGCGGCGGCGGAGGGAGCTTCTGAGCTGCAGGCAGCGGTCGACAAGGTGGTCACGCCGTTCCTCGCGGCGGCCGACGCGGCGCTCGGCGCCGGCTACAGCGCGGTCCTCTACGGCTCCGCCGCGCGGGGCGACTACGTGCCCGGCCGGTCCGACATCAACCTCATGCTGGTGCTGGACGACGCCTCGCCGGCCGCGCTGCGGGCGCTGGCGCCGGCCTTCGCCGCCTGGCGAAAGGCCGCGGCCGAGCCGCCGCTGCTCATCAGCCGCGCCGAGTGGGCGCGGGCCTCCGACGTCTTCCCGATCGAGATCACCGACATGCGGGCGGCTACCGGGTCCTCCGCGGCCCCGACCCGCTCGCCGGCACTCAGGTCGACCGCGGCCGACCTGCGCCAGGCGCTCGAGCGCGAGCTGCGGGGCAAGCTGCTGCGCCTGCGGCAGGGCTACGCGGCCGCTGCCGGCGACGAGCGGGCGCTGGGCCGGCTGGCCGCCGCCAGCGCCGGCACGATCCTGGTGCTGCTCCGCTGCGCTGCTCGCGCTCGCTGGCCGGCCCGTGCCCGGCGGTCCCCGCGCTCGCTGGCACGGCCGCCGGCGGCCTGGTGGGCGTCGCCGGCCGAGCGCGCTGCTGGGCGTCGGTCGGCACCGCGGCGAGCGCGGCTGGCGCTGCAGCGCCGCGGAATTCGAGCAGTACCTGGACGCCGTGGCGCGCGCGGCGGGATTCGTGGACCAACTTCAGCTCGGAGATCAGTGATGAAGCGCTCCTCGGCGGTCGCCCTCGTCCCTCGCTCGCGCTCGCGGTGCTGACCGCGGGGTGCGGCTACAACACGATTCAGACGATGGACGAGACGGGTGAACCAGGCGCAGGGCCAGATCCAGACCCAGCTCCAGCGCCGGGCCGACCTGATTCCCAACCTGGTGAACACGGTCAAGGGCATCACCAAGCAGGAAGACACGGTCTTCATCTCGATCGCCAACGCGCGCTCCCGGCTGGGCGGCGCGATCCAGTCGGGCAACGTCCCCGAGATGGCCGCCGCCAACGCCACGCTCGACCCAGGGGCTCGGCCGCCTGCTCGCGATCTCGGAGAACTACCCGCAGCTCCGCTCCAGCGAGAACTTCCGCCAGCTTCAGGACCAGCTCGAGGGCACCGAGAACCGCATCGCCGTCGCGCGGCAGGACTACAACGCCGCGGTCGGCGAGTACAACGCCTACATCCGCCGGTTTCCCTACAACCTGACCGCCAAGGTCTTCGGGCTGGGCAAGCCGCGGACTACTTCGAGGCGGCGCGGGAGCGGCGGAGGCGCCGAAGGTGCAGTTCTAGCGGGAGCGGGAGGCGGACGAGAGCGGAGAGCGGCGGACAGAGAAACGGCTCGACTCCTCTCCGCTCGTCCGTCTCCTGCCCGTCCCGTCCGCTCCTAGTCCGTCACCACCTGCTCCGGCAACACGTACCTGAGCGGATCCACCGGCCGGCCGTTCACGTGCACCTCGTAGTGCAGGTGCGGACCGGTGGCGAGGCCGGTATTGCCCACCAGCGCGATGCGCTGGCCGCGAGAGACGTGCTGGCCGGTCTTGACCAGCAGCTTGGACGCGTGGGCGAACTTGGTGACGATGCCGTAGCCGTGGTCGATCGTGACCGTGTTGCCGTAGCCGGTCTCCCAGCCCGCGTCGATCACGACGCCCGGCGGCCGGCGCCTCGATCGGGCTGCCCATCGGCGCCGTCACGTCGATGCCCTCGTGCGGCCGGGCGATGTGCAGGATCGGGTGCTCGCGCATCGACGAGAAGGCGCTGGTGAGCCAGCCCTGGGTCGGCATGATGGACGGCGTGGCCGCGAGCCGCTGGAGTGTGCTGGCGAGGCTGTCGGTGGCCTCGCTCGAACGACGAGGCCAGCAGGTCGGCCCGGCGGATCAGCGCGTTGAGATCCACCCGGATCTCCTGCGAGCTGCCGCGCGGCCGGGCCGTCGCTGGCGCGCGGAGCGGGCGCGGCGCCAGCGTCGGCCCGCCGATGCCGGCGGCCTGAACCTGGGGATCGATCGGCTCGAGGTTGGCCAGCACCCGGATGCTGGCGTCGCGCTGGGCTGATGCTGCGGATGGTGTCGGCGAGGGTGGTGAGCCGGCCGTGCAGCTCGCCGATCTCGCTGCGCCAGCCGGGTATTCTCCTGCTGCAGCCGGGTGGTGCGCGAGAGATCGGCCGTGCGCGACAGGGTGGCGTAGCCGACGAGCAGCGCCGCCGCGAGACCGAGCGCCACGCCGCCGACCGCCAGCTTGAGCAGCGCCGTAGGAGACCTCGACGATCTTCGAGGGCTCCGAGCCGTGCGGTACGAAAACGACGGTCCAGCGGCGGCTCTGGCCATGCGTGCTCCCTGACGATCGTGAACGCGTGTGCGACCCTGCCGAACAATCTGACCGCGGCCGGGTGAAAGTGGAAGTGACCCGACACGCAGGAATCCCGCAAAAGGTGGCCCACCGGAACCGGTTGTCAAGGCCGGATCGGGACGTGATAAGTCCTTGACTGTCAAATAGTTTTGCTTCTCGACAGGCTAACTTCTAGACAGCTGGCGGGCTTGGGGAACAGCACCTCGGGCTTGGTGGTAGCCAGCCCTGCCACCGGAGGCGCGCCGAGCGCGTCCCAGGCTGCCGCGCAGTCCGCCTCCCGCGCAGGCCGAGTGACTGCCAGAGCACTCGGGCTTTCCCGGGAATGAACGGGGCCGCCAGCACGGCCAGACGATAGAGCAGCGCGCCAGCGCCGCCAGCGCGGCGTCCAGCTCCGCCTCCCGGCCGGCCTTGGCCAGCGCCCAGGGCGCCATCTGCTGGATGTAGAGGTTGGCCGTCGGCGACCAGCTCCCACGCCGCCTCGGCGCCGCCGCGGAGGTCGAGCGCGTCCATCGCCGCCGCGTAGGCCGCGACGCGCCTCGCCGCCCGGCGTCGTCGAGCGTCGTCGTCCTCGGTCGGCCGGGCACGACGCCCGTCCCGGTACTTGGCCGAGCATCGCCAGCGACCGCGACGCCAGGTTGCCCGAGCCCGTCGGCCAGATCCGGCGGTGTAGCGCTCGTCGAACCGCTCCCAGGTGAAATTGCCGTCCGCCTCGAAGCCGACCTCGCGGAGCAGGAAATAGCGCAGCGCGTCGGGGCCGTGGCGGTCGATCGCCTCGCCCAGGCTCGACCGCGGTGCCCGCGGTCTTCGACATCTTGGTCGCCTTCCCACTGCACGTAGCCGTGGGCCCAGACCTCGCGCGGCAGCGCCAGCCCGGCGCTCAGCAGCATCGCCGGCCAGATGACGCAGTGGAAGCGGGTGATCCCCTTGCCGACGACGTGCAGGTCGGCGGGCCAGAGCCGCTCGTATCCCGGCGTCGGGATAGCCGGTCGCCGAGAGATAGTTGATCAGCGCGTCGAACCAGACGTACACCGTCTGCTCCGGATCGCCGGGGAAGGGGATGCCCCAGGACTGCCGCTGCCGGGAGATGGAGATGTCCTGGAGCCCGTCCTCCAGCAGCCGGACGACCTCGTTGCGCCGGATGGCCGGCTCGACCCGGAACTCGCCCGAGCGGATCAGCTCGAGCAGCTGGTCGCGGTAGCGGCTCAGCCGGAAGAAGTGGTTCCGCTCCTTGCGTCGGGACCAGCTCGAGGGTGGGGTGCTCGATGCAGTGGCCGTTCGACGATCTGCGCCGGCTGCTTGAACTCCTCGCAGCCCGACGCAGTAGAGCCCCTCGTACTCGCCGACGAAGAGGTCGTCCGGGCTGCGCTGCTGCGATCCGCTCGAGCAGCGCGGCCACCGCCGCGGTGATGGCGCGGCTCGGTGGTCCGGATCCAGTCGTCGTTGCTGCACTCGAGCCGGCGCCAGAACCCCTCGAACGTCTCCGCCATCCGGTCCACCCACGCCTGCGGCGTCGAGCCCGTGCTGTTCCGCCGCCTGCAGCACCGCCTGGGCGTGCTCGTCCATGCCCATGAGGAAATGGACGTCGTCGCCGCGGAGCCGGCGGTAGCGGGCGATGCAGTCGGCGCCGACCTTCTCCAGCGCGTGGCCGAGATGGGGGTCGCCGTTGGAGTAGTCGATGGCGGTGGTGAGGTAGAACTTCGGCACGCAGGGGCTCCGGAGTCGGAAATTAACCGCTCCGGTGGCGCCGTGGCCGCCGGCGCCCTCGGCGCCGCGCCGGCGGCGCCGCCGTCGCCGCGGCCAGTCGGCCGGCGCCGGCGGTCGCGGTCGTTCCCGCGCGGTCTCGGTCGCGGGCGGCCCGTCGAGCGCCGGCCGGCTCTGCCCGGCGCCGTCGCGGGCGACCGCGGGCGGCTCGGCGTCTCCGCCGTCAGCAGCACCTCGCCCAGCGCCTCGACCTCCTCGCGCAGCTGCACCAGCGGGATGATGCGCGGAGCCGTGCTCCTCGCTCCGGAGAAAGACCCGCTCGCGGAAGATGTCCACCGCGATCACCTTCTCCGGCCCCGAGCGCGGTGCTGACCGTCTTGCCTTCCTTGGGAAAGCGCTCCGCGGGCCGTGACGTAGAACTCGTGCTCGTACTTGAGGCAGCAGAGCAGCCGGCCGCAGCCGCCGGAGATCTGCGCCGGATTGAGCGAGAGGTGCTGGTCCTTGGCCAGGCCGAGATTGACCGGCGAGAGCTCCGTGAGCCAGGACGAGCAGCAGTACTCGCGGCCGCAGCGGCCGACGCCGGAGAGCCGGGCCGCCTCGTCGCGCACGCCGATCTGCCGGAGCTCGATGCGGGTGCGGAAGAGCGAGGCGAGATCGCGGACGAGCGCGCGGAAGTCGACCCGCTTCTCGGCCGTGAAATAGATCGTGAGCTTGTTGCGGTCCCACTGCCACTCGGTGTCGCTCACCTTCATCACCAGCTCGTGCGCGCGGACCCGCTCGCATCACCTTGCGCCGCGACCTCCTCCTCGGACCGCCGGCTCTCGTCGTGGACCCGCAGGTCGTCCGGCGGTGGCGCGGCGGGTACCGACCGGGCTGTGGGCGGCGCGCGGCTCGGCCGCCTCGCCCACGGCGCAGCCGGAGCAGCCGCTGCCGCACTTCTTGTCCGCGACGTCGCCGACGGCGGTGACGCGGCCCAGGTCGCGGCCGCGCTCCACCTCGACCACCACCTGCTCGCCGACCCGGAGCGGTGCGTCTGGCGTCGTCCCAGAGGAAGTACGCCTTCCGCGTGCCCTTGAAGCGGACCTCGACGGTCTGGCGCCACTCAGGCCTCCGAGTAGGCGCCCATCGCGCCGTACTTCTCGGCGCGGCGGCGGACCAGCTTTTCGGGACGGATCTTTCCGGAGCTCGGTGACGTGGCGGATCAGCGCCTCGCGGAGCGCCTCGCCGGCGGCGTCGGGATCGACGTGCGCGCCGCCCACCGGCTCCTTCGACGATCTCGTCGATCACCTTGAGCCGCAGGAGGTCCTCCGCCGTGATCTTGAGCGCCTCGGCCGCGCGCTCGCGCTGGCTGGCGTCCTTCCACAGAATCGCGGCGCATCCCTCGGGCGAGATCACCGAGTAGACCGAGTTCTCCAGCATGAGGATGCGGTCGGCCACGCCGAGCGCGAGCGCGCCGCCCGAGCCGCCCTCGCCGATCACCACGGCGACGGCGGGCGTCGGCAGCACCGACATCTCGAGGATGTTCCGCGCCAGGGCCTCGGACTGCCCGCGCTCCTCGGCGCCGAGCCCGGGGTAGGCGCCCGGCGTGTCGATCAGCGTGATGACCGGCGCGCCGAACTTGGCGGCGAGCTTCATCAGGCGGAGCGCCTTCCGGTATCCCTCCGGGTGCGGCATGCCGAAGTTGCGCTTGAGGTTCTCCTTGCGTGTCGCGGCCCTTCTGGTGCCCGATGACCATCACCGAGATGCCGCCCAGCCGGGCCCAGCCGCCCACGATGGCCGGGTCGTCCATGTAGAGCCGGTCGCCGTGGAGCTCGATGAAGTCGGTGAAGATGCGTGCTGAGGTAGTCGAGGGTGTAGGGGCGGCGGGGATGGCGGGCGACCATGACGCGCTGGATCGGCGTGAGATTCCGGTAGATCTCGCGCCCGGAGCGATTCGAGCTTGCCCTGGAGGCCCTCGAGCTCGCCGTCCATGTCGATCTGCCGCTCGCGTCCCGATCCGCTTCAGGTCCTCGATCTGCCGCTCCAGCTCGAGCAGCGGCTTCTCGAACTCCAGCGTATAGGCTGAGGCCATCGGGGTCATCCCGCCTTGATGTAGTGGACGGAGTCGGCGCCGAGGAGATCGCGCAGGGCCCGGACGAGGTCGTCTTCCGCCGCGACGCGGAGGCGGCGGGACCGGAGGCGCACCGCCTCGCCGTTCCCGTCGCTCCATTCAATATAGAGCGGGGTCGGGCCCCGGGTGCGCCGAGCAGAGCGCCGCCGCGGCGCGGAGCGCGTCCGGCTGCCGGCGGCGCGCCGGCGACCGCCAGCGGAGGCTCAGCGCCACGGCGCCCGACGCCTTGAGCTCCTCCAGCGGCCGCGCCGACTCGACGATGAACGGGCGCGTGGTCCTCGCCCCGGTCGCGGTCGCTGTACCCGCCGGAGAGGAGCAGCGCCGCGTCGGGCAGGATGGTCCCGTTGAGCTTGGCCCAGGCGTCGGGGAAGACGATCGCCTCCGCCGTGCCGTGGAAGTCCTCGAGCACGAGCCGGGCGTACTCCTTGCCGGTCTTCTTGGAGATCTGCCGCTTCACCGCGGTGACCACCGCCGCCGACGCTCACCGGGTGCTCGCTCCACTCGCCCGAGCGTGGCGGTGGTGCGGGTGCCGAAGAGCTCGACCTCGTCGCGGAAGCGCTCCAGCGGATGCCCGGAGATGAAGAAGCCGAGCACCTCCTTTTCCCGCGCCAGCCGCTCGGCCTCGGTCCAGGGCGGCATGTCCGGGCAGGCTCGGTCCGGCGCGGACGCGGCGCCGTGGCCTCGCCGAACAGCGATTCCTGGCCCGCCTCCCGCTCCTGCTGGCAGGAGCTGCGCCTCCGCCAGCGCGTCGTCGAGCGCCTCGATGAGCTGCTTCCGGTGGCCGCCGAGGGAGTCGCAGGCGCCGGCCGCGACGAGCGACTCGAGCACCCGCTTGTTGCAGAGCCGGAGGTCGATCCGCTCGACGAAGTCCGCCAGCGTCGCGTAGCGGCGCCGCCCTGGCGCGCCGCGATGATCGACTCGATGGCGCCCCAGCCCACGTTCCGGACCGCGCCGAGCCCGAAGCGGATGCGGCGGTCGCCCACCACGGTGAACTTGAAGCCCGACTCGTTCACGTCCGGGCGGCAGCACCTCGAGGTCCAGCTCGCGGGCCTCGTTGATGTACTGCACCACCTTGTCGGTGTTGCCGATTTCCGACGAGAGCAGCGCCGCCATGAACTCGGCCGGGTAGTGCGCCTTGAGCCAGGCGGTCTGGTAGCGACAGGACCGAGTAGGCCACCGAGTGCGACTTGTTGAAGCCGTAGCGGCCGAAGGTCTCGATCTGCGCGGCCAGCTCGTCCACCAGCTTCTTCGGGTGGCCCAGGGCCATGCGCGCGCTCGACGAACTTGCCCAGCTCCTTCCGGATCAGCTCCGCGTCCTTCTTGCCCACCGCCTTCCGGAGCACGTCGGCTTCGGCCAGCGAGAACCCGGCGAGCACGTTCGCGATCCGCATCACCTGCTCCTGGTAGGTGATGACGCCGTAGGTCGGCTCGAGCACCTCCTGGAGCGAGGGGTGCGGGTAGGTCACCTTCTCCTGGCCCAGCTTCCGCCGGATGAAGACGGTGTGCATGCCGGCGTCGAGCGGCCCCGGGCGGAGCAGCGCGTTCGAGGCCACCAGGTCGTCGAACCGGTCGCACTTCATGGCGCGCAGCGTGTCGGTGGCGAGCGGCGACTCGAACTGGAAGACGCCGGCGGTGCGGCCCTGTCGCGGAGCAGCTCGTACACCTGCGGGTCGTCGAACGGCAGCGCGTCCATGTCGAGTCCGCGTGCCGTGCCGCTCGGCGATCATCTGCACGGCGTCGTGGATCACGGTGAGCGTCTTGAGGCCGAGCATGTCCATCTTGAGCATGCCGACCTTCTCGAGCGCACCCATCTCGTACTGGGTGATGATCGAGTCCTCGCCGTCGGCGGCGGCGCCGGCGCCCCTGGTGGGGGCGGTGCACACCGGCACGTACTCCGCCAGCGGGCCCGGCGCGATCACCACGCCGGCCGCGTGCACCGACATGTGGCGCGAGATCCCCTCGATTCGCGAGCTGAGCTCGACCAGCCGCTGGTAGACGGGATTCGCCTCGCACCAGCTCCTTCATCTCGTCCACCTTCTTCGACCGCCTCGGGGATCGTGAGGCTGTAGGCGGGGCCCGACGGAATGAGCTTGGTGATGCGGTCGGCCTCGCCCGGCGGAATCCGGAGCACCCGCGCCACGTCCTTCACCGCCGCGCGCGCCTTCATCGTGCCGAAGGTGACGATCTGGCCCACGCTCGCCCGGCCGTAGCGCTCGCGCACGTACTCGATCACCTCGCCCCGGCGCTCGAAGCAGAAGTCCACGTCGATGTCGGGCATCGACACGCGCTCGGGATTGAGGAACCGCTCGAACAGGAGATCGAACCTGAGCGGGCAGACGTTGGTGATGCCGAGCGAGTACGCCACGATCGAGCCCGCCGCCGAGCCGCGGCCGGGGCCCACCGGAATGCCGCGCTCCCGCGCCGCGGCGATGAAATCCTGGACGATCAGGAAGTAGCCGGCATAGCCCGCGGTGTTGATGACGCCGAGCTCGTAGTCGAGCCGCTCGGCGACCGCCGGGCGGCAGCGGGCTCCCGTAGCGGCGCTCCGCGCCCCCGCCGGGCGAGATCCTCGCAGCAGCGCCTCGTCGGTGGCGTACTCGGCGGGGCGGGGAAAGCTCGGAAGGAAGTACCGCTTCTCGAAATCGAACTCGCAGAGGTCGGCCACGATCTGGGTATTGGCCAGCACCTCGGGATGCTCCGGGAAGAGCGCCCGCATTTCCTTTTCGGACTTGACGTACGATTCCTGGCCGGTGAAGCGGAACCGCTTGGGGTCGTCGAGGTCGCTGCCGGTGCCGATGGCGAGCAGCACGTCGTGGGACTCGGCGTCCTCGCGCCGGAGATAGTGCGCATCGTTGGTGGCCACGACGCCGAGGCCGAGCTCCTGGCCCGAGCCGCAGCATCCCCTCGGTCACCAGCCGCTCCTCGGCGATGCCGTGCTGCTGCACCTCCAGCCAGAAGCCGTCGTGTCCGAACACCCCGGCGAACCACTCGGCGCTCCGCCTGGCCTCGTCGTACTTGCCGTGCCGGAGGTGCAGCGCGACCTCGCCCGAGAGGCAGGCGGCCAGGCAGACGAGCCCTTCGCTGTGCTGCGCCAGGCACTCCCGGTCGATGCGCGGGCGGCGGTAGAACCCCTCGGTGTACCCGATCGAGGTGAGGCGGACGAGGTTCTTGTATCCCGCGCGGTTCCTGGCCAGCAGCACCAGATGGCTGTAGGCGGCGGGCGCCCAGCTCGGCCGCTCCCGCGCCTGCCGCGGGCCGAACGCGAGATATGCTTCGAACCCCAGGATCGGGCGGATCTTCTGGGCCTTGGCCTCCTCGTAGAACGACCACGCCGCGTGCATGTTGCCGTGGTCGGTGACTGCCAGGCTGTCCATGCCGAGCTTCTTGACGTGCGCGACGAGCTCGGGGATCCGGCTGGCCCCGTCGAGCAACGAGTATTCGCTGTGGGTGTGGAGGTGGACGAAGGACATAGTGGCAGTCATGAGTCGCGAAGTCGCGAGTCGCGGGTCGGTTGCAATCCCGCGACTCGCGACTCGCGACCCGCGACTATTTCTCCCTGCGCTCCAGCTCCCCCCACACGGCGTCCAGCGGGACACCGCGAGCTTCAGCAGCACCAGAAGATGATAGAGGAGATCGGCCGCCTCGGACGCGAGACGCTCGGGCCCCTCCGTATTCGCCGCGACGACGACTTCGACGGCCTCCTCGCCCACCTTCTGCGAGACTTTCGGCACGCCGGCATCGAGCAGTTGGACCGTGTACGAGCCCGCCGGACGCTCCGCCGCCCGGCGGGCGAGGGTGGCGGCCAGGCGGGTCAGGAGGTGGGCGCCGGGCCCTCCGGCGAAGCAGCTCCGGCTGCCGGTGTGGCACGCGGGCCCCGTCTGTTCCACCCGGTACAGGACCGCATCGCCGTCGCAGTCCACCTGGACATCCCGCACCGTCTGGACGTGGCCGGAGCTTTCCCCCTTGCGCCACAGTGCGGCCCGCGACCTGCTGTAGTAGTGCGCCTGGCCCGTGGCGGCGGTCCGCTCCAGCGCCTCACGGTTGGCATACGCGAGCATCAGAACGTCGCCCGACCGGCTTTCCTGCGCCACCACGGGCACCAGGCCATCCGCTCCGAACCTGACCGCATCCAGCCAGTTGTTCTCGGGCACGGAAACAACCTATCGGCAGCCCGGACGATTGTCAAAAGCCTTTGTCGCTCCTTATCTTGCTGACGTTCCGACCCTCACCCCTGCCCGCTGGGAGCCTCGCCACGTGACCGCCTTTCGCCCTCGTTGGATGTTCTGCGCCGGCACCCTGGCCCTGGCCGCGTGCGGAAGCAGCGAGCCCAACCCGCCGAGCGGCGTCGATTGCTCGGCCGTGGCGCCCACCACGCTCGCCGTGGGCGCCTTCACGGTGCTCGATGCCTCGCAGACCGCCTGCGTCCGGATTCCGGCGTCGGGGGCGCAGGAGACGGAGCACCTGTACGTGGCGCTCGCGACGGAAGGGCGCGAGACCTCGAGCGGGATCACGGCGCCCTACGACCTCAAGGGCGGCAACGGGCTGACGGCGTCGGTCGCGGCGCCCGGCGGCGGGTTCTTCGATCGAGTGCCCACGGCCGCGGAATCGTTTCATGACCGGCTCCGTGCGCGGGAGCGGAGCCTGTCCGAACACCCCGCCGCGACGGCCCACCCCCGGATTTCCGCATCGGTGGTCCCCACGCCGCCGGTGGTCGGGAGCAAGCGGACGTTCGACGTCTGCGCCACCACGACCTGCGACAGCTTCGTCCAGAGCCAGGCGACCGCCAAGGTGGTGGGGCAGCGCGTGGCCATCTTCCTGGACGACTCGGTGCCGTCGGGCGGCTACACGCAGGCCGACCTCGATCAGGTGGGTGCGCTGTTCGACAGCCACCTGTACCCCATCGACACGACCGCGTTCGGCCGCGAGTCCGATCTCGACAGCAACGGCGTGGTGATCGTGCTGCTGAGCCAGCGCGTGAACGAGCTGTCGCCCAACTGCAACTCGAGCAACAGCGTCATCCTCGGGTACTTCTTCGGGCTCGACCTGCTCCCCACCCAGGCACACTCGAACGATGGCGAGGTGTTCTACGGGGTGGTGCCGGGCTCGGCCACACCGGGGTGCACGTTGAGCAAGACCTTCGCGCAGGAGAACCTGCCGCCGGTGTTCATCCACGAGTTCCAGCACATGATCAGCTTCAATCAGCACGTGGTGATCCGGCAGCAGCAGTCCGAGGACGTCTGGCTCAACGAAGGCCTCTCTCATTTCGCCGAGGAGCTCGGCGGCGCGCCAGATCCCCGACAATCTCTGCCAGCCCGCGTTTGCCACCTGCGCGAGCCAGTTCATCGGGGATAACCTGAACGACGCTTTCATGTACCTGGAAGACCCCGAGGCCAACTTCCTGATCGAGCCGTCGTCCTCCGGCGGAACGCTGGAGGAGCGCGGCGCCAACTGGCTCTTCGTCCGCTGGCTCGCCGATCACTTCGCGGCCAGCCAGCCGCTGGGGACGGAGCTCACCCGCGCGCTGGTGCAGACCTCGCTCGTCGGGAGCGCCAACGTGGCGGCGGTCACCGGCGAGGACTTCAGTACCCTCGTCTCCCAGTGGCAGACGGCGAACTACCTCGACAACCTCCCCGGCTTCACGCCCGCGAGCGACCGGCTGCAGTATTCGAGCTTCGACTTCCACGGGCTGTTCCTGGCCAACTTCCAGAACGGCGCGTTCAGCAAGCCCTACCCCCTGACGCCCGACAGCACGCGCACCGGCAACTACAGCCACAGCGGCGTGCTGCGCGGCGGCTCGGGGAAGTTCCTGCGGATCATCCAGCCGGCGGGCGCGGCGGAGGCGTCCTTCGTGCTCAGCGTTCCTGGTGGCGGCGCTCCGGTGTCGAGCAGCGTGAAGCCGCGGATCGCGATCGTCAGGGTGCGGTGAAGGCGGTGTTCTTTCTCGTGGTGGTGGCCGCGCTGTTCGCGGGGTACGGCACCGCGTATCTGGCGAGCGACGACGTCCGCTATCTGACGCGCGCCGGCATGGAGGAAACCCGGATCCTGCAGGCCCGCCGGCCGATCACCGAGCTCGTCGCGGACCCGCGCACCGATCCCGCGCTGCGGCACGCGCTCGGGCTCGTGGTCGAGAGCCGTGACTACGCGGCGCGCCTCGGGCTCGAGGCCAAGGAGACCTACACCACCTACGCCGACGTCGGCCGCGATACGCTGCTGCTCGTGCTCCAGGCCGCGCCGCGCGACTGTATCTGCCCCTACACGTGGAAATATCCGATCGTCGGCCGGATCCCGTACAAGGGCTTCTTCGACTTCGGCGCCGCCCACGACGCGGCCGACAAGCTGGCGGCCCGCGGCTATGACACGTACCTCCGGCCATCGTCCGCCTTCTCGACCCTCGGCTGGTTCAACGATCCGCTCCTCTCCACCGCGCTCACGGGCGACTCGGTCGAGCTGGCCGCGACGGTCTTTCACGAGATCGCGCACAACACGCTCTACGTGAAGAGCGCGACGCCGTTCAACGAGAGCTACGCCCAGTTCGTCGGCTACCGCTCGGCCCAGTCGTTCTTCCGCGACAAGGGCGACACCCTGCTCGCGCGCCGCGCGGCCGACCGCTGGCACGACGAGATCGTGCTGGGGGATTTCTACGCCGAGCTGGTGGCCCGGCTGCAGGCGCTGTACGAGACGCATCCGGACTCCGCCACGCTCGATCGCGGGCGCGCCGACGCCGGAGCGTGGGCCCGGGTGCAGCTCGAGGGTCCGCTCCGCGCCCGCCTGCGGACGTTGACCATCGGCCGCGTGCCCCAGCGCCCGGTCAATAACGCCCGTCTCATCGGGGCCCGGATCTACCGGACACGGCTCGATCTGTTCGACCGCTGGTTCGAGCAGCACGGAGAGGACGTGCGCGTGAGCGTGGCCGCGCTGGGGAAGCTGATGAAGGATGTGCCGGGGGACAGCGCCTACGCGCGGCTGGAGTCGGCGGTGCAGGACTCGGGTGCGGTGGGAGCGGCGACCGGGGTTCGCTGACCGGCGCGGGGCGGTGGGCGGGCGGCGGAAGGGGGCATGCCATCGGGCATGCCCCCTTCGCGTCCACCGGCCACCTCCGGGAGAGGTTATCTGCTGGAGGAATCCGCGCTCTGTCCGCCCGCCGACCCGGTGTCGGTCGGTTGCGGCGCGGCCCCGCCGGCCGACTTGGTCCAGCCATTGGACCCGGAATCGCCGGCGGAGGATTGCTCAGACTGCGGATTGGCGGTGCTGCCGGCCTGGGTCGAGTCGCTCTGCCGGCGGCCGCGCATGCCGGTCGTGTCGGTCATTCCGGACGTATCGCCCGTCGCGGAGGTGCCGGCTCCGGCGCCGGACCGCGTGGCGGCGGTGTCGCTGCCCGGGTGCATCCGCCGCTCATGGTGACGCGGCTTCCGGGTCGAGCGATCGCCTGGCTTGGTGGTGTCCGGGGCGGTGGTGTCGCCCGTCGTCCGGTGCCATCCGGCCGTGTCGGAGGCGCCGCCCATCGTGGTGTCCATCGCGCCCATCGAGCCGGCCCTGGCGGTCGTGTCCACGCCGGCGGCACCCTGGTAGCCGGAGGTGTCCGGGGACGTCGGCCGTGTGGTCGAGGAATCCTGTGCCGCGAGGGGCGCCACGGCCCCGGCGGCCAGCGCCGCGACCAGCGCGGTGAGATGAAGTCTCGTCATCCTGCCTCCTGGCTGTGCGGGGTCGGACCATCCGCCATCGCGGCCGTCCGCTCCCCCGATGTAGGGGAGTTGACGCTAGCGGGGCGGCCGAGGGGAGACAGTGAGGCAGGTCACCCGTATACTTTTCCCGGATGGATACCGACTTCGTCGCACGCGAACAGAGCCGACTGCTGGGTGAGCTCTCCGAATTCCTGGCCATTCCCAGCGTGAGTGCGCTCCCCGCCCATGCCGCCGACTGCCGCCGCGCGGCGGAGTGGCTGCGCGCCGAACTGCACCGCCTGGGCTGCCCCACGGTGCAGCTCATCGAGGGCGACGGCCATCCGGTCGTCTGGGCCGAGGGGCCGGCGGTGCCGGGTCGGCCCACGCTGCTCATCTACGGGCACTACGACGTGCAGCCGCCCGACCCGCTGGACGAGTGGACCAGCCCTCCCTTCGAGCCTACGGTCCGTGACGGCCGGCTCTACGCGCGCGGCGCCGCGGATGACAAGGGGCAGGTGTACTGCCTGCTCAAGGCCTACGAGGCCACGCTCGACGCCGACCGCCGGCCGCCGCTCAACGTGCACTTCATCTTCGAAGGCGAGGAGGAGTGCGGCGGGCACGTCATCTCCGACCTCCTCCGCGCCGAGCCCGAGCGGACCCGGGCCGACGCCGCGCTCGTGTGTGACATGTCGTACTACGCGCCGGGGTGGCCGGCGGTATACACCGCGCTTCGCGGCCTCTGCTACGCGGAGATCTCGGTGCGCACGCTCGAGCGCGACCTGCACAGCGGCACCTACGGCGGCGTGGCACCCAACGCCATCGAGACGCTGGTACGGATTCTGGCGGGGCTCAAGGACGAGAGCGGCGAGATCCTGATTCCCAAGCTCTACAAGAGCGTGGAGCCCCCGAGCAAGGAGGAGCTCAAGGCCTGGAAGAAGCTGCCGTTCGACAAGGCGGAGTTCCTGCGCGAGGAAGTTACCGGACAGGCGCTCACCGGGCGCAAGGAGTACTCCATCTTCGAGCGGGTCTGGGCGCTCCCGACGCTCGAGATTCACGGCATCAAGGGCGGCTTCGTGGGTGAGGGGGCCAAGACGGTCATCCCGGCGCAGGCCACCGCCAAGGTGAGCCTCCGGCTGGTTCCCGGCCAGGAGTATGCGAAGGTCGGCCGGCTCCTCGAGCGTGCCGTCGCGGCGCTCGCCCCCAGGTGGGCCGACGTCAAGGTAACGCTGCTCCACGGAGGCGACCCGGTCCAGGTGGACGTCGATCACCCCGCCTTCGCGCTCCTCGACGAGGCGTTCGCGTCGGTCACCGGGCGAAGAGCCGTGCGGGTGCGGGCGGGCGGGTCCATTCCCATCATCCCCGAGCTCGGCCTCACGGGAGCGCCGGTGCTGCTGAGCGGGATCGGGCTGCCGGATGACGGGCTCCACTCCCCCAACGAAAAACTCGATCTCGCTCAGCTCTGGAGCGGGATCGAGATCTTCGGGCGGTTCTTCGAGCTGTTCGCGGATCGGGGCGGGGCTACAGCTCCTCCTCCGGCGTAACCCGCTTGCTCGGGCCCGAGTAGCGCGCTTCCGTCCTGGCGTGCAGCTCGTCGATGCCGATGAGCGCTCGCGCCGAGGCGATGATCCCGGCCACGACGTCGTCGGCCCAGTACGGGTCCGGCCGCTCGCCCGCGGGAAGGCTCCCGGCGCAGCCCTCGAGATAGCGGATCGCGGTGGTAATCCATTCGTTCTGCGCCGAGTCCACGATGGCCCAGGAGCCCGTGGAGCGGAGCTCCAGCTCCTCGAGCGCCTTGAGGTGCGGTTCCAGGCCGTCGGTGACCGGGCTCGAGCGGAGCTGGTCGGCCACCATGCCCAGGACCTCGCGCCGCTCGCTCTCCAGCGGCTCCGGCAGCGGCGTGAGGTAGTGCCGCTGGTCGGCCACCATCTCGGCCAGCCGGATGCACACCGCCCTGATGGACGGCGTGAGCGCCCCCGGAGCTTCCCTGGACCAGCTCTCCGCCGCGCGGAGGATGTCCTGGATCCGCTGTTTCGCTTGCGCCTCGGGGGTTGCACGTTGGGGCGATTCTGACATGCTAGGCAGGAAAACCGGATTGGGCGCCAAAAACAAGACTCCGCCGCAAGGGGCGGACGTTATCTCGGCCCCCGCCGCATCCTCGCCGGGTCGGGCCGCCCAAACCGCTCCTCCCGCCACGGATCGCCCCGCATATGATAGCCGTTCTGCTCCCAGAAGCCGGGAACATCTTCGCGGAGCAGCTCGAAGCCCGTCACCCACTTGGCGCTCTTCCAGAAATACAGATGCGGGACGAGGAGCCGTACCGGGCCGCCGTGTTCGGGCGTGAGCGGCTCACCTTCGTGCGCGAGCGCCAGAAGGTTGGCCGGCCGGTCGAGGTCGGCGAGCGGGATGTTGGTCGTGTAGTCCTGCTCGGCATGCACGAGCACATAGGCGGCGTCCGGCGCGGGTCCGGCGCGCTCGAGCAGCGTTTGTACCGGCACGCCTTCGAACACGTTGTCGTAGCGGCTCCAGCGGGTGACACAGTGGATGTCACACACCGTTTCGCGACGCGGCAGCGCGAGGAGCTCTTTCCAGGTGAGCGAGAGCGGCCGCGCGACGGCGCCGGTGATCTGGAATCGCCAGGCGGTGAGGTCCACCGACGGCACGGTGCCGTAGTGCAGCACCGGCCATTTGCGGGTCGTGATCTGGCCGGGCGGCAGGCGCGCGCTCGGGTCCGCGGTCATGGGGAGATCGCCGTGGCGGAATGACGCCGCGGGAGCCCACCCAGCGCATCGGCCTCCGCCGCCGCTTCCAGCCTCTCATACCCGAACGCCGTCGCGAACGCCTCGACCACGCCGGCCCGCGTCCGTTCCCACAGCTCGGCGCTTGCGCCCGCGCGCGCGCCGAGCTCCGCGGCAACGCTGGTCATGACCACGTCCCGGATGCCGCACGGCACGATCAGGTCGAACCCCCGCAGGTCGGTACTGACATTGAGCGCGAACCCGTGGAAGGTCACCCACTGCTTCACGTGAATGCCGATGCTCGCGATCTTCCGCCCACCGGTCCACACGCCGGTCAGGCCGGGATTCCGCCCCGCGGCGATGCCCAGCCCGGCGAGCGCGCCGATGAGCGCCGCCTCGAGCTGTCTGAGGTACCAATGGAGGTCTTCCCGGTGCTCCCGGAGCTGCAGGATCGGGTAGCCCACCAGTTGGCCGGGCCCGTGATACGTGACATCCCCGCCGCGCTCCACCTCGACCACGGTCACGCCGCGCCGCGCCAGCTCGGCCGGCGCCAGCGGGAGGCTGGTCGCCCGGGTGGCGCGGCCGAGGGTGATCACCGGCTCGTGCTCGACGAGGAGCAGCAGGTCGCGATCCAGCTCGCCGGCCACCCGCCGCCGGCAGAGCGTGCGCTGCAGCTCGAGTGTCTCGGCGTAGGCGCGATGGCCCAGGTCGAGCAGGCCAAGCCGCGCGCTCACGGGGCGATCACCAGCCGCCTCGCGCTCCGCGCCAGCAGCAGCGAGACGAGCAGCGCGAGCACGATGAGCACCGCGAGCCCCGTCCGGCCGGCGAGCTGGTGCGCGGGGATGCACAGCAGCATCGCGAGCACCGTGGCAAAGGCGCTCACCACCGAGAGACCGCCCCGGCGATAGATCGAGAGGATGGGTGACAGGAGCCGCCAGGCGACCACCCCGGCCAGCAGCAGGCCGGTGATGGTGCCGAAGAAGAGCAGGTAGAGCGGAGGGCCCATCTCCGGGTCGGCGCCCGGCGTGGCGGGACGGAGGAAGTCCACGCCGAGGACCGCGGCACTGACCACCGCGAGTCCGAACGCCACCGCGGACCCCATCGCCGAGACGGCGAGGCGGACGGGGCCGGTCATCAGATGTGCAGCACCCGGCCCATCGAATCGAGCGCTGCCTCCGCGACGGCCTCGGAGAGCGTGGGGTGCGCGTGGATGGCCAGATCGACCTCTTCGACGGTGTACTCGTTCTCGCGCGCCACCACCAGCTCGTGGATGATCTCCGATGCGTGGCTGCTGACGATATGGGCGCCGAGAATCTCGCCGTACTTCCTGTCGCGGAGGATCTTGACGAAGCCTTCGGTCTCGTTGGTGCTCCGGGCCCGTCCGTTGGCGCTGAAGGGGAACCGGCCCACCTGGAAGTCGAGCTTCCGCTCCCTGGCCTGCTCCTCCGTGAGTCCGATGCTCGCTACTTCGGGATGGCAATAAGTGACGCTCGGGACGTTGTCGTATTTGATGGGATGCGGGTGCTGCCCGGCGATGAGCTCCGCGACGTTCACGCCCTCGCGGCTCCCCTTGTGCGCCAGCATCGGTGGGCCGGCGACGTCCCCGATGCAGTAGACGCCGGGCGCCGTGGTCTCCAGGGTCTCCAGGTTCACCCGGACGAAGCCGCGGTCGGTGAGCTGGACGCCTGCCTCCTCGAACCCCATCCCTTCGGTGTTCACGGCGCGCCCGGCGGCCATGAGCACCTTCTCCACCTCTACGACTTCCTTCTTCCCGCCCGCCTCGAGCTCGAGCGTCACCTTGTCGGCCGCCACCGTCGCCCGGGTCACCTTGGCGCCCGCGTGGACGGTGATGCCGCGCTTCCGGTAGCTCTTGGTCAGCGCGTCGGACGCCTCCGCGTCCTCCATCGGCAGGATCCGTGGCAGCGCCTCGATCAGCGTGACCTTGGTCCCGAACGCATTGAAGATGTCCGCGAACTCGGTCCCGACCGCCCCGGCGCCGATCACCGCGAGGGTCTTCGGGACTTCGGTCAGAAACAGCGCCTCATCGGAGCTGATGACGGTCGTCTTGTTGATCTCGAGGCCGATCTGTGGGATCCCCTTCACCCGCGATCCCGTGGCGAGGACCACGGCCTTCCGGGCCTGGTACTCGTCGCCGCCCACCTTCACCGTGCGGTTCTTCCCCAGCACGCCCGTGCCCCTGATGACGGTCACCTTGTGTTTCTTCATCAGAAACTCGACACCCTTGGAGTTCTGCTCGGAGACCTTGCGTGAGCGGCGCATGGCCACGCCATAGTCCGCCTTGACGCCGCTCACCTCGACGCCCAGCTCCCGGGCGTCGTGCGCCACGAGGTTGGCAACGTACGCACTGTGCAGCAGGGCCTTGGTCGGGATGCAGCCGATATTGACGCACACGCCGCCGAGCTTGTCCCGCTCCACCACGGCGGTGGCCAGGCCAAGCTGCGCGGCCCTGATGGCGCAGACGTAGCCCGCCGGGCCGCCGCCGATGATGATGAGGTCGAATTCCGTCGCCACGCGAACTCCAGGCAGAGGGGAAAAGGTAAGCGGTAAGAGGTGAGAGGTAAGAGGTGAGAGGTGAATGGTGAGCGGCGGCCTGGGAGCTTCTACCGCCTACCCCTCACCTCTTACCTCTTACCTCATCACCAGATCATGGCTAACGGATTCTCCAGCATCCCTTTCAGCGTCTTCAGAAATTGCGCGCCGGTAGCGCCGTCGATCACGCGATGGTCGCACGACATGGTGAGGCGAAGACGACGCCGGACGGCGAGCTGGCCCTCGTACACCACCGCCTTCTGGGCGATCCGTCCCACCGCCAGAATGCCCGCTTCGGGCGGATTGATCACCGCGGTGAATTCGTCGATGTCGAGCATGCCAAGATTGGAGACCGAAAACGTTCCGCCCGTGTACTCCTCGGGCTTGAGGCGCCGTTCGCGTGCACGCTCGGCCAGGTCCAGCGACTCGGCGGCGATCTCCCGCAGCGACTTGAGATCGGTGTTCCGGATGACGGGGGTGATCAGGCCGTCCTCGATGGCCACGGCCATGCTCACGTGCACCTCGTGCCAGTAGCGGATGTGATCGTCCTGCCACCAGGCGTTGCACGCGGGATGCTGCCGGAGTGCCGCGGCGACGGCCTTGAGGATGATGTCGTTGAAGGAGACCCTGGGCCCATCGCCGAGCGCTTTGAGCGCGTCCCGACCATCCCACACGCGCTCCATGTCCACCTCGGTCGTGAGATAGAACGTGGGGATCGGACCGATGGACTGGACCAAGCGCCGCGCGATCGTCTTCCGCAACTGGTTGAGCGGGACGTCGGTGAACGGGGCGCCGTCGACGCTCCGGAGGACGGGGCGCGGAGTCGGCGGACCTCCAGTGCGCGCGGGGGCGGCCGTGGGGGCGACCGCGGGAGCCTGCTCCAGGTCGCGCAGCACGACCCGTCCCTCGGGCCCGGACCCGGCCAGGCCGCCGAGGTCGATGCCGCGCTCTGCCGCGATCCGTCGGGCCAGCGGCGACGCCTTGACGCGTCCCCCGGCAGCGGGTGCCGCGGCCGCTGGGGCGCTGGCCGCCGGCCGTTCAGACTCGGCTGCGGGAGCCGGTGGCGGCTGAGGTGCCGGCGGCATCGAGACCGGGCGATCCTGCCCCGGAGTCGGCTGGGTGGCCTGCTGCTTCTGGGCCGGTGTCGGCTTCCCGTTATCCACTGCCTCGCCCGGCTCGCCGATCAGCGCCACCGGCTCGGACACGGGGACGGTGGCGCCGGCCGGCACCACCTGCTTCAGCAGCGTGCCGGCCGCCCGCGCCACCAGCTCCATGACCGCCTTGTCGGTCTCCACCTCCGCGAGCACGTCGCCCACGGCGACGGCGTCCCCCTCCTGCTTCTTCCACTCGACGAGGCGCCCCTCCTCCATCGTGGGCGAGAGCGCCTCCATGACGACCCGGGTTGCCATCGGCTAGTCGCGGTACAGCACCGAGTGCACCGCGGCGATCACCTTGGCGGGATCGACCTTCGCGGCCTTCTCGAGCTGCTTGTTGTAGGGCATCGGGACGTCCGCTCCGGTGACCCGGAGGACGGGCGCGTCGAGCTCATCGAACGCCTCGCGCTGGATGGTGTCCACGACTTGCGCGCCAACCCCCGCGAAGGGCCATCCCTCCTCCGCCACCACGCAGCGGTGGGTGCGCCCCACCGACGCGAGCACCGCCTCCGTGTCGAGCGGGCGGATGGTCCGGAGGTCCAGCACCTCGGCGTCCACGCCGTCGCCCGCGAGCTCGTCGGCGGCCTTGAGCGCCACCGCCACCGTTTTCGAGTGGCACACGATGGTGACGTCCCGGCCCGCCCGCTTCACGTCAGCCTTGCCGAGCGGCACGACGTGCTCGCCCTCGGGCACCTCGCCCTTCAGGTTGTACAGCATCTCGCCCTCGATGAAGACCACGGGGTTGTCGTCGCGGATGGCGCTCTTGAGCAGCCCCTTCGCGTCCGCCGGTGTGGCGGGCATGACGACCTTGAGACCGGGGACGTGCGCGTAGAAGCTCTCGAACGCCTGCGAGTGCTGCGCGGCGAGCTGGAGGGCCGAGCCGCCCGGCCCCCGGAACACCGCCGGCACGCCGACCTGGCCGTTCGACATGTACCGCATCTTGGCCGCGTTGTTGACCAACTGGTCGATCGCGAGCAGCGCGAAGTTCCAGGTCATGAACTCGACGACCGGCCGCAGGCCCACCATGGCCGCCCCGATCCCGACGCCCGCGAACCCGAGCTCGGTGATCGGCGTGTCCACCACGCGCATGGGGCCGAATTCGTCCAGCAGCCCGCGGCTCACCTTGTAGGCGCCCTGATAGACCCCGACCTCCTCGCCCATGAGGAAGACGTCCGGGTCACGAGCCATCTCCTCGCGGAGGGCGTGGTTGAGGGCATCGCGGTAGGTCAGGGTGGGCATTGTAGATGGTCGCTGGTCGCGGGTCGCGGGTCGCGAGTGGTGGACCGCAGACCGCGAGTCTCGCGACCCGCGACCCGCGACTCACGACTCCTTGTACACATCCGAATACAGCTCCTCCATCGCCGGCTCCGGCGCCTCATCCGCGAACTTGTAGGCGTCCTCCACCTCGTCCACGATCGCCTTGTCGAGCGACTTCACGCCGGCCTGATCCATGATGCCTTCCTCGATGAGCCGCTGCGACCAGACCGCGATCGGGTCGCGCTTGCGCTGGTCCTCGACCTCTTCGCGCGTCCGGTAATGTCCATGAATCGGGTCGGACATGGAGTGGCCCATGAAGCGGTAGGTGCGGACCTCGAGCAGCGTGGGGTGCTTGTCGGCGCGGGCCCGCTCCACGGCCCGCTCCATGGCCGCGTGCATCACCAGCACGTCCTGGCCGTCCACCACCTCGTTGGCCATGTCGTAGGAGCAGGCGCGCTCGGAGATGTCGTAGATGGCGCTGGCCCGCTCGAGTGCGGTGCCCATGCCGTAGCGGTTGTTCTCGCAGACGTAGACGACCGGCAGCTTCCACAGCGCCGCCATGTTGAGTGCTTCGTGGAACGCGCCGTTGTTGACCGCCGCCTCGCCGAAATAGCACACCGCCACCTGATCGGTGTTCCGGTACTTGATGGCGAACGCCATTCCCGTGGCCAGCGGGATGTGGCCACCGACGATGCCGTGGCCGCCGAGGAATCCGAGCGACGCGTCGAAGATATGCATCGAGCCGCCCTTGCCGCCGCTGGTGCCCGCGGCCTTGCCGAACAGCTCGGCCATGACCGCGCGGGGGCTCAGGCCGCGCGCCAGCGCGTGGCCGTGCTCGCGGTAGGAGCAGGTGATGTAGTCGTCCGCGCGGAGCGCGGCGATGCTCCCCACCGCGACCGCCTCCTGCCCGATGTAGAGATGGCAGAAGCCGCCGATCTTGCCGAGGCTGTAGGCCTCGCCGGCTTTCTCCTCGAAACGGCGGATGAGGATCATCTGGCGCAGCCAGCCGCGGTATTCCTCGGCGCGCGCGGGGTCGAGGCCGCGGCGGCGCGTGCGCGGCCGCGGGACGGTGGTGCCGGCCATCAGCGGGCGCCTCCGGCGGCGGCGAGATGCTCCCAGGCGTGGTAGGACGAGCGCGTGAGCGGACTCGCCTGCACGTGCGAGAAGCCCATCGCCATCCCCGCCTCGCGCAGCTCGGCGAACTCGTCCGGTGTGTAGTACCGCGCCACCGGCAGGTGGCCGTCCGAGGGACGGAGGTACTGGCCCAGCGTCAGGATGTTCACATCGCTCCGCCGCAGGTCGCGCATGCAGACCAGGACCTCGTCCCACTCCTCGCCCATGCCGAGGATGATGCCGCTCTTGGTGAGCGCCCCGGGGTCCATGCGCCGCGCGTTCGCCAGAAGCTGCAGCGCGCGGGGGTACCGCCCGCCCGGTCGTGCCAGCCGGTAGAGCCGCTCGGCGGTCTCGAGATTGTGGTTGAGGATGTCGGGTCGGGCGTCCATCACGATCCGGAGTGCCTGCTCCGAGCCCTTGAAGTCGGGAATCAGGACCTCGACCGAGGTGGCCGGGAGCCGCCGCTTGATCTCGGTGATGCACCCGGCGAACACCTCCGCGCCGCCGTTCGGCAGGTCGTCGCGGTCCACCGAGGTGATGACCACGTGGGCCAGCCCCATGCGCTCGACCGCCTCGGCCAGGCGCACCGGCTCGAGCGGATCGAAAGCGGCGGGCGTCCCGTGCGCCACCGCGCAGTAGGTGCAGTTCCGGGTGCAGACGTCACCCAGGATCATGAAGGTCGCGGCGTGATGCTCCCAGCATTCGCCAATGTTGGGGCAGCGGGCTTCCTCGCACACGGTGTGGAGCCCGAGCTCCCGCATCAGCCCTTTTAGGTGCGCGTAGTTGGGGCCGCCGGGCGCCTTCACCTTGAGCCAGCCGGGCTTCCTGGCCAAGGCCCCACCGGCCGCCGACGTGCCAGCGGGAGAGCCCGTCAGTTGTACGAGCGGGACCGCCACTTCCGATTCTCCAGATGCGGGTGAGACCCAACGGTGTCAGCGGGAAAGCTAGTCGCCTCCGGGAGGGCGTACCACCGCGGCGGCACCCCGGGCCTCACGGCCGGCCGCACGCATCGATGATGGCCTGCGAGCTGTGCTTGACGTCCGCCGACGCCCGTTCCTCCTCTTCCGTCGGACCCCGATGCGTGGAGTACTCGGCGAAGGTGTGTCCGACCACCGTCAGCGAGGTTTTCCCACTGGAATCGGGCGCGGCCTGAATCTCGAGCCGGTCGACGTTACGCCGGAACTGCGGCTCCGGGCGTCGGACGCTGGTGTCCACCTTGCGGGCGGTCACCCGGTTATCGGTCTGGTCGAAGGACGTCTCGTCGTAGCCCAGCGGGCGCAGCTTGGCGCGCGCGCACGCGATGACGTCGGCCGGGGCGGCGGCGGGCGAGGCGGCGAGCGTGTCGTAGAACCGGCCGCCCCCGCAGGCGCCCGCGAGGAGGAGCGTGCCGAGCAAGCTGTGCGAGCGCATCGTGGTCTCCCGAAAGCGTGAAAGTTGCCCCCAATCTACACGCCTACGTGCGCCCGCGGGATGCGGGCAGCCGTATGCAAAAAGAGCGGCCGCTCCCCATGGAACGGCCGCTCTCCGCCTGCGGTGGTGCCGAATGCTTAGAAGAACAGCATCATGCCGACCGAGCCCTGGTCGCCCTTGGAGGCCTTGGCCCCGTTGGCGTAGCCGTCGATATGGCCGTACTCGAGCACCCAGCGGAGCGACTTGCTCCACTTGTAGGTGATCTGGCCATCGATCAGCCGGTTCTTCAGGATCTCCGAAGTGACGCCGTCAGCCGTCTTGTCCGCATCGGTCCGCTTCAGATGATTCTCGCCGAAGCTGCCGCCGATCATGAACTTGCTGTTCGTCGGGCTGAAGGTGACCTGCCCGATGTAGCCGAACGAGTTGCGGCCGTCACCCGCGACGTCGACGCCGAGGTTGTCGAAGTTCGCGCCACCCACGATGCCGTCGCCCTGGAGCAGGTAGCCCATGCCCTTGGCGAAGAAGCCCGACCCCGTGAGCGCGAAGCCCGAGACGTCGATGGTGATGCCGGCGCCGCCGCCCGTCGAGGTGAGGCTTGAGGTGGGGCCGGTTGCGCCGGTCTTCGCGGTCTGGACCGCGCCGTTCACGAAGAGCTTGAAGTTGCTGTTCTCGCCGAACTTGGTATTGTAGCCGAGCTCTGCCTCGACCCGCGGGAGCTCGATCGTGGTGTACGGTCCCGAGCGGATGCCCTCGAAGAGACCGATGCTCAGCGACGCCGGCCGGCCGCTGGGCGTGGTGTATGTGAGCTGTGGCCGGAAATCGGGGTACAGGTACCCGTAGCCGATGCGACCGAGCGCCGTGCCGCGGCCGCCGCCCCCGACGCCGACGCCGAGCAGCGTCATGTCGGTCAGGATGTTGCCGCGCTGGTAGAGGCCGAGCTCCTTACCCATGAGCAGCGAGCCCCAGGAGCCGCCGGCGGTCAGGTACACCTGGCGCATGTCGATCTGGGCGCCGGCCGCGTCGGTCCCGAAGTAGCTGGCGTTGTGCCCGCCGAACTCGACCTGGGGCGCGAAGCCGAAGTGCACGCCGAGATCGATGTTGTCTTCCTTGCCCTTGGCGTCGAACACGGCGAATGAGGGGAGCAGGCCGGTGCCGACACTGAGGTCCTTGCCGGAGGTGGCGAATCCGCCGCCCGCCGTGGCGGTCTTGGAGTTCTGGTAGATGTAGAACGCGTTCACGTTCCCACTGAACGTGAAGGCCCAGCCGTTGCTCATCTGCATCGTGAGCTGGGCTTCGGCCGCATTCGCCGCGCCGAACGCCAGGCCCATGCACAACAGTGCGACTTTCTTCATAGGTGCTTCTCCCTCATTGAAAGTATTGACCGCCAACGACAGCCATACCTCGGGACGTGCCTGCACCAACAATCGGGACCGCGGCGGGCGGAGCGTGAGCTCAGCGCGCGGGTTCAGTCGTCGGACCAATGAGCGATGTGTTCACCTCCCAGAAGGCGTACCAGATGGGGAGCGGACGGTGATTCTCCCACCAGTAGTAATCGTTGAGCCGGCTGACGTAGACGTTGGCACCGTAGGGCAGCCGGAACCGTCCGCTCCGGTAGAGTGCCGTCATCGTGTCCCGGAGGCCGGCGGAGTCGACCGTCATCCCTCCGGCACCGGGGCCCGCCGCCTGCATGAATCCCGCACCCGCCAAGAACCCCTCGGTGTACGCCGCCTGCGCCTCGGGACCGAGCGCTCGCCAGTCGTTCCCGTCCCGGACACTCCAATGCCGGCCGGGCTCGAGCGCCGCGCTCGCATGCCCCCCGACAACACCCGCAGCCGCCAGGGCTGCCCACCACCACCGTGCCGCCACGCCGGTTCAAACGAACGGCCGGCAGGATGCCCCGTGGCGGGGCCCTGCCGGCCGAGCGTCCCGTGTTACTTCTTCATGGCGTGGGCCTTGGCCGGCAGGCCGAAGACCATCAACGCATCCCCGAGCGGATAGCTGATCTGGAAATTGCCGCCGCACGCCACCGCGATGAATTGCTCGCCGTTGTGGGTGAAGGTCATCGGCGCGGAATTGCAGCCGGCGCCCGCGTTGAACTGCCAGAGGAGCTTGCCGGTCTTGGAGCTGTAGGCGTTGAAGTTGCCGTTCCCCTCGCCGGTGAAGGTGAGGCCGCCGGCGGTGGCCAGCGAGCCACCCATCATCGGCTGCGGCACCTTGTTCTGCCACGCGATCTTGCCGGTCTTGAGGTCGATCGCGGAGAACAAGCCGTACTGCTCCTCGCCGGGGATGGCCACGAAGGCCGAGCCCAGCCAGAGCCGCCCCTTTTCCCATGGCGCGCTGTGCACCTTGTAGTGCATCGGCTGGTGCAGCGCGGCAACGAAGGCGTAGTTCAGGGTCGGGTCCACCGAGATGGGCGACCACTCCGAGCCGCCGTTGGCGCCCGGCAGCATGCGGGTGCCCTCGGGCGTGGGCAGGGCGAACATGTTCTCCTGTGGCACGAAGGCGTCGCTCTTCCGGACGAGCTTGCCGGTTGCCGCATCGACGACGTAGAGCCAGCCGGTCTTGCCGGCATGCAGCACGACCTTCTTCCCACCCACGGTGGTCACGACGGAGGGGGAGGTGGCGTCGAGGTCCCAGACGTCGTGCGGCACCGTCTGGTAATACCACTTAGTCTTGCCTGACGTCGCATCGATGGCCACGATGCCATCGGTGTAGAGATTGTCGCCCGGACGGAGACTGCCGTCGAGATCCGGTGACGGATTGCCGACCGTCACGAACAGGGTGTTGGACTCCTTGTCGTACGAAGGATTGGTCCACACCCCGCCGCCGCCCGTCTTCCATGCATCGGCGTACTTGGCGCTATCAGCCTTCTCCTTGGCGATGTCGCGATGGAGATCGGAGTCCTCTGCCTTCTCGGCCCAGGTGCCGAACCAGCCGTTTGGTGCCTTGGCGTCGGCCGTGGAGTCGCCCTGGGGCGCGGGGATCGAGTACCAGCGCCACACCTGCTCACCGCTCCCCGCATTGTATGCGGTGACGTAGCCGCGGATGCCGTACTCGCCACCCGAGACGCCGACGATCACGTTGTCGCCGATGATCAGTGGGGCGTGGGTGATGCTGTACCCGAAGGCAGGATCCGCGACTTCCTTGTCCCACATGACCTTGCCGCTCTTGGCGTCGAGCGCCACGAGGTGCGCGTCCAGCGTGCCCATGTACACGTGCGCGCCGCCGTGGATGGCGACGCCGCGATTGTTCGGCCCGCAGCAGTAGATCGTCGTGCCGAGCTTGTGCTCGTAGCGCCAGAGCTCCTTCTTCGTGTTCAGGTCGTAGGCCATCGCCGTGTTGTAGGGCGTCGTCACGTACATCACGCCGTTCGATACGATCGGGGTGTTCTCGAACGAGCCCAGCTTGGCGATGCCCGTCTGGAAGATCATCCGGGGCACCATCTGGGCGACGTTGGCCGTGTTGATCGTCTTGAGCTTGGAGTAGCGCTGATTCCAGTCGTTGCCGCCGTAGGTCGTCCAGTCGCCGCTCTGGGCTGCGGCCTGGCTCGTCATGACCAGGAACACCGGGAGGACCCACCAACGCGCAGACATGTGCATGGACACGCTTCCTTTCGGCAGAACCTTCGACGCGGGACGGATCCTTCGAGCCAGGGTCCGGGGTAAGATCGGAGGGACGGCCCCCCAACCGTTCAACTCATCCAGGCGGTAGGCTGCCGCAAACGCGCGCCCGACGATGCGGGTGGCACCAGCGCGTCGGTGCCGGGGGCGATGGCCATTGGGCGACGTCGTATCGGGGGCGCTAAGTGAAGAATCGGATACAATCTGCGCCTCACGGTTCGGGCGTCAAGTCCCCAACTTCCCGACAGTTGCGCCCCGGCACCCCGGTCGTCTTGGCCAACTATAATCAGTGCAAAGGGTTGCGCTCACAACGTGCCGCCCCGTTCTCGCCCTCGCTAACGGAACAGCGCGGCTGCCTTGAGCAGCGTGTTCCACACGCCCCATACCAGCGGCACACCCACCAGCACCCACGCGAGCGCCACCAGGCCCCACTCCCCCGGCCGCTCGTCCGCCGACTGCCCGACGTTCGTCATGTGACGCGCTCCTGCGGTGAGCCCCCGGGGCCAAGGCCGCAACAATATTCAGGCACGGGGGTGTTTATGCAATCGCTCACGCCCTGGCGGTTGCCGCGACGGCGCCGCGGTCGCGCGCCAACTCCTCGTCCGACATGAAGTGCCGCTCGGCCACGGGACGCACCGCTAGGTTGGCGAAGAACCCGAGGACCAGCAGCCCGGCCATGAGGTACATGGTCACGTTGTAGGCCTGCGTCGCCGGGATGCCGCGCTCGATCTGGTACTCCCGGATGTAGTTCACCAGCACCGGCCCCGCCACGCCGGCGGCCGACCAGGCCGTGAGCAGCCGGCCGTGAATCGCGCCGACGTACTGCGTGCCGAAGAGGTCGGAGAGGTACGCCGGCATGGTCGCGAAGCCGCCGCCGTACATGGAGATGATGAGGGCGGCGCAGATCACGAACAGCTCCACGCTGCCGATGCGGCCGGCGTAGGGCAGGGCGATGTAGAGCAGCGGCCCCAGAGTGAAAAAGACCGCCGTACGTCACCTTGCGGCCGATCCGGTCCGAGAGCGAGCTCCACCCGAAGCGCCCGGCCATGTTGAACAGGCTCAGCACACCCACGAATCCCGCGGCCGCGCTCGGCTTCACCATTCCCTTGAACATCTCCTGGATCATCGGTGAGGCCTGCTCCAGGATGCCGATGCCCGCCGTCACGTTGAGGAACAGCACCGTCCAGAGGAGATAGAACGGCGCCGCGCGGATCGCCTTGTCCACGTGGACGTGCCGGTGCGTGATGAGCCCGCGATCCGCCAGCGCCGGCTGCACCCAGCCGGCCGGCCGCCAGCCCGGAGCCGGAATCCGGAACAGGAATGCCCCGAACAGCATCGCCACGAGATACACGATGCCGAGCGTGATGAAGGACTGGGCGACGCCGACCGAGGTGGCTGACTTGTAGTGGTCGAGCAGCACCTGCGACAGCGGGCTCGCGATCAGCGCGCCGCCGCCGAAGCCCATGATGGCCATGCCCGTCGCCATCCCGCGCCGGTCGGGGAACCACTTGATCAGCGTGGACACAGGGGTGATGTACCCGATCCCGAGCCCACAGCCGCCGAGCACGCCGTAGCCAAGGTAGAGCAGCCAGATGTTGTGCCACCGGATCCCGATGGCGGAGAGAAAGAAGCCGACGCTCCAGCAGCATGCCGCAACCACGCCGCTCTTGCGCGGCCCGACGTGCTCCATCCAGCGTCCGAACACCGCGGCGGATAGCCCCAGGAACACGATGGCGAGGGTGAAGATCCAGGCCAGCTCGGTCTGCTTCCAGTCCCCGGCCGCGGGCGCGGTGACGCCGAGGACCTTGGTGAGCGGCAGCTTGAACACGCTGAAGGCGTAGGCCTGGCCGATACTGAGATGGATCGCGAGAGCGGCGGGAGGGACCAGCCAGCGATTGAACCCGGGCCCGGCGACGATCCGTTCCTTCGACAGTAGTCCCGCCATCGCGAGTCTCCTCGGTTAGATTGCGCTCGGGAAAGCCACTCAAGCTACCGATCACCCGAACCTGAGGCCAGACCGAGTTCCATGACCCGCGTCGTGTCCCTCGTCCTCACGCTGGCCAGCGGCGTCGCGTGCGCGTCGGCGCAAACCGCCGCCCCGGCGCCTCCCGCGCCGGCGGCCCCGGCGGTCCCAGCGGCGGCCGACAGCACGCCGCGCGGCGCCCCACAGGTTCCCGATTGGCTCGTCGCCGACAGCGCCGCGCGGACGGTCACGCTCGCGCTTCGGGTCACCCCGGCACCGGACGGCGGCGCCGCGCTGATCAACGGCCATCGAAGCGGCGATCTCCAGATCATCGTCCCGCTAGGCTGGACCGTGCAGTGGGACTGGCAGTCGGCCGACTCCACGGCGCCGCACAGCCTGGTGGTCATGGCCGAGCGCGAGAAGCTTCCCACCGAGGGAGGCCGCGCCGCCTTCACCAATGCGATGACGCGCATGCTCACCGACGGTCTCCGCCCGGGCCAGGGTGACCGCACCACCTTCACCGCCGATGAGGCGGGCTGGTACTGGATGCTCTGCGGCGTGCCGGGGCACGCGTTGGGGGGCGAGTACATCGGCCTCCGGGTGGACCCCGAAGCGACGACAGCCGGGGTCAAGCTCAAGGCCGGCTGAGCGCCCCCCGCCCGTTCGGCTTCTCACTCAGCAGTCGCTCGATCTCTGCTTCGAACTCCCGGATCAGTCTGGCGTGCTGCGCCCCCGTGGCCGGCCCATAGAACCCCGCGTGCACCCGCCGCGCGCGGCCATCCCGGCCGAGGAATACCGTCGTGGGAAAGGCGGTGAATCCATGGAGCTGCGGCAGCGTTGCGGCGGCGGCATCGACGTCGTTGACCCCCGCGAGGAGAAGCGGAAAGGGAATGCCGAACTTGTCACGGAAGCGGCGGACCTGCCGGCCGTCGATCGCGGGATCGCCGGTCACCTCGTAGGCCAGCCCGACGATCTCGAGGCCGCGCGCGTGATACTTCCGGTAGAGCCGCACCAGTACCGGGGCCGAGTCGTGGCACGTCGGGCACCAGGTCCCGAACACGTCCACCAGCACCACCTTTCCCCGGAAGCGCGGGTCGCGCTCCGTGACGACATGCCCGTCGAGATCGGGAAAGGCAAAGCGGAAGGGTGCCGTCGTGTCTGCACCGGTGATCTCGGTAGGCGTCCCGGAGGTGCGCGGCGCCCGTGCTCCGCAGCGCGATCCACGGCGTCTCGCTGTGGAGCCCGGCGTGGAACACCCCGCGGAGCGTATCACCGTGCAGCGCGCCCGTGAGCAGGTAGACGAACGAGCCGTCGAAGTGGGCCAGCGCGAAGCTGTCCCCCACCGCGCTTCCCGCGAAGTGCCCGTAGTCCCCGGTGTTGGAGATGAGCGTGCCTTCGAGCCCCTGCGGCCCGTTCCGGAGCTCGAAAACGCGCGGGCTCGAGCCGAAATCGGAAAAAAAGGTCGCGTCCCACCGGCCCACGAGCGCGGCGGGAGCGCGGGTCGCGGGCCAGCGGCCGCGCGCCGCGCGGAACGGAATGACCCGCGGCCCCCGGTTGCCGACGTTGCGATAGCTGCCGCTCAACGAATCACCGTGCCGCGCGGCGGTGATGCTGGCCGCGTAGTCGGCGATCTCGAGCTCCAGGCTGTCACCCCGGAGCTGCACGCTCGAGAACGGGTGACACTCGCGGCCGTTGCAGAGCCGTGCCGTCCACTGGCCGGCACCGCGCCCGATCTCGATCGTGAACGGGAGGGTGCCGCCCGCCAGGTCGAGCACGGCGCGCCACGACCCCGCGGGCGAGGGCGGGGCCAGGAACACGAGCGCCGCCGCAATCAATCCGGGTCGCATCACGGCACCTCCCCTGGAGCGGCAGGAGCCGGGACGGCGCCGCCCGCATACCGCTCACCCGCCGGCACCGGCGCCGCGATCGTGTTGCCGCGCCAGGGCGCGGGACAGGGATAGGCGGTGCTGTAGGCGCAGAACGGGTTGCGCGCGCGATTGAAATCCAGCCGGTACTTCCCGCCGCCGACCGGAACGAGCGTCACGAAACGTCCCGCGGGGTAGCTTCCGCGGGCGTTGGTGTCGTCCCGGAAGAAGATCTCGAGCTCCGACTCCTCTCCGCCCGAGGTGGGCAGGCGGAGCACGCGGAGCCGGAGCCGATCGCCCTGAATTGGCACGAGCACAGTGCCGGCCTCTGCCGCCTCGACCTCGATCCCATCGATGCCGAGCACGCGGAGCCTCCCGGGCCGCTCGGCGGGCGCCAGCGGCCCGCTGAAGACCAGGGACTGTTGGTAGCCGTAGAACTCGGTGTGGGCCTGGGGATGACTTGGCCCGAAGACGGTGAGCACTGCGCGCCCCGCCGGACCGTCCACCAGCAGGGTGTACTCGCCCAGCCGCATCTGCGCACCGCGCGGGACCGTGCGCCGTCCGGTGGGGCCGTCGAGCGTCACGGCCCCGCCCCGCTGCGTGAGGCGGTGGCGGGGCACTCCGTCGAGCGGGATGTCGGCATTGGGCGGGCCGAGCACCATGCCCTCGCCGATTGGCTGCTGGGCGATGGCGGCGAACGGTGACACGGGCGAAGTGGCCAGCCATGCGGCATAGTCGGCGCGCTCGCGGGCAAGCTCCGGCGGGAGTTGCGCGACGACGCGGCCCGTGCACCAGAGGGCAAGCCAGAGCACGAACACGCGCCCCACCTGCGCCCCTCTCAGGATTTGGGGAGCGTCCCCACCAGGAGAATCGGCGAAGTGGGCTGAACTGAGCCGGCGTCGGGTTCCACGGTCACCGCCGCGGCGCTGATCGAGCCGTCTCCCGGCACCGGCACCATCCCCACACTGGCACGGCCGTCGGGCGCGGGCTTGAACGTGACCGACGGCACCGGCTTGCCGTCCTTGATGAACCAGAGCTGGTAGGCCTTTCCCTGGGCAACCGGTCTGAGCCGGTAGCCGTTGACGATGGCGCGATGCCGCTGCCGATCCCAGAAGAGCTGGATGCCCGGCTCGGGATCGCCGCTGGCGGTGAGCTGCACGAGCTGCACGCCGGGCGCGAGGATCGCGTCGAGAGTCGCCTCGCGCTCGGCGAGCCGCTGCCCGGCGCTGGCCGCGACCTGTTTCGCCGCGGCGAGCTGGCGTCCGGTCGAGAGGACGCCTGCGCCGAGTCCCATCACGAGCAGGAGACTCGCGGCCAGCGCCACCCAGAGGCCGTACTCGCGTGCGCCACCACCGCTCGCACGCCCGGCGAGCGGCTCAGGCCGCGCGCTTCGTGCGCCGATCCGGGCGACTGCCCGATCGCGCAGCGCGCCGTCCGGCGCCGACTCGGGGCTGCCCAGCGCCAGCAGCGCCGCCACCTCGCGGTATTCGCTCAGTTCGCGGCGCGCCTCCGCGGATGTGGCTAGGTAGGCCTCGAACCGCGCCGCGTCGTCCGGCGACAGCGCGCCGAGGGCATAGGCGGCGGCGAGGTCCCGCGGCGAGTCCTGGTCCGGGCGCGTCATTGGCCACGCTCGAAGTAGAAGGGACGCAGGCACTCGCGCAGCTTCTGCATGCCGAGGCGCACCCGAGTCTTGACCGTGCCCAGGGGCTCCTGCAGCCTCTCGGCGATTTCGGACTGCGAGAGCCCTTCGAAGTAGGCGAGCTCGATCGCCTCCCGTTGCGGTGCGCTCAGCGTGTCCAGCGCCTGCCGCACCTCACGCCGCCGCTCGGCGTGCTCGAGGGCGCCGGCAGGGTCAGGCCGGAAATCACCCATCCCCGGGGAATGCTCGGGCCGGTCGGCCGCCGCGCTGGCGGTGACACGGTCTCGCCGGGTCCGCGCGCGGACCAGGTCCAGCGCCCGGCTTCGCGCGATCATGGTGAGCCAGCCTGCCACCGAGCCCCGCCCGGCATCGAACCGGGGCGCGTCGTGCCAGGCCTGGGCGAACGCATCCACCACGACTTCCTCGGCATCCGCCGCCTGTCCCACGATCCGGTACGCCACGGCGTAGAGCACCGCGCCGTAGCGGTCGTAGAGCCGGCCGATCGCGCGCTGGTCGCCCGCGGCCGCGCGGGCAACGAGCGCGGAGTCGGCGGCGAAAACTTCTTGCGGCGCCCCGTCAGACATGCTGCATCGGTCGAGCAGGCTCCGCGGCGGCAGTGGCAGGACCTGGACTCAGAGAGTCTACACGCCAGCGTCGGGCCTTCACAAGCCGGCGTGACCGCGGCGACCCCGATGGCACACGCCGGTGCCTGCGCATCGGTTCGTCTACGGCGGCGACGCGGCGCCGGATTGATCGCGCGCCGGCGATGCATCCGAGTGACGGCGCGTCGGCGTAGAAAGAGCGTTGAGCGAGGTGCGGCTGGCACACGACGTGCGTTGGCGCGTGCGGGTGTCGCCGGCTATCAGGCCGCAGGGGGTGCAGGTATGGTCTACTGCTCTACTGACCTCTGCCGTCGGGTAGTCGGCGACTCGTCTCCTCGATCGGCGTCTACCACGACCAGAAGCGTGCAGGCGAGAACGCGTCGATGTCCTCGACGGTGGGCTCGCCGGCGAGCAGTTGCCGCACGATCAGCCCGGTGATCCCGGCCAGCAGGATGCCGTTCCGCCCATGGCCCGTGGCATACCAGAGCCCCGCGAGCCGAGGCTCCGCGCCGATGATCGGAAGTCCGTCGGCGCTCACCGGCCTGAGTCCGGCCCAGGTGCGCTTCACCGCGGCCGTGGTGAGCGTGGGGCAGAGCGCTGTCACGCCGGCGAAGATGCGCGCGAGACCCGCGGGCGTCGTCTCCGGGCGGAAGCCGGCATACTCCATCGTGGACCCGGTGACGGCCTCGTCGTTTCGCGCGAGCATGTAGGAGCCGTGCCCATAGACGATGGCCCGCGCCGCCCCGTCCGGCCAGGGGAAGGCCGCCATCTGTCCCCGCACCGGGGCGACCGCCAGCGGCCGCGGCACGCCCTCCACCGCGCCCGACCACGCGCCCGCGGCCAGGATCACCTCGCCCGCCGAGTAACGGCCGTCCCGCCCGATGGCGCCGACCACCCGGTCGCCCCGCTGGTCGATGCCCGTGATGGTGTCGTGGATCAGCGTCGCCCCGAGGCGCTCGGCGTCGGCGAGCAGCGCGGAGACCAGCTTCCCGGGGTCGAGCGCGCCCTCGCGCGCGGCCCACAGCGCACCCGCCGCGGACCCGAGCCAGGGCCAGCGCGCCCTGACCTCGTCGGCATCCAGCCAGTCGGAGAGGTGGCCGTGCTGGCGCTGCCAGGCGCAGCGCGAGCGGAGCTCCGCCGCCTCCCCCTCGTCCGCGGCCACCCAGGCGATCCCTTCCCGCCACAGGCCGATCTCCATTCCGGTGGTTTCCCGGAGCGCCTCGGCGAGCGGCGGGTACAGCTCGCGGCCGGCCAGTCCCAGCTCGAGGAGTGGATCATCCTCGCCGGCCTCGATCTGGGGCGCGAGCATGCCGGCGGCGGCCTGCCAGGCCTGGCCGGTCTCGCCGCCGCGCTCGAGCACCAGCACCTGCCGCCCCGCCAGGGCAAGCTCCCGCGCGCAGGCGGCCCCGACCGGGCCGCCGCCCACGACGATGACGTCGTAGCTCGCCGCCACCTATATTTCCCTGAAACTTTCTGAAACATGCGGGCGTACGTGCTGCCGACCCGCTTCGCGGAGGGAAACCATCATGTTCCGGAAACTGCTGGGCTTCGCGGTGTTCGCCATCATCGCGGTGTTTCTGCTGAAGCTCTTCCTCGGCCTCTTCGGGCTGCTGATCGGGCTGCTGCTGACGGTCGCATGGTTCGCGTTCATCGGCTTCCTGATCTATCTGGCGCTCAAGGTCATCGCCCCGGACACGGCGGCGCGCGTGCGGGAGATGATCGGCGGCCGGCCCGCGTAGCGCCCGCTCACCCTCACGATTGCTCGAGCGCTCCCAGCACGCCCCAGACCAGGAGCGGCAGGAGCAGCTCGTGGTGTCCCGTCAGCAGGTAGCCGGCGCCGCCGGCGCGGGTGGGACGCTGGACGACGTTGAGCCGCGGCCGGTAGTGCCGCTGCATGTCGAAGTCGGCGGCCAGGAAATGCGTGGGGCGGCCGGCGTCCAGGTTGCGCGCGATGGTGAGCGCCTTGAGAAACACCTCGGGCAGCACCACGGCACTGCCGAGGTTGAGCACGGCGCCGCCCTGGTCGAGCGCGGCGAGTGATCCGGCAAGACGCCGGAAGTCCCGGTGGCTCGTGGCCCCGATTGCGGCGCCATCGGCCGAGGGGTGCTGGTGAATGATCTCGGCCCCGATGGCGACGTGCACGGTCACGGGCACCTCGTACTCGCGCGCGGCGAGCAGCAGGGATGCGTCGCCCCCGGGGAGCGTTTCCCGCTCCGCCAGCGCCCCGGCCAGGCCCTCGCCCATGCCCTGATCGGCCCGAGCGGCGGCCGCGATCGCCGCATTCATCTCCGCTCCCGTCTCTTCGGCCATTCCGAAACTCCCGTCCGCCAGCCCGCTTTCCACGTCTTCGCTGGTGCCGCCGAACGCGGCGAGCTCGAAGTCGTGGATCGCCGCGGCGCCGTTGAGCGCCACATGGGTGACCACGCCGCGCGCGAGCAAGGCCCGGAGCAGTGGGCCAAGCCCGACCTTGACCACGTGGCCGCCCACCAGCAGGACGACGCCCCGACGTGCCCGGGCGGCCGCGGCCACCCCGGCGATCACCGCGCGAAGGTCCCGCGCGGCGAGAATGTCCGGCAGGCTGTCGAGGAAGGCGGCAAAGGAACGATCGGGTCCGGGCACACCGGCCAGCAGCGAGGGATCGACCTTGTTCCGCCGCGTCCCGACCGGGGACGGTGGTGAGGCGGCCCGCGGAGGTCGGCCTCGCGGTAGCTCACCGCAGGACCATGTCCTTCAATCGAAGGGTGATGGTGCCGAAGGGAAACTTGCTGCGGATCTGGACGGGCAGCCGGCGCTCGTCGTCGGTGAGCCAGAGTCGGGTGTCCGAGCGCTTGGAGAACATTCCCTTGGTGTCGATCACCGGATGGAGCACGAGGCAGGGCACCTCGCGACCGTCGGGGAGCTCCATCTTCTCCCGCTTGACGACCTCGATGGTGACGGGATTCTTGTCCTTCCGGAAGTATCGGTCGTAGGTGTACTTCTTCCCGACCTCGAGCGGCGTGACGCGGATGAAGTAGAAGAAGGCGGCATCGTCGAGCGGCGCCGCCGGCGCCGCCCGGACGACCGTATCCTTCCCGTGCTCGCGGTAGAACCCCGAGTCGGGGAAGATCTCGAACAGCCGGTGGCTGGGCTTGTCGTTCTCGACGAAGTCCTGCACGAACCGGCGGGAGACCATGTCCCGGGTTCCCGTGTACGACTCCAGTACGTCATCCAGCGAATAGAACACCGTCTTGCCCTGAAGCCGGAAGCGGAAGCGGAACGACTCGGCGCCGCGCACCGTGTCGAGGCCGGCCACCTCCAGCGTGCCCGAGCCCAGAGAGAGCATGCCCAGCTTGGCCGAGTAGGTGAGCGTCTCGCCGACGGCCCAGGGGTAGCGGGGGACGGGCGGTGGCTGGCTCGAGCCCTGGAAGAGGGAGAGCGCCAGGAGCAGCGAGTTCACGGCGCGGCACCCGCCTCCAGCTCGCGCCGCGAGGCGGTCTCGGGCGGCATGGGCGGCACCGGCGCGTCCCGCAGCGCCCGTCGCGCCCGCCAGAGTGCGCCCGCAACCGCACCGGCGCCGGCGCGCGAAGGCCGGCTCCGGAGGTCGTGCCGCTCCACCGAGGCGACGGTCTCGACCCGGCGGGCATAGCGTCCCGCGCGCCAGTAGAGCTCCGCGTTGGCCGCCCAGCCATCGGTGACGAGCAACCGGTCGGCCTGGCTTCGGAGCGCGTTCCGGAGCGCCACCAGCCGGATGGCGGCGAATCCGGACACCAGGTCGCGGACGCCGGGCACAGTGACCACGCCGCGGAGGAGAAGGGGTGCGTAGCGGCGCGTGAGCCGCGCTGACATCGTCGAATCGCCGGCGATGCGCCCTTCGGCGACGACCAGGTCGGCGCCGCTCTCGATCCGGCGGACGAGATCGGGAATGAGCTGCGCGTTATGGGTGAAGTCGGCGTGCATCAGGATCGCCGTGTCGCGCTTGGGGCGATCGGTGCGATCCACTGCCGTCCGGAGCAGCTCCTCGACCGAGCGCCCGTAGCCCTGCCGCTCGGCGCGCCGGATGACGGTGAGCGGCAGCACCCGGGTGTAGCGCTCGAGGACCTCGCTCGTGCTGTCCGTGCTGCCGTCGTCCAGCACCAGCAGTTGATACTCCCGCGGAAACGCGGCGAACACCTGCCGGATCTTCCACAGCAGGAGCCCCACCGTCGGAGCCTCGTTGTGACTCGGTATGCAAACGTAAATCATGATCCGTCAAAGGAATGGGCGCACGAACGATACACCGACCGGACCGCGGCTGCCATCCGTGCCGCCGTGAACTCCTGGACCGCGAGCGACGCCCGATCCACCACAGAGCGCGCCAGCCCCGGCTCGGACAGCAGCCGGGCCACCGCATCGGCGAGCGCGTCGGGATTCCGGGGTGGGGCGAGCACGCCGGCACCGTCCTGCAACATCTCCGGGAGCCCGCCCGCGGCGGTAGACGCAACCGGGATGCCAAGCGCCATCGCCTCGAGCACCGAGGTGCCGAGCCCCTCCTCGCGCGAACTCATGGTGAAAAGATCGGCATCGGCCACGAGGCGGGCCGGCTCGTCGATGTGCCCGATGAGGTGCACGCGGTCCGAGAGGCCGAGCTCGCGGGCAAGGCGCTCGAGGGCCGGGCGCATCGGGCCCTCGCCGGCGATCACCCAGTGGAGCGATGGATACGCGGGAGCAAGCCGGGCGGCCGCCCGGATCAGCGTCGCATGATCCTTGTTCGATTCCAGCGCGCCCACGCTGGCGGCGATCGTCACGTCGGGGGAGAGGCCGAGCCTCGCGCGGATGCCGAGCCGCGTCGGTGCCGCGGATCTCCCCGGGCGAGACTCCCGAGTGGACCACGGTGACGCGCTCGGGGCGGACTCCATCGGCCACGAGCTACATCACCCACGGCCCGGGACACGACGATGACACGCGCGGCGCTGGTCCAGAAGCCCCGGCGCCGCAGGTGGAACTGGACGCGGCGGGTCACGATCAGCGGTCGCCCGGTGAGCCGGGCGCCGATGCCGGCCAGGGTGAGCGCATGGCCGTCGTGCGCATGCACCACCGCGGGCGACGTCCGCAGCTCGGCCACCAGCGCCGGCAGCACCCGCGGGTCGAGGCCCGCGCTCCAGCCGACCGTGCGAACCGGCACCCCGTCCCGGCTGAGGCGCGCCGCCAGCTCGCTCCCCCCGCCCGTGACCACGACCTGCTCGACGTCTCCCAGCCGTGCCAGCTCGCGCGCCAGCAACCAGACCTGACGCTGTCCGCCGCGCCACTCGCGTCCCGACGCGACGTGAACGACCCGTGTCCTCACGCCTCCCGCGCCACCCCCGCGAGCAGCGCCCGAAGCTCCGCGAGGCTGAACGGCTTGTGGAGGTAGGGCCGGTCGATGCTCTCCAGGAAGGCGAGGGTATCGCCCCGGACGGTGTCGCCGGTGCTGAAGACGAGCCGGTCGAGCATGGCCGGCTGCCGCCGGGCGAGCTCCTCGTAGAACTCGCGCCCGCCGAGCTCGGGCATGCGGAGATCGGAGATCACCAGATCGAAGCTCTCCCGCTCCGTCAGCTCGAGGCCCTCACGCCCGTTGCTGGCCACGACGGGGGTGTGGCCCCACGCCTCGAGTGTGGCGCGCATGTAGTGCAGGATGTGAGGCTCGTCGTCGACGACGAGGACGCGAAGGCGTTTCGTTGGAGTGCCCGGTCCGGTCTCGGGCGGCGGGGCGGGGGGCCGGCTGGCCAGGGGGAGCTGCACGGTGAAGCTGGAGCCGTGCCCCTCCTCGGTGAACAGCATGATCCGGCCGCCGTGCTCGCGGAGGATGCCCTGGCTGATCGAGAGACCCAGGCCGGTCCCCTCGCCCTCGGGCTTGGTGGTGAAGAACGGCTCGAACACCTGAGCCGCGACGGGCTCCGACATCCCGGGCCCGTCATCGATCACGTCGATGGCCACGCCGTCCAGCCAGCGGCGCGCGCGCACCAGCACCCGGCCCGGCCGGCCGGTGCTCGCGATGGCCTGCGCGGCGTTGTTGATCAGGTTGACGAACACCTGCTGGATCTGGTTGGGATCGATGTCGGGCGCCGGGAGGTCGGGCTCGATCTCGATGCGGGCCTCGACGCGGTGCGCCATGAGCTGGTTCCTGAGCAGCACGAAGGTAGCGTCGAGCAGCGGACGCAGCGGCGTGGGCCGGCGCTGGTGCTCCTGTTTGCGTGCGAACCCGAGGAGATTCTTGACGATGTTCGATGCCCGTTCCGCCTCCTCCTGGATGACCGTGAGCGGCTCCCGCAGCGCCGGCGGCACGTTCGGCACCTCCTTCAGGAAGTCGGCGAAGCCGACCACCGAGGCGAGCGGATTGTTCAGGTCGTGCGCGATGCCGGCGATGAGCTGGCCGATGGCGGAGAGCTTCTCCGACTGGATGAGCTGGTCTTGCAATCGCCGCCGCTCCGTCTGATCATCGAACAGGAGCACGAGCGCCGAGCGGTCGGTGCTGGTGATCGGCACGGCGGTGACCGCGTAGGTGCGCTCGCCCGTGCGCAGGTCGACCTCGCGGCCCGCTCCTTGCTGCTCCAGGGCACGCTGCAGTTCCGCCGACCACTCGGGCGGAATGAAGGCCTGCCAGGGGCGGCCGATCAGGCTCGCCGGAGGGGCATTCACCAGGTCGGCAAAGGCGCGGTTGGCACGACGGATTCGCCCGCCGCGGTCCACGATGCAAAGCGCCGGGGAGATGGCATCCACGACTTCCTGCCAGGAGCGGCGGCCATCGTCGTGCAGGTCCACCAGGCGGGCGCTCTCGAGCGCGATGCTGGCCTGGCTCACCAGCCCCTCGAGCAGCCGGAGTGCGGAGGTCCCGAACCGGCCGGGCTCACCGCCGATCGCCATGGCGCCGGTGACCCGGCCCCGCGCGACGAACGGCGCGAGCAGCCAGGAGCCGCCGCCATCCACCTGCGGCGGCAGCTCGCCGGCCTCGACCAGTGGCGTCAGTCCGTCGGCCAGCACCAGCGGGCCGCGTTGCTCCACCAACTGCAGCAGCGGCCGGCGGTCGGGCCGTCCCGTAGGCCAGGCGTGTACGAAGTCCCGGGCCTCGGCGTCAGGATGAAAGAGCGCCAGGGCAATTTCGGTGGGGGAGAGACTCTCGCGGATGTGCCGCATCAGGAGATCGATGACGGACGCGCGGCGCAGGGTTCCGGCGAGCTCCTGGCCGAAGGCCGTTACCCGGCGGAGTAGCGTGAGGTCGTCGGCCGAGGCCGTTGCGGCGAGATTGGAAGGAGAGATGACCATGATCCGGGCGAATACGCGGGGCCGCCTGACCGCGGCGGACCTGCAACTGGTGGTCCTGCTACTGAGCCGCGGCTCCGCGCATCGGCGGGCCTACATCGAGCGGCGGCTGGCGACGGAAGGGCCGGATCCGCTGCTGGATGCGCCCGAGCTGCTCGAACGGCTCCTGACGGTGCGGACGATGCTGGTGCCCTCGGAGGCGCTGTTCTTCTACGTCGTGGTGCGCCACGCGCTGCTGGGCGCCCAGCTGGACGACCGCGAGCTGGCCGACTACATGGCGGCGCTGCTGCTCGACTTCGGGCAGCGCGACCGGGCCTGGCGGATCGACTGGCACGACGATCAGCGGCACCGCTACCTGGTGGACATCCTGGCGGATCTGGAGGCGAGCCAGGGCGAGCGGCGCTTCCGGGTGATGATGCACCTGGGCAACTACGCGCTCTGGCTCGCCGGTCTCTTTCCCGATTATATCGCGGCCCGCCACCTCCGCAAAGCCGGGCCGGACGTCACCTACTACGATACCCTCGGCCGCCGGGGCTTCGGCATGGCATCGGATCACGCGCTGGCCGGCGAATACGGCCTCGTGGCGGTGCTCCGGACGGCGGCCGAGCGGTTTCCCTCGGTGCGCGGCGCCCTCAACGGCGTGAGTGATCGGCTGCTCTTTCCGGCGCACTCGTCTCCCGATCGGATCCTGCGGGATCTCGGGGCCATGTAGGCAGCGCCGCCTGCACCAGCGCCCGGAACAGCCCGCGTTCCGGCGCCGTGCGGTCGGCGTGCATCTCCTCGGGGTGCCACTGCACGCCCAGCAGCCAGGGCACCCCGAGGGGTGACTCCACCGCCTCGACCAGCCCATCTTCGCTCCACCCGGATGCCATCAGCCCGTTCCCCAGCCGCTCGACCGCCTGATGGTGAAAAGAATTCACGTCGAGCTCCGTGGCACCGAGCGCGGCCGCGGCCCGGCTGCCCGGCTCGAGTCGCACGGCGTGGCTCCGGGTCTCGCGGGCGATGGCGGGGTCATGCGCGATGGGTCCCGGGCGCTCGGAGGGCAGGTCCTGATACAGGCTCCCGCCCAGCGCCACGTTGATGAGTTGAATGCCGCGGCAGATTCCCAGGATCGGCAGCTCGCGCTGGCGCGCGGCGGCAAAGAGGGCGAGCTCGAAGAGATCACGCTCGCGGCTCGGCGGATGCAGGTGCGGCGACGGCTCGGCGCCGTACCACGCCGGGTGGATGTCCTCGCCGCCGGTGAGCAGCAGGGCATCGAGCCCATCCAGCGCGCGGGCGGCGTACGCCGGCCCGATGAGGGGCGAGAGAATGATCGGCACGCCGCCCGCGGCCAGCACCGAGCGTGCGTACGCGGCGGTGACCCCGGTCCGCTCGGCGGCGTCCCAGAGGCGCACCACCCCGCCGATCGCGATCCGGGGCGCGCTCACGGCAGCACCGAGTCGGGGAAGAACGGGCAGCGCGGGTCTTCGATGCGGGAGGGATCGAGCTGAATGCCGATGAGCGGCAAGGTCGAGTCGCCGACCGCGACCGTCCCGATCTCGGGCGCGCCCTCGACCGGAAGGCCCTCGAACAGCATGACCCCGCGCGCCTTCTCGGCGGTATCCAGCACGAGCACGCCGTAGGCCGGCCGGATGGACGGCGGGATTGTCCCCTCGACCCCGATCACCAGGAGCGAATCCGACCGGCCGACGATCGAGGGGAGCGCCGGCCCTGCCACCACGCGGGTGACCAGACGCTCGGGCAGAACCCGGGGCGGGGTGCTCAGCGTCTGGCGTGGAACGCTGAACTGCGTGAGGAGCGCAGTCGGTCCGGCCAGGGCCGCGAGGCCGCATGCCGCAGTCCCGCTCCGCGCCGGCTTGCCGCAGGCCGCGAGAAGCAGGAACACGGGGAGGAGGCGCGGAGTGAGCATGGGCGGAAGATAACTCGCGCAGGGGTGAGCGCGCTCACATCGACCCCCCGGCCGGCGTCCTATGCATGCAGGCGCACCACGAAGGAGCATGGACATGGCACGCACGATTACCGCCCCACCCGCTGAGGCCCTCCACGCACTGCTTCACCCGCTGACCGGCGCCGCCAGCGACTACGACGCCCTGCTCGAGCTGATCGGCGATGCCCGCCTCGTCCTCCTCGGTGAGGCGAGCCACGGCACCCATGAGTTCTACCGCGAACGGGCGCGGATCACCCGCCGCCTCATCGAGGAGCGGGGCTTCACGGTCGTTGCCGTCGAGGCGGACTGGCCGGACGCCTATCGGGTCAACCGCTGGGTACGCGGCGCGGACGACGACGGATCGCCGCTCGAGGCGCTCGACGGGTTCAGCCGGTTTCCCCGATGGATGTGGCGCAACCGCGACGTGCTGGAGTTCGTGACAACGCTGCGAGAGCACAACGACGCGGTCACCCCGCCGGCGCAACGGGTGGGCTTCTACGGCCTCGACCTGTACTCCCTCTTCACCTCCATCGAAGCGGTGCTGCACTACCTCGACGAGGTGGACCCGGAGGCCGCGACCCGCGCTCGCTACCGCTACGGCTGCTTCGAGCACTACGGCGAGGACACGCAGGCGTACGGGTACGCCGCCGGCTTCGGGATCACGCCCTCGTGCGAGGACCAGGCCGTACAGCAGCTCCTCGAGCTCCAGCGCCGCGCGGCGGAGCTCTCGCGGCGGGACGGCCGGATCCCGGAGGACGAGTTCTTCTACGCCGAGCAGAATGCCCGGCTGGTGGCCAACGCCGAGGAGTACTACCGGACCATGTTCCGCGGGCGCGTCTCGTCGTGGAACCTGCGCGACCGGCACATGGCAGAGACGCTCGAGGCGCTGCTGGCGCACTTCGATCGGCGAGGTGGTCGAACCAAGGTCGTGGTGTGGGAGCACAACTCCCACATCGGTGACGCGCGCGCGACCGCCATGGGTGAGGAGGGCGAGTGGAACGTGGGCCAGCTCGTCCGCGAACGTCATGGCCAGGACGCGGTGCTGGTGGGCTTCAGCACCTACACGGGAACGGTGACGGCGGCGTCGGACTGGGACGCGCCGGCCGAGCGGAAGCGTGTCCGGCCCGCACTCCCGGGCAGCTATGAGGCGCTGTTCCACACGCTGGGCGTGCCCGACTTCCTGCTCCCGATCCGTGGCAGCGAGGGTGCGGCGGAAGCGCTGGCGCCGCCGCGGCTGCAGCGCGCGATCGGCGTGGTCTACCGGCCGGGCACCGAGCGCCAGAGTCACTATTTCACGGCTCGTGTGACGGAGCAGTTCGACGCCGTGCTGCACTTCGACGAGACCACGGCGATCGAGCCGCTCGATCTGACACAGGGCTGGCAGGCTGGGGAACCGCCGGAGACCTATCCAAGCGGCATCTGAGCGGGAGGCTCGAGCCGGTCGATAGCCCGCTGGAGGTTGGCGCGGGCGGGCCGCTCGTAGCGCTTCCGGAACCAGGGCGTGCCGTACAGCGGGTGTCGGGCCAGGAACGCGCCCAGCACGCGCCGACGGCCCTCCCGGTAGGCGGCATCGGGCACCGCCGCGTACTCGGCGCGGATTCCCCGCTCGTACTCGGCGAACTCCGCGGGCGGTCGCCCAAGAATGGAGAGGTCGACGTCGCAGAGCAGCCGGCCGGCGGGATCGACGGGCGGTGCGGTGTGGCGCGTCAGCAGGATCAGACGGGCGACTTCCTCGATCGTGTGGGACGCCACGTCCAGACGCGCGAGCGCGTCGCGCGCCCACTCGGCACTGCGCTCCTCGTTGTCGGCCGCGAGCGGCTCGTAGACCGCGTCGTGAAACCAGAGCGCCGCCTCGACCAGGTCGCGCTCGGCCGGGACGGCCGGCGACTCGTCCAGCCGGGCAAGGCAATCGAGCAGGTGCGACGTGCCGTGGTACCGCCGTGCGGGTGCGGCCCAGGCGTCGAGGAGCGCGGCTGCCTCCGGTGCGGGCTCGCCGCGCGCGCCGAGCCGGCGGAGCAACGAGCCGAAGCGATCCTGCAGGCCGTTCACCCCCGAAGAAACCAGCTTGCGAGCGGCCGGCGCAGTGCCGGCGAGGCCGCGGCGCGCGCCAGCGCGGCGAGCGTCCAGGCACGCGGCCGGGGCCGGGCGAGCCAGCGCGCGAGCCGATCGTGGCGCCGCTTGGTCCGGAGCCAGCGAGCGGTTTTGGGCGCGGGCGCGCGCGGCTCGAGGATCGCGCGTGCCACCTCCTCGCCGGTCACGAGCGCCGCATAGATCCCCTCCGCGGTGAGCGAGGAGACCATTCCGGCCGCGTCTCCCACGAGGTGCACGCCGCCGGGGAAGTGGCAACCATGGTAGGCCACCTCGAGCGTGGCGCCCTCGAAGGGAACGCCGTCCCGCGCGACGCCGAGCCCCTCCAGCCGCCCGTTCAGGTATCGCCGGAGGAAGGACGGGGGCACGAGGTGCTTGGGCGCCACGGCGCCAAGCGAGGTGTAGCGGGCGTGCGGAAATACCCAGAAGTACCCATTGGCGAGCAGGTCCGGGTCGCATTCGATTCGGAGGGGCTCGAGCCGGACCTCCGGCACGTTGTATTCAGCGGCGAAGTACTCGCGCGGAGACGGGAGCCCCAGAGCACGGCGCACGGCGGAATCGGCCCCATCCGCGCCGATCAGGTGCCGCCAGCGGATCGGCCGGCCGCCGGCGACGGCGGTCCGGGCGGCGAGGTCGATGCGGGTGGCGGGTGTGCCGGAACACACCGCGGCACCGGCGGCCCGCGCCCATTCGAGCTGATGCCGGCCGAGGCTCCGGCGTGCGATGGTGTGCACCACGGTCGTGTCCACGTCGAGCGCCACGGCCTCTCCGCCGGCGAAGGCGACGTGCCCGACGCTGGCCAGCGCGGCGGCGGCCGGGAGGCCAAGCGGCTCGAGCTCGAGCATGGTTTTCCGGGTGAGCCCGCCGGCGCAGGTCTTCGGTCCGATCTCCGCGCGCTTCTCGAGTACCAGGACCTCGCGCCCGGCCTCCGCCAGGACCTGGGCGGCCCGGAGTCCAGCCGGGCCGCCCCCCACGATCAGGTGCTCAACGCTTTCCACGCCTCGTCATTCCGGATGCGGGCGGCCGCGTCGACCCTGGCCGCGGTAGGCGGATTGGCGGCGATGCCCCACCGCCGGAGCAGGCTCCGACCCCTTCGGTAGACATCGGACGTGACGTGCCCGGCGGGGAGGGTTCGGGTCCGCGGCAGCAGGAAGAAGTGCACGTGCCGCACCCGCTCGCCCCAGCACGCGACGTAGACGCGCTCGGGCTGGACCGCGCGCTCCACTGCGGCTACCGCGGCCCGGAGGACCGGCCCGAGCGACGCCGCCTCGGCCGGCGTCAGCTCGGAGAGGGACTCGCAGTGCCGCCGGGCCTTGACGATGAGCTCGCCCGGATCGGTCCAGGACCCGGCGTGATGGGCCACGATCCACCATTCGTTCTCGAATATCGGGCCGCCGGGTGCCGCCATCCGTCCGGCGACCTCGGCACATACGCCGCAGCGCTCCGCCGCCATTCGTTCTCCCGCTCGAGTGTTTCCGTGTCCGCACCAGCACACAGTGCCTGAGCCGGTCGCCCTTGTCAAACCTGACCGCGCCGACTCCACCTGCGGGAATGTGCACTCGCTTGACGCCTACCGGCGGGCGTCCTACCATTCGCTTCCCGAATGCTTCGGCCGCCAACCGGCAGCCGGCCCGCGCCTCCGGCGATCGGGCGCTTCCCGAGGTGCCATCCATGCCCAAGACTGCGCGGCCGTGCTGGACGAGCTGAAGGCACGACTGGACCAGCTCCTGCGCAGCGCCCCTGGCGACGTCCGCGCGTATGCCGCCGGGCTGAAGGAGGCGCTGCTCGAGGCACGCGTCGGCATCGGACGCATGCGGGACGCGCTGGTGGAGAGCGAACGTGAGCTCGCGGCGGAGCTCAAGCAGCTCGAGGACGCGGAGCGCCGCGGCCGCCTTGCCGCGGCAGTGCCGGATCCGGAGACGGTGCGCGTGGCCGAGCGCTTCTCGGCGCGCCACCGCGAACGGGTGGGAGTGCTCGAGCGGAAGATCGTGGTGCAGCGCGACGAGCTCGCGCTGGCCGAGCGCGAGCTGGCGGACATGACCGACGAGGCCCGGCGCGCCGCCGCCGCGCACCCCTCGAGCTCGATTTCGGCCGCCTGGCGCGATCTCGAATCGGCCGGCGCCACGAGGCCCGATGCTGACGAGCGCCTCGACGCGGAGGCCGAGCGGCGGCGGCGGGAGAGCGCGATCGAGGCGCAACTGGCGTATTTGAAGCGGAAGCTGGGCAAGCAGCGGTGAGCGGGAACAGCGGTAAGAGGTGAGAGGTACGAGGTAAGAGGTAAGAGGTAAGAGGTGAGTGGTAAGAGGTGAGAGGTGAGAGGTGAGAGGTGAGAGGCGGGGGATCCGGGTATGCCGCATCATCGAGCGAGGGGTGCTGTGCGGAAAATCGCGAGTGGATGGGTCGCCGTGTCACTGCTTGCCGCTTACCTCTTACCTCTTACCTCTCACCGCTCTCTGCTGTTCGCTCAGCAACCGATCACCCCGCCCGTCCACTTTCTCAAACTTGCGCACACCTACAGCATCGTGGCATTCGACTCGGCGAGCGGGGATCTCGGGGTGGCGGTGGAATCGAAGTTCCCCAACGTGGGCGGGATCGTGCCCTGGGCGGAGTCGGAGGTCGGGGCGGTGGCGACGCAGAGTCTGGGCAACACCGCCTACGGCGAGCGCGGGCTCGAACTGATGAAGCTCGGCGCCACCGCGGAGGAGGCGCTCCGGATCGTGATGCGGACGGACACGATGCTGCAGGACCGGCAGGTGGGCATGGTGGACGCGCGGGGCAACGCGGCGAGCTTCACCGGCCGCTCCACGTTCGACTGGGCCGGCGGGCGCACGGGCGCGCCATCCGGGCGCGGAAACGTCTCCGGTGGCAAGGGCGAAGTGATCGTGGGCCGCGGCTTCTCGGCGCAGGCCAACATCATGGTTTCGGACCAGACGGTGAAGAACCTGGCGGAGACCTTCGAGCGAAGCCGGGGGAGACTGGCGGACCGCCTGATGGCCGCGCTCGAGGCCGGGCAGGCGGGGGGTGGCGACAAGCGCGGGATGCAGAGCGCGGCGCTGCTCGTGGTGCGAAAACACGGTGGCTATCTGGGCGCGAACGACCGGTTCATCGACATCCGGGTCTATGATGCGAAGGATCCGATCGCCGAGCTGGCACGGCTCCTCGCGCTCCACAAGCTGCACTTCTTTGCCAGCGAGCCGCGGGACCTCGTGCCGATCACGCCGGCGATCGTCCGGCAGCTCGAGCCCATCCTGCTGGCTGAGCCGGCCAACCAGCCGAAGAAGTGGCTGGCCCGCCCGCAGGGCTCGGCGACCCCGGCGTTCCTGGCGGCCCTCCGGGACTTCATGTACTGGGAGAACTACGACGTGCGGGTCCGCATGGACGGGAAGATCGACCGCGTGGTGCTGCAAGACATCCTGAAGAAGCGAACGCCCTGAACCCCGAGGCATCCTCCGTGGCCACAGCCACTCCTGCCAGCCCCTCCGCCGTAGCTGCACGCGACACCAGCTTCTTCGGCCACCCGCGCGGGCTCTCGACCCTCTTCTTCACCGAGATGTGGGAGCGCTTCAGCTACTACGGCATGCGCGCGATCCTCATCCTGTTCATGACGGCACCGCTGGCCGAGGGCGGGCTGGAGTTCAACACCGCCAAGGCGGCGGCGATCTACGGCACCTACGTCGCCCTGGTGTACCTGACGGCGCTGCCGGGGGGATGGATCGCCGACCGGTTCATCGGGCAGCGCCGCTCGACGCTCTACGGCGGCGTCATCATCATGCTGGGGCACGTGAGCCTGGCGATCCCCACGATGGCCACGTTCTACCTTGGTCTGGGGCTGGTGGTGGTGGGTACGGGGCTCCTCAAGCCGAACGTGAGCACGCTGGTCGGCGGGTTGTACGACGTGGACGACGAGCGGCGGGATGCCGGGTTCTCGCTCTACTACATGGGGATCAACCTGGGCGCCTTTCTCGCGCCGCTCATCTGCGGCTGGCTGGCGCAGAGCGCGCAGTTCCGCTCGATCCTCGCCTCGGTCGGCATCTCGCCGCGCAACTCCTGGCACTGGGGCTTCGCGATGGCGGCCGTGGGGATGCTCTTCGGCGTCGTGCAGTACCTGGCGGGCTGGAAATATCTGGGAGCCGCGGGCATGAACCCGGTCGTGCCCGAGAGCCCCGCGGCCGCGGCGAAGGAGCGGAGGCTGTTGCGCGGCGGGCTCTTCGCGACGGCGGCGTTGATCATCGCGCTGATCGTCGGCGGCGTCACGGGGGCATTTCGGGTCACGGCGCAGGGTGTCGCCGACGGGATCGGCGTGGCGTTGCTGATTATCGTCGTCGGGTTCTTCGGCTGGATGTTCACCGTGGCCAAGTGGACTCCGGAGGAGCGGAAGCGGCTGGTCGTGGTGCTGGTGCTGTTCCTGGCGGCGTCGGTCTTCTGGTCGGTATTCGAGCAGGCCGGGTCGACGCTCAACCTGTTCGCCGCCCGGGGCACCCGGACCGAAGTGCTCGGCTTCGAGTTTCCGCCGAGCTGGTTCCAGTCGCTCAACTCGCTGTTCCTGATCATCTTCGCGCCAGTGTTCGCGTGGATCTGGCTGCGGCTGGGCAAGCGCGACCCGTCGAGCCCGACCAAGTTCACGCTCGGCCTCGTGTTCGTGGCGCTCGGCTTCGGGATCCTGGTCTTCGCGGCCCGGCAGGTGGAACTGGGAGTCAAGGTCAGCCCGCTGTGGCTCACCGGCACCTACCTGCTGCATACCATCGGCGAGCTGTGTCTCAGTCCCGTCGGCCTCAGCGCCATGACCCGGCTGGCGCCGGCGCGGATCGCGGCGATGACGATGGGCGTCTGGTTCCTGGCGACCTCGGTGGGGAACTATCTGGGCGGCCGGGTGGCGGGCTTCTACGGCTCGTTTTCGCTGCCCGACCTGTTCGGAGCCGTGACGCTGTACGCGCTCGCGGCGGCCGTGGTGCTCGCGCTGCTGATCAGGCCGATTCGACGGATGCTGGCGCGCTGACCGCGTAGACCAGGACTTCGCCCACGTCGTCATCTTCGCCGGTGGCGACGGGCCGCATCCCGACGTTCTCCGCGACCCTGAGCGCGGGCGTGTTCCACACCGGCGCGAGCGCGCGCACGAGCCGCACACCCGGCTGATGGAAGGCCCACTCGATCATGGCGCGCACCGCCTCGGTGGCGTACCCGCGGCCCTCGAACTGCGGGTACATCGCGTAGCCGATCAGCACCGCGCCCTCGCCGTCCGGCGGGCCGCCGAAGGCCACGGACCCTACCGCCCGTTCCGTCTCCCGCTCGACCATCAGCCAGTTCCACCACGGCGCCTCGCCGGGGCGGGCGCGCAGGCGCTCGCGCACCTCGGGCAGCGGATCGGCCATGTAGGGCGGGGGCGCCGCGGGGCGAGGAAAAAGCGCGCCGGTGAGCTCGCGGAGCCGGTCGCCGGCGCCGGCCAGGAGCGCCTCGACCTCCTCGAGCGTGAGCGGCGCCAGGTCCAGGCGCTCGGTGGAGACCCGCATCTGCATCATGAGTCCGATCCTCCTTCCGGCAGCCGCCGCACCGAATGCGACGGTCCCGCCTTGAACACTCTGAACAGGTAGGCCAGCGAGGGCAGCAGGACCGCGGCGCCCAGGCCGAGGGCGATGAGGATCAGCCGGAGCGTGGTTTCGGGTGCCGCGGCCCCCTGGATGGTCAGGTCAGGGGGGATCAGGTACGGATACTGTGCGAGCGCCCACCCCCAGACAATGAGCGCTACCTGCGCCCCGACCGCTATCCGGGCCAGATGGTAGTGCCTCCACCAGAGCGCCGCCAGTACCGCGAGCGCGGCGGCGCCGGTGGCCAGATGGAACGGGAGCGCCCAGCCGGAGCCGAGCAGGCCGCTGCCCACGAGCGGCGCGTGCGCCGGCGCGATCGAGAGCGCGCCGAACGCCGTGACGAAGACCGCGACCCCCGCCCAGAGCGCCCGCCGGCGAAAATCCTCGACCAGCTCGGGGTCGTCGGTCTCAAGGGTGAGGAACACCGCGGCCAGGAGCGCGAAGAGCGCCAGCGTGAGCAGCCCCACCGCCACGCTGAACCGGGTGAGCCACGGGTCCACGAACCGCTCGACGAAGGTGCCGGTGGGCGGGAGCGGGCCCAGGCGGCCCGCGGCCACGGCGCCGATGCAGATGCCGAGCAGGAGCGGCGTCACGATACTCGCGCCGGCGAAGATCCGGCCCCAGCGGCGCTGCACGCGGTCCTGCTCGTTGTCGTAGGTGCGGAAGGTGAACGCGGAGCCGCGGAGCACGATTCCGACGAGCATCAACGAGAGCGGAATGTGCAGCAGGATGCCCACCCGGGCGAACACCGGCGGGAAGCAGGTGAAGGTGAGCACGATCGCGAGAATGAGCCAGACGTGATTGGCTTCCCAGATCGGCCCGATGGCGTGGCTGATCACTTCGCGCTGCCGGTCCTTCCGGGGTCCGGTGGCGAGGAGGTCCCAGACGCCGCCGCCGAAATCGGCGCCCCCGAAGAGCACGTACGCGGTGAGGGCGAGCGCGAGAATGGCGGCCGTGATCACCGGCAGGGTAGCTCAGGCACGGGTGACGCTCGGCGGCGCGTACGTCCGGGTCCACTCGCTGGGACGCGGACTCCGGATGATCTGGCGATAGAGCAGCCACACTACGATGATGCCCAGGCAACAGTAGAGCAGCGAGAAGCCCAGGAACGGGACGATGAGGCCGGGCATCGGCGTCACGGCATCCGCCGTTCGCAAGATGCCGTAGACGACCCAGGGCTGCCGCCCCACCTCGGTGACCGTCCATCCCGCCTCGATGCAGATGAACCCGACCGGAGCCGCGAGGGCGAGCGCGCGGAGCAGCCAGACGTTGGCGGAGAGATCGCGGCGGCGAATCGCCAGGAACCCCACCCAGAGGGCCAGCAGCGCAAGCAGGCTCCCCAGACCCACCATGAGCTGGAACGCGAGTGTGCACGACCGCCACGTTCGGCCAGTCCGCGCGGGGAAACTCCTCCAGGCCTTTGACCCGCGCGTTGAGGTCGTGGAACGCCAGCAGCGAGAGCCCGCCGGGGATCCTGATGGCGTAGCGCGTTTCGCGCCGGTCCAGGTCGGGAATGCCGCCGATCACCAGCGGGACCCGCGCGCGGTCTCGAAGTGCGATTCCATGGCCGCGAGCTTGGCCGGCTGGTTGTCGGCGACGGCACGGGCGCTCAGGTCGCCCGAGAGGGGCTGGAGGACGGCGGCGGGAGCGCCCACCAGGAGGGCCACGGCCAGGGCGCGGCGGTGAAACGCGTTCGTGCGGTCGAACAGGAGGAGGAACGCGTGGATCCCGGCCACCGCGAACCCGGTGGCCGCGTAGGACGCGATCGTCATGTGCAGCGTCTGCTGAAACGCCATCGGGTTGAGCATGCCGGCGATCGGATCGACGTGCGTCGGCGGCCGTGCACCAGGTCGAACCCGGTCGGTGCGTTCATCCAGGCGTTCGCGATCACGACGAACACGCCCGAGGCCGCCCCGCTCACGGCCACCATGATACCGGCCAGCAGGTGGGCGCGCGGGGAGATCCGGTCCCAGCCGTAGAGGTAGACCCCGATGAAGATTCCTTCGAGGAAAAAGGCGAAGCCCTCGAGCGAGAACGGCATCCCGATCACCGGCCCGGCGAGCTCCATGAACCGGGGCCACAGCAGGCCGAGCTCGAAGGAGAGCACGGTCCCTGAGACGGCGCCCACGGCGAAGAGGATGGCGGTTCCCTTGCCCCAGCGTTTGGCCAGATCCAGGGCGACGGGGTCGCCGGTGCGGCGGTACCGCCACTCGGCGACCACCATGAGGAGCGGCATGCCGATCCCGGCCACGGCAAAGAGGATGTGGAAGTAGAGCGAGACGGCCATCTGACTGCGCGCGGCGAGAAGATCGGACATTCTGGCTTCCGTGCTCAGAGGGACATGGTGCGGCGCGTCACCGACCGGCTCGGACGCGAGCGCCAGCTTTGCGGTTCACCGCCGCGTGGGGCGAGGACGACAGTTGACCAGCAGAGAGCGGGATTGGGTGCTCACCGGCGTCGCCGCCACCGGGTTCCTCCTGCTGAGCTGGACCGCCCACCGCTACTGGGACGAATTCTTCTACCTCTATTCCAGCACGACGTTCACGCCGCGCGAGCTGATGCGGCTCGACGCGACCGCCGACCTCTTCCCGCAGGGATACTTTTCGGGGAAGATCGGCCACGTCGTGCTCCTCCGGATGGTCGCCGGGATCGTGGGCACCGGTCAAGGTGCGCTTCTCGTGCTCGAGGCGCTGTACGCGCTGATCATGCTCGCCACGGTGGCGGCGGCGCTCGGCGTGTACCGGGAGCTGCTGGACGATCGGGGGGCGCGCCGGGCGGCCCTGGTGCTGCTCTTCTCCCCGTCACGTTGTACCTCTCGTACAAGCTGCTTTCGGAAACGCCCTCGCTGCTGCTCGCGACCCTGGGGAGCTGGGCGTTTCTCCGCGCCTTCAGGACGTGCACCCGGCGGCGCGAGCGGCTGCTGCTCACGGCGGCCGCGCTCGCACTCGGTGCGGGCATGCTCTGCCGGGTGACGGTGGCGCTGGAGTTCGCGGGCCTCGTTCTCGGGCTCCTCGTGGCTGGTGACCCCCGATTCCATCCGCGAGCGGTACTGGGCCGGGCGGTGCCGGTCGGCGCGGGGGCGCTGGCGCTGCACGCGGGTGTGCTCCACTACCTGGGCGGCTCGGAGCTGCGGGTACTGCTGCTGGCGCACGCGGTAGCCGCCAGCACGAAGCTGTTCGAGCGGGTCACCGCGCTGGGGCTGTTCCTGGGGGCGTTCGCGGCGGTGCTCCCCTTCGCGCTCGGCCGGCCGCGCCCGCCGGTGCTGCGGCTGGCCTGGGTTTGGCTGGCGGCCACGATGCTGCCCAACCTCGTCGGGCACGAGCCACGCTACTACGCGCCGGCCATCCTTCCCCTCGCGATCGTCGCCGCGACCGGGCTCGGCCGGATCGTCGCGCGGGTGCCCGCGCGCCGGCGGGCGCCGGCCTGGGGCGCGGGGCTCGCCCTGCTGGTCCTGGTGGACCGGGCCGCGGTCCTGCCGCTCATGCCCTCCGAGCTGGACCAGGCCAGTCTGGGCGATCTGGTGGGACGCCTGGTGGAGCGGCATCCATCCGCCACGATCATCGTGCCGTGGGCCTCCGACTACTCGTTCCTGCGGTTCGTCTTTCCGCGCACGCGAGTGCGGCTGGCGATGAGCGCCATGGCGAACTCCGCGCTACACGGCGCAGGGCCGCTGGGGCGAGATGCCACCCGTGGATCAGGTGTGGGCCGGCCCCGCGCGCTACATCGGCGCGATGCCCGCGCTGGACCGCTCGTCCGGACCGTGGTACTACATCGGCTGGACGTACAACCCCGTCATGCTGCGAGTGCGCGGCCTGCTGCGGGACGTCGGGGTGCACCTGCTGGACGACCCCCGGCGGGTCGGCTGGCACGACCACCTCACGGGGAGCTGGATCTGGGCCGATCCCCGGCTCGCGCTTCAGGCGATCGGGGGCGAGGGCCAATATGAGGTCTTCCGGATCGTGCCGCTGCCTCAGTCTCCGGAGCGCACCTCGATCACGTCCGCCTCCGCCACGACGAAGGCGCGATGGCCCGCGCGCGGGTCGATCGCGGCCGAACCCGGTAAAGCTGCCGAACGCGGGCAGGACAGTCATCCGCTCGCTCAGGAGGAAGCAGGGCAGGCGCTCGCGCTGAAGCGCGGGTCCGGAGAGCACGAGCCCCGGGTGGATGTGCCCGGCGAGGGTATGGCCCTCGGCGGCGACCGTCGGCTCATGGCGGAGGATGAAGGGCGGCACGAACGCGGGCGCGTTGACGCAGTTGATCCGAAGATCATCGGGCGGGTCACCGGCGTGGCGATCGTGATTGCCCCGCACCAGCAGGATCTCCAGCGCCGGGTGCAGGGCGCGCCAGCGCCTCAGCTCGGCCAGCGTCGTGGCCGCGACCCGACCGGCGCGGGCGTGGAAGAGATCGCCGAGCACGAGGAGCCGGCGCGCGCACGTGCGGTCGAGGGCCGCGTCCAGTCGCGCCAGGTCGTCGCTCGTGGTTCCGGTCGGGACCGGGATCCCCGCCGCCCGGAACGTGGCGGCCTTGCCCCAATGGAGGTCGGCGGCGACGAGCGCGGCCGCGCGGGCCAGAACAGCGCGCGCTCGGGCAGGAGCACGACCTCCTCGCCGGCAAGGCGGACCGCGCATCGGTCACGAGCCGCTCCGGAAGCCGCGGCTGGAGCGCGGCGAAGCGGGCCGCCCCGCCGCCCTTTCCAGGGCGCCGCCATCCGCCGGATGCGGTCGGCGAACTTCTCGGAGCTCACCTGTTCGCGCGCGCGGTCCACGAGCAGCCCGAAGGCGAGCGGCGTCGGCCGCTCGACCTCGACGACGGAGATCGTGCCGCACGCGATCCGCTCGAGCGCCTGACCGAGCCGGCTCTGCTCGAGCTGCCGCTCGAGCACCTCCCGGTGCGCCTGGAACAGCAGGAGGTTCTCCGGGTCGTAGCGGGCGAACACGTCGTACAGCAGCTCGCTCGATGCCTGCACCTGCTTCGCCGATTTGTTGACGCCGGGATATCCCTGAAAATGAGCCCCGCCACCCGCGCGATCTCGCGGAACTGCCGTCGCGCCAGCTCGGCCGCGTTGAGGCTGGCGGGGATGTCGTGCAGCAGGTGTGCGGGCGAGAAGAGACCCGCTTCGATGGCCTCCTCGATCGGGGCGCGATCGGGAGAGAGCAGCTCGAGGCCGTAGTCGTTCGCCGCCAGCGTGAACGAGATCGGGCCGAGCTGGGCGATGCGGTAGGCGAACAGCGCGGCGAGCCCTTCGTGCACCAGCCGCCCCTCGACCGGATAGAAGAACAGGTGGTGCCCCTCCCGCGTCCGCACCCGCTCGACCAGCAGCTCGTCCGCCGCCGGCAGGCGCGACCAGGCCGCCTGCAGCTCCAGGATCGGACGCACGGCCGCCATCTCGGGCCCGGTAAGATCCCGCGCCGGGCTTCGTCGAGCTTGCCCCGGATGCCGACGGCGAGCTGCGGCGAGATCGGCATCCGCACGCCGGACCAGTGGGGTACGACGGAGGTGACTTTCGAGGACTTCCGGACGTAGGCGACCATGCCGCGCGCCCGGACGAACTGCAGTGTCCGTCCCGCAAAGGTGAAATGGTCGCCGGGCCGGAGCCGGGCAATGAAGTTCTCCTCCACGGCGCCGAGCGTCCGGCCGCGGACGAACTGCACCTTCATGGAGGCTTCGCTCACGATGGTGCCGATCGAGAGCCGGTGTCGCATCGCCACCATGCGGCTGGTCACGACGTAGCGGCCGTCCGCCACCACCACCTTGCTGTACTCGGGGTAGGCGCGGAGCGCGTCGCCGCCGCGGGTGATGAAGTCGAGGACCCAGGCCCACTCGGCGGGAGTGAGGCCGCGGTAGGCCCGCGTCGTCCGCACCTCCGCGTAGCAGCTCGTCGGGAAGAAAACCGCCGCCGAGCGCCAGGGTGACGGCGTGCTGCGCCAGCAGATCGAGCGGCCGCTCCACCGGCCGGCGCGCCTCGATGCGCCCCGGCCTCGAGCGCATCGCGCGCGGCGGCCACGTCCACCAGCTCCAGGGCGTTGGTGGGGACGCAGGTCAGTCGGCTGACGGCGCCCGGCTGGTGCCCGCTCCGGCCGGCGCGCTGGACCAGCCGGCCGACGCTCTTGGGGCTCCCGACCTGGAGCACGCGATCCACCGGCGTGAAGTCCACGCCGAGATCGAGCGTAGAGGTGCACACCACGCAGCGGAGCCGGCCGTCGCGGAGGCCGTCCTCCACCCACTCGCGGGTGGCGCGGTCGAGGGAGCCGTGATGGAGCGCCATGATGCCGGCCCAATCGGGCCGCGCCGCCAGCAGCGCCTGATACCAGATCTCCGCGGTCGCGCGGGTGTTGGTGAAGACCAGCGCGCTCCGCCCTCCTCGATCGCGCTGACTACCTCCGGCAGCAGGCGGAGCCCGATCTGTCCCGACCAGGGGAACCGCTCCATGGTCTCCGGGATGAGCGCGTCCACCTCCAGCGCCTTGGGCACGAGCCCCCGCATGATTCGGCCGGGCGCGCGACGTTCCGTCGCGGTCACGCCCAGCAGTGCGTCCCGCGCGACTCGAGATTGCCGAGCGTGGCGGAGAGGCCCAGCGTGCGGAGGCCCGGGCGGATCCGCCGCAGCCGGGCGAGCGCGAGCTCGGTCTGGACCCCGCGCTTGGAGGCGAGCAGCTCGTGCCACTCGTCCACGACCACCAGCTCAAGATGCTCGAACAGCTCGTCGCATCCTCGCGGGTGAGGAGGAGAGACAGGCTCTCGGGCGTGGTGACCAGCGCGGTCGGGAGGCGCTCGCGCTGCCGGGCACGCACCCGGGCGGGGGTGTCGCCGGTGCGTGACTCGACGGTCCAGGGCAGCCCCAGGTCCTCGACCGGCGCGCGGAGCGCGGCCTCGGTGTCACCGGCCAGGGCGCGGAGCGGCGTGACCCAGAGGACGCGGAGCGGCGGCGCCTCGAGCTTCCGGCGCGGCCTGCGCGCCGGGTAGTCCCGCAGCCATTCGAGCACCGGTCCCATCCATGCCGCATAGGTCTTGCCGGTGCCGGTGGCGGCGTGAATCAGCCCGCTCTCGCCGGCGAGGTACGCGCTGCCAGACTTCCTCCTGGAACGGAAACGGCTCCCAGCCGTGCCGCTGGAACCACTCGCGCACGCACCCGAGCGGCTCGCGATCGCGCGCAGGACACCCGGAACCGGCGCGAGGGGCGCCGGCCGTGCGGCGGCAGGGCGGCCGCGGTCGGCGTGGCGTGCTCCGCTCCCCGGCGCTGCGGCGCGGGCGCGGCGAAGGTCGACCGCCAGCGCGCCGCCGCCGCGGAGAGGCGGCGCCTCCTCAGGGCTGTCCACGGGCCGAGATCGCGTGAATGTAGCGGCGCACCGAGTAGCGCACCGCCTGCTTGCCGTTCTCGAGGATGTTGCGGCCGAACCAGCCGCCGTAGACCTGGTCGAACTCGAACGGCTCGACCATCGCGCCGATGTGCTCCACCGCCCGGGCGTTGAGCGGGATGTAGTTGGGAAAGCTGTACATGAAGCCCGCCGTCCGGCGGTCCTCGCCCACCATGATGATGTCGCCGGTGAGCAGCGCGCCGCCGCCGTCCGCGCCGTCGGCCCAGTGGAGCACGGTGCCGCCGGCGAAGTGCCCGCCGCATCGAATGAGGGTCACACCCGGCGCGACCTCGCGGGTCTCGCCGTCCCAGAAGACGATCGCCCGGTCGTGACGGACGACCCACTGCGCGTCGTCCGCGTGCAGGTACACCGGCACGCCGCCGAGCGCGCGGCTCCACTCGACCATCGAGGCGTAGTAGTGGGGATGCGAGATGGCGATGCCGCGGACGCCGCCGATCGCCTGCAGGGCGGCCACGGTCGCGTCATCCACCAGGCTGATGCAGTCCCAGAGAAAGCCGCCTGTCGCCGTACGCAGGTGGAGCGCACGCTGGCCGATGGCGAACTTCGGCTCGGTGCCGATGCCGACGAGCCCGGGACCCTCGGGCGCCAGACGGTTGTGGTGGTCGCGGCGCAGCTCGTCGAGCGTGGTCCAGCGCTGGCCCTGCCAGCCCGACGTACTGGCGTTCATCGGTGCAGATCAGGCACTGGTCGGGAGGCAGCGCGGTGTCGGGGTACTGCGTGCCGCAGGTGGTGCAGAGATAGTTCGGCATCCCCGTAAACTAAGACGTCCCCGGCTCGGGCACCGGTCCGGCGGCCGTGGCCGTGCCCAGCAGGGTCCGGACCTGCTCGAGCGTGTCCGCCTCCTCCGCGCGCTTGTCGGCGCGCCACCGCGCGATCCGTGGGAAGCGCACCGCGATGCCGGACTTGTGCCGGGTGGAGCGCTGGATGCCTTCGAACGCCAGCTCGAAGACGAGCTCCGGCTTGACCGTCCGCACCGGCCCGAATTTCTCGAGGGTGTGGCGGCGGATGAACGCGTCCACCCGGCGAATTTCCTCGTCGCTGAGGCCGGAGTACGCCTTGGCGAACGGCACCAGCCGGTCGCCATCCCACACGCCGAAGGTGTAGTCGGTGTAGAGCCCCGCCCGCCGGCCGCTGCCCGGCTGGGCGTACATCAGCACCGCGTCCACCGAGAGCGGGTCCACCTTCCACTTCCACCAGTCGCCCCGCCGGCGACCGATCCCGTAGCTGCTGGCGCGACGCTTCAGCATCAATCCCTCGGCGCCCATCTCCCGCGCGCGTGCCCGGGCGTCCGCCATGCCGGTCCACTCCGCGGCCTCGACCTCGGGAGAGAGCACGAGCCGTCCTCCGGACGCGACCCCGGCGAGGAGCCGCGCGAGCCGCTCGCGGCGCTGGGCGAGCGGCCGACCCCGCAGGTCCTCGCCCCCTTCCTCCAGCAGGTCGTAGGCAACGAGCACCACTGGTACCTCGCTCAGGATTTTCCGGCTCACGGCCTTGCGTCCGATGCGCCGCTGCAGCTCCGCGAAGGGGAGCGGCGCCGCGCCGGACCACGGAAGCAGCTCGCCGTCGAGCACCGTCCCGTCGGGCAGCAGCGCGCCGGCCTCCTCGACCTCGGGGAACCGGCCACTCAGCAGCTCCTCGCCGCGGGACCAGAGAAACGTGCGGCCCGCGCGCCGGACGAGCTGCGAGCGGATGCCGTCCCATTTCCATTCGGCCTGCCAGTCGCCGGGCTCACCCAGCGAGGCGGGCTCGCGTTCGAGGGGATAGGCGAGATAGAAGGGATACGGGCGGCCGACGTCCGCGTCGCGGGTGTCCGGTGCCAGCAGGTGCTCGAAGAACTCCGGCGACGGCTCCCATGCGCCCATCAGGCGGTGGGTGATCGTCCCCTCGTCCACCGCGCCCACCTCCGCCAGTGCGCGAACCACCAGCCGCGCCGACGCGCCCACCCGGAAGCTGCCGGTGATGAGCTTGTTCCAGACATAGCGCTCGCGGCGCCCGAGCTCGCGCCAGGCCTGGAGCATCTCCAGCTTCTGCGCCGCCTCGTCCCGGCCGCGGAGCGGCAGCAGGCGCTGCTCCACCCACCGGGACAGCGGCTCATCCCCCGAAGCCGCATTCTCCGGCAGGAGGAGCGTGATCGTTTCGGCGAGGTCGCCGACCGCGGCGTAGCTCTCCCCGAACAGCCACTCGGGGACGCCCGCCTCCTCCGCGGCCCACTCGCGGAGCCGACCCGTGCCGATCAGCCGCTTGGGCCGGCGGCCGATCAGGAAGTGGACCGCCCACGCCGCGTCCCGCGGCGGCGCCGTCCGGAAGTAGGCCGCGAGGGCGGCAACCTTCTCGCTCGTGCTGGTGGTCGCGTCCAGCGCATCGTAGAGCCGGGCAAACGCCTTCATGGGGGTGGCGCCTCTTCGGCTTCCGCCGCCGCATCGTCGCGCTCGCCCTCGTAGCGGGTCTCGATGGCGAGCGCGTCCATGCCGTGCTCGCGGAGCCAGCGCTCGAGCACGCCGGTGTAGCCGTGCGTCGCCCAGATCCGTTCCGCGCCCGTCTGGGCGATCGCCTCGAGGAGGTGCGGCCAGTCCACGTGGTCCGAGATGACGAAGCCCCGGTCCACCGCGCTCCGGCGGCGGGCGCCGCGGACCGCCATCCAGCCGGACGCGAGCGCGGTGGCCTGGGCACCGAAACGGCGCGCCCAGGCCGAGCCGTCGGCGGAGGGCGGCGCTACGACGATGGCGCGCTTCCACGAGGCGCGGTCGGACGCGGCGACGTGCGTGGTGGGCGGGAGCGGCACCCCCGCCTCGCGGTAAGCAGCGGTCATGCGCTCCACCGCGCCGTGGGTGAGGATCGGCCCTACGGCCGGGTCGAGGCCGGCGATCAGCCGCTGCGCCTTGCCCAGCGCGTAGCCGAACAGCAGCGTCGTCTTCCCGGCGAGCTGGTTCGCGCGCCACCAGGCGTGGATGTCGGCGAGCACGCCGCGGGCCGGTGGCCAGCGGTAGATCGGCAGCCCGAAGGTGCACTCGGTGACGAAGGTGTGGCAGCGCACCGGCTCGAACGGCGTGCAGGTGGGGTCGGGCTCGGTCTTGTAGTCGCCCGAGACGACCCAGATCTCGCCGCCGTGCTCGAGCCGCACCTGGGCCGAGCCGAGGATGTGGCCGGCGGGATGGAGCGACACGCGGACGCCGCCCATGTCGACAGCCTCGCCGTAAGGCACACCGCGGATTTGAGCCGCGGGGTCGAGCCGCCGGCGCAGCACCTCGACGCCCGGCGCGGCGGCCAGGTAGGCGCCGCAACCCCACGCCACGTGGTCTCGGTGGGCATGCGTGACGACGGCGCGGTCCACGGCGGTCCAGGGATCGATGAAGAAGTCGCCGGACTCGCAGTGGAGGCCGTGGTCGGTCACGCGGAGAAGGGCCATCCCTGAACATGGAGGAGTGCGGGCGCCCGGGCGAGACCATGGTGATCAGGCTCACGGTCTGCCGCGCGCGCGTCGCGCAGAGTGCGCCATGGCCCGGTACTACGACGATCTGGTTGTGCGCTGGACGGTGGGCGACGTGAGCGTAGCGGGCTTCGAGGCGCTCCGGCTGTCCACCCACGGCGCGCGCCGCATCTTCGGCCCGGCGGCGCACTACGTCGTGTGCGTCAACACGGTCCCGCTGGACCGCGCGCGCGCGCTGACCGGCCCGGTGCCGCCGGAGATCGAGTGGCTGGACGCGACGGATGCGCTTTCGCCCCTGATCGCCGAGCACAGCGACGCGAGCCGGGCCGAAGGCGTAGGCTGGAAATTCGCGCCCGCTCGGCTGGCCCCCGACCGCCCGGAGCTGCACCTGGACAACGACTGCATCCTCTGGTCGCTCCCGACCGCGCTGGCCGCGTGGCTGTCGGACGGCGGAGGTCGCTGTCTGCTGGCCGAGGATGTGGCCACGATGCTGGGACAGTTTCAGGGACTGTGCGGGCCGGAGCCGCGGAACTCGGGCATTCGCGGGCTCCCGCCGGGGTTCGATCTGGAGGCGGCGTTCGCGGACATCCTGCGGCAGACGGGGATCACGCTGCGCTCCGAGCTGGATGAACAGGGCCTCGTGACGCTGGCCTGCTCCCGTCCCGCCACGCCCCATGTCGTTGGGGAGGGCGAGGTGGCGATCTGCGGGCCCTTCGCCCCGCACCGGCAGACACTCGGCCGGTGCGGGGCGCATTTCGTCGGCCTGAACGCGAAGCGGCTGCCCTGGATGTACGAAGGGCAGCCGGGCGAAGCGCATGTCCGGCAGCACTGGCGCCGGCTTCGCCCGCAGTTGTACGCGGCCCTCGAGCTCGAGGCCGCACCCGACATGACGGAACCATGAAGACTCGACACGGCACCAACCGGAACTCGAACTGTGCGCGCCGCGACGGTTGCCGCTCGCGCGACTGATCCGGCTCACGCGCTCGAGGAGTGGTGCGGGGCCCGGTGCACCGGCTGTCCGGGACCGGCGGCCCTCGTGGTGGCCGCTCATCCCGACGACGAGGTGATCGGCGCCGGGATCCGTCTGGGACACGTGCATGCCGTGACCGTGCTGCACGTGACCGACGGCGCGCCGCGTGACGGTCGCGATGCCCGCGCGGCGGGCTGCAGCGGGCGCGCGGCTTACGCTCGGCTGCGCCGGCGCGAGCTCCGTTCGGCGCTGGAGCGGCAGGGGCTCCCGGCGGTGCGACTCCGGCGGATCGGTGTGGTGGATGGCGAGGCGGCGTTCGCGATGGCCTCCCTGGCCGAGACGCTCGCCAGGGTGCTGCGCCATCAGCGGCCCCAGGTCGTGGTGACCCACCCGTACGAGGGCGGGCACCCGGACCACGACGCAGCGGCCTTCGCGGTGCACTGCGCGTGCGAGCTCCTGCGTCGAGGCGGCGACAGCCCTCCATGGCTGATCGAGATGACCTCGTATCACACGATCGATGGTGTCCTTCGCACCGGCGCGTTTCTGCCGGGCGGCGACGACGGGGTCCGCGTGCCGCTCACTGCCTCGGACGCCGAGCGCAAGCGCCGGATGCTGGCCTGCTTCGCGAGCCAGCGCCGTACTCTGGCGCCGTTCGACGTGTCGGCGGAGCGCTTCCGCCTGGCACCGGCCTATGACTTCACCCGGCCGCCGCACGACGGCGCGCCGTACTACGAGATGTTCCGATGGGGACCGACTGCGCACGAATGGCGGCGACTGGCCTCGCGTGCCCGATCGAGCCTGGGGCTCGCCGATTCCGCCGCCTCACCATTCTGAACGTGGCGTACTCGATGGCACTGATCAGCCCGGACGCCGCGGGCGGAGCCGAACAGGTACTTGGCATGCTGGACCGGGCGCTCACCCGGGCGGGCCACCACTCGGTGGTCGTCGCGGCGGAGGGATCCGTCCTGGCCGGCACGCTCGTCCAGGTGCGGCGGCGGGAGGCGGCCAACAGCTACACCGACTGGGCGGAGGCACATGACGCGCAGCGGGCGGCGGTGGCGCGGGCGCTGGCGAGTCATCCGGTGGACGTCATCCACTTCCACGGATTCGACTTCCTCAATTACCTGCCGGATACCGACCTGCCGACCCTGGTGACGCTCCACCTGCCGCCCGGGTGGTACCCCCCGGAGGTGTTCGCGCTGCATCGGCGGAACCTGCAGCTCCACTGCGTGTCCCGGTCGCAGCATCGGGCCTGTCCCGCGGGCGCCCCCCTCGGCCGGGACATCGAGAACGGCATTCCCCTGGAGCGCTTCGACGTGGAGGTGCCGCGCGGAGGTCACGCGGTCGCGCTCGGCCGCATCTGCCCCGAGAAGGGGTTCCACCTGGCACTCGAAGCGGCGCACCGCGCCGGCTGCGGCCTGCGGCTCGCGGGTCGCGTCTTCCCGTACGACGCGCATCTCGAATACTTCCGGGAAGCGATCGCGTCCCGGCTCGACGAGCAGCGGCGATACCTCGGCCCGATCGGCCCCGAGCGCAAGGCACGGCTCCTGGCGGGGGCGCGCTGTCTCCTGGTGCCGAGCCTGGCTCCCGAGACGAGCTCGCTGGTCGCGATGGAAGCCCTCGCCGCGGGGACGCCGGTCATCGCCTTCCGCACCGGGGCGTTGCCCGACATCGTCGAGCACGGGGTGACGGGTTTCCTAGTGGATGACGCCGCCGCGATGGCCGACGCGATCGGCGAGGTGCGGAAGCTCAACACCGCCACATGCCGCCGCGCGGCGCGCGCGCGCTTCTCGATGTCGCGGATGACCGGGCAGTACCTCGCGAGATACCGCGAACTCGCGGCCGCGTGATGGCGGTCGCGTGATGGCGGTCGCGTGATGGCGGCCACGTGATGGCAGCCCCGGTGCTGCCGACCGTGCGATGCACGCTCGTCACCTCCCCGCGCGACCTGGAGCGCCTCACGCCTGCCTGGGAAGCGCTCCGTGTCCGTTGCCCCACCGCTACCCCGTTTCAGTCGCCCGCGTGGACGATTCCCTGGTGGCACGCGTTCGGGCGCGGACGGCTCCGGGTCATCGCGGTCTGGTCCGGAACCCGGCTGGCCGGGCTGGTGCCGCTCCAGCTCGAGGACGGGCTCCGGCTCATCGGGGCGGGGAACAGCGATCATCTCGACGCGCTGTACGAGCCGGGCGCGGGTCCCCTGGCGTGCCGGGCGGTCGAGCAGCTCCTGGCCGGCGCCGGAGGCGAGGTGTCCGCGGCGGAGTTCGCGCAGCTCCCGCTTTCCTCGCCGCTCCTCGAAATCAGGGCGGCGGGCCGGCGCATCGAACGCTCGGCCAATGAGCCGTGTCCAGTGGTGCCGCTCGCCGCCGGCGCCACGGTGCTGGGCGATGTCGTGCCGGCGGGCTTCGCGAAAAAGATCGCCCAGGCGCGGCGTCACGCCGCCGGAAGCGGGCGGCTCCGGCTGGAGCGGGCGGACGGCGGGCCGGTCGAGCAGGCGCTGGCCATCTTCAGCGACGTGGTCCGGCTGCACACCGCGGCCTGGCACGCGCGCGGAAAGCCGGGCGTGCTGGCGGACGGATCCGTGCGGGCATTCCACGACAACGTGATCCGGCGCGCCCACCCGCTCGGCCTGCTCGATCTGTACCGGCTGCGGCTGGACGACCGCACCACCGCCGCCTACTACGGTTTCCGGGATGCGCGCCGGGCGTACTACTACCTGAGTGGCTTCGATCCCGCCTTCAGCGCGCTCAGCCCGGGGACGCTCGTGGTGGCCGCCGCGCTCGAGGCAGCGCTCGGGCGCGGGGCGTCCGCCTTCGATTTCCTCCGTGGCCGCGAGGCGTACAAGTACCGGTGGGGGGCGCGGGACGAGCCGACCGGGCTGCTCCGGGTGGTGTCGTGACGGGCCGGGATTCCTTCATCGTGCGGCTGCCCGCGCGCATCCGCACGTGCACCGCGTATGATCTCGAGCCGCTCGAGTGGTTCGGCAGGTTCACGGCTCACCGCGACATCATTCAGGAGGCGTTCGCGGCCCAGACCCGGGGCGAGGGGTTGATGCTGGTGCTGGATGTGAATCGGTTCCCGGCGGGGCAGGTCTGGATCGACCTTGCGCGTGCGCGCGAGCGGGAGACGGGCCTGCTCTGGGCGGTCCGCGTCTTCCCGCCGCTGCGGTCCCTCGGGCTCGGCGGGCGCCTGGTCGAAGCCGCGGAACATGCGCTCCGGGCGCGAGGCTACGTCTGGTCGGAACTGGGGGTCGAGCGCGGCAACGCGCGCGCCCGGCAATTCTACCGACGGGCCGGGTACTCCGAGGCCGGGGAGGAGCGCGGCTGGTTCTCGTTCACGCCGCCGGGCACGAGCACTGTGGTACGCCAGCGGCGGGACGAGATCATCATGCGGAAGCGCCTGGTGGAGGAGTCGATGCCGGCATCGGAGCGGACCGGCACGGACTGAGTCCGGGGCGCCGCGTTTCACGCGCCGCGCTTCACGCGCGGCGCTTCACCGCCGCTCGAGCACGGCGCAGGCCACCCGGTCGCCGGAGTTGCCACTCGGGTCCGTCCGCTCGTCATCGGGCCCGGCGTGGATGACAAGCGCGGCCCCGCCCGGCGTGGTATCCGACGACTGAAAGAGTGCCCGCGGCCCCGACGCGATGAGGTCGCGCGAGAGCGTGAGGCTCGTATCCACCGTGCCGTCGAGGCCGGCGTGGATGTTGGGAAGGTCGCCAAGGTGGGGACCTTCGGGGTTGAGCCGGCCGTGCTGCTTCCCCTCGGGGTTGAAGTGCGCGCCGGCGGACTTGAAGTCCGGCGGGGTGCACACACCCACGGCGTGAAAGTGCAGCCCGTGCGGCCCGGGCGAGAGCTGCCCGGCGCTGAGGTCGAGCCGCAGCATCCCCGCGGTATCGGTGAGCGTGGCCACACCGGTGCGCGCGCCGGCGGCGTCGTGGAAGGTGCCCGTGGCCAGCATCTTCGGCTCGGGGCCAGCCGTATCCGGCGACCGGGAGCAGGCGGAGGCGGCCAGCACGAGGACGAACGCCGCGGCCGCCGCAGGCTGTTGAATCATCGGGCAAACGTTCCCATGAGTGTGGCGCCGGCCAGGACGTGGCCGGCCATCGCGTGGTCGAGGTCCGGGCGCTGCACGCCCGGGGCCAGGTTGAGGGTGCAGTCGAGCGCGTACAGGCGGAAGAAATATCGATGGGACTGGCCCCGCGGCGGACACGGACCGCCGTAGCCGACGTCGCCCGAATCGTTGATGCCCTGGCGGGCCCCGGACGGGAGCTCCGGAGCCGGCGGCACCGCCGGGGCGAGCTCGACCGCGTCCGCCGGCAGATTGAAGAGCACCCAGTGCACCCACGTGCCGCGGGGCGCGTCGGGGTCATCGCACACGAGGGCAAAGCTCCGCGTATTCACGGGAATCTCGCTCCAGGCGAGCCCGGGCGAGCTGCCGCTGCCCTCGCAGGTATGTTCGGCGGGTACGGGCGCGCCGTCCGCGAAGGCCGGACTCACGATGTTCATGCGGAGCCTGCCTGGAACCAGAGTTGGACCGCCATGGCCACCATGAACAGCGCGAACATCCGCTGCAGGGTGGCGCCGGGAATCGCCTGGGCCACGCGCGCCCCCACCAGGGCGCCCCCCGTGAGCCCCACCGCGATCAGCAGTGAGCCGCGCACGTGCACGTGGCCGTTCTCCCAGTAGGTATAGGCCCCGAGCAGGCCCACGGGCAGCAGGAGCGCTCCCAGTGACGTGCCCAGCGCGAGCTTCAGGGGAAATCGGGCCAGGTACATCAGCGCCGGCACGATGAGCAGCCCGCCGCCGATGCCGAACAATCCCGACAGCACGCCGGCGGCGAGCCCGATACCGAGGAAGAGCAGCAGCATGCGTGAGACGCTCCGTGGAAGGCGAGGGGTCCCGGAAAGGTAAGGCCGGTCGTGCCCCGGTGCTGCCGGCCGCGCTTGCCAAAGCGGCGCGGTGCGTCTCTCTTACGCGGCGGTGTTCCCCCGGCGGACTTTGAGCGGAGCAGTGACGTGCGGCGCAGACGTGTGGACCTCGACGGCGAATGGGAATTCTTTCCGGACTCTGAACAGCGGCTCGCGCCCGAGTCGCTCCGCGAGGAGGCCGGCCGGCGGATCCGGGTGCCCGGCCCCTGGCAGGCTCAGTTCGAAGACCTCCGGGACTACAGCGGCATGGCGTGGTACCGCCGGACGTTTTCGTTGCCGCACGCCGCGGCCGAGGACGGCGCGGACACGGTTGAGATTCTCCACTTCGGTGCGGTGGACTACCACGCGGTCGTCTGGGTGAACGACGTGCGCGTGGGCGAGCACGAGGGGGGTTATCTCCCGTTCGAGCTCGACGTGACCGCCGCCGTCCGGCGGGACGCGCCCAACACGCTCATCGTCCGGGTCGTGGACCCCGGCGATGACGAGGACTCCCTTCCCGAGTTTCCCTTCGCCGAGATTCCCCACGGCAAGCAGAGCTGGTACGGGCCGATTGGCGGCATCTGGCAGAGCGTATGGCTCGAGCGGCGGCCGGCGCTCCACATCCAGCGCCTGCGGGTGACGCCCGAAGTGCCCGAGGAACGTGCCCGGGTGCGGGTCTGCCTCAACGCGCCGCCGGGCCCCGGGTGCGAGATCCGCTTCACGATCACGGACCCGGCCGGCCGGTCCCACGAGCACCGCGTGCCGCTGCCGCCCGACGCCGCCGCCCCGGAGCTGACGCTCCCGGTTCCCGGGCCGCTCCTGTGGGACACCGTCTCGCCCAACCTGTACGTGCTCGAGGGCGCGCTGCACGCCGGGCCCGACGGCAGCGAGCCGATCGACCGGCAGGAGACGCGTTTCGGCATGCGGACCATCGGCACGTCGTCCAGCGGCCACCTGCTGCTCAACGGCCGGATCCTGTACCTCCGGGGCGCGCTCGACCAGGACTACTACCCCGACCTGGTCTACACCCCGTTCAGCGACGCCGAACTCGACGCCCAGTTCGCCCAGGCCAAGCACATGGGGCTGAACTGCCTGCGCACCCACATCAAGATCACCGACCCGCGATACTACGACGCCGCCGACCGGGCCGGCCTGCTCATCTGGACCGAGCTTCCCAACTGGCAGGAGCTCACCGACGCAGCCAAGCGGCGCGCGCGCGACACGCTCTTCGGCATGGTCGAGCGCGACTGGAACCATCCCTCCATCGTCATCTGGACCATCGTCAACGAGAACTGGGGCGTGGACCTGGCGGTGAACGCGGGCCACCGCGCCTGGCTGGCGCAGACGTACAGCGAGCTCAAGGCGCTCGATCCCTACCGGCTCGTGGTCGGGAACTCGCCCTGCTTCACCAACTTTCACGTGGTCACCGACATCGAGGACTTCCACAACTACTACGCGATGCCGGACCACTACCGCATGTGGAAGGACTGGGTGCGCACCTTCGCCAGCCGGCCGCCGTGGACGTTCGCCCACGTGTACGACGGGATCGCGTCGTGGCGGGAGTACATCCGCGACCCGTGGAACCCGCTCCCGCGGCAGCCCGCGCCCGAGGTCCGGCGGAAGGGGAGCGAGCCGATGGTGGTCTCGGAGTTCGGCAACTGGGGCCTGCCCGACGTCGGCCGCCTGCGGGCCTGCTACGGCGGGGAGCCGTGGTGGTTCGAGACCGGGATCGAGTGGGGCGACGGCGTGGTTTATCCGCATGGGATCGAGCAGCGGTTCAAGGCGTTCCACCTGGACAAGGTGTTCCCCACGCTCGCGGACCTGTCGGCGGCCAGCCAGCGGATGCAGTTCACCGCGCTCAAGTACCAGATCGAGCAGATCCGCCGGTACCCGGCCATCGTCGGCTACGTGATCACGGAGTTCACCGACGTGCACTGGGAGAGCAACGGGCTGCTCGATATGTGCCGGAACCCGAAGTCGTACTTCGACGTCATCGGACAGGTCAATAGCGCCGACGCGCTCATCCCGACGGACTGGGAGCGGATCGCGTTCTGGGAAGGCGAGCGCTGCGAGGTGCGGCTGGCGCTCTCTCACTTCTCGTCACTGGACCTGCGGGACTGCCGGGTGGAGTGGTCGCTCGATTCCGCGCCGGACATCAGCGGGAGCTTCGTCGGGGTGCGGCCCCAGCGGGCGCAGCTCACCGGCATCGGCACCGTGGTCTTCGAGGTACCTCGCGTAGCGGAGGCGGTCCGCGCGCGGCTCGAGATGCGCCTCCTCACGGCCGGGGGTGAGCTGGTCACCCGGAACCATCACGAGCTCTACTTTTTCCCCCGGCTGGAGACGGGCGAGGCCGCGACGCGGCTGGCGACCCCGGGGCTCCCGCGGCTGGGGGCCCGCCTGGCCGCCATGGGGTACGAGATGGTGGAGGACCTCGAAGCCGCGGAGCTGGTGGTCGTCGAGGCGATGACCGACGAGCTGCGCGCGTACGTGCAGCACGGTGGCCGGGTCCTCTGGCTGGCCGAGGATCCCGAGTCGCAGCAGGCACACCTCGGGCCCATCAGCATCGCGCAGCGACAGGGCCGGAGCTGGCAGGGCGACTGGGCCAGCAGCATGAGCTGGCTGCGGCAGGACAAGATCTTCGGCGGGATCCCGAGCGGCGGCACGGTGGACTTCGCGTTTGCCGATCTGACGCCCGAGACCGTGATCGTGGGCCTTTCACCTCGCGACTACGCGGCCAACGTCCACTCGGGGCTGTTCGTCGGCTGGGTGCACCATATCGTGGCGCTGGTCGCCGAGCGCCCGATCGACCGCGGGCGGCTGATGATCTGCACCTACCGCCTCCGGGAGCACCTGGGGACGCACCCCGTGGCGACGATCATGATGCGCGACATGATCGCGCGGATGGCCCGGGCGCGCGCGGCGGAGACGCCGGCGCCCGCCTAGGCGGTCAGGCACGCAGCAGCGCCTGCGCTCGCCCGAGCGCATCGAGATACTCCTCGCAGGCCACGCGCTCCAGACGATCGCCGCTGCCGGGCCGGAGGTCCCACAGCCCGCTGTGGTGCCAGTGATCGGGATCGTCCCAGTCGGGCCGGTCGATGACCGGATAGATGCACAACCCCTCCACCGGCACGCCGCTTTCCCGCGCCCGGTGCACCTCACCGGCCACCTCGCACAGCCAGCGCGCCCGTCCCGCCCCGAAGTGACTCGTCTCGGAGATCAGGAGGGGACGGCCGTAGCGATGGTACACCTCGCGGAGCAGCAGGTGCAGCGGCACCCAGCGCGGGTCGCGCGGGTCATCCTCCCAGCGGAGCCGCTGGTCGGGATACTCCCACTGGTTCGCGTGGTAGTAGTTGAGCCCGATGATGTCGAGGTAGCGCGGATGGCCGCCCAACTCCGGCTGGAGCCCGCCCGCCAGCATGTCCCAGGCGTCGAACTGGGAGGCCCGCTGGTCGGCGGCGGCCCGGGCCAGATCGGGCCGCCCGGCCGGCGTCACCACGTGAATGAGCGGATCGACGTGCACCATGCGCGCGCGGGGGTCCACCTCCCGGATCGCGTCCATGGCGGCGATCGCGGCGCGGACGAGCTGGGCTTTCAGCCGCGCGCCGCGCTGCCGCTCCCGCGGGTGGATGTAGCCCACCTCCGCCGCCGCCCAGGCGAAGAACGAGATCTCGTTGATCGGGGTATAGAACGGGACCGCGTCGCTCCGATCGGCGATGAGCCGCGCCGCGGCCGCGGCGTAGCGCGCGAAGCGCTCGACGAACGCCGCCGAATAGTGGTCCAGGTCCTCCGGCCACCCGTAGTGGCACAGGCTCCAGATGATCTCGATCCCGTGCCGTTCCGCCGCCGCCAGCATCGGCTCGACGGACGAGAAATCGAGCCGCCGCTGCCGATCGATCAACGGCCAGCGCATCCCCTCGCGCACGGTGCGGAACCCGTGGCGCCGGAGCCGGGCATAGTCCTCGTCTACCATTAGGTCGTGCTGGGTCGCGGAGACCAGGTCGAGCCGGACACCGCGCTGATTGATGTGGTGGGCCGACTCGAAGCCGCCGAGCCAGAACGAACGGAAGAGCCCCACCGCTACGGCCCCGCCGCGGCCCCGGCAAGCGGGCCGATCGACTTCTCGGGGTCGCTCACATAGCCCCGGAACTGCTCCACCAGCGGTGTCGGGCGCCAGCGCGCCTCCCCCGCCGCGCCGAGGGTATACAACCCCAGCTCGAGGCGGTACTCCTCCAGCGGGCCGCGGCCGAAGCGGAAGCGCCAGTCGATCATGGTGAACAGGGGAAACCAGGTGTAGCCGAGCACCGGGACGCCGCGGCCGCGGAGACCCCGGATCGCGGCCACCGATGCCTCGAGCCATCGGGCGCGGATGGCTTCGTCGCCCCGGGCGCTGGTTTCGGTGACCATGATCGGCACCTGATACCGCCGCCAGTACTCCTCGATCAGCCCGGCGAACCCCACGCCGTCCTGTTCGATCGGCTGGTAGGCGAGCCGCCCCCGCCGGTCGATGTAGAGCTGGGTGGTGGACCACTGGGGGTAGAAGTTGAGTCCCATCAGGTCGAACGGGACCGGCGCGGCGGCCAGCTCCAGCAGCCGGTCCGGCGAGGCGCCGTGCCGGACGAGCCAGCCGAAGAGCGGGTGGTCGGGCGTCATCCGGCCGGTGAGCAGATCGTAGGGCAGGAAGGTGCGCGCCTGCTCCTCCCGCGCGATCGCGTGGAGATCCTCGCGGGCGGCGCGGCTCAGGCCGCTCGCCTCGACGTGGACCAGCACGATCCCGGGATCCGCCTCGCGCAGGGCGGCGGCGGTGCGCTGGATGCCCTCGAGGACCTGCAGCAGCACGGTGACATACCCGCGCTCGGTGCGCAGGTACGGCGGCCAGACGCCCCGCTGTCCGCAGTAGAGCGCCGTCACGATCGGCTCGTTGAGCGGCGTGTACCACTTGACCAGCCCCGCGTAGCGTTGCGCGAACGCCCCGGCGTAGGCCGCTACCGCTTCCGGGTAGCTGGCGCTCGCGAACTCGCGCCGGAGCCAGAAGGGACAGCCGTAGTGCATCAGGTCGATGATGGGTGTGACCCCCAGCTCTTCGACCAGGTAGGGCAGCACCTCGTCGGTCCAGCGCCAGTCGAAGTCGCCCGGCTGGAACGGCTCCACCCTGTACCACGGGATGCCCCACCGCACGGCCCGGAGCCCCAGCTCGCGCGCCAGCGCGAGGTCCTCGCGCCAGTGCTCGTAGTGGCCCATGAGCTGGTACTCGTCGAGCGCGCGGTGGCCGGGACGGGTCTGGGGGACGAAGGTGTTCTCGATGCCCGTCGCCCAGACGAAGTCACCCGGTCGCCGTCGCCGCAGATCGAAGGTCACCGGTCTGCGCCTGCCGCAGCTCGCGCACCTGTTCGGCTGCCCTCCGGCCGGCCACGAACGCGTGGTCCGAGTTGTAGTACTCCCACTCGGCGTACCGTCCGGCCAGCAGGATGTCGTGCCCGGACAGCCACTCCCGGATGAGGTCCACGTTGCGCGCCCGGGCGTGGTCGTAGACCACGTACGCGATCGGCAGATCGACCTGGTTCGCCGCCAGGATCGGGTCACTCTCCCCGACGAGCCCGACCCGCCGGCAGTCCTCGATGCAGCGCTGGATGAGCGCGTCGCCGTCGCACGGCAGCGGCTTGGCCTCCGAGTAGGTGATCTCGCAGGTGAGCCCGAAGCCGCCGGGTGGGTTGCAGTACGGGCTCGCGTTCCCCTGCACGAACACGCGGTGGAAGACGGTGTCCTCGGGGTAGTAGATCCAGTGCTTCTCGGTGAGGTGCTCGCGGCCGACGCCGAGATTCACACAGCGCACCGACACGTGCCGGAGGTCCGCGGCGGCATGACGCACCTCGACGGGAGCTTCGTCCCGATCGCGTGCACCAGGCTGGGGAGCGGCATCGTGCTGATGAGAAACTCGTACGGCAGGGTGCGGCCGTCGTCGAGCGTGACCGTGCGCCGCGATGGCGAAACGGCCGCCACCCGGGTCCCCAACCGAAGCTCGCCCGCGAGATGCGGGAGGAAGCCGTCCATCAGCGCCTGGAATCCGCCCCGCAGGGGGTAGCCGAAACGGGCGTTCGGGCCCATCGGCTTGGCCACCGGCTGAAGCGCGCCCTCGATCATTTCCTCGAGATTGGGCAAGCGGCACCCGGCCGCCGAGCCAGGAGGTCTCCATCTCGTCGAGCGGGACCGCCCAGAGCTTCCGGTTGTACGGAATGGCGAAGTGCCTGGCGATGCCGGCGCCCCACACCTTGTAGATGAACTCCTCGAAATTGCGGGGCGGCCCCTTGTGCGGCACGGGGCGCCGGCGCTCGCTCCCCGTATAGAGCCGAGCCGCTTGGCCTTCCGCTTCATCAACGGCTCGAACATGCCGCGCCGCTCGGGTCCGGCGTAGTCCTCGCTCGGGCCGGTGGTCGGCGGCCGGCTGCTTCGCGTCGAGGCTGCCGAACCGCGCCTCGATCGCGCCCGACGACGCACTCCTTGATCACCTCGGGCGGCAATCCGTACAGCGCGCCCTGGAACGGGTAGCGGGTGTAGACCTGCTTGCTGTAGATCCACGCCTCGCGGTCCTGCCAGTGCACGTTGTCGCCCAGCAGCAGCTCATACATCTCGTGCACGTACGGGTCGTTTGAGAACATGATGTGGCCGGCCATGTCGAACGTGAAGCCCGTTGTCCTCGACGGACCGGCACCAGCCGCCGACGCGATCGGCCTGCTCGAGCAGCAGCGCTTCCTCGCCGAGATGGTAGGCGGCGCTCAGCCCGGTCGGGCCGGCGCCGATGACCAGGACCGGCGGCGCCGCGCTCGACGGTGGATCGACTTGGGTGGCATGCGACAGTCCTTTCGGTCGGCCGTGCGCAGTCGCGGCCAGTTCCGGCTCGCGCCACGCTCTCGTCCATGCGCGGCGACGGTGGCGTCCCACGAGGTCCGGGCCAGCACGCCGCGCATCGCGCTCCGCGCGCGGTCCCGTTCGCTCCGTCGGCGGCGAGCGCCCGCTCGCAGGCGGCGATGAACGCCTCCGGCGTGCCGCCCAGGTGGACGATGTGGCCGTACGGCTCGGCCACGTCGGTGATCGGCGTGCTGACGATGGGCCGCTCGGCCGCCATGTATTCCAGCGTCTTGGTCGGGCTGATGAAGCGGGTCGACTCGTTGAGGGCGAACGGCAGCAGGCAGACGTCCCAGCCGGCGAGATAGCGCCGGCAGCTCGTCGTAGCGCCGCTGCCCGAGGTAGTGGATGTTCGGGCGCCGGGGCAGGGCGGCCGGGTCGATCTTGACCACCGGCCCGACCAGGACGATCTGCCATTCGGGCTGCGCGTCGGCCACCGCGTCGAGCAGCGGCAGGTCGAGGCGCTCGTCGATGACGCCGTAGTAGCCCAGCCGCGGGTGCGGCAGCGCTGTCGGCCTGCATCCGGCGCGCTCCGCCAGCCCGTCCCGCGCCCGGCCGAAATGCGCCGCATCCACGCTGCTGGGGAAGCAGTGGACGTTCGGGTGGCGCCCCCGCTTGGCGCGGTACAGGCTCGGCCCGCCGGTGAAGACGACGTCCGCCAGCTCGCAGCAGCTCCGCCTCGCGCTGCCACCAGCTCGCGGCGGCGCTCCGGCGAAGAGCGAGAGCTCGTCCATGCAGTCGTAGACCACGACGTCGGGGCCGAGCCGGCGCGGCCAGCGGCAGCGCCATCGGCGTGTAGAGCCAGGCGACGGCGGCGCCCGCACCCGCCGCCTCGCGCACCTCCGCCATCATCGGGGCAATCAGGGCAGCTGGGCGGCATGGAAGCCCGGCTCGGCGAGCGGCGTCCGCGGCCGGAACACCGTCACGCCGGGAGCGGGCGCGGTCCGCTCCCAGCGGGCTGGGCCCGCCGGGTCGGGCTCCGGCTCCTCGACGAAGAGGACCGGTCGCTGGGCGGCGAGCCGCGAGAGCAGGTGCTGAGGCCGCTGGTACACGAAGTCCCACCGGAGATGCGAAAAGACCACAATGGGAGAGCCGATCGCCATTCGCGTGCTCGACGAGGTTCGAAGTGATGAGTGACTTGATGGACGCGCGCGACAAGATTGGTCCTTCCGCCACCCGGGTGCCGCGTCGGATGCCGCCGGATTCCTGTGAGACGGGTCACAGCCGCCGCGCTGCGGAAGCTGTCCTTTGCAGGATGGGCGCGAAAGACTTTCTTGGCGGTGCGTTGGCCGGGGCCGGCCTGGTCTATTTCCTCGATCCCGACCAGGGAGCGGAGCGGCGGTCTCGCATCCGCGACCGCCTCGGCAGCCGGTCGCCGGTGTCGTCCCGCTACGGCGCGCGGCTCGGCGACATCGACGGGCTCGAGGCCGCGAACCTGGGGGCTTCGGCCTCGGGGACGATGGCGCTGATAGTCCGGGCCGCGGGCGGTGCGCTCATCGCCTATGGGATCTTCCGCCGCGGCGCGTCGGGCAGGCTGCTCCGGACGCTCGGAGTGGGGATGACGGCTGCGGGCGTCGGACGGCATCCGGGCCGCACGGGAAGGGTGGAGCGCCGGCGGACGGTGGACATCCAGAAAACGCTCCATGTCGACGCGCCGCTCGAGCGGGTGTACGCCTTCCTGTCGAGCTACGACAACTTCCCGCTGTTCATGTCGAACGTGCGGGAGGTGCGGGACCTGGGCGAGCGCCGCTCGCGCTGGATCGTGAGTGGCCCCGGCGGCGCCCCGCTCGAGTGGACCGCCGCCGTGACCGAACGGGAGGAGAATCGGCTGCTTGGCTGGCGGAGCGAGGCGGGCGCGGCGCTCGAGAACGCCGGCGTGATCCGCCTCGCCCGCGAAGCCGGTGGGACCCGGATCGATTTTCGATTCTGCTACAGTCCGCCCGCCAATCTGGCGGGGCGCGAGATGGGCGAGTTCTTCGGCGCCGATCCGCGGACCAGAGTGAACGAGGATCTCGCGCGGCTCAAGACGCTGCTCGAGTCCACAGTGAGGAGTGACTCGCATGGCGAAGAACGAGAGTCGTGAGTTCGCGACCATGACCGACGAGGAGCGCCGGCGCTTCGAGCTCGAGCGCGGCTCGACCGCTCCCGAAGACGCCGGTGACGAGCTCGAGCTCGAGGACCCGCGCAACGCCGACAAGATGGGGCGCCAGTACGGCAGCCTGGAAGAGGAGATCGCGGATCCCGACGCGCGCGACGGCAGCGCCGCGCTGCTGGACGACGCGGAGCACGATCGGAACGTCGAGCACGGGGAAGAGAGGAAACGATGAACAACGCATTCGACGGCGACCGCGAGCGGCAGGGCGTCAACGTCGGCCGCTCCGAGCGGTGGCTCTCGGGCATCGCGGGCGCGGCCCTGATCGGCTTTTCCCTCGGCCGGCGGCGGCTCCGGGCGGTGCTGGTCCCGCTGGGCGGCGCGCTCATCGGTCGGGCCGTGACCGGCCGGTGCGAGGTCAACCGCATGCTGGGCCGGAACTCCGCCCGGGAGGAAGGCCAGTCGGGTACGCTGGCCCGCCTGGAACGGGGCGAGGGAACCAAGATCGAGCAGGCGGTGGTCATCGAGCGCCCGCGCGGCGAGCTCTTCCAGTTCTGGCGGAACTTCGAGAACCTGCCCCGATTCATGGACAACCTCGAATCCGTCACCGTCCTCGGGCCGCGTCGCTCGCACTGGGTGGCCAAGGGGCCGGCCGGCACCCGGGTCGAGTGGGACGCGGAGATCGAGCAGGAGATCGAGAACGAGCTGATCTCCTGGCGCTCGCTCCCCGGAGCGGATGTGGATCAGGTGGGCTCGGTGCACTTCTCACCGGTTCACAACGGGGGGACGGAGGTGCGGATCGTGATGCGCTACGCGCCGCCCGCCGGAAAGCTGGGCGACGGCGTCGCTCATATCGCGGGCGACGACCCGGAGCAGCAGATCGCGGACGATCTCCGCCGCTTCAAGCAGGTCATGGACGCGCGCGAGGTGCCGTCGTCCACATCGTGATCTACGACTGCATCGTGGTTGGCGGCGGGCCGGCCGGGCTGAGCGCGGCGCTCATGCTCGGCCGGTGCCGCCGTCGCGTGCTGGTCTGTGACGCCGGCCAGCCGAGAAACCGCCGGGCGCACGCCGCGCACGGATTCCTCACCCGCGACGGTATCGCGCCCGGGGAGCTGCTCCGGCTCGCCCGGGAGCAGCTCGTCCCGTACGAGACGGTCGAGCTGCGGACGGCCGAGGTGGTGGACGCGGTGCGTGAGGGCGGGGAATACGCCATCCGGTGCGCCGACGATACCCGGCTCCGCTGCCGCAAGCTGCTCCTCGCCACGGGGGTAGTGGACGAGCTGCCGGCCATCGATGGCCTGGACGCGTTCTATGGGAGGAGCGTGCACCACTGCCCCTACTGCGACGGCTGGGAGTGGCGCGACCAGCCGATCGCGATCTACGGACGGGGTGAGGAGGGAGCGGGCCTGGCGCAGGGGCTCACGGTGTGGAGCCGCGACCTCCTGCTCTGCACTGACGGCCCCGCGGAGCTGCCGGAGCGCACCCTGGAACGGCTGGAGATGCTGCGGATTCCGGTCCGCGAGGAGCGCGTGCGTCGGCTCGAAGGCCGCGATGGGAAGCTTCAGCGGATCGTGTTCGAGGATGGACCGCCGGCCGACCGTCGCGCGCTTTTCTTCGCGACGGGCCAGCGCCAGGCCTCACCGCTTCCGGCCCGGCTCGGCTGCACCTTCACCGAGCGGGGCGCCGTCGCCACGGGGAAGTGCGAGGCGACGAACGTCCCGGGACTCTACGTCTGCGGCGACGCGTCCAGAGAGGCGCAGTTCGTGGTAGTCGCGGCCGCCGAAGGGGCGGAAGCCGCACGGGCGATCAATCAGGCGCTGCTCGAAGAGGAGCTCGCCGCTCAGAAGAGCAGCTCGATCCCCAGCCGCGCCAGCCTCGGCGGCCCATAGGCGAAGATCGGCTGGGTGAAGTCGCGCGCCGCCGCGAGGTAGAGCGGAAACAGCTCGCTCCGGCCAGCCACGTAACCGTCGCCGTTCAGATCCGCCCCCGGCCGGTACCTGGCCGATTCGTACGGGATCGCCTCCGGGTGCGCCGCGTACGCAGCTTCCGCCATGCTGGTGACCTCGGCCTCGTCCGCCTGGGGTAGACCCGTATCGTGCCGCACCGCGACGACGTTCCGGTGGTTGAGCAGGTTCCGCATGTCCAGGTAGATGCCCCCGTCGTTCCCCCGAACCGGATCGGCCGGCGCACCAGCAGATCGATGGACGAGCTCCACGGGAGCCGGGAGGCATTGGGCGGTCCCGAGACCGGCAGGCCGGCGGAATCCACGCGGGTGAAGGGCAGGCCCGAGAGCGCGCGCACGATGAGCGCGCCCTCGAGACCCGCGAGCGGCCGCACGCCGAGCAGCCGCGGGCCGATGCCCTCGGGCGCCTTGCCGCGCGCAATGAGCGTCAGCGTGTGCCGCTGGTCATAGTCGAGCGGGAACTCCGCGTGCGCCGGCCGGATCGTATCGCCTGTCGTTGGATCGACGCTGATCACCCGGTTGAGCAGGAACGGGTCCGTGGACGTGGCTTTCGCGTCCTGCAGCGTGTAGGCCAGGCGGAATCCGAAACCGTTCCGGAGCTCCCGCTCCGCCAGCAGCTCGATCCCGCGCGCCGTGCCCGCGTCGGCGTTGCCGAAGATCGTGGAATCGGGATTGAGGCCAAGCGGCACGGACGCGACCAGCCCGGTGAGCCGCTTCTGATAAACCCCCACGCGGACCGACGTCTGTTCGGTCGGCCGGATCCGCACGCTGAATTCGTACTGGGTGGCCTGCTCGAAGCCGAGGTTGGGATTGCCGCGGCGAAATCGTCCGGTGCGGGTGGTGTCGTCGAAGGCGGCATCCACCAGAAACTGGTAGTCCGGCGCCTGGCTGAAGCGGCCGAAGCTGGCCACGACCGTCGCACCCCTCAGCACGGTGGATACCGCGAACCGCGGGCTCACCGAGCGCTGGGTGCCGCGCGCCTCGGCGGCGCTCGCGGTGTGGGCGTCGAACTGGTCGTAGCGGATCCCGAGCGTCACCGCGATGTCGGAGACGCGGGTCTGCGCCTCCACGTACCCGGCCACGTTGCGCGGCGAGAACGCCGAGATCGCCGGCGCCGGCACCATGTCTCCCGCGGCGGCAAAGCCGAGCACGCGCTGGTAGGTGCGCACCTGCTGGGCGGAGAACTCGCCACCGAAGAACAGGTCGACGCTCCGCATGCCGCCATAGGTGGCGTCGAGCTGCAACCGGGTCTCGCCGAACTTGTTCCAGCCCAGCTCGCCGCGGGAGGCGCCGCCCAGGAAGAACGCGGGCACGCCCCATGGTGTCTGGTCGCTCAACTCGGGGCGCGCCAGGCCCGGCACGGGCTCGGGCGAGGGATCCTGGGCCTGCGCCAGCTCCTCGCCCACGAAGTGAAAGCGGGACCCGGTGAGCGCCCCGACCTTGTAGTCCACCGTCCCATCCAGTTGGCCGCGCAGGAACTCCCGCACGAAGCGGCTGGCGCGGAGGTCGACCACGAGCGGCCGGAGCGAGGACGGGCCGGTGCGGAGCTGGAGGTGGCCGCTCACCAGGTCGCCGCCCAGCCGCTGGGCCGGCGCGAACGTCGGCGCGTATTTGTACGCGGGATCGTACAGCAGGCGCTGGTCCTCCGAATGCACGCCGAGTACCCGGAGCGTTGCCGAGCCCGTGAGCGGCACCACCAGCTTGGCGGCGCCGTTCCACTCCTCGCCGCTGTTGTGGGGCAGGATGCCGGGCCCCGCGCTCCGCGGATCGCGCGGGTCGGTCGGGAGCGGTGCGTTGACCGGATCGTCATCCAGCCGGCCCGCGACGTCCAGCGCGGCGATGAACCGGATGCCGCCGGTGACCGGCCCGCCGCCGCGCAGGGCCAGGCGGTCGAGGCCGTGGTCGAGCGTTCCCCCGAACGGCCGGTCGGTCTCGACGGCGGCGCGACCCTCCCAGGAGTCGCCCGGGTCCCGCGTCACCACGTTCACCAGCCCGGAAAGTGCCTGGCCGTAGCGCGCGGAGAAGCCGTTGGTGACCAGCGACGCCTCGCCCAGGAGGTCCGGCGGGATGCGGAGCCCGAGCCCGCCCGTCGCCGCGTCGAGCTGGTTCTTGACGCCCAGCCCGTCGAGGATGAACGATTCCTCGCCGATGCGGCCTCCGCGATAGCTCTGGCCGACGGCTCCCGCGCTGAGCGCGATGGCCTCCTCGAGCGAGCTCACGGGCAGGTCGCGCAGGTCCTCCGCGGTGATCTTCTGCTCCGTGCTCGTGGCCAGCGGATCGAGCAGCTCGTCCACGGGAGCGGTGACGACGAGCGGGGCCAGCTCGACGGCGCTCGGCTCGAGCTCGAAGTTGGCGGTGACGGTTGCGCCCGCGCGGACGAAGACGCTGTCGAGCACCACGCCGCGGAACCCGATCAGCCGCGCCGCCACGCGGTGCCATCCGGTGCGCACGGCCCGGACCCGGTACTCGCCCGCCGTGTCCGTCACCGTGCCGACTCGGCCGTCCACCAGCACCTGGACACCCGCGAGCGAGCGGCCGGAGCGCGCCTCATACGCACGGCCGGCGACCGCGCCCTCGCTCTGCGCGGCGAGGGCGTTGGCATAGAGCAGCGCGCCGATGGCGACCGGGAGCGCTCGCTGGAGCAGCGTGCTCGTCACGGGGTGCCGAACAGGTAGAGGTCTCCCGACCGCCCCACGGTGGTGTCGGCGCCGATCACCGCGCCCGTGCTCGGGTCGATCACCGGCACGATGATCAGCGGATACCCTTCGGCCACCACCTTGTCGCCGCCGGGTGAGAGCGCCGGCCGGCGGAACAGACCCGGGCCATCGAGTGCCACGTCCGAGCCGGAGGCCAGATCCACCACGTGGATGATCCCGCCGCTGTCCCATTGCGTGGGGCCGAGCTGCGGATCGACCGAGAACGCCACCCGTCCGCCGACGACGGCGGTGAGGCGTCCGCCGGCCGCGTGCACGTCACGCGCGGTGCCGGTGGCGCCGAAGTCGTAGATCACCTCGGTCGCGCCGGTGGACAGGACGCGGCGGTACACCCGGCTGTCGCCGCCGAGCGTGAAGTAGATCTCGTCGTCGGTCGCGCCGGGAGTCACTCCCGAGGCGAAGTCCGTCCCCGGTACCGCCGAGAGCACGGCACCCGCCGCGGAGAGGTCGAGCAGCCCGACCTTGAGGCCGGACACGATCGTATCGGCCTGGCAGAACTGGCACGGCACCCGGTAGGTCCACTGCGAGCCGACGAACACCAGTCGGTCGGCGCGTTGCCAGCGGAGTTGGCGGACCGCGTTGTGGCGCGGCTCGCCGGCGATCGTGTACGGAATGGCTTGCACCTCCACCCCGGCGGAGGGGTCCGTGCCAGGGGCCACGGATACCGCTCCATGATCGGGGCTGATCGCGCCGATCGCCCCGCTCGACTTCACGAAGGCGAGCCGGCCGTCCGGGGCAACCACCGGCGACTCCACGGCCTCGGTGGCCCCGCTCCCGGTGCTCGAGAGATCGCACACCAGGCGGCGCTGCCTGCCGCCTGTCGGTGGAAGCTCGGCCAGGCACACGTCCTTGTCGTGACGCCCGGCCTGTTCGGCCGAGTACAGAATCGCCGACCCGTCGGGCAGCCAGGACGCGCCGCGGTCGGCGGCCTGATTGAGTGTGATGCGAATTGGGGGAGTAGGGTCGAAGGGCTGCGTGCTCCCGACCGACGGGGTGGTGAACGGCTCGGTATGGCCGCACCCCGCGGTCAGGAACGCAGCCGCGACGAGGGCCAGACGACAGCGGGCTGCCGGTGCACCTGGCACGATAGGCTTCTCGGGAGAGACGAGGAGATCGCGTGGGAGACGACGCCCCGGCCATGCGGCGCACATCGCCCCGGATGACATGCCAACATCGGTTGCGGATGGAACCGGCGCAAGCGGCCGCCCCGGGGATTACCTTTGGGCCGACGCCTACCGCCGAGCCGACCATGTTCTTCCGACGCCGCTACGACGAGCAGCTCGCGCAGGCCAGCTATCTCCTCGGTTGCCCCGCCACCGGCCAGGCGCTCGTGGTGGATCCCAACCGGGACGTCGAGCCGTACCTGCGGATGGCGGAGGCCGAGGGACTCCGAGTCACCCACGTCACCGAGACGCACATCCACGCCGACTTCGTTTCCGGCGCTCGGGAGCTGGCGCACCGGGCCGGCGCACGCCTGCTGCTGTCGGACGCCGGCGGCGACCAGTGGCGCTACCGCTACGCGGACACCGACGGCGCCGAGCCGCTGTGGGACGGCTCGACATTCCGCGTCGGCGCGCTCGAGATCCGGGCGCTGCACACGCCCGGGCATACGCCGGAGCACCTCAGCTTCCTCGTCATCGATACCGCGGCGGCCACCGAGCCGATGGGCGCGCTCACCGGCGACTTCGTCTTCGTGGGCGACGTCGGCCGCCCCGACCTGCTCGAGCGCGCGGCGCGCATGGCCGGCACGATGGAGACCGGTGCGCGCCAGCTCTTCCGCTCGCTCCAGCGGTTCGCGGCCCTCCCCGATTTCCTGCAGCTCTGGCCGGGTCACGGCGCCGGCTCCGCGTGCGGCAAGGCACTGGGCGCCGTGCCGCAATCCACGCTGGGCTACGAACGCCGCTTCAACTGGGCATTCGGCATCCACGACGAAGAGGAATTCGTGCGCGCCGTCCTGACCGGGCAGCCGGACCCGCCGCGATACTTCGCGCAGATGAAGCAGATCAATCGCGACGGCCCACGCCTTCTCGGAGAGGCCCCTCTCCCGGTGCGGCTGGGCTTCCGCGAGCTCGAAGCCGCGCTCGATGCGGGTCACCCGGTGGTCGATACCAGGCCGGGGCGGGAGTTCGCCCTTGGCGGGGTTCCCGGCACGCTCAACATCCCGGCGAATCGCTCGTTCACCACCTGGGCCGGATCGCTGCTACCGTATGATCGGGATTTCCTGCTCATCGCCGGCGATGATGCCGGCAGCGGCGTCCAGGACCTGTCCAGGCAGCTCGCCGGCATCGGCCTCGACCGTCTGACGGGGTATGTCGGTCCCGAGGTGTTCGACGCGTGGACGGCGGCCCGGGGTCCGCTCGACGCCATCCCCGCGGTCGAACGCCGCGAGCTGGCCGAGGCGTCGGCCAAGGATCGTATCACCGCCCTGGACGTGCGCAGCGCCGCGGAGTGGTCCGCGGGCCACCTCCCGAACGCCCTGAACATTCCGCTCGGCGATCTCGAGCGGCGGTTGGATGAGATTCCCCGGGGCCGGCCGATCGTGGTGTACTGTCAGTCCGGCGCCCGGGCGGGGATGGCGGCCGCGCTGCTCCGCGCGCACGGCGTACCGGAGGTGGGCGTGTACGGCGGCGGGTTCGGGGAGTGGAACGCGAGGTAGTGCCGGGTACGAGAGTCTCTCATTTTCCGGAAAGGCGGGCACCATGCTCAAGGAATTCAAGGCATTCGCGATGCGCGGGAACGTGCTGGATCTGGCCGTCGGCTTCATCATGGGCGGCGCGTTCGGAACCATCGTAAAGTCGCTCGTCGATGACGTGATCATGCCCCCGATCGGGCTGGCCCTGGGGAACGTGGACTTCTCGAACCTCTTCGTCGTGCTGAAGCAGGGCACCAAGGCCGCGCCGCCCTACTCGACGATCGCCGAGGCGCACGCGGCGGGCGCCGTCACCCTCAACTACGGCACGTTCATCAACACCGTGATCGCCTTTCTGATCGTCGCCTTCGCCGTGTTCCTGCTGGTGCGCGCGGCCAACCGGATGATGCCGGCCGAGGCCGAGGCGCCGAACACGAAGGACTGCCCCTACTGCAGGATGGCGATCCCCGTGGCGGCAACGCGGTGCCCGCAGTGCACGTCGGAACTGCGCGCGGCCTGATCTCCCGCGATTTACAGTGCAAAGTACTTGATGAAATGGGCGGGCGATGCTATGCTCAGCGCCATGGCCTCGCCTCAGCGCGTCCCCGCCCCCCGCTCCGAGGACCCGTCGCTCCACAGCCGGGCGATGGACAACCTCTCGTTCATCCGTCGAACGATGGAGCGGGCCACCGCGTTCACCGCGGTCCCCGGGTGGGGCGGAGTCGGCATGGGGGTCCTGGCGCTCGCGGCCTCGGCGCTCGCACCGCGCTCGCCGTCCAGCCGGGAGTGGCTGGCCACCTGGGTCACCACCGCCGTCGTGGCGCTGACTCTGGGTGGGTGGACCATGACGACCAAGGCACGCCGTGCCGGAACCACGGTGTTCTCGTACTCCGGGCGGCGCTTCGTGCTCAGCTACGTGCCGCCTCTTCTGGTCGGGGCGCTGCTCACCGCGGTGCTGGTCCGCGCCGGGCTCCATCGCGCGCTGCCCGGCACCTGGCTCCTCCTCTATGGCACCGGCGTAGTCACCGGCGGCGCCTTCTCAGTGCGGGTGGTGCCGCTCATGGGACTCTGTTTCATGGCGCTCGGCGCCCTCGCGCTCCTGGGGCCGGTGGGGTGGGGCAACCCGCTCATGGCCGCCGGCTTCGGCGGCCTGCACATCGCGTTCGGACTCATTATCGCACGGAGGTACGGTGGCTGAATCGAGTCTGGCTCCCCGAAATCGTCCGGAGCGTGCGCCCCCGCCCGGTCTGCAGGGTATGCGGGGCGGCGCGGCGCCGGCTCCGCTCGAGCTCGATCGCCTCATCCACGAGCGCATGCGGCTCGCCATCGTGAGCGCGCTCGCCGTCAACGAGTCGCTCAGCTTCAACGAGCTGAAGCGGCTGCTCGATACCACCGACGGCAACCTCAGCGTCCACGCGCGGAAGCTGGAGGAGGCCGACTACATCGTGTGCACCAAGATGTTCGAGGGACGCGTGCCGCGGACCGAGTACCGCCTGAGCCCCGCGGGCCGGCACGCCCTGGAACGCTATCTCGATCACATGGAAGCGCTCATCCGGGCCACCCGCGAGCGCTGAGCCGCTCTCTTTTTTGAGGAGTGACTTTATGCAGCAAAGCACTTCGCCCGCTCGTCCGGTACCGCTCCACGTCGGCATCATCATGGACGGCAACGGACGCTGGGCCACCCGCCAGGGCCACTCGCGCGGCGAGGGGCACCGGGCGGGTGCGGCGATGGTGCGCCGCATCGTCGAGGCGGCTCCGGATGCGGGGATCGGCGTGCTGACGCTCTTCGCCTTTTCCGCAGATAACTGGCGCCGGCCGAAGGCCGAAGTCGGCTGGCTCATGCGGCTGTTCCGCGAGTATCTACGGGTGGAGCGCGCCCGCTGCGTGGTCAACGGCGTGCGGCTCGAGGTGATCGGCCGGCGTGACCGCATCGGACGCGCGCTGCGGGCAGCCGTGGAGGCGGCCGAGCGGGACACGGCGATGGGCACCCGCCTCCACCTCCGCATCGCGCTCGACTACTCCGCGCGCGACGCGATTCTCCGCGCCGCGCAGTGCCTCCAGCCCGGTACCGTCCCCTCGCGCGACTCGTTCGGCCGGCTGCTCGCGATCGTGGACCACGGGATCCCGGTGCCGGAGGTCGATCTCCTCATCCGCACCGGCGGCGAGCGCCGGCTCAGCGACTTCCTGCTGTGGGAGGCCGCCTACGCGGAGCTGCACTTCTCGCCGCTCTCGTGGCCGGAGTTCGGTCCGGCGGCGTTGCAGGATGCCGTGCGCGACTTTGCCGCCCGCGAGCGTCGCTTCGGCGGGCTCCCCGACGCGGCGGCAGGCTGAGCGTACTGCGGCCCCAGGCGCCCTGACGCTGCGGGCTCCCGTGGCCCGGGTTACCCTTCCTCGAGAACAGCCACCGAGACGAGGAGGGAAGCGGAGATGGCATCGGATCACGAAGGTCCTGCGGGACCGGACCTCAGGCAGGGCGTTCCCGTCGGCGATGTGCCGGACGGCGGGATGATCGCGGGGCAGGTGGATGGCGACCCGGCGCTGCTGGTGCGCCGTGGCGCGGAGTGGTTCGCCGTCGGCGCCGCCTGCACCCATTATAGCGGGCCCCTGGCCGAAGGCCTGGTAGTGGGCGACACGGTGCGCTGTCCCTGGCACCACGCCTGCTTCAGCCTTCGGACCGGCCAGGCGCTCCGGCCGCCGGCGCTGAACGATCTCCCCTCGTGGGAAGTCGAGCAGCGGGATGGCCGGGTGTACGTCGGCGCCAGGCGCGCATCCGGGCGGGCCGCCACCGCTCGCGCGCGGGGGCCGGAGCGTGTCGTCATCATCGGCGGCGGAGCGGCAGGCAACAGCGCCGCGGAAACGCTTCGGCGCGAAGGGTACGGCGGCTCCATCATCATCGTGGATCCCGACCGGGACGCCCCCTACGATCGGCCCAACCTCTCCAAGGACTATCTCGCCGGCAACGCTCCCGAAGAGTGGATCCCGCTCCACCCGCCCGAGTTCTACGAGGAGCGGGGCATCGAGCTGCGCCGCGGTCCGCGCGTCACGGTCATCGATCCCGCCGAGCGGCGGGTGCGGCTCGATGACGGCGGCGAGCTGCCCTACGAGGCGCTTCTGATCGCCACGGGCGCGAGCCCGGTGCGGCTCGGGCCCGAGTTCGACCGGGCCTCACCGGCGGTGCACTACCTTCGCTCGCTGGCCGACAGCCGCCGCATCGCGGGCGCCGCGCGCGAGGGCGGTCGGGCCGTGGTGCTGGGCGCGAGCTTCATCGGCCTCGAAGTCGCGGCGTCGCTCCGCGCGCGGAGGATGGAAGTCCACGTCGTCGCGCCCGACGTGCGGCCGCTGGGCCGCATCATGGGCCCGGAAATTGGCGACTGGATCCGGGCCCTGCACGAGGCACATGGCGTCGTGTTCCACCTGGGCCAGACCGCGCGGGAGATTCGCGACGGCACCGTCACGCTGGAGGACGGCAGCCGCCTGCCGGCGGAGCTCGTGGTGGCGGGGATCGGCGTCCGGCCCAACCTCGCGCTGGCGGAGGCGGCCGGCCTCGCGCTCGACCGGGGGGTGCGCGTGGACGAGCGGCTCGCCACGAGCGCGCCCGGCATCTTCGCCGCCGGCGACATCGTCCGCTGGCCCGACCCGCACACGGGCACACCCATTCGCGTGGAGCACTGGGTGGTAGCCGAGCGGCAGGGCCAGATCGCGGCCCGGAACATCCTCGGCGCCGGCGAGCGGTTCGAGGCCGTGCCGTTCTTCTGGAGTCAGCACTACGACCAGACCATCGCCTACATCGGGCACGCGGAGCGGTGGGACCGGCTCGAGCTCGACGGCGACCTCGCGGCGAACAACTTCGGGGTGCGCTTCCTGGGTGGCGGCAGGCTGCTCGCGCTCGCCACCGTGGGCCGCGACCAGGCGAGCCTGGAGGCGGAGCTGAAGATGGAGCACGCCTCCGCGGGGTGACTACTCGACGCTCGCCAGGTTCATCAGCGCCCGCCACGCGCGGAACACCTCCCGGTAGTCATCGTGGGTGAACGCCACCGTCCGCCCCGCCATCCGCACCGAACCCGGCGCCAGCTCCGCCATGTCGGCCATGTGGGTGAGCTGAAACTCCACTTCGAGCCGGATCGGTGACGCCAGACGGAGCGGCGCGTGCGGACGACGGAGCGCGGCGGTAGCGCCCTCGCGGATCCGGCGGCACGCCTCCGTCGGCGCCAGGCTCCGGGCCGCGAACCGCCCGACAGCCTCCTTCACCACCACGGTCTCTACCCCGCCGCCCAGAACGTCACGCGCCTCAGCCGCGACGGCCTGATCGCCGCTCACGAGGGCGACCGGGACGCCGTACGTGCCGGCCAGCGCCGCGTTGATGGCGAGCTCGCCCACCGGCCGGCCGTTGAGCCGCACCTCGTGCACGCGGCTCGTGTAGGTGTGGTCGATGATCGCGTGTCCCACTCCAGCCCGCGCGTGATAGCCGACGAAGAGCGCCGCGTCGAAGCCGAGCTCGATGCCCTCGACCATGGAACGGGCCTTGGGGCCGCCGCTCAGCAGCTCCGCCGCCGGGTGCAGCTCCTCGGCCAGCAGGTTCATCATGAGCCAGTGGCTGTCGTTCACCAGGATCCGTTCGGCGCCCGCGGCCAGGGCTCCCTCGACCGCGGCGTTGGCCTCGGCCGTCATCAACCGGCGGAATCTGTTATACTCTCCCGCGTGGCGGGGATCGACCGGATCGGTCTGATCCTCGTGGACGACGCCGGCCACACCTTCCATGTCGACGGAGATGTACACCCGCATGTCTGCTCCCGTGGTGAGGGTTCGGCGCCCGGACTTCGGAGGACGAGCGATGCGCGCGAGCGCATGGGCACTGATCGGCGCGGCGGCCCTCGGGGCCTGCGCCCCGCGCGGAAAGCAGCCGCCGCGCACGCTGGAGCAGGGACGGCTCTACACCAGTTGGCTGTACGGCAACCAGTACCAGAAGCTGTGGGACCGGTTCTCGCCCGAGATGCGCGAGAGCTTCGGCAGCGTGGCCGACCTGGCCGGCTTCGCGGGGCGCGCGGTGAGCCGGCTGGGTCCTGAGCGCCGCGCGATCGATGAGCGCGTGGACTCGGCGGCGCAGTTCAGCGTGTACCAGCGCACGGCGTCATTCGACACGTCCCGCCGTCCCATGCTGATCGAGTGGAGCCTGGCCAGGGACGGAGCCGTGACCGGGCTGGTGGTCCGGCCGGTGCCCGACAGCGGCCGCTAGTACACGCGTCCGCCGAGCGGGACGTGCCGCTCGGCGGTCAGCAGCACCACGTTGCCTTCCGGATCGGGGAGCCCGAGCACCAGCACCTCGGACCGGAAGCCGGCGATGTCGCGCGTGCCGAGGTTGACCGCCGCGATCACCAGCCGGCCCACCAGCTCATCCGGGCGGTAAAGCGCCCGGAGCTGCGCGCTCGAGGATTTCTCGCCCAGCGGGCCGAAGTCGATCCACAGTTTGTACGCCGGCTTCCGCGCCCGGTCGTTGGGCTCCGCCCGCAGCACCCGTCCCACCCGCAGGTCCAGCATCTCGAACGCTTCCGCCGGATTCAATGGAGCAGCTCCCCGCGGGGGATCCTCACGTCGGTGAACCCGTGGTGAACCCGTCGACTTGGAAGAAGGGCTGGCGTGTGGCCATGGAGCGCTCGGAAGCGGGTGGCGAGTAAAGCGGATGGAAGTAAGAGACGGGCAGCGGAGAAGTGAAGGGGCTGGGCGTCACGCTCCCGGAGTGCGGCGCCCGGCTCCGAGCGCGCCGAATACTTCCGCCAGCACCGGCACGATCAGCAGCGTCACCAGCGTCGAGATGACGAGGCCGCCGATCACCGCGAGCGCCAGCGGACGCTGCAGCTCCGCGCCCGCGCCAAGGCCCAGGGCCAGTGGCACCAGACCGGCCAGCGTGCATACCGTCGTCATCAGAATGGGCCGGAGACGGGCGCGCCCCGCGTGCGCCAGCGACGCGGCAGCGTCCTCGCCGGCCGACGCGGCGTGGTGCGCCGCGTCGAGCAGCAGGATGCCGTTTTTCACGATGAGCCCCACCAGCAGGATCACGCCCATGAAGCTGGAGACGTTGAACGGCACCCCGGTGAGGCCCAGCATGAAGAGCGCGCCGGTGAGGCCGAGCGGCAGTGCCAGGACGATGGCCAGCGCACTCCGGAAGCTGCCGAACTGGGCAACGAGCAGCAGCAGCACGGCGCCGATGGCGAGCGCGAGGACGCCAAGCAGCTCGCGGAACGAGGCCTGCTGGCTGGCGTACTGACCCCCGATCTCGAGGGCGACGCCCGCCGGAAGCGCGACCCGCCGGACGGCGTCGCGAACGTCCCCCATGACGCCGCCCAGGCTCCTCCCGCTCGTCCGTCCCGTGACCGCGACGTAGGGCCGGAGATTTTCGCGGAGCAGCTCGCTCGCGCCGCCGCTGTCGCGCACCGCACCGAGCGCGCCGAGCGGCAGCCATCCGCTCGGACCGATGATCGGCACCCGCGCGATCGCGTCCGCGTGGAATCGGACGCTGTCGGGAAGTCGGGCCCGGATCGGGACGAGGCGGTCGGCCTCGCGCGCCGTGCCCGCCTCGGCGCCGAACAGCGCGGCTCGTGCCTGCGCCTCGACGTCGGCCGCGGTCAGGCCGAGGCGGGAGACCCGTGCAGGGTCGAGCTCGACACGCCGCTCCGGGTTGAGTCCCTGCACGCCATTGAAGAGGTCCACCAGCCCCGGGGTCGGCTCGATGGCGGCGGCCACGGCCACCGCCGCGCGCTCGGCGGCGGCCTGATCTCGGCTGAAGAGCTTGAGCTCCACCGGCTCGGGCGCCCCGGCAAGATCGCCGATGACGTCCTGCATCAACTGGACGAACTCGACTCGCACCGCCGGGGCCTGCTCGTCGGCCCGGTGCCGGATTCGGTCCATCACGTCATACACCGACGGCCGCCGCCCGCGCGGCGTGAGCAGCACGGTGAAGTCTCCCCGGTTGGGCGAGGTCGCCGCGAAGCCCAGCTCGCTCCCGGTCCGCCGGGTGAACGCCTGGACCGCGGGGTCCGCCAGCAGGATGCCCTCGAGCACGCGGACCTGGCGGTCGGTCTCGGAGAGCGCCGCGCCGGTCGGGGCCCAGTAGTCGAGGATGAAGCCGCCCTCGTCCATTTCGGGGAGGAACCCGGTCCCGACCAGCCGCGTCATCACCAGACCGGCGAGCAGCAGAGCCGCCGCGGCGGCAAGCGCCGCGCCGCGATGGCGGAGCATCCAGCCGATGGCGCGCTCGTAACGAATCTCCAGGCCGTGGAGCGTGAGCCGCGGCAGCCGGAGCCTGCTGCGTGGCGAAACTCGCGCGGGACTGCGGCCCGTCCGCGTGGCCCAGTGGGCGACGACCGCGGGAATGAGCGTCATCGCGAGCGCCAGCGAGAGCAGCACGGCGATCGTGAGCGCGATCGCGAACGAGCGGAAGAACTCGCCCACCACGCCGGTGAGCAGGCCCAGCGGCGCGAACACCACGACCGTCGTGAGCGTCGAGCCTGCCACGGGCCCGAAGATCTCGTCGGTCCCGTGCCGCACCACGTCGGCGGGCGGCGCCTCCGGGTGGAGCGCCAGCCGGCGCTCGATGTTCTCCACCACGACCACGGCGTCGTCGATGATGATGCCGATCGCCACGGCGAGCCCGCCGAGGCTCATCAGGTTGAGTGAATCTCCCGTGAGCGCGAGCCCGAGCAGGGTGATGGCCACCGTCAGCGGCAGCGACAGCGCCGCCGCCGCGCGTGGTGCGCCACTCGCCAAGAAAGAGGAGCAGCACGAGCACGGCGAGCGCGCCGCCGAGGAGCATGGCGTCGCGCACGCTGCCGCATCGAGTCGCGGACCAGGGCGGCCTGGTCGTAGACCGGCTGGAGCCGCACGCCGGCCGGAAGGAGGGGCGCGGATCGAATCCATCGCAGCGCTGCACGGCGGCCTGCAGCTTCAGCGTGTTGCCGTTCGGCTGGCGGGCGATGTTCACCAGCGCGGCGGGCCGTCCGTTCCCCGCGACGATCTGGAACAGGTCCTCGGCGCCGTAGCTCACCGTGCCCAGGTCGGCCACCCGGACCGGGCGCGGCCCGCTCTGCTGCACCACGACCCGGCCGACCGCGTCCGGTGTGTTGGTGAGCCCGGAGACGATGACGGCGTATTGCCGGTAGTCGCGGTCGGTCCGTCCGGCCGCCTCCGCCTGATCGGTCGAGGCGATGGCGTGGGCCACCTGATCTACGGCAGATGCGGTTCGCCACCAGGCGTGCCGGGTCGAGCTGCACGGTGATCTGGCGGACGCGCCCGCCCTGGACCTCCACCTGGCCCGCGTCGGGCAGCCCCGCCAGTCGCGGCCGCAGCGTGAACTCCGCGAGATCGCGCAACACCAGGGGATCCGCGCCGGTGAGCTCGTACTGCAGCATCGGGAACACGGAGGGCGTGAGCCGCTCGGCGCTCAGCTCGAGACCCTCGGGGAGCGACGGCCGGGCGGCCGCGAGCCGGCCCTGCACCTGACTCAGTGCGAACTGCATATCCGCGCCGGCGCGGAAATCGAGGCTGAGCTCGGCCGAGCCCCGCACGGTGAGTGTCCGGACGCGCTGCAACCCGACGATACCGCTCAGCGCCTCTTCCAGCGGCCGGGTGACCGCGACGGTCATCTCCTCCGCCTCGAACGTCCCGCCCCGCGCCAGCACGACGATGCGGGGGAAGGTCACCTCGGGATAGATCCCGGCGGGCAGCGTGAACATGGCCCACAGGCCGCCCAGCGTGAGCAGCGCCACCGCCAGATACACGGTGGCGCGGTGCCGCAGCACGGTACCAGTGAGGGTCACCTCGAGACGCCGGCCCCGGCGGGTCGCGTGGGCACGACTCGCATTCCGTCCTGCAGCCCGAACGCGCCGGTGGTGACGACCCGGTCGCCGGGCCGGACCGTTCCGGTGACCACCGTCCAGCCTCCGGCGCTCGCCCCCCGGACCACCGTGCGCAGGTGCGCGATCGAATCGGGCCCCACGACGAAGACCACGCTGCTGTCGCCGGCGAGGACCAGCGCGGCGTCGGGTGCCAGCAGCACGTCTTGCCTGACGCCGAGGCGCACCCGAGCGGTGGCCGCCGCGCCCGGGTGCAGCCGCCCCTGGGGATTGGGCACCCGGATCACCGCCTCGCCCGCGTTGGTGAGCGAGTCCACCGCCGGAGCGAGCGCGGCCACCCAGCCCCGGGCGGTCGCGGAGTCGCCATCCTGGGTCACGTCGACCGGCTGGCCGGCGCGGAGGTGCACGAGCTCGGGCGCGGGTACCGGTACCGCGAGGTCGAGCGTGTCGGGCGCGACGATCTGCGCCAGCGCGCGTCCGGCGTCCACCCGCTCGCCGCGCTGAACGAACACCTCCTGTACCCGGCCGCTGATCGGGCTGGTCACCCGCGTGCGGGCGAGCAGGCTCCGCGCCGCGTTGGCCGCGGCGGTCGCCTGTCGGGCGTTCGCCGCGGCTTCCTCCGCCTGCCGGGCGGAAGTGATGCCGTCCGCCAGGAGCTGCTGCTGGCGGGCGCCTTCACGCTCGGCCTGCGCGGCGGCGGCGGCCTTCTGTGCCGCGTCCGCCGCGAGCTCCGGCACGTCGAGCTCGGCCACCTCCTGTCCCCGCCGCACGTGATCCCCGACCTGCGCGCGGATCGCGCGGACGATGCCTGCCGCCGGCGCTGACAGCAGCGCCGCGCCGCCGGGCCGCGGCTCGAAGCGGCCCGTCAGGCTCAGCGTCTCGACCAGTGAATCGCGCGTGATCGTGCCGAGTTCGACTGGGACTCGGGCCCCGCCGCCGTTCCCCTCGCCGGCGCCCTCGCCGGCGCCCTCACCGCCGCCGCCGCAGGCCGCGAGCAGCAGCAGCAGCGCGGGGAGCAGGACGGCGCGCATCACCGCGACTCCCCGCTCAGCGCGTACCAATCGGCGAGAGCCTCCTGAAAGGCGAGCTGGTCCTGAAGCGCCGCCAGCGCGACGTCGCGCTCCCCCCGAAGTGCATCGAGCACCGGCAGGATGCCGGTCTCTCCGGCGCGGTACGCGCGAACCGCCCGCGCGCGGAGCGACCCGGCGGCGGGCACCAGCGTGTCACGATCGAAGCGGGCGCGGGCGGCCGCCTCCACGAGATGGATCCGCGTCTGCCGAACCTGGCGGCGCGCATCGAGCCGCGCCTCGCGTGCGAGCGCCGAGGCGCGGGCCGCACGGGCGCGCGCTGCTTCGACCGGACCTCCTTCGCGATTCCAGAGCGGCAGCGGCAGCGCGATGCCGATGAGGCCGAGCGCGCCGGGCAGGGTGGGATCGCCCCATTCGACGCCGGACGTGAGGCTTGGCAGCGGAACCCGCCGGCGCGCGGCGCTCCGCACCTCGAACGCGGCCACGGCGGAGTCGGCCGCCGCCGACCTGACGATGTAGATCCGCGAGAGATCGAGGGTCGTGTCCGGGAGCTGGTCGAGCCCGGCATCGAGGCGCCCCGAGGCGTGGGGCGGGGGACCGTCCGCCGCGATCGAGCGCGCCAGCTCCGCCTCGTTCACCAGTGCGGCCTCGCGCGCGGAGGACGCGGTCTGCCGTGCGCGCGCCGCCTCCTGAGCCGCCTGCTCCTGCTCGAGCAGCGAGATGTCGCCAGCCCGGAGTCTCGCCCCCGCGATCCGCGCCACCGAATCGGCGAGCGACGCCTGCGCCGTGACCAATACCTCCGCGAGCCGCGCCGCGCGTGCGCGATAGAACGCCGAGCGCACGTCCCGGAGCAGTCCGGCCAGGGCCTGCGCCGAATCCGCCGCTGCGCGGGTGATGCCCGCGCGGGCGGCTGCGCGGTCGGCGCCCCGCCGAAGGAGCCAGTCGAGCGGCTGGTCCACGGTCAGGTGCTTCGTCGGCGGAGACTCGCTGTAGCTGAGCGAGACGGTGGGGTTAGTGATCGCGCCGGCGGTGCCTACCGCGGCACGCGCCTCGGCCACGGCTGCCGCCGCGGCCGCGACGGCTCCACGGTCACGGACGGCGCGCTCCAGCGCCTGCTCGAGGGAGATCGAGTCGGTCGAGACCTGCAGCACCATGGCCAGGCAGAGGACGATCACGTCCCTGAAGCTCTATCGGGAGGGTGCCGTGCGGCAATGGCCGTCCCGTGACGAGAAGAGGCCGACGGCGCGATCCGCCGTCGGCCTCACGCCGCCCGCCTGCCGGACGGCCGCCGGCTCAGGCGTCGTCCACGCCGGGCTCGGGGTCGCTCTGCTGCTTGGCTTTCCCGATGGATTGCTGAACCTTGCCCTTGATCTCCTGTGCCTTGCCTTTCACTTCCTCGCCCGTATCGCCGGTGGCCGCACCCGCGGTGCCGCGCACCCGGCCTTCGAGCTCCTTCGCGCCGCCCTTGAGTCGGTCCTTGGCGCCCTCGGTCGCAAGATCCTTCTTATCCGCCATGTCGTCCTCGTGGTCAGGGTTCGTGTCTTCCCACCCAAGTTGGGCTGCGCGGAGAAGCCGGGACCGTGACTGGGCTCACGTGACGGTCGTGCCGTTCAGGCCTCCGCCAGCGCTTCCGCCGCCGGGGTGAGCTCGGCGTAGTGGCAGGCGGCGAGCGTCTCCTCGACGGGCCGGAGCAGCGGCACCTCGGTCCGGCATCGCTCGTCCTTGGCCGGGTGCCAGCAGCGGGGGTGGAAGGGGCAGCCGGAGGGCGGCTTGGACGGGCTCGGCAGGTCGCCGCTCAGCACGATGCGGGCGTCCTTCCGCCCCGGGTCCGGCTCGGGGACGGCGGAGAGGAGCGCCACGGTGTACGGATGGCGCGGGTTGGAGAGCAGGGGCTCGGTCGGGCCGGACTCGACGATCCGGCCCAGATACATCACGGCCACGCGCCGGGCGATCTGCCGCACGACGGCCAGGTCATGGGCGATGAAGAGATAGGCCAGCCCACGGTCGCGCTGCAGGTCGGCCAGGAGGTTCAGCACCTGGGCCTGCACCGACACGTCGAGGGCGGAGACCGGCTCGTCGCAGACGATGAAGCTGGGCTCCACCGCGAGCGCGCGTGCGATGCCGATGCGCTGGCGCTGGCCGCCCGAGAACTCGTGCGGATAGCGGCGGGCGTAGCCCGGGTCGAGCCCCACCTCCTCCAGCAGCGCCGCCACCCGCCGGCCGATTTCCGCGCCGGCGCCAGCCGGTGGATCTCGATCCCCTCGGCGATCGCCGCGCCGACCGTCATCCGCGGGTTGAGGCTGCTGTACGGATCCTGGAAGATGATCTGCATCCGGCGCCGGAGGCGCGCAGAGCGACGTCCGGTCGAGCGCGAAGACGTCGTCTCCTCGAACACCACCCGTCCGCTCGTGGGCTCCTGCAGCCGGAGGACCGTCCGCCCGACCGACGACTTGCCGCAGCCGCTCTCGCCTACGAGCGCCAGGGTCTCGCCGCGCGCCACCTCGAACGACACGCCGTCCACCGCGCGCACCGGCGGATCGCTGCCGCGGAAAAGTCCGCCCGAGGCGTAGTACTTCACCAGATCCTGGACCTGCAGCAGGGGAGTCATCCTCGAGCGGCGCGAGATCTCGGTCGCTGCGCCGTTCCTCGGCCAGCCAGCACCGCATCCGGTGCCCCGGCCCGACCGGCATCAGGTCGGCGCGAGCTCGCTCTTGTCGAACGCCTGCGGACAGCGGGGCCGGAACCGGCAGCCCGCCGGCCAAGCGGTCGGCGGCGGCACGGTGCCGCGGATCGGCGTGAGCCGGCGCAGCGGCCCCGTGATCCGCGGCACCGAGGCGAACAGCCCCTGCGTGTACGGGTGCGACGGATGGGCGAACAGCTCGGCGGTCCCCGCCTCCTCCACGATCTGCCCCGCGTACATCACGGCGACGCGGTCGGCGCGGCCGGCCACGATGCCGAGATCGTGGGTGATCAGCAGCACCGCCATGCCGCGGCTTCGGCGGAGGCGGTCGAGCACTTCGAGGATCTGGGCCTGCACGGTCACGTCGAGCGCCGTCGTGGGCTCGTCGGCCACCAGGATCTCGGGCTCCGCCGCGAGCGCGATGGCGATCATCACCCGCTGGCGCATGCCGCCGCTCAGCTGATGGGGATAGGCATCGAGCCGCTCCGCCGGGTCCGGAATGCCCACTTCCTGCAGCAGCCGCAGCGCGCGCTCGCGCGCCTCCGCCTTCGAGACATCGGAAGTGTGCCCGGATGCCCTCCGCGATCTGGTCGCCCGACGGTGAACACCGGGTTGAGGCTCGTCATCGGATCCTGGAAGATCATCCCGATCCGCCGCCCGCGTATGCGGCGCAGCGCCTCACCCTTGAGCGCGAGCACGTCGGTGTCGCCCAGCCGGATGACGCTGCCGGCGTCCATCCGGCCGGGCGCCGGCACCAGCCGGAGCAGCGCCAGGCTGGTGAGACTCTTGCCGCAGCCGGACTCGCCCACCAGCGCGAGCGTTTCGCCGCGGTCGAGCGTCAAGCTTACGCCGTCTACCGGGTAGAACCGGCGGCCGTCGGCGGCGGGGAAGGACACGCGCAGGTCGCGGACGTCGAGAACTCGGGTCATGCGCCTCGGGGATCGAGAGCGTCGCGCAGCGCGTCGCCCAGGAGATTGGTGGCCAGCACGGTCAGGGTGATCGCGAGGCCCGGGAAAATCCCGACCCACGGTGCCGTCACCAGCACGGAGCGCGCGTCCAGGATCATGCCGCCCCAGGACGGCGTGGGCGGCTGCACGCCGAGACCCAGGAAGGAGAGTCCGGCCTCGAGGAGGATCACGTCGCCCACGCCCAGCGTCGCCGCGACCAGCAGCGGTCCGGCGGAGTTCACCAGCAGATGCCGGAAGATAATCCGTCGCCGCGAGGCGCCGAGCGCTTCGGCGGCGCGCACGAACGCCTCTTCCCTGAGTCGCAGCACCTCGGCGCGGATCAGCCGGCTGGTCGCGAACCAGCCCGTGGCGCCGATGAGGACGATCAGCGCGATGAGCGGCACCCGGTCCGGCACCGCGAGCACGAGGAGCAGCAGGAACAGCCGCGGCACCGCGAGCGCGGCGTCCACCAGCCGCATGAGCGCGGCATCCACCGCGCCGCCCTGGTAGCCCGCCACGAGGCCGACGCCGCGCCGAGCGTGACCGACAGCGCCACCGCCAGCATCGCCACGCGCGAGCGAGACCCGCGCGCCGCTCACCACGCGGGACAGCACGTCGCGGCTGAGCTGGTCGGTGCCGAACGGATGCTCCAGGCTCGGCGGCAGCGCCGCCAGCCAGCAGGTCGGATTGCGCGGAGCGGATCGGGCAGGACCAGGGTCCGCCACGGCGGCGAGCAGCACGAGGAACAGCAGGAAGCGCGAGCCCCGCACGCCCGTCGGGGCCCGCCACGCGCCAGGAGCGCCTCGGCCGCGGCGGTCACGCCAGCCGCACCCGCGGATCCAGCAGGGCGTAGGCCACATCGGTCAGCAGGCCGCGAGCACGACGATCGCCGCCACCAGCACCGAGGCGCCCATCAGCAGCGGGTAGTCCCGGCTGCCCACCGCCGCCGGCGCGAGCGACCCCAGCCCGGGCCAGGCGAAAACCGCCTCGACGAACACCGATCCGCTGACCAGGATCGGGAGCCAGAGCCCGAACAGCGTGATCACCGGGAACAGGGCGTTGCGCCAGGCGTGCCGCCAGGTCACTCGCGCTCGGCGCAGGCCCTTGGCCCGGGCGGTCACGATATAAGGAAGACGCAGCACCTCGAGCATCGCGTCCGCTGGTAGCGCATCGTTGCCGCGATGCTCACCACCGACAGCGTCAGCGCCGGGAGCACGAGGTGGCGGAGCACGTCGGCGCTGCCCGCGAGCAGGCCGCCCTCGGCAGCAGCGGGTCCTGCATGCCGGCCGCGGGCAGCAGCCGCCAGCTCCACCCCGACGAGCCATGCCAGCACCAGGCCGAGCCAGAACGACGGCATGGCGTAGCCGGCGAGCGACAGGGTGGTGAGCCACCGGTCCTCTCTCTTCCCCGCCGCACGGCCTGCCGCACTCCGAGCCAGAGCCCGACCGTGAAGTTGAGCAGCAGCACCGTGCCGCCGAGCAGCAGCGTGGCGGGCAGCCGTTCGGCGATCAGCGCGCTGACCGGCCGGCCGTACTCGATGGAGGTGCCGAGATCGCCGCGCGCCAGCCCGGCCAGGAACGACCCCAGCTGGGAGCCGAGCGGCTGGTCGAGTCCGTAGCGGGCCCGGAGCGCCGCGATTTCCGCCGCCGTCAGCGGGCGGCTCTCGCCGAGTCGGGACAGCGGGTCGCCGGGGAGCACGTGGGAAAGGAAGAACAGCAGCACGACGGCGAGCACGAAGGTGACGATGGCCTGCAGCGCCCGTCGGAGCAGCCATCGCCCCACCTCAGTGCCCCGTCGTGCCGGCGCGGTCGGGCGCGGCCACGGTCCACTCGCTGAGGGCAAGCCAGGACGACTCCGGACGGATCCGCACGTTGGTGAACCGGCGACTGACCGCGTACACGTAGCTCGGCGCGTACATGAACACGGCGGGCGCGTCATCCTCGATCCGCGGAGCACCGCGTGCCACGCGGCGCCCGGGTCGCCGTGGCCCGCGCGGCGGACACGAGCAGCGAGTCCACCGCCGGGTCGCAGTACCGGGCGACGTTGGTCCCGCCGTCGCACGATCCAGCCCTGCGTGAGTCCCGTCGGCGAGGGATCCTGGCTCGATCGCCGAGAAGTCGACGTCGAACTCGGCCGGCGGTCCGGCGCTCGTTCCACGTGGAGACCTCCAGCTGCTCGAGTGTCGAGGCGGATGCCGATCTGGCGAAGCTGCTCCTGCGACCTGCAGCGCCATCTGCCGCCGGATGGCGCTCGTGTTGGGCAGCGTGAGCGTGAGCGCGAGGGGCAGCCCGTGCGATCGAGCACGCCGTCACCGTCGTGATCCGCCCACCCCCGCGCCGCCAGCAGACGGCGGGCCTCCGCGGCGTTCGGGCCGCGCGGCCGCGGTGCCCGTGCCGGATCCACAGGATCGGCGAGGCGGGGCCGTAGGGCACCTCACCCGCGTCACCGAGCATCGCGCGCACCATGAGCCGGCGGTCGAGCGCCAGGCCGATCGCGCGGCGGACCGCGATGTCCGCCAGGATGGGATGCGGCCGGTCGCGGGTCGCGTGGGTCCCGCTGGTTGAACAGCAGGAAGCCGATCGTGGGAGACGGCACGGTCACCACGCGCAGGTCCGAGTCGGCGCGCACGCGCGCCACGTTCGCGCGGGGCGGAGGAATGTTGTCCATCGCGTCGGCCTGGCCCGCGAGCAGCAGATTCAGCCGCGCCTCGGGGTCCGCGGCCAGCCGGAAGAAGACCCGCTCGGATCGCCGGGCGCGCCGAGAAAAAAGCCGCGGGTTCGGCCGCGAGCTCGACGAACTGTCCGGGCACGCGTCGCACCCAGCGGTAGGGCCCACTCCCGACCGGCTGCCTGCACGAACGGCGCGGACGGCGAGCGCGTCGGCCGGGATCGGCCGAGCAGATGCGCGGGCAGGGGCGCCACGTGGAACACGGCGTCGTAGAGCTGCTCGGCGTAGGGCATGGGTGAAGCGGAAGACCACGCCGTTCTGCCTTCCGCGGTCACCGAGGTGATGTGCCGCAGCAGCTCGGCCAGCCGGGGGCGAGGCGCCGGGTTGCGCGCCCGCTCGAAGGTGAAGACGACGTCGGCCGCCGTCACCGGCACGCCGTCATGCCACCGGGCGCGGGGATCGAGATGAAAGGCGAGCGTCACCGAGTCGCGCCGGGTCCAGCTCCGCGCCAGGAGCGGCAGGAATGCCCGGTCGCCCGCGGTCATCAGGGTCGGTCCCAGCTCGGCCAGCCGGAGAAAGAGCTGGTCCGCGATGTCGATGTTGCCGGTCGACGCCTGCGGGCCTTCCATCAGCGTCGGGATGGGCACCGCGGCCTCGCTGCCGGTCACGATGACGATGCTCGCCCGCCCGGCGTCTCGCTGCGCCGAGACGGGCGGCGCGGCCAGGACGATCGCGGCGAGGCACGTGCCAGGCCAGGTCGTGCGCGCCACAGGGCTCCGGGGTGAACGATGCTGGGGGTGCTGAGAATGTAGCAGGGCGGGGCGGTGGCGTCACGGCGTTCGTGCCGGTCCAGGTCCACGCGGGCGAGCGGAAGCGCGCGCCGTGCGCCTCGGCGCGATCGAGGACCTCCGCGGGCGCCTCGACCAGACGGGCGGGCGGGCCCCAGCGGGCGGCGGCCGCGGCGGCGATCGCCTGCGCCACCCGTTCACGAGCGATCGGCCGGCCGAGCACCCGCGCGAGCGGAGCCGACAGGTCGGGCGGGGCCGGGCCCCGGGTCACGCTCGCCACGGTGGTTGATCGCCCTCGAGCAGGATGCTCCCGTGCTGCAGGAACGCCGCACCCTGCCGCACCTGGGCGCTGCCGACGATCTTTCCGCCTTCGACCATGAGCTCCCCGCCCGCGGGCCGAGAGAAGCAGGCGCCGGCATCCACCGGGCCGCCCGGCGAGCCGGTGCCGGCGCGGTGGCCGCGCCCGAGCGAGGAGCAGCGCGTCCGGAGCATGCGGTGGATCTCGTCGCAGGCATTCCGGAGCGAGCCCAGGCCGCCGCTCGGTGCGGCTACGGCGTAGGTGAGCTCACCCGCGTGCCAGACGGCGCGCCCGCCCGTGGGCCGGCGGACCACCGCCAGCCCGAGCTCCGCGATCCGCTCGGCGTCGTACCGGCGCGAAGCGGGTTCGTGCCGACCGAACGAGAGGCAGGGCGGGTCCCACGCGATAGAGGCGGAGCCAGCGCTCGCCCTGCCTGCGCCCGCTCGAGCAGCGTGCGGTCGATCGCCATATTCCGCCACCCCGGGCGCGGAACGAGGTCGGCCCAGAGTACGTACCCCTGCATCACCCCCGCTTTCCGCCCTTCCGTCCTTCCGCCCTCACCCGTACGCCGCCACCGGCGGGCAGGTGCACACCAGGTTCCGGTCGCCGTACGCGCTGTCGATCCGCCCGACCGTCGGCCAGACCTTGTGCTCCCGCACGGCGTGAGATGGATAGGCGGCGCGCTCCCGCGGGTACGGCCGGTCCCAGCCGTCGGCAATGACCTGCTCCAGCGTGTGCGGGGCGTTGGTGAGCAGGTTGTTCCCGCGGTCCGCACGGCCTTCCTCGATCTCCCGGATCTCCTCCCGGATCGCGATCAGCGCGTCGCAGAAGCGGTCGAGCTCTTCCTTCGACTCGCTCTCGGTCGGCTCGATCATCAGCGTGCCGGCCACGGGGAACGAGACCGTCGGCGGGTGGAAGCCGTAATCGATGATGCGCTTGGCGATATCCTCCACGTCGACCCCGGCGGAGGCCTTGAACGGCCGGGTGTCGATGATGCACTCGTGCGCGACCAGGCCGTGCGGCCCGGTGTACAGGACGGCGTAATAGCCCTCGAGCCGGCGTGCGATGTAGTTCGCGTTGAGGATCGCGATTCTGGTCGCCTCGGCCAGGCCGTCGTAGCCCATGAGGGCGATGTACGCCCATGAGATCGGGAGAATCGACGCGCTTCCCCAGGGCGCGGCGGAACCGTGCCGCAGGCCCGCGGGTGGTCGAGATCCACGATCGGATGCCCCGGCAGGAACGGCGCCAGGTGCTTCGCCACGCCGATCGGCCCCATGCCGGGGCCGCCGCCCCCGTGGGGAATGCAGAACGTCTTGTGCAGGTTCAGATGGCAGACGTCGGCGCCGATGTCGCCCGGGCGACACAGACCCACCTGGGCATTCATGTTGGCGCCATCCATGTAGACCTGGCCGCCCTGCTCGTGGACGATCCGGCAGATCTCACGGATGGAGCCCTCGAACACGCCGTGGGTCGACGGGTAGGTGACCATCAGCGCCGCCAGCGTGTCGCGATGCGCCGCGGCCTTGGCCGTGAGGTCGGCGACATCCACGTTGCCGTGCTCGTCGCTCCCGACCGGCACCACCCGCATCCCGGCCATCACCGCGCTGGCGGGGTTGGTGCCATGGGCCGACTCCGGGATGAGGCAGGTGGTGCGGTGACCGTCGCCCCGGGACCGGTGCCACGCACGAATGACCAGCAGGCCGGCATATTCGCCCTGCGACCCGGCGTTCGGCTGGAGCGACACCGCGCTGAACCCCGTGATTTCGGCGAGCTGGTACTCGAGCTGGCGGAACATCAGCTCGTAGCCCGCTGCCTGGTCCCGCGGGGCGAACGGGTGCAGCCGGTTGAACTCTCGCCAGCTCACCGGCATCATCTCGGTCGTGGCGTTGAGCTTCATCGTGCACGAGCCGAGCGGGATCATCGCGCTGGTGAGCGAAAGATCGCGGGCCTCGAGCCGCTTGATATAGCGCAGCATCTCGGTCTCGGAGTGGTGCAGATGGAACACCGGATGCGCGAGGTACGCCGAGCGGCGCTCGAGCGCCGGCGGGATGGCGCGCTCGGGCCGCACCCCGATGTCCTCCAGCATGAACGGCAGCGCCTCGTTGAGCGAGAACACGGCGATCAGGTCCGCCAGATCGCCCAGCGTCACGGTCTCGTCGAGCGCGATGCAGAGCCGCGTCGGCGGGAGCGGCCGCAGGTTGATCATGCGTGTGCGCGCGGCATCGAGCAGCCGGGGGAGCGCCCACTCGGGGATCTCGACGCAGATGGTATCGAAGTAGGAGTCGTGCACCACGCGGTAGCGGAGCCGGCGGAGCGCGTTGGCCAGCAGCACCGTCCGCTCGTGCACCCGCTCGGCGATGCGGCGAAGGCCGCCGGGGCCGTGGTAGACCGCGTACATGCTCGCCATGACCGCGAGCAGCACCTGGGCGGTGCAGACGTTGCTCGTGGCCTTGTCGCGGCGGATGTGCTGCTCACGCGTCTGGAGCGCCATCCGGAGCGCCGCGCGCCCATCGCGGTCCTTCGACACGCCGATGATGCGGCCCGGGAGGAACCGCTTGTACGCATCGCGCGTGGCGAAGAAGGCGGCGTGCGGCCCGCCGTACCCCATCTGCACGCCGAAGCGCTGGCTGTTGCCCACGGCGATGTCGGCCCCCCACTCGCCGGGGGGCAGGAGCACGGTCAGGCTCAGGAGGTCGGTCGCGGCGGTCACCAGCGCGTCCGCCGCGTGGGCCCGCTCGCACAGGCGCCGGAAGTCGCGGATGGCCCCGTCGGTGGCGGGATACTGCACCAGCGCGCCGATGACGCCGGGACCGAAGTCGAACGTCTCGGGCTCACCGACCTCGATCCGGATCCCGCGGGCCTCCGCCCGGGTCCGCACCACGGCGATCGTCTGCGGATGGCAGTACTCGTCCACCAGGTACACGGGCGGGGCCTTCGTCCGGCTCACCGCGTGCGTCAGGTGCATCGCCTCCGCCGCCGCGGTGGCCTCATCGAGCAGCGAGGCGTTGGCGATCTCGAGCCCCGTCAGGTCGGACACCATCGTCTGGAAGTTGAGCAGCGCCTCGAGCCGGCCCTGGGAGATCTCCGCCTGGTACGGCGTGTAGGCCGTGTACCAGCCGGGGTTCTCGAGCACGTTCCGCTGCACCACCTGGGGGGTGAACGTCCCGGCGTAGCCCAGGCCGATGTAGGACCGGAACACGCGATTCATCCCGGCCAGCCCGCGGAGCGCCTGGAGCACTTCGCGCTCGCTCCGGCCCGGCGGCAGCGCGAGCGGCCGGCGCAACCGGATCTCCGACGGGACCACCGCGTCGATGAACTCGTCGAGGCTGCCGTAGCCGAGCAGCCGGAGCATCTCCGCGAGATCCTCGCGCCGCGGTCCGATGTGGCGATAGGCAAAGTGGCCGGGGTGGAGGACGTCGATCTCGGGCGCGGCAGGAGTGGGTGGGAGGGTGGTGGTCATACCGGACGGGACTCCTGGATTGAGGGTGCTCGGGGGCTGGCGGCACGCCGGACGCCGGGCACAAAAAAGCCCCGAGACCGCTCTCTCGGGGCACTAAAGGTCATCGCGTGCAGGTTCCGCTCGTTCCCGCAGCTCACACCACCCTCCCCGTGACCATCACGGTCACTCCCCGATATGCGCCCGGTAGTCCGCCGGTGACAGCAGCCCGTCGAGCGTTTTCGGGTCGGGGATCCGCAGCGTGATCATCCAGCCTTCGCCGTAGGGATCGCGATTGACCGCCGCCGGATCGGCGTCGAGCGCGCCGTTCACCTCGACCACCTCACCCGCCATCGGGCTGTACAGCTCCGAAACCGCCTTGACCGCCTCGATGGTGCCGAACGACTGGTGCGAGTCGAGCCGTTCCCCGGGCTTCGGCAGGCTGACGAACACGACGTCGCCCAGCTCGCCCTGCGCGTAATCCGTGATGCCGATGCGCACGACGCCGGTCTCGCCGGTGCGCGCCACGTATTCGTGCTCGGGGGTGTAGACCAGCTCGTCCGGTACCTTCGACACGGGAGACTCGAGGTCTGGGGTGGCGCGTGGGACAATAGGTGGGCCGCGTGGCCGGGTCAAGCGCGCGCGAGGAGCGCCGTCCAGACCTCGCGCGCCCGCGCTTCGAGTGTGGCGCGGTCGCCGTCGTTGTCGATGACGAACGTGCTCCGCTCGCGCTTGGGGCCGCTCGGCGCCTGCGCCGCCAGCATCCGGTCTGCCTCCGGCGCGGAGAGCCCGCGCTCCGTGATGAGCCGTGCTCGCCGCACCGGCTCCGGGGCGTCCACCAGCACCACCACGTCGAACGCGGTGGGGTCCGCCGCCTCGAACAGCAGCGGAATGTCGCTCACTACGATCCGGTCGCCCCGGCGCCGCGCCTCCGCTTCGAGCGCGCGCCGGCGGCGGAACACCTCCGGATGGACGATCCCGTTGAGCTCGGCGAGCGCCGCGGGATCGGCCAGCACCCGCCGGCGGAGCGCGGCGCGGTCGAGGGCGCCATCGGCGCCGACGAGGTCCTGCCCCAACCGCTCGGCGATCGCGCGGAGCCCGGGGGTCCCCGGCGCCTGCGCCTCGCGCGCCAGCCGGTCGGCGTCGATCAGGGTCGCGCCCCAGGCGCGGAACAGCTCCGCCACGGCGGACTTCCCCGCCGCGATGTTCCCCGTCAGGGCCACGTTCAGCATCAGAGGAGGGCGGTCTGGTCTTCGTCGCGCCGGGGCACCTTGTGGCAGTGGCGGCAGCGCGCTTCGTAGCTCTCGCGGCCGCCCACCATGATCGTGGGCGAATCCCAGCGGGCCGGCTTCCCGTCGAGCAGCCGCTGATTGCGGCAGGCGGGGTCGCCGCACACCACGCAGATCGCCTGCAGCTTGTCCACCATCTCCGCCACCGCCATCAGCTCGCCCATCGCGCCGAACGGCTCGCCGCGGAAATCGGTGTCGACGCCCGCGAGGATGACGCGCACACCCCGGCCCGCGAGGAGGGTGGCCACCGTGACGATATCGGGGTCGAGGAACTGCGCCTCGTCGATCGCGACGAGCTGCGTGTCGGAACGGACCAGCCGGAAGATCTCCGCTGCCGAATCCACGGGCGACGCCTCCAGCTCCGTGCCGTCGTGGCTGGAGACGGAGTAGAGCCCGGTATAGCGGCGGTCGAGGTGCGACTTGAACACCTGGACTCGCCGGCGCGCGATGATCGCGCGCCGCACCCGCCGGATCAGCTCTTCGCTCTTGCCCGCGAACATGACCCCGCTGATCACCTCGATCCAGCCGGGGTGCGATCCGTAATTCATTCCCGATGCTCCGCGATGCTTGAGGGGAGGCCCGCAAATCTAGAGCGCGGAGGGATTCGCGCCAACCACCTTGCGGCCGGTTCGGCCGCGCGGCGATATTCGTCGCCCGTCCTCAAGGAGACTCGGTGAACAAGCAGGAGCTGATCGGCGTCGTGGCCCGGCGGCTCGAGGTGACGCGCGCGCGCGCCGCCCAGATCACGGAGCTCTTCTTCGCGCCGGACGGGGTGATCGCGTCGGAGCTCGAGCGGGGCGGGAAGGTGGCGCTGAGCGGGTTCGGCAACTTCGAGATCCGGAAGCGGGCCGCGCGCGCCGGGCTGAACCCGCGTACCGGCAAGGCGATCGACATCCGCGCCTCCAGGGTGCCGGCGTTCCGCGCCGGCAAGGCCCTGAAGGACCGGGTCAACCGGAAGCGCTAGGCGCTGCCCCGGCGCCCCCGCGCGGGCGATGTGCCGCGGGTTGTTGGCGCGCCGCGGGCCGTTGGCGCGCCGCGATCGACCCGCGCGGTCACCCGCCGCCGCCGGATCGTCGTGCCGTTGAGCGCCTCCGCCACCCGCTCCGCGTCCTGGGCCGGGAGCTCCACCAGGGCGAATGCGTCGCGCAGCTCCACCCGCCCGATCTTTCCGCGCTCCACCCGCACCTCCTTGGTCAGCACGGCGACGATGTCGTTGACCGTGGCGCCGTCCTTCTTGCCGATCCCCACGAACACGCGCGCCGTGGCGGGGATGTCCGGCACGGGCGCCGGCGCCGCGGAGCCCGCTGCCGCGGTCCAGAGCTCGAACAGCGCGGCAGCCACCGCCGACGGGTCGTGCCGCTCGAACAGGGGCGCGAGCGTGAGAAGGGCCCGCTCCGGGGGCCCCGGCTCGAGCGCGCGGACGATCGCCGCGCGCCGGGCGGCGGCCACGCTAGTTGCCGCGTCCAGGGCGCCCGGCAGCCGAAGCGGGCGCCGCGGCGAGGCCATGCGCTCGACGTAGTCTTCCGTGCCCGGCGGCACGAGCAGCACGAGCTCCCCCGCGCCGGCGAGCTGGCGCAGGCGCGCGGCGTCAGGCAGGTCGAAGGCGATCACCACCTGGGCCGCCGGCGCGTCACCGGTCACGACCACGCTCTCCGGCGGCCGCAGCGCCGCCGCGGCGCCGATCGCCTCGTGCGAGCCCCGGTCCACCGTCCACACCGCGACCGACGCGGGATCGAGCAGCTCGAGCAGCTCGGGCAGGGCGGCAGCGCGGCGGCCCCATG